>LGRT01000004.1 GCA_001642945.1 Rhodobacteraceae bacterium SB2 | reverse complement strand
TAAGATAAATCTGCATGCGCGTTTGCTAGAACAGGCGCTTAAATCATACTCATAAGAGCGATAAACATGCATGGCCTCGCACACAGAACCCCAACGCAAACCCACAAAAAGCACCCCTATAAAACAAATAAAACCCGCCCAGCCGCCAGCTGCTCTCGTGATCCCACGCCAAAACCCCTCACAGCGCTAAAATAAACAACCACAACGCGTGGTGAGTGTTGCCAGAGCGACCCTCCACGGCGCAGACATAATGCAAAACAGCCTTCCAGAAACGCTCTTATATAGGAATAAAGACTTCGCATCCCAGAGGCGAAATAAATACCTTTTAGACAAACCGCGCTGACAATAATACAAAATACAAAGCTTTTGGAATTTTCTGCGCCGTCAGCCGCTATGATGAAGCAACCGCTGATTAATTGGGTAGCCGCGAAGCGCTTTTTCACATTCAATCAAAAGAGCGCTTCAGCTGGGCCGAAAACTCAATTTCCAAGTGGCGCAGCTCTGCAATTATGGATTCAAGATCCTCTGGGTTTTTCACATAAAGCTCAATATTTGCACTGTCATGCACCAATCCGGTCGGCGCTTGATCTGCCGCGTCATTTAACGCCAGGGCCTTAAACGTTGAAACTGGTTTGGAAAAGCCTTTGACCTTTAAGTCGTCGAAGAACGCGGTTTTCACGCGGTCGTTTAACAATGAAGCTGTGTCTTTGGACAGCAAAACTTCTCCGGGTGGGCAAAGGCTTTCTAACCGTGCCGCCATGTTGACCGGACTGCCAAGCACCGTATAATCCAAGCGCTGGCTTGACCCAAAATTACCGACCGTACAATAGCCGGTGGCAATTCCCATTCGGACATTAAGCCCATGCGAGATACCTTTTTTGGACTTCCAGCTTCTGCTGATTTGCGCGATTTTTTGTTGCATCTCTAACGCCATCTTTACGCAGCGAAACCCGTCCATTTCTTCTCCGGCGCTGTCCGGGTCTCCAAAGAAAACCATAACAGCGTCGCCGATGAATTTATCGATTGTTCCCCCGTTCGCAATCGCGATCTCGGTCATGTCAGACAAATAACTGTTAATGATATGTGCAAGCTTTTCGGGCTCTAAAGTGTCAGAAATATCGGTGAAACTGACGATATCTGAAAAGAAAACCGTTAGGTTTTTTCTCGTATAGCTTTGATCTTCCCTCATTCGGTCAGAAAAAATGGTTTCATAAACTTGTGGTGATAAATATTTAGCCAGCCGGTTGGCAATTGATTCTAATTTTTCACTTTTCTCTTTAAGACGTTGATTAGTCGTTTCGTTTTCGGCTAACAGCGTTTGATTTTGTTCGTGAAGCCGGTATTCTTCCGTCCGGTCAATCAGCTGGCCTTGCACGCCATTTAAATAACTGAATGTGCCATTTTCGGTGAAGGTGGCCAGAAAAGAGAATGTCTTAAACGCATCAGAGGTTTTAATCTTCAATTGTGGTATGAGAACTTTTTTGTCGCGCTGTAAACTGTTTGAAAACTCTTCAATTTGTTCATCGCAAACCCCAAGCCGACCAAGAAGGGCAAGGATATTAAACCCTTCGATATTTTTAATGTTGGGAAATAAGGCTTTGAAATTTTTATTTGCCTTCACAATGTTCAGCTCTGCATCGGCGAAATAAGCCGCTGTTATCGCATTTTCAAAATTAAAAAAGCTGACATCTAAGATAGAGGCTTTATTGAACATCTCTTCAAGCGTGGCTGACATTCGTGCGGTCCTAAACAGTCAAAAACGATCTTTTCTAACGTTGAAACTGGCATAAACTTGACAGGAGGCAAGCGAAAATCCCAGAATGGAAATTATTATTTGTTTAAGAAGAATAGTAAAAACCCACATTTTATGAAAATCTGCCGTTATAAAGCCCATGTGGAAAAAAGTTGGACTTGGCATAGATAAATTAATATTAATATAAAACAACGAATTGGAGCTGCATTGTGTTAATAAAACTTCACGGCACGCGGGGATCTATCCCCCAACCAGCTGATACGTCCAAATACGGCGGCAACACGTCATGTTGCGAAGTGTTAACGGATGATATGCAAATTATTCTTGATACGGGAACCGGTTTTCAAAACGTTCAATTGGATACAAATCGAACATCAATTATCTTGTATAGCCATTTTCACCATGATCATATTCAAGGTCTGCCATTTAATGGAAGCGTGTTTGCGCATCAGGAAGATATTTTTCTGGCCAGTGCTTTGGTCAATAGAAGTGTTCTTAGAAACCTCATTCAAACATATTTTTCGGGTGGATATTTTCCCGTTGATATCGTGACCATCCTCAAACAACTGAAATTTTCAAATATAAGCACCATACAAAAAATGCTCGCGCCAAATTTAAGCTTGGAGGTGTTTGAATTGAACCATCCCGGCGGCAGTATGGGGTATTCGCTGCAAAGCAGTCGAGGAAAATTCACTTATTTGCTGGATAATGAATATCTCGAGGAACAATTGCCGTTTTTATTAAAATTTGTTGAGGGATCTGATTTTGTGCTCTGGGATGGCATGTTCACGGATCACGAATTGGCAAACGGGCGCAAAGGATGGGGGCATTCCTCGATCGAACAGGCCTGTAGTTTTGCAGAGTTGGCAGAGATTAAAAAATTAGCCATCAGCCATCACAGTCCCGCTCGAACGGATCAAGAACTTGACATGCTTTCTGAAACTCTGACATCGGATAAAGTGTCTTTTGCAATTCAAAATACCGAGGTTACGATCTGAATGAAGCGTTTGAAAATGGAAATTGGAAAGCATGTCTTTCGTAAAGGTGATGCTGCCAATGGTGTGTATTTGGTTTTGTCGGGATCGGTTGGAATTTTCTTGCCCAGCAATGGCACCAAGGATCCTGATTTTCTGGTAAGAGATAATGAATTATTCGGTGAAATGGGTGTTGTCAGCGATCAATCACGCATGGCAACGGCCCTGACCGTGACCGAATGCGATTTGCTTTTCGTGTCACGAGATGAATTTGATAAAATGGTGGATGACTCGCATATCGTGGTGAAGGGCATATTACGTATCCTTGCGGAACGATTGCGGATGGCGCAGACCGCAAAAAAATAAGCCGCCTCGCCGTTTTAAATCGTATTAGTTTTCAGCGTTGCACCCTAATCGGTTTCATTACAGCGTTATCTTCGCGGGCATGTGAGCGATCGAAATCAGCGCAGTTTGGACAAAAATGGACAGTTGGCCTGCTTTATTGGCTGCGCAATGCGTATTCGTAAGTAGACTTTTAGTGTTTGCGACTTACATCCCTTAAAAAGCGTAGCAAAATGATACTGGTTTTACAGGGTGACAGAGCCCACTGGTACATCATGAGGGGTGGCAATGAGCACGATCAACGGAATAGCGGCGGGCGCATATGCGCAACAACAAGCATCTCAAGACAGCCAAGCGCGCATCCAAGACTCGCGCGTTGCAGACACGATTGTTGAAAAGTCTCAGAGTTTAAAACAAGATACCAGCGTGCTGGTTGAAATCAGCCGCGCCGCGCGTGTTTTGGCACAACAAAAACTTGCCGATGCGCGTCAAGGTGCTGCTCAGCAAGATGCTGCCCTGCAAGAGGCCGCTGTCGCGCGGAAGGCAGAGCGGTCACCGGTGTAGCCCTTTCAACCGAGGGTGACCCTTTAAGCTTGGCCGCCAGCGGCGCATGTTGCGCGCAAATTCGCGCCCACCGCAGTTTATCCCGCAGGATCGCCTTTGTCTGTTTCTCATAGAGAAACGCCTAAACAGCGCGGATCAAACGCCGTATAGGTTACGAGGCTTAAAAAGGCGCACTGATGATCGTTGGATATTCAAGAATTGCCCTATTTCAACCGCAATCGCAGGCGGAAGAACAGGTTACGATGCTCTTAAATTACGGGTGTTTAGAAGAGCATATCTATCAAGAACAAACCGCAGCTCAGGACCTGCGCGGGCAATTGCGCCTTGCGCTGAATGCTTTGCGCAAGGGGGATAAGTTGGTGCTGTGCAAACTCTCTGCGCTTGGCTCCACACTAGGAGAGTTGAGCGCAGCATTTTTAGAGATTGATCGAAAATCAGCAGATTTGGTTATTTTGGATATTGGCGGGTTGCAGATGGACAGCGGCCAAAAAACCGGGCAAGCGATGTTGAAGTCACTTCGGGAACTTGCGGATTTGCCGCATGAAGTGCAGCGTGAGAAAAAATTTGAAGCGGTAAAAGCGCAACGTGATGTGCTTTAAACACCCAAGTCAATTTCCCGAATTTGTTATTTTATCGCCTTTACGCTTTTCAGAATAGCGGAACCCAATCACTTCACATTGGCGAATACTGTTGAGCTGATCGAGTTGGGTATTGACCACCGCCGTCCATGTTTCGGTGCCAAATTTTTCCATCATTTTTCCATCAATTGTTTGCATCAACTTTGAGCATTCACCAGTACTCCCTGCGCCAAGAGGCCCATTTGAACCGATGCAAGACAATTCGGTATTGCCCAGCAATTGCCCGTCGCCATTGAAAAACAACGTGGAAACGGCGGATACATCCCGCCCGGTGCGGTTGGTTGTTTGCAAGGTTAAATTGTACAGCGCAACGGGGCCAAATTTATCATGGCCAAATTTCAACATAATGCTACAGGGACGCTGCTCACCGGCATGTAGCACAGGCGCCATCATTAAAATCAGACCTGTCAGGAATATGCGCATCATAGCCAGAGTTCCTTACTTAAATTGTTCGCCCTAGTTTATCCTTAAAATTTTATAAGAACAGTCTTCATTACGCGATTGGGACAAGATCGTTTTTGCAGGCCAGCGCCGCGCTCTGCTTGAGGGCTGAGGATCATCTATCCGTAGCCAAGCTAAGCTGCCTTTTATTGCGCACGCATTTATGCTAGGTTTATCTGAGAAAAGAGGCGGTAGAGTGGCCAAAGAACATAGCACACGGTTTCGCGATATTGCGTTTAGCAATGGAACGCCAAAGAAAGCCTTTTTGACTGCCTGCGTTGTGGGTACGATCTTAACCGCGATCAATCATGGCGATGTCATAGTTGCGGGTCAATTTCCACCAACCCTTAAGGTTTTCCTAACCTATTGCGTGCCGTTTTGTGTGACCACTTGGGGTTCATATTTGGGCAAAAAGAGCCAAATTATGAATCAGAAAGAGGTTGCTTCGCTTTGCGGCGAGCTCTGAGCTTTATTGCAGGCTCATCTCTTTTTGTGGATCGAATGTCTGCCAAAAGTTCTTGCGCATCTGCAGAATATTCAATTGCGATGCGCTTAAACTATAGGGGTTTTCATCAAACTGCTTTTCAAGGCGCGCACCGTCCCAAAGTATATTGATCAGTGTCTTATCGCTATCCGACATTTGCTTTGCTCCGCTTGGTTCAAAGTGAAATACGGCCGGCGCCCTTCAGTGTTTAGTAAAAATCTGCAGGCAGGCAGTGACAGCGCAGACGGAACGGTCATTGGCCGATATTTTAAGGGGCAGAGTAAAAAAAAGCTGAGCCCAAAGGCTCAGCCAGTCTACAAATCTTGTTAGGGAGAACAAAGATTTAAATTAGTTACGCTGCAAGGTTGGGTTTGGATCAAAAACCTTCGAATATTTCCATATTTTTCAGGATTTTTTGACATAGCGGCGTTAAATAGGTTTCTAATTTGCGCAACATGTAAGCGACAACGCGATTATAGCCATTTCAGTACCTGATGGTGGGTGCGCTTTTAGAAAAATCACTGGCTTTTCTAAACATCCCTTAGGATTTGGGTTAACAGAATGACGCCGTGGCCTTAAGCTAACTGGCGCATTGCGCAGGTGGCAGGGCCAGCGCCTATTGCCGCGTTAGAATTGGCAAACAAAGCCGCTCAAAGCGTTTTTCAAACGCGGGTAAAGTCTGTCTGTTTCAAAATTCTGGTGTCAGAAGTTTTTGCGGCCTCGTGCCTTATACGTATGGCGCATAAATCAAGCCTGTTTTGACAATGCGCAGGCGCAAGACGCTTTTACGATATGATCGGCGCGGGCCTGCGCCAGATCCAAATTAGCTTTCACATGCTTGATTTCAACAGTTTCATCACGCGCGTTCAGGCAATCATAAAGCCCTTTCAGGCTCCAAATATTGTTCGGGTGAATACTGGCGCGGCTTAGCCCAGTCGCCAATCCAAGATCTTCGCGATAAATCTGCTCTGCCTCGCGCAACTGGCCTTGCTCAACCAGCAACGCCCCAAGCGCGTGCCGGGTGGGCTGCATCCATCCCCATGGCTCATCATAGGGCAGGTTATCTTCTAGGGTGATGGCGTTGCGCAGGCAGGAGAATGCATTTTCAAACTGCCCCTCGCGATAGCTTATTTCCCCTGCTAGCATAGATTTGGCGATGGCCAACAAATCGATAACCTTATTGTTATGCAAACGCCGGCTTTCTGGAACGCGCTGCGCGGCCTTCAGAAAAAGCTGTTCCTCCTGTTTCGCCGATGACACATCTTTCAATGCAGCATGCCCAAGCGCGCGGGTGTAATGCACCAATGCGGTGAGGCTGCAATACAGGCTTTGATCTTCGGGTAATGGAAGGTCGATGGCGTCTTTCCATTTTCCAAATCGAATTAAAATATGAGGCTCCATCGAAAGATAGCTTTCGAAATAATCCGCCATTGGCGGCGTTTGCACGCGCAGCATTGCCTCAGGTGTCGTATCCCACATCTCGCGCGCAGCTTTCAAAGCCGGGGCATATTGCCCTAAAAACATCGCGCCATAGATTATGAAATGGTAGTTATGCTGGCGATATCCCGTGTAAATATTATACGCACCTTCACGTTCATAATATTTCAGATCGGCGGCAACAGCGGCGCTGTTCCATCGAACAACATTTTGATAATCCCCGCAAAGCACATCAATATGCGTCGGCATATGGATCAGGTGACCGGCATCGGGCACAAGGTCGCGCAAAGCCTCTGCCGCTTTGAGCGCGCGTTCAGGAAAGGGCGACATTTCCATCAGGTGAATATATAAATGCAGCAATCCGGGATGCTGCATGGCGTGGGGCTGGGTTGCAAAAGCGCGTTCAAGCTGCTCCATAGCGTCAATCGTATAAGCGCCCGCCGCGGGATTTCCTGTGCTAATCTCCCACATTTTCCAGGGCGTACAATTTAAAAGAGCCTCTACATAAATGCTAAGCATATCCAGCGAATTGCTATGCGCGTTAAAGGCCACGCGCATCACCTGTGCAAAGTTGCGATCCCATTCTGCCATATTCGCGTCTATAGTGCGCTTAGGGTAACGCGCCTTGAGCGCAGCGATTAAGGCTTGCTCAAGCGGCGTTGTCTGAATGCTGAGCTCTAGCGCGGTTTGGGTCGCGTCAAAAGCCATCTGCAAGGCTTTGGACTTGCTTGCGGCGTCGTAAAGCGCCCAGGGCATATTGTAGTTTGGCCCCGCCGCATAAGCGATACCCCAATAGGCCATGGCGCATTTTGCATCTGCATCAATTGCCCGTTGAAAACACGCTATGGCTTCTTGATGATTATAGCCGAACAGCCAGTTTAAGCCCCGGTTGAACCAAAGCTGCGCCTGATCTGACTGAGTGCTTATCGCGCATTCATAAGTTCCTAGATCATAATAGTGCATGGCGTTTTATCCATAATCACGAGGCGGGAAGAGCGGTTATAGTTCCGATTTCTGATAAATTGAGCGGGCCAGCCATTCGGGGTTGATCGTACAGCCCCAACCGGGTGCTTGGCTAACACTGGCCTGTCCATTTTCGATTTCGAACAGGTTTTCCAAAAACAGGTTTTCTTGCCAAGGATAATAATCCGCCCCTTCGATCGAGAATTCGAGATATTTGCCGGCATTTGGAATAGCGCGCAGCAAATGCATGGTGAATAAGGTGACCAAAGATAGGTTGGCGCAATGGGGGGTGATCGGCAAGGCTGCCTTTTTGGCCATTTCAACCACCCGTAAACTGCGGCACATCCCCCCCAGATAGAGAATATCTGGCTGTAGGATATCGACCGCTTTCATATCAATCATGCGCTGCCATGTTGGCAAATCGCAATCTTGTTCGCCGCCCGTTACGTCAAGCTCCAAGGCGCGGGTCACTTCTTGGGTTTGTTCAAGTTCCCAATAGGGACATGGTTCTTCGAAATGGCAAAACCCGTTCTCTTGCAGTAGATGGCCAATTTCAATCGCGCGCGCAGGCGAATAGCAGCTATTGGCATCGATCAGCAAATCAACATCAGGCCCCAAAGCGCGGCGCATGGTTGGGATGATCTCTTCGGTGCGCCCTGCCCATTCATCTTGATTGCGCCCAACTTCTGCGCCGGCACGCATTTTAAAAGCATCAAAGCCTTTTTCATCGCGCAGTTTTTTGAATCGGTCTGCTTCTTGCTGGGGGGTAATGTCGCGCTTCATTGACGAGGCATAGGCGCGCAAAGGTCCGGCCGTTCCGCCTAAAATTTCACAAACTGGTTTGCCCTGCTGTTTGCCGCGCAAATCCCAAATTGCTGTATCAAGCCCGCCCATTGCGCGGCGCAAATAAGATCCGGGAAATTTATGCTCGCGCTCGGTGATCAGGTCGAGCAGATTGTCTAAATCGGCCTCATCATGGCCCAAAGCCCAAGGCGCAACTTGGCGGTGAAGCACCTGCGCTGAGATATCCGAGTGATAGGTTGAAAGTTGGCCCCAGCCTTGTGATCCGTCTTCAACCGTGACTCGAACGAAGCCAACGAATTCGTTGCAAAAGCTTTCAATAGCGGTAATTTTCATAAGAGCCCTTTCACTTGCCCGTGTCTTCTAAAATCAAATCCGAGGCTTTTTCGCCCACCATAATCGCTGGCGCGTTTGTATTGCCGCTGGGAATGGTTGGAAAAATTGATGCATCGGCCACTCTTAGCCCTTGAATACCATGCACGCGCAGTCGCGGATCGACCACGCTTTGCTTGGGGTCTTGGCCCATCTTGCAAGTACCACATTGATGAAACACCGTCCAACTGTCAGCTCTGGCAAATTCTAAAATTTCCTCATCGCTCTCGCAGGGCAATCCGGGAGACATTTCACGCTCGATCATATCTTGCATCGCTGGGGTGCCTGCAATTTTACGCATTAAACGGACCCCTTTGATCATCAGATCGCGATCATAGGCGGTGTCAAGGTAATTGCCCCGCAACAATGGCGCGGAATAAGGATCGGGTGAGGCCAGCGTCACAGAGCCAAGGCTTGTTGGTTTGCAAGGATTGAAGCCCAAATTAAAACCGGCAAAGGGATCGGGGCGCATCAGGGGGCGTGTGCCCGCCGGGGCCCTCGTGTAGCTTAAAGGAGAAAAATACAGTTGCAGATCTGGCGGTGCTGACGCGCCCTCACTATGCGTAAAGCCCCCGCCTTGGTTGAGGCTAAGCGATAAAGGCCCTTCGCGAAACAAGAGATATTGCAGCCCAACCATCAGTTTTTTAGACCAAGGGCCCAGCGTTTGGTTTAAACTTGGACGTGAGGCTTTGAAGGTCAGATCCATTCCCAAATGATCACTCAAATTTTGGCCAACCTGCGGCGCATCACAGCGAACCTCGATGTTCTTGGCCCGCAAAAGTGTGGCCGGCCCAATCCCCGAAAGCTGCAAAAGATGCGGTGTGTTGATCGCGCCCGCGGCCAGAATCACTTCGGCTGTACAATACGCTTCTTTTATTTCCCCGCGGTGATGATAACGCACCCCCGACACCCGCGTGCCTTCAAAACATAATTTTTGCACATAAGCACCGGTTTCCACCACAAAGTTTTTACGCTTCAGCGCTGGCCGTAAATAGGCTTGCGCGCTTGATGCCCGCCGACCCTGGTTGGTGGTTATTTGATATAAAGCCGCCCCCTGCATGGTTTGAGCGTTGTAATCTGGATTTAGGCCGATACCGGCCTGATCCGCCGCTCGTAGATAGGCTTTTGTTAAAGGATGCACCTTCGTTGACACATCCGTTATACTTAAAGGGCCGTTTGTGCCGCGCAGAGGGTCTTGCGCGGCCTCATAGCGCTCCATGCGCTTGAAGACGGGCGCAACATCGCTCCAGCTCCAGCCTGGCGCAGCTTGACCCCATTCGTTGAAATCATTGGGATGGCCGCGTACATAAACCATTGCATTGATTGAACTGGATCCGCCCAACACTTTGCCCCTTGGCCAATAGATGCTGCGGTTATTGAGATGAGGTTCGGGTGCAGTTGTGTATTTCCAATTGACCCTTTGATCATAAAAGACTTTGCCATAGCCAATTGGCACTTTGATCCAAAAGCGGTTATCGCTCGGCCCAGCCTCTAATAAAAGCACTTTATGTTTGCCACTTTTGCTCAGCTTATTTGCGAGAACACAGCCCGCAGACCCAGCTCCAATAATTATAAAATCAAACTGTTTCACTTTGGCCTCACTGGACGTGGCGGGTCTTTATTGCGTTTCTGTGCTGCAGAATTGAGACCGCAATATGACCCCGGTTGCAATAGAAATAAATGGTTTCTCTCACTCTCTTCATTCGAGCGCTGAAGCCATATTAAAACGGATCATCTTTGTAGCAAAATGGGACAAGCGCTTTGAAAAACGCGAAGCAGGGCTGCGATTGTCGCAGAGCCGCGCTTTCATCAGCGATGCTTAAATGATCTGGTTTTGCAATATCAACGGCGTCTTCTTTAGTCAGGTGTGTCTTGGCGCGGCGCGGCGGCATTTTTTGCAGGCATATATTGGCCAGCGCTGAACCGTTAAACTCGCCTTGGATGGATGGATGAATTAAAAGATAAGGCGCTTAAAAGAGATGATATTCGCTTTGATAATTTTTGAATTCACTGATTTTATATTTTGTATTCAAATAGGTCCTAAAAAATGCAATCATCCCAAAAATTTAATTTAAAATATTGACTTAAATTGCTTATTTTTTGTACGTTTTGAGTTAGACATCTCTTTTAGAGATTTATTTTTAACGATTACTTTCCATTTTTATTTCATATAGATATAAACATAATCAAACAGCGTGCGTAGATTTCTTGGTGATGGGGTTGAATGTTGACAGAACGCTAAAGGCGGCAAAAAAGTTAGAAGCGCTGAATAAACTCTCTGAAGCCGTGGCGCTGTATCGCAACATTTTAGACGTTTATCCAAAGAATCAGCGGGCGATAACAGCGCTGAAAAAGGTGCGTCACGCAGCCAATTACCCCCTTTCGCTACCCGATAGTGACGGCGCTGTTCTCAAGCTTTTGACGTCCTTATTTAGTCAGGAAAAATATCAAAATATTATTGAGCTCAGAGCGCAGATCGCGAACCAATATCCAGAGTCAGCGCCATTATTTAATATTATTGGAAGTGCTTTTGCACGGCTTGGCGCATTTGACGTTGCCGTTACCACCTTTTTATATGCTTTGGAGCGTGATCCAAAAAATGTAAACGTGCATAATAATCTGGGTGAAAGCTATGGGCGGCTTGGAAATTACCAGGCAGCGCTCACTAGTTTTCGAAACGCGACCGATTTGGATCCGCAGTTTTCAAAAGCCTTTTATAATATGGCCAATACGTTTTTTGCGCTCGGGGATACCGCTGCCGCGATTGATATTTATAAAAAATCGATTGCGCTCAAGCCTGAGTTTGCACCAGCGTCTAACAATCTGGGTGCTGCCTATTTAAAAGCAGGTCAGATATCTGAGGCGTTTGAGAGTTTTGCACGGGCGCTGCGCTTAAACCCGCAGCATGAAGAGGCCTTTGCAAACCTTTATAATTTATCAATCCAATGCCCTTGGCAGAGACGAGAGTTTTTGAAACTCAGAAAACGCGCGCAGCCGTTTTCCGGTATAAAAACCCGTATCCTTGCGTTGATTGACGCTTATATACACGAGGCCAGCGCCTCTGTGGAGGCAGAGCTTAGTGCTTTAAAATTGGCAGAAAGACGTAATGCGTTTAACGCTTTAAGCGCTGCAGACCAGATATTTTGTTCGGCCTTTTATAAGTTGATTCAAGCGCTCGTAGCACAAAATAAAGGCTTTTTGTCGAATAAACCGGATGGGTCTGAAACGCGTCTTATCTATCATTTGGGCGAAAGCCATTGTTTAAGTTTCGCCCATTTAAAGCTGCGTCTTGAGGGTCAGATGTATAAAGTACAGCCGATGATTTCGTTCGGCACCAAAGTTTTCCACCTGTCTGACGCGGCGCAACGCCCATTTTCCGAAATTCTCCGCGCTCAATTGCGTCATCTGCCAAAGCGTTCAAAGGTTATGCTGTCCTTTGGAGAAATTGACTGCCGGCTACATGAAGGTTTCTTAGCAGTGGCAGACGCGCGTGATATTGAATTGAAAGATTTAATTGCTGAAACCGTTGCAGGCTATCTGCGGTTTGTGGGCGGGCTTGCTGTGGAAATGCAACATCAGATTTTTATTCTGAATGTTCCGGCACCTCTGCATTCGTCCAAGAGCAGCGCAGCAGAAAACGCATGCGTGGCGAATATTGTTCACTTGTTCAATCAAAGCCTGGCCTATCACGTGCATCAAAGTGATATGGGCTTGGTGGATATGCATAAGTTTACCAGCGATTCTGATGGGTTTTCAAACCGCGGGTTTCATTGCGATGAAAGCCATTTAGATGGCCGGGCGCTACAGGAAATTGAGCGCCGATTAACTCGGGATTGCGCGGGTGCAAACCCGGTTTGACCGGTCAGATTAATGACCTGACAAACCCAAACCTGACCAATCTCAAAGCGCCATCAGTTTGTGCGGTAGGCACAAGCGGCATGGCACGCGGTTAGCGCAAAGGGTTCGGGCTGATATGGGGTTAAGCCATGACCGCGCAGGTTTTAGAACGCTCATCCCAAACGGATCCAACGGGGCAGAATTTCGCCGGATCTGCACCATGATCTGGGCAGGCGCCCGGTTCTGCCGAGGCGATTGGCGCAAATAGCATAAAGCTCAACGTTAAGGTGACCAGTTTGGCTTTCATTCTTTTCTCCTTGTTTGAAAATTAGCGCCTCATGGCTTTTTTTCAATATGCGATATCTCAAGGGGAGGGGCTGAGCAGCATATTACCTTTTGGGCAACCGATCGCGCACCAAAGCCGCCCAAAAATTGGCCCCAACGGGCAATAAAGCATCGTTGAAATCATAATTCGATCGATGTAGCGCCTGACCATGTGGCCCATCAGTGCCATTGCCAAGAAGAAAAAAGCAACCCGGTATCACGGCGCTGAATTGCGCAAAATCCTCTGAAAAGCTCATGGCAGGACGATTCCCAATATTTGTGAGCCCCTGCGCATTGGCAACGCGTATCACGCTGTCGGTTGGGTCCTTAGCGTTTATCGTTTCGATGAATTCAGTTTCAAATTGCATATCAATCTGCACGTTATGCGTCGCGGCAAGTCCAGATGTGATTTGTTTCATGAATTTTCTGATCGCGTCTCGGTCTTGTGGCAAGCGCGCGCGAACATCGCCTTTCAGCAGCGCAGTGCCTGGTAAAACATTGCGCTGCCCATCGCTTGAGATTTCGGTAACGGATACCACCGCCCCGGCACCGGGGGGTAATTTGCGGGCAACGATGGTCTGTAACGCCATAACAAGCTCGGCGGCAACGGTGATTGCATCAACGCCAAGATGGGGCATTGAGGCATGCCCACCTTGACCTGTAATATGAATTTCAAACAGGCTTTCGCTTGCACAAATTTGGCCAATACGGGTTGAAATTTCGGCCAATGGTGCCCCGGGTAGGTTGTGAATTGCATAAATCTCATCGGGCGCAAATCTTTCGTTAAAGCCATCGTCCAGCATGGCGCGCGCGCCCAACCCGTGCTCTTCATTTGGTTGAAAGATAAAGATTACGGTGCCGTCAAAATCTTGGCTTTGGCTTAACAGTTCAGCCGCGCCCAACAGCATTGTGGTATGCCCGTCATGGCCGCAGGCATGCATCACACCCGGCGTTAAAGAGCTGTAATCATGCGCGCTGGTTTCGGAAATGGGCAGCGCGTCCATATCCGCGCGCAATGCGATTGCGCGGTTGCCGTTTCCACATTTCAAAACCCCAACGACGCCAACGCCCTCGCAAACGCTTAGGCCCAAGGCGCGCAAAGCCGAGGCTATTTTGGCTTTGGTGCGGGTTTCTTCAAAACCCAGCTCTGGATGGCGATGTAGATCGCGCCGAAAGGCGGTCAGCTTTTGATGAAAGTCGTTCATAGAAGGGGTCCTTACTCTGCAGGATCGATGCGTTGTGTATCTTTGTCAGAAATAAGCGCCAATGCAATGTTCTGCATTGGCAGGCATGCCAGATTTCTTTCGGAAAAGCATCACGCAAAACCGTAAATCTTTGAGGATTGGTCCAGTGATCAAGTTCGTGTAAGTGACGCACAGATTGCAAAGGTTTAGACTAATTTTCCGCCGCTTCGAGGCTGTGGGTTTTGAGGTTGAACGCGTTTTCATTAGTACTTTTTTGTTTTGGAGGAAGCGTTTATACGCCACTGTGCAGGAAATGCCCCTCTGAATTCGGATGCATTTCGCAAACTGGGGGATGCGCGATGCAAAATGATGAAACACAGAGCTTTCTTGCAGATGAAACGGGTCAGCCCTCAAACGCTTGGCTTAATGACCAAGCGCTGCTTTTGTTTAATTTTTTTGGCCCTGCAGCGCTAAATCCAAAAGGGGGGTTCTGGGCCCTTGGGCGGACAGGGGATCCATTAAGGCCGTCTTTTGCTGCGCAAGAGGTGCAACCGCTGCATAATGCAACGCGCTTTGTCCATTGTTTCTCTTTGGCGCATCGGTTCGGCTTTGCCGGCGCCGAGCGGATGATTGATCAGGGTCTTGAGTTTATCTTGAAGCAACATCGCGATGCGCAGCATGGGGGCTATTATTGGGCCGTGAGCAATGACGGCGTTATAGATCCGGCAAAGCAAGCTTATGGGCATGCATTCGTATTACTGGCAGCAGCGGCCGCCAAAGAGGTGATGCACCCATTGGCGGACCGGCTGCTTGACGATATTGTCGAGGTGATCGAGCAGCGATTTTGGGAGCCAGAGCGGGGCGCCAGCCGCGAAGAGTTTAGCGCAGATTGGCAGGCTTTAAGCACCTATCGCGGACAAAATTCCAATATGCATCTGACTGAGGCGCTGATCGCCGCCTTTGCTGTCACCAAGGATACGATGTTTTTACAAAAAGCCGAAGAAATTGCGTATTTGATTATTGATCGTCATGCTCGCAGCGCTCAGTGGCGGGTGCCTGAGCATTTTGATGGAAATTGGGAGGTTGATCTGGACTATTCGGGTGATCCCATGTTTCGTCCCGCGGGCACCACGCCGGGCCACGCATTAGAGTGGTCGCGATTGCTGATCGAACTTTATCAGGCGGGAGAAAAACGCCATTCTTGGCTGGTTGAGGCGGCTGAACAGCTGTTTTTAAACGCCTGTCAAACGGGATGGTGCCGCGATAAGGGTGGGTTTTATTACACGTTGGATTGGCAGAATATGCCCTTGCAGCGCAAATGTTTATGGTGGCCATGCGCCGAAGGGATCGCAGCTGCCGCCACGTTGCAGCAGGTCAGTGATCGGGTAGAATTTGCGCATTGGTATCGCAGGATTTGGCAGTTTTCGGCCACCCATTTGATTGATCACACGCGCGGCGGTTGGTTTGCCGAATTGGATCAGAACTTAAAGCCCGACGAAACTATTTTTGAGGGCAAGCCCGATTTGTACCACGCGGTGCAAGCCTGTTTGATTTCGCTTCAAAGCGGCGCAAAAGCGTCGCTTTGAACACGCTGGCTCTGTTCTGATCCGTGGCCGAGCGGCCGAGATCGTTCACCTTTAAACGCTTTGATTACGTTGAAACGCCGTTTTCATAAGGTTTCAACAACGCATAAAGCGCGGCATTCAAAGGGGCTTGCAAGCCAACTTGATTGGCCAGCTTTGGCACCGAGCCAGAGATCCACGGGCTTTCCAGCGGCCGTCCATGTTCTAGATCAATTGCCGTTGATGCGCGCATTTGCGATGGCAGGTCTTGCACCCGTAACCAAAGCGTATCTGCACAATCAGCCTTGAGAGGCACGCCATGCGCTCGGCCTATCATGGCGGTTTCTTCCATAACTTGACAAAAAAGCCTGCCTAACGCTTGCGAGGCTAAAATATCGCCAACGGTGCAGCGCGCTGTTGCGGTGATGCCGGACATGGCCGAGAACAGTACGAACTTCATCCAAAGGTCGAGGGTGATATCATTGGTCTCTGGCGCCGCAATGCCCGCCTGCTGGAAGGCGGCTTGAAGGGCCGTGATACGGGCAGATCTAACGCTGTCACGCTCGGCGAAAAGAAACCGTGCAGCATTGCCAGTTTGCGTAATGACACCAGGCTCAGAGATGGTGGTTGAAATCAGCGCGACGCCGCTGGCAATATGGTGGTTGGGCAAGATCCCCATTAGATCGGAGGTGGCTGTGACCCCGTTTTGAAATGGGATTACCACGGTGTGCTCTCCCAGCATTGGTCGGCATTTCTGGGCAGCCTGGTCAAGCGCGGCAGCTTTTACACCAAAAATAATCGCATCAACGGGCCCAATCTCGGCGGGATCTTCGCTGACCTTCCAAGGCCGGATGACTTCTTGCCCTAGGGGGCTGTTCAATTTTAACCCCTGCGTTTGTATGGCGGATAAATGTGCCCCGCGCGCAACGCATGCAATCTGATGGCCCGCCTGCGAAAGCTTTACCGCCAAATACCCCCCGATTCCGCCAGTTGCCATAGTCGCTATTTTCATTTCAAGGCCTTCATTTAAATTGCACGGATGGCGCCGATATAAAGCAGAACAGCCAGCAGTGGGCAACCTGCAGCGTGCTACCGAGCCAGTCGATGCAATTTTAAATTTGGGAAAAGTGGCTGGGGTGGTAGGATTCGAACCTACGGTACACGCTACCAAAAAGCGTTGCCTTACCGCTTGGCTACACCCCAACTGCGAGGGTGTTTACGATGCTCTGGCGCGGTGATCAAGGCAAAAAAGCGGTGGAGAATCGCTTTCTTGGTGATCCGGGGTGGGCTGGCCCCACGCCCAGTTTTTCTTGAAAGAAGGTTTTGAAAAGCGACTTTGCTGATTTTGCCGGTTTTCACCCGCTGTTTGTTGACTTATCCGCTGCTGGCGCTGCTGGCGCTCAGGCCGGTGGGTTGCAGGATGGCCGATCCGTTCAACTGGGTAACAGAATCGCATGTAATAAATCAGAGGAGTGTTTTTGTGCCTCTGTGTGGGCATTTTCAAGTTCTGGGGCAGAAATCCTGTCGGCTTAGGCCGCTTCCAGGCAAACTTATAATATAAGGGTTGATATTATCGCTCAGGCAACATTTACTAGAGCAGCCAATAAAAAATACCAATAGGGAGATAGGTATGAAAGATAAGTTCATTGATCTACAAACGCGTAAGTTGATGACTGGTAGCATTGATCGTCGTAAATTTATGATGTCAGTGTTGGCAACCGGTCTGACGGTTCCAGCCGCGCTGAGCCTAGCCAATCGTGCAGAGGCGGCCACTCCAAAGAGCGGCGGCTTGTTCAGAATGGGGATCGCGCATGGCTCAACCACGGACACGTTGGATTCAGGAACCTCTGAAAACCACTTCACGCTTGTGAATGGCTATACGTTCGGCAACCACCTGACCGAAGTTGGCAATGATGGTCAATTGGTCGGAGAGCTGGCCGAAAGCTACGAATCCGCCGATGGCCAAACTTGGGTGTTCAACCTGCGTCAGGGCGTTGAATTCCACAATGGCAAAACCATGACATCCGAAGATGTGCTTGCCTCTTTCAACCACCATATGGGCGAGGATTCGACCTCCGCCGCAAAAGGCCTGCTCACTGCGGTTAAATCGTTGAAAGCTGATGGTAAAAATCGGGTGGTTTTTGAGCTGGAAAGCCCAAATGCTGACTTTCCCTTCATCGTAAGTGATTATCACATTTCCATTCGCCCCGCTGGTGACATGACATCAGGTATCGGCACTGGTGGCTACATCGTTCAATCTTTTGAGCCCGGTGTGAAATCTGTTTTGAAGCGCAACCCGAATTATTGGAAAGAGGGCCGCGCGCATTTTGATGAGGTGGAATTGATTTCCATCATCGATCCAACCGCGCGCCAGACAGCCTTGATGAATGGCGATATTGATGCGATGGATCGCGTTGATCTGAAAACGATCAATCTTTTCAAGCGCAATCCAAATATCAACATCATGGAGAAAACAGGCACCGCGCATTACACTTTCCCAATGCGTTTAAGCGTAGATCCGTTTGACAATTATGATCTGAGAATGGCGCTGAAACATTCGATCAAGCGTCAAGAGCTGGTTGATAAAGTGTTGCTCGGTTATGGCGCTGTGGGCAATGACCATCCGATTTCAACGGCGAACCGTTATCACAATTCAGACATGCCACAGCGTGAGTTTGATGCAGATAAAGCGGCGTTCCATTATAAGAAATCAGGCCATTCCGGCAAAATTCCTTTGTCAGCTTCGGATGCTGCTTTCGCAGGTGCTGTTGATGCAGCACAATTGATTGCGAACTCTGCTGCAGAAGCCGGGATCGAAATCGAAGTCGTGCGCGAGCCCAAAGACGGTTACTGGTCAAACGTTTGGAACAACGATGCCAAAGGCTGGTGTGCCTGTTATTGGGGCGGTCGTCCGACCGAAGATTGGATGTTCTCTGCCGCCTATACCAATGACACGGAATGGAACGATACGGCTTGGAAAGGCACGGACGGATCCAAGAAGTTCAACGCATTGGTCAAAGCGGCCCGCGCCGAGCTTGACGATAGCAAGCGCAGAGAGCTGTATTACGAATGTCAGAGCCTTATCAGCGATGATGGCGGCGCGATTGTACCGCTGTTCAACAGCTATGTCAGCGCGAATAGCAAAGCGATTGCAACGGAAGATAATGTTGCTGCAAACTGGGATAGCGATGGCGCAAAATGCGTTGAGCGCTGGTGGTTCGCGTAAGTATAATCAAAGTCTCAGGCCAGATTTTTCTGGCCTGAGTATTCTTTTTTAGGACGGAAATCTTGCATCCTGTATTGAAAACGGTCCTCGGGCGTCTGGCCATGGGCTTCGTCACGTTGTTTGTTGTCTCCATTATCATCTTTTCTTCAATGGAGCTTTTACCAGGCGATTTCGGACAAGCGGTTCTGGGCCAAGCAGCGACAGAAGAGACGGTCGCCGCTTTTCGGCGCGAGTTGGGGTTGGACCAACCTGCTATCGTGCGTTATGGGCAATGGATCGCAGCCGCGCTTCAGGGCGATTTGGGCACCTCTTTTTCGGGCCGCAACGCCTCTGGCGTTGACCGCTCGCGCGAAGTGATCGATCTGGTGGCTCCGCGGCTTCAAAATACGTTATTCTTGGCGTCGGTGGCGGCGTTGATTGCTGTGCCACTGGCCTTAATCTTGGGCATTACGACCGCGCTTTATCGCAATTCGTTTTTTGATCGTTCGGTCAATATGGCTACGCTGACGACCATCTCGTTTCCCGAGTTTTTTGTGGCGTATATTTTGATTTTGTTTCTGTCTTCGCTCTATCCTATCTTCCCATCGCTCGCGAATGTGGATGCCGATACGCAATTTGGAGAGCGCTTGTTCAGGGCGGCTTTGCCTGCACTAACGCTGACTTTGGTGATCGTTGCGCATATGATGCGGATGACGCGGGCGGCCATCATCAACCTGTTGGCCAGCCCCTATATTCAAATGGCCCGCTTATCGGGGGCCTCTCCAAGCGAAGTGATTTTGAAGCATGCTTTGCCAAATGCTTGGGCGCCCATTGCGACAGTGATTGCGTTCAACCTGGCGTATTTGGTGGTTGGGGTGGTCGTGGTAGAAGTGGTGTTTGTATATCCCGGCATCGGCCAATTGATGGTTGATGCCGTGGCCAGCCGGGACATCCCGGTTGTTCAGGGCTGTGCGTTGATCTTCGCAATAACGTATATTTTGTTAAACCTGCTTGCCGATATTATCGGTATTGTAACCAACCCGAGATTGTTGCATCCAAAATGAGCCAAGAACCTAACACATATTCGGCCTTAGGTGAGGTCGGTGCTGTCAGCGAGAAGCGATCGCTTTGGCAACGCCTAATTCTTGATTTGCGCAAAGCACCGATGACAGCCCGTTTTGGGATGATCGTTATTCTGGGTTACATTATATTGGCGGTGTTCGCGCCGATTTTATCGCCTTATGGAGAGGCTGAGGTTTTTCCCGAACCCTATGCAGCTTGGAGCGCTGAGCATGTGTTTGGCACCGACCAGATTGGTCGGGATATCTTTTCGCGGATGATTTTTGGGGCACGAAATACAGTTGGTATTGCGGTCGCCACCACGCTTTTGGCGTTTATAATCGGTGGTTCTCTGGGCCTTGCCGCTGCGATCAATCAAAGCTGGCTGGATCAATTTCTCAGCCGCGCGGTAGATGTGTTGATGGCCATTCCTAGCCTGATTTTCGCATTGGTTTTATTATCCATTTTTGGATCAACGGTTACCAATTTGATCCTTATTATCGCGGTTTTAGACAGCACGCGGGTGTTTCGTTTGACCAGAGCAGTGTCCTTAAACGTTGTGGTGATGGATTATGTTGAGGCCGCCCGCCTGCGCGGTGAGGGCCTGTGGTGGATTATGCGCCGAGAGATCTTGCCCAATATTATGCCGCCTCTGATCGCTGAATTTGGATTGCGGTTTTGCTTCGTGTTTCTCACCATCGCGGCGTTGTCTTTTCTAGGGGTGGGAATTCAACCTCCAACCGCAGATTGGGGATCCATGGTGCGCGAAAACGCCTCGCTGATTATGTTCGCCCAATATGATATTAAGGCGGGGCTAACCCCGTTGTTACCAGCCGCGGCGATCGCGTTGCTTACCGTGGCGATTAATTTTGTGGTTGATTGGTTCTTGCATAAAACAAGCGGGCTGCGTGATGAACAATAAAACGAAAAAAGGCGATGTGCTGCTTGAGATAAAGGGTTTGAAAATCCAAGGATTTTCAGATGAAAAATGGCATGACATCGTAAAAGGCGTTGATCTGAAGCTGCATCGGGGTGAGGTGCTGGGCCTGATCGGGGAATCCGGGGCGGGCAAGTCAACCTTGGGGCTGGCCGCGATGGGTTATACCCAGCCGGGATGCCGCATCACGGGGGGTGAAATTCTTTTTGACGGGTCTGATCTTGCGCAGCTGTCTGAAAGTGAAAAGCGCGGGCTTTGGGGCAACCGAATGACCTATGTTGCACAATCTGCCGCCGCCTCCTTCAATCCTGCGCATCGCTTGCTTGACCAAACAACCGCCTCGACCATTCGCGCGAAGATTAAGCCGCGCGCAGAAGCACATTCAGATGCGAAAACCTTATATGGGGCGTTAAATTTACCCCATCCTGATCATATTGGGGATCGATATCCACACCAGGTTTCCGGTGGTCAATTGCAGCGCGTGATGACGGCTATGGCGATGTCGCCGCGCCCTGATTTGATCGTGTTTGACGAACCGACAACGGCGCTTGACGTCACCACGCAAGTAGAAGTTTTATCTTCGATGCGAGCGATTGTTGAAGAGTTCAACACTGCGGCTATTTACATCACGCATGATTTGGCCGTGGTGGCGCAAATGGCGGATGTGATCAAAGTGCTGCGCTATGGCGAAGAGGTGGAAGAGGCGAGCACGCGGGTGATGTTAAACGACCCCAAAGAGGCTTATACAAAATCGCTATGGTCCGTACGGGCGCTGGAGAAGCCAATTCAAAAACCAAGCGATACGTTGCTGTCTTTAAAAGGAATTGATGCCAGTTATGGAACGGTAAAGGTTCTGCACCAAGTGGATATCGAGGTGCCCCGCGGTTCAACCGTTGCTGTGGTGGGCGAATCCGGTTCGGGCAAATCAACGACGGCGCGGGTGATCACTGGATTGCTGCCCCAGCTTGCAGGCAGCATAGAGTTTAATGGCGAGGCTCTGCCCAAAAAGCTGTCTGAGCGCAGCAAAGATCAAAAGCGCCGTATTCAGATGATTTATCAAATGGCTGATACGGCGATGAACCCGCGGCAAACGGTGCGCGATATTATTGGTAGGCCGTTAGAGTTTTATCTTGGCATGCGCGGTGAAAAAAAAGAGGCGCGCATCGTTGAATTGCTTGAGATGATCGAGCTCGATGCAAGCTTTCTGGCGCGTTTGCCGGGTGAATTATCGGGGGGGCAGAAGCAACGGATTTGTATCGCGCGGGCGCTGGCTGCAGAACCCGAATTTGTGATTTGCGATGAAGTCACCTCAGCCTTGGATCAGATCGTGCAAGAAGGTATTTTAAAGCTGTTGCTGCGGCTTCAAGATGAGCTTGGCCTAACCTATTTGTTCATCACGCATGATATTTCAACGGTGAAAGCCATCGCGGATCAAGTGGTGGTGATGAATCAGGGCGAAGTGGTCGAACAAGGCCTAAAATCCGATGTGTTCCAACCGCCGCATCCCGACTATACAAATTTGCTGTTGTCATCCGTGCCTGAAATGGACCCAGATTGGCTGACCAATCTGTCGCGGCAACGGGCCGAGACCGCAAGCTAAAAAATGCCAAGCCCAGGGCCGTTTTAACGCAGATCTCGGAGCAGGCTTTCCGATAGGTCTTTTTCAAAGATCAATTGTTCATTTTCATAGGCTTCCAGCCGTGCGGTTAGGTGAAAATGCGTCAGATCCGATGTCATATTTGCAAAGGTTTCCGTGCGCGTTACCCAGCCCTCACGGCTGTTTTCGCAGGTCCAATGCGTGCGGGCGCTGGCGCAAAGCGGATCATCGGGGTGGATCGTCCACCATTCACGCGCGATGCTGCCATGGATTAAGCCATGCTCAAGATCGCGGGCGCTGCCAAAATCATCAATAATTTCCAAAGTGACCTCACCCGTTTCCATATTCGTGATGTGCCGGCGGCTATTTTTGGGTGCGCGCAGCTGCGCGATCCTCCAAGGGTCTGCGGTTTCGGGTGGTAAAAACTGACGTTCATCTGCATCGCCGCTTTTGCGCAGGGGCAGGTCCAAAGCTCCGCCTTTCAAGGTGATTTCAGCGGCCTCTGCTACGGGCCATAAGAGCGGCCAGTAGCTGGTTGAAATGGCCACGCGGATGGTATGACCCTTGGGCACGCGATAGGCAATTTGATCCAAAGCCAGTTCAATATCTATATCCGTGCCAGGAATTAAGGCCTCAGATTTCTTATGGCCGTTTCGGTGGGCCAGGTTCAATACACCATAGGTGATGCGGGTTGCCGCGCCATCGGGATGAATATGGTTCAAACGCACCGCGATCTGCGCAGCGGGTTTGTCAGAGCTCAGGCGCAGCTGAAGCTTAGGAGCCCCGACAATATCCATCTGCTCTTGCAGGGGCTCTGACGTAAAACAGGCTGAAAAAGCATCATCGCCGCGTTGGTCCCCCGGCATTTCTGGGCCCAACCAGATGGCGCAATATTCCCCGGATGCGGCGCCGCAGGTTTGGGGGGATTTTACCACTTCTGACAGCTTGGCAGCGTTCATACCCAAGCGATGATCAGATTGTAGATGCAAGGTGTGATGTTGCAAGCTATTGGGCCAATTTGTTTCCGCGATCCAGTGGCCGGCGCGGCTTTCATACCAGGTTTTTGGACGCACGCCTTCCATAAGATAGACGGTGTAATCTGGATCTTGTTCGATGTTTTGATCACAATTTTTCAACCAATGATCCCACCAGCGCAAGGCTTCTTGCAAGAAGCCAATCCGCGGTTCGGGCACTGCGAAATGCGGATATTTATGCACCCATGGGCCCACGATGCCTTTCACCGGGGCGCGCAAATTTTCCACCAGATGCGACACGGCATTCTTATAGGCATCGCCCCACCCCCCTATCGCTAGGGTCGCTGCTTTAACCGCAGAATAGTTTTCACAGATTGAGCCATGTCGCCAATAGGCATCGCGGTTTTGATGGCGCAACCAAATGATGGGCAGAAACGGTTCAGCCTCAAGCCGCTCGAGCCACAGCTTACGCCAGGCATCACCCACCAAAGCAGGATCGGGCGGGCGCGAAGAATAGGCCCACATTGTGGCGCCCCATCCTAGGTTTTCATTCAGTAAACAGCCCCCTTTGTAATGAATATCATCCGCATATCGATCGACGGTTGAGCATAAGGTGATGATCGCTTTCAGCGCCTTTGGCTGCAGGGCGGCGACTTGCAATGCATTGAAGCCGCCCCAGCTGATACCCATCATTCCCACCTCGCCGCTGCACCAGTTTTGGGTGGCCAGCCAGTTGATGGTGGCGACGGCATCTTCTAGTTCTTGCTGGGAATATTCATCTTCCATTACGCCTTCGCTATCGCCATTGCCGCGCATATCCACGCGAATACAGGCATAGCCATGCTTTGCAAAATAGGGATGAGTCAGGCAGTCGCGCGCGGTTGTGCCATCGCGCTTTCGGTAGGGAAGAAATTCCAAGATGGCGGGCACTGGATGCTGTTGGGCATTTTCAGGCATCCAAACCCGCGCCGAAAGCCGGCAGCCATCTGGCATGAAAATTTCCATATCCGGCAGTTCTTTGATTTCATATAAGTGTGACATATCACTCACCTGTCTTGGAGATGTCGATTTGCTGTAGTAGGACTGTCGCGACGCAAGCGCGGTTTTGTCAAGAATAAAGCCTAAGATTGGACAGAATCGGGGCGGTGCGGGTTGAAAGGAAGCGGCAAAATGGTCCTAAGGTCACATCTGCAGTGCTGACGCGGCTGGTGTTTATATCAGCGCTTTTGGGCTTTATCGCAGGTTTCGGCGCGCTTGTGTTATTGATGCCGCCTGCGGTGCAAGGCTCAGACATAACGCAGCTGCCAAGCGATGCGGAGCGCGGCGCAGCGGTTTTTTATGCCTCTGGTTGTGGCAGTTGTCACAGCACACCAAGCGTGGCCAGCGAGGCTGCATTGCAATTGGGGGGCGGGCAAAGCTTTGTCACGCCCTATGGCGTGTTTCGGGCGCCAAATATTTCAATGTCACAAAATTTCGGGGTCGGCCGTTGGGATTTTACGGATTTCGAAACTGCAATTCGCCGCGGAATATCCCCCATGGGGGAGCATTATTTCCCGGCTTTTCCTTATACTGCCTACCAGCATATGACGCTGCAAGATGTTTCCGATCTTTGGATGTTCTGGCAAGGCCTGCCTGCTGTTGAAACGGTGTCAGCCCCCCATGAGTTGCAATTTCCCTTTGGTTTCAGGCGGTTTGTCGGGCTGTGGAAACTATTTTTTGCAGAGCCAGATTGGCATCTGAAATCCCCATTGGATGCTGGGCAAGAACGTGGACGGTATTTGGTTGAAGCTTTGGGCCATTGCGCGCAATGTCATACGGCGCGCAACGCGCTGGGCGGCTTGAAGCGCGGGCAATGGTTAGCGGGGGCAAATAACCCCTCTGGTACGGGACGTATTCCCAATATAACGCCGGCAGCTTTAAAGTGGCGCCTTGAAGACATTGCCGATTACCTTGAAAGCGGTTTGACGCCTGATTTCGACGTTGTGGGGGGATCTATGGCCAAAGTGGTGGATAATCTTGCCAAGGTGAGCCCCGAGGATCGATTGGCGATTGCCCAGTATCTAAAAGCCTTACCATCAATTCCAACTCCGTGAAGAAATGCCACTTGCAACGCTGGCTTAGGCTTTGCGTTGCGCCTGGCCGCGATAGGTGCGGGTACCCCCGCGCCCAGCTTTTGACCGGCCTCGCGATTTTACAGCGGCTTCGCCGGCGGCCTCAACCGCAGATTGGCGGGCCAGCGGATCATCGGCAATTGCCAGATCAACCGCCTCTAAACGTTTCACCTCATCCCGCAACCGGGCTGCCTCTTCAAATTCAAGATTCTCGGCGGCCTTTCGCATATCGTTGCGCAAACCCTCCAAAACAGTTTGCAGATTACCCCCGGCCAAAGGCGAGTCAATTTGCGCGGTGACGCGTGATTGATCCGTATCGCCTTTATAAAGCCCTGACAGAATATCTTCGACATTCTTTTTTATGGTTTGAGGCGTGATGCCATGGGTGGTGTTATACGCCACTTGCTTTTCTCGGCGGCGATCGGTTTCAGCCAAGGCGCGCTCCATGCTGCCAGTAATTCTATCTGCATACATAATCACGCGACCTTGCGCGTTGCGCGCGGCGCGGCCAATGGTTTGAACCAGTGAGGTTTCCGAGCGTAAGAACCCTTCTTTATCTGCATCTAAGATTGCCACCAGCCCGCATTCGGGAATATCGAGCCCTTCGCGCAGCAGATTAATTCCGATCAAAACATCAAAGGCACCCAACCGCAAATCGCGCAGAATTTCAATACGCTCAATCGTGTCGATATCCGAATGCATATAGCGCACTTTTATGCCTTGTTCATGCATGTATTCGGTCAGATCTTCGGCCATGCGCTTGGTCAGCGTGGTGACCAATGTGCGAAACCCATCAACCGTGACCTTGCGCACTTCATCCAGTAAATCATCCACTTGCATCTCAACGGGGCGGATTTCAATATTGGGATCAACCAACCCGGTGGGGCGAATAATTTGCTCGACAAACACGCCCCCTGTTTGCTCAAGCTCCCAAGAGGCAGGGGTGGCTGAAACATAGATGGTTTGCGGCCGCATCGCGTTCCATTCTTCAAATTTAAGCGGCCTGTTATCCATGCAAGAGGGCAGTCGAAACCCATGTTCTGCCAGCGTAAATTTGCGCCGATAATCGCCCTTATACATCGCGCCAATCTGAGGTACGCTGACATGGCTTTCATCGGCAAAGACGATTGCATTATCGGGTATAAACTCAAACAAAGTGGGGGGAGGCTCGCCCGGCGCACGCCCCGTCAAATAGCGTGAGTAATTTTCGATGCCGTTGCACACACCAGTGGCTTCCAGCATTTCGAGGTCAAAATTGGTTCTTTGCTCTAAACGCTGGGCTTCGAGCAATTTGCCTTCATTGACCAATTGATCAAGGCGCTGGCGCAGCTCGGTTTTGATGCTGATCAAGGCCTGCTGCATGGTGGGTTTCGGGGTTACGTAATGCGAATTGGCGTAGATCCGGATCTGCTCAAAAGAATTGGTTTTTTCACCGGTCAGCGGATCAAACTCGGTGATATTTTCAAGCTCATCACCAAAAAAAGATAACCGCCAGGCGCGGTCTTCGAGATGCGCTGGAAATATTTCCAAACTGTCCCCTCTGACGCGAAAGGATCCGCGTTGGAAGGCTTGATCATTGCGCTTATATTGCTGCGCAACAAGGTCCGCCATCACTTGGCGTTGATTGTAATTTTCACCGGCTTTGAGATCTTGCGTCATCGCGCCATAGGTTTCGACCGACCCAATCCCATAGATACACGATACCGAAGCCACGATGATAACGTCATCCCTTTCTAGTAAAGCGCGGGTTGCAGAATGGCGCATTCTGTCAATCTGCTCGTTTATTTGGCTTTCTTTTTCGATATAGGTATCCGAGCGCGCGACATAGGCTTCGGGTTGATAATAATCATAAAAGCTGACGAAATATTCGACTGAATTGTCGGGAAAAAAGCTTTTAAACTCTCCATAAAGCTGCGCTGCAAGCGTTTTATTGGGCGCCAGAATAATCGCAGGCCGTTGGGTTTCTTCGATTAAACGGGCCATAGTAAAGGTTTTACCGGTGCCTGTTGCGCCCAGTAGAACCTGATCGCGCTCTTGTCCTTGAATGCCCGCCGTCAGTTCGCGGATTGCGGTAGGTTGATCCCCCGCCTCCGAAAATTCTGACATCATTTCGAACCGCTTCCCCCCTTCAAGCTTGGGGCGGTTTTTCACCTCGCCGCGGATCTGTCCAATCTGGTCTTGGGTCATAAAAGAGGTTCCTTCACTTGCCCTCTAACAATAGGCCCGCCGGCCCAAAGGTCAAAGCGGTTTGGGAAGCGTCATCTATAAAACTGAGTGATTCTGGTTTTTTTTAAAACGCGTACGCTACGGGGTAAAATTGGACGGATCTTTTGCTTGTTTACCCGATGAAAATCACGCATAAGACAGGGGTTTTTTAGGAGAACATGAATGTCTGCACGTATTTTCAAACCAGCTAAAACGGCGATGTCCTCCGGGCTTGCCCGCACACATGACTGGGTCCTTGAATATACGCAATCCTCGGCGCGGGAAGTTGACCCCTTGATGGGCTGGACATCTAGCGCGGATACGCAATCGCAGGTTACTTTGCGGTTTGAGAATAAAGAGGCTGCTATCCAGTATGCCAAGCAAAAAGCTTTGGCCTATGAAGTGATCGAACCCAAGACTCGCAAGGCCAATATTCGCGCGGGTGGGTATGGCGAGAATTTTGCTACGACGCGGCGCGGCGCGTGGACGCACTAAGCGTAGGCCGCTCATAGAGACCCCATCGCCTCCCAACTACGCTTTTGTTTAGAGCCTGTTTGCTAGGCGCGGCTGCGTTTATGGCTATTGAAGCGCAGAGACGCGACCTGTATTCGCGATAAAAGCGGAAGTCTGCGCGCCGACCTTTTGCTTTAAAAGGTCAATCATTTCGTTAATCGTATTACGCAACGCGGCATGTTAAATTTGGATATCCTTGGATGATTACTTGCTTAAAATCGTAGGTTTGATATTGAATTTTCGCGAGCAAAGAAAGAGTAATCGATGAGTAAGCCCTGCATAATTTGTGTTGCGATTACGGGTTCAGTGCCAAAGAAATCTGACAATCCGGCTGTGCCTATTTCCATCGAAGAACAAGTGGAAAGCACGCAAGCGGCTTTTGAATTGGGCGCAAGTATCGCGCATTGCCATGTGCGTTTGCCCGATGGAACGCCAAGCTCGGATCCGGGCCGGTTTGCGCTGTTGATGGAGGGTATAAAAACCCATTGCCCCGGCATAATTATTCAATTGTCAACCGGAGGCCGCTCTGGTGCGGGGCAAGAGCGTGGTGGGATGTTGCCGCTGCGCCCTGATATGGCGTCACTGACAGTGGGCTCGAATAATTTTCCGACGCGGGTTTATGAAAACCCTCCGGATTTGATCGATTGGCTCTCCAGTGAAATGCTCGCATATGATATTAAACCAGAGATAGAAGCTTTCGATTTGTCTCATTTGTATCAAACGGCGAAGATGTTGGCCGATGGCCGCCTCGCGGCGAAGCCCTATGTGCAATTCGTGATGGGGGTAAAGAATGCAATGCCTGCGGAGAAAGACGTTTTTGACTATTATATAAAAACGGTAGAGCGTTTGATGCCGGATGTTGAATGGTGCGCGGCCGGTATCGGGGCGCAGCAAATCGTTGTCAATGAATGGTCGATTGCCGCGGGTGGACATGTGCGTACTGGGTTGGAAGATAATATCAAACTTGATCGTTCAACCTTAGCGCCCTCAAATGCTGCGCTTGTTGCGCGCGCAGTTGATCTTTGCACGCGCTTCGATCGCAAGCCTGCCACCGTGCACGAGGCGCGCGCATTGCTTGGGTTGCGGGCGGCTTGATATTTGATTGGTTTGCACGGGTGTCGCATCCGTTTTGAGCCATCGCTTGGAGAATAGAAAAATGCGTCACGGCGGCCAAATCCTGATCGACCAGTTAAAAATTCAAGGCGTAGACCGGGTGTTTTGTTTGCCTGGGGAAAGCTATCTAGCAGCGCTGGACGGATTGTTTGAGAGCGGTATTGAAACGATCATCGGGCGTCAAGAAGGCGGCGTGGCGATAATGGCAGAAGCCCATGGCAAGTTAACCGGCAAGCCGGGCGTGGCCTTTGTTACGCGGGGTCCGGGCGCAACAAATGCATCCGCTGGGGTGCATATCGCGTTGCAAGATAGCACGCCGATGATCTTATTCGTGGGCCAGGTGGCCAGCGATCAGCGTGATCGGGAAGCCTTTCAAGAAGTTGATTATCGGCAGATGTTCGCGCCGCTTGCCAAATGGGTTGCCGAAATTGATCGCGTTGATCGGATTCCTGAATATATCAGCCGGGCATTTCACATGGCCGTTTCGGGGCGACCCGGCCCGGTCGTGTTGGCCTTGCCCGAGGATATGCTGGCGCAGCAGTGTGACGTGTTGGATGCAAAGCCGGCGCAACCTGCCTGCCAGGATGTCTCAGAGGCCTCTGTGCAAAAGGTGCTGACACAGCTGCAGGGGGCAGAAAACCCAATCCTTATCGCCGGGGGCGGCGCGTGGAGCGCAAAAGCCGCCAAGGATCTGGCCCGCTTTGCCGCAGCGCTTCATCTGCCCGTGGCCACATCTTTTCGATGCCAAGATTACATTGACAACCGGCACCCCAATTATGCTGGTGATTTGGGAATTGCCCCTAATCCCGCTTTGCTAAGCCGGGTGCAAAGCGCGGATTGCCTCCTGGTGCTGGGGGCGCGCATGGGCGAGATGACAACGGGCGGATATGGGCTGTTAAACATCCCAAATCCAAGCCAAACCATGATCCATATCCACAGCGATGCCAATGAGATTGGGCGCGTGTATCGCCCCCATTTGGGCTTTGCTTGTACGGCATCTCAATTCTTGGCGCAGGCGCTTAAAACCTTGCCTGCGGTGCCTGTTGCACCGCAGGCCAGCCCCGAGCATAAGTCCTATCAGGCGTGGCAAGCCCCATCCGCAACCCCGGGGGCTGTGCAATTAGAGCAGGTGATCTTGCATCTTTCTGCAACGCTTTCAGACGATGCTATTTTAACCAATGGGGCGGGCAATTACGCAGGCTGGCTGCACCGTTATTTCTGCTACAAAGCCTATCGCACGCAACTTGCGCCCACTTCTGGAAGCATGGGATATGGGCTGCCCGCGGCGGTTTCGGCAAAATTAGCACATCCGGAGCGCGCGGTTGTGTGCCTTGCCGGTGATGGGTGTTTTCAAATGAGCATGCAAGAGTTTGGAACGGCGGTTCAATACGGCGCCAATATTATCGTGATTGTGGTGAATAACGGTGTTTATGGAACCATTCGAATGCACCAGCAAAAGGCATATCCTGACCGCCCTTCAGGAACAGATATCCGCAATCCAGATTTTGCGGCTCTGGCCCGCTCCTATGGAGGGTTTGGCGCAACGATCACCAAGACGGACCAATTTGCCGATGCGTTTGCCGCGGCCCGTGCTGCGCATGCCCCCGCGATATTGGATGTGCAAACGGATCCGCGCGCAGTCACCACGCGCAGCTCAACCGCGTTCTAACGTTATGGCTGCGATGAGCGGTCTGACGCAGAGCTGCGGCTTTCAGAGCGTTTGTTGAACGTAGTTTTGCTTTTAAACAATCGCCACAGGGTCCAGCCGATGGTGCCTCCAAAGAAAAGCACCGCGGCGGCGACCATTTCTACTCCGGCGGCTGAACTGACGCTGCGTTGGCTCAGCGCAAAGACAAGCAGCGCGAGCGCGAGGATGGATAGAACCAACCTAAATATCAGCTCTTGGCGCGGCGGCGCGAATTTCGTCATGCGATATTTTCCTTTCCGGCGCATCGAATAGGTTTGATCGTGAGATAGCGCGCTACAGTCGGATTGCGCGGATTTACTGATTTAGGCCGCTAGCTGAGGCGATCAAAGCCGCTAAAAATTAAGCTCAACTTCGGGAAGCTCTAGCGTTTTAAGCAGATCGCGCAATTCTTGGCGGGCGGCAATATTTGACATATTCAACTGCCGCACCCCGGTATCTTTAAGATCAAGCAAGGTAAGCCCGCGCGGGAACAGCTCTCTGAAAATCACCCGCTCATTGAAACCGGGTGCAATCCGGAACCCGATCCGGTCGGCCAATTCTTCCAGTGCCTTGCTCATTTTTTGTTTATTGACCATTTGCTGCGCGCCCACGCGGTTGCGCAACACAATCCAGTCGATCGGCTTTAAACCAGCCTGCGCGCGCAATTGCCGGGCATGCCAGACCATTTCCGAATAAACAGACGGGCCGGCGATGGTTTGCCCATCACTGCTGATATGCGCCAAGAGATCAAAATCGACAAAGCTGTCATTCAGCGGGGTGATCAGTGTATCGGCAAGCGAATGGGCGACCTGGCTCAAGCGTGTATGCGAGCCTGGGCAATCTATCATAATAAAATCGCTACCGGGCTCCATCTCAACGATCGCGGCTGACAATCTGTGATCATAGATGTTTTCGTCTTCAGGTACGGCGGATTTTTCAATTTCAGGCAGGCTAAAATGTTGTGGGCTTGGGAAACTTAGCCCCGCCTCATCCTGATATTTTTTACGGTTCAAGCAATAGCGGGCAAATGTTTGTTGGCGCAGATCCAAATCAAGCCCTGCAACCCGATGGCCCATGCGCGACAGCGCGGTCGCCAAATGCATCGTGACTGTTGACTTGCCAGCGCCGCCTTTTTCATTTCCGACAACAATGATATGTGCCACTTGGTGTATCTCGCCACGTTTTTACAAGTGTTAGCCTATAAGCGCTGTCTATCTCAAGGTGAAGCCTTATCAAAAGATTATCATGCAAAGAATTCAATTTAGCCACAAAACAATGCAAGCTGGCAACGCTTTGATCCGAGCCTGATCGCTGCATCGCGCATTTTCATACAAACAAAGTTTATTGGCAAGCGTCTCGACACGTTCGTGCTCATTTGGCTTACGGGTCTTTTGCGGGTGTTGGGGGCACCAGCGGAGGTTCTGCCTCGCTTGGAGCCAACTCTTCAAAGTCAAAATTATCCAAGCGGCGCGCCCGTCTTCCAGCTTTTTCCGAGCTGATTTTGATTTCAGACAGATCTTTTGCCGCTTGACCGAAATGACGGTCAAGGTTTTCAACCCGCGTGCCTAATCTGTCAACATCTTGATATAGAAGGCCTAATTCGCGGCGGATGGATCCTGCTTGCGCGCGCATGCGGGCATCTTTGAGAATGGCGCGCATTGTATTTAACGTGGCCATGCAGGTGGTGGGGGATACGATCCAAACGCGCGCTGCAAAGCTTTCACGCACCAAATCTGGGAAATTCGCGTGGATCTCAGCGTAAACCGCTTCTGACGGCAAAAACATCAGCGCGCCATCCGCGGTTTCCCCCTCGATAATATATTTCTCGCTGATATCCTTGATATGTTTGCGCAGCGCTGTTCGAAATTGCCGCGCCGCCTCTGCCAAATCGGCCTCTGTGCTGGCCCGCCGCATCGCTTCATAAGCTTCTAGGGGAAATTTGCTGTCGATGGCGATTGGCCCAGGCGGGTTGGGAAGGTGAATAATACAATCTGCGCGCCGCCCGTTTGAAAGGGTGGCTTGCATCGTAAAACTGTCTTGTGGCAAGGCTTTGATCACGATGTCATGCAATTGAATTTCACCGAATGCCCCGCGTGTTTGTTTGTTTGACAAAATATCCTGCAAACTCAAAACATCCCCTGAGAGCTTGGTGATGTTCTCTTGTGCTTTATCAATGGTGGCTAAGCGCTGCTGAAGATCCCCCAAAGATTGGGCAGTCCGGCGGGCTGAGCCATGCATATTTTCAGAGAGCTGTTGCTGAACTTGCGCAAGACGTTGCTCCATCAAGGCCAGCATGTTGGTTTGCGCCTTGGCATTGGCTTCTGACACGTGGTGTAGCCCGCCTGATAAACGCTCTTGGCCGTCACTTAGGGCCTGCAATTGTTTGACCAAAAGGCTCATTTCTTGTTCTGCAAGCCCGTTTGACTGGCCGGATTTACGCAAGGTAGAAATCCACCAAATCAAGACCGCCAGCACCAGGCCAAGCACAAGAAAAACCATCGGATTGTTTGCAAGGAGAGGCGTGTTTTCCATCAGCTACGCCCGAATAAGCGTTCGATATCCGCCAGTTTTAATTCTATATACGTTGGCCGACCATGATTACATTGGCCCGAAAGCGGTGTTTTCTCCATATCGCGCAGCAATGCATTCATTTCTTTGGGCCGCATTCTGCGCCCAGAGCGAATAGATCCATGGCAGGAAATCCGGCTCAGAATTTCTTCGATCTTGGTTTTGATTTTTTCGCTATTGCCCAGATCTTGCAGCTCATCCACCAGATCCATGATTAGGGGTTTTGCGCTCACGGGGCCCAAAATAGCCGGTGTTTCGCGCACTGCTATGGCGCTTCCCCCAAAGGCCTCAATGATCAGCCCCAGTTCGGCCAGCTCTTGGGAGCGTTGCAGAAGATCAGCGCATGTTTCAGCTGGAAGCTCAACAATATCTGGAATCAAAAGCGCTTGCGTGGCGACGCCGGTTTCCGCCATTTGTGCTTTCAGCTTTTCGTAAACAAGGCGTTCGTGGGCTGCGTGTTGATCCACAATCACAAGGCCGTTTTCGGTTTGCGCAATGATGTAGTTCTCGTGAATTTGGCCTCTCGCTGCGCCCAAGGGAAAATGATCTTGTTCAGCAATTGGCTGTGAGTCACCCGCGATTGCGGGTGTCTTTGGCTTTGCCTGCTGTGGCTCTTGCGCGACATATGAGGCGCTTGGTTCGGCAAATTCTGGGGATTGGAACCGATAGTTTTCAACTTTGCTTTTGGTCGAGAGGCGCGGCATCTGATAAACGGGCGCGCGGGGCTGGCCTGGCTTCAGCGCGTCAAGCGCTGCTGCTGCAACGGTGCTTGATGCTCGGTGTCCTTCCTCGGAAAGGGCGGCGCGCAGGCCCGAAACGATCAAACTGCGCGCTGCGGATGGATCTCGAAACCGGACTTCTGATTTTGCAGGATGCACGTTGACATCGACCAAATGCGGATCGCAGGTGATATTGAGCGCTGCGGCCGGATGCCGATCGCGCGACAACACGTCAGAATAGGCCGCTCTTAACGCGCCATTCAACGTCTTATCGCGCACCGGGCGGCCATTGACGAAAATATATTGATTAATGGCGGCTCCGCGCGAATAGGTGGGCAATGCAGCATAGCCGGTTAAACGAAGGTGCTCGCGCTCGGTTTCGATGCGCAGCGCATTCTCGATAAACTCTTGGCCCAAGAGTTTTGACAACCGGTTTGCCAATGCCTCGAAATACGGGGCGTCTTCCGGGGCAAGCTGCAAGATCATCCGCTGCGCGCCTCCCGAGACATCTCGCAACACGAACCCGATTGCAGGCTCTGCCATGGCCAAGCGGCGAATAACATCGCTGATTGCTTGGGTTTCAGCGCGCTCGCTGCGCATAAACTTTAAGCGCGCCGGCGTGGCAAAGAATAAATCACGCAGCTCGACCACTGTGCCCGCGCTAAGCGCTGCTGGTTTTACCGCCGATTGCACGCTTCCTGAAACGGTGATTTCGGCGCCCTCATGGCCCGCAGCGCGACTGGTAATGGAAAGCCTTCCAACGGCGCCCAATGATGGCAGGGCTTCGCCTCGAAATCCGAAACTTTCAATATTCAGCAGGTCACTTCCGTCAATTTTAGATGTGGCATGGCGGGATAGGGCTAAGGGCAGATCATCCGCTGTCATGCCGTGACCGTCATCAGTGATGCGGATCAGCGTTTTGCCTCCATCGGCGATATCAATGGAAATGCGCCGTGCTCCGGCATCAATGGCATTTTCTGTCAGCTCTTTGACTGCAGAGGCCGGGCGCTCGACCACTTCGCCGGCTGCGATGCGGTTCACCGCTGCGTCATCTAACTGCCGGATCAGGGGGCGTTCTTTGAAGATATGGGGTGTCTCAGCTTGCATACCACAAGGTTTAGCATGAGTGGCGGCGATTCTTCCATCGATAATCGCATATTGTAAAACTTTGCTAGATCGCAAAATAGGGGTATTTTAAACGTTTACATGCCACGGGCTTTTGACGCGCTAGACAGGTTTGTTTTAGCTTTGAGCCGCATAGTTTGCCGCATGATCGCCGGCCCAAGCACCGGTGGCTAGGCAGGCATTTATCAGATAGCCCCCCGTTGGCGCTTCCCAATCCAACATTTCGCCAGCGCAAAAAACACCAGGTAATTTTTTGAGCATCAGGCCCGCATTGAGATCCTGCCATTGCACGCCGCCCGCTGTGGAAATTGCTTCATCCAAGGGAGCAAGCCCCGTATAGGCGAGCGGCAGGGCTTTGATCATGCGGGCCAGCGCCGCGGGGTCGGTGGGCAATGGGCGGGCCAGTTCTTGCAGCAAAGCAATCTTAACCGGGGGTAGGCGCAAGGTTTTGCGTAAAAAATTTGAGAGGCTGTTTTTGCCCTTTGGCCGCTGCAATGCCGTCGCGATCTGCGCAATCGTAAGATCTGGCGCAAGATCGATAAACAGCTTTTGGCGCTGGCGGAGCGCTGGGCTGAGCGTATAAATACCGCTGCCCTCTAAGCCCCGCTTACTTAGAATCACCTCGCCGCGGCTTTTATACCCCCCCGCTGTCAGTGCTACGGATTTAATAGGCTGGCCATAGAGTTTCTGCATATAGGGTGACCAGGCCACCTGCAGTGCCGCGTTTGAGGGCTCAAAGGGTGCGCTTGCTACGCCGTGCTGCGCCAGAATATCAATCCACTGCCCGTCAGAGCCCAGTTTTTTCCAACTGCCCCCGCCAAGCGCCAAAACCGCAACATCTGGGGTGATCTGTGCGGGTCCGCTTGGGGTTTCAAATCCAAAGCAGCCATCTTTGCTAAGCGTCCTCCACCGCGATTTCACGCGCAGTTCAGCCCCTGCATTTTGAAGACGCAGCATCCAGGCGCGCAAGAGAGGCGAGGCTTTCATAGCTTTTGGAAAGACGCGGCCAGAAGATCCGCTAAACACGTCTGCGCCCAGCGCATTCGCCCAACGCATCACGTCGGCTGGTCCAAAATCATGGAGCATGGGGGCCAATTGCGCGCTGGCGTCGTAATATTGATTTTGAAAGATTGCGAGAGGCTCATTTTTGGTCAGGTTTAAACCTGATTTTCCCGCCATAAGAAATTTTCGCCCGATAGAGGATTTCGCGTCGAAAATCTGCACCTGCGCGCCTTGCGCCAGCAACCGCTCTGCGGCCATAAGCCCCGCCGGACCGGCCCCGATGATTAGCGCTGAATTGCTCATGCCCTCCCTCTGCAGATAGCCGATAAGCTTATCAGATCAATGCAACGCGTCTCTTTGATCATTCTGAGCAGTCTCCTTGGTTTATGACGGCGGTGTTTAACGCTTTGCGCTTAGGGTTTAAGCCTATCCGGGCTATTGATCCACCGGTATTTATCGTCGTTCAGCCTGTTTTGCGGCGCCTGCTTTTCTGAACAGCATTTCAAGCTAGATCCCTTACAGTGACGCGTAAGAGAATAAAGGCTTAGCGATGATAGAGGATCCAATCTGCCCTTTATGCGCGCGGCCTATCCCACCACACGCGCCGCAAAGCCTTCACCATTTGGTGCCCAAGCTAAAAGGCGGCAAAGGTGGCCCGACGGTTTTGTTGCATCATCAATGTCATAAAGAAATTCATGCCTGCCTTAGCGAGGCCGAGCTAGCCCGCAATTATGCCACCATTGAAAAATTGAAAACGCATCCTCGTCTGGAAAAATTTATTGCTTGGGTGGCGAAACGGCCGCCGGAGTTTTTATCCCGCACGCCCAAACGCCGCCGCTAAAGCGTGCCTCGGCTGGCGTTGCACATCGCTTTTATCGCGGCCACATGGCTGGCTTGCGCTTTGCTGACCTTTTCTGTCATCCGATAGGCTGCTGCGATAAGCGTATCTTTGGCGCATATTTGGTCGATCAACCCGGCATTCAATGCGTCTGTGGCGGTCATTTTATGACCGGCCATTAAAATTAATTTGCTTCGTGCGGGCCCAATCAGTGCGCGCAATCTTCCCGGATCGCTAGGTTGCGGTAGAAACCCGCGCTCCATTACGGGGTAGAAAAATTTGGCTTCTGGAACGGCAAGGCGTAAATCGCAGGCCAAGGCCATGCCAAACGCGCCGCCTGCTAAAGTGCCGTTTAAGGCCGCAATTGTCAGCGCCGGCAAATCGGCAATCGCGGTTGAAACGCGCTCCCAAATATCCGAGGTTGCCAATCCCAGCGCGGCTTGATCTAGATCCGCTCCGGCGCTGAATGTTTTACCTGCGCCGGTTATGATCAGAGCCTGTGCTGTTTGCGCCATCTGCACGATTTGTAAAATCTCTTCCAGCATGTCTTGCGTCAACGAATTGGCTTTATCGGGCCGATCTAAGGTTAAACGCCAAATAGTGCCGTCTTTGTGAAGCTGGATCATAGCAGGCCCAGTTTTTGGCGAAACGCGGTATCGCGCAGCGATAATTCCGTACCCAAATAAGGGTCGGCGGCGCTGGTGCACATCCAAACAAGCGCTTTGGCGGGCCAATCTGTGGCAATATGCGCCGACCAGTCAAGCTGGCTGACAGGGTTAATACCGCTGGCTTTGATGTCTTTCTGCATTTGGGTTGCAACGGTTCCCGGTGATAAGCCCATGCTTCGAATACCGTCTTTGTGATGCTCTAAATGCAGAGATTCGGTCAGCATGGCGGCCCCAGCTTTTGACGCACAATAGCCGCTCCAGCCCTCTACCGCATGATGCGCCGCGCCCGAACTCATGGTCAGGATCGTTCCTGCGCCTTGGGCCTGCATGATCGGCAGGGCCGCGCGGATGCCATAAAACACGCCTTTCAGGTTGATATCGATCATTTGTGACCACTCTTGCGGCTCGACGCTGGCCAAAGCGCTGATTGGGGCAATCACACCCGCGTTATTAATCAGAATATCGACGCTGCCAAACGCTGCTTGTGCGGCGCGGATCGCAGCGTCTACGGCCGCGTAATCGGCGACATCGCAGGCCCGCGCCATGGCGCAAGGCCCGATATCGTTCGCCAGTTCAATAATCTGAGTTTCGCTGCGCGCCAAAAGGCAAACATTGGCGCCGGCAGCGGCCAATTCCGCGGCAGTTGCCGCCCCAATGCCACGGCTGGCACCGGTGATTACAGCTGTTTTGCCGGTGAGGTCTTTCATCTATATGCTCGCTTTCAGATCTAGGGTTCGCCACGCCTATATATAGAGGCGAAGAGGCTATGGGTAGCGGGATCGGGTGTTAAACATGATCTTTGATCTCTGCTTCAGGCCGCGTGTCTTTTTCAGGCATAGGGTTTAGACGCGCAGCGCTGGCAGTCCAACACCCGTTGCCTCAAAGCCGCCATCCGCGGCAACCACTTGGCCTGTTACAAAAGAAGCTTTCTCAGAGCATAGAAAAAAGATGACTTCGCCAATTTCGCGCTCGTTGCCATAACGGTTTAAAGGGATGGCGTCATGATAGGCGTCAATAATCTCTGGGGTGTGAACGGCCATCGCCAATTTTGTGCGCACTGGGCCGGGGGCCACGCAATTGGCGCGAATGCCATATTCGCCCAATTCAATGGCTTGTTGTTTTGTAAGCTGCATTACCGCCGCTTTTGAAGTGCCATAAGCAACGCGCAAGGTCGAAGCACGCAGACCTGAAATAGAGGCGATATTGACAATGCTGCCCCGCGTGTCACGCAGCAGCGGTGTTAGGGCTTGGCTGAGGTAAAACATACCATCCAAATTCGTATCCATAACCTTACGCCAAATGGCTGGATCGCAATCTTCAATCGGACCAAAATCAGCCACACCAGCATTGTTGACAAGGCAATCAAGTCGCCCCAGCCGGGTTTGTATCTCTTGCGCGATTTGCCCCGAGGCTTGCGGGTTAGACACGTCGAATACCAAAATTTCTGCGGCGGGAAGGTCTAGTGCAGCAGCGTCGAGTGCTTGCGCATCCCGGTCAAGCAAAACCACTTGATAGCCGTTTTCCGCAAAAATATGCGCTGTTGCCAAGCCGATGCCGCGCGCGCCCCCTGTGATCAGTGCCGTTTTCATTATCTTGGTTATCCTATTTCGCTGCACTCTGCTGCCAAGGCTACACAAAAACCAGCAGCATCTGCAATGGAAGCTTGCCTTGTTTGGGTGGGTTCACTACCTGTGTAGAAACTAATTTTGCGGGGTGTCATGTCGGGCCAATCTACCTCTTTGCCAGAATTCACTGAAAAGCTGCTTAGTGCAGCGCGGCTTGCTGGGGCTGATGCGGCGGATGCTTTGGCCAGCATGGGCAGCGCGATCGAGATCAATGTGCGCTCGGGCGTTTTAGAGCAGGCCGAGCGATCCGAAGCAATGGATTTGGGGCTGCGGGTCTTCATAGGTCAACGGCAGGCGGTGGTCTCTGGATCTGATCTGCGCGATGACACGCTGAGCACCATGGCTGAGCGGGCCGTGGCCATGGCCAAAGAAGCCCCGGATGATCCCTATGCGGGGCTGGCGGCGCCCGAACAGCTGGCCATGGATTGGAATATAGAGGAACTTGAACTTTATGACGCGCAGCCGGAACCCTCTGCTGCCGCATTAGAGGCAGATGCGCTTGCGGCTGAAGCTGCAGCGCTGCGTGTGGCGGGGATTGAACAGGTAGATGCGGCCTCGGCCTCTTACGGCTCTGGCCATGTTCATTTTCAAACCAGCGCTGGCTTTGCGGGCGGGTATCAGCGCAGCAGCCGGTCAATTTCCTGCGTGGCGATTGCTGGTACCGGTCTGCAGATGGAACGTGACTATGATTTTGATAACCGTATTTTTCAAGAAGATCTGACTGATCCAGCTGAAATTGGGGCAAGTGCCGGCGCGCGGGCCGTGGCCCGGCTTAAGCCATCAAAGCCGCCCACTGGGCAGTTTCCCGTTTTGTTCGATGAGCGCGTTGCCTCCAGCCTGATCGGGCATTTTTTGGGCGCTATCAATGGCGCCTCTGTGGCGCGCGGCTCGTCTTGGTTGCTGGAGGGCTTGGGTCAACAAGTGTTTCCAGATGGGACGCAGCTGATCGAAGATCCGCATCGCCCGCGCGTGGCGGGATCGCGCCCCTTTGACGGGGAAGGCTTGCCGACGCAGCGGCGCGCTCTTGTTGAAAATGGGGTGCTAACCGGGTGGACCTTAGATCTGGCTTCTGCGCGGCATTTATCGATGCCGCCCACGGGCAATGCGTCGCGTGGAGTCAGCTCGCCCCCGAGTCCGAGCAATTGGAATATCACCTTGATGCCAGGGCTGCATACTCAGGCCGATTTGATCCGCGATATGGGCAAAGGCTTGCTGGTCACGTCAATGATTGGGTCCACCATCAACCCTAATACTGGTGATTATTCGCGCGGCGCCGCTGGCGTTTGGGTGGAAAATGGTGTGATCAGTCATCCGGTGAGCGAATGCACGATCGCGGGCAATTTACGCGACATGCTGCGCGGCTTCATCGCCGCTAATGATGCGCGCGCGCATCTGTCTCGACGCGTTCCTTCCCTGTTGATTGATGGAATGACTATTGCCGGGGGTTGATCTTCAGCTTTTGCTGGCGGCTGCGCAAAAAGCGGGTGAAATTGCGCAGCGCTATGCCCGAAATGGCGCCCAAGCTTGGGAAAAGCCTGATCACTCTGGGCCCGTTACCGAAGCGGATTTAGCGGTTAATGCTATGCTATTTGATATGCTTGGATCGGCGCGGCCAAATTATGGTTGGCTGTCTGAGGAAACGGAAGATGATCAAAAGCGTCTCGGTGCAGAGCATTGCTTCGTGATTGATCCGATCGATGGGACGCGAAGTTTTATCGCAGGTGAAAAGACATGGGCGCATTCATTGGCCATCACCACTGGATCTAATGTCACCGCTGCGGTGATTGCCCTGCCTATGCTAGGTTTGACCTATTATGCAGAACAAGGGTCAGGCGCGTTTCTCAATCAGCAAGCGATCAACGTCTCTGATTGCAGGCAGCTTGACGAGGCCACCGTGCTGGCCGCAAAACCTGCTTTGGACGCACAGAATTGGCGCCTTCCGCTGCCGGCGGGCCTGCAGCGGCGGCACAAGCCATCATTGGCGTATCGCATGGCGTTGGTCGCACAGGGGGACTTTGACGCAATGATCACGCTGCGTGACACTTGGGATTGGGATATTTGCGCCGGAGCTCTCATAGCCGCAGAAGCAGGAGCCCGCGTCAGTGACAAAGCGGGCAACCCGCTTTCTTTTAATCGCTCAGAGGTAACATCATCCGGTGTTTTGGTCGCAAGTCCGCCGCTACACCAGCAGTTTAAAAACGCTTTAGATCTTTAGAAGCGGTTGCATCAATTTTTGCAGCAATCCGGTAAATTTTAAAGGCGCCTCGGTCACGGCCAGGCAGATACAACTGGTCCCATCAGCTGCAACCGGCGTATGGCTGACATCGCTGGTGGCCACTTCGATATCACCCCTACTGAAATAATCAGTCTCATCCGCAAACGCGCCTTGAAGCACCAATGTCAGCTCTAAGCCGCTATGGCTATGATTGGGGACGGCCGTGCCCGGCGGAATGTAAAGCAACCGCGCGCTGCCCGCACCAGTGGTTTCCAGAACAGATTGTTTGACGCCCATTCCGATCGGTTGCCATTTGATCGCATCAAGATCAGTTCCGATGTAATCTGCCAAAGGCGCCGGCACGTTTGAGGCCTTGGCGGCTTGCAGCTTTTCTTCGGGCGGATGCTGTTCGATCAGCGCCATCGTCTTTGCCAAGGCATCCGACGAGAGCGCCGCGCCTTCTGTATCCTCCAGCAGCGCCCCGCCTATGGCGTTATAGCTTTCCAAGGCGGCCCGGCACTGGTCGCAGAGCGAAATATGCGTAGCCACAGCCACCGAAAAACTTTCTGCCAAATTGCCCGACGCATAAGCGATCATCAGTTCTTCGGTCAGGTGGTGTTTAATCATCGTCATTTTGTTTTCATTTCTCATGTCATAGAATGGCGCAACCGCTCAAGGGCTAATCTAATTCGCGATTTGATTGTGCCAAGGGGTAGACCTGTTACATCTGCTATTTCGCTATGCGACATATCTGCAAAATATGCGCGTTCCAGAAGCAAACGCTGCTTCTCTGGCAACTGCTCGATCGCATTGCCCAGTTTTTCACTTTCCTGCTGAAGACCAATCATGTCTTCTTGGTCTGGCTCATGTTCTGGACCCCAGCCAATATCTTCCGGTTCGGGGCGGCGCTGCTTCCTAATTGCATCGATTTTTTTGTTGCGCGCGATCGTGAACATCCACGTTGCGGCGCTGGCCCTGCTGGGATCAAACATATGCGCCTTGCGCCATACGGTTGCCATCGCCTCTTGCGCATGCTCTTCCGCAGAGGCGTGATCACTGCCAGATTTTATCAAAAATGCTTTGATGCGCGGAGCAAATTCGTTGAAAAGACGCTCGAAAGCAGCCGTATCTTGGCTTTCGCCAACCGCCACCAAATCGTGCGACCACTTGTTTGATACATTTTTCTGCAGACGATCCGACAAATTTGATGCCTTTCGAGGCGCTGAAATAGCGTCATTGCTGTCTCTCTCGCTATCATAAGAGAAAACATCTGGCGAGCCTTCAAAGCCCGCAACGCTATTTTGCCGCATATCCACATAGACTGCTACGGCGCATGGCGCAAACCGGATCACATATTTATCGAATTTACTTTTCATCCAAGTCAAAAACCTGCACGTAGATATTTAAAAGATATCGGAGAGACGAATGACGATTGCGCCGCAAGGCCTAAACGGGCCGCGAATAGCAGTGATTGGCGGCGGAATTTCGGGCATGGGCGCCGCGTATGCCTTGTCTGACTCGCAGAATGTAACGCTTTATGAGGCTGCGCCGCGGCTCGGGGGGCATGCGCGCACGGTGATTGCGGGCAAAGCTGGCACTCAGCCTGTGGATACAGGGTTCATCGTTTTCAATTATGCCAACTATCCCAGTATGGCAGATCTTTTTGATGCTCTGAACGTGCCGGTGGTCAAAAGCAATATGAGCTTTGGAGCATCATTGCGCGGCGGGCGCATCGAATATGGTTTGGCAAATTTCAGCGCAATCTTTGCGCAAAAGCGCAACTTAGCAAATCCGAACTTCCTGCGCATGTTGCGCGACATTTTAAAATTCAATGCGCGTGGTTTGGAGCTTGCGCAGGATCCCACAATGACAATTTCAGAGTTTTTGCAACGGCTCGGGTCGGGCCCTTGGTTTCGCGATTACTATCTTTTACCGCTCTCTGGCGCCATTTGGTCAACACCAACTGAGAAAATTTTGGATTTTCCAGCTTGCGCGATGCTGCAATTTTTTGAAAACCATGCGTTGTTAAGCCATACAGGCCAGCATCAATGGTACACTGTTCAAGGGGGATCTCAGGAATATGTTCAGCGTCTTGAGGCCGCTTTGGTGGATCGCGGCGTGGCGGTGCGCGTCAAAACACCGGTATCATCGGTGATCCGCCATGACCGGCAGGTTGAAATCCGCAGCGCTGGGCACCCTCCCGAGTATTTTGACGAGGTGGTCTTTGCCACGCATAGCGATGACAGCCTGCGCCTTTTGGAGGATCCAAGCGCTTTTGAGGCTCAGGCGTTGGGCGCGGTGAAATACCAGCCAAACAACATCACATTGCATTGCGATGAACGCATAATGCCAAAGCGCAGGGCCTGCTGGTCGAGTTGGGTTTACACAGAAACCGAAGATAAAACATCAGACCAGATTGACCTGACATATTGGATGAACTCGCTACAGCCTATCCCGTTGGATGATCCGCATTTTGTGACATTGAATTCAACACGGCCTATTCGCGAAGATAAGATTTACGACCAGGTGACCCTGCGCCATCCGGTTTACGATTTACACGCGCTTGCCGCGCAGGAAAAAATTGCTACGCGCAACGGAACCAATCGCACGTGGTTTTGCGGGGCTTGGATGAAAAACGGGTTTCATGAAGATGGTCTGTCAAGCGGCTTGGACGTCGCCCAATCTATCATTTTGAAATCAGCGCTTGCCGTTGCGGCAGAATGAGCGCGATTGAGCATATCAGAGGCAGTACGTGGCATGGGCGTAAAGGCGATCTCAAAAATGCGTTTCGCTATAGCATCGATTATCTTTGCCTTGATATAGAGAACGCCCCCCCCAAAAAAGGGATTTTCAAGCGTGATAGCGGGTGGCTTTTTGGGCTTTATGGAAGCGATCATGGCGGCCCTGTAGGGGATGGCCGAGGTGCGGCGTGGGTGCGTGATGTGGCTGCTGGATATAATATTGAGCTGCCGGGTAAAATTTTGCTTCTCGCGCAACCTAGGATATTTGGGCATGTCTTTAATCCGGTCAGCTTCTGGCTGTGTTATGACGCGCAAGATCGATTGTTTTTAGTGATCGCGGAGGTAACCAACACGTTTGGAGATCGTCATTCTTATCTGTGTAAACATACGGATTTAAGGCCAATACAGCCCAGTGATCGTTTGAAAGCGGATAAAATTTTTCATGTCTCACCCTTTCAACCCATACAAGGGGCTTATGAATTTCGCTTTGATATTCGTCCGGAAAAAATTGGGATATGGATTGATTTACAAATGCCACAGGGCGGCGTGATGGCCACTTTAACCGGCCCGCGCCGCGCATTGAGCAATTTTTCCATTTTAGGCGCTTTGCTGCGCCGGCCATTTGGATCGCGGCGGGTGCTGGGGCTGATCCATCTTCAGGCGTTGCGGCTGTGGTGGAAAGGCGCGAAATACCGCCCGCGTCCGACGCCGCCAAAAGCTGAGATTTCATAGTGCCGGGGCGCCGGCTTGGTGTCTTTTCATCATATGGTGTGTTCGCCATGATGTTGGGCGCGGCAGGATTGCCGATCTACATTCATGCTCCTAAATATTTTGTTGATCAATATGGCGTAAGTCTAAGCACGCTGGGGTTGGCCTTATTTGCGCTGCGATCCTTGGATTTTGTTCAAGATCCCATTCTGGCAGCTTTGGCGCAGCGCAGCCGAGAGCGGGGCCAATGGCCAATTTATGCCTCAATTTTACTTTTGGGATTGGGGATGCTGGGCCTCTTTGCGCTTGCGCCGCCGTTTTCCGCAATCATTTGGTTTAGCCTCTGTTTGGCAATGGTTTTTTCGGCGTTCAGCTTTCTAAGCATTCGCTTTTATGCAAATGGCGTGCACGCGTTCGGGGCAGAGGGCCAGCTGCGCCTTGCACGCTGGCGCGAAACGGGCAGTTTATTGGGCATATGCGTTGCTGCGATTGCTCCAACGCTCTTGCTCAATTTCTCAGCTCAGCCCTTTGCGGCCTTTGCTATGGGCTTTTGCGGCCTTTGCCTGATGGCAGGCATTTTAATGCGGGGATATTGGCATCCTATGGCGCAGGCACCGGCGCCGGTTGGTATAGCCATGGTTCTCTCAGATCGCCAATTGCGCCATTTTCTGCTGCTTGCGATGTTGAACTCTGCGCCCGTGGCGGTGAGCTCGACTTTATTTTTATTCTATGTGGAAAGCCGGTTGGGGGCGGCAGATTGGGCCGGAGCGTTATTGATCCTATTCTTTTTGGCTGCGGCTGTCTCAGCCCCCATTTGGACTTATTTGGCAGCGCATTTTGGGCCAAAGCAAGTTTTGCTTCTGGCGATGAGCGCGGCGATTGTAGGTTTTTTTTATGCTTATTTTTTGCAGGAGGGTCAAATTCTTGCCTTTGCGCTTATCTCGCTGGTAAGCGGTGCGGCGCTGGGGGCTGATATGACGCTGCTACCGGCGCTTTTTGCAAGCCATTTGGCAAAACGTTCTGACGGTGCAGAGATTGGGTTTGGGCTTTGGAATTTTGTGTCCAAAATGACATTGGCCTTTGCCGCGGTGCTGGTTTTGCCACTGCTTGAATGGTTTGGGTATCAACCGGGGCTGACAAATGCACAAAAGGGACTAACTGCTTTATCAGCGGGGTATGCGCTTTTGCCCTGTCTCCTCAAGATTTTGGCAATAGTGGCATTGGTGCGATTGCCGATGCAAGGGCATAGAAAATGAGAGATTTTAAATCTAAGCGGTATTGGCTGATTGGTGCGAGCGAAGGCTTGGGCGCCGCTTTAGCGCATGAGCTCAGCGCTGCCGGCGCAGATTTGATTTTATCGGCGCGCAACGAAGAGGCGTTGCATGCACTGGCGGAAAGCTTGCCCGGGCAGGCCGAGGTGGTTCCAATTGATGTGCGTGATATGGACAGCGTTGAGCGCGCAGCTCATTCTGCAGGGTCACTGGATGGTTTGGTCTATTTGGCGGGCGTGTATTGGCCCTTTGCGGCGCAAGCTTGGCATGTCGAGCAGACCATTGCGATGTGTGATGTTAACTTCACTGGCGCGGCTCGGGTTTTGGGGCAAGTTGTGCCGCAATTTGTTGCCAAGGATAGCGGGCATATTGTGATTACCGGCAGTATTGGCGGGTTTCGCGGATTGCCAAGCGCGATTGGATATAATGCGTCAAAGGCGGGCGTGATGACCTTGGCTGAATCGCTTTATTGCGATCTCAGGCAGAGCGGTGTGTGCGTCCAATTGGCAAATCCTGGATTTATCAAAACCCGCCTGACCGATAAAAATAAGTTTAACATGCCTTATATTATGCCGCCGGAGCAGGCTGCTAAGATCATGTTGTCCCATATGCAGAGCCACCGGTTTAAAAAGAGTTTTCCAACCTTCTTTAGCCTACTGTTCCGCGCAGCAAATTTTCTGCCAGACTGGCTGTATTACCGGCTTTTTTAGCCAGAGACTTTGTGCTTAAGCCGCACCAGTAGACGAATATGGGCTGCGTTATGCGCGATGTCTTTCTTGATCGCCGGGGCCCTTCAAGCAATCTTGCAGACTTTGTAGACTCAATCTGGGGAAGCCTTCTAGTGTCGCGTGCTAAAGCTGTGCAATATGGTGGCGATATGTCGTTTCGGCACGGCTCCAAACGCTATTTTCATCTGAGTTTTCTGCCAAGAGCTGCTCTAAATAGGGCCGCAATTGCTGGGCAAAATCTTCAGAGCTTTCGCGGGGTAAAAGCGATGGCAGATTGTCGATGGCCATCACGTCTAATACCGGGGTCTTTGCGATCCGCTGCGCTGGTTTGTCCCAATCGGTGGCCTGTGTGTAAATAGGTAGCGGGTTGTAATCGCTATCTGGGTCGCAAGCGATATCTGCCACCACGCGCAGCAAACGGGGTTGCGCCACGCTGGCCTTATCCAAAAACACGGGTGCGCCGGGCTGCGCTAAGATACAATTGAACAGAATGGAATGTTGCAAGATCTGTGGAAATTCAGCGCGTCCTGCCGTGTCGTCTAAATCCCATTTGGTGATTTTCAGGCCCAGCGCATCGCATAAATCGCTTACCCCGGCCCCCACGCGTCCCAAAGCCCCGATCACCAAGCCCGTGGGGGGGGCCATCTTCACCCCAGAAAGCGTCTGACGAAGATCATTCAGCAGCGCCTGATTATTTTGATATGCGTCTAACTTTTGGCAAATCTCGCCGCGTTCTTGCGCCGCCCAACATTTCAGCGCCACGGCAGCCCCTGCATAACCAGCCCAATAGCCAAAAGCTGCAACGCGCCGGTTTTTGGTTTCAACCAAATATTCAAGATCCAGCAAAAGCCCGCCCCCGGCTTTGAACCTGTTTAAAAGAGCCTGCCCAGCATGTTGGCCTTTGTAGGCATGGCCGAACATAATATGGCGATGAAGCAAGGCTTCTTTGCTTTGAGGCAATTCTTTTAATCCCAATATGAATGCGTCGCGCGGGGCGCCTGGCCAGCTGGCGTGATCTGCGATTTGGCATCCGGCTCTGGCATAGTCATCAACGCTAAAGCAGCGTTTCTCGCATGCCTCAACCGTGATGTTCATCCCCATATTTTTCAAGTGCTGCGCGCCTTTTGGCGTCAGCGCCACCCGTTGTTCATTGGCGCGTTGTTCGGCGCGTAGCCATAAATGGGTCATTTTTTCCTTACCTAAATATAGGTTTGGGCATTGGTTCGATCGGCGGGTTCTAAATGCGGCTTTGCCGCAAATTGGGTGAGCGTAAGATCTGCATTGAAACGTTGAAATTGGCTAAGGCTGGTATGACCAACCGCCATAAATAATTTGACGCGATGGGCTGCGTCAGTGTTCAGCGTGTCGCCCGCTAATGATGCGATCACGCCCGTTGAGGATACCAATAAGCTAGGCGTTTGTGAGGCCAAACCTTCTAAAATCACCGATCTAATGCGCTGATGGAAAGAGGTATAGCTTTCTAAAGCTGGATCCAATTTGTCGGCTTTCCAATATTCAAGCATGGTTTGCAGATGCTGTGCAAAAGCGGTTTGGGTTTCAGGATATGGAATGTTATGCGCGCGCTTGAGACAGTCTGCCATGCCAAAATAATTCAGCTCGTTTAAACGGGGATCTTGCAGATGGGGCAGATCAAATTGATTCACGCCGTTGGCGGTTTCGATTTGGCGTTTTAAAGTGCCCGAAATGATCTTTTGAAACGGCATATATGTGTCTTTTAGATGCGCACCAAGCCAGCGCGCTTGCTGATGCCCAAGCGCGCTCAACTTGTCATAGCTGGCCTCGTCGCGGGCGCCGGTATTGGCCTGTCCATGGCGTATAATTGTGACCGCTTGCATCGTGAATTCCTTATTCGAAGCATGTGATGAAATCATGAAACCGAAAGGAAGAAAACCCTTATCTCAGCAATCTGTTGAAAGGGAATTAGCGGCTTTCTTATGCGTGTTGTGTTTGATTTGTGCCTTCTGTCCGTTCAAAAAAACATCACTATTGGGTGCGATAAACGGAGGCAAATCGTAAAAAATGTCGCCTATCGGAAACAGGCTTGGCGCAAAATCATGCCCCAGTGTCGGGATTGGCGCTCTCTTTTTACGGTGGCTATGGTGTAGAAAGATAGCAGATTAAGGAGGCATCTCATGTCTGACACCATTCGATTTACGCTTGACGGGCAGCCGGCTTCCGCGGCGCCGGGTATGACTATTTGGGAAGTGGCCAATGGCCAAGGGTTGGTGATCCCGCATTTGTGCCACAAACCTGCACCTGGCTATCGGCCGGATGGCAATTGTCGCGCCTGCATGGTGGAAATCGAAGGAGAGCGCACCTTGGCGGCCTCTTGTATCCGCGAGCCGCAAGAAGGAATGGTGGTGACAACGAATTCTCAGCGCGCCAGTTCTGCGCAGAAAATGGTTGTTGAAATGCTGCTTGCCGATCAACCCGCCCGGGAAGAGGCCCGTGATAAATCAAGCCATTTATGGGATATGGCCGATCTGCATGCGGTGCAAGACAGCCGGCTGCCCGCGTTGGAGCCTGAGCGGGTTCCTTTATTGGATGACAGTCATCTGGCGATGCGGGTGAACCTGGATGCGTGCATTCAATGCGGGTTATGCGTGCGCGCCTGCCGCGAAGTGCAAGTGAACGATGTGATTGGTATGGCCGGGCGCGGCCATGACAGTTATCCCACGTTTGATTTTGCCGATCCGATGGGTGAAAGCACTTGCGTTGCTTGCGGCGAATGCGTGCAAGCCTGCCCCACTGGCGCCTTAATGCCGGCCACTGTGCTTGATGAGGATCAAACCGGCGATAGCCAAGATTATGACCGGGAAGTGGACAGCATATGCCCCTTTTGCGGTGTTGGCTGTCAGATCAGCTTGAAGGTTAAAAACGATAATGTGAAGTTTGTTGAAGGGATAAATGGGCCGGCCAATGAGGGGCGCCTTTGCGTCAAGGGCCGCTTCGGATTTGATTATATCCATCATAACCACCGTTTGAGCAAACCGCTAATTCGCCGTGATGATGCCCCTGCAAAAGGTTTGAATGTGAGCCCTGATGATTGGCAGGAGGTGTTCCGCGAAGCCAGTTGGGATGAGGCGCTAGACGCGGCGGCTTCTGGTTTGCTCAACCTACGATCTGAGCATGGTGGGCGGGCCGTGGCCGGGTTTGGCAGCGCCAAATGCACCAATGAAGAGGCGTATTTGTTCCAAAAAATGATCCGTCAGGGCTTTGGCCATAACAATGTTGATCACTGCACGCGGCTGTGCCATGCCTCTTCGGTGTCGGCGCTTTTGGAAAATGTTGGATCGGGCGCGGTTACGGCGACGTTTAACGAAATTGAAAATGCCGATGTGGCGATTGTGATTGGCGCCAACCCGATTGAAAACCATCCCGTTGCCGCCACATATTTCAAACAATTTACCAAACGTGGCGGCAAGCTTATTGTAATGGATCCTCGCGGGCAGGCTTTGAAGCGTTTTGCAACGCATATGCTGCAATTTAGGCCCGGTGCAGATGTGTCGATGCTGAATGCGATCATGCATGTGATCGTTGAAGAAGAGCTTTACGACCAGCAATATATCGAAGCCTATACCGAGAATTGGGAGGCGGAAAAAGCCCATTTGAAAGATTTCAGCCCCGAAAAAATGGAGGGCATTTGTGGCATTGACGCGGAGACTTTGCGCGCTGTGGCGCGTTGCTTTGCCGGTGCAAAGGCGGGTATGATTTTCTGGGGTATGGGCGTGTCGCAGCATATCCATGGTACGGATAACAGCCGCTGTTTGATTTCCCTGGCGCTGATGACGGGCCAAGTTGGGCGGCCCGGCTCGGGTTTGCATCCTTTGCGCGGCCAGAATAATGTACAAGGCGCTTCGGATGCCGGCTTGATCCCAATGTTTCTACCCGATTATCAAACCGTCACGAATGATGGCGTGCGCAGCGCATTTACCTCGGTTTGGAACTCGGATGATTTTTCGGCAGAAAAAGGCCTTACCGTGACAGAAATTATGGATGCGGTTCATGATGGGGATATTCATGGCATGTATATTTTGGGGGAAAACCCCGCAATGTCTGACCCGGATGTCGAACATGCTCGTCATGCATTGGCCAAACTGTCGCATTTGGTCGTGCAGGATATTTTCCTGACCGAGACCGCGAATTATGCCGATGTCATTTTGCCTGCCAGCGCGTTTGCGGAAAAAGCAGGAACCGTGACCAACACCAACCGGCAAGTGCAGATGGGGCGCCCTGCAGTGCCGCCCCCGGGTGAGGCGAAGGAAGATTGGTGGATTGAAACCGAATTGGCAAAACGTCTTGGGCTGGATTGGAGCTATACCAGCCCCAAAGAGGTTTTTGCTGAAATGAAGCTGAATATGGGCTCACTGAATAATATTACATGGGATCGGCTGGCGTCAGAAAATGCCGTCACATACCCCTCGTTAAGCCCAGAGGATCCGGGCCAAAGCATCGTGTTTGGTGATGGGTTTCCGCGCGCGGATGGGCGTGCCCGCTTCACTCCTGCGCATGTCATTGCCCCGGACGATGTGCCCGATGCTGAGTATCCAATGATTTTGACCACAGGGCGGCAATTGGAGCATTGGCATACCGGTTCGATGACCCGGCGGGCAAAAGTGCTGGATGCGGTTGAGCCCGAGGCCAATTGCTCTATGCATCCCAAAACCCTGCGAAAGATGCAGGTTGCGCCGGGGGGGATGGTGCGGCTGAGCACCAAACGGGGAAGTTTGGTGATCATGGCGCGCGCAGATCGTGCTGTGGCCGAGGATATGGTGTTTTTACCCTTTGCCTATGTGGAAGCGGCCGCCAATATTCTGACCAATCCCGCGGTAGATCCTTTTGGCAAAATTCCGGAATTCAAATTTAGCGCCGTGCGCGTTGAAAAAGCAGAAGACAGCTCTGTTGCCGCCGAATGAAGCGTGTCGGTTGGGTTTGTTCTGAACGCATTGCTGCGCGGGTTGGCTAATAGCCAGCTGCTGCATCGGCCAGATGCAAGAAGGGCAGGCTGGCCTCGCCGCGCTGGATGTTTTCAACGATGACGGTGCATGCGGTTTCAATGCGCGTGGCTGAAGCAATATGGGGCGTGACCGTGATCTTGGGATGGGCCCAAAACTGATGCGTTACCGGCAAAGGCTCTTCGCGAAATACATCCAAAGTGGCATGGCCCAACTGGCCTGAGTGAAGCGCCTGTAAAAGCGCGTCATCTTCGATCAAGGGGCCGCGACCGGGGTTGATAACAACCGCGCCCGGGGCCATTTTTGAAAAGGCATCTGCATCTAATATGTTTGCCGTTTCTGGCGTAGAGGGCAATAGCAATACGGTTATTTCGGTGTCTTGTAGCGCTTGGTTAAACCCATCGCTGCCATGAAAGGTTGCGATATTCTCAATGGTTTTTGGTCTCCGACTCCATCCACGAACCGAAAACCCCAACCCCGCCAGCGTGGTTGCGCAGGCGGCGCCCAAAGCTCCAAGGCCTAAAATAGTAACTGTGCGATCCTTGGCCAAAGGTGGTATGGCGCTGCGCCAGAGACCATCTTGACCAAGCACATGCGCATCTGTTCCCAAATGATGGCGCAGCACATGCCCTGTCACCCATTCGACCATGCCTTGGGTCATGCCGCTATCGACCATTCTGGTCAGCGGCATCTTCAGGCTTTTATTACCAATGATGGTTTCCACCCCTGCCCATAAGCACAGCACGGCTTTGCAGCGAGTGTAGGGCTTAAAGTCGCTCAATCCGCTGCTTGGCGCGTAAACGATATAGTCTACCTGCTCGGGGGAAATATCCTCAGCCAGATGATACTCCAGCCCTGTTTTATGAAGCGCGTTGCTGAGGGGGATTTCATAGTCTTGCCAACTGTTTGGGCCACCTTTAAAAAGGATCTGTGTGGTCATAATTTTTCCCTTGGTCGATGCACATGTGCAGATTGAATTAGCCCAAACCCTACCAATAAAACCAGCATTGCAGAGCCACCATAGCTTACCAGAGGTAGGGGCACGCCCACCACCGGTGCCATGCCCATCACCATCGACATATTAACGGCAAAAAACAGAAAAAATGTCACAGAGATGCCTTGGATCAGCAAGCTAGAAAACCGATCAATGCTGCGCAAAGCGGCAATCAAACAGATCATCAATATAGCCACATACATGGCCAGAAGCGATAGGCCGCCGATAAAGCCAAATTCTTCGGCGAGCGTTGTGAAAATAAAATCTGTATGTTTTTCAGGCAGGAAGTTTAATTGAGATTGGGTGCCCTGCATAAAACCGCGGCCCGTCCATGCGCCAGAGCCCAGCGCGATTTTGGATTGAGTGATGTGATAGCCGGCGCCCAAAGGATCGCTGGCGGGGTCTAAAAACGTGTCGATACGCCTATATTGATAATCTTCCAAAATTTGCCAGGCTTTGCCACGGCTTTGAAAAACGGCCGTTACCAACCCCACCCCTGCGGCAATAACCGATAAGAAATAGCCCCAATGCACCCCGGCCAGATACATGACAGCGCCGCCCGATATTAGCAAAAGCAAGGCGGTCCCCAGATCCGGTTGGCGCAATACGATCAATGTGGGCAGCAGGATAAGACCCACCGGTAAAATCACCCAAATCGGGCGAGACATACGCGCCCTGGGAAGCATGTCATAGTAGCCGGCCAAGGCCATGACCAATGTGATTTTTGCAAGCTCTGAGGGTTGCAAACGCATAAAGCCTAGATCAATCCAGCGTTGGGCGCCCATACCCTTAACGCCAAATAATTCCACCAAAAGCAACAAGATAAGGGAAAGTGCATATCCCACGAAAGACAGGTTGCGCCAAGCCCAGATCGGGGTCATCGCGATCACAAGCATGATGAAAAAACCAAGTGCAAAGCGTTTCATTTGGGGCTCTGCCCAAGGCCGCAGAGATCCGCCTGCGACCGAATAGAGCATCAAAAAGCCAAAGCCAGCGGCGCTAATGATTAAAATTGTCAGGGGCCAGTTTAAATATAGGATTTTGCGCATCCCAGTGGGCACTGAGCGAACGCGGTATTCAAGATAACTCATACACGGCCCCTCTGAAACCGCTCTAACCGGGGAAGGGTTTTGCGCAGATCTGCTTGTTGCTTTTTGATCTTATCGCGATCTTTGGTTGGATAAGCAGAAAGCGGTGGTTGATCGCCGTAAAGCGCTTGTAGCGTGATATCGCGCGCCAGTGGCGCGGCTGTTGCAGATCCGCTTCCACCATGTTCCACCACCACGGCTACGGCGATTTTCGGCGCATCAAACGGTGCAAAATTCACAAATAAGGCATGGTCGCGCTTGTTCCATTCAAGCTCTTCATTTTTGGACACGCCGCGGCGCCGTTCGCTTTCAGTAATGTTCCGCACTTGGCTGGTTCCGGTTTTACCGGCCATGCGCATTGACTGCTCGATAATCCGTGACCCATACGCCGTTCCACGCCGATTATTGCTCACCTCATACATTGCGCGGCGCAGAAACCGCAGATTGTTTTCATTCAGACCCAAAGATCTGGGTTTTGGATCGGTGATCGTTGCACCGGCTTGGGCTTTTATCAAGCGCGCCTGAATATTCTTACCGCTTGCAATGCGCGCGGTCATCACCGCCAATTGTAGTGGAGAACTGAGCACAAAGCCTTGGCCAATTGATGCGTTGACCGTATCCCCGATCACCCACTCAGAGCCCCGATTTATCAATTTCCAATCTTTATTAGGGCTGAGGCCCGTGGTTTCGGCCGACATTGGGATATTGTGTTTGACGCCAATACCCAGCTTTGTTGCCATCGCAGAAATTTTTTCGATCCCCAGTTTAAGCGCAAGATCATAATAAAAGACATCACAGCTTTCGCGCAAGGATTGTTCTAAATTGACTTGCCCGTGCCCCCCTGTTTTCCAGCAGTGAAATTTCCGATTTGAAACATCCAGATGGCCGGGGCAAAATACGCGCGCATTGGGATCTAAAATACCATCTTCCAAACCGGCAAGCGCGGTGACCATTTTAAAGGTTGAGCCGGGCGGATACGCATCTTGCACGGTTTTAGAGGCCAAAGGGCGATGGTCATTGTCGCGCAACACGCCATAATCATCAAAAGAGATACCACGGACAAATTTGTTGGGATCGTAGCTTGGCGAAGAGGCAATCGCCAAAATATCGCCTGAGTTACAATCCATAACGACAGCTGAGGCGCTTTCTTCACCCAGCCGCGCCTGGACATAATTCTGCAACCCTGCATCAACGGTGATCTGTAAATTACGTCCAGAATTACCCTCGCGGCGTTCTAGCTCGCGCATCACGCGCCCTTGCGCGTTCACCTCGACATGTTTGGCGCCCGCCCGCCCGCGTAAATCTTCTTCATATTTGGCTTCAACGCCCACTTTTCCGATTTGAAAGCGTGGGATGCGCAACAGCGGGTCTGGATCTTCAGAGCGATTAAGGTCGCGGTCACTTACCGGCCCAACATACCCCACGATATGGGCAAAATTCGGACCTAAAGGATAATGCCTCGACAGCCCAACCTCTGGTGTGATGCCGGGCAAAGATGGGGCATTTATGGCCACTTTGGCAATGTCTTCCCAGCTGACGCGATCAATGATCGTGACAGGTAGAAAGGGCGCGCTGCGCTGTGTTTCTAACACGCTACGTTCTATATCTTCTGCGCTGAGCGTGATAAGCTGCGCCAATTGCATCAGTAATTTACGTACGTCGCCGGCGTCTTCTTTCACCAATGTGATGCGATAGCTTTGTTCGTTGCGCGCTAGGAACACGCCGTTGCGGTCGTAAATTTCGCCGCGCTCTGGGGCAATCAGGCGGATGTTAATTCTATTTTCCTCGGCCAATAGGCGATATTGATCGGCTTGGGTGATTTGCAAATGGCGCAGACGCGCGGCCAGCGCCCCGGCAAATCCCAGCTGCAGGGCGCCAACCACAAGGCTGCGCCGGTTCAAGCTATGCTTGGGTGTTGAGACGGGGCGTTTCATAGACGGGCTCCTTGGGCCTGTTTCCCATCTCTTGGATGTGGTTTACGCACACCCATCAGAAAATGGCTGAACGCCACAGCAACTGGATAAAATAAAAGCGTCGTCAAGATTTCTGAAAGCGCAAGCGCAACGGCGGGTTGCGGGGTTAAGACCAACGCCAAGATAAGGCGGTTTGCCAGCGCGATCGAAATAACCAAACCCGTCACGCTGAGATATTCAAGCGCCAGTGAAAAACTTTCTGGGCGTGCGCTGCGCTGTTTAAGCCATTCAAGTGCCAGCAGGCTCAGCGCTGCCAAAAGCCCGGGGGGACGCTGTAATAACAGGTCTTCCAACAGGATCACCCCTGCAATCAACAAAGGGGGCGTGAATTCGGGGCGTCGAACCGCCCAAGCACAGAGCAAGGCAAGGGTCATATTCGGCATTAACCAGCTATCATCGGCGGTCATGAAGGGCAAAAGCTCAAACAGCATAAGACCAAAAGCAAGCGTGGCTAAAAGGCCGCGATAGGTCCAGATTTGGGCAGCGGGTGTTTCAGCCATCTTGAAGTGCCTTAACATTTTGAGTCGATGCAGGCGCATCGGGCACCAGCAAGTCGCCCGTGCCCGAAATACTGGGCGGCGCGCTGGTGCGTAAAACCCGCAAGAACTCAAGGCGTTCGTAATCCGCGGATAGCCGCACCCGCAAGCGGTTGTTCGGATCCAGCGCGAGCTGCCCGATCAACAAACCGGCTGGTAAAACACCGCTATCGCCGGAGGTAGATATTCTATCGCCGGGCCGCACCGCATCGGCATCTTCCAGAAAATCTATAAGCGGAGCGTTTGAGTTATCGCCCGACACAAAAGCGCGTTGTCCCGAAGGTTGGATAATCACAGGGATACGGCTGGCATTATCGGTCAGCAGGATCACCCGGCTGGTTTCTTGGCCAACACCCGAAATACGCCCCACCAAACCAAGCCCATCCATCGCGGGCCAGCCATCGCGGATGCCGTCTTGTGCGCCGACATTTAACAATACGGATTGGCGAAAAGGCGAGCCGCTATCGGCGATGACAATCCCGCTGACATGCGTGAGCGTTGGATCTTGCCGCAAATTATTAAGATCGAGCAGGCGCGCATTTTCCTGCTCAAGTTGCAGCGCGGCTTCCTTCCAGCTTTTCATTTTTTGCAATTCGCGGTTCAGCTCTTGATTCTGCTGATATAAGGCTTGGTAGCTTTGGGAATTTTCAAGAACCCGCCCGGCCCAAGTGGCGGGTCGCAATACCCATTCGAAATGCGGTATTATCGTGTCGATAACATCAGCTCTTAAACGCTCGATTCTGGGATTATCAATGCGCCAAATCGCAAAAAACAGCAGCAAGATGCTGACAAGCATGACAAGAGTGATCCGCCGAACAGATCCTGCGTAATCTTGGTTATTTTTTCGATCATTGGCCAAGTGAACCTCTCGGTCAGTTGGAGCGTTTATTAGCTGTCATAGTCAATGGCGTGGCGCAGTTGCTGTTCATATTCTAACGCTTTGCCGGTGCCCATCGCAACACAGTTCAGGCTTTCATCGGCAATAGAAACCGCCAATCCGGTTTGTTCCCGCAGGGCCAAATCAAGATCGCCCAATAACGCGCCACCGCCGGTCAACATAACGCCCCGATCCACAATATCTGCGGCGAGATCGGGCGGGGTTGCTTCAAGCGCTGTCATCACAGCTTCGCAAATTTGTTGTACTGGTTCAGAAAGGGCCTCGGCCACCTGCGCCTGCGTGATTTCGGTTTCTTTCGGCACGCCATTGAGTAAGTCGCGGCCGCGGATCATCATCGAGGCACCGCGCCCGTCATCTGGCATGCGCGAGGTACCGATAGATGTTTTAATGCGTTCGGAGGTGCTTTCTCCGATCAATAAGTTATGCTGGCGGCGTAAGTAAGAGATGATCGCCTCATCCATTCTATCGCCGCCCACGCGCACAGAGCGCGCGTAAACGATATCGCCCAAGGACAGAACCGCAACCTCTGTGGTTCCCCCTCCGATATCTACCACCATATTGCCGGTAGGATCGGTGATCGGCATTCCGGCGCCAATGGCGGCCGCAATTGGCTCTGCGATCAAGCCGGCTTTGCGCGCGCCCGCCGAAAGCACCGATTGCCGGATGGCGCGCTTTTCAACGGGTGTTGCCCCATGCGGAACGCAGACGATTATTTTGGGTTTGGAAAATGTAGATCTGCGATGCACTTTTCGAATGAAATGTTTGATCATCTCTTCAGCAACATCAAAATCGGCAATCACGCCTTCGCGCATGGGGCGAATGGCTTCAATACTGCCGGGGGTGCGCCCCAGCATCAGTTTTGCGTCCTCGCCGACGGCCAAAACTTTTTTCAGCCCATCTTTGACATGATAGGCAACCACAGAGGGCTCTGACAGGATAATACCGCGCCCTTTGACATAAACCAACGTATTTGCTGTGCCCAGATCGATGGCCATATCCTGAGAGAGCACTCCCATTAGATTTCCAAGTCCAAGCATATTTTGGCTTTCCTCAATGTTCATGTGGGCCGGCGACCATGCGCCTACGCTGTCGTTATAGAGACGCTTGACGCTCCGCGAAAGTGGCTATTGTGAAATTGGGCAAGAATCCTCGTATTCAGGCTGTGCGCGGCGTTGGCCAAAGGTAGGCGGCTAAAAACGCAGCTTGAGTCTCAGGTTTCTGGCTGCATAAATTGCAAACGTCGGTTTTGTGCGCTGTCTTGTCGGAGAGGCAAAGGCCTTTCTTTTCAGCAGGCGCATATCAGGCGCAGAAGCAAGCAGTGGATGTGAGATTATGAAGACACATGTCAAAGCCCTTATCGTTGGCGGTGGTGCCGTTGGAACCTCGATCGCCTATCATTTGGCGCGGGCCGGTTGGGATGATGTGATGCTTTTAGAGCGCGATGAGCTGACATCGGGCTCTACCTGGCACGCAGCCGGGCTTTTGCCATTGTTTAACATGTCGTATGCCACCACCCATATTCACCAATATTCAGTAGAATTTTATAAAACGCTGGAAGCGGAAACTGGCTTGAATGCGGGGTTTTCGATCGTGGGGAACTTGCGTATGGCGCAGACCAAAGAGCGTATGGATGAATATATGGTCTATGCGACCACTGCAGAAAGTTGCGGTGTGCCCTATGAATGGCTGTCGGCCAAGCAGATCAAATCCCGCTATCCCCTTGTGCATTGTGATGATTTGCAAGGCGCCATTTATCACCCTACGGATGGTTATATTAACCCCGCTGATGTGACCATGGCGATGGCCAAGGGCGCACGCCAGCGCGGCGTAGTGATCGAACGGAAATGGCAGGCCGATGCTTATGAATGGACGGGAAGTGAGTGGAAAGTCACGCTCAGTAAAATGGTTGAAAAAGGTGGAAATCTGCTGGCGTCCGACGAGCAGGTTATTGTGTATGCCGAGCATGTTGTGACCGCAACCGGCAATCATGCCCAGCGCACGGCACAATTATTGGGCATCAAAAACACAGCGATCCCCGTTGAGCATCAATTTATCGTTACCGAGCCGGATCCGGCGCTTGTGGAATGGCGTAAAGAAAATGGTGAGCATCCCGTGTTGCGCGATGCGGATGCCAAATGGTACGTGCGCGAAGAGCGCGGCGGTTGGATTTTAGGCCCATATGAGCGCAACGCGCCCGCGCGGTTCGAATATGGCGTGCCTGACAGTTTTAGAGCTGATCTGTTTCCCTTGGATTTGGAGCGGATCGAAGAAGAATATATGTCGATGATCCACCGTATCCCCTCAACAGAAACCGTCGGATTGAAAGATGATTTCAACGGACCTATTTGTTACACGCCCGACGGAAACCCGCTGGTGGGCCCTGCGCCCGGGCTGCGAAATATGTGGCTGGCGGAAGGGTTTTCCTTTGGCATCACCGCGGCCGGCGGCACGGGGTATTATTTGGCGCAAATGATGGTTGAAGGAGAGGCCGAGATTGATATGGCCTCGCTTGATCCCAAGCGCTATGGCAATTGGATTACCACCGATTATACCGCGCGCAAGAATGAAGAAGCCTATGAGCATGTGTATATTCTGCACCATCCTGACGAAGAGCGCCCGGCCTGCCGGCCCTTGCGCACTGGGCCGGCTTATGATCGGCAAAAGGCGCGCGGAGCACAGTTTGGCTGCGTAAACGGATTTGAACGCCCCAATTATTTTGGCCCCCTAGATGCGGATGATAATTTTGATCATGACGCGCGCAGCTTTCGCCGCGGTGGATGGTGGCAGGCCGCCATTACCGAAGCCAAAGCCATCCGTGAGGGGGTTGGCCTGATCGACGCCACGGCCTTCGCCAAACATATGGTGAAAGGTCCGGGTGCGGCGCAGTTTTTAGATTGGTTTACCTGCAATAAACTGCCCAAAACCGGCCGTATAAACCTAACCTATGCGCTTACCTCTGCTGGCACCACGCGCACCGAATATACGATTGTCCGTTTGGCCGAAGATGCTTTCTACCTTGTCTCAGCCGGAGCCTGGACAGATTATGATGGTGATTTTCTGCGTAAAAGCGCTGCGGATAAAGCGCCAGAATTTGGCTATGTCGAAGTGCAGGATGTGACCACGCAATGGGGTGTTTTTGCCATTGCAGGGCCAAAATCGCGCGATGTTTTGAAGGCTGTTATCAAAGATTCTGATCCAGAAACCGCTTTGTCAAATAATCGTTTTCCGTGGTTGAGCGCGCGCCAAATCGAATTGGGTATGTGCCCCGTCAATGCGATTCGGGTCGCCTATACGGGTGAATTGGGCTGGGAGTTGCACCATCCGATTGAAATGCAGAATTATTTGTTCGATCTGCTGGAAGCTGCCGGCGCGGCGCATGGGATGAAATTGGTGGGCGCGCGGGCACAGAATTGGCTGCGGCTTGAAAAATCATATCGGGCTTTTGGCAACGAGCTTGGCCGGGATGCAACCCCGCTTGAAGCAGATCTGCCGCGCTTTGTTGACCTGACAAAAGCGTTTAATGGAAAAGATGCCATGCAAGCGCTGGGCGTTCGTTCAAAATGCGTCACCATGTTGATTGACGGCCCCGATGATGCAGATCCGTGGGGGCGCGAGGCGGTTTATACGCCTGAAGGAGAGCGCGTTGGCCGTTTGACTTCAGGGGGCTATTCCGTGGCGTTCGAGCGCGCAATCGGGCTGGGATATGTGCGTCCTGAATTGGCCGTGCCGGGCACAAAATTGCAAGTAAAAATCCTTGACCAATTATGGCCTTCTGAAGTGACAGAAGACAGCCCTTATGATCCCTCAAATAAAGTTATCCGTATAGATGGGTAGGGCGCCAGCCACGTAAACCTATATGATTTTTATTCTGTCAGCTGGCTCTTTTAGATCCCCAGTCCAAAACGCTGTGCGCCCGATAGAGCAAACTTATCAGAGTTATTTGTTAAACGATTTAAACGGCTGGGAAATATAAGCCTTGCCTCCAGGCCTTTTGAAGCGTTAATTACATGTATATTTTATAACTTTTTACTATTTCATTTTATGAGGCTCTAATGCGTTTATTATTTTTATGCTTATTCTGCGCGTTGTTTACAATCACCGGTTGCGCGAATAAAAAAGAACATGAAACAACCCCAATTCGATTAAAAACGCCAGAAGGGCTTGTGGTGTGCCAGCTTTACGCGCTGGATTTAATCATGTGGGATACCTCGATCACGCGGCCCAAATCTATGAGCAAAGAAACGGCTGATAAGATATGTGTGGCAGAGGGTGCGCGTTTAAAGCGCGAAATTAAGAAGCGTTTTGGCCAAAACGCAAAGCCGCGGACGGTTGAAAAAATTTAAATCGCGCGTTGATTTCTTTCTGCGCAGACGCAACGCTGCGCCATGTGGTGTTGCATCAGGTTTTCGCAAAACGGTTGCAATCTGAGCGGTCAGCAGAATGGATTGAGACGCTATAGTGGAAAAAGCATATATAAAAACAGCCGCTCAATTTATCAAACGAGCGGCTGTTTTTCATTTCTATTCAAAACAGTGATGCGGTTTAAACGCCTTCAAGCTCTTTGGCCAAATCGCCAATTTCGGCGCCCCCTGCCATCAAGCGCTTAATGTCATCGCCAGCCAGATCTTCTGCTGAGCCACTGCCGATCACCTCGCCCAATGATAAAAAGGTAAAGCGGTCTGCGATCAACCGCGCATGTATCTCGTTATGCGTGATCAAAATAATCGCGATATCACCCAGTTTTTGAACCCGTTTGATGGTTTTTAGAACTTCCATTTGTTGCTTTTGGCCCAAGGCTGAGGTGGGCTCATCCAAGATCAGCACTTTTGCGCCAAAATAAATGGCGCGCGCAATCGCCAATGTCTGGCGCTGCCCCCCTGACATTGTGCCAACCGCTTGATCCGGATCCGCAATATTAATGCCGATCTTCGCCATTTCTTCCGCGGTGATCCGATCCATTTCTTTCATTTTCATCAGTCCAAAAGAGCTGTTGAAGCTGGTAATTTCACGGCCCAAAAAGAAATTCCGCGTTACCGATGTCAGCGCGTTCAAGGCCAGATCCTGATACACGGTGCCGATGCCGGCATCGCTTGCGTCGCGGGGCGAGTTAAACTGCACCGGTTTGCCTTCGATTTCAATGCTGCCATCTGTGGGAGCATGGACGCCCGACAAGATTTTAATCAGCGTTGATTTGCCGGCGCCGTTATCCCCGAGCAAAGCATGCACTTCGCCAGGGTATATTTCCAGATCAACACCGTTCAGCGCGGTGAAGGATCCAAATTTTTTCACCAGACCGCTTGTTTTGATCAGGGGTGTGCTGCTTGTTTGTGCCATTTTATATGTTCCCCATGATACGTTTGCGGATGTTTTCGTTCAACAAGGCTGAGGCGATAATCACCAAACCCAAGAACACCCTATAGAAGGATCCATCGATCCCCGGGATGTAGAAAAAGGCTTCTCGGGCCAATCCAAAGATAAAGGCTCCGACGATAATGCCCATTACGGTGCCAAAGCCCCCAGTCATCACCAAACCGCCAATCACCGCTGCAGCGATGGCTTCCAATTCTTTTAAATTGCCTTTGGCTGCGTCACTTGTATTCACCTCAAACACTTGGCAAGCGGCAAATACCGTGGCGCAGAAGGCCGAGAATACAAAGAGCGATATTTTTACTTTATTGGTTGGAACACCATTGGCTTGCGCCGCGTTCAGGTTGCCACCCGTTGAATAGATCCAGTTGCCCGCTTGCGTGCGGCTGAGCACGATATAACAGGCGATCGATAGGATGATCCAGATCATCACGCAGGAATACAAGCCTGGTGCGAATTGGTTGCCAAAATTGTTGGTGTTCCAATCGATCGGAAAATACAGCCAATCGAACAGGCCTTCCAAAATATTACCCCCGAAAAAGTCAGCCACTTTGTTCACCGTTGGAACGGTGTCAATATAAGCGCGGGCGATATCCACCTCCGTGACCGATTTGGGCGTCACCGGATCAATTTTGAAGTTGGCAATTTTGTCACGGATTGTGTTGGCCATGTAATCATTGCCCGATTGAACGGCGTTTTCCAACGCTTTTTCCAAAGGTTTTACGCCTTTGGCTTCCATCAAGGCAGTCTTGGCTTCGGCCACTCGATTATAGGTATAGCTGAGGCGCTCGGTGATACTGGCCACCACATCGCCAGAGAGCGTTTGCGCCAGACTGACCAAATCTGCTTCGGGCAAAGATTTTGCGTCCAAACGGCTCAGCTCGCCATGGCCGGGCAGATCGATGATGTTTTTCAAATCTGGAATTTCGGTCACAGTTGTTGAGCCCGCGCTTTGGTCCGGTCGGTGATTAAAGGCCCGCAGTGACACCTCTGTGAGGCCGCGCAAGAAGAACAGCCCGCCCAGAGTCACGATAAAGGACGGCAAGCCAGAGCGCACAACGATGAAACCTTGGATCCATCCAAAGCTTAATGTGAAACAAAGCGTTATAAGTATCGCCCAGATCGGCGTGACGTGATCAACCGAAAACAGCGTATAATATTCAATGTGAACACCGCCCTCAAAGGACAGATATGGTATAAGAACCGCGAACCCCCAGCGCAGGATCATCGCCATACAGGCCCCTGCAAACCCAATCATTGAGCCAATCGAAAGATCAAATTCACCGGCAATAATCAGCAATCCCGCACCCAGCGCAATTATCCCAAGTTGAGATATTACCCGCAAGTTGTTGCGTATTCCTAACGCATTAAAGCCTTCCCCGTTAAAGGGATTCCAGGTGGCTTCGGCGACCGGGATAGAGAAATACCCAAGCATCCCCATCAACAAGATCATCACGCCAATCGGCCCGATTTCTGGTCGTGCAAAGAGGGATAAAAAACGTTTCTTAGGCGCGTGGCGGTCAGATTCCTGGCGCTGCGATACTGGTGAATTCATGACTGTTCCCAAAAAAAAGAGGATAGCAAATAGCTACCCATGGCTGTCAAAAAAAGGGGGGTGACAAAAGCCACCCCCCTTCGATGTCTTGGTCTTATCTGTCTACGCCGGCAAGCGCAGCAACAGATGAGGCGTTTGATTTATCAACAAAGCCTGGGCCTGATGGAATATTCGCACCTGGCAGAAGGCCAGCACCGTTGTTGTAAAGGTGCAGTACGATGATTGGCATATAGCCTTGCAGACGCTGCTGCTGATCGATCGTGAAGGCCACTTTGCCCGCATTGATCATGTCCATAACAGGGGGGCTAAGATCGAAGCATGAGTGGTGCACTGACATGCCCAGCTCGTCGATCGCTTGCTGTACGCCAACGCAAGTATGTGGGCCAACAGACAGAACTGAGTCTACGTCTGGGTTGGCCTGAAGCGCAGCAGCTGCACGTGTTGTGATGGTCGCAGGGTCGCTTGTTGTGTCAACAGTTGACGCCAATGGTACGTTCTCGCCATAGCCATTACATCTGTCGTTCAGGGCTGTGTTATATTGCTCATGCATCATGCAAAGCGCGTTTGTTGCGCCTTCCGCTTTCGCGCGTGCACCCGCTGATTGACCGGCCAAATATTCAGGCTGACCTACATGCATCAATGCACCCACGGCCGCTGATGATTCCAGGCCAGAGTTCATTGTGATCACAGGAACGCCTGACGCAACGGCGTCTTTGATCGCCTGACCAAGCGCTTCTGGATCCGGCAATGACACAACCAAGCCATCTGGCTGAGTGGCCGCAGCCGCAGCGATTGATTTGGCCATATCGCCCATATCCGCTGAAGGTGTATATACATATTCAAAATCGGCCCCAATGTGACGCGCCGCGTCTTCACCACCTTTTTGAACAACAGGCCAGAAGGGGTCTTTTCCTTCGCCATGTGTCACCATGACATAGCGCTCGGCGCTTGCCATACCGGCCATAAGAGCGGCTGCAGATAGCGCTACCACAAATTTGCTAGTAAATTTCATAGTCTTCTCCCAAGTTTTGCCTCTTATGAGGCTTTTAGCTGTCGCACCACCTTGGTGGTTTGGCGCCTTTGGTAGAGCCCAAAGACTTCCACGAGTCAAGGAAACACAAAATTTATAGCTTTGCAACCGGTTGCAAAAAGTTAATTGTGCTTTCATATTCCAACCATCAGCTTTGCCGCTTTTGGCAGGATTATCGATGAAAGCTTAAGCAATATGGCCATTACGCTTAACGATGTAGCACAACGCGCAGGTGTCTCACGCTCGGCCGTGTCACGCACGTTCACTGATGGGGCCTCCGTATCCAAGGTGATGCGACAAAAGGTTGAAGATGCGGCGATCGAGCTTGGTTATACGCCGAATTTTCTGGCCAGAAGTTTGACCACCCGATCCACCAAATTGATCGGCCTAGTTTCTGATAATTTTCATAACCCCATCTTTTTAGAGGTGTTTGATCAATTTACTCGCGGCCTGCAAGATCGCGGTTTGCGCCCTTTACTGGTCAATTTGTCTGAAACCTATCAGGCTTCATCTTCGCTTCGTATGCTGCAGCAATATTCGGTGGATGGCGTTATTGTTGCCTCGTCAACCTTGCCACCAGAGGTCTCGGAAGCCTTCCGAAGCGCAGGGATCCCCGTGGTGAACAGCTTTGGACGGTTTTCACTGGCCCCCAAAGTCGATGTGGTTGGCATTGATGATGAGGCTTGCGGACAAATTGCCGCAGAAACCTTGCTGGCGCGCGGTTACAAGCGGCTGGCTTTTCTTGGGGGGCCACAAGCGGCCACATCGACGCAATCGCGGTTGCGCGGCTTTTTATCGGAACTGCAGCGCGCGGGAGGTCCAACGCCCGATATTACCTTTGCAGAGGCGTATTCTTTTGAAGCGGGGCGGGCAGAGATGCAGCGGTTATTGCGAGAAACCACACCCGCCGAGGCTTATTTTTGTGGTGATGACGTGCTGTCTATTGGCGCCTTAAGCGCCATCCGCGATCACGGGTTAAGAGTGCCCGAAGATATTGGATTGATTGGCGTGAATGATATGCAGATGTCAGGTTGGCAAAATATCAACCTCACCACCATTGCGCAGCCCTTTGCCGAGATCATTCAAACATCTATCGACGTTATCGTTGATATGCTGCACGCACCCAAGCAGCCGGCGCAAGCCCGGCGTTTGCCCTGCCGCCTGGTGGAGCGTGGCACGTTGCGGACCCGGCCCTAAGGGGCGTTTCGCAGATGGGGTGCGCGGCCACTGACCCTAAAAACTGCTTTTCTGCAGGCCTTAAGCGCAGCGCTTCACGGCGTTTAGAATCCGATTGATTTTAAAAAGCTGCGATTGGCGATCGCATCTGCAATGGGGCTGACATCCAATGTCGGGTCGCAATCCTGTTCAACAGTACACCAGCCCTCAAACTGAGCGTCTTCTAAAATACGTTTAACCTCTGAGAACTGCACGTCCCCCTGCCCAAGATTGCAAAAGATACCTTGGCCGCAGGCGTCATAAAAGCCGGTGCGTTTTGCAATCACATCTGCTTTGACCGCGGGGTCAATATCTTTGAAATGCATGTATGAGATCCGGTCAATATGCCGGCGCATAAACGCGATTGGATCGAAACCCGCATAAGAGTGATGGCCCGTGTCAAAACAGATTTTTAAAATGCTCTCATCGATCTCGCTGAGAAGCCTTTCCAATTCAGGCTCAAAATCGATAAACCCGCCCGCATGGGCATGCATGCCCACGGTTAATCCATACTCTTCCGCGCCTATTCTCGCGCAGGTCTCAATGCGGTCGCGATATAGGCTCCATTCTTCCTGTTCCATCTGCTCTGCTTCATCGGCGCGTCCGGCGGTTGGCGCGCGGCGCGGTGAAATCGAATCGATCAACACCAAATGTTTGGCGCCATGAGCGCTTAAGGCCTGGCAAGTGCGCAGCGTTCCATCGAGCGTTTCCTCCCAGGCATTGGCATCGTGAAAAGGGCGAAAGACCACGCCGCCAATCAAGGTCAGATCATGCTCTTGCAGGGCTGGCCCCAAAATATCTGGGTTTTCTGGCATAAAGCCCACCGGGCCCAACTCGATCCCGCGATATCCCGCATCTGCGCAATCTTTCAACACGCTGCGCCAATCAGGATTTCTAGGATCATTTGCGAATTCGACACCCCATGAACAGGGTGCATTGCCAATTTGAATGCTCATAGTCTTTGGCCTTTCTAGAATTGCAGGTTGTGTCGGCGGCGCAGAAAATCGTTTTGCAACCGGTTGCAGATTCAGTATCTATTGTTACGAAACGGAGCAAGTGAGAAATATACCCTCAGCGTAAACAGAGTTTGATCTCATAAATATTGGTGTTATGCCGCGCCGGAGGATGCGCGCCAGAGGCGTTGCTGCGCGCAGCTTAGCTATTGGCGAAGCGCGCGGGCGGAAAACGCCGTTTTGGGAAAAGTTGAAAGGGCCATGAATGGCAGATTTAAATCGGATAAAAACAAATAACTTTGTGATCATCGGCCGCGCAGGCATGGATTTTTACGCTGACCCTCCGAGGGCCAAAACAGAAGAAGCGGTGCAATTTGTTTCTGCGCTGGGCGGGTCATCTGCCAATATCGGGGTGGCGATTAACAAACATGGTGGACGCTCTGCCTTGGTCACCAGCGTGTCCGATGATGCGATCGGGCGCTATTGCTTGAACCAGCTTGACCATTATGGGATTGATCGGCGTCACGTAAAAACGGTGGGTGGTGAGGCGCGCAATTCGCTGGCGGTGATCGAAACCCGCATCGAAGACCATCAATCGGTGATTTATCGCAATGGAGCTGCAGATTTTGAAATGAACATCGCCGATGTTGAAGCGGTGGACTATGCGGCCTATAGCGCGTTGATCACCACCGGCACTGTATTTGCCGCGGAGCCTTCACGCAGCGCCGCCTTCCGGGGTTTTGAACTGGCGCAGGCAGCTGGCTTGCCGTTGATTTTTGATGTTGATTACCGCCCCTATAGCTGGCCATCCGCCGCGGTGGCCTCTGAAACCTATTCGCGCGCCGCCGCGCTGTGCGATGTGGTGATCGGCAATGATGTCGAATTTGGCTTTATGGCGGGTGATTATGAAAAGGGTTTGGATAAAGCCCGCAGCCTGGCCCGTGAAGGGGCCCAGATTGTGATTTATAAAATGGGTGAAAAAGGCGCAATTACGATCACGCCTGAGCTTGAATTTCGAACCGGCATTTATCCGGTTGATGCGCTAAAACCCACCGGTGCGGGTGATTCCTTTATGGGCGGTTTTATCGCGTCGCTTGCCGCTGGCTTTAGTTTGAAAGACGCGGTGTTGCGCGGCTCGGCCTGCGCCTCGATCGTGGTGTCAAAAGTCGGCTGCGCCCCGGCAATGCCCAGCACCGCACAATTGGAAGAGTTTTTGCAGACCCATCCGGGCCCCGTTGAAATATAAAGGATTTCTCAATGCATTTCCCCCCCTATGACAATAAAAACCAGCCGATTGTGGATGTTGAAGACAGCCGCGTTCCGCTGAATTATTTTAACATTGTGAAGCTTAAAAAAGGCGAGGCGTTCAGCTATCAAGTGCCCGGCTATGAAACGTGTATCGCGCCGGCCACGGGCAGCGTTGATGTGGATGTTGAGGGGCAAGCCTATGCGGCCTTGGGCAATCGTGGCGTCGATGTTTGGGATGGAGAGCCCGAGGGGCTTTACGTGCCGTCGGGCGCAAAGGTCACGTTTGTCTGCGTCTCAGATCAGAGTGAAGTGTTCATCGCGGGTGCAAAATATGATCAGGTGCTTGACCCTTTTGATGTACGTGCTGCGGATATTGATCTGGTTCAATATGGCTCAGATGACACGAAAACGCATCGCAAGATCAAACATATTTTGGGCCAGAAACAGCATGACAAAGTGGGGCGTTTGCTGGTCAGCGAATTGTTCACGGTGGGGCAGGGCGGCTGGTCTGGATTTCCCTCGCATAAGCATGACACAAACCGCTTGCCAGAAGAAACCCGTCATGATGAAACTTATAACTTTAGGTTTCGGCCCAATCACGGCTCGGGGCTGCAAATGTTGCAGCGCGAAGATAACAAACCGGGCGATGCCTATCATATTGTAGATGGATCGACGATTTGCATTGATAATGGCTATCACCCTTGCGCCGTTTTGCCGGGTTATGAAATGTATTACTTTACCATTCTGGGTGGCCTGACGCAGCGCCCCTTGGTGCAATATTTCCAGCCCACGCATGCCTATCAAGTGGAAACAATTCCAGGCATCAAAGATATGGTTGCCAAGTTCAAATGACCTTGGCAACGCTGAAAGAGGTGTTACAGCCTGCGCTGTCGGGTGGCTATGCAGTTGCAGGTTTGGTGACCTTGGGATGGGAAGATATGCGCGCCTTTGTGGCGGCCGCCGAAGCCGAAAACCTGCCGGTGATTTTGCAGGCTGGCCCCTCTTGCCGGGCGCATACGCCCCTACCGATTTTGGGAAAAATGTTCCGTCATTTGGCCGAAACGGCTGCGGTGCCCGTGGTGGCGCATCTTGATCATGGTTATACGTTTGAGGAATGCCAAGAGGCGCTGGACAGCGGTTTTACCTCGCTGATGTTTGACGGTTCGCGCAAGCCTTTGGCCCAAAATATCGATGAAACTGCTTCCATTGCGGCATTGGCGCATGCGGCAGGGATTTCTTGTGAAGGCGAGATCGGATTTGTGGGCTATTCTGGCGGAGAGAATTCCGCAGGTACCGATCCGGATGAAGCCGCGCAATTCGCCCGTGAAACGGGGGTGGATGCAATGGCGATTTCAGTTGGAAATGTTCATCTTCAGCAAGATAAAGAAGGCGGTTTGGACGAGCGGCGCATCCGCGCGATTGAGGCTCTGACCGATTGCCCTTTGGTGATTCATGGCGGCTCGGGGGTGCCAATGGCGCAGCGCAGGGCACTGGCGCAGGGCTCTCAGATTTGCAAATTTAATATCGGCACCGAATTGAGGATGGCGTTCGGATCTGCGCTGCGCGCCGCCGTTGTGGCAGATCCAGCGCGTTTTGACCGAGTGGCGATTTTAAAAGATACGCATGATCCGCTTGTCGCGGCGGCGCGGCGGGTGTTGCGCGGGTTCAAACCGGCCAGTCCCTAAAAGCTGAAAACCCTTCCCATTCTGTAGGCGCCGCGCCTTTTATACCGCAGCGGCGCCCTCTGTGTTGGATAATCGCCCGGGGCCCGAGAGAGGGTGAAAAATAAGGTCGAGCTTGGGCGCATAACAATCAAGTGGTTTATGGATTGCGCAGGATCAAATCGATTTTTTTGCGATGGCTCATGCTGGCGCAGGCTGGGGATCATGAGCCGTGGCTTAAGCGCTGCATGCATATGTTATTCTAGGGGCGCATCTTAGCCGTTATATGCGTTTGCTGGACAGATTGACCCTCGGGCTTTTGGATCGGCTTTGTAACGCTAGCCTATATCGATAAAAACATCGCCATTTTCTACTTTTACCGCATATGTTTTCAAATTCTGGCAGGCGGGGCTACGCTTTGCCTCGCCGGTGCGATAATCAAACTGGCCATTATGCATTGGACATTCAATGATATAATCCATTACCAGGCCGTTTTCTAAATGCACGGCTTCATGCGTGCACAGCCCGTCTGTACAGAAAAACTCATCCCTATGGCTGCGGTAAATCGCGTAGCTGCGATCGCCATTGTCAAAGCGGATCAGATCTTCGGTTTCTATATCATCGGTGGCGCAGGCGCGCAGCCATGTACTCATGCTGATTTTCCTTCGGTGCTCTTATCTTCATTCTGCTTCAAGTTTGCCCTTCAGGGGCGGCGTTGCGCGCGCCCGGCGGCTGCCCTTTTCGGCAGCATTCGTGAATATAATATGTTTGGATTTATTGTTTTTTCAACAGCGTCGGGATCGTTTTGAGAGAGGCTTTTCGCGACCACTGTTCGGTTGGGGCAGTGTGCAAGCGCAACCTATTAAGTATTTTAGCTATGGCACCGCGCCCAAAAAAAATCTTGCAATAATTTTGGAAGCGATTTTAATCTGGGGGGGTGGCCGCGCAAAGCGCCGCTGCCATCTTTTATGGGCGTGGGGTGTCTACTGGACCCGCCCGGTGTTCGTTGAACACTAGAAACTCCTGAATAGGCTGCGCCGTGGTTGAGCGCGTTATATAATTATAGATCCGGCTATGCCGGTGTTAAGGGAGAATGAAAATGAAAAACGTGGGAATTGTTGGCATTGGGGATATGGGCAGTGGCTTGGCCAAAAACTTAATTAAAAATGGGTTTTCAGTGATTGGTCTGGATTTGTTAGAGCATCGCAAACTGGCCTTTGAAGCTATGGGCGGGCAATTGGCACGCGATTATGCAGAAATTGGTCGGGCCAGTGATGCGGTGTTTGTCATGGTGATGAATGGTACGGAAGCCAAAGAGATTATTCTGGGTGAAAATGGTTTGGTCGCCTCGATGGAAAAGGGTGGCGCGATCCTGCTAACGGCGACGATCAAGCCAACCGAGGCCCGCGAAATTGGCGCTGCAATGGCTGGGTCGGGTATTGATTTGATTGACAGCCCCGTCTCGGGAGGGTTCCCAGGCGCGCAAGGGGGAAGCCTGACGTTAATGGCGGCCGCACCCGCTGACATTCTGGCAAAAAACCGACGCGTGATGGAGGCTGTTTCAAAAACCATTCACCACGTGGGAAGTGACGCTGGCATGGGGCAAACCTTAAAAGCCTGTTTGCAATCGCTCATCGGCTCGATCTTTTCGGGCACGTTTGAAGCCGCTGCATTGGCGGCAAAAGCGGGTGTCAGCGGAGATGTTTTGTTTAATGTTGTGTCTTCTTCTAGCGCAGGTTGCGGCATCACAAACGCGGCGCTTGAAAACATTATTGATCGGAAATTTGAAGGCACTGGCAGCCATATAAACACCATGCATAAGGATTTAACGATCTCTTTGAATATGGCCGAAGAACTTGAGGTGCCGCTCCATACAGCCTCAACGGCGATGCAAATTTTTCATGCGGGCAAATCGAAATACCCGAATGGAGATAATTGGGCCTGCACGCAGGTGATTGAAGAGATCATTGGGGCCGAGCTGCACCGCAATTTAGGCGGCAAAGCATGAAGTTAGGCGTTATTTGCGATGGTATCAGCCGCGATTTGACCCGTGCGATCGATGTAATGGATGAGTTTGATCTTACATATGCGGAATTGCAATTTGTGGGTGACAAAGAAGTTGGCGATCATAGCGCGGCCGAAATTGCCGAAATGGACCAACTGTTGCGGGGGCGTGGTAAGCCGGTTTCTTGTTTATCGCGGCATATTTTTGCCGGCACCACATCGGCTAACCGGCCTGGCGATGCGCTGCATCAAAAGCATATGGATGCGCTGAAGCGGGTGATTGAGATGGCGCATATTCTTGAGGCGCCCTTGGTGCGGATTATGACCCAGAAAAAAGAACAAATTCTCTGGGGTCGCAATGGCGCTGAAAAATGGAACGTGGCGCATGGCGCTTGGGACACGATGGCCCCGATGATCGCGCCAGCGGTTGACTTGGCCAAAGCGGAAGATGTGACGTTGGTGGTTGAAACGGGCAATGGCACGATGGTGAATTCAAATTATACGGCCCGAAAGCTGATCGACGAGCTGGATGCAAAAGAGACGCTGAAAGTTTTGTGGGATCCTGGCAATAATTGCTGGTGCCATGAGCAGGCCTTCCCCGATGGCTATGAAGCGGTAAAGGGCGGCTATCTTGGTCATGTGCATATCAAAGATGTTCTGGTTGACACGCCGCGTGCAACGCTGGAAGTGCGCAGGATGGGCACCGGGCAACTGGGCCCGATGTTTCAGCCAATGGCGGATGCGATGCGCGCAGATCATTATGATGGGGTGATCTCATTTGAAAGCGTTTTTCATCCCGGCAATGGCGATTTTGAGGATGGGTTTCGCCAATGTATCGGGCTGTTCAAAGAGATTTTTGGATAGGGTTTTAAGCTGGATATGAGGGCCGCTGGCGCGGCGGCCCTCTATGGCTTTCGTTAAGCTTCTACCGAATAGCCTGCGTTTTTCATCACGCGGAGCAGTTCTTGATGGCCCGTTTGGGCCATTTTAAGGGGCGGATTTTTGCTCGGGTCTTGCTCGGCTTCCACGACAAACCAGCCCTCATAGCCATGGGCGGCAAGGCGTTGAACGATGGCGTCGAAATCCAGACTGCCATCGCCGGGCACGGTAAAGGCGCCTTTGATCACCGCGTCCAAAAAGCTGTGCCGGCTGCGATTCAGCCCGGCGATCACATCCCCGCGCACATCTTTGGTATGCACATGGTTGATGCGGGCATGGTGCTTGTCGATCACCCGCAAAACATCTCCGCCAGCAAAGGCCATATGCCCCGCGTCAAAAAGCAGTGGCAAGGCGGCGCCGGAATGGGCCATCAGAAGATCTAATTCGGCCTCGGTTTCGATCGGAGCCGCCATATGATGGTGATAGCTCAATGGCATGCCCTGCGCGGCGCACCATTCGGCGAACGCGGTCAGTTTGCGCCCATATTCTTTGATTTGTGCCTCATCCAGCTTCAGTTTACTGGCAAGCGGTGCAGATTGATCGCCTTGGATTGTACCCGCGGTTTCACCATAAACAATACAGGGTGCCCCCATGGCTTTGAACAGCTCAAGTTGCGCGGCAACCCTGTCTTTCTCGGCTTCGATCTCGCCGCTCAGCAAAAGCCCCGAGAACCAACCCCCGCAGACCGAGATCCCGTAGCGCTCAAGAACGGGCCCCAAAATCGCAGGATCCATTGGAAAACGTCGCCCGGTTTCCATGCCGCTATAGCCGGCTTCGCTGGCTTGGCGCAGGCATTCTTCCAGCGAAACATCATCGCTGAGCTCTTCCAGATCATCATTCCACCAAGCAATCGGGGCGATGCCAAGCTTTGCTTTCATTTGCTTATACTCCGATACGTTGTTTGGCGCGGATCGCATCATGGTCTTTGCGCGCTTCATTAACGCTGTCACGGGCGGAGATTTCAGGCACGCCGACATCCCAAGATGCATCCCCCGGGGTCCACTCATAAGCATCAGAGGGAATGGTCAAAACGGTGGTTTTGTCATTTTCTTGGGCCCATTTCATGGCTTCATCCAATTCACCCAGCGTTTCTACGCGGCGCCCATAAGCGCCCATAGCTTCGGCATGTTTGGCAAAATCAACCGAAAATGGTGTTTTCACGCGGCTGTCTTTGATCAGGTTGTTAAAGGAGGCTCCGCCTTTGTAATTCTGTAGGCGGTTGATGATCGCATACCCGCCATTATCGGGCACAATCACGATAATTTTATGCCCGCTCAGCACGGTGGAATAAATATCCGAATTCATCATCATATAGGTGCCATCGCCGATAATCACGATGGGGGTGCGGTTTTCATCGGCCATCGCGGCGCCCCACCCAGCGGGGATTTCATAGCCCATGCAGGAAAAGCCAAATTCGGTGTCTACCGTATTGGGGGCTTTGACGCGCCAGCATTTATTCACTTCACCCGGAGGGCCCCCAGCCGCGGTGATCACCAGATCTTCTGTTTTGGCGTTGTCTTGCACCACTTTAATCACCTGCGCGTAGGATGGTATATGCGCATTGCTGGGTTTTTGCAGCTCATCAATCAAGCTGTCCCATTTGGCCATTTCATCGCGGCCTTTCTCCATCCAAGTGTCAGGGGCCGACCAGTCGCCCAAAGCCGCATCCATTTCACGCAGGCTTTCGCGGGCATCACCGACCACAGAGATGGCGCGGTGTTTGGTGGCATCAAAGCGCGCTGCATTGATCGAGATAAACTGAGCATCGGCTTTAAAGCTGGTCCAAGACCCGGTGGTAAAATCTTGCAGTCGGGTGCCTATCGCCACAATCACATCCGCTTCGGCGGCCATGGCATTGGCGGATGCTGATCCGGTTACGCCGATACCCCCGACATAGGCGGGGTGCTCGTGCAGCACGGCACCTTTGCCGGCAATGGTTTCGCAAAGCGGAATGCCGCGGGCTTGCGCAAAATTACCCAACATCTCTTCAGCCAATGAATAGCGCACCCCGCCGCCTGAAATAATCAAGGGCTTCTTGGCGGCTTTTAGGGCTGCGATCGCCTTATCTAATTGCTGTAAATCGGGGCGCGCGCGCGGAATGTGATGCAGCGTGGGCTCAAAAAACGCAGCTGGATAGTCAAAAGCGATTTCCTGCGTGTCTTGGCACAGGCCGATAAAGGCAGGCCCGCAATCGGCTGGATCGAGCATTGCGGCAATCGCTTGGGGGAAGGATGAGATGATCTGCTCGGGATGGGTGATGCGATCCCAATAGCGGGTAACGGCTTTGAAGCTTTCATTCACGGTCAAGGTTGGATTGTTGAAATGCTCAACTTGCTGCAGCACCGGATCTGGGCGGCGGTTGGAGAATGTATCACCCGAAAGCAGCAGCACGGGTAGACGGTTGGAATGGGCCACGCCGGCCGCAGTGACCATATTGGTGGCTCCGGGCCCCACAGAGGAGGTGGCGATCATCAATTGCCGCCGCCGCTTAGCCTTGGCATAGCCAATTGCGGCAAGCGCCATCGATTGTTCGTTTTGCCCGCGCCACGTTGGCAATTGATCTTGCACCGCTTCTAAAGCTTCGGCCAAACAGGTCACATTGCCATGCCCGAAAATTCCGAACACGCCTGCAAAGAGTGGCACGCGCTCGCCCTCAATCTCGGTGAATTGATTGCACAGATATCGAACAACAGCCTGCGCCATCGTCAATCTGATTGTGTTTGCGGCCATATTTTCTCTCCCAAAATGGTCAAAGTAACGCTATTTTACGGCGGGCTCCAAACAAGCGGCCTGCAGGAAAATAGCGCAGTTCTGAATTGTAACTTGCGCTCTATCGTTCCCATAGATACTAATTTTGCAACCGGTTGCAAAGCTTATTTCAAAGCGGGCCTTCCTGGCCTTTTGACGAGGGGCGCGCCCTTCATTTCGGCCTGCATAAGCAGCGATTGAAACAACAAAGAAAGACTGCGATGACGAAACATATTTTGGTTGCGGGAAAATTACATCCTTCGGCGCTGCGCGTGCTGGACAGCGCCGAAGGCGTTTCGTTCGATTACGTTCCCGATGCGGATCCCACCGCTTATTTGCCACTGCTGCCCAAGGCGCAGGGATTGGTGCTGCGCACGCAAACTTTAAATGCGGCTCATATCGCAACCGCGCCTGATTTGCAGATCGTTTCCCGCCATGGTGTTGGTTATGATGCGGTTGACGTGCCGGCGTTAACCAAGCGCGGTATTCCTTTGGCGATTGTGGGAGATGTAAATTCGCGCACCGTTGCCGAACATGCGATGCTGCTGCTTTTGGCGGCCTCGCGCTGTTTGGTGAAATCGGTCACGGGGTTTCGCGCTGGCGATTGGGCGCAGCGTAATATGTTTGAACCACGGGAGCTTTACGACAAAACGCTTTTAATCGTTGGCTATGGGCGCATTGGGCGGCACTTGGCGCAAATGGCCAAGGCTTTCGGAGTGCATGTTTTGGCCTATGACCCTTATCTAGGTGCGGATCAATTTGCTGGTGCCGAACAGGTGGCCGATATTTCGGCCGGTTTGACACGGGCCGATTTGGTTTCGCTGCATATTCCCAAAGCGGATGGTCCATTATTGGGCGCGGCTGAACTGGCATTATTGCCGGCGCATGCTGTGGTGGTTAACACGGCGCGCGGTGGTTTGATTGATGAGCTGGCCTTGGCGCAAGCCTTAAAAGAAGGTCGCTTGGGGGCTGCTGGTTTGGATGTGCTCGAGGTTGAGCCCCCCTCTTATGATCATCCTTTATTTGGCCTGGACAATGCGATTATCACGCCGCATGCGGCTGGTCTGACCGAAGAATGCGCCGAACGGATGGGCATGGTTTCGGTGCAGAATGTTTTGGATTATTTCGCTGAAACGTTAAATCCGGATCTTGTGGTCAATGGTCCCTTTTAGGAGAATGCAATGAAGGTTGGTTTGATTGGATCAGGGTTTATGGGCAAAGCGCATGCGTTTGGCTTTGCCACTGCAGAGCGTGTTTTCGATCTGCCCGTCAGCTTTGAAATGGATATTCTGGCAGATGCCACGCTTGACTTGGCAGAAGCTGCGCGCGCGGCCTTTGGGTTTCAGCGGGCCACCGAGAATTGGCGCGATTTGATCAGCGACCCTTCGATTGATATCGTAGATATTACAGCCCCGAACGCGCTTCATAAAGAAATGGCATTGGCCGCAATCGCTGCAGGAAAACACGTCTATTGCGAAAAGCCATTGGCACCCTTGGCCTGCGATGCATTGGAAATGGCGGAAGCTGCAGAGGCCGCAGGCGTTAAAACGCAAGTGGGGTTTAATTACCTAATGAATCCAATGCTTCGCTTGGCCCGTGAGATGATTCTAGCTGGTGAATTGGGTGAGATTTATTCTTACCGCGGCGTCCATGCCGAAGATTATATGTCGGATCCGGCTGGCCCCTATACGTTTCGCCACGAGCCTGCCGGTGGCGGTGCCTTGGCAGATATTGGCAGTCACGCATTGGCCACGGCAGAGTTTCTTTTGGGCCCGATCGCGCAAGTGATGGGCAATAGCCATATTTTGATCCCTGAACGCCGCGATGCCTCGGGGCAGAGGCGCAAAATCGAAGTAGATGATGTTACGCATGCATTTTTGCGCTTTGACAGCGGTATCACTGGCAGTATTGAGGCAAATTGGTGCGCGACAGGGCGCAGCATGCAGCATGATTTTGAAGTTTATGGATCAAAGGGCGCGCTGCATTTCAGCCAGGAGCGGTTCAACGAGCTACATTTTTACAATGCCAATGACAAACCTGGACAACGTGGGTTTCGGCGCATCGAAGCAGGGCCGACGCATCCCCCTTATGGGCAGTTTTGCGTCGCACCCGGTCATCAAATCGGGTTTAATGATTTGAAAGCGATTGAAATTGCCGGATATGCCGAGGCGCTTGCCGGGCAAGCCGCCGAGCCGTTCAATTTTCGCGCCGGTTGGCGGGTGCAACGCCTCGTGGAGGCGATTCAGCAGGCCGCAGCGCATCAACAATGGATTGATACGGCGCCCTAAGCGCCGGATCTAGGCAGAATGAAAGGCAGGAAAGCCATGAGCAAATTGCATATCAAACCCAAGGGACGCCTTGGGAAGGTGTTTGATGTAACGCCCGAAACTGCAGGATGGTCCTATGTGGGCTTTGGGCTTTATCACTTAAAAGCTGGGGACAAGGTGGCCGAACAAACCGCGGGCAATGAAGCCATTCTTGTTGTGGTTGAAGGCAAGGTTTCTCTGAAAGCTTGTGGGCAGGATTTTGGCGAAATGGGGGATCGGATGTCGGTGTTTGAACGCACGCCGCCGTACGCGCTTTATGTGCCCCAAAACGAGGAGTGGAGCGCAGTCGCAAGCACAGATTGCGTGCTGGCTATATGCACCGCGCCGGGCACCGGCACCTATCCTGCCGCCCGCTTGGGCCCCGAGGGGATCGATACCATGCCGCGCGGCGCTGGGGCCAATACCCGCTATGTGAACAATATTGCCATGGAAGGGCGCGATGTGGCCAGCAGCCTTTTGGTGACCGAAGTCTTCACGCCGCAGGGCAATTGGTCATCTTACCCCTCGCATCGCCATGATGTCGATAATTTTCCTGAAATCACCTATCTTGAGGAAACCTATTATCACCGGTTAAACCCGTCTCAGGGGTTTGGCGTGCAGCGCGTTTATACCGAAGATGGCAGTTTAGACGAAACCATGGCGGTAAAAGATGGGGATGTGGTTTTGGTGCCCAAAGGCCACCATCCTTGCGGCGCGCCCTATGGCTATGAGATGTATTACCTAAATGTGATGGCGGGCCCGCTGCGCAAGTGGCGTTTTCAAAATGATCCGGATCATGATTGGATTTATCAGCGCGATTCGGCGAAATAGGAAGCTTATATGTCTGCTCAAATACCTCAGAAATTCGGATCTATGCCCCGCCGTTTGCGTTTGGGCATGGTGGGCGGCGGCGCGGGCCTTATCGGGGAGGTGCATGCCAATGGAGCCCGGCTGTCAAACCGTTGGGAGCTGGTTGCCGGGGCGCTTTCATCCAACGCAGAGCGCGCAAAAGCCGCTGGTAAGGCGTGGTTTTTGGCAGCAGATCGCTGTTATGAAAGCTACCAAGAGATGGCGCGTGCAGAAGCGCAACGCGCAGATGGCATTGATGCTGTGGCGATCGTAACGCCCAACCATTTGCACGCACCCGTGGCGTTGGAATTCATGGCGCGGGGCATCGATGTGATCAGTGATAAGCCCGTAACCGCGCGGCTCGATGAGCTGGGGCCCTTGGTCGCCGCACAAGAAAAGTCAAAAGTGTTTTTCGGGGTGACTTATGCCTATGCCAGCCACCCTATGCTGCGCCAAGCGCGCGAGATGGTGCGGGCGGGTGAGCTGGGCGAGTTGCGACAAATTCACGTAGAATATTTTCAGGATTGGGCGATAGATTTAACCGATCAGGCGGGGGATATCCCCTGGCGCTTGGATCCGGCGCAAACGGGCAGCAGTTTTACGGTTGCCGATATCGGCACCCATGCCGAGCATTTGGCCTGCTTTGCCAGCGGCCTGCAGATCGAAGCGCTGCGCGCTGATTTTCATGTGACCGGCGCGGCAAAGTCGCTGGAAGATACTGCCTTTATGCAATTGCGCTTTGAAGGCGGCGTTCCGGGAACTTTGATGGTCAGCCAAGCGATGGCGGGCAGCCAATGCGGGTTGCGCTTGCGTCTTTGCGGATCAAAGGCCAGCCTTGACTGGTGTCAGGAAATCCCTGAAAGCTTGTGCTACCGGGCGGTTGGTCAGCCAGAAAAAATATTAACCCGCGGCCATGGGGCAGGCATTTATCCGGCCGTTGAAAATCTGCTGCGCATGCCGCGTGGGCACCCCGAAGCGCTGAGCGATGCTTGGGCCAATTTATATTTGGAATTTGCGATTGCAATTGATGCGCGTCGCCGCGGTGTGACCTTGCCGGAAAACCTGATTGCGCCGCCAAGTTTATTGGATGGCAAACGCGGTATGGAATTTGTGGAAGCCGCCGTGCACTCGGCTCAAACCGGCGCTTGGGTTTCTTTTTAGGCTTTGAGCAGCGCCCGCTATTGCGTGCCTTTGCGCCTGCCCTCATGGTGCATCATTCGGCGGCTTCAATCAGCCAGTCGCGGGTCAGCGCTGCCTTTTCTGAAAGGGGGCGTAAGTTGGACCAGACCAGATAAAACCCCATGCCTGTATGCCAGGCCCATTCTGAGTGCGCTTCCAACAGATCGGCGTTGATCAATGCCCGCGTAACGTGTCGCCAGCCAAAGGCAAAGCCTTCGCCGGCCATCGCTGCTTGCAGCACCAAAGCATAATCATTCAAACGTAACCCGCCGGTTAATGTTGGAATTTGGATATTGAAGGCGGCAAAATATTGCGCCCAACCGGGCCGTTCACGGATCGGCTCTTCTAGGTGAATAAGCGGTTGCATGGCCAGCTCTGAAAGGCGTTTCAGGGGCTGAGCCGCCTGCATCACGCTGGGGGCTGCAATTGGGAAAATAACTTCCTGCGCCAGCAAATAGCTGCTGCAACCAGCCCAGTTTCCATTGCCACGGCGTATCGCCAGACTGATCCCTTCCCCATCGATATCGGGCTCGCGATCCGAGGTTTGCAAGCGTAGATCGATCAACGGATGGGCCTGATGAAACGCACTAAGCTGGGGTACCATCCAATAATTTGCAAAAGCGGTTGAGGCGCTCAGCGTCACGTAATTGCGTTGACCTTGGGCGCTTAGATTGCGCGCGCTCTCTAAAATACGCTCAAATCCGGCAGCGACATCACGAAACAAATGTTCGCCCGCGGGGGTCAATGTGACCTGCCGATGCTGTCGGTGAAATAAGGTGACGCCTAAGGCCGCCTCAAGTTGCCGGATCGCGGTGCTAATCGCAGGTTGAGAGACGTTCAGCTCAGATCCGGCCTTGGTAAATGATCGACAACGCGCGGCGGATTCAAACACCAGTAAATGGCGGGGTGAGGCGGTAAGTTTCCAGAGTTCTTGCATAATTTCAAATTATCCAAATCATTACATTTTTCAACCATCACAGCGCCTCTTTTTAATTCTATATTTCTTGAAGCTATATGAAGGATCGCAGAATGGCCCGCCGCACCCGTCTTAAGAACCGGCGTGATGACGCCGCTACCGCGTCGGTTACGGCAGCCTATGTGAAACGGGATTTGCCGTTTTTTGATCCCTTAAATCCGGATGTGGTGGCCGGCTTAGAAACCCAGGTGGATTGGATATTGCAAGAGGTGGGGATTGCGTTTCGCGATGATCCCAAGGCGCTTGAGATTTGGCGCAAGGCGGGGGTTAAGCCTGAGGGGGATCTGATCAAGGCGCCTGCAGATTGGATCCGCGCATTATGCCGCAAAGCGCCAAGCGAGTTTACCCAGCGGGCGCGCAACCCGGAACGCTCGGTGCGTATTGGCGGCGCGCATCAGGTGTTTGCCCCGATTTATGGCGCGCCATTCGTGCGTGATCTGAAACAGGGCCGCCGCTATGGTGATTTGGACAGTTTTACAAAGCTGGTCAAATTGGTGCAGATGCTTCCAAGCTTGCATCATTCTGGTTTGGTAATCGTTGAGCCTTGCGATGTGCCCGTCAGCAAGCGGCATTTGGACATGGTCTATGCGCATATGCGATACACCGACAAACCGCATCTGGGCGCTATTACCGAACAAAGCCGGGCCCAAGACAGTGTGGATATGGCGGAAATTCTGCATGGAAAAGAGGCGATGGACACGCAATGCGTGATCCTAGGCAATGTAAACACCAATTCGCCGCTTTTGGTGGATAAGGTGGTGAGCGAAGCCATTCGCACTTATTGCGGGCGCGGGCAGGGCATTATCGTTGTGCCGTTTATTTTATCGGGTGCTATGGGCCCTGTCTCCACGGCGGCTTCGATCGCGCAGGCGATGGCTGAGGCGATGATCTGTTGTGCCTTGAGCCAATTGGTGCGCGAAGGGGCGCCGTTTGTTCTGGGTAATTTTTTATCCTCGATGTCGCTGAAATCGGGGGCCCCTACCTTTGGCATGCCAGAGCCCGTACTTTCAAATTATGTAATTGGGCAAATGGCGCGGCGCATTGGTTTGCCGTTGCGCTGTGGGGGATCGTTGACAGCAAGCAAGATCGAGGATGCGCAAGCTGCCTATGAAAGCGCTGACAGTATGCATTCCACAATGCTTGCGGGCGCGCATTTTGTGTTGCATGCGGCCGGATGGATGGAAGGCGGGCTGTGTACTGGGTTTGAAAAGCTGGTGATGGATGCGGATCGATTGGGCGCTTACCAGAAGTTCTTGAAAGGTTTAGAGACCTCTGAAGAGGCTTTTGCACGCGATGCTTACGCTGAAGTAAAGCCTGGCGGGCATTTCTTGGGCGCGGCGCATACGATGCGCAATTATCAAACTGCGTTTTACGAACCAGCTTTAAGCAATAGTGAAAATGTGGAAAGTTGGGAAGATGGCGGATCGCTTGATATGCGGCAACGCGCCCATAAACGTTGGACGCATTTGCTAGACCAGTATGAGGCGCCGCCGCTTGATCCAGCGATTGATGAAGCGCTGCAAGAGTTTGTTGCCCGGCGTAAATCAGAATTGCCAGACGCTTGGTATTAAGCCGCCAGATTTTCAAGAAAGGAGTATTCAGCAATGCCCGATATCCAAACACCAGACAAGCTTCGCGACAAAAAATTGCCCAGTCATGCCAAGGTGGTGGTGATTGGCGGCGGGGTTGTCGGCTGCTCGATTTTGTTTCATCTGGCAAAATTCGGCTGGAAAGATGTGGTATTGCTTGAACGCAACGAGCTGACATCGGGGTCAAGCTGGCATGCTGCAGGGCAAATTCATACGATTTCAAGCGATCCCAATATCAGCCGCCTGCAAAGTTATACAATTGACCTTTATAAAGAAATTGAAGAACTCTCGGGGCATTCTGTTGGGCTTCATATCACGGGTGGGTTTTATCTAGCATCGAATAAAACCTGGTATGATTATCTGAAACGCGAGCGCTCGAAAGCGCGCTATATGGGGCTTAATCAAGAATTTATCAGCCCCAAAGAAGTGGCTGAACGGCATCCATTGATCGATCCAAGCCATTATCTTGCCGCGCTTTGGGATGATCAGGATGGGGATCTGGATCCGTCTGGCGCGACTTATGCGTTTGCAAAAGCCGCCCGCGTTTATGGGGCGCAATATTTCACCCATACGCCGGCCACTGCCACCGCGCAACGCGCTGATGGCAGCTGGGATGTCAGCACGCCCAAAGGGATGATCAATGCTGAACATATCGTGAATTGCGGGGGGCTCTGGGCGCGCGAAGTGGGGCATATGCAAGGCGTGCATTTGCCGGTGCAACCAATGGAACATCATTATTTGCTCACCGAAAAAATTGATGCGGTGGCCAACCATCCGACGCGTTTGCCCTGTGGCATAGATTATGAAGCAAATATTTATTTTCGTCAGGAACGCCAAGGCATGTTGCTGGGCACCTATGAGCCAAAAGGAACCCCTTGGAAAGTGGCTGGCACCCCTTGGGAGTTTGGCCATGAGTTGTTGCAACCCGATTTAGAGCGGATCGCGGATCGGCTTGAATTGGGTTTTGAGCGTATCCCTGCTTTGGGGCAAGTGGGCATTAAGGATGCGATCAATGGCCCCTTTACCTTTGGTCCGGATGGCAACCCGATGATTGGGCCCGTGCCGGGGATGCGCAATTACTGGGTCGCGGTTGGGGTGATGGCGGGTTTCTGCCAGGGTGGCGGCGTTGGGTTAAGCTTGGCTGAATGGATGATTGATGGCGAGCCTTCGATCGACGTCTGGGCGATGGATGTGGCGCGGTTTGGCGAATTTGCGACGCCTGATTGGGGCACTGTGAAATCAACTGAAAACTATGAACGTCGGTTTGTGATGACCTTTCCCAATGAAACCTTGCCGAAGGGGCGCGTTCAAAAAACCACCGCGCTGCATGATCGGCTTGTGGCCAAAGGCGCACGGATGGATCAAAGTTTTGGGCTGGAACATGCGTTGTGGTTTGCCAATGGCCCTGAGGATGCGCATGAAGACCCTAGCTTTGAGCGCAATCGCAGCCATGAATATGTGGCGCGCGAAGTGGCGGCGGTGCGCAATGCTGTGGGGGGAATAGAGATTGCTAATTTTGCCAAGCATGAGTTTAAAGGCTTCGGCGCGCGGGCCTATCTGAACCGGATTCTTGCGGGGCATATCCCGCGCCCCGGGCGATTATCATTAACTCCAATGCTGACTCCGCAGGGCAGATTATACGGGGATTTGACGATCGCCTGCCTTGTGGAAGATCACTTTATGCTGATCGGCTCGGGCAGCATGCAAGAGGCCCATCGGCGTTGGTTCGAAGCTTCGTTGCCAAGCGACGTGGCATATTCCAACGTAAGCGATTTATGGCATGGAATTGCGCTGAGCGGTCCTAAATCTCGTGATTTATTGGCTAAGATTTGTCGCGATGACGTGTCGGGCTTGGCCTTGAAATTTCGCGATACGCGGCACTGTTTCGTAGGCGGAGTGCCGGTGATCTTAAACCGTATCAGCTTTAGCGGTGAGCTGGGATTTGAAATCTATTGCCGCCCGCATTATCTGCTGCGCCTGGCGCAGGCGATTGAAGAAGCCGGGGCTGATCTTGGGTATCAATGGTATGGCGCGCGGGCGCTTATGTCGTTGCGTTTGGAAAAGGGCTGGGGTGCCTGGGGGCTGGATTATCGCCCCGATTTTAATGTGGTTGAAAGCGGCCTTGATGGATTTGTGAATTGGACGAAAGAATTTGTGGGCAAGCCAACGGCTGCGGCACAAAAAGCCGCGGGCGCGCGGCGCAAATTGGTCAGTTTGGTGGTGGATGTTGACGGCATTGATGTCTGCAATGATGAAGCGATTTTGAAAAATGGTAGGGCAATTGGTTATGTCAGCTCTGGCGGATATGCCCATCACGCGCAAAAATCGATGGCAATGGGCTATGTGGAAATTGCCCATTCAGCCCCTGGCAGCCAACTAGACATCGAAATTCTTGGAAAAATTTATCAAGCTGAGGTGTTAGGGGCGCCAATTTACGATCCAAATGGCAGTAAGATGCGCGGCTAAAAGCTAAGCTATATATAAAAAAGGGGCCGCGTGGCCCCTTTATCGGGCTTTAGACGGCCCAGTCAGAGACGGCTTTGATCTCAAGAAAATCTTCAATCCCCCAAGCGCCGGCTTCGCGGCCATTTCCGGATTGCTTCATTCCCCCGAATGGCGCACCCGCGCCGCGCGGCTTGCCATTCATTTCCACCATACCCGAGCGCAATTTTCGCGCCATCCGATTGGCTTTTTGCGGATCTTGCGTTTGTACGTAATTGGTCAGCCCATAGGTGGTATCATTGGCCATTTCGATCGCCTCTTCTTCTGTGTCAAAGGGGATGATTGATAAGACCGGTCCGAAAATCTCTTCGCGGGCAATTTCCATATCATTGCGCACATCGGCAAAAACGGTCGGGCGGATGAAAAACCCCCGATTTAAACCATCGGGGCGGCCGGGCCCACCGGCCACGAGGCGCGCGCCTTCGTCAATCCCCTTTTGGATCAGCGTTTGAATTTTGTTAAATTGCACCTCATTGACCACAGGGCCGATATGACGGCCCTCTTCATTGGCGGGGCCAATTGAAATGTTATCGGCGGTATTGATTGCGGTTTCAACGGCTTGCTCATAGATATCGCGCTGCACCATCATCCGGGTTGGGGCATTACAGGATTGGCCTGTGTTGTTCATGCAATGCAAGACACCGCGCTTAACGGCTTTTTCATCTGCATCGGAAAACACGATATTGGCGCCCTTGCCCCCCAATTCCAGATGCACGCGTTTGAGCGTATCAGCCGCATTTTTGGAAATGATTGTTCCGGCACGAGCTGAGCCGGTAAAGCTGACCATATCAACGTCTTTATGCACAGATAATTGTGTGCCCACGCCCGCGCCATCTCCATTTATCAAATTAAAAACGCCGGCTGGGAAGCCTGCGGCATCCATACATTCTGCAAAAATCAGTGCGTTCAGCGGGCTTTCTTCTGAGGGTTTCAAAACCATCGTACAGCCCGCAATCGCCGCCGCGCCCACTTTAAGTGCGATTTGGTTGAGCGGCCAATTCCAAGGCGTGATCAAGGCGCAGACTCCAACCGCTTCGTGAAGGATCCGATCATTCGGGGCGTGATCGCCAAGCGCGTGATCAAATTGAAAGCTTTTGGCGGCGCGGATAAAGTTTTTCAAATGGCCTGAACCGGCACCAACTTGGCTGCCGCGGGCCATATCAATCGGCGCACCCATTTCCATGCTGGTGGCTTGTGCAAGATCTTCAACGCGGGTGAGATAGATGTCTAATAGCTTTTCAACCAAAGCAATCCGCGTTGCAACAGGGGTGTCCATCCATGCGGGCAAGGCGGCTTTGGCTGCACTGACCGCGGCGTCGGTATCGGCCTGCCCACCAAGCGAGATAAACGCGCATGGCGCTTCGGTGGTCGGGTTGATCACGTCACGGTCTTGGCCATCAAGCGGGTTTGTCCAAGCTCCATTGATATAGAATTGACGCTTTTCGATCATTGCAGATCTCCTATTCGAATAAATACATTCCAAAGCCTTGGCTTTGGGCGACTGTTTCAGGCCAGATTGAGATTAGCAAGAGCTTGCGTGCGAGGGAAGTCATATTGCACGGATCAACCGGCTTTATAGCATGTACCAAACCCTCTATTGGCGCCGCTATTTTGACGTGCTGCGCCTGCGTGATTGCGCTTGCCTCAGGCAGCCGGCTTTGACTCACGACCTGATCCGACGGAAGATTTTACCGTGACTATGCGTATGAATTGTGGGGCGGTAAGGCACTTTAATCTGGCAGGTGTGAATTGCTTATATACCGCATTCCCCAAGGGTTAACGCTGCGGGTACAGGCCTAAATACCAGCAGGTGGGATTGTTGTTTTGGGCCCGGCGCAAAGCCAGGCCCAAAGACAAAACTTATTCTGCAGATTCGTCTTTCTTTTCTTCAACGATTTCTGCACCGGTTTCTTGATCGACCATTTTCATCGCCAAGCGAACTTTGCCACGATCATCAAAGCCGAGCAGTTTGACTTTGACATCTTGGCCTTCTTTGAGAACATCTGACGGATGGTTCAAGCGGCGGTTTTCAATCTGGCTTACATGTACCAAACCATCGCGCTTGCCAAAGAAGTTTACAAAAGCTCCGAAATCAACGATTTTCACCACTTTGCCATCGTAAATCTTACCCACTTCGGGCTCGGCAACGATTGAGTAGATCATATCATAGGCTTTTTTGATCGATTCCCCGTCTGGAGAGGCGATTTTGATCACCCCTTCATCATTGATATCGACTTTTGCCCCCGAGACTTCCACGATTTCACGGATGACTTTGCCGCCCGATCCGATGACTTCACGGATTTTATCCGTTGGAACGGTCATCGTTTCAATCCGCGGCGCGTGAACGCTGAAGTCAGCGGCTTCGGTCAGAGATTTGGACATTTCATCAAGAATATGCAGCCGGCCCTCTTTGGCCTGCGCCAGAGCCTGTTTCATGATTTCAGGCGTGATGCCAGCGACTTTGATGTCCATTTGCAATGAGGTGATCCCCTCAGCGGTTCCCGCCACTTTGAAATCCATATCGCCAAGGTGATCTTCATCGCCCAAGATATCGGTTAGGATTGCGAAATCTCCGCTGTCTTCCAAGATCAGACCCATCGCAACGCCGGCAACCGGGGCTTTCAAGGGAACTCCGGCATCCATCATTGACAAAGAGCCTCCACAGACGGAAGCCATGGAAGAGGATCCGTTTGATTCAGTGATTTCAGAGACAACGCGCACGGTATAAGGAAAGTCGGTTGCCGCAGGCAAAACCGCCTGTAGCGCGCGCCATGCTAATTTTCCGTGGCCAATTTCGCGGCGACCAGGAGGGCCCACGCGGCCCGCTTCACCAACCGAATAGGGGGGGAAGTTATAATGCAAAAGGAAGTTGCTGCGAGAATTTCCATGCAAGGCATCGATGATCTGCTCATCATCGCCCGTGCCAAGCGTGGTAACCACCAAGCCTTGGGTTTCGCCGCGCGTAAACAAAGCAGACCCGTGGGTGCGTGGCAGCATGCCGGTTTCGCAAACAATTCCGCGCACATCGCTGGTGCCGCGTCCGTCGATACGTTTGCCTGTTTTTACCACATCGCCGCGTAGGATGCCGGCTTCCAGCTTTTTCATCGCTGATCCGAGATTGGCATCGGCCAATTGCTCGTCGCTCAGCGCCGCCGTGATCGTTGCACGCGCGGCTGAGACTGCGGCTGTGCGCTCTTGTTTATCGCTTAAGGCAAACGCGGCGCGCATGTCTGCGTCACCTGCCGCTTTGATCGCTTGATAAAGATCGGCGTAATCGGGGGCTTCGAAATGGAAGGGCTCTTTCGCCGCATCTTCTGCCAAATCAATGATCAAATCGATCACGGGTTGGATTTGCGCATGGGCAAATGTCACCGCGTTGAGCATCTCTTCTTCGGTCAGCTCATAAGCCTCTGATTCCACCATCATCACGGCGTCTTTGGTGCCGGCAACGACCAGGTCTAAACGCTGATCTGGGTTGTTACGCAGATGATCCATATCATCCACGGTCGGGTTTAAAACATACTCACCATCGGTATATCCCACACGGCATCCGGCGATCGGCCCCATGAATGGCGCACCAGAGATTGTCAGCGCAGCAGAGGCCGCGATCATTGCAACAATATCGGGATCGTTCACCAAATCATGGCTAAGAACGGTACACATCACCAAGACTTCATTTTTGAAGCCATCCACAAAGAGGGGGCGAATTGGGCGATCAATCAAGCGCGCGGTCAAAGTTTCTTTTTCAGAAGGGCGCGCTTCGCGCTTGAAAAAGCCGCCCGGGATTTTACCCGCTGCGTAATATTTTTCTTGGTAGTGCACGGTCAGCGGGAAGAAATCTTGCCCCGGCTTTTGTGCTTTTGCGAAGGTCACATTGGCCATCACTGAGGTTTCGCCGAGCGTGGCAATCACGGTGCCATCGGCTTGACGGGCCACTTTGCCCGTTTCGAGTGTCAGGCGCTCTTCGCCCCATTCGATTGATTTCGTCGTTACATTAAACATCTATGTTTCCTAATAAGGCCGATTGGCCATTTGCGTAGGGGGCGAATTCCCCCTGACCCCAATATCTTATATGTCGGGCGCTGGAGTCCGGGCGCCGGATTTCAGATAGAGGGCGTTTAGCCTAATTATGCAGTGATGGAAAGAGCTGGCAAAGCGGTTTGCTTGGCACCAAGATTACGCGATTAGGAGGTGCCTATCTTTGCCTTAATTATAAAAAAATGGCGCCTCAGAATTGAGACGCCATTCAAAAAACATCGTATCGTAAGCTTAGGTTTAGCGGCGGATACCCAGACGCTTGATAAGGTCTTGATACCGGCTTTCGTCTTTTGCTTTCACGTAATCCAGCAATTTGCGGCGCAACGCGACCATTTTAAGCAAACCGCGGCGTGAATGATTATCTTTCTTGTGGCTTTTAAAATGCTCGGTCAATGTTGTGATCCGAGATGTTAAAATGGCAACTTGCACTTCGGGTGATCCAGTATCGCCGTCTTTGGTGGCGAAGTCTTTCATCACTTTTGCTTTTTCTTCTGCAGTAATCGACATCGGGGTCTCCTTTTGTTAAAGGTTGATGGCGCAGGCCGGGATGTCGTCCAGCAGGGCCCGTGGAGCTCAGCCAAGCATCGCCTGACTAAACCGGCACTCTAATCGGTTTTGCTGCAAATGAAAAGCGAAAATTAGGCGTTTGCAGGGCCATGGCGCAAAATAATATGAGCCGCAGTCAGTTTTTCTTCCGATAAAACCGAAAGAATTGGATTTTGATTCAGCCAAACCAAGGCGTGGCCAGCATTATTTTGGCTGATTTCTATAATTGGATCGGTTTGCTGCTGGCCGTTTATCCATATTTCAATATGGTCGTGACTTGGGTTGAAATCGCTGATTTCGGCAATATCTTCAGGCCTGTTTGCAGCTGTGATGATTTGGAACAGATCTTGACCGGATCCGCCATGCAAACTGTCAGCTCCGCCGCTTTGTAAAATATCATTTCCGGCGCCACCATTCAGAAAATCAGCGGTGGCTTGGGTTTCTTGCCCGATTAAAATATCGTCTCCCGGGCCTCCAAACAGGCTATCGCTGCCTGCGCCACCTTCTAATCTGTCATTCCCATAGCCGCCCAACAGCGCATCATTTCCCGCATCACCCTGCAGATTATCATCGCCTTCGCCGCCTAAAAGCGTATCTTTTCCGGCTGCGCCAAAAAGCTGATCATTCCCCAGACCGCCAAAAAGCCTATCCGCACCCGCGCCGCCGTTCAATATGTCATCCTCAGCATCTCCGCGCAGCTGGTCGTTGTGATCGCCGCCCCAAAGGTGATCTTTGCCTGCGCCACCGATCAAAATATCACCACCGGCCCCGCCAGAAAGGCGATCATGGCCCGCATAGCCGTTGATCTGATCCGGACCGACTGTGCCGGTGAGGTGATTGTCGGCGGCGTTGCCAGATTGTATGCTGCCGGTCGCGTCTGAACCTGTTACAAAGCGGTCTTCCTGCATTTTACGCGCCTTAAAGCCGTTATCCTCAAGATTTTCGGTGTCGTCAAATTGGCCATCTTCATCGCTGTCGATCATGACCACTAGACCGCTTAGCATCAATGCGCTGAAAATTCCTGCCAAGAAAAACATACTGCCCCTGTCGCCCCCCAAGCTGCCCCGCGGGTAAACTGTGCGGATTGGGGATGATGGATGCAATCTGAGAGTGAAACCTTGGTTAACGATTGTTTTCTATTTGCTGGATCAATTGCGCCGCCCAATCGCCTAATATCGGAATAAATTCAAATTGCGAGAGGGTTTGTACAAGGACGTAAACCAAAAAGGTTGCGCCCAGCACCGAGCCTAATCCGAAGGCCATGCCCCGCAAAAAGGTAATCCAAATTTGTTGAGCAATGGTGCTGTTAAGGCGTAAAAATGGATGGTTTCGAAGGGCGTCTATCGCCTGTGTGAGTCGTTTTATTTCTGGATCTTGCTGCGGCATTTAGGTGATCCAAAGTTCCGGTTGTTGCGCGTAGCTTAAATAGAGCGGGTGTTTTGGGTGGCCGGCTTTGGTTAACCCCAGATGATAGATTGGCATTTTTAATGTCCATAACAGGGTTTTGACAGCGGGTCCGCGCTGCAAATGCGCCCCATGCGTGCCCCAAGCTGCGATGATGTGATCGGCCCAAGCGCAGCCTTGCAGGATTGCCCCATCATTTTCTGGCCCAACCGGGTTGGCGGCGGCGCGCATCTTTTTGGGATCTGTATCGCGCCAGGCAAAAATATTCGTCACACAAAACCCACCAAACCCCAGCGCCCGGGCACGTTGCTCACAGCGCTCAACGGTGGGATCGTTTTGAAGTTCCGTTGCCGTCGATGGGTTGAGCATAATAAAATTTACTTTTGGCGCGCTGTCTTGCCAGGTTCTGGTCAGGCTGTAGCGATAGCGCTCGCAGGGCGAATAAATGGCCTGTGAAAATGCGTCACCCTTTTGGTGCTGTCGTTTGATCATAGGTATGTCTGGCCGTTGTTTTTGGCTTTTGCAAGGTTTTGCAGGCCGTTTTGCGGCCTCTTTGCAATTTGTGCTCGGGCCCCAGCGTTGCGGTTCGCCCTTTACCGAGTTGGCAAAATAACGCGGTTGGGGTAAAGCATACCGGCTTGATAACGCCCGATGGCAACAGCTTCACCCTCGAAGCTGGCCCAGCATAAATCGCCATATTGAAGATTTTGCGCGATCACCAGGCCGGGGTTGCCATTGCGCAATTTGGCCGCTGATTCTGCTGTGCACCGGGCTTCGCTTACGTCGCTGAGACCAGCTTCTAATGGCACTAATTTGTGATCCAGCTCAGGGGTTTTTGCAAGCGCTTCCAGCTGCTCTATGCTCACGGCTTGATCCAGATCGAAGGGCCCAGACCAGATCCGCCGCAATTGAACGACATGCCCAAAGCATCCCAGTTTTTGGCCCAGATCGCGTGCGATCGCGCGCACATAGCCACCCTTGCCGCAGGTGAGCTCTAGCACCACATGGTCCGCATCGGGCCGATCAATCAGCAAAAGCGAGTCGACGAAGAGCGGGCGCGCCTCAAGCGCGATATCCGCCCCCGATCGAGCCAGTTTATACGCGCGCTGGCCATCGATTTTCACCGCTGAGAATTTTGGTGGCACTTGCTCGATATCGCCAATAAACGACCGCAAGGCGTTTTTGATATCGGCATCGCTGGGCCGCGCATCGCTTTGGCGCGTCAGTTCCCCCTCGCCATCATCCGTATTGGTCTCCTGCCCTAACCTGACCGTGAATTCATAGGCTTTTAGAGCATCCGTGATATAAGGAACGGTTTTTGTTGCCTCGCCAAAGGCCAGCGCCAAAAGCCCCGTTGCCTCGGGATCCAAAGTACCCGCATGGCCGGCTTTCTTGGCCCCGAGCGCCCATTTGGCTTTGTTGACCAAAGCGGCAGATGTTATCCCTACAGGCTTGTCGATGATCAACCATCCTGATATGTCGCGGCCTTTGCGCTGCCTTGCCATCTTGTGATCCATTTTCTTTCGGGTGGTGCTCAGTAACGAGGCCTTGAACGCGGGTCAATCCGCTTGTTTTGGCCCGCTGAGACGGAACAGTCTTCCTTGCAAGCTGAGCAAACCCAAAATGATCAAGGCCAAGCCAATAAAATGTATGCCTTGCAACGTTTCTTCTAAAAACAACATCCCCATCGCGATGGCGGAGGGTGGAATTAAAAGGGTGACCAAAGACACATTTGTGGCGCCCGCGCGTTCCAGTATGTTGAAAAACAATAAATATCCGCCTGCGGTTGACAGAACGGCCAGCCCGAGAATAGCGAAGATGGTCGCTTGGCTTGGCAGCGCAGATGCCCAAGGCGTATCAATCATCAGTGCCAAGGGCACCAAAATAAACGATGAGGCGGTGACCTGCCCCAAAGCGGTATGCAGGGGGCTGATTTTTGCCGCGGCAAAGCGGCGTCCAAACACGCTGGCAAACGCGTATGAAAGCGTTGCACCAAGCACTGCCAATTGCGCGCCAAGATTGCGCGATATCCCTGCAAGACTGTCTGGCCCAACCATCACGATAACGCCAACGAGCCCCAACAGAACGCCAAAGAGCTTTTGCTTTGAAAACCGTTCATCGGCCAGAAACAGAGCCGCGATAAGAACGGTCCATAAGGGGGTTGTGGCGTTTAAAATGGCGGCAAGGCCGGCGCCAATGGTTTGTTGTCCGAAAACGATCAGTCCAAAGGGGATAACATTATTCAGCAGGCCCAGAGCCAGAAAGGCCTGCCAGGTTTTTCGCCCGCGTGGCAGCTGATGGCCGCTGAAGAGCGCGATGCCCCAGAGCACAAGTGCAGCCAGACTGACCCTGAGGGCGATTATGGTTAACACGGGCAATTCCTGTACCGCGATGCCAACGCATAAAAAGGATCCCCCCCAAAGCAGAGATAAAAGCACCAGTAGCCCCCAATCCATTGGCCCTAATCGCATTATGCTGATCCTTTTTTACTATTGCCTCGGTTTGTTTTCACGGTCGGAAGATGGCAACCCAGATCCTGCGCAATCCGTTTTTACGCAGAGGTGAGCTTGCTGGCCTATTCTCAAGCCGGTTCAGTTTGAAATCGGGCCTCTGGACAACTTACGGATTTTTTGAGCTGCAGCTTACAAAGCAGATTTACGGGCAAGGCGATGGCGCGATGTGACAGCGGTATCAGACGGATAGGCAGATATATTTCATTTCCAGATAATCTTCGATGCCATGATGGCTGCCCTCGCGCCCAATCCCTGATTGCTTGACGCCGCCAAAGGGTGCCACCTCAGTGGAAATTATACCCGTGTTAACGCCCACAATCCCGTATTCTAAAGCCTCGGCCACTTTGTAAACACGGCTCAGATCTTTGGCATAAAAATACGAGGCAAGGCCAAAAATTGTATCATTGGCCAGCGCGATCACTTCGTCTTCATCTTCAAACTTGAACAAAGGCGCAAAGGGGCCAAAGGTTTCTTCTTGGGCGACTTTCATGTCTTTTGTGGCGCCTGTAATGATGGTGGGGGTTAGAAAATACCCAGCGCCCTGCAGCGTTTGCCCGCCCATTTTTACCGTGCCGCCTTTGACAGTGGCATCGGCAATATGGTCTTGCACTTTTGTGATGGCTTTCTGGTTAATCAACGGGCCCAAAGCGGTACCCTCTTCCAGCCCGTCACCCACTTTGAGCGCGGCCACGGCTGTTGCCAGCTTCTCGGCAAAGGCGTCATAAACGCCCGCTTGCACGTAGATTCTATTCGCACAAACGCAGGTTTGGCCATTATTGCGAAATTTGCACATGATCGCGCCGGCCACTGCGGCGTCGAGATCGGCATCATCAAATACAATAAATGGCGCGTTGCCTCCCAATTCCATAGAACATTTCATCACGCTGTCTGCGGCTTGACGCAGCAAGCTGCGGCCCACTGCGGTGGATCCGGTAAAGGTGAGTTTGCGCACGATCGGATTTTCGCAAAATTCTTTGCCGATCTCTGCGGCCTGCGTGGCCGGAAGGATTGACAACACACCTTTGGGCAGGCCTGCGCGCTCGGCTAAAACCCCCATGACCAGCGCCGAGAGAGGCGTTTCTGAGGCGGGCCGCGCCACAAATGCGCATCCTGCGGCCAAGGCAGGCGCGGCTTTGCGGGTGATCATTGCATTGGGAAAGTTCCAAGGCGTGATTGAGGCGGCTACGCCAATCGGCTGCTTCAGCACCATGATACGTTTATCAGGTTGGTGGCCGGGGATGGTTTCGCCATAAACCCGTTTGGCCTCTTCGGCAAAAAATTCGATGAAGGAAGCGCCATAACTGATTTCGCCTTTGGCTTCGGCCAATGGCTTGCCTTGTTCGGCGGTAAGGATCAGCGCCAAATCATCCGTATGTTCCACCATTAAATCAAACCAGCGCCGTAAAATAACGCTGCGCTCTTTGGCAGTGCGGGCAGCCCAAAGCTTTTGCGCCTTTTCTGCGGCAGCGATGGCCTGGGCAGTTTGGGCCCGGCTGATATCAGCCACCTTCGCAATCACATCGCCGCGGGCAGGGTTCACAACCTCAAAGCGGGCTTCATTATCTCCGTCCACCCATTCTCCGGCCAGATAGGCTTGCGTTACCAAGAGGCTGGGATCTTTCAACAGGCTGGCCAGGTTGGTGTGGGTGTCTAACATATGCTTTTTCTCCAAATAACGCTTCATAAGCCAAAGCAACTCTGTCAAACTTTGTCCAGTAGACAAAATGAAAAAGCTCAATGCGTTTAGACAATGATTATGCCAATGCACCATTTATTCCCGGGGCAGAGGGTTTTATAGAAAGATGGAAATCGCAGGCTGCGGCGTTTCGCGCAGATATGCTGGCCCGGGATGCGGCCCAGCTTGACATTGCTTATGGTCAAAACGAGCGCCAACGCTTTGATCTGTTCTTACCGGAGAATCCGCCCAAAGGTCTATTCGTCTTCGTTCATGGCGGTTATTGGCTGAGGTTTGACAAAAGCGACTGGTCGCATTTCGCGCAGGGACCTTTGGCGCATGGATGGGCGGTGGCGATGCCCTCCTATGATCTATGCCCGCGCGTTTCGATCGCGCAGATTACCCGCCAGATATCGCAGGCGATCGTGCAAAGCGCCGCGCGCATTGCGGGGCCACTGATTTTGGCGGGCCACTCGGCGGGTGGGCATCTTGTTGCACGTATGGCATGCGCCGATGGGCTGCCGCAGGCGCTTCATGAACGGATAAAACGGGTTTTAGCAATTTCGCCCTTGGCGGATTTACGGCCATTGATGGAAACCTCGATGAACGCCGATTTTAAGCTGGATAGCGCATCTGCGCGGGATGAAAGCCCGGTTTTTGCCCCGAAACCAGATCTAGATGTGCGGATTTGGGTGGGCGGAGCAGAACGCCCGGTTTTCTTGCAGCAAGCCGCATGGCTGGGCAGCGCTTGGCACGTGGTGCCTGTGATACCGCCTAAATGCCACCATTTTGATATTATTGATGCGTTAAAAGACCCTGAACATAACCGATTGCTCGACGTGCTTGCATAGGCCTGTTCCAGCATTGCCGGGCGATCACTATGCCGCTGTTATGCTCTGGTCTCAGGCGCTGTAGAGCGCAGCTTACAAGGCATTTTCTGCAGGTTCAGGGCTTTTTTAAAAGGCTGTCTGCCAAGGCTGGTACCGCGCTAAACTGGTCAATATGGTGGGCGTTTTGGAAAAACGCGGCCGAAGCTTTTCGGTATCCACCGGTGAAAAAGATGAATGGAATTTGCGCCCGTTGCGCGGTTTCATAATCCACTTCGCTGTCACCAATATAAAGTGCGGCGCTGGCGCCCAATCGTGCGACGCAATGCTGCAGCGGCGCCGGATTTGGCTTTTTAACGGACAAGCTGTCGCCACCCACGACCACCTCAAAAAACCGTTCCAAGTTGAAATCCTGTAGAATTTGTTGGGCGGGTTCGGCGGGCTTATTGGTGCAAATTGCGAGGCGATGCCCCTGCGCGGCCAAGGTTTCAAGCATTTCGACCACCCCTTCATAGGGTTGGCTCAGTGCGCTGGGGGCCTGATTGTACAGCAAGAGGGTTTTTTCATAGAGCGCGCTGTGCCGCTCGAGCGGCAGCTGCACCGCGTGCAGAACGCGTTCCACCAATTTGGGCATTCCATTGCCGATAAAAGAAATTACGGTTGCCAAATCCAGCGGGCTGATGCCTTCCTCCGCCAGCATTTTATTCACGGCCGCCTGTATGTCCGGCGCGCTATCAATCAGCGTGCCGTCAAGATCAAAAATAAGCCCGTTCATTCTGGTTTCCATTTGATTGAGCAGCCAATGGAGGCGATTTGCACTTCGGGCCCATGGCCGGTTTTCACCATGTGTAGCATGGCTTCAAAAAGGTCTCTGCGTAGATCGGTGGCTCCGGCGGTTCTTCCCGATGCATCTAGTCGGCCGCGATATTGCAGCCCGCCGGCGGCGTTAAAGCCGAAGAAATCCGGTGTACAGGCCGCGCCATAAGCTTTTGCAACGCTTTGCGTTTCATCATAAAGATATGGAAATGAAAACCTGTGCTCCTCGGCCAATGTGATCATATTTTCAAAACTATCAGCAGGATAGGCCAAGGCATCATTGGCGTTGATCGCCGCCACTCCAATGCCGATAGATTGTAAATCGCGCGCGTCTCTTTGCAGTCTGTCTAAAACACTCAATACATAGGGACAGTGATTGCACATAAAAATGATCAAGCAGCCTCTTGGACCGCTGATATCGTTTCGGGATAGCATCCGCCCATCCGTTGCAGGAAGCTGAAAATCGGGCGCGGGCCAGTTGAAATCGCAAACGGGGGGAATGCTTGACACGGTTTATCCTTTTGCAGCTGCGCGTATGGCGCGGATATTGTGACCATAGGGGCCAGGGTTTGCAATCGATCCGCCTTTAAACACGGCAGATCCTGCGACCAAGACATCGGCGCCAGCCGCCGAAACGAGCGGCGCGGTTTCGGGTGTGACCCCACCATCGATCTGGATATGTATTGGGCGGTCCGCAACCATGCTGCGCAATTCTTTGGTTTTTTCAATTTGCGAATGGATAAATTTCTGCCCGCCAAATCCAGGATTCACGGTCATAACGCAGATCAAATCGACCATATCGAGCAGAGGCGTGATGGCGCTTGCGGGTGTGCCTGGGTTCAGGGCGATGCCCGCTTTGCAACCCGCGGCGCGAATGGCTTGCATGGTGCGGTGGCTATGCGGGCCTGCTTCCACATGCGCAGTGATAATATCAGCGCCTGCATCGGCATAGGCTTGAATAGAAGCGTCTACGGGCGAAATCATCAAATGCACATCCATAATTGTTTTGATATGCTTGCGGATGGCGGCGCAGAGCGGTGGCCCAAATGTGAGGTTCGGTACAAAATGCCCATCCATCACGTCTACATGTACCCAATCGCATCCTTGCGCCTCAATCGCTTGGATTTCGCGGCCAAAATCGGCAAAATCTGCCGAGAGTATTGAGGGGGCGATTTTAATCGAACGATCAAAGCTCATTGTGTTTCTTTCGGGTTATGGCAGATGCTCGGGTTCGTGCATGTGCGCTTTTAAGTTTGCGTTCTGTCGATCCACGTGGGCATGCGCTGGGGCAGCGCCGCGGTCCGATGGGTTTACACCGTCTGTAAACATGCGCGTGCGCTGACGCAAGCCGGCCGCTTATGGGGTGGGTTTCGCGCTGCAGCTTTTGGCAGTATTATAGACGCAAGGGGCAGCTAGAATAGCGGGTCGGCTCAGACTGTGGCTTTGCGGGGCGATTGTTTCCAACGCCAGTATTGTATCGGATATCCTCTATCCTTTGTTTTAAAATTCAAAGAGTGACGGATTGTTCGAAATTTCAGTGAAACTCACCTTGAAGGCTGTTGTGGATACTGGCTTCGCGCTATTTGAAAAAGTAGAATACGCCGCCGTATATTATAAAAACAGTCATATTTAATTTTTCAGCCTGTAAGCGGTAATTTGCAATTTTATTCGAAATATAAGGCGGTCGAAAATGCTTTTTATCGACCGGGTTTCAAGAATCTTGTCAGACACAAATTATTTATCTAACGTTAATCGAGATAAAATTTTTTAGAATAGCTTAAATGCAACGTCTGAATGGCCTTACTTTTCGTCAATTACGAGCACTGGAGGCCGTTGCCGAAACCGGTTCGATCACGCGTGCTGCCGATATTTTGAACCTCACCCCTCCGGCGGTGCACACGCAGCTGAAGACTTTGGAAGAGAATTTCAACTGCTTGATGTTTGATCGGAGAAATTCCGAGGGGTTCCAGCTGACTTCAGAGGGGGATGCATTGCTGCGTGCGCAACGCCAATCCTATCAGGCTTTGGCGATGGCGGTGCGCGAAATTGATGCGCTGCGAAATGGCTTGGCGGGGAATGTTGTACTGGGTGTGGTTAGTACTGGGAAATATTTTGCGCCGCAATTGGTGGCTGAAATCAAACGCGCTCATCCCGATATCGAGGTGATGCTTAAAGTTGGAAATCGCGATCAAATTATCGCGGCTTTGCAAGAAAATGCCGTTGACATGGCAATTATGGGACGGCCACCCAAAGCGCCTTTAACCGCTGAGGTGGTGCTGGGAGATCATCCGCATGTTATCATCCTGCCGCCCGATCACGCCTTGGCAAGCCGATATCCCGTGGCCCCCGAGGAAATTCTGTCGCATCCTATTTTAACGCGTGAACAAGGGTCAGGAACACGGATCTTAGCCAATCGTTATCTTGATCGTATTGCGCCGGGGCAAGTCTATCAGACCATCGAAATGGATTCGAATGAAACGATCAAGCAAGCGGTGATTGCGGGTTTGGGGATTTCCTTAATTTCGGCGCATACCGTGATCGAAGAATTACGCAGTGGCCGGTTGGTGACGCTGCGCGGCGATGATTTTCCGATCACGCGCAAATGGTATTTGTTATTGCCCAAAGATGTTGTGCAAACCGGGGCAGTGCGGATGATTTCTGATTTTATAACCGCCGAAAAAGGACGGTTTTTACCAAGCCTTCCCGTTTAAGATGAGGTTTGAAATTTTGACTTGATTCTCAGGCAGTTTTCGGAGAAAGCACGCGGTAGGTGCGGGCGATGGCGTCGCCCCGTTTGGGCAATTCTGCGCAGGCGAACCTATCCCACAGTCCTGAACGCCGGGACCTTCTTTTGAAACGTCAATGGAGGGTCAAAAAATGACTGAACGTTCTGAATATTATCACTTCTACAATGGTGAGAAAGCGGCTTTGCCTTTCTCAAGCTCCGAATATGAGGCGCGATTGAACGGCTTGCGTGCCGTGATGCACCAGCATGGGGTTTCGGCCACGCTGCTTACCTCGATGCAAGCCATCGCTTATTACTCAGGGTTTTTATACTGTGCCTTTGGCCGCCCCTATGGATTGGTTGTGACTGCAGATAGTAGTTTCACGATTTCGGCGGGGATTGATGGCGGTCAGCCTTGGCGCCGCTGCTATGGAGAAAATATCACCTACACGGATTGGCAGCGCAACAATTTTTGGGCGGCGGTGGCGTCCGTAACCGGCAAACAGGCGGTGATCGGCTATGAAGCAGATCATTTGACTTTGGCCCAGCATGATAGGTTACATGCCTTTTTAGAGCCCTCAAATTTGGTGGATCTTGCGCCGGCAAGCATGACGCAGCGAATGCTCAAATCAGAGGCTGAAATTGCTTTGATTCGCGCCGGAGCAGAAATTGCGGATATTGGAGGTTATGCTATTCGGGCGGCGATTAAAGATCAGGCGCGCGAATTGGATATTGCCATAGCGGGCCGAGATGCCATGGAACTGGCGATCGCAGAACGGTTCCCCGACGCTGAATATCGCGATACTTGGGTCTGGTTTCAATCGGGTTTGAACACCGATGGCGCGCATAACCCCGTAACGGCGCGGAGAGTTCAACCGGGCGATATTTTGTCGCTTAATACATTTCCTATGATTTCGGCTTATTACACCGCGCTTGAGCGGACCTTGTTTTTGGGTGAGGTGGATCCCAAGAGCTTAAAGATCTGGCACGCCAATATCGAGGCGCATGAATTGGGTATCGGTTTGTTAAAGCCCGGCATGCGTTGTTCGCAGGTAACAGAGCGCATAAACCAATTTTTTGAAGAACAGGGCTTATTGAAATATCGCAGTTTTGGCTATGGCCATTCTTTTGGCGTGCTCTCGCATTATTATGGGCGCGAGGCTGGGTTGGAATTGCGCGAAGATATCGACACTGTTCTGGTGCCGGGCATGGTGATTTCAATGGAGCCGATGTTGACAATCCCGGACGGGCAACCCGGGGCCGGTGGCTATCGGGAACATGATATTTTGGTGATTAAAGAAGAGGGCGCTGAGAACATCACCGGATATCCCTATGGGCCCGAGTTTAATGTGATTGCTTAACAAACTCTGCGTTGGGGTCTGTTTACCAGCGCCCCAACGCTTTTTTGAGCGTTTGCATTGTAATTTTAACGATCCTTTGGCTGCTATGGGGGTGCATTTTTAAAGGTTCGCGCTTAGGTTAAGCCCGTCAGAGTTTTTTAGGCGGTGCATATGCGGTTTTTGGTAAGAAGTTTTCAGGCAATTGTGTTAATGATCGGGATCGGGGTTTTGCACTATGCGCTACCCCAAAATGATGTTGTTCGTATAAATGACACCTATGAAAAGCGGATTGATTTTGGCCGTACGGGGTTATTTTGGGCGCGCCATATGGGCGAGGATGGCCGCCTGCAATCGAACCGGGATGTGTTTTTTATAGAGAGTTTTGATGCGCAGGATCGACCGATCGTGTTTCGCAACGAGGATACGGGCTGGGGTTGGCCATTTTATTTTAAATTTGACACGTCAAATTTGCAGGCCGAGGCGTCAAATCTGCGCAGTGCAAAATCAAGCGCGCAGGTGCAATGGGTGAAAATCCGCCATTATGGCTGGCGCAATACGTTTTTGTCTATTTATCCAAACGCGGTTTCCCTTAAACCGGTATCTGGCCCGGATGAAACGTCATTTCCATGGTTCAATACCGTTTTTTTGACGCTGCTGGGATTGGTCTTTTGGGCTCTTCGGGTGCGGTGGCTGCGGTTTTACGCCCGCCGCTTATCACCCATTTTTGACGCGATGGAAGAGCGTCTGTCGAATTTTTGGGCTTGGGTGCGCAGCTTTCGAAAAACATAATCGAGCCGGTGCTTATGCCTATCCACGCTCTTGTTCATGCTCATAGCGCTGTTGCGCAATAGCTTCATTGCGCTCTGATATTTTTAAATCTTGCAGCGCAGCTTCGATATAATCCATATGAACTTCAACCGCGGCGCGCGAGGCCTCGGGGTCGCGGGCCTGCAAGGCGGTATTGATCGCGCGATGTTGTTCTAAGATCTCGCCGCGCGTGACGCGTTGCTTGAACATCATTTGGCGGTTGTAAAACACGCCTTCTTGTAACAGATCATACATGGACCGCATCATATGCAGCATAATAACGTTGTGACTGGACTCGATGATTGACAGGTGAAATTCGGCGTCGAGGCGGGCTTCATCGGTTGGGTTCCGTTTGTGATGCGCCGCCTGCATTTTATCAAAAATGGTTTGGATCACGCGCAAATCGGTATCAGAGGCGAATTTGGCGGCGCGTTCGGCGGCCAACCCCTCAAGATCACGGCGGAAACCAATATAATCAAACACCGCTTCTTCATGGCTGCTGAACAGGCTTACAAGGGCTGGTGAAAACGAGTTGCCAAGTACATTCGCGATGTAAATGCCTGCGCCGGCTTTTGACGTGAGCAAGCCGCGCTCTTGTAATTGCGAAATCGCTTCGCGCAGGGATGGACGCGACACTGCGAAACGCTCGGACAGCTCCCGCTCGGAGGGCAAGCGTTCCCCCGGCCGCAAAATGCCGCGCAGGATCAACTGCTCAATTTGGCGGGTCACAGCATGGGACAGCTTTTCAGACGTTACCTTTTGAAATGGCAAAACGCGTCCTCTTATCCGAGTTTTAAATAAACGTAGCGTCTTATATATGCCATTTTTTTCTGCAAGCAAATGCCAGATTTAATTTAGTAGTAAGTGTTGTTTTGTTTAAATATTGGTATGTTTTTTTTATTTTTTTAATGTCTTGTGATGATGGCAGCTATGCGTTTCAGGGTATACATGCACAAACCGTGCGCCATAAGAATATGAAGTTTGATATTCGAGTGCGCGGGCCAATGATCGAGGCGCTGCGGATCAACGCAATGGGTTTTCCCTCTACAAAGCAGGTTAGGCCGATTGCTTTGCAAGCCATGCGCCAGGTGGTGGGCTGCGAGGATGTCGCCGTCACCTGGGCCGATTCTTCGGTTGTTTTGGGGGTTCACGCCTGTGACTTTTAATACAGTATTTTTTGCATAAAAATCGAGCTGTGTTGTTTTTCATAATCCCCAAATGGTGCGCAATGCGTGAATCCTGCTTGCGTGTAAAGGCGCTGGGCATGCGAAAGCAAATCGCCGGTTTCCAGCATCAATTTGGGCAGCTTAAGCTGTCGCGCTTGGGCTTCTAGCCTGTCTAGTACCGATCTAGCGACGCCGGTCCCGCGGGCTTTGGGATCTGTAAACATCGATTTGATCTCACCATAATCTGGCCTGATAGCCAGCGCGCCGCAGCCGATATAGCGCCCTTGCTGGCGGGCGGCAAAGAACCGAATATCGGGTGATAGCAACTCTTCAATTGATAAAAAGTGATTTTCATCGCTTGCGAAAAGCTGCTGCATTAAGGCATGGCTTTGCTGCAGCAATTGGGTGATTTCAGGGTGCTGGGGATCCGCGATGGCGATAGAGATTGGCGTCATTGTTTGAGTATAAACCCTGTCTTGTCCAAAGCGCCAGCCTATATGATTTTGATGTGAATTTTACGATATCTAGACGTTAACCAAAGTGAGCACACGAGATACAGTGGTGGTCTGTTGACTCTGCTCCGCGTCAAAGGCACGCTTTAACTCAGAGAATCAAAGGCGGGTGCGGGTGCGTTTTTCCAAACTGCGACTGACAGGTTTCAAAAGTTTTGTTGATCCAACTGAATTGTTGATTTCAGATGGGTTGACGGGTGTTGTGGGACCAAACGGGTGCGGTAAATCAAATTTGCTTGAAGCGTTGCGTTGGGTGATGGGTGAAAACCGCCCCACGGCGATGCGCGGCGGCGGTATGAATGATGTGATTTTCGCGGGGGCTGCCACGCGTCCGGCGCGCAATTTTGCCGAAGTTACATTGCAGCTGGACAATGCCGAACGCTTGGCACCCGCTGCGTTCAACGAGGTGGATGTGTTGGATGTCGTGCGCCGCATCACCCGCGATGCGGGCAGCGCCTATAAAGTGTCGGGAAAAGATGTGCGCGCCCGTGACGTACAAATGCTGTTTGCCGATGCCTCTACAGGCGCCCATTCCCCAGCGCTTGTGCGTCAAGGGCAAATTGCCGAACTGATCAATGCTAAACCCAAAAACCGCCGCCGCGTGTTAGAAGAGGCGGCGGGCATTTCCGGGTTATATCAGCGCCGCCATGAGGCCGAGCTGAAGCTGAACGCCGCAGAAAGCAATCTGGGGCGCGTGGATGATGTGCTTGAGCAGCTTGCCGGTCAATTGGCGCAGCTGGCTCGGCAAGCCAAACATGCGGCGCGCTATCGCGCGATCGCCAAAGATTTGCGCAGCGCTGAAGGTTTGTTGTTGTTTCGGCGCTGGAAAGAGGCCGATGAGCTGTGTCAGAGCACCGCCCAAGCTTTGCAGGCGCAAATATTGGCGGCCTCGAAAGCGGAAGCCATGGCGCGCAGCAATGGCAAGTTGAGATTGGAAGCTGAAGAGGCCTTGCCACCAGTGCGCGAGGAAGAAGCGATTGCGGCGGCTTTATTGCAGCGCTTGCAAGTTCAGCGCGAGACATTGAGCGCGCAAGAAAGTGACGCGCAGCAACAGATCGATACGCTGGGTGGCCGTTCGGTGCAGCTGGCCCAAGACATCACCCGTGAAGAGGCTTTGAATCGCGACGCATTGGAGATGATTGAGCGTTTAGAGTGGGAAACGGAAGAATTGTCAAAAGCGGCCTTGGGCCAAGACGATAAATTATCGAATGCAACGCAAGAGGCGCAGGATGCTTCTGCTGTGTTGCAAGAGCGCGAAACCGATCTTTCGCAATTAACCGAAGATGTGGCGCGTTTGTCGGCGCGCCACCAATCTGCGCATCGCTTGCTGCAAGACAGCGAGAAAACCCTTCAGCGCAGCCGTGATGAGGCTGAAAAAGCCAAACAGGCTTTGCAGCATTCTGAGCAACAGGTGGTTGAGGCGGCCGAGGCGTTTGACGCTGATGAAAGCCTGGCCGCGCAGGCGCAGGCGCATGCAGAGCAGTGTGAACAGGCGCTTGATCGGGCCGAAACGGCGCGCTCTGACACGCAGGCGCGCGAGGCCGAAGCGCGTGCCCAGCGATCGCGCGCAGAGGGTGAAAACACGGCATTGGAAGCCGAAGTAACCGCTTTGGCCAAACTTTTGGCGCGCGGTTCTCAAGAAGGTGGGCAATTGCTTGATCGTTTGCAGGTGGAACAAGGTTTTGAAAAAGCCCTTGGAGCGGCTTTGGCAGATGATTTAAGGGCGGCCGAGGTTGAGGGTGAAGATGCCCTGTCAGGATGGCGATTTTTGCCCGATTACCCCGTTGTGCAACCGCTGCCCAACGGCATAACCCCCTTGAGTAATCATGTGTCTACGCCTGATGCGCTGGGGCGACGGATGACGCAGATCGGTTTGGTGGATGGGGATGAGGGCGTACGCTTGCAAGCGGCTTTGCAGCCCGGCCAACGTTTGGTCAGCTTGGAAGGTGACCTATGGCGCTGGGATGGCTATTGTATCTGGGCCGAAGATACGCCATCGACTGCCGCATTGCATCTTGAACAAGTGAACAGATTGGAAGAGCTGAAGCAGCAAATGGTGCAGACAGAGGCTGAATTGCACGCGGCGCGTTCGGCCCATGATCTGTTATCGGGGGAGCTTACAGAGTGGGCAGGCAAAGACCAGCGCGCGCGCGAAGCGCGCCGGCAAGCAGATCGCGAGGTGATTGAAAAAAATCGGGCGCTCAGCAATTCCGAAGCCAAGCTAAACTTGGCAAAAGGTCGGGTTGAAAACCTGACATTGGCCGTTGCGCGCCATGCAGAGGAAAGCTTAGGCGCTGAGGCGCAGCGGGCCGAGGCGCAGATGGCTGTTGACGCATTAGAGGATATCCAATCGTTGAAAGACCGCGTTGAAGATATCAAGCTCACTGTGGAAGCGGCGCGCATCACCATGTTGTCAAAGCGCTCAGAACAAGATGAGTTACGCCGCGCCGGCGAAGCGCGCATGCGCCGTAAACAACAGGTCACCAAAGAGCTTAGCGGCTGGCGATTGCGGCTTGAAACCGCTGATCAAAGACGGGTTGAGTTGCTAGAACGCAAATCCCAAACAGAGGCAGATTTGGCAGATGCGGCGCTGGTGCCGGATGCTTTGGCACGCAAACGGGAAGAGTTGAGCAGCGCCATTGCGCAGGCTGAAACGCGGCGCAAAGCTGCGGGCGATAATTTGGCAACGGGCGAAGCAGCTTTGCGCAACGCCATTGCGCAAGAGCGAGATTCCGAACGGGCCGCTTCCGAGGCGCGGGAGGCGCGCGCCGGCGCCGAGGCGCGCGCAGAGGCCGCGCAAGAAACCAAAACGGCCGCCGCGCAGCGCATCGAGGATGAGTTGCAAACCACCCCGCAAGACTTGCTGAACTCCTTATCAACGGATGCGGATCGCATGCCGCATGCGGATGAAATAGAAGCGGAAGTGAATCGGTTGAAACGCCAACGCGAAGCGTTGGGGGCCGTGAATCTGCGAGCAGAAGAAGATGCCAAAGAGGTTGAGAGCGAACATAAAAGTTTAAGCGAAGAAAAAACCGATTTGGAAGCGGCGATACACACGCTGCGCAATGGCATCGCGGGCTTGAATCGCGAGGGGCGCGAACGGCTTTTGACCGCGTTTGAGCAAGTGAATAGCAATTTTGGGCTATTGTTTAAGCACTTATTTGGCGGCGGCGAGGCAAATTTGGTTTTGGTGGAAAGCGATGATCCGCTTGAGGCGGGGCTTGAGATTATGTGCCAACCCCCCGGGAAAAAACTGAGCACCTTGTCTTTATTGTCGGGCGGAGAGCAAACGCTCACTGCGATGGCGCTAATTTTTGCCGTGTTTTTGGCCAATCCTGCGCCGATTTGCGTGCTCGATGAGGTGGATGCCCCGCTTGATGATGCCAATGTCACGCGCTTCTGCGATTTGTTAGATGAAATGTGCCGCCGCACAGATACGCGGTTTTTAATCATCACGCATCATGCGGTCACCATGGCGCGGATGGATCGTTTATTTGGCGTCACAATGCAGGAACAAGGGGTTAGCCAGTTGGTATCGGTTGATTTGAAAAAAGCGGAAAGCTTGGTGGCGTAAACTTTCCAGCGGATAATGGGTCACCAGATTTTGCAACGCGCTTGAGGGGGCTTTAGTTTGCCGTCACCTAAAGCGCTTTCAACAGCGCCCAAGTTGGCCAAGCATCTGCAGGCAACCCCAAGGCGCTTTGAACCTCTTGCACGGCGCGACGCGTTTGAGCACCCAGAATGCCATCAATTTTTCCAACATCATAGCCTTGATCGCGCAGCGCGCTTTGCAAGCTTTTCATTTCCGTTCCGTTTAACCCGGGGTCTTCAAGTTCGAACCCATAGCGCGGGCTACCTTCAAGCAAGGTGGCAAAATAAGCAGCCGTGGTCACGTATACAAAGCTTTGGTTCCATTCGAAATACACATGAAAATTCGGATAAGCGATAAAGGCGGGTCCAAACCGGCCTTGGGGTAAAATAATGGAGCTTTCCAGATCGGCTGGATAGAGCGACTGGTTGGCCCCTTGAACCCCCAAAGCCACCCAGTTGGAAACTGGTTTTTGGGTATCCAGCCCCGTCAGGCTCCAATCCATATCAAAGGGTAAAATCACCTCTTGCAGCCAGGGTTGACCGCCTTTCCAGCCCATATTTGACAACATTTTGGCGCCAGACATCAAAGCATCGGCAGGCGAGGATCTCAGATCAACAAGCCCATCCCCATCCCCATCAACGCCATTGTCCAAAATATCTTGGGGCAGCATTTGCACCATGCCGATCTCGCCCGCCCAAGCCCCTTGCATTGTCTCTGGGTTAAACGCATCTCTTAAAAACAACTCTAATGCGGCAAAGATTTGCGGTCGAAACAGTTCTGGTCGCCGGCAATCATGGGCTAAGGTGACCAAAGCATTGCGCGTATTGTAATTGCCCTGAAACGCGCCAAAATCGGTTTCAAAGGCCCAAAATGCTAATAAAACCCCTGGGGGAATACCGTAGAGACCTTCAATCTGATCAAAAATATACTTATGTTTCTGTGCATTTTTTTGTCCATGTGCCATCCTGTGATCGCTGATTAATTTGCCCGAGAATTCGATAAAGGGCAGCTGGAAAATGGCCTGTGCCCGATCGGCTTTTAACACCTTTGGGCTATGTTCAACCGTTTTGAAAAATGCATTGACCTGCGCGACTGGCGCCCCTTTGGTTTGCGCTTCTTGCTTTAATTGCAAAACAAAATCGGCAAAATCGCCACCACAGGATTGCGCATATACTGGGCTGCTAAAGAGCAGAGGCAGGCTGAGTATCGCAGCGCTTGCACGGCGGGTGACTGTCCAATTTATAAAGCGCATTACGGCCCCCTTTTCCCTCCCGGTTAGATCCCTGATTAATGGACCATTGTTGACAAGATTGCACTTATCACCACCAACGCCAAGAGCGCGGCCCAGCTTTTCCAAAGAATATCAACCGAGCGCTCAATTTCATAAGCATCCGGATGGCGGTTGCCGCTTGGATGGATCCAGGCAAAATCTGTTAGGCGCCCGTGATAGCTGCGGGGGCCGGCCAAGGCCACGTTGAGCGCCAATGCCATCGCAGCTTCGGGCCAACCGGCGTTTGGAGAGGCATGGGTTTTGGCATTCTCTGACAGTTTGCTTAGGCCGCTCCAATGCCCAGAGACCAGCAGTATAATCGCGGCGCTGAGCCGTGCGGGAATAAAATTTAGCAAGTCATCAAAGCGCGCTGCGGCCCATCCAAATTCTTGCAGCTCTTTGGTTTTATATCCGATCATACTATCGGCCGTGTTGGTGAATTTATACAGTAACATTCCGGGAAGCCCGCCGATTAAAAAGTAAAACGCCGGTGCCACCACCCCATCTGAGAAATTCTCAGCTCCAGATTCAATTCCGGCCCGGGAAATTTGCGCAATGTTCATCTGCGAGGTATCGCGCCCCACGATCCTGCTGATCGCATTGCGGCCTTGGGTCAGGGAAAGACGCAGGCCTTTGGCCACCGCGATTACATGTTGAACCAAGGATTTATGCGCAAGCAAGCTGGCGGCAATCAGCGTTTCAAAGATTGGGCCTAGAAGGCTGAGTAGAAAGCCAAGGCCCATAGCGATACTGAGCCCAAGCAAAAGAACAGCGATGCCTTTTTGTTTGCGATTGGCACCGGAGTTGAGGCGTTTTGTGCAGGTGGAAATAAAATTACCCATCAAAATGGCTGGATGACGCACCCGCGACCACAGCCACTCTGGCTCACCAAGAACTGCATCAAGGATCAGCGCAAAAAACAACAGCCAAGCCATTATGACAGCGCCTTTTCGATCCGCGCCCAGTGGGATTGCGCAGGCAGGCCCAGCCGCAGAAAGCTTTTAGAATAGGGGAAGATGCGGCTCCAAATATGGTGCTGCCCAAGCTTGGCTTGCCAGGCCTTGGCATCACGCAGCTCATAGAGGCGAAACAGGCTGCAGCCTCCGTGCAATCGGGCGCCTTTGGCAAGCATCAATTTGTCGAGCCGAGCGGCGTCCGCGTGCAGGCGCTTACGGGTGTTCTGAGCCCAGGTAGGATCAGACAGCGCGGCAGCCCCCATGCGTAAGGCGGGCCCAGATACGGCCCAGGGTCCGAGCCGGTTTTCGAGCTGTCTTAAAACGGGATCGGCTCCTATTGCAAAGCCCAAGCGCAGCCCAGCAAGGCCCCAAAACTTGCCAAAGCTTTTTAAGATTATTCGCCCGGGTTTGCCTGCTTCAGCGATCAAACTGTCTTGCGGGGTTACGTCGCAAAAACTTTCATCAATGATGCAAATAGGCCGTGTTAACTCTTTCGCGCGCCATAGCCGGCCATCGGGGTTATTTGGATGCACCACGACCTGCGCCGCCTGGGCGCTATCGGAAACGCGCCATCCGGCGGCGGTAAAGGCGGCTTGATGCTCATTATAGGTTGGGTGCGCGATCGCCACTTGGCTGGGAGGGAGCAAACTGGGCAAGGCCGCGATCGCCGCGGATGCGCCCGCGGTGGCAACCACATGCGCGGTGTTTGGAACCGACCAAAATTCGCGTGCGGCCGCGATCAGGCTATTATACGCGGATATACTGGGTAATCTTTGAAAATCATCTGCTGAAAAAGGTATAACAGGATAGGGCTCGGGGTTAATTCCGGTTGACAAATCAATCCAATCTTCTGGCAGCCCCCCATAAAGCGCGCAAGCGGTTTCAAGCTGTCCACCATGATCCCGGGGCTTTGTTTTTTCTGTTAAATCAAACATATTTCATCCGTCTTTATGCGCAGCACTAGAAGTCTATTCGGCGGTTGGTTTCAAGTTCTTTCAAAATGATTAACATTTTATGTGATCATTAACCTTTTGTTATTACTTTTTGCGTTGATAATCGATCAATTCCTTTCTTTTTCTGGTGTCGGCGCGGGGGTCTTATGAGGGTGCTTATTGTTGAAAGTCATTTTGAATTGGGGTGTCTTTGGGAGCGCGCTCTGCAGCGCACTGGTGCAGATGTGTGTTTTGCGCGATCATAATCTGAGGCTGTCAAAGCGCTCATGCAAGATGAGTTTGACATTATAGTTTTAGATCTGGTGTTGAAAAACGGCAGCGCTTTTGCAATTTTAGATTTCGCCAATTATCGCCGACCCAAGGCGCGTGTGGTTTTTGTGACCAATACAAGTTTCTTTTCGGATGGCTCGATTTTTCAGCATTGTTCGAACGCTTGCGCCTATTTGCAAAGCGAAACGCCCCCAGATGATTTGGTGGCGATGGTTGAGCATTATGCCGAGCGCGCATAGGAAAGCGGCGGGGCGGGGTTAAGAGGATACCACCCGCTGTTTTTAAAACGCTCTGACGGGGCCGGTATTAGCGGGATACTTTTCTAGATAAGCTGTGATTCGCTCTTGTATTTAACAGGCTTAGAATCCGTGCAATTTCGCCAAGAGTCAGCCACATACATTTTTTTAAAATGATATTTTGTTGTATTTGCGCCATAGTTGCCGGGCACGTTTCACGCTTAGTTTTAAAAGTAAATTTTTTACGCATGGCGGGAATTTGGCGCAATAAAACGAGTTTTGGCATGGCGCCTGCAGGCATGCACAAGATCTTGTAGGCTTCCACAATGGAGCTGGGGTCTCTTGCGCGGCGTCGTAAAGCCTAAGCGATTTTTCTAATCGGCAGAAGCGTTTGGCATTTGGAAACTATTGATACGCCGGGATCTTGAAAATTTGCCGCGCTGCGCCAGAATTTCTAATGAAAATATAGGAAGAGCCGATGAGCACATTTTTATCGCGAGACGTACAGCAGGGCCTTGATCGGGCACGGGCGGATGAATTGAAGCGTAAAAGTCGTTTTCGGGTTCAGTTTGACGGTGAGATTTATCCCATCTTGAAGCTTTGGGACACAGGCTTTGTTATCTCGGCCGAGGGAGCGCCGCATATGCGTGGCTTGGTTGATGTGTTTAACGGCGCGACACATGTCTATCAATGTTTGATCGTTGCCTCGCAAGAAGAACACGGAGAAGTCCATTTTGAATTTAAACGGAACACAGTGGCGTTAGATCGCCCGCCTTTGGATTTCGAGCAACGTCACGATGCCCCAGTGGCTTTGCTGAACTGAGGTTTATTGCAAGTCGCCAAAGGCGGTTTGTAATCGCCCGACGGCCTCTTCGATTTGTTGTTTCGGAAGGGCTAAGTTGAACCTTAGAAAATAATCGCCACCAGCACCGAAAGTGGCTCCGTGATTGGCTGCGATTTTTGCGCCTTTCTCTACGCGGGTAGAAATTTCTTGCGGCGTCATGCCGGTATCTGTGAAATCTATCCAAGACAAATAGGTGGCTTCAAGTTGCATCGCTTTGGCACCAGGAATCGCGTTTAGCCCCGTTTCAAACATGGCCCGGTTTTCATTTAAGTAGCGCATTAAACCATCAATCCATAAAGCCCCGTCAGGGCTATAGGCTGCTGTGGCCATTACGATGCCAAAATTATTCGGGCTGAGCGCCAGCGCGCGCATTTTCGCCCCAAATCTTGCCCGCAAATTGCGATCCTCGATGATCACATTGCCAGTGTGACATCCGGCAATATTAAACGATTTTGTGGTCGCGGTCATCATCACCAGCCGGTCGCGGATACTGGCATCGACCAAGGGCATCGCGATATGCTTTTTACCCGGATAGATCAGATCATGGTGGATTTCATCTGATACAATAATAAGGTCATGGCGTTTTGCAAAATCGGCAATGCCTTGCAATTCGGCTTTGGTCCAAACCCGGCCTCCGGGGTTTTGCGGCGAGCATAGAACCAGCATTTTCTCTGCCCCAGTGAGCAGGCTGTCATACGCTTCGAAATCAAATTCATAGCGTCCTTGATTATTTACCAGTGGGCATTCTGTAATCGCTCGGCCGCTGGCTTTTATAATCCGGTAAAAACTGTGATAAACAGGGGAAAAAAGTACCACGCCATCCTTCGCTTCGGTAAAGCTTTCAACGCACATTGCGATGCCATTGCCCAAGCCATGGGTGGTGAAAATCCAATCGGGGTCAACCCGCCAGTTATGGCGGGTCTCCATCCACCAACAGATCGCCTTGTGATAGTGATCAAGCGCGCCATAATAGCCGTAAATACCGTGGGCGGCCATGTCTTGCACGGCCTGCTGCACGCAAGCTGGGGGACGGAAATCGCCATCGGCAACCCACATGGCCAACCCATCTTCCGGCGAAACGCCGTATTTGGCTTCCATATTATCCCATTTGTCACAGTTTGAACCGCGCCGGTCTATCTGCTCGTCGAAATGCATCCAACCCTCCCAAAGGTGCGTTAGCAACCCTATCGCATTGCCGCTTAGGCGCAAGAGCCGTTGCAACCGCTTTGGGTTTGTCTTACATCACGCGCATGATCAGACCTATTCTTTTTCATCCCGATCCACGCTTGAAAAAAGCCTGCGCCGATGTTGTCGATATTACCGATGCGGTGCGAGGCTTGGCAGAAGATATGTTGGAAACGATGTATGATGCGCCTGGCATTGGCTTGGCCGCACCGCAAATCGGCTTGTTAGAGCGGATTGTGGTTTTGGATTGCGTCAAGGAAGATGGCGCCGCGCCAGATCCGAAAATTATGATAAACCCGCAGATCACTGCCCAATCTGACGAGACAAATATATATGAAGAAGGGTGTTTATCGATCCCTGAACATTTTGCCGAAGTGACGCGGCCCAGTGAAGTTGAAGTGCTCTGGTTCGATCAAAATGGGGCAGAGCATAAGGCGGGGTTTGACGGTCTTTGGGCCACCTGCATTCAGCATGAAATTGATCATTTGAATGGCAAGCTTTTTATCGATTATTTAGGCGCGATCAAACGCCAGATGATCACGCGTAAAATGCAGAAATTTAAGCGTGAGATCGCGCGCGGCAGGGCCGAATAAGCATGGGCGTGCGCCACTGTTTGGCTTGGCCTGATCCACGCCTGCGTCGACCGGCCAAGGCTATTTCAGAGATCACAGAAGATATTCATGCCCTTTGGCGAGATATGATCGATACGATGGAGGCCATGCCCGGGGTCGGTTTGGCAGCGCCGCAAATCGGCAAAATGCTGCGCTTGGCTGTGATTGACGCCTCAAACGCGCGCGGGCAAGCCATTTGTATGGCAAATCCGGAAGTGCTTCATGCGTCGATCGAGCTGCGCAGCTATGAAGAGGCCAGCCCGAATTTACCAGGGGTTAGCGCGCAGATTAAACGACCACGTGCAATCACCGCGCGTTTTTTAGATTCGCAAGGTGCCCTGCAGACCGAAGATTTCGTTGGCTTATGGGCGACCTCTTTGCAACATCAAATAGATCATTTGAATGGAAAAATGTATTTTGATCATCTGTCGAAAACGCGGCGCGATATGTTGCTTCGCAAAGCAAGGAAACTGTCATGAGGTTGATTTTTATGGGCAGTCCGGCGTTTTCCGTGCCGGTCTTAGAGGCGTTGGTCGCCGCAGGGCATGAGATCGTTGCGGTTTATACGCAGCCGCCTAGGCCGGCAGGGCGGGGCAAAAAACAACGCCCTTGTCCTGTGCATGCGCGCGCGCTTGCGTTAACGCTTGACGTGCGTCATCCAGCCTCGCTGAAAGAGGCAGAGGAGCAGGCTGCTTTTTTTGAGTTGCGGGCGGATGCGGCGGTGGTTGTGGCATATGGGCTGTTGCTGCCGCAAGAGCTGCTGGATGCGCCAGCGCATGGATGTTTGAATATCCATGCGTCTTTATTGCCGCGCTGGCGTGGAGCCGCGCCCATCCATCGGGCGATTATGGCGGGTGATCGCGAGACCGGCATCTGCATTATGCAAATGGAAGCTGGGCTCGATACCGGGCCGGTTTTATATCAAGAAACAATTTCAATCGCGCCAGATGAGACAACCGCCGCGTTGCATGAGCGTTTATCTGACCTTGGCGCGCGGTCGATTGTGCAGAGTCTGAAGGATTTATCTCAGTTGCAAGCACGGCCACAATCTTCAGTTGGTATTTGCTATGCGCAGAAAATTGACAAAAGCGAAGCGCAGATTGATTGGTCTTTGCCGGCTGAAATTTTAGATCGCCAAATCCGCGGCTTATCGCCCTTTCCAGGTGCTTGGGCGATGCTGCGCGGTGAGCGTGTGAAGTTTTTGGGATCAGCGCTGATCTCATGTGAGCAGCCATTGGCCTCTGCAGGCACTGTTCTTGATGATGATCTTGGCATTGCCTGTGGGTCAGGTGCGCTGCGGATTACGCGGCTGCAGCGGGCTGGTAAATCTGCGCAATCATCCGCTGAGTTTCTGCGCGGAACGCCTGTTATTGCTGGTGAGCAGCTTGTCTAGGGCCTAAAAATCGACCGCCAAGCCTTTTTTCTCCCAATCTCCATAGCGCACGGGTTCGGGTCCATCGCGGCCACCCAGCTCTTTAGGAAGAGGCGTGTTTTTGGCAGTCTGGCGACGCGCTTCGGCTTCGGCCAAGGCACGGATCGCGGCAGCGGGCAGATCTTTGCGGTCTTGAGACACTCGGGGCTTTCCTCTTTGTGGTGAGATAGATATACGCTCGGCTCTGATAAATGCAAGGATTTGACTATGGTAAAACCTCACCTTTCGCCAAGGGCCGCTGCCGTGCAGCTGCTGAATGGGGTTTTGCTTGAGGGCAAATTGATTGCAGAATTGCTTGCCGAAAATATTTTGGCGCCGCTGGCACCTGAGGCGCGCGCGCGCGCGCAGCGTTTGGCGCTGGAGACGCTGCGCGGGCTAGAGCGTGCTGACCGTTTGCTGGCCAAACATATCCGCAAAAACCCGCCGCTTGGCGTGCGTAATATCCTGCGTCTGGCGGTTGTCGAGCTGTGCCGGGGGGGGGATGCGCATGGGATTGTGAATGAAGCCGTTGCGCTTGCGGGCAACAGCAAACGCACAGCCTCGTTTAAAGGTTTGATAAATGCGGTGTTGCGCAAAGTGGCACAAACTGGTCCGGAAGATTGGCAGAAGTTGCGCGTGCCGCGCCTGCCCTCTTGGCTGCGTCAGCCTTTGGTTGAGGCCTATGGGGCTTCGGCGATGGGGTCAATTGAATTGGCGCATTTTAAATCAGTTCCTATCGATATAACGCTGAAAGATCCCGCCCGCGCTGCTGATTGGGCCGCGCAGTTAAATGGCACTGTGTTGCCAGGAGGCAGCATCCGCCTCAGCGCAGAGGGTGCGTTGACCGCGCGCCCCGGATTTGCCAGTGGAGATTGGTGGGTGCAAGATGCAGCTGCGGCTCTGCCAGTGCGGTTGCTTGGCGATTTATCGGGTCAAAAGGCTTTGGATCTTTGCGCCGCCCCGGGCGGTAAAACCATGCAGCTTAGCGCCGCTGGCGCCAGCACCACGGCGCTTGATATTTCGCAATCCCGATTGCAGCGCTTGCATGAAAATTTAGACAGAACGGGTCTCAAGGCTGATATCATCGTGGCGGATGCGCGGGCGCATGGGCGTACAGACTATGATGTGGTTGTGTTGGACGCGCCATGTTCGGCCACCGGAACCATTCGGCGGCATCCTGATCTGCCCTTCGCCAAAGATGGGGCACAGTTTTCAGCGCTTTTTGATCTTCAGGCGCAGTTATTGGACCACGCTTTGGAGCGCATGGCGGCACATGGGCGGTTGGTTTATTGCACTTGTTCGCTGCTGCCGGATGAGGGTGAAGCGCAGATTGAGAACGCGTTACAAAAGCATCCAAGCCTGCGCGTGGATCACAGCGCATTGGACAAGGATTTTATCGCGCAAGAATGGCGGGTTGCAGAATTAGGGCTGCGGTTGCGACCCGATTTTTGGGCAGAGCATGGCGGCATGGATGGCTTTTTCATTACAGTGTTGCGCTGGGCGTAACATGCGTATTTGCCGCGTGACTTGTTACGGCGCGTTTTCTATACTGCCCTTGGGCCAATGCAAGCGCCAAGGGGCATAGAACATGGCGGCGTCTCACAATTTTTCTTCACGCTACAGGCGTTTGGGCGACAGGTTAACCGCGCGCTGGATTGGCCTAAAATCATTTCCAGTGACCGACTTGCTTGAGGTCGAGCCACGTTCGATTGGCAGCCCTGAATTGGGTCGGCAAATTGTGTCGGGTCAATTTGTTTTGCAGGGCCATCAGGTGGATTTGCAGCACAATGCTTTGTGGGATCTGAGCCTGTCTGACCAGGCTGCGATTTTGGATCTTCATGGATCGGTTTGGCTGGATCATTTGGCAGCATTCGGGGGCCGTAAAAGTGGCGCGATGGCGCAGGCGTGGGTGGATCTTTGGATCGACCGGTTTGGGCGCGGCGGTGGTCCTGGATGGCGGGCCGATATCGCCGGTCGGCGGGTTTTGCGTTGGTTACATCACAGCGTGATGCTGCTTGATGGCGCGGATTCAAGCCGACGGGCGGATTTTGTAGAGGCTCTTGCCAAGCAAGCTGTATTCATCTCAAAAAGATGGCCCTCTGTATCGCCGGGTTTGCCGCGCTTTGAAGCCTTGGCGGGTTTGATTTCTGCAGCGCTTGCGATCAAGCTTTTGCACCCTTTGGTAGCGCCGGCAACGCGGGCTTTGGCGCATGAATGCCGCGTTCAAATTGACGCCACCGGCAGTATTTTCTCGCGCAATCCCGAAGAACTTTTGGATATTTTTTCGCTTTTAAGCTGGACGGCAGCGGCGTTGCGCGCCGCCGGTTGGACCCCAGCCGATTTACATTTGGATGCGATCCAACGCATCGCGCCGACATTGCGCATGCTGCGCCATAAAGATGGTGGATTGGCACGCTTTCATGGCGGTGGTCGCGGGTTTTCGGGGCGGCTTGATCAGGCTTTGGCAGCCTCGGGCAGCAGGGGGTTTCCGCAGAGCGGTTTGGCAATGGGTTTCGCCCGCTTAAGCGCGGGCGCCAGCAGCGTGTTGATTGATGCTGGGGCCTTGCCGCAGGGGCGGGCCTCGATCAACGCGCATGCGTCAAGTTTGGCCTTCGAGCTCACTTCTGGGCGCCATCCGGTGATCGTGAATTGCGGGTCGGGGCGACGCTTTGGCGAAGATTGGCGCCGAACCGGGCGCGGCACCGCCTCGCATTCCACTCTTGTCATCGAAGATTTTGTCAGCGCTGAACTGGGCCCCCGTTTATGGTTTTCCGGCCAGCGCCGTGATGCTTTGGTAAATGGGCCGTCTGAATTCCCCAGCGCGTTATCATTGTCGACAGCAGGGCAAAAATTTGAAGGTGGCCATAATGGGTTTCTCGCCAAAACGGGCTTAACCCATGCCCGAACGCTCACTTTATCGCCAGATGGGGATCTGCTCAGTGGTGAAGAGGTTCTGATCGCGGTTGCCGCGCGCGATAAGTTGCTGTTTGATCAATTTATGCGGCGCCAAGGCTTGCAAGGGTTTTCCTGCAAGCTTCGGTTTCATTTGCATCCTGATATTGTGGTCAGAATTCACCCTACGGGCGGGCAAGCGGTGCTGATATTGCCAAATTCTGAAACCTGGGCGTTAAGCACTGACGCGACTGTTAAGCTGGCTTTGGAAAGCAGCGTGTATCTTGAGCGTCAGGCGTTACAGCCGCGGGCCACAAAACAGGTGGTTTTATCTCAGAGCGCAATAAGTTATGCGACACGCATCAATTGGGTTCTCACCAGAACCCGCCCCCCTGAACAATTGAGGCGTGAGCGCGATCATGAAATGCGTTACGCCATCCAGACATAAAATGGAAAAATATATATGACCGATTTGTTTCCCGTTCGCCGCGCCTTGATTTCCGTTTCAGATAAAACCGGCTTGGTTGAGCTTGCGCATGTTTTGGCGGCCGGCGGTATTGAACTGCTTTCAACCGGCGGCAGCGCAAAAACGTTGCGGGATGCGGGGCTTGAGGTGCGAGATGTCGCAGAGGTGACAGGCTTTCCCGAGATGATGGATGGCCGGGTGAAAACGTTGCATCCTAATGTGCATGGCGGGCTGCTGGCATTGCGCGATAATGCGGATCACGTTGCGGCGATGCAAGCGCATGGGATCGGTGGGATTGATTTATTGATCGTGAATTTATACCCGTTTGAAGAAACCGTTGCTGCGGGCGGCGATTACGCGACCTGCGTTGAGAATATCGATATTGGGGGGCCGGCAATGATCCGGGCTGCCGCCAAGAATCATGGCTTTGTAACAACCGTGGTGGATGTGCAGGATTATGATGCGCTTTTGGCCGAGTTGGCCGCGCAAGAGGGGCAAACATCCTATGCGTTTCGCCAAGCAATGGCGCAACGGGCCTATGCGCATACGGCCGGATATGACGCCGCCGTTTCTACTTGGATGGCGCAGGCTTTGGGAGAACCGGCACCAAGCCGCCACAGCCTATCGGGCCGTTTGGCGCAAAGGTTGCGTTATGGTGAAAACCCGCATCAATCGGCCAGCTTTTACGTGGATGGCAGCGGCAGGCCGGGCGTTGCAAGCGCAATCCAGCATCAAGGGAAAGAATTATCCTATAATAATATTAATGACACGGATGCGGCTTTCGAATTGGTGAGCGAGTTTGCGCCCGAAGACGGGGCCGCCTGCGCCATAATCAAACATGCCAACCCCTGCGGTGTGGCGCGTGGCGCTGATCTAAGCGCCGCCTATCGGGCTGCTTTTGATTGTGATCGTACCAGTGCATTTGGTGGTATCGTTGCGTTTAACCAAACTTTGGATGCGCGGACTGCGCAAGAAATAACCGGTATTTTCACTGAAGTGGTGATCGCGCCAGATGCGACGGCGGAAGCTATGGAGATCTTTGCCGCCAAGAAAAACCTGAGGCTTTTGACAACGGGCGCCTTGGCAGACCCAGCAACCGCCGCGCAGGTTATTCGGCAAGTGTCAGGGGGGTTCTTATTGCAAAACAAAGATAATGGGTTGCGTTTGCAAGAGGATCTATCGGTGGTTACCAAGCGGGCGCCGAGTGAACAGGAAATGGCGGATCTTCTGTTCGCGTGGAAAGTCGCCAAACATGTGAAGTCAAACGCGATCGTCTATGTGAAAGAGGGGGCAACGGTTGGCGTGGGCGCAGGACAGATGAGCCGGGTTGACAGCTGCCGTATTGCTGCGCGCAAAGCGCAGGATATGTCCGAGCTGCTCGGGTTAGAGGCGCCTTTAACACAAGGCTCTGTGGTGGCTTCTGATGCCTTTTTCCCTTTTGCAGATGGGTTGCTAACCGCTGCAGAGGCGGGTGCAACGGCGGTTATACAACCTGGTGGATCCATGCGCGATGAGGATGTGATTGCGGCGGCTGACGCGGCCGGATTGGCGATGGTGTTTACCGGCATGCGGCATTTTAGGCATTGAGAATGACCAAGCTCATGGTCCTAACGGCGGTTGTAAGCTTTGCGTTTGATCAGATCAGCAAGCTCTATGTGGTGTTTTGGCTTGACCTCATAAACCTGCAAGAGATTGATGTTTTTGCGCCCTTTTTGAATTTCCGAATGGCTTGGAATTATGGGGTGAATTTCGGCCTGTTCTCCGGCCAATCCGAGGTTCAAAGGACCGCGCTGATTTTGATTGCGCTGGGGATTTCTGCCGGTGTAGCCATCTGGGCTATCCGGCAGGGCAGGGGGCGGTTAACGCCAGTGGCGGCGGGGCTTTTGATTGGCGGCGCGCTTGGCAATGCCCTAGACCGGTTGATCTATGGCGCGGTAGCAGATTTTTTAAACATGTCGTGTTGCGGCATCGAAAACCCCTTTGTTTTTAACGTTGCAGATGTGGCAATTTTTCTGGGTGCCATCGGGCTGATGTTTGCGCCGCACTCGCAAGATCCGACTATAGCCGATCGTGATAAAAACGGATAAAAGAAAAAAGTGGTGGATTAGATGAAGGTGATGGAAATGTTTCGGATAGCGGGTGTTGCGGGTGTGATTGGTTTCGCTCTGATGGGCTGTAGCTCGGGCGGTTCGATATCTGATCAATACGGAACGGTCAGTATTGAACCGATAGAGGCAGGTTTGGCGCTGAACAAACCCCTTGAGCAACCCAGCAATTTGGATGCGCTGCCAGAGCCCACCCCAGGGGGAACCAATCTAGGTGATCCAGAGCCGCGCCCTGCTGTCGAAGCTGCAGCGCAAGAGCCAGAAGCCGAAGCCAAGACGTATAAACCAGGCGAGCCGCGCCCAATATCTGAAATGATGGATGCTTTGAACGCAGGTCTTAAAGATATGGAGCAGCGGATAAATGACAGGTTGAGCTCGAATTAAGCTGGCTCAGACATAGGCTCTGTTTTGATGTCAAAACATTGTGTTCTGCCTTGCTTATTGCAACCTGACGCTTATCTTTTCCACAAAGATTAGGAGAAAGTGATGTCTCACTTCAGGCGCGGCTGGTTCGCTCTATTATGCGTGTTGGCGCCGTTGGCGGGGGGCGCTGAGGCCAAAAAGATTAGCAATTTCAGGCTGGAAAACGGTTTAGATGTTGTGGTGATCGAGGATCATCGCGCGCCGGTGGTGGTGCATATGCTGTGGTATCGCGCCGGCTCTGCCGATGAGATTCCAGGCTCATCCGGCGTGGCGCATTTTCTCGAACATCTCTTGTTTAAAAAAACCAAACTTTTGGCCTCGGGAGAGTTTTCGCGGATCGTTGCGGAAAATGGTGGCAGTGACAATGCGTTTACCAGCGCCGATTATACCGCTTATTTTCAACGCGTGGCCAGTGATCGTTTGCCGCTTATGATGCAGCTAGAGGCAGATCGCATGGTTAATTTGCAACTTGATGAAGCCGATATCGTTACCGAGCGTGATGTGATTATTGAAGAGCGGAATCAGCGCACTGAAAGCAGCCCCGGCGCTTTGTTTTCCGAGCAGCGGATGGCAGCCCAATATCTGCAGCATCCCTATGGCAGGCCGATCATTGGCTGGCGGCATGAAATGGAACGTCTGGGCCTGCAAGACGCGCTGCGCTATTATCGGCAGTTCTATGCGCCCAACAATGCCGTTTTAATTTTGGCAGGCGATGTAGACCCAGCTCGCGTGAAACAGCTTGCGCAAGACACTTATGGCAAAATTGCGCCAAACCCCGATTTGCAAAACCGCCAGAGGGTGAAAGAACCCCCTCAAACGGCCGCGCGGCGCTTGGTGTTTTACGATCAGAGGGTGGCACAGCCTTATGTAATTCGAACCTATCTCGCGCCAGAACGTAACAGCGGTGCACAACGCTCTGCGGCGGCGCTTAAACTGTTAAGCGATCTTCTGGGTGGTGGCCAAACATCTTGGTTTAGTCAAAAGCTGCAATTTGAAACCCAAACTGCCGTCTATACCAGCGCATTTTATGGCGGTACTTCTTTGGATCAAACCACTTTTGGGTTGGTGATCGTACCCTCTGAGGGGGTTGGTCTGGAAGAGGCTGAAGCCGCTTTGGACAAAGCGGTTGCCGATTTTATCGATCAGGGCATCGATATAGAACAATTAGAACGCTTGAAAAAACAATTTCGCGCCGCAGAAATTTACGCTCAAGACAGCGTGCAAGGCTTGGCTAATGCCTATGGCCGGGCCTTAACATCCGGTTTAACGCTTGAAGATATCCGCGCTTGGCCTGACATCGTTCAATCGATTCAGCCAGAAGAAATCTTAGCAGCTGCGCGTAAGGTGTTTGACAAGCGCAAATCTGTCACAGGGTGGTTGATAAAAGCTGAGGAGACCATGCAATGAGATTTGTTCTCGGGTTTTTGATCGCAGGCTTTGCCAGTTTTTGTCAGGCGGCAACGGATATTCAGGTGGTCACCTCACCAAATGGCCATAAAGCATGGTTGGTGGAAGAGCGCGGTATCCCTTTTGTTGCGCTTGAATTGTTGTTTGATGGTGGGGCATCTATTGAGCCTGCTGAACAGCGTGGGGGCGTCAATCTTATGATGGCGTTGCTTGAAGAAGGCGCCGCCAAGATGGATGCGCAGGCTTTCACCAAAGAAAAGGAAAGCCTAGCCGCCTCTTTTTCCTATCAAACCTATCCCGATTCAGTTTCGATTTCGGCGCGGTTTCTAACTGAAAGCCAAGATCAATCTGTGGGTCTTTTGCGGCAAACATTGCTGGAGCCACGGTTCGATGTAGATGCGATAGAGCGGGTGCGGGCGCAGATTATTGCGGGGTTGAAATCTGATGCCAAAGACCCGGCTGAAATCGCGCGGGCAGCGTTTAATCAAGAGGCCTTTGGGCTTTCGCACCCTTATGGAAGCGATTTAAGCGGGCGCATCAGCACCGTAGAGGCGCTTACCCGCGATCACATCGTGCAGGCGCATCAAAATGCGCTTGTGCTGGATCGGATCCGCATTTCTGCTGTTGGGGATATTGGCGCAGAGGATCTGGGCCTGCTGCTGGATGCGCTGCTTAAAGATATACCGGCCCAAAGCGCTTGGCCTTTGCCAAAAGCTGCCGAGCTTGCGCTGGCAACGGGTGTTGAAATTGTTCCCTTCCCAACCCCACAATCGGTTGCGCTGTTTGGGCATCTGGGCCTCGATCGCGATCACCCTGATTTTTTTGCGGCTTACATTCTAAACCACATCTTTGGCGGCAGCGGGTTTGAAAGCCGTTTGATGCAGGCGTTGCGCGAAGAGCGCGGATTAACCTATGGGGTGTCCACGTATTTGGCATCTCGGAACTATGCAGATTTATTGCTGGGCCAGTTTGCGTCTGCGAATGACCGCATGGCTGAAGCAGTGGATATCTTGCGCGAAGAATGGGATGAAATCGCCCGTGATGGTATTACTGAAGCAGAGTTACAATTGGCGCAGACCTACCTCACTGGCGCCTATCCGTTGCGCTTTGATGGCAATGCGCAGATCGCTCAAATTTTGGTTGGCATGCAGCAACAGGGGTTGCAACCAAGCTATTTGAAAAACCGAAATAAAAAGGTGATGGCGGTGACGTTAAAGCAGGCAAACCGTGTTGCCAAAGAGTTGTTTCGCCCCGAATTATTGCGCATGTTCATTGTCGGTGAACCGGAAGATCTTTAACCGATACAGGGCTCAAATGCACGCTATATAAGCGGTGGTCTGCGATTGCCGCGCGTGATTATGTGATTGAAATTTGCCGTCTTGCGTCAGAATACGTTGTGATTTCGAAGCATATCACCATAAAAAGCCGTGGATCACTGCGTGAAACAGGCTGGATATTGCGGTAGGCTCTGGGTTAAACAGTTGATGATTTACAATGGTTTTCAGGCCTAATTGCAGCGCGTATAAGGAATAAAAATGGCATCTCCCTCATATTATAAACCTTTAGGTGGGCTTGCGCCTCAAAGCCAGTTGATCACTGGACGCGCCGTTTTTAACGAGGCTTATGCCGTGATCCCTGGCGGAACCAACAGCGATATTGTCACCAGTTTTCTACCCTTTTGGACGGGTATGCGGATGTGGGTTTTGGCGCGGCCTCTTTCTGGGTTTGCCGAAACATTCAGCCAATCGATTGTTGAGTTAATCCCCGGGGGTGGCAGCGAGCGGCCGGAAACGGATGCCAGTGCTCAGGCGGTGCTTTTCATTGTATCGGGCAGCATCACCTTGAACCTATCTGGCGATACGCATGTTTTGTCTCCGGGCGGTTACGCTTATATTCCAGCAGGCTCTGAATGGTCGTTGGTAAATGCGGAAGCAGAGGCGGCGGTTTTTCACTGGATCAGAAAAACCTATCAAGCTGTCGAGGGGGTAGAGGCGCCAGAGGCGTTTGTCTGTAATGAGGCAGATTTTGCGCCGATAGAAATGCCCGGGACGGATGGCGCTTGGGCCACCACGCGGTTTGTTGACCCGGCGGATATGCGTCATGATATGCATGTCAATATTGTCACGTTGCAGGCAGGCGCGGTGATCCCGTTTGCCGAAACCCATGTCATGGAGCATGGGCTATACGTTTTAGAAGGCAAAGGCGTATACCGCTTGAATCAGGATTGGGTGGAAGTAGAGGCAGGTGATTTTCTGTGGCTGCGCGCGTTTTGCCCACAGGCCTGTTATGCTGGGGGGCCAGGTCAGTTTCGGTATTTGCTTTATAAGGATGTGAATCGGCAAATGCCTTTATCATAAGAAGGGCGAGCCGGGTGTGAGCTGGTGTGTTTTGCGCTTTTTTCTTCGTAAAATACAGAAACTTTAAGGTATAGCCACCTATCTGGTGCCACTACGTTCATATTTTCATCCCTGAGATTTAACGCGATTTACGTAAAGCTGCCTTGGCAATACCACCCTGCATTGCGGGCGCCACCATGGGCAAAAAATACCCAGAGCTGATCGCCCTCTGCGCAGTTGATACGCCAGTAATCTCGCACGCCACTGCGCCAATTTGGATCATCCAGCCACCATTCTGGCGCAATCCGTTCCGGTCCCTGTTGCGTCGCTGTGGTTAAAACCCGGTTTCGCCAGCGAAAGCGTGGTGGCACATCGGGTATTTGTTTGGCGCTTATCGGTTCTGGTGGCCATAACAGTTTTGGCCTTGGGCGATCCGGCCTCGGCCAATCCGGCGCTGGTTTTGACCAAGCTGCGGCAAAGACCACAGCTGTTTTCTCGGCAATATGGCTTTCTGCAGGATGCAGGCGGGTTACGTGATCTAAGCCGATCCGCGTTCCCAGTCGCCCAATCAGATCGTTGAGATCGGTGTCAGCCCCCGTGGGCGTGGCGCTGTGATGCGTCTGTTGTAGGGGCGCTGGGGTGGTGCGGAGCGTGATGGGTTCGGTTTGGCTGGCCTCAAGCCGTAACATATCAATGCCAAACCCCATATCAATCGTCTCAAGTTTAAGCAGAAGAAGCGGGCGGATACGCTCGATTGTATGGCCCGCTTGTGCCAATTGAACCCGAATATAAGAAAGAGTTTGATCGGTTTGAAATACTTGTAAGTCAATTTGCCGTGCGCCTTGTCCAGCGGCGCGTAGTTTGTCGCAAAGCCGCGGTAAAAGGCGATCTAAGGCGGCGCGTAAATCTTCAGCCAGGCCAATCGGCTCTGGTAAGCTCATGCGCACGCCAAAATGGGGTGGTTTGCGCTGGGCGGATAAGGGTTCAGGAACGCGCCCTAAAGCTTGATCCAATCGCAGCATAAGTTCTTTGCCAAAGCGGCGCGCCAAAGCGGCGCGGGGTTGCCCGCTTAGATCACCGATTTGGCGCAAACCCACGCGGTGCAGATTATGGATTGTAGAGCTTTCTAGGCGCAGCGCGGCCACAGGTAAGGCCGCTAAGGCGCTATGGCTGCCCCCAAGAGGGGCGATTTGCGCTTTTGGTTGTGGATTGCCTGTTGGCACCAGCGCTTGCGCCTGCGTTCGTGGCTGTGAAAAGCGCTGCTTGGATAATTTTACGCGCGTGGCTCTGGCCTCTTGAGTGAGGGCATCCACATTACGATCTGATTGATTATGGCTTGGGTGATAATGCGCCAAAGACCAAGCCGCGCCGATTGTATCGGCCAAACCAAGGCGGGTACTCAGCTGAAAATCTTCGCACTCGCTTGCAATTTGGTTTATAAAACCAACCTCGCCGCCAAAAAGATGCGCGCAGCCTGTGATATCCATGCAGAGGCCATCATCGGCAGCGGTGGTGACCCAAGGGCTAAATTTTTCCGCCCAGCGGCATAAAGCCAATAAAAATTGGCGTTCACCGGGTAGGTTGCGCATGCGGGTGATCAGTTTGGGGCAGAGTGCTTGGGCATCGCGCAAAGATTGACCAGGGTGTAATCCAGCGAGGCTTGCACTGCGTGAAAGCGAAGAGAGCCGCTGTGCCTGCCCGCTCTCTTGCAGGATCGCAAAGGGTAAATCAGCCAGATCATTTTCTAAGCGTAAGAAACGCTCGGCCCCCAATCTGGGAAACCAAAGGGATAAGAAACGGCGCTGTGTCATAGGACGGGTACATTAACTTTGTTCACTTTTTGTTCTATATCGGAGATCTGTGGGATGAGTCGAGTCTGTCTTCGTGGCATTTTTATAAAATCATACTGAGGGTTTATTTTTTCCAGTTTGGTTCTATCTAAAAAATAACAAGATTTTCTATTTATAAGGAATTCATCATGAAATCACGTATCCGTTTGTTTTCTTTCCTAGCGGCCATCGGCGTGGGCCTCACCCCTGCATTTGCGCATGAGGGGGTTAAAAACCCTGCGGTGAAAGCTCGGATGATTTTGATGCAAGAGGTCAAAACATCCTTTGGCCAAATTGGGCAGATGGCAAAAGGCGCTGTGGCGTTTGATGCGCAGGATGCGCAAGCGGCCAAGGCACGTTTGTTAAAAGCCTCTCAGGCTGTTGTAGATAAGTTTCAGGCGAATGAAACAGATCCATTGTCACAAGCCGCGCCAGCTATTTGGAAGAATTGGGATGATTTTGTTGTCAAATCTACCGCTTTTGAGGCGGCTATTGAGGTGCTTGACGTGTCAGATTTGGCAGCCTTAAGGGGCGGTATGCGGGCTATAGGCGGTGGATGTATGGCGTGCCATAAATCCTATAAAACTGATTAAAAGCAGGCCTTTCACAGGTTTGAAGACGGTATCAATACGCCTGAATAATGCGTTGCAGTTTGCTTGAAAATACGGCATCGTTTTCAAAAAATTGGGAGGATGATCATGCGTACACGGGCAGCAGTTGCAGTTGCAGCGGGACAACCACTGGAAGTAATGGAGGTAAACCTTGACGGTCCGAAGGCGGGCGAGGTTTTGGTTGAGATAAAAGCAACCGGTATTTGCCATACGGATGAGTTTACGCTGTCAGGCGCAGATCCAGAGGGAATGTTTCCTGCGATTTTAGGCCATGAAGGGGCCGGCGTGGTTTTGGAATGCGGCCCGGGTGTGACCAGTTTGAAGCCGGGGGATCATGTGATCCCGCTTTACACGCCGGAATGTCGAACCTGTGAATATTGTCTGAACCCAAAAACCAACCTGTGTCAGGCCATTCGCGAAACCCAAGGTCGTGGAGTGATGCCCGATGGCACCAGCCGGTTCTCTATGCTCGATGGCACGCCGATACTGCATTATATGGGGTGCTCTACTTTTGCCAACCACACGGTCTTGCCGGAAATTGCGCTGGCCAAAATTAATCCGGACGCGCCATTTGATAAAGTTTGTTACATTGGCTGCGGGGTCACCACGGGCCTTGGCGCGGTGATGAACACTGCCAAGGTTGAAATTGGCAGCAGGGCGATTGTGTTTGGTTTGGGGGGCATTGGCCTGAACGTGATCCAAGGGTTGCGCATGGCCGGTGCAGATCAGATTGTCGGCGTTGATTTGAACGCGGATAAGCGCGATATGGCAGCGCGGTTTGGCATGACCGATTTCGTCAACCCTTCAGAGGTTGAGGGTGATTTGGTGGCGCATCTTGTGGCCCTGACCAAAGGCGGCGCAGATTATACGTTTGATGCCACTGGCAATGTGCAAGTGATGCGCACAGCCTTAGAGGCCGCGCATAAGGGTTGGGGAGAAAGCATCATCATTGGCGTTGCGCCAGCGGGGGCTGAAATTTCAACGCGGCCTTTCCAATTGGTCACGGGGCGTGTCTGGCGTGGCACTGCCTTTGGCGGTGCACGCGGGCGTACCGATGTACCTAAGATTGTTGATTGGTATATGGATGGCAAAGTGGAAATTGATCCGATGATCACGCATGTTTTAGATCTTGAGGATATCAACAAAGCCTTTGATTTGATGCATTCAGGCGAAAGTATAAGATCTGTCGTGGTGTTTTAAGCTTTCGCTAAGGGCGGCGAGTGTTGCCCCGATGCCAGAGTTCTGACAGCCTTGGAATGCTTTGTTGCAAATGACGCTGTTTTGGCTGTGTTTGGTATTGGGGGTGACGCGAAAATCAAACTAATCAAGAGATAATGCATTAGAATGATGGATTTAATGACGGTTCACCCTGCAACGCGCGCTGATTGCGATCAAATTTGGGCGCTGTTACAGCCGGTGTTCAGCGCGGGCGACACCTATGCGGTTGATCCATTGATCGATCGCGATGCTGCGATCACCTATTGGATGGACGCGGAGAAAACCGCCTTTATACTTCGCGTTGATGGGCAAGCCGTTGGAACCTATTATATACGCCCAAACCAGCCGGGGGGCGGTGCGCATATCTGCAATTGCGGCTTTATTACGGCGCCCTCGGCGCGCGGAAAAGGGGTTGCGCGTTGCATGCTTGAACATGCGCTGATTGAGGCCAAGCAGCAGGGGTATCGGGCGATGCAGTTCAATTTTGTGTTGGCCAGCAATCAGCGCGCGTTGGCCATTTGGCAGCGCTATGGGTTTGCAACGATAGGTCGGATTCCGCAGGCGTTTTTACATCCAAAGCAGGGCTATGTGGATGCGCTGATCCTGCACAGATCTTTGTAAGAAAACCGCAACTGCGATACATTATCTTATACTTTTCTTGTACTTTGCGGCGCCTTTTTGGATGTATAACAGCCGTTGACAGCGCGCCGTTTACGGGATCAAGATGGCCGTAAGGGTAAAAATTATATGCGGTTTTTCGTTCATAGGCGTCGGTTCGCGGATTTATCAGAGCAGGAAATATTGGCGCTTGCAATTTCCTCTGAAGAAGATGATGCGCGAATTTACAGTGGTTTTGCGCAGCAATTGCGGGCTGAGTATCCGGATAGCGCGGCTTTGTTTTCTGATATGGCCAAAGAAGAAGATGCCCATCGCCAGCAATTGATTGCGCTTCATGAAACGCGGTTTGGGGCGTTTATTCCGCTGATCCGGCGCGAGCATGTTGCTGGGTTTTATGCCCGTCAACCGATTTGGCTTATTGCCAATTTGGGGATCGAAAAAATTCGCGCTGAAGCAGAAGCGATGGAGCGCAAGGCCGAGGATTTTTATCGAAAGGCAGCGGCGCGCAGCTCTGATGCTGCCAGCCGAAAATTGCTGGGTGATTTGGCGGCCAGCGAAGCCCGCCACAAAGCGCGCGCAGAAGGTCTGTCGCAAAATTTAACCTCCTCAGGGGCAGCTCAAGAAGAAGGGTTTCAAGCCAAGCGCCAGTTCATACTGACTTGGGCACAGCCAGGCTTGGCGGGTTTAATGGACGGATCTGTTTCGACGCTTGCGCCCATCTTTGCCACGGCCTTTGCCACCCAGAACTCGCATACCACGTTTTTGGTGGGGTTGGCGGCTGCGCTGGGCGCAGGGGTTTCAATGGCGTTTACCGAAGCCGCCTCGGATGATGGGGCATTATCGGGCCGCGGCTCACCTTTGAAACGTGGTTTTGCCGCGGGCGTGATGACAACGATCGGGGGGTTGGGGCATGCGCTGCCCTATTTGATCGTGGATATTTCGACCGCGAATTTGATCGCCTTTATCGTTGTGTTTATCGAATTATGGGCGATTGCCTGGATTCAAAACCGGTATATGCAAACGCCGTTTTTTCGCGCGGCGTTTCAAGTTGTGCTTGGCGGATCCTTGGTGTTTGGGATCGGAATTGTGATTGGTAGCGGATGAATCGGCTGCGCTTCCTAACGGGGTGACGACCGGCCGTATAAGATAGTAATTGACGCGCCGCGCCTGCCTGATAGAGCCTTGAGTTATGATCGATATCTTGCTCAAAACCTTGCCGTTTTTCGCCGTGATTGGCTTGGGTTATCTTGCCGGACGTCGGGGTTTTTTCACCCCCGAAGCCACGGGGTATCTGACAAAATTTGTCTTTTATTTTGCGCTTTCGGCGTTTTTATTCCACTTTTCGGCAACGCTGCCTCTCAGCTCAGTCTTGCAGCCAGATTTTATCTTTGCCTATTTAAGCGCATCGGCCTTGGTCTATGGGTTTGCATTGCTGGTGGCCTTAGGCCGCAAGGTTCCGCTAGACGAAGCTGCGATTGAGGCGCATTGCGCGGTGATCGGCAATGTCGGATTTTTAGGGGTGCCGATGCTGGCCTTGCTGATGGGCCCGGAAGCGATTGGCTATGTGGTCATGGTTCTTGCGGTTGATTTGATACTATTTGGATCTTTAATCGTGATGTTGATCGTTGGCTCACGCGATGGTCAAGTGCGGTTTGCTACGCTTTGGGTGCTTGTTTTAGGGTTGCTGAAAAATCCAATGATTATGTCGATTTCTGCGGGCTTTATTTGGTCGGGTCTTGGTCTGCCGATCCTGGCGCCGTTGGATGAGTTTCTGTCGATGCTGGGATCTGCGGCAACACCAGGTGCGTTATTTGCGATTGGCGCGTCTTTGGCCTTTAAATCGGCCGAGCGTCTGCACGTGGCTGCTTGGATTTCATTTTTGAAATTGGTAATTCATCCTGCAGCGGTGGCCATATTGGCGCTTTTTATTTTCCAACTTGATTCTTATGCGGCTTCGGTGATGCTGGCAGCCGCAGCCCTGCCCGTGGCGGGCAATGTCTATATTTTGGCGCAGCATTACGCGGTTGCGCCGGTGCGCGTTTCCGCTTCGATCTTGATTTCGACATTTTTCAGCATTTTAACAGTGCCAGCTGTGATCGCGTGGCTCAATCCATGATCGGGGCTGTCGCATTGCATGCTTGCACCTTGCGCGCGCAGCGATACCATCACCTCAAAAGGAAACTTGGATGACTGCCCTTTATATTGATGCCGATGCATGCCCGGTAAAAGATGAAGCAGAGCGGGTTGCAACGCGCCACAACCTGCGCATGTTTGTGGTTAGCAATGGCGGATTGCGCCCCTCTGCCAACCCATTGATCGAGACGGTGATTGTTGCGGATGGTCCAGATATAGCGGATATGTGGATCGCCGAACGCGCCAAACGCGGTGATGTGGTGGTGACCGCCGATATTCCGCTCGCATCGAAATGCGTGGCGAACGGGGCTTTGGTTTTAAAGCATAATGGAGAAGCTTTGACCGAGGCCAATATTGGTAATGTTCTGGCCACGCGGGATTTAATGGCCGATCTGCGCGCCGCAGACCCTTTTCGGCAAGGTGGTGGAAAAGCTTTTTCCAAAACGGATCGGGCGCGGTTTTTAGACCGGTTGGAAACCACATTGCGCAGGGCAAAAACACTAAGTTAAAGCGGGCTTTCAACGCAGTCACCGCATTTATATAATTAAATTTTCTTGTTGTTTCTTTCACGAGTTCTTAAGGTTTTGGCGTAGCTTTATAACGCATAACGGCGCATTTTATGACCATGTATTCGAAGAGAGTTTCTGATGAGCGCAATCAATATTTCTTTTGATCAGGGCGACCCGCTGCTGGATTGGCTGGGCCTGACGGCGGCGTTTGAGGCCGGTCATAAACGTCCAAAAGCCGAAATTGCTGATACGTTTTTGTATCGCGGAAAAGACACTTTGTTATCACGGGCTGCCTGGATTGATGGGTTGGGGATTACCGTAAAAGCCGCAACGATCTTTCCTGATAACCCAAGCTCTGGCCGTCCGATGGTTAATGGCGGGGTAAATCTGTTTTCAGATAAAACCGGTGCGTTGGAAGCGATTATTGATTTTCATCTTGTGACCAAATGGAAAACCGCGGCTGACAGTCTTTGGGCGGCCAAACGGTTGGCACGCCCGGAGAGTAAACATATTGTGATTATTGGCGCCGGCACCGTTGCCTCAAATTTGTTAGACGCTTATCGAGCTGGGTTTCCAGAAGCGCGATTTAGCATTTGGAACCGCAGCCCAGAGCGGGCCCAAGCCTTGGCCAAAACGCGCCCCGATGCGAGGGCGGTGACAGATTTAAAAGCGGCGATTGGCAGCGCGGATATTATTTGCACATCCACCATGAGCACGAGCCCTGTGCTGCAAGGGTCTTGGCTGCAAGAGGGGCAGCATGTGGATCTGATTGGGGCTTATCGCCCAGATATGCGCGAGGCGGATGATCAAGCGCTTCAGCGCGCGCGGGTTTTCGTGGATAGCTTTGATACCACGCTTGATCATATCGGAGAGCTGAAAATTCCGTTGTCTTCCGGGGCGCTGAGGCGGGCTGATGTGCAAGCCGATTATTATTCAGAACGCGGATTTCAGCGAGGATCCGAGCGCGACATAACGCTGTTTAAAAATGGTGGTGGCGCGCATTTGGATTTGATGACAGCGCGGTATATCATGCAGCAATGGAGCAGCGCCGCATGATCTGCGGCATTTTTCTGCTCGCTTTGTTGCTCATGGCGCCGTTTCTAAGTGAATGGCGGCGTTTGCCGATGGATGCGCGCGCGCGCGCGGATGCGCCGGGCCGGTTTGCGCCCTTATCGCGCGGGGCAACGCATTACCAGCTTTTGGGGCCGCCCGGCGGGCCATTGGCCATTTGTATTCACGGGCTGAGCACACCAAGTTTTGTGTTTGAGGCGCTGGCGGCTTTTTTGATTGGACGCGGCCATCGCGTTTTGATTTATGATCATTACGGGCGTGGCTATTCGGATCGCCCAATGGGCCGTCAGGATGCGCGGTTTTTTGCATCACATTTAACCGAGCTGCTGGATCATTTGGATCTTAAAGAAGATTTCGATCTTTATGGTTACTCTATGGGGGGTTCAATTGCGGCGGCTTATGCGGTGCAAAACCCCTCATCCGTAAAGCAACTTATTCTGCTGGCGCCGGCGGGTATGGGGCATAAGCTTGGCAACCTTTTTGGGTGGGTCAGCCGGGTTTGGGGGCTGGGCGATTGGCTGGTTTATGCGCGCTATCCCCGGCTGCATTTGGCGGGAACCGAAGCTGAGCGTGCGATCAGTTCAAGCGTGTCTTTTTTGATCGAGCGCCAACAAAAAGAATTGCACTACCGCGGGTTCATCCCCGCAATTCTATCCTCTGCACGCGGCATTTTGGCCCATAAAATGGCGGCGGAGCACAGCGCGATCCAGCGCCATGGGATTCGCGTTTTGGCGATTTGGGGGGGGCAGGATCATGTGATCCCGGTTGCGTTAAAAGGATGTTTGCAAAGCTGGAATCCGCAGGTCCGCCAATTTGTAATCTGGGATGCGGGTCATGCCCTGCCTTATTCGCATACCCAGCAGGTTACCGCGCTTTTGGAGGCTGAATTACAAGCGATTCCTCGCCTTTCATCTTAAAAGCAACCGCTTGCCACGCCCGGTTAATTTGCTCCAAGCATCACAGTTGGTTTTTCACGGATTGGCAGATGCACCAGCGCACTGAACAGCCCGACACCAACGCCAATCCACCACACCAATGTGTAGCTGCCATAAACGTCAAACATTCGCCCGCCTAACCAGATTCCGATAAAGCTGCCAAGCTGGTGCGAGAAGAAAACGATGCCGTAAAGCGTGCCCATATAGCGCAGTCCGAAAATATACGCGACAAGTCCGCTTGTAAGCGGCACGGTGGCCAGCCAAAGCATGCCCATAAGAGCGGAAAAGATGAGCACGCTGACAGGCGTAATGGGAAAGTTTATAAAGCCAAACGTTACCAATGCGCGGGCCAGATAAACAGCTGCCAATAGGTTTTTCTTGGAATAACGATTGCCCAAATACCCGGCTGCTAAAGTGCCGGCAATATTTGTCAGCCCAATTACGGATAGGGCAGCTGCGCCAAGCGTCGAGGTTGAGGTAATTCCGAGCGTATAGAGGAAACCACCTGGATTAATGGCGCCGCAGGCTTCGGTAATAAAGGCGGGAAAATGGGCCGTCATAAACCCCAATTGATAGCCGCAGCTAAAAAAGCCTAAAAAGATCAAGATATAATTCGAATCTTGCATGGCCCGCCCCACGATCGCGCTGAGCGGGGCGTCTCCTTCCGCTTTTGGCGCGCGCGGGGCAACCCGCATCATTGGCAGTAAGAGAAGCGTGGCTAAAATGATGCCTGCAAAAAGAAGAAATACAGTTTGCCATGGCATTGCCGATAGCAGTAATTGTGCCAAGAGCGGGCCAACCACCTGCCCTGCGCTGCCCGCAGCCGTTGCGATGGCCAATGACATTGAGCGGTGCTGATCGCTGCTGGCGCGCCCTACAATGGCAAGGATCACGCCAAATCCGGTGCCTGCAATCCCAAAGCCAACCAGAAATTCATACACCTGATGCGCCTCGGGAGAGGTGGCAAAAGCCGAGAGCACCAGCCCAGCGGCATAGACCAAAGCGCCTAAAATAATTGCTTTTCGATCGCCAAGTTTATCGGCGATCGCCCCAAAGATCGGCTGACCAATGCCCCATGCAAGATTCTGAATCGCCAGTGCCAGTGAAAATTCCTCGCGCGCCCAGCCAAATTCGTTTGCGATTGGAATTTGAAATACCCCAAAGGATGCTCTGATCGCAAAATTTATCAGAAGAATAATGCTGCCCATGATCAAGATAGGCGTGATCAGGCGATGTGTCTGAGACATTTGGTTAACCCTTTGAACGCACGTCAAATCCCTTGGCCAGCCTAAGCTAGCCTCAGGGCGCAGATTTACAAGCCGTTCGTGATTTTACGCGCGGCGGTTGGTGCCAATGTCTTTAAATCAAGATCGGTTCATAGTAAGCCCAGCTTATGGGCAGAGTATCACAGCGCTATCGCGAAGACGTCGAATCCGGAGCAATCAGCGCTGATCCAGCGCAGCAGGCGCTCTTGCCAAAGCTTGATGCTTTGCTTGAGGCGCTTGAGCGCCCTGTGAAGCGTGGGTTTTTACGCCGAACCCAAGCGAGCGCGGTGAAAGGGTTATACATTTGGGGCGGCGTCGGGGGCGGCAAATCCTATTTGATGGATTTATTCGCAAGCAGCTTGGCCGTGGCGGTGCGGCGGGTCCATTTTCATGCCTTTATGCAAGAGGTTCAGGCCGGCTTGCATCTTGCGCGCCAAACGAATGCGAAAGACGCTTTGGTGCCGGTTTGTCAGGCGATTGCGAAAGATATTCGCGTTTTGGCATTGGATGAAATGCAGATCAAAGACATTGCCGATGCGATGATCGTGGGCCGGTTGTTTGAATTGTTGTTAGGCCAGGGCGTGACCGTCATAACCACGTCAAACCGCGTGCCCGAGGATCTTTATAAAAACGGCTTAAACCGACAACTTTTTTTACCCTTCATCGCGTTGATCCGAAACCAATTCGCGATTCACGACATGGCCAGCGAAATCGATTTTCGGCAAAACAGGATCGCAGGGAGATCGGTTTATTTTACGCCTTTGGGGCGGGAAGCCCGCGCCGGGTTAGATGCGCTTTGGGGTGAATTTTCCGGTGAGGATAGCCAAACCCTGACCTTGGTGGTTAATGGCCGTGATTTGGTGGTGCCTGCCTATATCAATGGTATCGGACGGTTTGATTTTTATGATCTATGCGGTGCTATGTTGGGCCCTGCAGATTACTTGGTGCTTGCCGATCATCTTCGGGTTTTGTTTTTAGACGATATTCCCCAATTGGGGCGCAATAATTTCAATGAGGCAAAGCGTTTCGTGACCTTGATCGATGCGCTTTATGAAGCAAAGGTGCGGCTGGTCTGTTCTGCGGCGGCGCGGCCCGAAATGCTTTATCTTGAGGGCGAGGGCAGCTTTGAATTCGAGCGCACCGCCAGCCGTTTGCGCGAAATGCAAGCCGCGGATTGGGCGCAAGATAGAGCGTGATCCTTGGCGCTAAACGCGCCAGCCTAGCCGTTTTGCCTAAGGATCATCCCCGCCAAATATAGCGAGCCACAGATGACGATGCGAGCATGTGGCTCTTGCGCGCTGATCGCGCGCAAAGCAGTGTCGACGGTTTGCGCAGATTGCGCATAAAATCCGACAGCGGCAGCATTACGGGTTGTGTCATCTGCGCTGAGCGTATTGACTTCATTTGGAATTGAAACCGAAAACAGCGTTTCGCTGACCGCGTGTAAAGGCGCCAGATACCCGGTGATATCTTTCGTGTTCAGCATTCCACAGATCAAATAAGTGGGCCGCTTGGGCAGGTTTGCTAAAAATTGGGCAAGCGCTTGCCCAGCGGCTGGATTATGCCCCCCATCCAGCCAAAGCTCGGCCCCCGGGGCCAGCGCGGGTAAGGGCCCTTCGCGCAGCCGTTGCAGGCGCGCCGGCCAGTGCGCTTGCGTGATAGCGGCCTCGCAGGCGCTTTCTTTCGCCTCTAAATGCCGCAAAGCGGCTAGGGCGATGCCAGCGTTTTGAATTTGATGCGCGCCAGGAAGATTGGGCAGGGGCAAATCAAGCAAGCCGCATTCATCTTGAAAAATCAACCGCCCGCGCTCTTCGCTGACATTCCAATGCTGACCATAAACCTGCAGCGGCGCGTGCAACCGCTGGGCGTGGGCTTCGATGACCTCAAGCGCCGCCTCTTGCTGCGGCCCGACAATGACGGGTACGCCTGATTTTATGATACCGGCTTTTTCCGCTGCGATTTCGGGCAGCGTGTCGCCCAAAAACTGCTGGTGATCGATCGAAATTGGCGTGATAATGCTGAGCTTGGGTTTCGCGATCACATTGGTTGCATCCAGCCGCCCCCCCAAGCCGACCTCTAACAGCGTGAAATCAGCGGGGCATTCGGCCATCGCCTTCAGCGCGGCGCAGGTGGTGATTTCAAAATAGGTGATCGGATCAGCGCCATTGGTTTGATAACAGTGCTCAAGACGCTGGCTGAGTTCGGGTTCGCTGATCAGTGCGCCGGCCAAACGGATCCGTTCGTGAAAACGGGCAAGATGCGGCGAGGTATAGGCATGCACGCGCTTTTCTGCAGCTTCCAATCCGGCACGGATCATCGCTTGCGTGCTGCCCTTGCCGTTGGTGCCGGCGATATGAACCACCGATGGCAGCTGCTCTTGCGGATTCCCCAAGCGATCGAGTAACTGCCAAACCCGATCGAGCGTCAGATCAATCACTTTAGGGTGTAGCGCCATCATTCGGGTTAAAATGGCGTCAGAATGGTCAATCGTCATTTTTTCTTAGGCTTTGCCGCGGTGCTTTTATCCTCAAGCTGCGGGTCCGTCGGTTTGGGTAAATCGCCTTTAATGGCCGGGCTCAACCCCAGCAACAGGCGCACAATGGTGATCAACTCATCGCGCATTTCAGGGCGCGCCGTCACGCGATCCAACATGCCGTGATCGAGCAGATATTCAGCCCGTTGAAATCCTTCCGGCAGCTTTTCACGAATGGTTTGTTCGATCACGCGTGGGCCAGCAAAACAAATCAAGGCGTTCGGCTCAGCAATTTGAACATCCCCCAACATCGCATAAGATGCGGTCACCCCACCCGTTGTGGGATGCGTGAGCACCACAATATAGGGCAACCCTGCTTCCTTCAGCATCTGAATGGCCACGGTGCTGCGCGGCATTTGCATCAAGCTAAGAATACCTTCTTGCATGCGCGCGCCGCCCGCAGAAGAAAACAGAATAAGCGGACGGTGCAATTTCACCGCGCGCTCGGCGGCGGCGATAATCGCATTGCCAACATACATGCCCATCGAGCCGCCCATAAAAGAAAAATCTTGCGCGGCGGCAATGATCGGCGTGCGCCCGATTTCGCCCTCGGCCACCAGCATTGCTTCTCCTTCGCCGGTATTTTTTTGGGCCGCTTTCATACGGTCGGGGTATTTCTTCTGATCCCTAAAATTCAGCGGATCGGCGATGGGTTCTGGCACTGGTACATTCACAAAAATGCCACCATCAAACAGGCTTTCAAACCGGGCCCGCGGGCTGATCCCCATATGATGCCCGCATTGGGTGCAAACGTTCAGGTTTTCGCTTAACTCGCGGTGAAACAGCATGCTGCCGCACTCGGTACATTTGGTCCAAAGGTTCTCGGGCACTTCGCGCCGCGAGAAAATTGAGTTTATGCGTGGGCGGACATAGTTTGTGATCCAATTCATGCCTGACGTCCTGCTGTTTTTTGTTTTCCTTGAAATAAGCCGGCTTGCGGTAAATTGCAATCAGCGAAGCGCAAAAGCGGTTCGAAAAGCACATTGTTTTTCACGGGCAGGTAGCCTGTGTTGGGCGGGTAGAAGCGTTGATCGTGGATACAGACAACTGCGCCCCGCCATTGTTTTGGGGGAATGCCAGCCTAAGGCGGGTGGTTTTCTTCAACAAAGGCATGCCCGCGCTTTTGGTTGATCCAACGCAGCCAGATCAGAAATGCTAGAACTTCGAACAGCGTGAAGATCAAAAAGCCTAAAGTGGCTTGGGCCCCCTTTGGATCGAGCTGCATCACGAAGAGCGACATGCCATTTAAATGCCCATCAAGCCCAAAGATCAGCAGCAACGCGTTTACCCCAAAATGAAGGCCAAGCGCCGCCCCTAAATTACCCGTTTTTAATGTGACAAGGCATAAAATCATACCCGCCACGCTTGTATGTAACACGTAAAAAAACGCATTTACGCCAAAAATAGAAAAATCAAAATGCAGCATACCAAAGAGCAGTGAGGGCAAAAAAATTGACCACCAGAAGCGTCCGCCTCTGGCGCGGATATGCTGTAGTAAATAGCCGCGAAACAGCATTTCTTCTGCCCCGATCTGCACGAAAATCAGTGCGGATATGGGGGTAACCCATCGCAGCCAAAGCGTTGTGGTTATATTGGGGTTTGGCTGGCTCGAGGCTTCAAAGAAATGCCAGGAAATGGTATAACTGCTGGTTTCGCTGAAGATGGCCGTGGCAAAGGCGAGGCCAGCTCCAATAAGAAAATGCTGCCAATTGATTTTACAGGTGGGACCATAAAGCGCATGGAGGGGGTGGCGATGCAACCAGCGACACACCAGCGCTATGCCCAGCCAAATGAAGAAAAAAGAAAATAAGAGAGCGGCTAAATCTGCGGGTGTGCTGCCCAGCCCCTCAAGGTGCATCTGTGCCATGCGATCTAGCGTGATAAACCAACCAAAGCTTGTAGAGACATAGATGATGGCGATCAGAAAAAGTCCCAAACATATACGCCAAATCTGTGACCTGTTGCCAAGAACAGAGGGGTGGAACAGCCTGTCTGACAATCGAATTCCCCTTATTGATCGAAGCTGTGAGTGATTGCTTGAAAGGTGGGGTATCTGCCAGCTGGTTTCAATAGGCTTTGCTTAGTTTGGGTGGTCTCAGGCCTTTCGATCCAGCAAAAAACCGTCTTAGAGGCTGCTTAATTTAAAGGCTACTGCCGGTTTTCGCTTCGGCAGCGCTGGACCATTTCAGCACTTTGTAATGTTGATTTTTTATCTGACAGAAGAAAGCGACTTGTTTCGCCTTTTGGGCTTTTGTATGACCAATCAACGCATAAGGGAGAGAGACCGTGAGTAAATTCGATAAATCTAAGCTACCAAGCCGTCATGTTACCGAAGGTCCATCTCGGGCACCGCATCGGTCCTATTATTATGCGATGGGCATGACGGAAGAGGAAATTCATCAACCGCTGATCGGTGTTGCCACCTGCTGGAACGAAGCGGCGCCCTGCAATATCGCGCTTAACCGTCAGGCACAATCTGCCAAAATGGGCGTCAAACAAGCGCTGGGCACACCGCGTGAATTCACCACCATCACGGTTACCGATGGGATCGCGATGGGCCATGAGGGAATGCGCAGCTCGCTGGCCAGCCGCGAAGCCATTGCTGATACGGTTGAATTGACGATGCGCGGGCATTGCTATGATGCGCTGGTTGGTTTGGCCGGTTGCGATAAATCTTTGCCTGGTATGATGATGGCGATGGTGCGCTTGAACGTGCCCTCTGTGTTTTTATACGGTGGCTCTATTCTGCCGGGCCGTTTAGATGGCAAAGATGTGACAGTGCAGGATGTTTTTGAAGCCGTAGGTCAACATCAGGCGGGCAATCTAAGCACTTGCGATCTTGAAAAGCTGGAAGCCGTGGCCTGCCCCTCGGCAGGGGCCTGTGGTGGGCAATTTACCGCCAATACGATGGCCTGTGTGTCTGAGGCCATTGGTCTTGCGCTGATGAATTCATCCGGTGCTCCCGCCCCGTATGAAAGCCGCGATCAATACGCAGAAGCTTCGGGTCGCGCCGTGATGACCTTGCTTGAAAAGAATATTCGGGCGCGCGATGTGGTGACGTTGAAATCGCTTGAAAACGCCGCGCGGGTAGTAGCATGCACCGGAGGCTCGACCAATGCAGGGCTGCATTTGCCCGCGATTGCACATGAGGCCGGCATTGATTTTTATCTTGAAGATGTGTGCGAGATTTTCCGCGACACACCCTATTTTGTGGATCTTAAGCCGGGCGGAAAATATGTTGCAAAAGATCTTTACGAGGTGGGCGGCGTGCCGGTTGTGATGAAAGAATTGCGCAAAGCCGGGTTGTTGCACGAAGATTGTCTCACCGCCTCTGGCAATAGCATGGGGGAAGATTTGGACAAAATCACCCGCGAAGCTGATGGGCGGGTGATTTACCCAATCGCCACTCCGCTGACAAAAACCGGTGGTGTTGTTGGTTTGACAGGCAATTTGGCGCCCGAAGGCGCGATTGTGAAAGTTGCGGGCATGTCCGAAGAGGCTCAAGTTTTCATCGGGCCTGCGCGCGTATTTGAATGCGAGCAGGATGCGTTTGAGGCGGTTCAAAACCGAACCTATCAGGAAGGCGATGTGTTTGTGATCCGCAATGAAGGGCCTGCTGGCGGCCCGGGCATGCGCGAAATGCTGGCCACAACGGCGGCGCTTTCGGGGCAAGGTATGGGTAAGAAAGTGGCGCTGATCACCGATGGGCGCTTTTCTGGCGCAACGCGGGGCTTTTGCGTTGGGCATGTCGGCCCAGAAGCCGCGCATGGGGGCCCGATAGCTTTGCTGAAAGACGGCGATATGATCACGCTGAACGCGTTAAAGGGTGAAATCAGCGTTGCGCTTGACGATGCAGAGTTGGCCGAGCGCAAGGCCCAATGGTCGGGCCCGCGCGACACGATTTATGCCGCAGGTGCGCTTTGGAAATATTCGCAATTGGTCGGAGAAATTTATAAAGGCGCGGTGACGCATCCCGGTGGTAAAGCCGAAAAACACGCGTATATGGATCTGTGAAGGTGAATATGGCCCCCTGGCGTTTTGGTCAGTGGGCCATTTTCTGTTTTATGATAACGCTATGTGGCTGCGCTGGGCTTCCACCGCTTCTTAACACGCAATATGAAGGGTTGATAACGCAGCAAAATCTTCCCTCAGGTGCGATCATTCGGCCGCCAAAGGGCTATTGCGTCAATCCAGATCACGGCCAAAGCACAGAGACAGCAGAATTTGTAACGCTGCAGGCTTGCTCGGAACGCGACGGTCTGCTGGCCTATGGTGTGATCACATTGTCATTGGTGGCGGATCAGGAAATCAGCCTTGCCGATGTAGCCCAGCAGTTCAAGACGACAAACCTGAATGCACATGTGTCAACAATCTTTGCCGATAAGCGTCAGATTTTCGTTCAAAACACATCGCAGGCAGCCCAATCTGTTTCTGGATTACAAAAAACTTTGTGGCAAGGCGTTGAATTGCGCGATACCCACATGCTGATTGCCACGCTTCACATGCCAGCGGATACCATGTTTACAAAAAATATGGCGCGTATGCTTTTGTCACGCAGCTTGCAGGGCGTTTCTGTGCACCCTGCCGGCTCAAAAATGCGGCCCAGTGTGACACCAAATACCTCTAGCGGACCGCGTCCAAAAGCCCGCCCTGTTGGATAAGCTCATGTAGGGGTGCAGGCCTGCCAAAGATAAATTGCTTGAATGTGATTTATCGTTATAATTGCCTGATAGTTAATTGATTTAGAGACTGACAGTGATTTTAAAGCCGATGCGGGCGTTTCTGATCCGCAGGTACCTTTTCTATGTATTATCGCGGCCGAATTCATGGCTGCGCGCGCAGAAAACGCCGCGCATATGGGGGGTATATAAGCAGTCAAAAATCTTGCGCCATCAGCTTGAGCGGTTTGTCTCAGGTTTAGAGCTTCGGCTTCAAACCGCGCGCAGGGGGAAGGTTAGCGGCCCTGATATTTGGGGGTGGCGTCCCGATTTTTGGTGCACAAAAATGGATATGAGGGCTGCAAATTTGGGCGGCAGAAGCATTGCCTTGGGCAAGAATATCCAATTGTTTAGCCCAGAGCATTTGCAAATTGATCAATATTGGCTTTCCCAGCGAAAGGATTTAAGCGCTCAAACCGGAGCAGGCTATTGCGTGTGTTTGGATATTTGCGACATAAAAAGCAGCTTTTTATCTTTTGCGTTTCAACTGCCGATGGGCAGCCGCCGGCGCCTTATGGAAACGGGGGTGTTGATTTGTAGAGCGCGTATAAATTTTGAAACCGAACTGCATACGCATCTCCGCCTCAATATTCCCGAGCTGGATGACCTGTCTTTACAGGCGGATACCCATCACCGCGAAGATGGTGAGTTTTCGTGGGAGTTCAGGCTGCGGCCGCTTAAATTAAGCGCAGATTCCGACGCGCCGCTTTGGATCGATCTGATCTTTGAGGCTCCGCGTTACACGCAAATTCAAATCATTGATTTCAATCTCTCTACCGAAGAGGGTTCTTTAGAAAGGAGTGCCGATGTCGCTTCGCATTGAGCCAACGCGCTTCGCTGAAGGCATTTGGCGGGCTTTGCTAAACCAACCTTCCGATTTGAAAGCGCCCACGCCCAAGATTGACGTGCTTTTGCAAGGACGCCCGATCCGTGGCGTGCGGGTTGACCCTCTGAATATGGAAAATTGTTATGAATTATCCGTGCCAATTTCGCCCGAAGCTATTGGATCTGGTACCTATATGCCTTTGATTGTTGAGCAGGGCAGCTCCAAAGTGTTGTCGCGGATCGTGCTGTCGGGCGGTGATTTGAACGGTGAAGATCTTCGCGCTGAGATGGCGGAATTGCGCGCTGAAATAGATCTTCTGAAGCGGCTTTTTCGCGTATCGCGTAAAAGTGGCTTTTAAAGTTTTTACGTTGCGTATTGCGTGACAATCAAACCATGTTTTGGCACGATGACCTATTGTAATCGCGAGAGGCCAAATGTCTGCTGAATATCCATCCATTTTCACCCCTTTAGATCTTGGTTTCACAACGTTGAAAAACCGCATTTTGATGGGATCGATGCACACCAATCTTGAAGAAACGCATGACTGGGATCGAGTTGCGGAATTTTATGCTGAACGCGCAAGGGGCGGCGTGTCTTTGATGGTTACGGGTGGGATTGCGCCAAATAAAGAGGGCGGTGTGTTTCCAAACGCGGCGGGGCTTTGTTCAGAGGAAGATATCGCGCACCATAAGATCGTTACGCAGCGTGTCCATGCGGCAGGTGGAAAAATCGCCATGCAAATTTTACATGCTGGACGCTATGCTTATAGCGCTGATTGTGTGGCGCCTTCGGCGGTGAAATCGCCAATTTCGCCCTTTATTCCGCAAGAGCTTGATGAGGCGGGGATCGAAAAACAAATTGCTGATATTGCCGCCACAGCCCTACGCGCCAAGCAGGCAGGCTATGATGGCGTGGAAATTATGGGCTCTGAGGGGTATTTCCTTAATCAGTTTTTGGTCACCCATACAAATAAACGCAGCGATCGATGGGGTGGCAGCTATGAAAATCGCATGCGTTTGCCAGTGGAAGTTGTCAAACGTGTGCGTGCCGCAGTTGGCAGCAAATTTATCTTGATTTACCGCCTGTCGATGATTGATCTTATTCCCAACGGATCCACGCATGATGAAGTGGTGCAATTGGCGCAGGCGGTTGAAAAAGCTGGGGCTAATATTCTGAACACGGGTATTGGGTGGCATGAAGCGCGGATTCCAACCATTGCCACCTCGGTGCCGCGGGCCGCTTTCGCTTGGGTGACCAAAAAGCTGATGGGAAAAACATCGATCCCGATCATAACCAGCAATCGGATAAACACCCCAGACGTGGCAGAAGATCTGATTTCCAGCGGGTGCGCTGATATGGTTAGCCTGGCGCGGCCGTTTTTAGCGGATTCGAATTTTGTGGCCAAAGCTGCGGCTGGCAAAGCCGCCGAGATTGCCCCGTGCATCGCGTGCAACCAAGCTTGTTTGGATCACACATTCAGCGGAAAAATCAGCTCTTGTTTGGTGAATCCAAGGGCCTGCTTTGAAAAAGAATTAGCCATTAAGCCCGCGGAAAAACCAAAAAAAATAGCGATTGTGGGGGCTGGGCCGGCGGGTTTGTCCTGCGCGATGACGGCCGCGCAATGTGGGCATCATGTGACTATATTTGACAAATCCGGCCGTATCGGCGGCCAGTTAAATTTGGCCAAGCAAGTTCCGGGAAAAGAAGAATTCTGGGGACTTGTGGATTGGTTTGAAACGATGATGACCTTGTTGAAGGTGGATATGCGGCTGGGATATGAGGCAGGTGCGGCCGATTTTGAAGGGTTTGATGAAGTGATTATCGCCACTGGCGTAAGCCCGCGCGATCCTGCGATACCAGGGCAAACCGGGCGCAATGTGCATTCCTACATCGATGTGCTGAGCGGTAGGGTTAAGATTGGCGACAAAGCGATTGTGATAGGGGCAGGCGGTATCGGTTTTGATGTGTCTGAATATTTATTGCACCCCGCCGGCGACAGCCTGACGGAGAGCTTGCCAGATTGGATGCGCGAATGGGGCGTTGGAGACCCTGAGGAAACGCGTGGCGGCTTGGCCGCGGATGGCCCGCAACCCCAGGCGCCGGCGCGCGCGGTGACTTTGGTGCAGCGCAAGGCTGAAAAACATGGCAAGCGCCTTGGCAAAACAACCGGCTGGATCCATCGATCCGCGCTGCATATGAAGGGCGTGGAAATGATTGGCGGGGTGAATTACGAGGAAATCACCGAACAAGGATTGCGGGTGTCTTTTGGAGCGGCGCGCGAAACCCCGCAGATGATTGAAGCGGATGATATTATCTTATGCGCGGGCCAAGAGCCCGAGCGCAGCTTAGCCGATATCTTGATCCAGCAAGGCCGCGCTGCACATGTAATTGGTGGTGCGGATGTTGCCGCCGAATTAGACGCCAAAAGGGCCATCGATCAAGGTGTTCGGCTTGCCTTATCGCTGTAGGGGAGGGGCGTGCATATCGCTTTTGCGTGCGCGTCTATAATGTGATTTAGCGTTGTAGCAAGACTTCAACGCGTTTGTTTTGGCGCCGTCCGGCTTCGCTGTCATTGTTTGCAACGGGGGATAAATAAGCAACCCCCTGCGCCATAATCCGTGCCGGATCAATGCCAAATTCATCTGCCAGATAGCTTGCAACGGCCTGCGCCCGCCGTTTGGAGAGCGCCAAATTCACCTCGAATGAGCCCTTGTTATCCGTGTGGCCAACCAAGATTATATTTGCTTCTTTTTCAGTTTGCAGAAATTCAGCGAGGCTGGTTAAGCTTTCAAAGGGCCCACGCCCCAAGGATTCGGAACCTGAATCAAACGCCAGCTCGCTTAAAATTGCAAAGCCGTTATTGCGCAGCGCGGTGTGGACATCTTTAGTCGGTGGCGCAGCGTTTGTTTGGGCGCTGGGCAAGTTTGTCGTTTCTATTAACGTGCGTCCGCCAGCTTCAATGATTTGCAAAAACAGTTCATTTCCCGATTTGCTGAAAAGCAATGTTTTGATATGTTTATCTTTTTGCATCGCGATAAACCGGTAACGGGTTGTATCGACATACATAAATGGCGGATCGATCACCTCTGTTGCAAATCGGAAGTCAAATCCCCCACACTTAGCAGATTGGCAATCGAGCAGCGCGTTAAACCCCATATTTTGTAACTGGCTTAAAATAGGCGCGGCAAATTGGTTGATTTCCAACAGGCTTTGCGGCAGTTTCCACGCCGATTTATGCAATTCGCCTGTCACTGTGCGGGTTTTAAGTGCAGCATTTTTCCAAATCTCAAGCGGCATATCATATTGGCCAAAAGCGTGCGTTTCTGAAAACTGTTCAATGATTGGGTCTGGCAAAACCAATGGCGCTTGCGCCATTGCTGGTACAATCAGGTAAACCTCAACCCAAAGGGCGAGTAGGACGCGGCTAACGGCTTTGGGCGTGATAGTCATCATTTGGCCGCATATCGACAGCGCTGGCTACCCGATTGGTCATGTTGAAAAAGCCGGCGACATTGGCAATATCCCAGATATCGCGATCACTAAAGCCAACATCACGTAGGGTTTGGCGATCAACCTCTTCAATCTCAGAGCTGTTCTTTGTAATTTTCTCGGCAAAGTCGAGCATTGCCCGCTGCCGTGGATCAAGCGGTGCGCTGCGGTAATTCATAACAATCATCTCCCCCAGGATCGGATCTTTGGACAAAGCGCGGATTGCCGCACCATGGGCGGTTAGGCAATAAAAACATCGGTTCACCGAAGAAACGACGACAGCGATCAATTCGCGCTCTAATTTGCTTAAACCGCTGGGGGCAAGCATCAAACTGTTATAAAGGCCGCTGAATGCGTCTAATTTTTCAACGTCAAACGCATGGGCTTGCAAGACATTTGGCACTATGCCCAGTTTTTCTTCGCACACATCAAAATATTTTTGCGTAGCCTCTGGCAAAGGGTCCATAGGTGGAAGGTTCAGCGCTGTGACCTGCGGCTTTGACGTCATTGAAGATCCCCTTTCAAACGATAGTGGTAGTGTCCCACATGTTTCATCCCGAGTGAAGAATAAAGGTTTTGTGCTACGGAATTTTCCTTTGTGCAGGCCACGGCTAAAATGGAGCAGCCCTGATTTTGACCCCATAATGCAGCTTTGCGCATCGCCCATTTCGCTAGGCCTTGTCCGCGCTGCTCGGGTAGAATCATTAAAGCATGCACCATGATCACAGCTCCATGACAGGCTAAAAATGCAGTGCCCGCCGCGCGCCCCTTCCAACGGATCAGAAGGCTGGTTTTAGCCTGTGTTGCACGGTCCATAACATTCATGCGTTGCGGGCCAACCCCGTCGAGCGCCCAAATATCTTTTTGGATTATCAAAGGAGGCCAAATCTCGAATAAGGTAGTTTTGGGAAGCGGTTGGTCGCATAAATCGGCCACCGGTTGGGCCAATAGATCGGTGGGATCAACAAGGTGATAGCCTCGCTGTGCAAGCGCTTTATCCAGCTCGCTTTGCCCCTCATCAATATGAAACAAAAGCGGTTGATTCAAATCGCGCAGTGCCTGCTCAGCCCCATCAATTTCTGGCGCGGTGGTAGAAATCTGATCGAAGGCCAAACGCGCGGCGCACACGCGTTTTCCGCCGCCATCCGATTGGAATATACGCCACGGGCCAAGCTCGAATTGTCGTTTGCATGGCCAGGTTCGTTCCAGCGCCTGCTTGGCGTTATGAAATGGGCGTATCACGCGCCTAAATCAGCAGATAAAACTTTGAAAGCGTTTTCTAACCGCTCAGGGTCACTGCCTCTTATCACGATATTAGAGCCGTAAAGACCATTTTTTTGAAAAGGATAGGATCCAAAGGATAGATCGGGAAAGCGCGTTGCAAGCGCGCCCAGCGGCGCCGCAATATCACCCTCGCCGCGCTCAATTCGCAGGGTTTTACTTTGCAGCGGTGCACCCCCTGTGATCTGTGGTAGAACGCTGGCGACCATGGCTTTAAAAACAGATGGCACTCCGGCCATTACGTGCACATTGCCAAGCGTGAAGCCGGGCGCGGTTGAAACCGGATTTTCAATCAGGCTTGCCCCTTCTGGTATCCGCGCCATTCTCAGCCGGGCAGCGTTGAGTTCGCTGCCTTGACGTTTATAATGGGTCTCTAGCAGGGCACGCGCATCTGCGCGAATATCGATGGGTGCGTTGAAGGCCGCAGCGATGCAATCGGCGGTAATATCGTCATGTGTTGGCCCGATACCCCCTGACGTAAATACCATGTCATAGGTTGCTGAAAGGCTGCTTGCGGCCTGTTTGATGGCATCAGCATCATCGCTGACCACGCGCGCTTCTTTTAGATCAACACCGGCATCTGTGAGCGCGGCGGCCAAATACTGCGTATTCGTATCTTGGGTTCTTCCGGAAAGAATTTCATCTCCGATGACAAGAATCGCGGCTGTTGGGTTTTGCATATTTTATCCTTAGAAGCCGAGAATATCAGAGGCTTGGCAGAGTTTCTTGAAAGGGCAAGGCCCATTGACGTGGCACCATTTTATCGTGTGATTTTGGAGTTTAAAGAAGTCGATCTGATGGTGCTAGTAGCTTTTTTTCGGCCAAAGAGAATTGTTTAATTTTTTGCATCAGTATATCGGGTTCGATGCCCAATTTGCCTGCGGCTTTTTCAACATTTCCTTCGGTTTCATTCAAGGCGGCGACGATCAAATTCTCTTCAACATCGGCAAGAAATTCATGCAGGTTCAAAGGTTGATCTGCCGCAAAAAACCGAGATTGTTCAAGCAATGTCTGCTTTGTATCAAGAAACGGAGTGCTTGGTGATTGATCTTGTAGCGCACCATCCCAAAAGGTTGCCTGATCTTTAACCGTCGAAACACCGTCATGGAAATTTGGCATGAGCGATTCAATTTTTTGAATTCCGAGCCGTTCACCGCTGTAAAGAACCGAACATTTTTGCAAAAAATTAGCGAGTTCACGAATATTCCCTGGCCAATCATATTGCTGTAAAAACGCAATTGCATCGGGCTCAAAGCTGACGGGTAGTATTTTCTTTTCGGTTTTCTTTAAGCGCATTGAGAGCACGGTGATGAGCTCTTCGATATCTTCAACGCGCTCTGCAAGGGGAGGGTTCGCAATCGTGTAAACTGCAATTCTGTACAGAAGATCAGCACGAAATTCTCCGCGTCGGGCCATTTCACCGATATCCGTATGGGTTGCACAAACCAATCTGAAATCTACGGGAATAGATTTTTCTGAGCCAATTTTCTGAACGGTTTTGGTTTCTAGAACCCGCAGCAGTTTCGCTTGAAGTGACAGTGGCATATCCCCGATTTCATCAAGGAACAGCGTGCCGCTTCCTGCGTCTTCTACTTTGCCTTTGCGCCCCTTATCTGCCCCGGTGAAAGCGCCCTTTTCATATCCAAATAATTCCGCTTCCAGAAGCTCGGCGGGGATTGCAGCAGAGTTGACGGCAATGAATTTTCCGCTGCGCCCGGACAGTTTGTGAATGCCTTTTGCGATAAGCTCTTTGCCGGACCCAGTTGGACCCACGGCCATAACGCTGACTGGAAACGGGGCGGCAAGCTCAATATGTTTGCGCACATCCTGAATTTTTTCGGAAGATCCTGCGATTAAATTCTCAAGGAATTTTGATCCGGCCATGAAGTCTGTCGATCCTTGGGCATGCGTTGCGTATAATACGGTTTTCGCATCATTTTGATATGTTGGCCAGAACAATACGTTAATTCGCGCGCTTCTTAGAAAACTTTGAGCTTTTAAGCATCATTTCCACCGCGTCGGCATATTAAATTTACCTTAAAAATACGCTTCTTTGATCACAGGTATTTTTTGGCACGCTAATTGCCTGTTATATCCTGAAGGAGAAAAAAATGCTGTATTCACTACACGTTTCTGATTTTAAATTTGCTGGAAAATTGTCGCAGATTCTTCAGAATTATCAATGCAGCATTGTTGAGCATTCTGAAGTGAAAGAGACATGGGATGCCCAAGGACAAAAAGTAAAAGCCATTTTGAGCGCCGCATTCGAGCAAAAACTAGGCGGTCTGAAAGCGGTTGTAGAGATGGTGAAAAAACGCGGCGCGAAATCGATTGTGATCGTGGATGAAGCAGCTGAGGCTTTTCGCGTCGAACGCTCGATGAATGGCGCTTTGCTGCGCGTCTCGATGCCAATCGTCTCAGATGATATGGCACAATCCTTTATCTTCGCGCTTGTTGCGAGTTTCATCACCGATGGGGATAGCACGATTGCTGCAGATCCGGTTTCGGTTGATCTGCTTAAATTGGGTGATCGCGTTGCCAGGGCACAGGTGAATGTGTTCGTGAATGGCCCAACGGGCAGTGGCAAAGAGGTTTTGGCGCAGTATATTCATAAAAAGTCTTCGCGGGCTGAAAAGCCCTTTGTCGCCATCAATTGCGCGGCAATCCCAGAAAATATGCTGGAAGCGCTTTTATTCGGCCATAAAAAAGGCGCCTTTACCGGGGCTTCAACATCCAGCGATGGTATTTTTCAAGCAGCGGATGGCGGCACATTGCTGTTAGATGAAGTTTCGGAGATGTCGATGCCGCTGCAAGCCAAATTGCTCCGGGTGTTACAGGAAAGATCTGTCGTTCCTTTGGGGGCTTCGGCGCCAATCCCTGTGGATGTGCGCACGCTGGCGACGTCCAACCGAAATATACCGATGGAAATCCGGCGCGGGCGGTTCCGCGAAGATCTTTATTTTCGCTTGAACGTGTTTCCTTTGGCCACCAAGGCGCTGAACGAACGCTTGCAAGATATCATTCCAATTGCTGCCGAATTGCTGGTGCGCCATCAAAGCGATTTAGAGAATTTTCCAACGATTTCTGGCCCGGCCTTGCAGCGTTTGCTGGAGTATTCATGGCCTGGGAATGTGCGCGAGCTGGAAAATGTCATTCAACGCGCAACCGTGCTGCGCAATAGCAATATTATCGAATTTGAGGATATTATGATCGATACGCCTAGCCCGGAATATCATCTTGATGAACCTCTCGTATCGCATGTTTGAGGAGAGATAGGTCATGTCCGCTATTTCAGGTGTCAGCAGCTTGCAGTCGATCCAATCGTCACAAGCCAACGCATTGACCAAAACCGATTCTATGAAGCTTAAACTGGCTGAGGCCACGGGCTTTAAACCGGCTGGCGTGTCTTTTGCCGAGCGGTTGGGCGAGTCTTTGAATTCTGTGGCTGATTCGCAAAACAAAGCCGCTCAATCTGTAAAAGATTACGAATTGGGCCGCGAGCAAGACCTTTCAAAAGTGATGGTTGAGCAGCAAATTTCATCGCTTGGCTTTCAATTAACGTTGAATGTCCGAAACAAAGCCCTCAGCGCGTATAAAGAAATCATGAATATGCCTGTTTAATGGAAGAAACGTGTGAATAATGACTGAATTAACAACCAATACGGATTATCCGGCGGCGCAACAGGGCGGCATGTTGCCAGCTATTAGATCATCTTTCAAACAAGCCGATAGCTTTTATCGTCAACCTGCTTTTCAACGAGCGCTGCCTAGTATTGCAGCGGCTGTAGTGGCGATTGTGGGTCTTATTGTCTACGTTGCCATTCAAACACCAGACCGCACAACGCTGTTTGCCTCATTGAGCGAAGGCGAAAAAGCCCGCGTTTTTGATGCGCTGAAAAATAACGGTATGGATGTACAAATTGACCCGGCCACCGGTGAATTAACCGTCCCGGTAGATGATTATCACAATGCTAAATTGAATTTGGCGTCGCAAGGTATCCCGATGCAAGCGCCGACGGGCTCATCAGCTTTGAATGACATGCCAATGGGCACAAGCCGGTCTGTAGAAGCCTTAAAAATCAAACAATCATTAGAATATGAACTAGCCCGTTCCATCACTGAAATAGAGTCGATCACCAATGCACGCGTCCATCTGGCTATCCCAGAGCGGTCTGCATTTGCACGCAATACCCAAGAGCCAAGCGCATCGGTGTTTATAGAACTTGCATCTGGAAGAACGCTGAGTTCGACGCAAGTGGAAGCGATTGTGAATTTAGTGTCTTCATCCGTACCAAATTTGGGCAAGAGCAAAGTGTCGATCGTGGATCAGGCGGGGCGCTTGCTGTCAAATTCTATTGAGGATGCGGCGTCAACCGCGTCTGAGTTGCAATTTCAATACCGGATGCGGATTGAAGATATTTACCGCAGCCGGGTGGAACGCCTGCTAACGCCGATTGTCGGTCCTGGAAACGTATCAAGCCAAGTGAATATTGATATAGATTTCACCACATTGGAGGTGACCGAGGATCGGGTATTGCCTGACAACGTTCTGTTGAGCCAACAAAAAAGTATTGATGAACAGGTGGCGAACAGAGCCCGAGGTATTCCGGGATCAGTTGGCAATACGCCGCCGGCGCAAAGCAATTTTGATGCGATTGGAAATGAAACTGATGTCATAGGAACTGACGCAGATGCAGCAGGGGAAGCTCCCGTAGCCGATGCCGCGCCGCAGGTGGATGATCTGAACGCTGTGCCCGGAGATGCGAACACTGGCAATACTGTTGCGAATTATGCGCTTCCAGATGCGCCCAAAAAAGCCAAGACGGTACAAAAAGCAGATCCCATGATGCGGTCGAGCAGCGAAGTTCAGAACTATGAGGTCAGCCGCCAGATTTCTACGCGTAAAATGCCGTCGGCGAAAATTCAAAAAATTACCGTCGCCGTATTATTGCGTGAACAAATGCTCGTGGGCCCCGATGGTCAATCGCAAGTTCAAAAGATCAGCGCTGAGGAAAAACAAGAAATTCAAGCTTTGGTGACCAATGCATTGGGCCTGACGCCTGAGCGTGGGGATATGGTGATTATTTCTAGCCGTCCATTCATGACCAAAATTGTTGATGGAGTGGTTATTGAATGGTACCAAGAGCCATGGGTGCGTGACTTGATGAATAAATCGGTGATGTTGTTAATCATTGCTGTGGTTTCGTTAGGAATTCTTCGTCCTTTGATGGCGCGTCTGCTAACGCCATCTCAAGACGCTTTGAAAGCCTCTTTCGCAGATCAAAATATGGCAGAGCTCGAGGCTATGGATTTGCAGGACGGACAATCGCTTGAAGATCTGAAAGCCAAGTTGAAGCCTAAGAAAACGGCGATTTCAGCTGAAATGTTAGATACGGCGAATTCTTATGATGATAAGGTCGCATTGATCAGAATGATGGTGGGGGACGAAGCCGGCCGGGTGTCTAATGTATTTAAGGCGATGATGGAAAAAGACATGAACGTGATTTGATGAAGGTAGCGGAAGATGGCTGAGGCGGTAGGCGTAGAAGAAGAAGTGATCGAGCTGACAGGAACGCAGAAATCTGCGATCCTAATGATGCTGCTGGGCGAAGATGAAGCGGCAGAGGTGTTGAAAAATCTATCGCCTCGAGAAGTCCAACATCTTGGAACCGCAATGTATTCGGTGGCCACGGCCGATCAAGAAACGGTGAATTCGGTTCTCGATGAATTCTTAGAAATTATCAAAAAGCAAACCAGTTTGGGCTTAGGAGCCGGTAATTATATTCGTAATGTGCTGCAAAAAGCGCTTGGTGATGATAAGGCGCAATCAGTTCTTAGCCGCATTACACCCGCCAGCAGTGAGCGCCCGATTGAAATTCTAGATTGGATGGATGCACGCTCGATTGCGGAATTGGTGCAAGATGAGCATCCGCAGATCGTTGCGTTGATCGTATCCTATTTGGATTTTGGTTTGGCTTCGGATGTATTGGGGCTTTTGGATACGCAAATGCAATCGGAGGTGATCATTCGTATTGCCACATTGGAAATGGTGGATCCGGCGGCGCTTAAAGAACTTGAAAAAGTGATGCAAAGCAAATTCAAAGCGAATACCAGCTTGCGGTCATCACAAGTGGGCGGCGTGAAAGCAGCCGCTAAAATTATGAACTTTACCAAAGAAACGATGGAAAAACGCATTCTGAATGATGTCAAGAAAGCCGATAAAGATCTGATGCAGGCAATCCAAGACAATATGTTTACCTTTGACAATCTGGGTATGTCAGATGATCGCTCGTTGCAGACCTTGCTTAGAAGCGTTGAGATGGAGGATCTTATCCTGTCGCTCAAGGGTGCTGATGAGTTCCTGAAAGATAAGCTCTTTGGTTGTATGTCAACGCGGGCTGCGGCTAATATTCAAGATGAAATGGAAGCTCTTGGTCCTATTCGACTGACTGAAGTGCAAAATGCGCAAAAACGTATTATTGCCGTGGCGCGCAAAATGTCTGATGAAGGCACGATTGTTCTGGCCGGTCGCGGCGGGGATGAAATGGTATAACCATGAGCAATGTGAGCGAAGATTTTGCGGTTTTAGACAAGACCAACCATAAAAAAATGGCAGCGGCTGTGAAGGCGGCCATGGATGCAGATTTCAAGGTTGAAGAAAAATCTTTGAACGATGCAGAACGGACGTTTAAACGAAAATCTATCGCGCATTTTGTAAAAGCCAAACTCAGCTTAGAAGAGCTGCGCCAAGGTGGAGCCGCCGCCACTGATACGCCGGCGCCGGAATCTGCAGACACATTAAGTGAGCAGCAAGGTGACGCGCAAATGGCTGTTGATACGGGTCAAACGGTATCTGGCGTTGAAGCTGCAGAGGATATGGATGCGCTGACATCTTTGCTGGAAGAGGAACCGCAAACCGAAGTGGCTGCAGAGGCTGAACCGGGGGCGCAAGCCTCTGCCGCGAGCGCCGAGCCTGAAAATCAAACCCAGATTTCCGCTCCTGAGCTCGAGCAGGAAAAAAATGCCGCTTATGAGGAGGGTTTTGCTGCAGGCCGCGCCGCTGCTTTAAGCGAACTTGAAGAGGAGAGGCTGGAACAATTGGGCGTGCTGAAATCAATCGCGGATCGTTTGCAAAATGAAGCCGCGTTTGATTTTGAGAATGTTTCACAAAAAGTGCTTGAAACCGTCTATAATCTGTCGAGTGAGCGCTGTGGGCTGGGTTTGGATGCCAATCCCGAGGGGTTTTTAGCCCATGTTCAAAAAAAATTAGATCAAGTTCAGCTTTTGGCCGACCATAAAAAGGTGTTCTTCAATGCCGAGGATCTAGAAAGTCTTCAGAAATTCGATGAATTTGAAGGGATTTTTAACGGCGTCGAAGTGCATCAAGACCGTGAGTTGAAGCGCGGGGATGTGATCGTAAAAGTGGGCGGTGTTGAAATTCGCGACACACCGTTCTCAGATTTTGAAAAGCAGAGCGTCGATGAATGATTTCACCAATGAGCTTTTGCGCGATCTGGATCGTCGGCTGCAACCGAGCAAAAACGCCCAAATGTCGGGAAAAGTTGTTAAATTTGACGGCTTAACAGCGCATTGCGATGGGTTTCCAGCCCGTGTGGGGTCGATTTGTAAAATCGAGATAGGTGCTGGCAATGAAGTGTTTGCAGAGGTTATCAGCTTTAAAGAAGGCCTCAACCAACTGGTGGTGTTTGATCTTGGAGCGGGCGTTAAGGCGGGCGATAAAGTAACCCTGGTAGAAGAAGGCCAATCGATATCTGTGGGTGATGATTATCTTGGGCGGGTGTTTGATGCGATGGGCGCACCGCTTGATAATCGCGCCGCACCGATTGGAAAAGATAGCTGGCCGCTGCATGGAAAATCCATGAATCCATTGGATCGACGCCATATATCAACGGTGTTGAACGTGGGTGTGAAATCGATAAACGGTTTATTGACGTTGGCGAAAGGTCAAAGGGCCGGCATCATTGCCGGTTCTGGTGTTGGGAAATCCGTCTTGCTGAGCATGATGACCAAGCACAGCGATGCAGATGTGATCGTGGTGGGGTTGATTGGGGAACGCTCGCGCGAAGTTTTGGAATTTGTAGACCGGGTTTTTGATGAAAAAACCCGAAAAAAGCTTTGTGCGATTGCCGTCCCTGCAGACCGCTCGCCGCTTTTGCGTATTCGCGGGGCCAATCGAGCAACCGCGATTGCCGAGTATTTTCGCAGCAAGGGTAAAAATGTTCTACTGATTATGGATTCCTTGACTCGCGTGGCGCATGCGCGGCGCGAAATAGGCTTGGCGCTGGGCGAATTGCCCACATCCAAGGGATATCCGGCATCGGTTATCGCGCTAATATCGGGCTTGATCGAACGTGCAGGTATGGGTAGTGTTACAGAAAAAGGTTCAATAACAGGCATTTATACTGTTTTGGCTGATGGGGATGATACGAATGATCCGGTGGTGGATACCGCGCGGGCGATTTTGGATGGTCACATTGTTTTGAATCGGGACTATGCCAATTTGGGGATTTACCCCGCGATTGATGTGTCTCAATCGATCAGTCGTGTGATGTCGGATGTTGTGAATGCTGAGCATCTTGCTTTGTCGAATAAACTGAAGAAACTGATCAATATTTATAATGAGAACCGGGATTTAATCCTGATGGGTGGATATGCCGCTGGGCAGGATGTTGATCTGGATATCGCGTATAAAATCTGGCCAGATATCGTGAATTTCCTGAAACAAAACCCACAGGATAATGTGTCCGTTGCGGATACAGTGGCTGGGTTGAAGGCTTTGTTGGGGGGGATATAAATGCGCCCAGACCGCAAAAAAAAAATCTTGGAAAAGATGTCGAGAAAGAACCTTGCCGCGTCCTTAAAAATAAAAAAGGCTCTGGCGGATCAGCGATCCCAAATGTCAGATTTAGAGGGGCTTTTGGCCCGTATTCGCGAATTACAAGCAGGTTCTGAAGAGCCATTTTATGACACGCCCAGCCAATTTCGCGCTGCACGATTTTATTCTTCTAAATTGGCTGAACAACTTGAGATGGTGGCGAATAGAATCGAATTTATTCAAACGGAAATCGATAATTTGGCTGCGGTTACGCGGCAAGATTCGTTGAAACGTCAAAAAATTGACCGCCTGATTGCGGAAGCAAAACAGCTTATACATCAGTATGCAGAGCGTGAGGCTGATAAAAAAACCACCTATCCGTCGGCAGTAAGGCGCAGCTGATCGCCGTGCGTTTAAGCTATAAAGGCACACCTTCCGATGGCCCGTTTATACCTTTGCGCCGTTATTTGGCACATAAATTGCTAGGTTTGTGATAGGAAACTCAGGGTCGCCATCGTATGAGCATTGCCAATATATCTTCAAGCGCAATTGATAAATTGCTGTCAGCCACGCCTGAAGAGCCTCCTGTCGGCTCGAAAGGTGCTGCGCTTTTTGCGAAGTTCTCAGAGCTTTTGACATCGGGGGCGGGCGCCGATCATGGCGACAACCCAGAGCAAAAAAAACTGACGGACGGTGAATCGTCAAATACCTTACAGTCGGGCGATGAAATTGATATTGTCGCCTTTTTAGGTTTTATTGCTGCGCTTGAAGATCAAGTGTCTAAAACTCCAGATGGCGACGGTTTGCGCGCAAGCGTATCAGAACTTTCCGGCGAAGATATTGGATTGAAGGACCTAGCGCCGGCAATCATCGCAGATCCGAATTTTCTCATGATGCGGGATAAATTTGCGCAGGCGATGTCGGCCTTAGCTGATGACCCTCAGGCGGTTGCAGTGCCCAGTCTCAACGGATTATTGCCCTATCTTGAGGTCTTCCACAGGCACTCTTCTGTTGGGATAAATAAAGAGCCGCAAACCGCTGACGCCTTGCCGGTGGCAAAAGGCGCTTTGCGTCTTGATTATGCAGAAATCATGGTGAGAACGCAGTATATCGCCTATCCAAGCGAGGCAGCTGCCAATCAACCTATGGCAAAACTTTTGGTGCCGGTTGAGCTCTTAAATGGTGAGGCGATGCCGCATAAGAATTTGCCGGATCCGCCTGAAAAGTTCGGGTCTTCAAGGGGTGAAAGTACGCCGTTAAAACTTCTTCCTGGGCAGCCTGATAAAGTTGCGCTGGTCAGCAACGATACGCAAGTGTTCGAACCTATAAGTGACAAGAGCGCCACGCCAGAGCTGGGTCGCGGTGCGCTTGCGGTTACAGGGCTAAAGGAAAATCGGGAGCAAGGGATGGTCACTCCGGGTCCTGCCACGCCCGTGAAAGTGCCTGAAACAGATGAAGTTGCACCGAAATCGATTGCTGCGCAAACCGCAGATAGGCAGACGGATGCGGAACCTCGCGCACGCGCGATGCATCAAATCCCGCAGGTAGAGCCAGAAAAAATCTCTGAACTTCGCCAACGCGCAGCTGATGGTTCACCCTTCGCGGATCTTTCGAAAAATAATACATCGCGTCTGCCTTCGATGCCATCATCGCAGCCGGTTGACCCTGCTGCGGATCTTTCGAAAAATAATACATCGCGTCTGCCTTCGATGCCACCATCGTCGCCGGTTGATCCTTCCTCGGATCTAGAAACGGCGCCTAAGGTGGATAGTGGCAAGCTTCAGGTTTCAGAGGGCCAGCAAAAAGAGGCGGTAAAGCCCACAAATTTATTGAAACCTGAAATTGCTTTGAAGCCAGAACAGATCGCGTTGCGCGCAGCGTCAGCACTGTCAGCAAGCAGCAATGATCCCGCGGTGCCTTCAAAAATCAAGGTAGCGCTGGAAGCAAGTGCTCCGGCGGCGGCCACTGCGCTTCAAAAGGCAGTTGAGGCCGAGTTTAAGCCGAAGCCTGACGTAAAAGGCACCGCAGCGAAAATTCAAAAGCCCTCTGAACAAGGCAAAGACGCACCCGCACCCGCGCCCGTGACAGGTGCCGCCACCGCCGCGCTGCGCCAAGCAGCCCTTGCGGTTGTTGCCAGTGAGGGCGGGGCAGAAGCAGCCCAAGATTTAAGCGCATTGCCGCATTCAATATCCCCATTAAACAGCGCCAGCCCGCAATTGGCACAAACGCAAACCGCGCCTCAAACCTCTGGGCAATTGCTGGATAAATGGGTGGATTCGCATCTTGATTTGAACGCGCGAGGCTGGACCCAGACTTTGGCAAGAAATGTAATTTCAGCGCTGAGAACGGGCCAGCAACAAATTGCGCTTACCTTATCGCCGGCCTCCTTGGGCAAAATGCATATTGCTTTTGGGCGCAATGAAAGTGGCTTGGATGTGAAAATCCATGCAGAACGCAAGGCAACAGTCTCGCTTTTTGGCGAGTCTGAAGGAAAAATCATTTCTAGTCTGGAAACCGCAGGTTACCGCGTGACCTCGCTGTCATGTTCGGTTATGCAGACAAGCGATGAACATTTCAATATGAACCTCGGGCAGGGGTTTAATGAGCAAGAAAACCCATCGGGTGATGAACGATCACAAACCGCGCAAAAGAATGAGCAAAACGCTGGAAAAGAAGCAGATGATGCCAGTCTTAAGGGCAAAGGTGATCAAGATGGCCTGGTGGATATAACCATATAATCGAGGATCGAGTTATGGCTGAAGAAGAAGAACCAAAGAAAAAATCTGGTATTGTAACCATCGTCATTTTCGTTGTTGCAGGGTTTATTCTAGTGGCAATTGGCCTAGGCGTTGGCTTTTTGGTATTTGGTGGTGCGCAAGGCAACCCGCAAGATATCGCCAATGAAATTGTCACCAAGCAAAATGAAGCCAAAGGCGATGTTGCTGGCGAGGGCGAAGGCGAAGGTGAAGCCGAAGTTGAATGCGATGACGAGGAGAAGGATGAAGAGGGCAATTGCCCAGGCGATCCTGAAAAAATTTCGAAGGAAACCCCAAAGGACAAGGTGTTTCAAACCCTGTATTATGAGATCCCCGGATCTTTGACGACCAATCTCAAAGGCTCTCGCAGGTTCTTGCAAATTTCGGTTGGGCTTTCAACAAAGTATGATGAAACAATTTTAACCAATGTTGAAAACCATTTGCCGGCCTTGAAATCGGTGGTTCTCGCTGCGCTCAGCGATTACACAGAAGAAATGGTCGTTGGCCGCGAGGCGCGCAAATTACTGGCGGCTGATATCCAGTCTGTGATGAATGAAAAGCTGGAAGAACTTGAAGGGTTCGGTGGTATAGAAGAAGTCATGTTTACGTCCTATGTAATGCAGTGATCTTGAATGTCTTCTTCTTCTAAACTTTCAAAAAACGAAGTCGAAGCCCTGATTTCAGGGCTCGAAGAGGGTGATGTTGCAGATGCAAGTGCCCTCAACGGTGCTTCGGATAAACAGATACGCGACTTCAAATTTGGATCTGATGATCTATCGCTTTTGGGTGATTACTATGCGCTGCGCGTGATTAATGAGCGCTTCGCCCGTTTTTCGCGGACCGTGTTTCAACCGATGCTTCGGTATCAGCCACGGGTGACAGCGATCAATCCAACTGTGAAAACGTTTGAAGATTACACGTTTGCCTCTGAAAGCTTCATGAGCTTAACGCTGGCGCGAATCGAGTTTTTACGCGGCAGCTTGATGATGGTGATCTCACCGGATTTGATTTCAAAACTGACTAACGCGTATTATGGTGGGAATACTCTGATCTCGAAATCGGCTCAACGGTCTGATTTCACTTCTACGGAGGATCGGATCATTGAAATTATTACCGATGGGTTGATCGAAGCCTTAGAATTGGCTTGGGCTGACTTGATTAAATTGGAATTTTCGGAAGTGAACCGCGAAGAGAACATGCAATTCGTGTCTTTCGTGGATGATCTAGAACAAGTGATTTGCTGTGCCTTTGAAATTCAATTGCCAGGGTCTCCGCCTGCATCATTTGATGTGATTTACCCGTTGCAAACGCTTAAGCCAATTGCCGCGCAGCTGCGCTCGCGGATGCAATCTGATAGCGTTGACAGTCTGTCTTGGACAGATCGTTTGCAAAAGGCAGTGTTCAGTGTGCCTTTAAATTGCACTGCGCGCTTGACCACGGTGGAAAGTAAAATGGCATCCGTTCTTAAGTTCAAAAATGATGATATCGTGCCAATACAGATCAATGGACCGTTGAATTTTGTTGTTGAAGAACGAGAGTTTTTTGAAGCTGAGCTGGGGGATGTTGGAGGCACGGTTGCATTAAGTCTTCTGAAGCCAACTAAGACTGCAGATAAGAAATAGGAAAAAACTATGAATGATACTCCTACACAAGAGGCGCCGGCGGCAAGCTCCGGTTCTGGTAAAATCAGCAGCGAAAAGCTGAAAATTCTTGAGAATATTGAAGTGACATTGTCGATCGAAGTGGGCCGAACCGATATGACTATCCGCGACTTGCTGCGGCTAAACGAAGGCTCTGTGGTTGAGCTCGATCGCCTCGCAGGAGAGCCACTTGACATTTACGTCAATGGCGCGATTATTGCGCGTGGCGAAGTTGTGATGGTTGGCGAGCGCTATGGCATTCGGTTCACGGATGTTGTTGATCCGGAAGAAAGAGCCGAATCCGTTCAATAATGGCATGATACTTGCCTGCCTTCTTGGAAGGAGGCGAATATCATGGCTGCGTTTGACGATTTAAGTCAAAAAATCATTATTGTTGTTTTATTTACCTCATTTTTTGTTGTGATCTGGCTGATTGTTAAACAACGTGGATCTTTGGGCCAAAGCACAGCTGTTCAAGGTCATATTACCCATGTTGAAAGCCGTCGTTTGGCGCATGCCAATGTCTTGTCTGTGTTTGAAATAAACCAGCGGACGGTTTTGGTTTTACAAGGTAAACAAGGCGCAACGGCCCTGGATATCACGCCCGAGATCGCGCCAAAGATTGTGGCTGGCGATGAGCAGTAACCGCCCGTCCCACACGCCTACCTATGCGCCTAAATATTGGGGCGCTTTGGTCTTTTTGGGATGCTGCTTGCTTCCCATAACTGCCTTTGCCCAACAAATGCCCAGCGTCGGCCTGCCTGCATTATCGGTGGTGCCGGGGCAAGATGGGGGGCAAGAATACTCGCTTTCTTTGCAAATCTTGGCTTTGATGTCGGCAATCACGCTTTTGCCTAGTCTCTTACTGGGGGCCACAGCTTTCACACGCATCATCATTGTGTTGTCTATTTTGCGACAGGCGATGGGTACCCAGCAAACGCCTCCCAATCAGGTTTTGGTATCGATCGCTTTGTTTCTCACCATTTTCATTATGTATCCGACGCTTGAGGGTATTTATGAGGCGGCGGTTTCGCCCTATTTAGAGGGGCAAATAGAATTTCTGCCCGCGCTTGAATCTGCATCTGTCATCTTAAAAGAGTTTCTGGTTCTTAATACCCGTGAGGCCGAATTGGCTATGTTTGCCGAATTGGCAGGAGATGCGCCTTATCAATCAAATTCTGATGTGCCATTTAATGTTTTGATGCCGGCTTTTTTAACCTCTGAATTAAAAACGGCGTTTCAAATCGGCTTCTTGCTGTTTTTACCCTTCTTGGTGATCGATATGGTGATTGCTTCCGTCTTGATGTCTTTGGGCATGATGATGTTGAGCCCGATCTTGATTTCCTTGCCGTTTAAACTGCTTCTTTTTGTTTTGGTGGATGGATGGGCCATGACCATCGGATCAATATCTTCAACTTATATGAATTGAGCGATTATGGAATTTGATGCAAATATCGAACATTTGAGAATGGCGTTTTGGCAGGTAATTATCACATCAGGTCCCATTTTGGGCATTGCCTTGGGGGTGGGTTTGGCGATCGGGATTGTACAAGCGGCAACATCGATCAATGAAATGACGCTAAGCTTCGTGCCAAAGCTGATTTTTGTGCTTGGCGGCTTTGCCTTGCTGTCGGGCTTCATGCTGCTGCAACTTTCTGATTTCTTTGCTTATATCTTTGATACGATAAGTGGTCTTGGCTAAGATGGAGAACCTGCTGGTCAGTTCTGATAGTGGTATTCCCGGGGTAGAGCTGCCAGGGCTTTTTGAGTTTCTATCGGTATTTTTTCTGGCAACTTTGCGGATCGGTGCTTTTTTAATTTCAGCCCCGTTTTTTGGCGCGCAATCGATACCGCTCCAAGTGCGGATTGTCTCAAGTATTATCCTAGGCATGGTTTTTTTTGAACAGTTTCAATCTGTGCCTCTGCTTGAACTCGACAATCTGGTGATTGTGCGCATTATCTTTGTGGAACTATTGATCGGCTTGACGGTCGGTATCTTGCTGAGTATTTTATTTGCCTCGGTGGCCTTGGCTGGCGAAAAAATAGCAACTTCGGGTGGCCTTGGGTTTGCGGCCCAAATCGATCCAACAACGGGCGGTCAAACCCCGGTGATCAGTAATGCTTTAACGCTTTTTTCAATCGTAACCTTTTTATCTTTGGATGGTCATTTGGCGCTTATCCGCGCGATGGATGCCAGCTTTTCAGTCGTGGCGGTCGGTGGGCGGCTTGATCTTTATGCTGCCAGCCAATTCGTTATTGAATCGGCCGGCTACATGTTTGAGCTCGCCAGTGTAATGATGCTGCCAGTGGTGATCGTCTTGCTGCTGACAAATGTGACGGTTGGTGTGGTGACACGCTCGGCGCCGACGTTGAACCTATTTTCTTTCGGCTTCCCAATCACGCTTTTGGTGTGTTTTCTGGCATTATATCTGGCAACCAAACCGCTGGGCTATTCGATGGAATACTTGGTGGGCTTTGCAATCGATTTCATCGCATCATTCTTTGGAAAGTTGAAAAATGGCTGAAGAGAGTGCGCAGGAAAAGACCGAAGACCCAACGCCGAAACGACTTGAGAAGGCGTTGGAAGATGGTCAGGTTTTAACCTCTAAAGAGCTGTTTGTTTTTTCTACCTTGTTCACCGGCTTCTTGATGTATTTTCTCATCTTAATGTTTTCGGATCGGATTTTGGGGGAATTTAAAGGTTTTTTTAGTTTCGATCTAAGCGATTTTCAGGGTGAGTTGTTGCGGATGACCTCTGGCGCTGTGTCATTCATTCTTGTGTATGGGGTGTTGTTTGCCATTCCTATTTTCTTTGTTGTGCTGTTTACGCAGGGCGTTTTGTCCGGTGGTATAAACGTGTCGGCCAAGGCGATGTCTTTTAAAGGGTCGCGGATCAATCCGCTGGAAGGGTTGAAGCGGATGTTTTCAACCAAAGCGTTGGTTGAATTGGCAAAAGCCGTTTTGAAAGTGAGTCTCTTATTGGGCACTGCCGCGCTGGTGATTAGCCTTTATATGCCACAGCTTACCACGTCATCGAACGCCAATTTGCTCAACGGATTGTCACGCGCCGGGGATGTTTTCGTGGCGTTGATGGTCACATTGCTGATTGGCTTGGTGGTGATCGCGTTTTTGGATGTTTTGTGGCAGCGCTATCAGCATATCGAAAAGCTGAAGATGAGTCTGCAAGACGTGAAAGATGAAAATAAGCAAACCGAAGGTTCACCTGAGGTCAAAGCCAAAATTCGAAGGATGCAAATGCAAACGGCTGCGCGCGGTGCCGAGCAACGCGCGGCGTTGTCTAATGTTGCCGGGGCAACCGCGGTGATCACCAACCCAACGCATTTTGCCGTTGCGTTGAAATATGAAGTGGGCACATCGGGCGCGCCAACTATTCTGGCGATGGGTCGGGGTAAAATGGCGGCGGATATAATCGAGATTGCAACAAAAGAATCGATCACCGTCTTTCAAAGCCCTTTATTGGCGCGGGCGCTTTATTTTACGGGCAATATCGGGCAAGAAATTCATGAAGAGTTGTTCAGCGCTGTGGCGGCTGTTTTGGCGTTTATCTTCCGCGTGGCCAAGGGCGAAGAGCTGGATGCGCCAGATATTTCAATACCAGACGATCTTCAATTTAATGAAACGGGAGCTCCTTTAAATGGTTAGATTAGCTTATAAAAAATCGCTCAGCATGGGTGAAGCAATCAGTTCTGTTTGCTTTTTCGGCGTTGGCTTTGTGTGGTTGTCATATGGGTTTGAGTATTTCGCGGCGGCTCAATTTTGGTCGGCTTCGGGTATGTTTATCTGTGCGTTTTTTAGTTTTGCGGCCTGTATCCGGTATGTGATTCAAAACGCCTTGTTCAAGCTGAAAGAAAGTTTGAATGAGCACAGTTAAAAACACCGTGAGAACCTGCCATAATTGCGTGTTCTTTTTTATCACCCATGAGGCCCAAAAGCCTTGGGGATGCCGACATTTTGGATTTAAATCCGCCAATATCCCGGCGCAAGCTGTATTTCAAGCAAGTGGCACGAATTGTGCTTATAAACAGGTAAAGGCTTTGCCGAGACAACAAAAAAAGGACTTGGGCTGATGGCAGGAACTCGTTCAGCAAACACCGCCGATGTAGAAAAAAGTATCCAGATAGCTCTGGATGCGGCGGACGCCGCAATGGATGTTACATCGGAATATGCAAAGGTCGCGCAGCAGATCAAACGATCCACTGCAAAACTGGCGAATATTGAAAAGCTGGGCCGCATAGCGGTTATATTAGGATTTGTTTCCGGCATTGGCGCGGCGGCATTGTGTATCGTGATCTTTCTGCAATCCTCATCACAATTGAAATTGTTGTCGCAAACCAACACAGAATTATTGACCGTATTTATCGAAAACGTTGATTCCTTGAATGAGGATGTTGCAAAGCTTACGCCAGCCTTGGATCAGATTAACAATTTAACCAATGTCGTTGAAACAGCCAGCGCGGGTTTGGTGAAAATTGGCGAGAAGTCAGACATGATGTCTGAAGAAGTGCGCGTTGCGATTGAAAAGATGAATACGATTGAGCCGTCGGTCATGGCACAATTGACCGAGCAGCAAGAAAAAAGCGCCATCTTAAATTCGGAGCTGACGCTGTCCTTTGCCGAAATGACCAATGAAGAATTCAAGGCTCAAAATATGATTATGGGCAATTTCACGCGCTCAGTGATCGATGCATTGCAAACTATTTCTGACGCCTCTGCAGGGATGAAAGAGCAACGCGATGCCTTACAGGCGCTGCAAGAGGTGAATGCTGAAATATCGGCTCGCGTGGCAACGCTTGATCAAAAGCTAAGTTCGGCCAAAAAAGAAGCAGCTCAGGCGCGCAAGGCGCGGGCGCGGGCTGTGGCGGCGCCAAAACCTGAAGGCGATATTATTAAGTTTCCATAGTAAGTGGAAAAAAGAAGCAGGTAGGCGGGTAAGTTAGATGGCGGAAAGTGTTGAGGGGCAAGAAACACGCGCGGTTTTGCAGATTGGCGGTTTTATCAATGGCTATGGGCCAACGATTGGATTGCAACAATTTGATTATATCTTAGGCGTTGATGGCACCCCGTTTTTGGGCACAGCGAAACAGTTTAACGCGCTTTTTGCCTATGAGGATGAAGAAGACGCGGCTGCACATGTTGATGAAACTTGGATCTTGACGGTTAAGCGGGATCAGACGGCTTTTAATATTTCGGTAACGCAATCGCTTGGGGCGAAATTCGATGAGGTTGATGCGGACGCACATCCTATGTCGGAAACCGATCTTGCGATGTTAACGGCGGCCACGCAGTCCGGTTTGATCGAATATATGGTTTTTCATGATATGCAAAAAAATGCAGAACTGGTCGATCGTTCCAAATCGCTTTTGGCGATGGTGTGTCCGCCCTTTTGGTTTTTGAACCAGAGGATGCCTGAAGCGGCGCTTGCGAGTATTTTGGCGTTTTTCGTGGCCTTGACGGTGCATTGGATTTTGGGCGTGGTGTTTTACCTCATGCTTTGTATTTATTCCGGCCGCGAACAAGGAAATATGCTGGTAGCTTTCATGAGTTTTCGCAAATTTATCTACCTGCAGACAATTGTAGCTGAAAATGAATTAAGCGCGCAAAGAACCGTTTTATCCTTAGACAGCGAGATGTTCTTTAAAGCTCCGGTGGCGGGCTTAGAGCAGCCGCGGCGGCGTAAAAAGAAACGCCCACCTGTTGGTGTTTAAAATTTTTTGACCATGGGCTGCTGGCGCATGAGCGAGGTGAGCATTTGGGCGCAATGCAGCGCTGCTTTCTAAGCGCCAAGCCTCGGCCCGCATGGTTCAGTAGAGTAGGGGTGCGGCTCATGGGCGCGCTTATCCTTACCCTTAATTTTTTCGATGTGAGGCAAGCGCGCGTCGCACGACTGAAGCGATAATCCACCCAGCCCAACGCGCGGGTTTTGCGGTCTTCTGTGAAGAGACGCTTTATTTCGCAATCAATGTATTAAGTTTATACTCGCGTTTGCGCTGCGCTGTAGATTTGATATTTTCCAATTCGCGATATTTTGCAACGGTGCGCCGCGCCACCGTAAACCCCTCTTCGGCGAGAAGACTGGATATTTTTGCATCGCTAATCGGCTTTAACGGGCTTTCTTCTGCAATGATTGCCGTGATTTTATTGCGGATCGCTCGGGCAGACACGCCCTCTTCGCTGGTATTTGCCTGCAGACCGCTGCTAAAGAACATTTTCAGCGGGAATGTCCCCCGCGGCGTTTGTATCAGCACCGACGCCGTTGAGCGGCTGACCGTGCTTTCATGGATTCCCAAGGCTTCTGCAACAATGCGTAATTGCAAAGGGCGAATGCCCGCGATGCCTTCATCAAAAAATTTAATTTGATGTTTTAAAATATGCTGCGCAACCATTTGAAGCGTTTGGTTGCGTTGCGCTATGGCGCGCTTTAGCCAATGGCCCGTTGCGATTGAGGTTTTTATGAACTCAACCGATTTTTCTTCGCTTTGGGCGGATTGGTTCAACGTATTTGCGTAATCTATATTGACTTTGACGCTGGGCAAAGATGACCGGTTTAACGCGATTTCAATCTGATCTCCATCGCGCTGTACGATTAAATCGGGCTCTCGGTTGCTGCCCAGGGCCTCACAATCAAATAACGCACCTGGCTTTGGATTATATTGCCGGATTTGCAACACGCGCTGCTTGACATCCTCTGCCGCGCAGCCCGCTAAGGTGCATAATTCTTTGATCTTGCCTTGCGCCAACATTTCAAGGTTTGCCAGCACGATTTTCATCGGTGCGTCAAATTCCTTGCGCTCTTTGGCTTGTAATGTGAGGCATTCGGCCAAGTTACGCGCAAATAACCCGACCGGCTCAAACCCTTGCAGCTGTTCTAACACCGCGTTCACATCTGCCAGTTCGGCAGATAATTGATCCGCAACCTCTTCAAGATCGATTGGTAAATATCCCGCCGGGGTGATATCTGCCAGCAATCGATACGCAATCGAATTATACTGCTCTGAAAAGTTTTGCAGGCGAATTTGTTTGCAAATATGCTCTAGCAAAGTTTCCGGGCGCTCGCCCAGAAGTGTTTCCATAAACGAGTTAGAAATACCTGCGCCGGCCTTTGAGGGTTGAAAATCAATCTCAGCTTTACGTTTGTTTTCCGAGTTAACGCCTTTGACCTCAATGAACGGGTTACTTTCGGCCAGATCTTCTAAATGCTTTTCTAATTCTAGGTTGTTCATCTGCAAGATGCTGATAGCATGTTGCAGCTGTGGCGTAATAACCAAGCTTTGCTTTTGAACCTGCTGGGTTCCAATATTGAGGCCAAGCATCGACATATCAATTACCAAACACTGTTACATAACTAGGAAAGCAAAGAACATGCCAAAACTGAATAATATTGAAAAAATATTGATTCAGTCTTTATTAAAATTCTGATAAGATTGAGCTTGAAGGAGTTATCTACATGTTTTCAAAAGAAAAAGACACTCCCTGCCGCATTTGTATGGCTATTCGGATTTTCTTATTATCCGTGCTGACCATCGCGTTGCTCACCTTTATTGATCGTTCGATTTTATCTGCTGTGGCCAGTTTAAAGCCTTTGACAATCGCTTTGATTTTGGTCGGCGTGTTGGCCTTTTTTGCACTTTTGAAATCCGCGTTTGAATATCGCCAGTGGAAGAAGCGCGATTAATCGAACCGGCCGGATCCTTTTGCATTTACGTGAATATTTAGCCAAACTCCGTGGTTGAACAGGCGCGCGGGGCCGCAAAGGCCACCGCGTTTTGTTCTGCTTTAATATTCAAGTTCAATTTCAATACGGCGGTTTTCTTCGCGTCCTGCGGCGGTGGTATTATCCGCAATCGGTCTCGTTTCACCATAGCTTTTTGCTTCCAACCGGCCAGGACCAACTTGCCCGCTTTCTTCGATGGCTTGCACCACGCTTGATGCGCGCGCTGCTGCGAGATCCCAATTGTCGCGGTAAAGCGCACCAAAGGCAATCGGCACATCATCAGTATGGCCCGCAACAGTAATGCTGTTATCGCTTCCGTCGCTGACATTCGCAATTTGGTCAATAATTTCTTGCGCTTGACCCGTCAGATTGGCCGAGCCAGAGGGGAAGGCACCACCCGTACCCACGCTTACAAACACTTTATTATCGCGCGTTTCCACGGTGACAGCGCCAAATTCAATCTGGTCCTGCAATTTCACTTTCAAATCTTCTGCGGCATCTTGGGCTTTCTTTTCGGCTTTTCCAGCTTCGGCAAAGGCCTCTTCGCTGTCTTGACCGCCCAATTTTTTCAACTGGTTCTCAAGTTCAGAAACAAAATCGATCAATTCGCTTAGCTGTTCTTCCAAGCCGCCAAACAAAACCTCTTGCTCTGATTGCCCTGTGGCCAGTTCGGCCAAAGACACGGCTTGACCTACTTTTTTGAGTTTTTCTTTCATTTCTTCGGGCGAGGATCCTTCCGCCTTCAGATCCACCACAACCTTATTGTCTAGGGTCGAAACCGCGATATCAACAGCCTGCGCGATTTGTTCGATGGCATCGGCCAGTTTTTCGGCGTCCGATTGCTGATCGTTATCAGCGGTTCCATCTTGGTTTTCGCCGCCAAGCCCTTCGGTGAATTCTTGACCCTCCTGCATTTGATCTGAGCCTTCGCTGTCATCATTATCCGTGGGGATTTCGACATCGGGCTTGGTAATATCGTCGGTCTGCTGGGTCATATCTTCCGTAACAGAGGGCGAGGGAGAGGGGCTGAAGCGCATTTCAAGCACGGTTGTGCCTTCAGGCTGTTCCACCACTGGGATCAATCGCTGAACGCCAAATGAATCCTTTAAAGACCCAGAAATCTGTTTAAATTTTGGAACATTCATCTCAGCGAAAGACAAAATCATCACGAAAAACGCCATCAACAAGGTTGCCATATCGGCAAAGGTTGCCATCCATGCCGGCGCACCAACGGGCGGACATTTCGGACATTCTTCTTCGGGGGCGTCGTCTTCTTCGAGATCCTCTGCCATCGATTATGCCGCCGCCAGTTTTTCTTGCTGTTTGGACGGCAGGTTTGACGCCAAAACATCTTGAATATTGCGTGGAGATTCGCCGCGGGCAATATTGCGCAGGCCTTCTAACACCACCCCGCGATAGAATATTTCGTAGGCCGTATACCCTTCTAGCTTGGTGCGGATCGGGCCAAAAAACACGTTGGCAAAAAACGCGCCGTAAAGCGTGGTCAACAAAGCCACCGCCATCGCGGGGCCGATCGCTTTTGGATCGCTCATATTGCCCAACATAACAACCAAACCAACCAAAGTTCCGATCATTCCCATCGCCGGGGCGATATCGATCCAGGCCGATAAGATCCCATGATTGACCTCATGCCGGCTTTTCATCGCGGCGATTTCAGCGTTCATGATTTTCACCATTTTTGCCTCATCAGCGCCATCAACAAGCAGTTGCATGCCCTTTTCAAAAAATTTATCGGGCACATCCTGGCCCTCAAGCGCCATCATGCCGTCTTTGCGGGCGATCGCTGCCAGTTCAACTAAACGAATGATCGTGGCATCTAATTTTTTCACAGGGGGTAAGAAGCATTTCGCCATCGCTCCAAAATGCCCCAGAAAGGCGGGCAGTGGGGTTGTCCACATCACCGCAAAGAATGTGCCGCCCAAAACCACAAGGGCTGAGGGAACGTCAAGAAAGGGCCCAAGCGAGCCCGCTGAGGAAATCATACTGCCGCCAATGAAGCCAAGCGCGCCAAGCATACCGATAAGTGAAGCTAAATCCATAATGTCCGCTCTGTATGTTTTTCGAATTAAGTTGCAAAAGTGATGCCATCTTGTGAAAATCGGTGCAGAGTGATGAAAAAAATGAAAGTTCAGATGGCGCGTCCTTTTCTTTATGCTTTGTTAATCGGCTGTCTTATTCAAAGTGCACCGGCTTGTGCAGAAACGCTGCGATTGCAACGTGACGGTCCGCTTGCGCGCGATTATTTCAACAAGTTGGAATGGATGCGCTGCAGTATCGGACAAGTCTGGCAGGATGAGACCTGCCAAGGTGAGATAAAAATGCTGACCGTTGCACAGGCCGAGCAGATCAGCGCCGTGATGCGTGAAAACTGGGGCGGAGGCTGGCGCCTGCCCACGGTAAAAGAGCTGAAAGGTTTGATTCAAAAAAACGTGGAGGCCCCAAAGATTGACGGGGAAACCTTTCCCAACACGCATCAGGGTTCATATTGGACCAGTGATCAGAGCTTTTATACCGATCAATATTTCTGGACGGTGAATTTTTATACGGGGCAATTGTACAATAGGTTTTTCTATTTTCAAGAAAATGCCGTGCGCCTCGTGCGAGATTATAGTTTAAATTAAGTTAATTAATTTGCGAAGCGTATCTGATTCAAAACTTGAATTGTGGACACGCGAAAGAGATATTTTAAGCTCACATCTCTGATGTTAGGGAGTGGTTTATCTTTGCAAGCAAAATTGTGCCCTGATGCTAGTCTTTATTTAATATTACAGAACTAAAGCTTTCATCTTTTCAAATGCTAATTGGATAAATACGTGATCCATATTTTCATGAAGGTTCAAAAATTTTATATGAGCAAGATTGAGGTAAATCATTAATCTTACGACCACATATAAGCTAGCCATATTGTTGACATTAATTCCTATAATCTATTGTTTGACAATACTCTAGTTTAGGCAATGATAAAGCTACGGATGCCCACGACCAACCTACTCCAAATCCGCTAGCAAGCAATTTACTTTCATTGTTTGATACTCTTGAAGCAAGTGTTCTAGTCAATATCATTGGTATTGAAGCACTGCTGGTATTTCCAATTTCTTTGAGGTCGATAGGTAGTTGAGGTTTCGTAGATCCAATCTTTAAACCGACACGCTCTATCATCATGCGATTAGCTTGATGTAGCAAAACGAAGTCTAAGTCGTCTATTTTCCAACCGTGTGATGCCATACACTCGCGAATAGATACTGGAACCTCTCTCAGTGTAAATGCGAATACTTGAGTGCCATCCATAAAAAGTGATAGTGTTTTATTAGTGTTAAGAGCACCCCCGTTGGGCTGTATTAGGTAGGGTGCGCCTGCTCCATCAGTACCTAAATGAAAGGTCATTTTTGCTGCGCTCGGCTTTTTTTGTAACCCAATAATGCTAACACCATCACCAAATAATGGTGCGACTTTTTTGTCTGTTTGCGGAAATTGATTGGATGTAGTATCGCCTACGATTAACAAAGCCCGCTCAGAGTCTATACTGTTGAGTAAGGCTGCCGCTTGCCACAGCCCATAAACGAAACCAGAGCATCCAAGGTTGATATCAAAACATGCAGTTGTTTTGGCTAAGTTAAGCTTGTGTTGGACTTGAACGGCATTTCCCGGCAGTTGAAAATCTGGGGTCTGCGTAACGAAAATTACTAGACCAATACTGCTTGGGGGCCAGTCTAAATTTTTGATTAAATCAGAGGCACCCTTCACGGCCATGGAAAGAGCGGTTTCGCCACCACTTAGGCGGCGTCCAGATATGCCAGTACTTGCTATAATTTTTTCTAAGTCTTGAGGTGGAATGCCGCTTAAGTCGAAATTTGACTGATAAGCTGCGGGCAGTACTGAGCAAACACCAGTTATTTTAATTCCCGATACTTTACTGATCGCCATATCTACTCCACACTGCGTATATGTATGAGAATCTTAAGGTCTCTTACTCGCCGTAAGAGCAGAATAATAGGTTTAGTCTAATGGAAGCCAGAGTTAAATCGGTAAGAATTGCGGGTATGCAAGCCGCTGTGCCAGTGCATAAGCATTCGTTTGTTGAAACACCTGAAATTTTTACTGATGAAGAGGCAAAAAAAATATACAAATCCACAGGTATTTATAGCCGACGTATTTTGCCTGACCATTTATGTGCATCTGATATGTGTTTGGCCGCTGCTGAAGAGCTTTTGAAAAGCCTTAATTGGAGGCCCGATTCGGTGGATGTTCTCATATTTGTAAGTCAAGATGCAGACTATGCGTTGCCAGCAACATCTTGTTTAATTCAATACAGACTCGGTTTGCCAAAAACGGCTGCTTGCTTAGACATTAGCCTCGGATGCTCTGGTTTTATTTATGGAACATGGGTGGCAAGTCAGCTTTTAAACTGTTCTAATGGAGGTAGGGCTTTAGTGCTTTGTGGTGACACTTCAAGCAGGCATCTTTTGGAGTCTGATCGTGGAACGCGCCCTCTGTTCGGTGATGCTGGAGTTGCTACTGCATTGGAAATAGATCATGCCGCAAATGATACTTTTTTTGTCATTGGGACTGACGGATCAGGCGGAAAGAATATTTCCGTACCCGCGGGTGGAAAACGCAAGCCAATTATGTCCTCCAGAAAAATGATAACTGAAGAGAAATACAATAAACTATTTGAAGAAAGTCGCCTGCATTTAAATGGACCTGAGGTATTTGCATTCACCCTGAGAGAGGTCCCGAAAATGGTAAATCAAATTTTAGATTTTGCCGAGCTAAGTGCATCCGACATTGATATGTCCGTAATGCATCAGGCAAATAAGTTTATTTTAGAGCATTTACGAAAAAAAATAGGTTTGCAGTCGGATAAATTTTTAATCGACTTAGAGAGCTATGGAAACACTTCTAGTGCATCAGTGCCATTGGCTATTTGTAATAGGCTAAAAAGTTATTTTGATGGTCAAAGCCGAACTGTTTTGTTGAGTGGTTTTGGAGTGGGCTGGTCGTGGGGAGCTATGGTCACAAAAATAAAAGATATAAACATAAACGGTATAACGGAAATAAATGATGACTTTGAAAAATTAGAACTTACGTGATGGATGGAAATTTAAAAGATAAACTCATCTTAGTGACAGGTGCAGGTAGTGATTCAAGTATTGGAGCCGAAATATGTAATAAGCTAGCGAATGATGGTTTTACTCTGGTTTTGGTCGGCCGCCGCAAAGGTGCCCTTGAAGAAACTGAAAGACAGATTTTTGGCAATCATATTGTTTATCCGTTTGACCTTTCGAAACTTGATGAAGTAAGGTCTAGGCTTAATCGAATCTGCAGAGAACACGGCAAACTTTATGGGCTTGTTCACAGTGCCAGCTATCAAGGCTATTCCCCGCTAAATAGGCTGAATGCTAAACAGATAAATAATTACTTTGAAGTAAACTTATTCGCTGCGTTGCTTTTGACTTCAGAATTTGCGCAGCTAAAAAATCATGTTTCGCCAAGTTCAATAGTATATATCGGATCTATCGCTGGACGGCGAGGATTGAAAGGCCGCTCGTTATATTCAGCATCCAAAGCTGCTCTGCAATCCATCACTGAAAGCTGTGCGTCAGAGTTAGCGCATAAAAAAATAAGAGTGAATTGTGTTGCTCCGGCTCTGGTGGAAAGCAAGAGGCTTGATGAACAATTTTCGATATTAGGTGCTGATCAAAAAGAAAAATTGATTTTGCAGCAGCCTCTTGGATTTGTACCAGCGACAAAAATCAGTGAATTAGTAAGTTACCTAATGTCTCAGAAAGCAAGTCATATGACCGGCCAAAGTTTATTTTTAGACGGAGGTTTTTCTCTTGCATAATAAACAGATACTTTTTTATGGGAATAGTAGCCAACAGATAGGTTCAGGACATTTGATGAGGCTTTTAGCGCTCGCATCTTGGTGTACAAAAGACGACTGGAACATCTCATTTTGTGGCAAAGTATGTGATAAAAAATTAATCAATAAAATTGAAAATCGCGGATTTAACTTCTTTTTTGATGAACAGCCGTTCGAGAATAGGGGGACTCTTCTATCAAAAAAGGATATTTTAGTTATGGACGACTACAATATCTCAAAAGAGGAATGGTACGAAATTTCAAATTTGGAGTGCACTACCGTGCTTTTGGATGACGCAACGGGTGATTACCCATTGCCAGTGGATGTAGTCGTTAACCCAGCTCCAAACTTCACTATAAAGGATTATCGCAAGCGGAGCGAAAATTCAATACTTTTGCTCGGACCAAAATTTACCGTTCTAAAAAAAACCTTTTCAGTCATGAAGATCAAAAAGTTTCGTCAGAGAGCTGGGGTTTTGATCACTTTAGGAGGATCAGACCACAGAGGTTTAGAATTTTCTTTGACCAAATCTTTATGTAGTAGCTTAAAACACGAAAAGATTGTGGTGGTACTTGGGCCTATGATTAAAGACGATACAGTCCGGAGGGTGAGGAGCTTAATGTCAAGAAACCCTAACTTAACGGTTCTGGTCGACTGTTCGAACATTGAGAGCCACATGGCAAATGTATCTGTAGGTATAAGCTCGGGAGGTAGTACCCTTGGTGAGCTAGCTGCAACTGGAACCCCAACTGTCGCCATTTGTACAACGCCTAACCAGTCTCTTATGTTGACGTCTCCGCTACGAAATACATGGTACATCGCACACGATGCGAGTCTTTTTAAAAATGTATCCGTGGAGAAAGACAAGAAAATTATATTGGAAATATCAAAAAGTGTAAGGTTCCTTTTAGAAAACGACAAAATTCGTAAAACTATGGAAAATCAAGCACGCTCTATTGTAGACGGCTTCGGATGCAAGCGTATTTTAGAAACAACCTTCGATTTACATCGAACAAAAATGAGAATGCAATGACAAGTTTGGCTTCAAAGGCTTTACCTCCACATTATTATTTCGACCCAGAGGTATTTTTATATGAAAAAGAGAAAATTTTTAAATCAAACTGGCTATTTGCTGGCACACAATCAGCTGTCAATCAGCATAACGATTTTGTTACCTTTGATGTTTTGGGGTATCCGATACTAATTCAAAACATTCATGACGAAATTCAGGCATTCATAAATATTTGTAGTCATCGAAAATGCAAAATTCAGTTGAAAGAGCGCGGTAATAGACCTTTAGTTTGCCCTTATCACAACTGGTCATATGGAATTGATGGAAAGTTAAAGGGAATTCCCAAAAATAGCACTGATTTTGAAATAGACACTCAGACAAAAAGAGATCTTTCTTTAAAAAAAGTTTATCTAGAGCGTTGTGGCAATTTTTTATTTATAAATTTGTCTAAGCCAAAAATTGGTTTAAGAGCTTATTTAGGAAATTTTTTTGAAATTCTAGAAGATTTATCTTTTTCTTTTCCTGAACAAGTGAAGACCGGTAGTTATAATTGGTCTGCAAACTGGAAATTAGCCATAGAAACTGTTTTAGAAGTTTATCACGTACCGGGTACTCACCCTGATACATTTTCTAAAATTGCTGATGATAGCTGCGAGGTTTTACTTGAAAAATGTCATAATTCTGGACACTCCGACCTTCATTTAGAGCCGAAAAAATGGTGGGGGTTCATCCGAAAAAAGCTTAAGTTGCCGCAGCATAAAGTATACACAGAATATAATCATTTCTTTATTTATCCCAATTTAGCCATTGGGATTACGAACGGAACGCTTTTGTCTGTTCAAACATACCTCCCCGACGGGGTTAATAGTTGTACTCTCACGTTTTCGCTATCTTTAACTAAGAAAAGTCAAAATACACAATCAGGTAAAGATACTCCAAAAAGCTTAACTGCATTGAAAAAGGCAGCCATCTCCAATTTTTGTAACTTTAATCACGCCACTTTGGAAGAAGATAGGGAAATGGCAGAAGCCTGCCACAAAAACCTCTTATTTGCGGACACAAGTGGAATTTTGGGCAAATGTGAAGAAAGAATTTCTCACTTTCATAGATCCTGGAGGCAAGATGTACTTTGAATGGTCAGCATCAGTAAAACCTAAGACGAGCTTTTCTATTGGTAACAGAGACGTCGGGCGGGGACGTGAGCCGTTTATTGTGGCGGAACTTTCGGGTAATCACTGCGGAAGCTTGACGCATGCATTGGAACTTATAGACATTGCCGCGTCAATTGGTGCGGATGCGGTGAAAATTCAAACATATACTGCTGACACAATCACATTGGACAGTGATCGAGAAGAGTTTATGATCGAAAAAGGCATTTGGGCCGGGACAAAGCTGCATGATCTTTATAGTCAGGCTTACACGCCTTGGGAATGGCATAAAGCTCTTTTTGATCGAGCAGAAATGCATGACCTAGTTATGTTTTCCAGTCCATTTGACATTTCCGCCGTAGATTTTTTAGAAGACCTGGGGTGTCCTGCGTATAAAATTGCAAGTTTTGAGCTCACTGACTTATATTTGATTGAGTATGTGGCGTCTAAGGGCAAGCCGATTATCATGTCGACAGGTTTAGCAACGTTTGAAGAAATTGCGGAAGCTGTGGAAACTGTGTTAAGTGCGGGTAATCGTCAACTTGCCCTCCTTCATTGTGTTAGCGGTTACCCAACACCAATTGAGGATAGTAATCTGAGGACATTACTCGATTTAGAAAAACGATTTGAAGTCGTTGTCGGGCTTAGCGACCACTCTTTGACTACCACCACGGGGACTGTGTCTGTAGCTTTGGGCGGATCTATAATAGAAAAACATTTAGTCAAAAGCCGAAAATCAAATGCAATTGATAAAGACTTTTCGTTAGAGCCAAATGAATTTAAAACCTTAATTCAAAACTGTAAAAGTGCCTATAGATCATTGGGTAGCGTGGGCTATGATTTAAAGAAAAGTGAGATAGGGGGGCGTCATTTTAGACGTTCTTTATATGCCTCACAATTTATTGCTAAAGGCGAAGCGTTCACAAATGAAAATGTTAAGTCTGTGCGGCCGGCTATGGGGTTAAGTACTAAATATTTCAATAAAGTTCTACGTCAGAGGGCAACTGAAGACATACAATTTGGAACGCCCTTAGCCCAACATCACCTTAGCGATGGCCTTGAATGAATATCTTATGTATTACTCAGGCTAGACTAGGATCAACGCGTCTAGCAGACAAAGTTTTGCTGGAGATAATCGATAACCAAACTTTGGTTGACTGTCATATGGCGCGGGTTGGACGGAGCAAATTAGTTTCTAAACACATATTGGCGATACCTGAAAGCAAACAAAATTTAACTTTGAAAGAGCATTGTGAACATCGCGAGTATTCATGTTTTACCGGTTGTGAGTATGATGTACTCACGCGTTTTAAAGAATTGGCGCAACATGAATGTTTACAAGAAGATGATTTGATTGTGAGACTGACCGGTGACTGTCCATTAATTTGCCCTGATTTAATTGATTTTGTTATTGACCGCCATCTGACCGCTAAAAAAGATTATACATCTCTCGACTTGAGGTATCACCCGCGTGGATTTGATGTTGAAGTTTTCAATTATAGAGCTCTTTTAAAGGCTCATAAGTCATGTGTTGATATAGACTTTCGAGAGCATGTCACTCCGTATATCTATGATGCTACTAATAACTTTAGGCTTCAAAGTGTAAGTTGTGGTAACGTCAAATGGAGCAAATATCGTCTCTGTATCGATTACAAAGAGGATCTTGAGCTGATCATTTCAATAGCGAGGAAACTTAAAGACTGGCTGAATGCTGATCATAAAGAGATCTGTAATTTCCTTGACGAAAACTATTCGTTAAGTGATATTAACTCGCAGTCAGTGCAGCGTATGTTGCAAAGTAGTTCCAGTTAAATCTTAGGAAATTTTAAATGAATAAAAAAGAATTCTTAAATAATTTGGAAGAAATACTTGAAATCGAACAAAACTCGTTGCACGAAGATATAGAGCTAGCAGAATTGCCATCTTGGGATTCGCTTGCTTTTTTAAGTGTCATAGCGATGGCAGATGATGAATTTGACATTGTTATTGAAGGGCATTTGTTAGAAAAGGTAGAAAAAGTTAGCGATCTCACAAGATTGGTCATTGATCATTTGAATGACGTATAGCCGACTGCCGACTTGAAAAAATTGGATTTTTTTAATAAACATATTTTAATAACCGGCGCTTCTGATGGAATAGGTCGTGAAACAGCCGTACTATTGTCGAAAATGGGGGCTCGTCTGATTATCACAGGCCAAAATGACGGTAAGTTGCGACAAACTTTCGAGAATTTGACGGGAAACAAACATGTTAGTGCAGCATTTAACTTATTAAAAACTGATGAAATTTCAGATTGGCTAATTAATCTTACACAAAATTATGGATATTTAGATGGTCTGGTTCATTGTGCAGGGATACAAGAAACGAGTACGGTTAGAAACTTCAATCATTCAATTTTCGATCGTACAATGAGGTTGAATTTAGCTAGTGCGTTCGCATTAACAAGAGGTTTTAGATATAAACGGCCCAAAAAAACGCAAGGCTCAATAGTTTTTATCTCGTCAGTTGCAGGCAGCATAGGGCAGCCAAGTAATACTGTTTATGGAGCTAGTAAATCAGCATTGAATAATGCGACTAAAGGTTTGGCGATGGAGCTGTTGCGTGATAACATCAGAGTAAACTGTATTGCCCCTGCAATGGTCGAAACATCGATGGCTTTAAAAACTGAAAAAAGTATGACTAAAGATCAGTTTGAGTTAATTAAAAGAAGGCATCCATTGGGATTTGGTCAACCTGTTGACGTCGCTGAAGCGGCTACTTTTTTGTTAAGTGATAGCTCGAAGTGGATTAATGCGATAACTCTGCCAGTAGATGGCGGTTATTTGGCATATTGAGGTGAAATGTCGATAACATTTCATTCCCTCTCGGTGGACGATGCAGCTTTACTTCTCGAATGGAGGACTGACCCCGAAATATCTAGAAATATGTTTACTGATCTTGAGCATTCTGACTTAAGTGTACAAAGAAAATGGGTAAAATCTGTACTAAAAAGGAAAGACTATGTATCTTTTATTATCCACGACGAAGGTAAGCCCGTTGGCTTTTTAAGCTTTAATGACATTGATTATAAAAACAAAAAATGTTCTTCAGGAAGCTATATCTACTGCAAAAAAGCGAGGCTAAAACTTGCCGTTACCTTGCACAGTTATATTTGTTCTTTTGCGTTCTATTGCCTTGGTATGAATAAAATCGTGAACCTCATACTTGATGTGAACGAAAACGTTATAAAAATACAACAACTTCACAATACTCAGTTTGTTGGAGTTTTGAGAGAACATATCTACAAAAATGGAGAGTTCTATGATGTACACATATTTGAACAGTTAAGATCAACTTGGGAAGAGCGCAAACAACGTTTTCAAGCCTCGCACATGCGCGAAGCATTTAAGGGATGGAACGATAGATGGATGAAGTAAAAGCAATAATCAAAGAGGAGCTGCAGAAAATCTTAGCTGCAAAAGGTGAGAGTATTCATCAATTAACTCCAAGAACAATTTTTTTAGCTGACTTACCCATGGACTCACTCGATTTGGCCACACTTATTGTAAATTTGGAAGAACGTATTGGCATCGATCCGTTCAGAGATGGATTTAAAGATTTCAAATCTTTCGGGGAACTCTGTGTTCTTTACTCTAATGCCAAGCAACATTGACGATTTTTCAAAAAGCTTTTTGTGTATTGAAGATGCACGAGAGTGGTCTCTTGCACAGCTTGAAGAAGTAGGTTGCTTGGAACAAGATTATATCTTGTTGCAGCATTCGAAAGACTGTTCTCAACCTATAAAAAAAATAGTGTCAGCAATAATGACCGGTGAAAGACTTGAACTGCCAGTTATATTAGTTAGAGACAATCGAATTACGCTACCAGAAAATTTGCCTAAATCCTTTTGTATTGGTATCCAAACATCTGGAACTACGGGTCCACCGAAATTAATCTTTCATGCCTTGAGTTCAATTAAACCGGAAAAGATTTTAAGTCATTATAACAAATGGATTCAAGCTTACCACCCGATGACATTTGCGGGAATGCAAGTTACGTTACAGGCGATTTACAGCGGAGCCACGCTCATCTCAAGTAACCGCGGGAGTTTAAATCAGCTTGCAGATGATGCAGTTCGATATAAAGCAACTGCTATGAGCCTAACACCGTCTCAATTTAAATTCATGTCAATGTGCTGGAAAGAGGCTCTTCCTCCGCTTAAACATTTGACCTTCGGTGGAGAAACTTGCGATAACTCCTGTCTTTCACTGGCAAAAAGATTATTTCCGCAAACCAAGATACGTCATATTTATGCATCCACGGAATTAGGCGTTTTATTTTCTATATCGGATAAAAAGCCAGGGTTTCCTGTTTCAATTATTGAAAATAATCAGTCCAAAGTTCCTTTAAAAGTTAAGAATGGAGAGTTGATTGCTTTTCTAGAAGGCACTGAAGTCCCAACAGGAGATTATGTTTCCTTAGAGGGTGACAGGTATTTGTTTGCCGGAAGAAAAGACTTTATTATCAATGTTGCTGGTGAAAAAGTGAATCTACTGGAAGTAGAAGAGATAATTTTAAGTTTTAAAAGTGTAGAAGATTGTCGAACTTATCAAAAAAATAACGTTTTGACTGGCTCCCTAGTCGGTTTAGAAGCCGTTGTGCATGATAAAAACCTTTTTTATCGAGAATTGGAAGCGGCCTTTATTAATTTACCCGCAAGTCATAAGCCCCGTTTAATAAGTTTAAAGAGTAATATTGCGCTTGCGAGTACGGGTAAGAAAGTCAGGGTTAACGAATGAAACTGATAGTCATAACCGGCGTGAGTCGCGGCTTAGGCTTTGAAGCAGCAAAAAAATTGTTGGACACAGGGTATATAGTTGCAGGATGCAGTAGAGAAAAAAACGAAAGTATTTCAGACTTAGAAAAAAAATGTGAGAATTTTAAGTGGTTCAAGTGTGATGTATCTTGTCAAAAAGCAGTTGGCTTACTTTTTGACAAGATAGAACAATGGCACGAGTGTGCTTTATGGGGGGTAATAAATAATGCAGGAATTGCGCGGTCAGGGGTTTTACCGACATTTCCAAATGTGGAGATTGACTCTATCATCAAGACTAATCTACTTGGAGCGATGTATATTGCTAGGGGAGCGCTTCGTCAAATTCTGAAGCAAAAAAAAGGGGGTGGGCGGATTATAAACATAAGTTCTATAATCGCATCACGGGGTTATAACGGACTATCAGCCTATTCCGCATCAAAAGCAGGTCTCGATGGCATCACTAGGTCTTTGTCAAGAGAAACTGGCAAGTTAGGTGTGACTGTAAATTCGATCGCACCAGGTTATTTAGAAACGGAAATGAGCTCGGACTTAAGCCGAAAACAACGGTTGCAAATTATTAATCGAACACCATTAAATAGACTTGGATTGGTGTCAGATATCACCCCTATGATTTTATTTCTTTTGAGCGATGAGGCATCTTTCATCACTGGCCAAACAATGGTTATCGACGGCGGCATATCAGTATAGGGCAGTTAATAATAATTAGTACTTGGATAAATTAATATTCCAAGAGGAGGCATAATCTCGATCTCTAGATTGTCTAGAACTGGCTAAACTAGTTTGGCGTTATAAGCTTAAGTTCAGCTCCAGTTTCCTAAAAGATATGGAGCGTTCCAAGGCGACGAAAACATATTTAAAGCATTCAACGCTAACGAGATCAAAACTGACGGCATTACTAACTCGAAAAGCCTCTAACTCTCAAATAATTATACTCTGTTTAACAAACTGAATAACCACTATGCTTGATAGTACAACGAACTCACTATTGAACAAGGCTAATACATATAACAGACTACATTTTAATATTTAGTTCTAAGTTTTAAGTATAAGAAAAGATAAGCTGTCGAAAAATAGAAGATGGATTTTAATACTTTTAAAATTTTATTATATTTGTGTAGGAGTGTATGGAATTATAGCTTATATCAAATTGATTTTTTTATATAGATTTCAAGTCCTAAATAGAGCATTTATTTTTTGAGAAATTAAATCGTGATCTTGAAATGATATTTTTATATTCAGAGGGATTGTAAGAGCTGTCTTAAAATATAATTCATTGTTAGGAAAAGCAGATTTATTCTTAGTATATAAATTTAAACGATATAATGGATAATAATGTAGGTTTGCTCCAATACCTTGCTCCTGCAGATTTTGAATTAGTAGATTTCTTTTGATTTCACTTCTCTCCCTGATACGAATTATAAATAAGTGCCAAGAGCTGATGTTATCTGGAGTGTCAAATTGTGGCAATACATATTGATCTTCATTTAATATATCGGCATATATCTTTACTAATCTAAGGCGTTTCTCATGAAAAACTTTCAATTTTCTTAACTGTGATATCCCCAAAGCCGCCTGTAATTCAGTCATTCTGCCGTTAATACCAATCTTTTCTTGAGTTTTGTACCAAGGTACTTTACTATTGTTTTGTATATTGTGATTACGGAGAAGTTTTAATTTTTTTCCTAAAGCTCTATCCTTGGTGGTAATACACCCTCCTTCACCTGTGGTTATTGTCTTTACAGGGTGAAAGCTGAAGATTGTTGCGATTGAATACTTACATGCGCCAATCATGCTTGAGCCATATTGAGCTCCAAGAGCATGTGACGCGTCTTCTATGATAGTGATGTCATAACGTTGACATATAAGAGCCAGCTCTTTCATTTTCGCAGACCTACCTGCAAAATGAACTACAACAAGAAAGTCAGGCGATTGATCGGAGGTCGTTAGCTTATTTCTTAGGGCTTCAGGGCAAATGTTATATGAATCTATTTCTATATCAACAAAGTCAATTTCTGCTCCAAGTATTTTTGCCATCGAAGCCGTCGATGTAAAAGTATTAGCTGTGGTCCAAACTAAGGTTTGTTCATTTATTCCAACAGCTAGGTATGTGAGATATAACGCACATGAAGCGCTTGTGACCGCTACCGCTGCTTTGGCCTTGCAAATTTTAGTTATGGACTCTTCAAATAGTTCTAATCTCGCTCCCTGCGTAAGGCAATCCGACATTAGCGCTTCTTTTACCTCAAAAATATCGTCTTCATCTATGTGCTGTTCACTATACCGTATCATTTTTACTTTCTACCGAGCTTAGGCTTCTTTAAAGAATTGATTCAGCCAGCGCGGTCCGGTTTTCCTTTATCCAATTTTGAATGTCTTTTTCTGACATCCAAATTTTATTATTATCGCTTGAGTAAGAAAAGTCCTCTGAAACAAGTTTTCCAGTTCCAATCATAAGATTGTTTGTTGAGGTTGTGTTGGTGGCGGGTAAGATTTTAAAGTGGTTATCATACTCGTAAGTAAAGGGAGCGTCTTCTTTACTTATCATTACTTCGTGAAGTTTTTCCCCTGGCCTAATCCCAATAATTTTTGTTTTAATGTTTGGGCTCATTGCTCTAGCGAGATCTATTACTCTCATCGAAGGGAGTTTTTTAACGTAGATCTCACCTCCCATCATATCCTCAAAAGCCTCTGATACCATTTCTACGCCTTGTTGAAGTGTAATCATAAACCTTGTCATTTTCATACTCGTGATACTCACACAACCAGTTGGTATTTGTTTTGCGAAAAGCGGCATCACAGAACCACGTGACCCCATAACGTTTCCATATCTAACAACGGAAAACTTAGTAGTTGAAAAGCGGGCATAGTTATTACCTGATACCACTAATTTATCCGATACGAGTTTGGTAGCACCATATAAATTTACTGGTAAACAAGCTTTATCTGTAGATAGCGCCACCAGTTTTTCAACGTTTCTGTCAATTGCTGCATTGATTACATTCATAGTTCCCATTATATTCGTTTTGATGGGTTCAAATGGATCGTACTCAGCGGTAGGCACTATTTTTAAAGCCGCCCCGTGAACGATATAGTCTACGCTATCAAAAGCTCTGTAAAGCCTCGATGCATCTCTAACATCGCCAATAAAAAACCTTAGCCTAGGGTCATTGAATTCTTGTTTCATGCGCCATTGTTTTATTTCATCACGCGAAAATATGATGACTTTTTTGACGTTATATTTATCCAACATAAACTTAGTGAACGCACGGCCAAAAGAGCCAGTACCTCCCGTTATAAGTATCGTTTTATTTTCGAACATTAATAAATTCACCCATTTTTCGCCTGTTCTTTGACCCATGACGAACTAGACAGAGCTTTGAGTCCCTCAGATACACTTTTATTGTGCAATTTCATCGCGTTAAGGATATCATGATAGAACCTTAACGAAATATCTAAATTTTCTTCTAAAGTTTTGACATATATGATTGTACGGTTGAGCCTGATAATAGCGTCTGAAACTATGACGCCTAGATCATAATTTGACTTAGAAATTTCTATGATTTTTTGCTCAATTTTATCAATTTTTTCAAGTGGTTTCCTACCCGCTCTTTTTGAAGTTGATAGGATTTTTATTAATTTTTCTGTGTATGAAAGTATTTTTGTGGTATCACCCTTGGTCTTCTTAAGGTGCAAAGATAATCCTTTTATATCAGGATGTTCTGCTGGGTATGCACGCTCAGTTGCCGTAAATTCGTTGTAAAATTTTTTAATAAAACTCTCTAATGAGACATTCTCAAATCCTGAAATATTAGCACCACCAATAGATAGGTTGAATAAATTTAAATCTTTATTTTTAGCAGAAAATTGTTCAAACTGGGATAGGTAGATGGCATACTCTGGTGAGGTGTATAACGTTTCCTTAGACCAACCTAAAACAGGAACAACTTCTTGTTTAACACCAATTGGCTGACCATTTTGGTCAACGTATGATAAAAAAATGCCTTTGCTCGTTTCAAAAATCTTCTTTTCAGATAAATCTCCAGTGACAAAATAATTCGAACGACTGATAGCGAGATCTTGACCAACTAATGTTATAGATTTTGCTTTACAATTGGCGGCAAGGGAACAAGCAGCCAGTGCCACTGTTCCACCTTCTAGATCCATCGGCTCAACATTAAACGCATGAGAAAGTCCCATAGAGTCTTTGTTTGTTATAATAGTGTATATAGCTTTAAACTTCCGATTGATAAAGTTTACATGCACACTCTCTTCTGCAATCAAGTTGATGTCTGACAAATCAGCCCAATCGTCAAGTACATGTGAGTAGTCTTTAGGGTCAACCACTATAACAAAATGTGGTTTTACATTAAATTTTTTCAGAGCGGGCATTGATTGAGCAAGCGCTATAATAGTAAATTTTTGTTTTGGAAATTTTTTTAATTCTTGAATTGAATGTTCTAATGAAGGTCCAGGAGAAACAATTATAATATTTTTCTCAAAAAGAATATTGATAAGGCTTTTTTGAGAAAAACCTTTAAGTCTTTTACTTAAGCCTTCGATTTGGTTTTTTTGCCAAATTTTATTGAAATGTAATATTGTATTTAATCGTGTTCTTACATCACTTATTATTTTAATTATATATCTAATGAATTCTTTTTGGGTTTCTTGCTTATCATCAGAGACAAATTGGCAATTAATTCCAATTACTCTGGTAAGTAAATGAAAATACTTTGATGCATCATAAACAGAGAACTCGACATTAGCAGTTACATCTTTTATTGTTCCATTGTGGTAAGTGAAAATATTTTTTTGATTATATCTTTTTAGAAATTTTATTAATTGGTCTTTAAATTTAAAATCCTTATCTATAAAAATAGGATCTACGTTTCTATCCCAAATTAAGGGAATATAAATCTCTCCAACTAAAATTTGAAAATCTTTTGAGTCATCGCAGAGATCCTGTAACGGAAGTGTTCTAAGGGATTTCAGCCATGAAGAGTAATTATCAATTATTTCAAAGCATAATCTTTGTTTGTCTTTATCGTGTGAAATGTCTTTAAATGATATATTTACGCCCCCTGTGCCATTATTTGAAATCCTTGATAAATATTGTTTTATTTGAAGAGTGATTTCGGGTATGTCGTGAACGGCTCCTTTTGAGAGTGCCTCTTGGAGGTCCGTGCATAGTGTGGTGAAGTCTATTTTCACTGGTATTTCCCTTTGCACATCACTTTAACAACATATTATTTTTATACAATAAAGATCAACCAGCAGGATAAACATTATAATTTCTATTTAGAGTTGTAAACTAAATTTTCTAAATTTCTTAAAATTGTGCAATTATATTTTGGCAAAGGGAGTAAGGAAACATAGCTCGAAAGCGTTTTTCTGATGAAGATGTGTTGAAGTTATTGCGCGAGATTGATGTTCATTTGCACGATGGTTTGGACGTTATTCATACGCGTCAAAAGCTGGATATTTCTGAGCGGCGTGCTTGCGCTGTTCTGGATGTAGCCCGCTCAAGTCTGCGCTATCAAGCCAAACAAGTAGATGATACCAAACTACGCTTGGCGATGATCCGGCTGGCCAAGCAGTATGGGTGGTATGGTTATAGGAAAGTCACAGCCCTGCTGCGCATGGAAGGCTGGCGTGTTAACCACAAGAGGATCGAGCGCTTATGGAACGAAGAAGGTTTACAGCTGCCGCGCCGGCACAAGAAGCGCAAACGGCTTTATCACAAAGACAGCTCCATCATCAGGCTGCGGCCCACACATCCCAACCATATTTGGGCGATCGACTTTGTGCACGATAAGCTTAGCAATGGGTGCAGCTATAAAATGCTCACGGTTCTAGATGAATATACCCGTGAAGCGCTCTACGTGGCAGTGCGATCCAAAATGAATGCGAACGACGTTTTGGAGACACTGCACCCGCTGCTGATTAAACATGGTAAGCCAGAGTTTATTCGCTCTGACAGCGGACCCGAGTTCATTGCCACGCATCTACAGGACTGGCTGAAGAGGATCGGTATCAAACCAATGCAAATCTATCCGGGCAGTCCTCGGGAAAATGGATATAGAAAAGGTTTTATGCCAGAAAATTGATTTATGTTTCTAGGAGCGTAAAGGAAATCATAGGAATTACAGCTGCGCTACAATTTTTTTAAGTCGAGAAATGTTCAATTAAAATTAAATTTTGCTGTTTGATAATTAGATCTATTGCAAAACATTTGTTATCGACAGTTGTGCCAGAAGCAGTGTCTAGAATTTCCTTTAAATATGAAAAAAAACTTTCGTTATAATGCCAATAGGTAACCGACGTTTTTTACTTCACCCATACGCTTATCAAAATAGTCTTGGTTTTAAAGTACACAAAGTCTTTAAAGAGAACAAAAAAGCCCGCCTAAGCGGGCTATTCTGTACTTTTACTATATTCTATCCTTGAAGTAGGCTGAGTACGTTTTGTTTAGATGCGTTTGCCTGAGCGAGCATAGCGGTTGACGCTTGTTGCAAAATTTGAGATTTAGCTAGTGTTGTCGTTTCCGCGGCGAAGTCCGCGTCTTGAATCCGACCTAGCCCAGCTTGCAAATTAGAACTCACATTCGTCAGGTTATTTACTACGTGATCCAAGCGGTTAGAGTAGGATCCTAGTTCGGATCTTTGTGTGTTTAGAGTAGTGATAGCTCCGTCAAGAACACTGATTGCAGCAGATGCGTTGGTAAGTGTATCCAGTGCGATCGCCGTAACTCGAGTGCCGCTGGCTCCTGAGCCGATTGAGCTTACACCCATGTCATCGATTTTTACGGTGACGGAGTCTGCACTATTGCTGTCAGCACCGATTTGGAATGTCAGACCAGTAGCGGATTGAGTTCCATCAAGAAGTTTAATTCCGGCCCACGTTGTTACGTCTTTAATACGGTCAATTTCGGCCTTAAGCTCGGTTACCTCAGCGTTCATTGAGGTACGATCATCACTTGAATTAGTATCGTTTGCTGCTTGAACCGCTAGTTCACGCATTCTCTGTAAAATTGCTCCTATTTCTATGTGCGCGCCTTCAGCGGTATCAATTAAGGCTTGGGCGTCCATGGCGTTGCGGATAGCCATGTTTGTCCCTTTTACCTCTGCCGTAAGTCTCGACGCAATCGCGACGCCTGCTGCATCGTCTGCCGCTGAGTTGATCCGCTTTCCGGTAGAAAGCCGTTCCATTGAGATTTCCATCTCTTTATTCACGCTGGATGCCGCTGCTTGGGCCATCAAAGCGCCTGTATTAGTCGCAACAGTAAGTGCCATTTTCGTTTCTCCTAATCATAACCGATTTCATCGGTGGTTCGACGCGCAGCGCCAAGGTAACGCAAGGGTCTATATTTAATACTTTCCTCGCTCAGGAAATAGAACGGCTGGGCTTTCTTATTGTTTAGGCGGCAAAGATCAGAAAGCCGCAGTTTTTTGCAAAAAAGGAAAAGTTTTTTATCGATCTTGCACGCTCGAGCTTAAATCGGCATGGTTTTTGAAAGGAGATGTCCAAAGGCAGGGCCCCTGTCAGGAGCAAAGACGCGTAAATGACTTATTTTAAACTTAATATTGTGCCCGTAATCGCCTGTCTGGCTTTCTTTTCGCAGGATGTCATGGCGGCAGACACCGATCTGCCAGATCCGTTTAGCCAAGCCGTGACCGCCGTGCGCCAGAAAGATTATAGCACCGCTTATCAATTGTTTTTACATTTGGCCGAAGAAGGTGATTATGACGCTCAATACAATTTGGCCGTCTTGTTTAAAAAAGGCCTTGGACATCCCACGCATTATCAAAATGCATTGAAATGGGCGTTTCTGGCTGAGCTGGGCGGCATCGGAAAAGCCACCGATATGCGAGAAGAGCTGGTGGATATTCTGCCCGAAGACACTTTGGAGCTGGTACGCGCTGAGGTGAAAGAGGTTTTGACCCAGCGGTTTGAGGCTTCAGACCGCTCGGTGATTTTGCAGTTGGCGCAATATAATCTGACCATCGCGAAAGAGCCCGATTTCAAAACATCCTATGCGCTTCGTGCATTGGCGGTTGCAATCGGCATACGTTCGGCGATGAAATTACGTGATGAGGTTGAAGCAGAGCTTGAGCCAAAAGATTTGATGGATGCGCAACAGATGGCAGCAAAGCTCTATGAGGAAACACGCTGGCCTTTGCCCGAATAAGGGGTCAGCTGGTCGCAGCGTTATGCAAATTTGTGCTGCTGGATCAAAATTGCCAATAACTCGGGCTCGATACCAAGTTTAAGTTGAATTTGATCTTCTGCATCGCCGGCCTTTATCATCGATATTGCGGTTTCAATCATGTTATCTGCAGAAAATTCAGGGATAACTGCCTCCGCGGCGCCGGGCTGCGACGGGTGATGCGCAAAATTTGTTTTTGGAAATGGAGCCCTTTTTTGCGGTAATGGTGCCGCGTGGCCGGCCTTGCTTTCCAAAGTCGCAAGGCGCAGAGCCAGCGCTTTTACGTTTCGATTCAGCCGTGTAAGTCGCACCATCAAAGCCACAAGTCCAAACAGCAAGACAGCCAAGGCCAGCAGCACGGCCTGCCAAAAAATTGGAATGGCCCAAAACGCGCTCAAGGCGGCTACATCACTCATTTTAAAAGATGTTCTATAGAAGAAATATTGCGCAATTCAGAGGCTGCAGCAGAAAAGTTTTGTTCGCTTATCAGGAAGTCGCGGATAATCCGCAGCCGCTCTTTATCGGTTGTTGTAAGGTCTTTCAAAAACGGCTGAATGTCAGCAAGTTCATTTTTTGCTTTGTTTAAAAAAGAAAGACACGCCTCATGGTATGAGGCGCTTGATGGTCGTTCCAGCTTGAGCAATTGGGCTTCAGCTTCAAGCGCGATAAGGACGTCTGAGACTGAATGCACCATAGGCGGTAAGGTTAAGACAATTCCGAAACTGATGCCAAAAGCGCATCAGAAATTTTATTGTAATCCACCGGATACTCATTATTGGCGATTTCAGCCCGCAGTCTTTGTACCGATTCAATATCGATTGGGGGCGGCATGTCTTGCATCGCTTGCATCACGTCGCCCATCGCAGATTTCACATCTACCGAGACGCTGCCGGCATCGGCTTCCGTTACAGGCGTTGCCGGTGCGGTATTGCCCAACTCAACAGCGCTTGTCTCTGAGCCGGTTCCGACAGAAACTTTTGGCGCGCTAGAAGCTTCAGGCACAACCACACTGGCTGTTGTTCCGGTTAAATTTTGAACTGTATCTACCATCTTTTTTACTCCAAGGTGACCTGCACCCAAAGAACATTTTATCTCTTCCAAGTCCTACAACGGCAGTTTAATGCAATTGTTTAGAAATTATTTTGCCTTCACTTGAGTTTTTTATCAGCGCCTTCAATTTAACGCCAGTTTCGAGGTTTGCGACGGTAATCACTTCACCAATTTGTCCATCAGAAAGAGCCACTGCCTTACCAATAATTTCAATTCCTGAGCGAGTCAATGTTACATCTATGATCGCATCTTTGAGAATTGCGTAATTTATTTCAAGATGGCGCGCCAAGCTTGGAACGCCGGCGGAGACAGATTTTGTGAGCCGGCGCCCGATCACGTCAGCCACTTGCCTATACCCACCATATACTTTTGGAGAAAACCCTGTTTGAACCGTCAGGTCCTTGGCTTCTATAACGGTGCCGCGTTTTAAGGGTGCGCTATAGACCACATAGCTATGTTGCGGCCGGGCCACCTCGTTGATTGGCGTCTTTGATTTTGCTTTTTGGGGCTCAATTATGGGCATCATAACATCAGCGCGTACTGCAATAGCCCATTTATAAGGCTGCGCGCAGGACACGTTGATGGTTTGCCAATCCTCAAATTTAGGGGCGATGCTTAATTTCGTTTTGCACGGATAAAAAAGTTTATGACCCGCCAAGCGCGGGATCACATCCTGCCCCTGCTCTTTGGCCTGAGCAATTATTTGCGCTATGATTTCGTTGCCGGTGATCCGCTCAGCCGCTTGGGCAGCCCCCGTTATGAGACCGCATATGAGCATAGCGCAAAACCTATTCTTAGAAAAAATAGATGTCATCGCCGCGCCCCCCGCCGCTCGTATCGCTGCCTGGAAGGTGCAAGACGACCCCAGATAGCAATCTATTTGGGTTTTCACCCACAAAAGCTTTGGGATTGGATTGCACAATTTGTTCAAACATCTGCCGCCCAACGGCGCTGCGCCCATAATATTTTGCCACGATCATCGCCAGAGTTTCGCCGCGCCGTACGCGGTGCGTGCTTGCGTCGACAGTAGCGCTGTTTCCCGACCTATATTCCAATACGACGAAAGGTTCCTGCGCGATTGCGGGTGCTGCGGATACCAGAAGACATGCCAAAAGGAGCTTTATTGATCGCATTAAAACGTTCCTTCGATAAGTTGAACGGTTTGGCCGGCCAAACTTTCCGAGTTTTGAAAATTATTGATCGGCCGCATCATCGCTTGCCCCGTCATCACTTCTGAGACTTCCAGCAGCACCCAAGCGTGCTCGCCCGTTGTGATATAAGCTAGCGCGCCTGTTTTGATGCCGGCATTTTGGCCGTGAGGGAAGATTAAATTTTCTCCCGCCAAAGCCAAAGGTGCTTGCAAAGGTGCGCAAGAGGCCGAATTAAACTGCCCGATCATCTGATCGACTGCTCCGAAAACGGCTGTTAAATCAAATACCGGAGATCTGGCATCCAAAAGATTTAAGGTTGGGAAGGGCGTTTTCGAGGAGAGGGGCGCCAAAATCTGCAGGTTTGATGAAAAAACCTCGGTCAAATTTCGCGCCGAAATGGCGGAAAGTGAAATCATTGCATGCACCCCACCGCTTCCTGAACGCAGTGTCACATCCGTAGAAATCAAAAGTGCGGCGTCAACCGCGCCCAATTGGTTGGATTGCAAACTGGCGTAATTTAGCATTTTTTTTGGGCTTTGGCGCTTCTTAAAATCCGCAAAGCTCATCATCTCGCCACTGTTCAAGGGCCCCGGATAGTTTTGCGAGATATAATGCGTGATTGCTTTGCCAAGTTCGGGCGCCAAAGCCAAATGATGCGCATGAACTTTTTGGCCGATGGAAACGCTTGGACGCAACACAAGGGCTTTTTCAAAGCGCGGATTGGCGCAGGTTTGCGCGCCGCTCTCTGCAAAAAACGCTCTTATACTGACTTGGTAATGCGTTGATGATTTATTCTCTTTCAAAATTTTGAAATCAACCAACTTTGCGTCTGAGTTTTGGGTGATTATATCGCGCAGCAGCACGCCATTATGAGACACCAATGTACCGCTGATACGCACGCCATTTTTCAACGCCGCAAGATATAGCGCATCTTCAAGCGCAAACCGACGTGCTTTTTGCTCGCTATGGCCCGACAGCGCGGCGCGACCAGTTGCATCGACGGTGGCGATATTGGCGGTAAAGCCACTATTGGCCATCCCTATGAAACAGAAGGCTAGTGCAAGAAACCGCTTCAAAAAGGGGCGCCCACTCCGCATTTTAACCTCGTACGGTGCGCATAATATTGGAAAGGAGCGCTTGATCTAGCTCTAACACCACCTCATATGTGTCGCGCCCAACGGGGTTGATGCGCACCGTTTTGGCGCCCAAAATCACGCCATCAACCGAAGCTCTCAACGAGTCATTTTGAACGATGGCATCAATAATTGTGGTTTGCGAGTCGATCTGAACGCCGTGAACCTGCTCGGTAAGATTGCGCATCGCTTGCAGCCGCGCTGAGCGAATGGCCATCAAACGTCGCTGGTTTGCCGATTTTGCGGGTTGGGCAGAAATACTGGCATAGCCCATTCCGGTTAATGTGGGGATCACTTCAACGCGTGGCTGGGTAACGGCGGCTGTTGCATCTACCGCATTTACGATGGCCATTTGATCGTTTGTTTGCGGCGCCGGAGCGGCGGGAGACGGCTCTAAAATCTGCGCCAAACTGGGCAGCCCCCCATTCGTGTCACAGCCCATAAGAAGCCCGAAAGACAGTGCACAGACTGCAAGGGGGAAACGATAAAGTCTTGGCGGCCTATTCCTGTTTTTCTCGAACACGGTCTTTACTCCTCAGCTATCACTCTCAACTACAAGCATGTTTCGTGCCAAAACTGCGGTAAGCGGTAAGTTTTGAACTTTGGCACAGTTTTTGCCTGTTAGGGTGTAAAGTAGAAAAGGTTTCTTCACCGTGGCGCTTATTGAGACATTTAAAATAAATTCGCTCCGCCGATATTTAAGCGATTCTGTAATGCCGCTCGGCATTTTAGTGATCGTCGCCATGATGGTGCTGCCGCTCCCAACTTTCCTGCTGGATGTGTTTTTCAGCTTCAATATTCTTTTGGCACTTTTGGTTTTAATGATCGCCATTCATTCGTTTCGACCTTTGGATTTCTCAAGTTTTCCGACGCTTTTATTGGTTGCAACGGTCCTGAGGCTTGCTTTGAACGTGGCATCCACACGAATTGTTCTAGCAAATGGACATACGGGGACAGATGCTGCAGGGCAGGTTATTGAAGCCTTTGGCAGCTTTGTGATTGCAGGCAACTTTGTTGTGGGTATTTTCGTCTTTGCAATTCTTGTGATCATTAATCTTGTAGTGATTACCAAAGGTGCGGGCCGTGTATCAGAAGTGACCGCGCGATTCACATTGGATTCGATGCCTGGCAAACAAATGGCGATTGATGCCGACCTGAATGCTGGAATTCTAACGCCCGAAGAAGCCACAGAGCGGCGCAACGAGGTTGCCCGCGAAGCGGATTTTTACGGCTCGATGGATGGTGCTTCGAAATTTGTGAAGGGCGATGCTGTTGCCGGTATTTTGATCTTGGCGATCAATATTCTGGGCGGCATCACGATTGGCGTTGCGCAATATTCCTTGAGCCTGGGAGAGGCCGCATCGCTCTATACAATTTTGTCAATCGGCGATGGCTTGGTGGCGCAAATACCTTCGCTGCTTTTGTCAATTGGCACTGCGATTATCGTCACGCGGGTGTCGTCAAGCGGATCTATGTCAGAGCATATCGGCGGGCAGATCAGCATTCCGCAAGCCTGGTATCCCGTTGCGGTTGTGATCGGCATTATGGGGCTGGTTCCAGGGATGCCATCGGTTTTATTTTTATCACTGGCCGCGATCACCGGCATGATTGGCTTTATGATCAGTCGCTATGCAGGCAGGGCCGAAACACCCGATATGATCGATAGTTTTGCAGATGAAGAATATGAAGAAGACAATAGCACGGTGAGCGCCGAGCAAATCACAGATAATTCTCGTATTTCGGTAGTGTTAAGCTATCCGCTGATTGCGTTGGTGGAAGATGAAGTGAATGGTCCTTTGGTGACCCGCATTGCTGGCGTGCGCAAGGATATTTCAAAATCGCTCGGCTTTGTCATACCAAGCGTTCGGGTCAAAGATGATCTGAATTTAGAGCCGAATTTTTATCAGATTAAAATTGGCCAGCGCATCGTTGCGGAAGATAAAGTATATCCGGGCCGGTTGCTCACCATTCCTACTGGTGACAGCGCAATCGCGCTTGAGGGCGAGAAGGTCATTGAACCAACATTTGGCCTGGAAGCCTATTGGATCACCGAGCAACAACGCACACTGGCTGAGGCGCGCGGCTATGTGGTGGTAGAGCCGGAAGCGGTTATCACAACCCAGCTATCCAAGGTCATCGAACAAAATGCGCATGAGCTGATCGGTCAGGATGAATTAAAGCAAGTGATTGACCGGCTGGCCGAAGCAAGCCCCTCTTTGGTGGAATCTGTGGTTCCCAAATTGGTGCCGTTGCACAATCTGACGGCGATCATGAAAAAGCTTTTGGAAGAACAAATTCCAATCAATGATATGCGCAAAATCTTAGAGGTTTTGGCCGAGCTGTCTGGCCGCAATATGAGCATTGATGACACAGCCGAGGCTTTGCGCCCCTACTTAATTCCGCTGCTTTTACAACGTATGGTGCCCCATAAAGACGCTATTCCCGTTATAACGCTAGATCCCGAATTCGAGAACCTATTGATCAATGCCGATCGACAAAATCAACAAAGTGATTTGATTATCGACGGAAAATTATCGCAGAACATGATCCAGAAACTATCCTCTGTGGTGGATGATCAAATGGCTGAAAGCAAGGTTCCATTCCTGATTGTGGCCCCGGTTATTCGCAAAAAATTGTCAAAACTTGTGCGCGCGCATCTAAGTGATTTAAATATTTTATCGTTTACAGAACTGCCTGAAAGCAAAAAGGTAGAAGTAATCGCGACCGTTTCAGGTGCCGAGCAAACCTAATGAGCCAAGGAATATTGGAAATACGCTATGGTCAATGAACTGATATTTCGCGCTGCCGATACGGCAACTGCGCTTGAAAAGGTGCAGACCAAACTTGGCGAAGATGCTTTCATTATCGGTATTAAAAATGTGGGAAGCTTTGTTGAGATTACAGCCTCAATCGAGCCGCCCAAAAAGCGACCGGTCAAAAATAGCCGCGATGCTGAACGCTGGTTGAAATCTGCAAAAACCAGCTTGGATGATTTCCGCCAACAGCGGCAAACCTCTGATTTAGACGCCGATACAACGCTAGATCTATCCGCGTTGAGCAAGGCTATAGAGGCAAACAGTTTAACGCAAACAGACGAGCTTGCGCCAGCCAAGCCGGTTGCAGCGCGCGCCGACAGCGCTGCTGATGGCGCACCAGACATTCAAACAAATGCAAAAATTGGGGATCCGAGCCCTGCATCCTTGTTCGATGATGTGGAAAACAAAACCGCTCCTATTTCTGGGCCCGCGCCCGAGGAAACCCAAGCTGATGGCGCAACACCGCTGGGTTTTAAAGAGGCCGCGCCGGCGAACTTACCGAGTGAAAAAAAATCCGCTCATGCAGCCAGTCTTGAGAGCAATGCGCCGGGGCTGGGTTTCGGAGATTTATTGGCCATTGGCCTCAGCTCAGAATTCATCAAGGCAGAAATCAAAATAAGCGAATTTGAGGGAGCGATCGAAAAAGACGCGCTTCTGGACCGGTTGGTGGAGATATTTATCGACCCTAAAGCCGCAGAACTTTTTCAGCCAAGGCAGAATGTGGTGTTCATTGGCCCCCCCGGCAGTGGAAAATCGACGCTGATCGCGGGCTTAATGCAAAATATTACGCAGCAGTCTAGCGAGAAACCGCAGGTGCTCCACGTGAGTGAAGAGGTTTTGTTTGAAACCGACCGGCTGAGCTTTTACGCGCGGGTGTTGAACTTTGCACAAAGCCGCCAAAAAATATGTAGCGCATCCAACATTCTTGCCCCTCAAGCGCAAATTTCTGAGATAGCGTGGGAAAAACATCCTGAATTTTGCGCAGTTTTCAAACGCGACGGGCAAATGTTTTCCCATGTTCGTGTTGTGATGGTTCTACCCGCAGAAATGAATACCGGCTCTATGGATGAGATTTTGCGCGTCTCACCATCAAATTTATCCGTTATTTTCAATAAATGTGACTATGGCCGCGCATCGCCCAAGCAATTGATGAGCCTGTACAACCGGGGTGGTAAAATTGCGGCTTTGACAGGTGATCCCAGCTTGCGAAGCGATCTAACGGCCGTTGATGCGCAGACGCTCAGAATATTCTTCGAATATATCTTACCCGTTTAAGTTTTCAGACTGCTATTTTGATCTTTGGCTCGAGCTTAGGGCTGCTTCATATATGCGCTCACAGCTGTGCGACGCGCAACGAAGGCCGTTTTGTCAGCTGAGCGCTGCGTCTGCAGGATAGACCGTTCAAATGACAGGTCCTGCATAGATTTGGCCGCAATCTCTGATATTTCTGGGGTTTTATTTTCCAAATCGTCAAACAAAGCCACGATCATATTATGGCGTTTCTCGGCCAATTTCAGCGCTTCATCGATATTTTGGCTGCGCAAGCAAGATTGCAAATCTTGTGTGAGCAGATCCAAGTCCGATGCGCCTATGGTTTCAACCGCGTCCAACATCAGGAAATAGACCGCCATGTTGTGGTGATTTCAGTGACCACTTCAATTGCTTGATCCAAATTAGCAGCTTCTTTCTTCGACGTCGCCAGCACTTGATATTTCACATATTCATATAGTTTGAACAAATTGTCAGAAATTACCCCGCCTTTTTCAAAATCGAGGCTGGTTTGTAAAATATAAAGCGCCGTTAAACACTTGCTGGTAATTTTGCCATAAAGTTCACTTGTTTGGTCCGGGCCGTCTGCAAGGATTTTCAAATTATGCAACAATGTGTCCAAACACACTGTGATCGCGCCATGGGCGTCTTCAATGCGAGGTGTTGATACAGCAGAATTTCTGTAAGCTTGTTTTCCGACGTATTTGTTCATGATCACCTCCACTTGTGTCACAGTGAAATACGGCTGTGGAAAACTTTTGTTTAGATAAAAAATATTCAAAAAGAAAAATTCCTAAAATATGTTTTAAATCAAAGGAATAAGTCGAAATCACCTTGGTCAATAGAGGTGATGATACGCTTAAAAGTTGGCACAAGATCATTCCAATCCGAAACTTCAATCGCCTCTTTTCCAGCTTCCAGTTCGAGCATCTTACCGCGATATTTTATTACGATCTGGTATCTTCCGTCGGGAAGTTGTTGCCACCAGCGTTTGGTCTTTGTTGGCACCGTTACCCGTTTCACATCCCCGTCAGGTTGAGGAACCCATTTATACTTCATTGGCATGTACGAGCGATCTGATGCCATTAAAATTTGCTCGGAAATTGCAGTTTTAAGTTTTTCACGGCGCGCCATAATCGCTTTGATTTTATGCAAAGGATATTGCTCGACAATTTTAAATTCATGCCAGACGGCTGATTTTTTGTTCTTATCATCCGTAAGGCGATTGAACTGCTTCGTCATGAGACCGGCTTCCTTCAAGAGAATCTAAAATGGGCAGTAAATCGCCCTCATAAGCTTATAGTCTATAATTACGGCCGGTTGAACCAATTGTTTACATACCATCGGCCAGACAGCGTTTTGCTACTTATCGCTTTGCAATATGCTTGCGATCTGGCCCTCTGAAAAGGGTAGGTCAAAGTCTGAGAAAACAAAACTCAGAACCATGCTCGCGGTGATTTGCGCGTTTGGGGGCCCGCCAAAGCCAGCAGGCAGCTGAAAAAGTTCGGTCAGAACGATACCTATCCGGTCAATCACAGGTGCATATTGGCGCAGTTTTAAATCCTCAATTTTTGTGAGCCTCTCGATAGACCAGCGCGGGACCCAGCCCGCAACAAGGCACGCTGCAAATTGATAACCAGGCTTTGTCAAACCCGCACCAGATAGCAGTTTTGTGGCAATATATTTTTTTGCCAAGTCGAAGGCGGCCCCATCAAATCCGGCCAAGTGAAAGAGCGCGGATTCAAATGTTTCTGGAATTTGATCCATGGCTATGGGCTGTTCAGCAGGAAATGCCTCAATAAATTGAATTAATTGAGCCATATTTTGAGGCTGAGGGGAAAGGACAGACCCAGAAATATACCCCGCGTCCCACAGCAACTGAACCGTCAAGTTTTTTAAGCTATCATTCGAGGCCATGAACCCAATTATTTCATTTACGAAGCTTGTGCAAAGCTTTATTCTCGAACTGAAACAAAACTATAAAATATCATCAATTGGCGCAGAAACGAACGAGGTGCGAGCATGAAAGTCATGGCAAAGGTAACAATTTCGGGATGCGTGTATGAGGAATGGAAAGCGTTTTACGACAGCTATCAAGCAGATCGTGCGCGTTTTATAAAGAATGAGACGGTTCTGCAGCAAGGTGATCATGCTGCAGAAGTCGTTTTTGAAATCACCGATCTTGAGGGGTTAAAAGACTTGTCGCAACGCGGCGATATTTTGGACTTTGAAGCAAAGAACAGCATCGTTGTAGAGATAGAACCAATCTGATCTGAAACACGTGACGCCTTGTAAGACAGATAGAACTGGCGTTAGCTTAGCAATTATGGCGCGATAATTGCTTGAAAATAAATGAATCGCTTTTAAGGTAAGAGCGGTATAACTAGGGTTTGTAAATGAGCTTTTGTCCTTTATGGGTTATGGGGGTCGTGTGTGTTCAGGCCACCAAGCAATATGTACTGAACGATATCCCGTTGCCGGGCTATGCTTCTAAATATGGCGAAGTGCTTGCGCAACATTACGAAGATTCCGCGGCGAGCAAAATCATGTCGGTCAGCGAAGAAATCATGAAATTGCTGGTCGAGATTGAAGCAGAGGATATTGGCGAGATCTTGGATGGCTACATTTATTACACGACGAGCTTTGACGAAAAAGGAAGCCCTAGGAAAATCAAATCTCTCTTCAAAAATGCCTTTGCGCCCGAGGATACCGAGTCGCGTGTGCAAGAGGTCTTCACAAGCTTTAAAGTCTACACGTTTAAATATCGGTCAGATCCTACCTTGGGCAAACCGGGTGGTTGGGATGTTTTAGACGTTGATAAAATTGGATGGCTGGGTGATTTAATGGAGATGAATGTGTCATATAATGATGCTTTCGACGCCTCTTTTTAGGCCAGTAGGAGCCGCGATGTTACTTTCGTTAGAAGAAGCTGCAAAACGGGCGGACCTTACCCTTGAGGAGCTGCAACAGAATATTCAAGAGGGCCGTCTGGCGACCGTGGCCAATACGGGGGATGAAGATACAGCGCAGGTTGACGAAAAAAACTTAGAGCATTTCATCAATAAACGTTCCTTTAACGCCCTATGGTCGGATGCTGAAACAACCGCCGACTCCAATCAAACAAATGCGCCTGCGAAACCAAATGGCAGCTTGCGGCGCGTACTTACGATCGAAGCAGTCGCTGATCTAAAAATCCAAAATCGTATTTTAACCGCGCGTGTTGATACGCTTGAGCGGCTTTTCTCAGAGTTTATTGAGCGCGAGAAAGATGCCGAAAGCACCTTATTGCTGAATGATGATTGGAAAATAGATGGGCTTGCTGGGCTTGCCCCACAGGAGGCTGGTGTTGAAGAAGACTTGCCCCAAGAGGATGTCAAATCCGTTGCAACCGCGCAGGTGCGAGACAAAGCAGAGGCGGTAGAAAACAGCCCTGAAGCCGCTGTGGAGGCAAAGGTATCGGAGGCGAAACAAACAAAAGATGCTAAAGAAGCGATCGAAGCTGTTGAGGCGCCCGTTCAACCGGTCAAGAAAGCTGCAAAATCCAAACCTTCAGAACCTTCTGGGGGAGGCCTTGCGAACTTGAAAAACAAGCTAAAAGGTGTTTCCATAAATACCGATGATTTGGCAGAAGAAATCCCTGAAGAGAAAAGCGATATATCTGCCAAGCTTCGTATGTATGAACAACGTTTGGCTGAAGCCAAAGAAACAGCAACGCGGATCTGGAATTAAACATCCGCTAAATGTCATGATCTGCGAAGTTGATACTTTGCAAAGATGGTTTTTCCCCTCTATAAAATTACAATGACGCTTTAATCAGCGGTTTGTGTATGTCTCGGTTTGTCTGTGCTGCTTAAATCGGCCCCGTAGAAATGGATGTCGACATGAACGAGAATTCGAACCTCACCGCAGCTTTATCAAGATTGATACAATTGATCCTTGTTGGGGTTGTATTTGGCCTTGTTGTTGCCTTTGTTGCCCATTTTTTTGTCCTCGGCGTTCAATTTTTCACAAACTTTCGCGCTGTGGTCGCACCGATACAAATATCAGGCTTTGAGCTTCATTATGCACAGTTCTTGACATTAGGATTTGTGGCGCTTTGTATAATAGCGATTAAGAAAAACCTTGGGATCGCGCGCTGGCATGGGCCTGCTGACAGCATTCATGCAGCGCATCGCACCGATAATGAGTTGGATATAAAAGCTGGCTTGTCTTCGACGCTGGTGGCTTTTTTAAGCGCTTCGGGTGGCGCCTCGGTGGGCCAATATGGTCCGCTGGTGCATTTTGGCGCGGTGATCGGTAGCGCGCTGAAGCGATTCTCAAGAAGTGGGATTTCGACCGACATTTTCATCGGATGCGGTGTTGCCGCTGCGATTTCTGCGGGCTTTAATGCCCCAATCGCCGGTGTCATATTTGCCCATGAAGCGATTATTCGGCATTTCTCTCTAAAAGCCATCGCCCCAATTGCCATCGCCTCTTGCGTTGCAGCTGGGGTCACTGAATTGTTTTGGGGTGGCACAACCCTTTTTGAAGTCGGCGGATTTGATGGCGATTTATCCACTCTTTTGCCCATCGCGCTTCTGCTTGGACCCTTCTTTGGGGTGCTCGCCGTGGGCTTTATGTTAAGCGTTCGCAGAGTTGCTGCCTTTACAGCCTCTGGGCGTTTCACCCCAGCGCAAGCAGTTCTTATCGCGGCGGCGATCACCGCGACCGGTGGCGCCTTTGTGCCCGAAACGCTGGGTTTGGGCGGCGAAACTGTGCGTGGCGCGATCGGAATGCAATATACGTTGGCCTTTTTGTTTGTCGTTCTGTTTTTGAAAATTATTCTGACCTCGGTATGTTTGGGGATGGGGCTTTTTGGCGGGATATTTTCGCCCTCTTTGGTTATAGGGGCCGCTGGCGGCGCAATCGCCCTGCATATCCTTGCGTCACTTGGCTTGGATTTACCGGGGGCAGTGGGCATTGTGATCTGTGGTATAGCGGCCGTTTCTTCCTCAGTGATCGGCGCGCCAATCGCCGGAACGATCATTATCCTAGAGCTGACCGGATCATATGAATTTGCATTACTGGCTATGATCAGCATTGTAACCTCGGTGCTGACGTCTCACCTTTTATTTGGCAATTCCTTCTTTGATCGCCAATTGCTGGATCGCGGCATCGATATATCGTCGGGCCGCACGGGCCTTGAAATGATGGAACGTAATATTGAAACCATTGTGCACCAAGATTATTGCCGCCTAAGCCCGGAGGATAGCAGCCAAACCGCGATAAATCTTTTGATCGAAAGCGGCTCAACCGAAGCCTATATTATTGGCCCGGATAAGGGCTTTCTGGGCAAAGTTGCGCTTCAAACCCTTTTAAAACGTGCCCCAGACGGGCTGGCCATAGCTGAGCAAGAGGTGGATCCAATTTCAATCAAATCAGACGCGTCTCTTCAACAGGCCATGGAAATTGCCGTAGATTTTGTTGGTGAAAGCATTCCTGTGATCGATCGTATATCGGGCCGTTTGATCGGAATCGTAACTGAGGCGGATTTGTTCAGAGATTACTTGGCACTGCAAAATCGCGTTGTGGATCTTGAACGGCGGTAAGCGCGGCGCAATTGGCCTTGGTTGAATGCTATTTTACCCATGAGTGGTACAGCAGAGCTGTTCTAGGCGCGCGTGTCTCGCAAGCTGGTTTAGCAACAAAACAATTAGACATATCCTTTGCGCCAAACCACAAACGCGGCTTGTTTTATTCTAAAAAGGAAAAGGGCGGTAGAGAAAGCTCTTCCAGAATAAACGCCGCGAAACCCCGAAAATCACATGGTTTCAGCGCCAGAAAACACCCCACCGACATGCGCGCTATTCGGACGCATCAGAAAGCTTTATGCGGCTTGCCCGCATGGCAGCTCTTTTTTCTTGCGCTGGCATGGCGCTCAGCTCATCAGTAGATTGCTTTATACCGCAGATGTACAGATCCTCGATACGCATCATGTCGAGCTCCTCAGCGCCAACGCTCATGATCATAAGAGCAAATTTCACGCTGGTTTCCGCTTTCTTTCGGCCCGCCATCCCCCCGCCGCTCAATATGAGGGTGTTCCATAGGCCATGCCTTTGTATTTGTTCCGGATCCATGCTTCGTTCGAGGCGGTACGGCGTTTCGCCCAAGTCTCAAAAAAGCTTTCAAGTTTACGGGTCGGCGCTTGGCAACACTGCCAGAATGTGAAATGATACTGGGGCCGTGAACGTGTTAAACATGCTGAGAAAGATATCTAAATGAAAAAATTATTTTTGCTTGCCAGCCTGCTTCTTCTAACCGCTTGCGATATTCCGCTTATTCCGGGCATTTAGAGCCTTTGTACGGAGCGATCGCTGGGGGTGTTCACCACGCCCCCCGTTTGGCCAGCGAATAGACATCTGCGGCCACTTGGGCGCTTTTGCGAAGCGTTTCCGGGGCCAAATGCGCGTAGCGTTTGGTGGTGTTGATTGAGGCATGACCAAGCAAATTTTGAACCTCATTAATTGAGACGCCGTTATTCACCAAAATGCTGGCAAAGCTATGGTGTAAATCATGCAGCCTGAAATCGCGCAAGCCCGCAGCGCAGCGCGCCTTGTTCCAAGAACGATATAGATTTTGATAGGGACGGCCCGTTTTCAGATTTCCAAACACATAGGCGCATGGGTTTTCCAGCGAATGCTGATCATGAAACTGTTTGACCACGCGCAACAGATCCAGAACCGCCTCTGTAATCGCCAGTTTGCGAAACTGGCCGGATTTTGTTTTTGGAATCGCCCAAACGGCATTTTCCAAATCAAAATCTTGCCATCGGGCCTGCGCCGCCTCGTTGCGGCGCGCGCCCGTCAGCAGCAAAAACTCGATAAAGAATTTTAACATGTGATTTTTGCTTCGATTTAATTCGCGAAACAATTTGATATGCTCTTCTTCTGAGAGGTAGCGGTTCAATTTAGGCGGATCTTTCAGGTATTGAATGTCCAAATGGCGCGCAGGTGGTACGTTTTTAAGCCGCCATTTATGCGCCCGATTAAACAACGCCCCCAACAATACCAGAGTTTGATTGATCATACCGGCCGAAAACCCGGATGCTTTTTTACCAGCCGCATATCGGATCACCATGTCAGGGGTAATTTCAACAAAGGTTTTTTGACCAAATATGGGCGCCAGATGCAACCGAAACAGGCTTTCATCCACATGCCAGCTGGGTTTGTGCAGCTTGATAAACAGCAAATATTGAGCATGGAAAAACGTCTCAAGCCGCGGCATCGCTTTGAGCTGTTTTTTTTCCTCCAGCGGATCAATCCCATAGGCCACTTGCCGGTGGTGTTGCAGCGCCAAGCGCCGCGCATCGGCCACTTTCAGCGCCGGAAAGGCTCCAAGGCTCATATTGCACTGCCGACCACCAACCCGATAACGAAACGTACAATGCACAGCTTTAGGCATTCAATGAGAGACAGGCTCAGAGCGGTAGAATGTCCGTCTGATATTATCGATCAGATAGGCGGTTGGGCAACTGAGGGAGTAGGGCAGGGTTATGGTGAGGGGTATGAGTTGAAGGTATGTGCTAAGTGGATGAGATTAGTTGCACAAAAGTAATCTGGTCAACATTCTCTCCAGCCCAATACTAAGGCAACGCTATTTATGAGAATGTTATCAGTAGGTTATCTATCAGTAGACTGCTTAAGTCTGATGATAAGTGGCGCACCGGGGAGGTAGTTCTACTCCTAATCCCTGCACCGAATTACTGCTAACATCCTGATATCATTAGATACAATATACCTGAGTTCATCACAATAAGGCGTTTTCTGGTCAGTAATCTGGTCAGTAATCGGCTGGGGGGCCAGTGCCACCCCCCTATACCAGGGTATCGTATACAAGCCTGACCTGAGATTGGGTTATGGCAATCGTCAACTTGGTACATCTACCCAAATACTCGGGCTTGACTGTTTTATCTGAGCAGTGGATGGGGGCGGCTTGTGTATCCAGCTTATACGAGGTGATGCCTTATATAATAATACCCCTTGCTCGTTAAAGAAGAGAGATAAGAGTGTAGGGAATGTAGGCAATGTAGGCAAATCCGAAAAGTCCCCAGAGAATTCCCCCAGAAAAGTTTTCCAAAATGCCTACATTGCCTACACTACCTACATTGGTTGAGGGTTAGAGGTGGATTACCGGTTGGATACCGTGCCACTGCATTCCGCTAGAAGTGCGGTGTTGGTAAACATTCGGAAGTTTTTCCATGGCTTTTTTAAAAGCATTAGTCGACTGCGGTTTGCGACCAAGCGCTTGGCAAAATAAGCGGTAAGCCTCGTACAGTTTAGAAGCTGAATACTTAGTATCTGCCTCTAGGCTACATTCCTGCTCAATAAACTGAGCGATGCTATCCATCTCGGTCTTGTAAGCCCTGACTTGGTCAAGAACCACTTGCGGTGTGTTCAAGCCTTGGTCTTGCCATTCCAAGCAGCCTTGAATGGCCCAATTAAGAATGCCAGGAAGTTCCGCTGTTAGTTTAACACCAAGGTCTTTGTCTTGCTGTTCGGCAGTAAAGGTACGGTTGAAAGGAATAGCTTGAATGCGCCGCCAGATACCGTGATCAGTATTATTGATCTGAGGGAGACTATTAGTCGCCAAGAATATCTTCCCAATGATGCTGAATTCCAACCAGCTTCCAAAAACGGGCGACCTTTAAGAACATCTCCTCCTGTCATCTGTTTTATCTTGGCTTCAGCCAGAGCTTCACCTGCTTCAGTCTCACTTACCGAGATCAATCTAGCTGATACCAGATCAACCAAATCATCACCGATCGATGAGCTTCCTTTCGCAACAAGCGTTTGAGAAGAGGCTGCCTTTGAGTAATCCCCGAACAGCTTGTTAATCATATTTACAAATGTGGATTTGCCATTGGCTCAATCTTATCAGAATGAAGAGACATTGCTCAGAAGTTGAGCCAGTAAGACTATAGCCGATTACTCTTTGCACATAATCGATGAGGGACCGGTCACTCTCAAAGATGCCATTTAGAAAAGCATCAAAGTTTGGACACAAGGATTTAGCACAATAATCGGTGGTTATCGATTTGCTGACCAAAATAGAGGGATCAGGATCAAAGGCATAGCCTGGTTGGAGATATATCCATTGATTAGGAGCTGCAAGGAGCATTGGATCCTTATCAAAGTCATTCAATGAAACGGTCCTGTCTATCCCGTGAGGCCGCTTCCAATCCATCTAAATTAAGTCTCATCATCTACTCCGTACAATCATCTCACACTGAGCAGAGCCCAACGGTATTCGGGCGCATCTACACACAGCTGTACGGTGCAGGAGAAGTCCAGTGGAAAGATCAAGGACGACTGGATGTTAAGGCTAGTTAGTTTCAGAGAACCCCCAAACTGAATGAAAGCGGCAGGACAGGTCTGCCCGCCGCGTTGAAAAACATCGCCGCCGAGCAAGAGCATGGCGGTTTCACGATCTGATCCGTCCTGTTCAAGCAGCCCGCCCGACCGCAGGAGCCGCTCAAGGCAGAAAATCCTTGTCAAGAAGTCGGAATCAGGCAATCTTCGCGTCAGTTGGCACGCCAATTGGGGAAGTGGATTGGGAAATGTCGGATCAAAGCTACCAGCGACGGTAGACGGTGCTTTTTGTCAGTTGCTGAACACTAAGCCACTTGGGGATTGTCGGATACTGCCTTGCGAGAAGTGAAACATACAGCTGACAGTGTATGCAGGAGCCAAAACCAAAATGGTTAAACTTTACGATTTTTTTGATGCCTCTTTTTACCGGCATCGCTACGGGTATGTGGGCTCCGATGAAGAAACATATACCGATTATATTGAAGTTGGTTGCATGGAGAATCGTTCTCCGAGCCCGCATTTTTCACCTGGTTGGTTTTCACGAACTTATCCCAAGGCTTCTGGCAGTAATTTTTTGGATTTCATGGCCAAAAATCCAAAAAACACGTACCCAAACCACTATTGGCAGAAGGCTGGCTGGACATGGGAAGCTTTTGTTGAGGCAGTTAATGCATCTAAAAACATCAAGCCACTAGTAATCATTGGACTTTTTGGTACTGGAAGAACATACTTTTCGCATGCGTTTCTAAATAATTCTACCCTAGCACCTCTCTATCAGGAGGGCCTTGCGTCGTGCGGGCACTACCCACGCCATTCCGTAATTTGCTCGGGCCACGCCACTCTGAAAAACCCTTCGAGTTTTCAAATGGCGCCTGATCAGACACATGAATTGTTACTTTGCCCTTTGCACGATGGCTTCCATTCCATCTTGTTCATAACACGTCATCCTGTTGATGCCTTGTTTTCAAATTGGGCTTGGTGGCGCCGTTTCTGTGACACAGGTATGCCACACAACGGCGCCGTCAAACAAGTGTTCGGCAATAATCGAGGATTAATCGAAGATATTCAGTCTAATAAAACTGCTTTTTTGAAATTTATGGCAGAAGGTCGAGTGCCATGGCCTCAATCATACAGCAGCTCAAAGATTGGGTCAATTTTTAGAGATTACAAAAAATCGGGTTGCGATAAATTTCTTTCTTTCGAACAGATGCTCGATGAATCTCTAGCCTGGATGGATATTCCTGGAGTGGTCTCCCTCAAATTTGAAGACATCCATGAACATCTGGAGACAGTGTCTGACACCATTACCAACCTACTGACGCGCCGTCCTTGGGGTTCGTTGACACTTGAGCTCCCATTATCAACAGCCTTTAACTATCGTCAGATATTTGAAGATTATCCAGAAATTCAATCTCTAGTGTGTTCTGAAATCAGTGTGGAGGGTTATGATAAACTGTTACAAATGGGTTACAACGTATGATTGAGGATAAGTTCATTTCTTCGGGACATGCGTCGAGCGCTGTAGTTTGGATCACGGGCTTATCGGGCGCAGGTAAAACGACGGTGGCCTGCGAACTGGTGCAGAAACTTCGCATTCTAGGTGAGTCCGTGGTTTTTCTGGATGGTGACGAATTACGCAATGTTTTCGGCGTGGTTGCTGCAAACGACCAAAACCATGACCGTGAGGGTCGACTAGCCCTTGCAATGCAATACGCCCATTTGTGTAAATTGATATCTGATCAGGGACTGACCGTGGTGATTGCCACCATTTCCCTATTCCGCGAAGTGCATGCTTGGAATCGCGCCAACCTCCCTGGTTATTTTGAGGTGTATCTCAAGGTGCCGGTGGAAGAGTTACGCCGTCGTGATCCCAAAGGAATCTACCGTCGCTTTGATGCTGGCGAGCTGACCCATGTGGCCGGACTGGATGTGCCCATAGACGACCCGGAAGCGGCGGATTGGGTTGTTGAGTTTGATCCAAGGCGGACGGTCACCACGCTGGCAGACGAATTGTTTCAGGTTTTAAGTACATGGAAGTTAAGATGACACAAACACTCAAAGCTGGTGATTTCACCGGGTTGGCCAAAGACCACTTACAACACCGTCCGGGAGCTTGGCATTCCGTCAATGATTTGCGCGTAAAACTCGGCCCAGAGAAATTCGATGCCTTCCTGGCTTTCGTTGGGCAACGCATCGCAGGTTTACAGGTTATTGAGGCCACTTATCTGACCCGCGCCTGGTCGGCCCGGCGGAAAGGTTGATTGGCATGTCGCTGGCGTTCTCTACAAAGGCCGGCACGCTGTCCGTCTTGCAAGGTGTGCTCAGGACGGCACGCATTGCCCCGTCGCATGTCTTTACGGTGGCTCAGTGGCAGGTGGATCGTTCGGTGTGCTTCTCCGGGATCGTCGACAGTCTGGGTGCTGGCCCCTGGATCGTGCGCTCCAGTTGCGGTCGGGAAGACGGGGCAACGTCGTCCAACGCAGGTGCGTTTCTGTCCATTCCCAATGTGGAGGCGGCAGGGCTGGAATCGGCGGTGATGCAAGTCATCGCCGCCTACGGTGAAGCGCAGCCCACCGATGAAGTGCTGATCCAGCCGATGCTGGCGCAGGTGGTGCGTTCAGGCGTCGCCTTTTCGCACGACCCCAATACCTGTGCGCCCTACCGGGTGGTAAACTGGTCGGAGGGCAGCGATACCTCTGCCGTGACTGGAGGCATGGGCGGCCGCGTGTGGCAGCAAGCCGCCAACAGCGCCGTCCCGCCACCGCCGACTTTTGTGCAGATTATTGCACTGCTTGACGAATTGCTCGCCCTGTTTGGATATGTGCCGCTGGATTGCGAATTTGCGGTGACCCGTGAAGCTGACGTTGAAGTGCTCTGGTTGCTGCAAGCTCGGCCATTGGTCTTGTCTGGGGAGCCAGAGTCGGAAACCGTTCAGGCTGCCCGCTTGGAGAGCATCCAGCGCAAGGTGGCGCGCGGCATGCAACCGCACCCATTCCTTATGGGGCGACGCACAGTCTATGGTGTGATGCCGGACTGGAATCCGGCGGAGATTTTGGGCATTCGCCCGAAGCCCTTGGCCCTTTCTCTGTATCGGGAATTGATAACCGACGCCATCTGGGCTTACCAGCGCCACAACTACGGCTATCGGAATCTACGTAGCTTCCCATTGATGCCGCACTTCTTCGGGTTGCCTTACATCGACGTGCGCCTGTCGTTCAACTCCTTTATCCCGGCCGATCTGGATCAGGGACTAGCCGGGCGATTGGTCGATCATTACATCGACCACCTGTTAGCCAAGCCGACCTTGCATGACAAAGTGGAGTTCGAGATCGTCTTCTCGTGCTACACGCTAGATCTGCCGCAGCGACTGGAGCGCTTGGCCGACGCAGGCTTTTCGAAACATGAGCGTGAGGCGATCGCCCACAGCTTGAGAAAGCTCACCAATCGCATCGTGCACCCCAAGGAAGGTTTGTGGCGCGGTGATGCAGCTAAGATCGATAACCTCAATGCACGGCGGGAAGAACTGCTGGCATCGAGTGCCGATCCGCTGGAGCGGATCTACTGGTTGCTGGAAGATGCCAAACGCTATGGCACCTTGCCGTTTGCCGGACTAGCGCGCGCCGGGTTTGTGGCCATACAGATGCTGAAATCGCTGGTAGTGGTAGGTGTCTTCTCGCAGGCCGATTACGATGCATTCATTGGTGGCTTGTCGACTGTTAGTGGCCACTTGGCCCGGGACCGTGCGACGCTGCACAAGGCGACTTTCCTGGCGCGGTATGGCCACTTGCGCCCCGGTACCTACGACATCCTCTCGCCCCGCTACGACGAGGCGTCGGAGCTTTATTTCGACTGGAACCAGCAGCCACCGGACCCGGAGCCGGTCAAACCCTTCGCACTGACCCTACCGCAGATGCGCGAAATCGTGAAGCTGCTGGAAGCCCATGGCCTGCAACCCGACCCGATGGGGTTGTTTGACTTCATGCAGGCAGGCATCGAACTGCGCGAACTGGCGAAGTTCCATTTCACGCGTAACCTGTCGGACGCGCTGGTACTGATCGAAGAGGTTGGTGGCCAATACGGGTTCAGCCGCGAGGACCTGGCCTATTGCGATATTGCCGCCTTCAAGGAATTACACGTTGCGGCGACCGACCCGAAAGATTTGCTCTTGCGCAGCATTGAACAGGGCAAGGCACGCTATGCCGAAATAACAAAGATTTCCCTGCCACCGCTGATTGCCAAACCAGAAGACGTATGGGCTTTCGAATGGCCGGAGACTGCACCGAATTTCATTACCCAGAAGCTGGTGACGGCGCCGGTGGTGGGCTGTGATGCGCGACAACATTTGACAGGAGCAATCGTTTGCATTCCGAATGCTGACCCCGGATTTGACTGGCTGTTTGCCTACCCGATTGCCGGCCTGATCACCGCCTGGGGTGGCGCCAATTCGCATATGGCGATCCGTGCCGGGGAACTGGGTTTGCCTGCCGTGATTGGTGCGGGTGAAGTGCTCTATCGTCGCTGGTCTAGCGCACAGCAGTTGCATCTGGATTGTGCGGGGCGCCGGGTGGAGGTGTTGGCGTGAAAATTGTAGCTGTCAGTCAGCGGGTAGATCACTACCCAGATCGTAATGAAACACGGGATGCGCTGGATCAACGCTTGTCTGATCTTTTGACAATCAGTGACCACACACCGGTGCCGGTGCCAAATGCCTTGGGTGGCACGATACGCGAATGGCTGGCCGTGGTATATCCTGCGGCCGTGGTGCTTTCTGGCGGTAACGACATTGGCCAGTTTGCTGAACGCGATGACACCGAGTTGGCCTTGCTTACATATGCTCAGACACGCCACTTGCCGGTGCTGGGTATCTGCCGTGGTATGCAGATGCTGGCGCATTGGTCGGGGACTGGCCTTCACCCCGTTCAAGGACACGTGAGAACCCGGCACCACCTTGTTGGCGAGATCACCGGCGAGGTGAATAGCTTTCACGGCTTCGCGCTGGCCACTTGCCCGGTGGACTTTGAAGTCATTGCCAGAAGCAATGATGGCGAGATTGAAGCCATTCGCCACCAGTCTCTGCCCTGGGAGGGCTGGATGTGGCACCCTGAGCGTGAAGCTGAATTCGCTACTAACGATATTCAACGACTGAAAGCCTTGTTCTCATGAAAGCAATTATTCTTGCAGCCGGTCGCGGTAGCCGCATGAAAGACCTGACCGAGGAACGCCCCAAGTGCCTGGTCGAATTGCATGGCAAGACGCTGCTGGATTGGCAACTGGAAGCACTGCGAGCAGCAGGCATCAAGGAAATTGCCATCGTTACCGGCTACAAACGTGAACTGCTGGCCGATCGGAGGCTGGTTGAGTTTCATAACGCACGCTGGGCCGAAACCAATATGGTGTCGTCGCTCGCTTGTGTGCAGGATTGGCTGCAGGCAGAACCGTGCATCGTCAGCTATTCGGATATTTTCTATAGCCCTGTGGCCGTGCAGTCCTTGATGACTTGTACAGCATCTTTGGCGGTGACTTACGATCCAAACTGGTTAGAGTTGTGGACGCAGCGCTTTGGTGATCCCCTGCTGGATGCGGAGACCTTTCGCTTGACATCCGAGCATACCCTGGCACAGATAGGTAAAAAGCCAATGTCTGTGGATGAAGTGGAAGGTCAGTATATGGGCCTGTTGCGGTTCACTCCCGAAGGATGGGCCGAGGTATTGCGGATTCTCTCGGGCTTGACCTTGGCGCAGTGTGACAGGATACACATGACCGGTACCTTGCAAAGGGTAATTGATGCAGGGTGTGTGGCGATTGCGGCTGTTCCTTATCACGGAGAATGGGGTGAAGTGGATTCCGCCGAGGACCTTGCTAGTTATCACATCCAAAACCCATGTGTCCGTCGTCATATAATTTGGGACGCTTGAGGGCTTTCCTGACTGGAGGTTCTATTTGTTCCATCCCGGTTGATCACATTTCTCCTCGGCGATACGCGCTCTTCATGGCAAGATCGGTGCTTAGGGACATTCGGGACGGGGCACGTGCATGCTGCTCCATCTTCACAGTTAGGCGACGACGGCGCCCAAGGTGCAAGAGGCGCATCAATACCTAAATTTGTAAAGATTTTGATACTATCGCTTCCACCTTTTATCACTAGAATGCCATTCTAAATCGTCCATTCTCTAAACATAGCGCTAAACCAATTCAATTGGCGAGGCCTAGTATTTCAACCTAAAGCTGTTAAAAAAGCAAAACATCACTCTATGGTGATAGAAACGGGCATTCACTTTTGACTGGAAGAATAATAAAAAGTATGATGAATTCAGCGGTTTAAAACTCGAAACCACATATCAAAGGTATATTATATTGATTTCAAACGAAGATATAATTGTTGTGATTGCAACAATTCCTCTTTTTATTTAATCGCATGCTTGGAACAAAAACTTTTTGCAATTATTTTGAGATGCCTTTAGTTTTTTCACAGGTAGGCAATTTTTATATTAGTGCAGAAACTTATCTAACTTGACTATGAGATTGGAAAAAGTTCAAACGTATGTGGCTTAGATTTAACTTCGCAAAAGCGAAGAGATCTCGACATCGCAGTTAGCAATGGGAGACTTGAAAGGTTATACCCTTCTACTTCTATGACAATTAAAAAATTTAACTAGGTAAGTAAATAAAAACGTTATGGGACTACACAGATCTTGCTCAAAGTTACCTTCGTCGACCGGATTATTTGGGAGAAGCAATAAACGCAATGTGCGCGATTGCAAAGCTAAAAGATGAAAATAAAGTGTGTGATATTGGATCGGGTGTAGTACACTTGACTATATTATTGGCCGATAGAGGCCTTTTAGTGTCTGCAGTCGAGCCAAATGATGCGATGAGAACAAATGGAATTAAAAGGACTGCAGGGTATTCCAACATAAAATGGCTAGATGTTACTGCAGAAAACTTACAAATGGAGCACGACAGCTTTGAAATGGTAACGTTTGGGAGTTCGTTCAACGTTACAAACCGACACAAAGCTCTTATTTTAACTTCAAAAATCCTCAAAAGTGGCGGCTGGTTTGCATGCATGTGGAACCGTCGCGTACTTGGAGACCCTATACGGTCAAAGATCGAAGCAATTATCAGGTCGTACCTACCCGACTATGATTACGGGACGGGGCGTGAAGATCAAACAGAAATTATAAACAATTTAAAGTTATTTAAAACTGTTATAAAAGTCAGCCCTTCTATAAGGCATATTCAAAATATAACTGAATGCATAGAGGCATGGCAATCGTACGCCACCCTTCAGCGCCAAGCTCACGAAGTTCATCTAAGGATATCAAGTGATATTGGATCATTTCTTAAATCGATTGTGCGAGAGACCATTACCATTCCTTACGAAACTAATATTTGGATGGCGCAGAAAATATGATCGTGACATATTAATGAAAATTGCTGTTATTGGAAATGGTAGATGCGCAGATCTTTTTCTTCACTTAATATCTGGTGAGTTGATAGGAATACAAATTATCAAAGTAGCAGCCCGAGCTTTTGAATTGCGTCGAGACCAGATAAAGTTAACTACCGCATTGAATATTAATTTTAATAAATATTTCATATGCACGGAAAATCTGTCAGCTCAAGAAAGAATTCAGAAAATCTTGACAAGTGGAAATGTGAATTGTCAGAAGATTTTTACATTTGAAGGAGAACACGATATAAATTATATCAGGGCATTCACAGATAAAAATAACATATCAATTTTTGACTTTTTAATGACGGATAAAATTAGCAGCACGGCACATCATATGGCTAAGTCATTGACAAGAAGTGAACCTTTGGAGACAAGAAAAATTGGGTTTCACTATTATGGTTCTGGAGGCGGTTTCAAGTCGCAACTAGAGCCAATAAAAGATGTTTTATCTGAAGATGTTTACGTGGAATTTTCTGATCAAATTCATAATGATAAAAAAGTTGTCCTTGCCCCTCTTAGCTTCACAAAATCGATAACTTCGCTGGACTTGGCAATCAGCAGCCATTTTATCAATGTATCGCATGAAAATGTTACCAAACTAACCTTTATGCACGTGCTTTTAGATTTTTGTATTTTTGAACAAACAGTTATGAACGCATTGGCTCATCCTAGCACACATTATGTATTTTGTTCTACCAAGCCCAACTTTGTCAAACTAAAGGAATTAATTGAAAGTCAAAATTTTAAAAATCGAATAATTTTAATTCCCGGTGGTTATCCATTTTTCGACGCCAATTTTCGAAAACTTCAAGCCTCAAAAAATAAAAGTAAGAGAAAAATTTTAGTGGCGCCCACTGTCAATCTTAGACAACCAGAATATAATGTTAACACTTATATGGCTCCTATGCTACCTGAGTTGCTTACAAAACTTGCTTATCACTATGACAAAACGGAGATTACTCTGCGATTACACCCACAAGATATGGCAGACTATTTCGGCGGTATAGATAGTCAAAATGCACAAAAAATTCGAAAAGCAATAGAAATCGCAAAAAATACAAACAATATATTTTTAAACTATTCTCGTGACACTTACCTTGAGGACATTAATGATGCAGCGGTTTTGATCTCTGATACGTCGTCTATAGCCTACAGCTTTCATTTTCTGACCCAAAAGCCAGTTATCTTTCTAAATCCAGATCAAGAGATCTTTAAAACTGACTTGCGCCTATCATCATTTTATTCGACCAAAATACGAAATAAAATCGCAACATTATGCGATTCTGTTGATGATGTTATACGAAAAGTTGATAATTGTTTGACTATGCAAACTTACGAAAAAAGTTATTTTCCTGACCAAGTATTATATAATTTTGGAAGGTCGGCAGAATACTTTAATAGGCATATCGACAGCATTATTTCAAAAGACTCTTTGGAGAATTGGTATTCTAATCGGTGAACATGATCTAAATGCGTTTGTAGGAAAGATTAATGCTTGATTTAATGATACTTTCTAATGGTAGGCAAGGAACCCATTCAGTGAAGCTAGCCCTAAATCGCCACTGTGAGATATACTCCCCATTATATTAGAATTCTGATAAAGCGCTATAGAAGGGAGCATCGATGCTCTCTTGAAACCTAATATTGGACAATATAGCTTTTAAGGGGCATATCCAATCGACTTAATTTATCGGCACTGCATTGTGTTCCATGGATTTGATTTTGGACACCTCGTTCCAAGTAAAAAGCATCAAAAGTGTTCACAGGGAATATAAATCAGCCCCATGACTCGCGTTGCCTCCATGGGGGTTAGCTCGCTCTCACTGACTGCTATTAGCACGCTGCCTGCGGCCTCTGAGGCATCTAGAGCACAGTTCATTCAAGGTAAGCTAAATGAAACCGTGTGCACATCCGTCCAAAGATGCATCGTGAATGATATGGAGAAACAGTGGTTAGAACCCAAATTTCAGTTCATGAGTGTATGATATGTGGGACATCAATTTACTCAAACAAAAAACCGATGCTTCTGGGAAGAAACTGACCACATTTGGAAATGAATACATTCGTGCCAAGGACGAACTATCCGCACGAAAAGTCCTCGTGAAAATGTTTCAAGAAATATCTATCCAAACATCCTTCCTTGCAGAACAAAACGCACAAACGGATAGAAATCAGAAGGGGATACGATAAAACACACTGACGCATTTCAGTATCAAGACATATTTAGTAGAATAAACCAGAAAGTATCTAAACGAGATACCAGACGATTTAGAGGCTGAATTCCTTAATGAAGTGGTTTTGTTGCGAACTGGTGCAACCGTTGTCGGATTAGGGAAGGTTAAACACTATGCAAACAAGATTGGCCAAGAGGTTACAAAAATTAAACGAGATGCATTTGACCTTAGAAAGAGTTCACCAGAAGACGCACCGTCACATATGGCAGATTCATTAGAGAAGATGGGTAAGTTGTTTTATCTGCAAAGGAAGACGCAGATGTATTCCGCACTGGCCGCTGCTGCAACAGGCATAGGGATTGATAAGTCCAACAATATCCTTCAAAAATTGCAAAAAGCGGGTTGATGCAACTCCGGTCTCGTTTAGAAGAGTGCTATTGCAATTGAAAAATTGTGACTTGTTCAGGATTACAAAATAAAGTTATATTTTTCAATGCATGCGGAAATTAAATTAAAAGGTGTGAGTTAACACAACACCGCATGTACTCAAATCAGCTTTAAATCATTTACACATGAAATTCGGTCCAACTGTATGCGCTAGACCTTCAATCACTTTTTTCAATGTTGCATTGAGCGAACCAGATTCGTGTGAAATACGGAACCAAATTCTCATCAGCATTAAGGCATTCGGAAATCTCACTAATAATGTCGTCAAACTTGCCGTTTGACTGCCTATATAAGGTGTCATGACTTTTCCAAGCATCAACTATATCAGTTTTTTTCATAGGAACGAGGAACCGTTCTTCTATATGTTCGACTTGCGCAAAGTGGTCGTGAGATTCAATGACTGATGTGGGGTCTTGTCTCCGGAGACCATAATCATAGTCAGGTATAAATGATTTGATTATATCTTCAATGTCCCTTTGAATTGGGTCTTTAACATCGCGGTGATTCCACATGCATCCAAACCATCCATTTGGGACGACGATGCGGGAAACTTCGTCAAGAGTTTTGACTTGGTCAACAACATTGAAAGAAGAACCAAAGAACGCAGCATATACACAACTATCGTCCAATCCTGTATTTTCACCAATACCTTCAGTCCATGTCACATTGCCATTTGAGGTGTTATCAATACCATACATTCGCATGTTATCATTAGGTTCAACCGCTCGGACGGTCAATTTGTTATCTAACAACATTTTTGTGAGTTTTCCTGTGCCGGCACCAATATCAGCAACAGGTTTTTCAGGTGAGCAACCAGTTTGTTCCAATAGTTTAGTGATTGCATCCTGACTGTAGTCTGCTCTCTGGTCGTAGGTGTGTGCCCTGTCAGTGTAGTCCCATTCAGTTTTCATGGTTAAATATAGTCTCTGCTTAAAAGTATGCTATTAATCGTATTGTTTAATCGGTATCTATAGACAGACGCAAGGACTATGCTCAACTTTCTTGCAATCTCCTTAGGTTTTATAACTTGATTGATCAATTCAACACTGTCTGCTGACTTATTCTTTGCAGTAGGAACACGGACAAGCCTGCTTAACGTGAACCCACGCCAGCGATCGTCCACCCAATCTGCACAGAGATAGAGCAGAACTTTTAAGCACAGCTCAAGTTTCAGCTAAAACTGGTAGTTTCTCCAAGGACTCTTGGTGACTTTTAGAGTGTTCGAATGGGTTCTCCGAAAGGGCGAGTTTTCTTCACGAGCATCATACGAGGGGTTTTTTTATTATATTATTACCCGCTCCATATAAGCAAAACTGTCAACGGCACTCTTTGAGACACATTCCGCGAAATTGACACTCCCAAAACCCTAATCTCGGGTCAGGCACATGTATGGTAACCCATCCGGGGGGTACGGCACTCGCGACTGTATTCCCCGAAGTGAATTACTGACCAGATTACTGACCAAAATACACCTTATTGCTATGAACTCGGGACTACTGCTATCAATGAAATCAGAGTGTTAGACGTTATTCGGCGCAGGGCTAGGGAATAGAACTCCGGCCAATGCGTCTAAACAAAACGTGCTGAGCCTGCTGCAAGGTTAAGCGCATCTCTGAAGAATAAAGAAAAGCCCGCGTAAGCGGGCTTTTTTCGTTTTTGAGGGTTTTTCATAAACCCTGTCGAAAACATCATGAAAATGACAGTTAAATTGAGCATCATTCATCAGAGCAGAAGGATAGGTCTTTTTAGCCCTGCGATCAAAACGTGATCATCTGTTCTGCATTCTTAGGCAGCTTTGCAGCGGCAGCAGCACTCTATCATTTTCTTCCTGCACGCGGTTAAATGGTTTTTTTTGTTTTTTTCGTGAAAATTGTGGTGCTGTAGGGGAGGATTGAACTCCCGACCTCTCCCTTACCAAGGGAGTGCTCTACCACTGAGCTACTACAGCAACTGCCTGCGCGTGAGTAGACGGGAATCATCTGCCACGCAAGTCAAAACTAGACGCGTTTTCTTTGATGTTGTAAGCAAGCGCCATGACGCAGAAACCCAAAGCTTTTGGAACCAGATCTGGCGCTGAGCAGCGCGATCAGCGCTTAAAACAGGCGCTGAAATCAAATCTGGCGAAACGCAAAGCGCAGGCGAAAGCCAAAGCGGGGGAGCCAGGTGAAGCCGCGGCTCAGCCCGCCAAAAAGGAATAAAATATGGATTCAATTTTGGTCACCGGAAATGGCGCTTTGCATGGCGCAATTCCAATTGCAGGGGCAAAAAATGCCTGCTTAACCTTGATGCCAGCCACCTTGCTAAGCGAAGAGCCCCTGACCCTGACCAATGCACCGCGCTTATCCGATATCGCAACGATGTCATCTTTGCTGCGCTCGTTCGGGGCAGAAGTCTCCAGCATGAATGACGGGCTGGTGGTGGCATTATCTTCGCATAAGATTGAGAATTTAACCGCAGATTATGATCTTGTGCGCAAAATGCGCGCGTCAAATCTGGTGTTGGGGCCGCTTTTGGCGCGGTTTGGACAGGCGGTTGTATCGCTGCCGGGGGGCTGCGCAATTGGCGCGCGTCCGATGGATTTACATATCAGCGCGCTGGAAGCGCTGGGCGCCGAGATCGATTTGAAAGAGGGCTATTTGCATGCCAAAGCGCCAATAGGTGGGTTGCGCGGGGCGCGGCATCGCTTGCGATTTGCCTCGGTTGGCGCGACTGAGAATTTTATCATGGCGGCCAGCCTTGCCAAGGGCATTTCGGTTTTAGAAAATGCCGCGCGCGAGCCCGAGATCGTTGATTTGATTGACTGTCTTGGCAAAATGGGGGCGCAAATCGACGGCGGCGGTAGTGAAACCATCACCATCCAAGGCGTTGAACGGTTGCATGGCGCCACGCATCCCGTTGTGACCGATCGTATCGAGCTGGGCACCTATATGCTGGCGCCAGTGATTGCGGGGGGGCAAGTTGAATTATTGGGGGGACGGATCAATTTGCTCTCTGCATTTTGCGAGAAATTAGACGCGATTGGGGTGGATGTTGTTGAAACCGCAGGCGGGCTGCAGGTGTCTCGGCGCAGCGATGTTTTGAACAGCGTGAACATTAAAACGGAAGTGTTTCCGGGGTTTCCAACCGACCTTCAGGCGCAGATGATGGCGCTTTTATGCACGGCAAAAGGCACCAGCGTATTAGAGGAAGCCATTTTCGAAAACCGGTTTATGCATGCACCTGAACTGATGCGCATGGGCGCGCAGATTGATGTGCAAGGCGGGGTGGCAAAGGTTTCCGGCGTGGATCATTTAAAGGGTGCGCCGGTCATGGCCACTGATTTGCGCGCTTCAGTGTCTTTAATTTTGGCAGGTCTCGCGGCGGAAGGCGAAACTGTGGTGAGCCGGGTCTACCATTTGGATCGCGGCTATGAGAAATTAGAGGCAAAACTGCAAGCTGTTGGGGCCAAAGTGGAAAGGATTTCACCCTGATGACGCAGGATGCCCGCTTTCAAGACGGCGTTGAAAAGCCTTTATATATCGGGGCAATTGATCCGGCAGATATTGAGGTGATGTCAGCCTTTTTGCAGGATGCCGTGGTGCCGGTTTCTGAAATGAAATGGCGCAAGCAACATCGGCAATTGGCAGTTTTGCTCAACCGATTTCGCTGGGAAGATAAAGACCAGGCACAACAGCAAAACCGCCCCGTCGAACGCGTGCAATCATTGCTGGTGATTGATCACGTGCGCCATATTGCCTCGATCGGGATTGATCGCAGCACCCCCAAGGCCGCTTTGGCGCTTTTGTCCCTGTCCTATCAAGAGGGTGAAAGCGCCTCGGAAGATGTTCAACTTACATTTTCTGGCTCTGCAGCGATCAAAATACAAATTTCGGCGCTCGAGATATCGCTTCGCGATGTCACCAAACCTTATATCGCGCCCTCGGGTCACATACCTACTCATAGCGTTTAAACCCGTCTTGGGCTTGAGGCTTGGCCTAAGAGTCGCTAATTGCTATGCGAAAGTAGGAGCGCAAAATGCCAGTTTTTCTAGACACTCAAGACGCAGATTTTGAAAAGAATTTTACGGCGCTTTTATCCGCAAAACGCGAAGACAGCCCGGATGTTGATAGCACCGTCGCGCGGATCATCGCGGATGTGCAACAGCGCGGTGATGCTGCGGTTCTGGACTTAACCGAAAAATATGATGGGGTTGCGCTGCGCGCAGAGGAGTTGGAAATTTCTGCGGCAGAAATTGAAGCTGCTTGCGCGCAGGTTGGTGCAAAAGAGCGGTCGGCCTTGGAATTGGCCGCGGCGCGCATCACCGCCTATCACGAAAAGCAAAAACCTGAAGATGCCTATTGGACCGATAGTACGGGCGCTGAATTAGGCTGGCGCTGGACGCCTATATCAGCGGCCGGTCTGTATGTTCCAGGCGGGCTTGCAAGCTATCCCTCTTCGGTTTTGATGAATGCGATCCCGGCAAAAGTAGCCGGGGTGGGCCGCCTAAGCGTTGTGGTGCCTTGCCCGGGGGGGATCTTAAATCCGCTGGTTTTGCTGGCCTGTAAAATCGCCGGTGTCGATGAGGTGTATCGCATTGGTGGTGCGCAAGCGATCGCTGCCCTTGCGTATGGGACCAAAACGATCGCGCCTGTTGATAAGATTACTGGCCCAGGCAATGCCTATGTTGCCGCCGCAAAGCGCCGCGTTTTTGGAAAGGTGGGCATTGATATGATCGCAGGCCCCTCCGAAATATTGGTGATCGCGGATGCTGAAAATGATCCCAATTGGATCGCCTTGGATTTGTTAAGCCAAGCCGAACATGATGCAAACGCGCAATCTATATTGATCACGGATGATCCAGAATTTGCCGTTGCGGTTGCCGGTGCGGTGGAAAACCAGCTTAAAACGCTTGAGCGGCGCGAGATCGCCGCGGCCAGCTGGCGCGATTTTGGCGCGATCATCACCGTGTCCAGCCTGCGTGAGGCGGTTGTATTAAGCGATCGCATCGCCCCGGAACATTTGGAACTATGTGTGGCAGATCCAAAAGCCTTGAGCGCACAGATTACTCATGCAGGGGCGATCTTTTTGGGCGGTTGGACGCCCGAAGCCATTGGCGATTATATTGGCGGTCCAAATCACGTTTTGCCCACCGCCCGCTCTGCCCGTTTCAGCAGTGGGCTATCTGTGATGGATTTTCTCAAACGCACCACGCTTGCGATGATGCACCCAGAGGCGTTACGCGCCATTGGGCCAGCGGCTGAAATTTTGGCGACCGCGGAAAGCTTGCAGGCGCATGCGCTGTCGGTCACGGCACGGCTGCGTAAATTGAATGATGGGGCTGATTAAGTGGCTGTCTCTCCTCTGGCCTTTCGGATGTGATCCGATTAAAATTCATTAACGAGTAAGGGGTAGGCTTGTCATTGACTGCACGCGCTCTGCCCGTTTTTGCAATCGCAACTACCAACGTGTGATGGATGTCTCATGACCCATATTGTGCATATAGAGATCGACGATCAAAATCTGCCGGTTCCCACACCGGAGATTGAACAAGAGCGCCGCGTGGCTATGTTTGATCTGTTAGAACAAAATAACTTTGTTTTGCCGGCGCGCGGCCAGCGCGATATTGCTCCCGGGCCGTACCGCGTGCGTCTTTCAATTAAAGAAAAACGCTTGGTTTTTGATGTGGGCACTGAAACGCAGGTGAAAGTGGCCGAATTTCACCTGTCGCTTTCTCCGTTTCGTCAGGTGGTCAAGGATTACTGGGCGATTTGTGAAAGCTATTATGATGCTGTGAAGAATATGCCTCCCAGCCAGATTGAAACCGTGGATATGGCCCGTCGCGGTATTCATAATGAAGGTGCGCGGATTCTGAGCGAGCGGTTGGTTGATAAGGCCGAAATTGATAATGATACGGCGCGCCGCTTGTTTACACTTATTTGCGTTTTGCATTTCGGGGGTGAATAATATGTCGGATACTCTGCCTCAATCTATTTTATTTTGTTGTGACCATAACGCCGTGCGCTCTCCTATGGCGGAAGGTATTATGAAGAAGCTCTACGGCACTGAAATTTATGTGCAATCGGCAGGCGTGATGAATGATCTTGAAATTGACGGATTTGCGATCAGCGTCTGCGAAGAAATTGGCGTTGAGCTGTCGCGTCACCGCACCCGCAGTTTTGATGAAATGGCGCAGGGGGGCGATCACCTTTCCGCGTTTGATTTGGTGGTGGCTCTATCGCCTGCAAGCCAGCAACGTGCTTTGGAATTAACACGTTTTTTTCATCTAGAGGTTGAATATTGGCCGATAATGGATCCGACGGAATTGGGCGAAAGTCGCGAGGTGAAAATGGCCTCCTATCGCCAGGCGCGCGATCAGATCGTCGATCATCTGAATAAGCGTTGGCGCGAATAACGCAGAGTTGATTTCTGCCCTCCCTCGCGTGGTCTGCGCCCGGGGGGTAGAAATCAGTTTGCGGTCTCTGTGATCTCTTTCAGCGCCGATAGCAATTGGCGGATTTCGCTTTTGGAATTATAGTGGCACAGCGATATGCGGATGCAATCGGACCACCCCATCGGGGATAAGATATTGCCAGAATAATGATCGGCTTTGCGGGTATGGGTGCGAATACCGGCGCTGTTCAGCGCAGCAACAACATCGCTTGAGGCCTGCGCGGTAACCCGCAGCGCAACCAAGCCCTCGCGGCGCGGGTTTTCATAGCCACCAATAACTTCAATCCCATCTATGTCTCGTATACCAGGCAAATTATCAGACCCATATAAAATGGCATCTGTCAGCGCTTTTTCGTGGTGCTGAATGGCCCGTGAAGCGGCTTCGAGCCGTACGCGCAAATCGCCGCTGTCGCTAAACTGACAGCCCAACCAATCCAAATAGTCAACAATATCTGAAATTGTGGCATAGGCGCCGGTATCGCGCGTGCCAAGTTCCCAATTTTCTTCAGGGCCGTTTAACAAGGTTTCATGATCAAGCTTGCTCAAACGATCAGAAATCCACCCATACCCAAACCCATGGCGCGAAAACATTTTATAGGGCGAAATCGCATATCCATCGACCTGATAGCTGGCAAGGTTTAGCGCGCCATGGGCCGCATGTTGAATCCCGTCAACGATGATAAAACACTCGGGCGCCACGGCGCGTATTGCTGCTGAAATAGCCGCAACATTCATTCCCATTCCGGTCACGGGGGAGGTATGCAAAATGGTGGCAACCCGCGTATCGGGTGTCACATGGGCTGCGTAATCCGCCGCCTCAACCGCGCCGGTTTCACGATTATGGGGCACGCTTATATAGGGACGGTTTGTCGCCTTTGCCCAATGCTGCGCTGCGCTGCGCGAGGCAGGGTGCTCTACGCTGGATCCCAGAACAACGCCGCCCTCAGGCGCGGCCATCACGGCCGTGCGCACCATACGAAACAATAATTCAGTACCGCTTTCCCCAACAAAAAATTGACCATCTGGCGCGTTGAACAGCACATGAGATTGATCTTTGGCTTTCTTTATAATCGCCATGAGCGCATGGCTTGCCGGATTATCCCGCCCTTGATTGTCGGGGATAGCGGCAAATTTTGCAGATGTTTCAACGGTTGATTTTAGCGTTAAGGCGCCGCCTGCATTTTCGAAAAACACGCGTGGGCCGGTAAACGGGCAGCTATCGACATGGGCAAATTTATCGCGAATCTGCGCCAACAGTCCGGGCTGTTCCTCAATCATTCTATCACTCTATTTATTTCTCTTCCCGCTTTGTGACCGGTTGCTGCTTCGAGCACAATCTCAATTTTTGGTTTGTCATGGATAATTGCTGAAATAGGTTTGCGCTCTTGGGCGTTAGCAGGCAAGATTGGCATGCCCGCATCAGAGACGGGTGATAAGCGGTGTAGGGATAAATGGGCGAGCGGGTCACTCTGTTTGAAATGGGTCCACGGGATGGGCTGCAAAATGAGGCTGCACCAATTGCGACAGCGGATAAAATTGCATTGGTGAATGCGCTATCAGAAAGCGGGCTGTCCAAAATCGAAGTTACTAGCTTTGTCTCGGCAAAATGGGTGCCGCAGCTTTCTGATGCCGCGCAGGTGATGGCTGGACTGACCCGTGTGCCGGGCATAAGCTATACGGCATTGACCCCGAATATGAAGGGGTTTGAGGCGGCAAAAAATGCCTTGGCAGATGAGATTGCTATTTTTGGCGCTGCCTCCGAGGCTTTTAGCAAAGCCAATATTAATTGCTCGATCGAAGACAGCCTTGCCCGTTTCAGTCCGATGATGGCGGCGGCGAAAGCCGCGCGCATTCCGGTGCGGGGATACGTGTCGTGTATCACCGATTGTCCCTATGAGGGGGCGGTGTCACCGCAGCGCACAGCGTGGGTTGCACAGGCGTTGTTTGACATGGGATGCTATGAAATTAGCTTGGGCGATACGATTGGTCAGGCCACGCCTGAGCGCTTGGATAAAACCCTTCAGGCGGTTCTTGACAGCGTACCGGCAAGTGCCTTAGCCGGGCATTACCATGATACTAATCAACGGGCGCTTGAAAATATCTCGCTGTCGCTGGGGCATGGGATCCGGGTGTTTGACGCCGCGGTTGGCGGCCTAGGCGGGTGCCCCTATGCGCCGGGCGCGAAAGGCAATGTTGCCACTGAGGCGGTTGCAGCTTTGATGCAATCGCAGGGGTTTGAAACCGGCCTTGATCTGATAAAATTGGAAAAAGCGGCTCAGATGGCAAAGGGGTTGGTGCATGAAACTGCCTAAATTTGAAACGCTCGATCTTTCCTGCGATGCGCGTGGCGTCTTGACCGTCGCGTTGAACCGGCCTGAAAAGCGCAACGCATTTTCTGGCCAGATGATTGCCGATCTGTTTGAATTTGCCCAAACAGTGAGCGCTATGGACGCTGTGCGCGTGGTAGTGTTGCGCGGTCGTGGGCGCGTGTTTTGCGCCGGCGGTGATTTGGAATGGATGAAGGCGCAGATCGCCGCGGATCGCGCAGGGCGGATGGCTGAGGCGCATAAATTGGCACAGATGCTGAAACAGCTCAACACTTTGCCGAAACCGCTCATTGGTGTTTTGCAGGGCGGCGCCTATGGCGGCGGGGTTGGGTTGGCGGCTATTTGCGATGTTGCGATCGCGGAAGATAGCACAAAATTCGGCCTGACGGAAACGCGTTTGGGGCTTATTCCGGCTACCATAAGCCCTTATGTGATTGCGCGGATGGGCGAGGGTAAGGCGCGCCGCGTGTTCATGTCCGCCAAGATTTTTGACGCGGCTGAAGCAAAAGATCTGGATTTAATCGCCGATTATCTTCCCGCAGAGGCGATCGAAGCGCGCCTTGAAGCTGAAATCAGCCCGTATTTACAGGTGGCGCCCGGCGCGGTGGCTGCATCCAAACGCTTGGCGCGGAAACTGGGCCAACCGATTGATGATGCGATTATTGAACATACGATCTCGGCGCTGGCGGATGTTTGGGAAGGCGTAGAAGCGGCGCAGGGAATAGACGCATTCTTGAGCAAAACGCCACCGCCCTGGCGGTAAACGCCCCTGGCACTCGAAGCCGATCCTGTGTTTTATGTGAATGGCAAAGCCTGTCTCAATGGCAAATATCGGGCGCGCCCTTGCCTTATTTTACAGGTTTGACAGCGGGTATTGGCGCTGGCAGTGAAACAGCAGTGCCACAGGCGCATTTTCTCTCAAGGATGAAACTGATGTTAAAGGCCCAAAAGCAGAGTGCGATTGGGCCGTTCGCGCAAGGCGTAAACCGTCTTCACGCGCGGGTTTTCAGATAAGCCCCTTGGCTGAACACGAGTGGTGTGCCCTCATTTTTTTCAAAACGGTCCACATGTCCGATAATGATTGTATGGTCGCCCGCGTCATGTTGTGCGTATAAACTGCATTCAAAACGGGCCAAGCAGCCAGGAAACAAAGGCACATTTTGTGCGCCTGCCTGCCATTCAAGGTTTTTAAAGCCGTCTCCTGGTCGCGCAAAGCTATGGCAAAGCGCTTCTTGACCCGCTTCTAAGATATGAATTGCAAAATGGGTTGCTTTGCTGAAGGCGAGGTGACGGTGCGAGGCTTTTGCCGGCGACCAAAGGACCAGCGGCGGATCCAGCGATACGCTGGCAAAGCTGTTGGCCGTGATGCCCATGGGCTGCCCGTCATGCGAGCATGTAATAATCGTGATACCCGTTGCAAAGCGCCCCAGCGCCGAGCGAAACGCACCGCTGTCAAGCGGCGTGTTGGATGCGTCTGAGGGCCGGACCGCGTTGCTCATTAAGCCACCTCATGCCCTAAAGCGGCGGTGTAGATTTCAAACCACTCTTCGCGCGATAAAGCGATATCGGTGCAATCTGACAACGATTGAATGCGCTGCATATTGTTGGTGCCCATAACAGGAAGGATATTGGCAGGATGCGCCAAAAGCCACGCGATTGCCACAGCGTCGGCGGCTTTGCCTTGCTTTGCGCCAATCGCAGTAAGCACCGACAACACGTCAGCATGGGCATCTTGGAACAGACGTCCGCCGGACAAAGGCGACCACGCCATCAGCGGCGTGCCAAGACGTTGATGAAACGCTACATCGCCATTTGTCAGCGCGTTATGTTCAAGAACGCTGAGTTCAATTTGATTGGTGGTCAGCTTTTGCTTCATCGCGGATTGAAGTAAATCCCAATCATAGGGTTTGAAATTGGACACACCCACGCTGCGGATTTTGCCGCTGGCCACCAGCTCATCCAGCGCGGCGCCGGTTTCCAGGTGGTCCATCAAAGGGTCTGGGCGATGCAATAAAAGCAAATCGATGTGATCAACCCCCATCAGGCGGAGCGAATGATCGACCGAGGCCAGAATATGTGCGCGGCTGGTATCGTAATATTTCACCGATGCCGTTTCATACCGACCCACGGGCGCCACAATATCGCATTTGGTAACGATTTCGATTTTATTGCGCAGATCGGTTCCTTGCAAAGCCTGCCCAAGCAATTCTTCAGCCATATAGCCGCCATAAATATCGGCCTGATCCATGGTGGTGATGCCCTGCTCTAAGCAGGCTGCGATCTTGTTGCGGATGTGATTTATGCTGGTGTCAGAATCATCGCCCAAGCGCCACATGCCATAGATAACCCGCGACAGGCTTAAAGAAGATGTAAGATCAATGCGTTGCATTAGCGGCGCTCTCCTGCCCCGAGGGGTGTTAATGGGTTTGTGCTTGGTTGCCGACCGTAGGCTTGTGGCAAGGAACAGGTGTTCAATTGCGGCATAACGCGGGTTCCAAAATGTTCGCATTCTTCCATATGCGGATATCCAGAAAGAATAAAGGCGCAGATTCCCATTTTTTGATAGGCTTCAAGTTCAGATAAGACTTGGTCGGTTGAACCAACAATCGCGGCACCACAGCCCGAGCGGGCGCGGCCCACACCTGTCCAAAGATGCGGTTCAACAAAGCCTTCCATATCCGCAAGGTCGCGATTTTTAGCTTGATGCGCCACGCCTAGCGATGTGCTGTCTAGCGCCCGTTCGCGAATGGCACGGCCAGCATCATCCTCAAGCTTTGATACCAGGTGTTGCGCATATTCGCGCGCTTCTTGTTCAGTATCGCGCACGATCACATGCACGCGCAATCCGTAATCCAAACTGCGCTCATAGCGTTCGGCAACCGCGTTGACGGCGCGCATACGCTCCGCGATTTGCTCTTTTGGCTCAGGCCACATCAAATATACATCGCAATGTTGCCCACATAATTCCAGCGCGGCGGGAGAATAACCGCCAAAATACAATAAAGGCCCACCGGTCTGATAGGGTTTTGCCGGATCTGTGGTGAGACCGGAAAACGTATACACTTGGCCCTGATAGTTGATTTCATCTTGCGTCCAGGCTTGTTTGAGAATTTCAACAACTTCACGCGAGCGTTGATACCGAAACGCACTGTCTGCTTTTTCACCTGGGAAATCGCTGCTGATGATATTCACCGTCAGGCGCCCTTCCAGCATATGGTCTAACGTGGCAATCGTGCGCGCCAGCATGATGGGTTGCATTTCTCCGCATCGTACAGCGGCCAGCAGGTTGATCTTTTCGGTTATCGGAGCGCAGCCGGCGACAAAGCTCAGCGTATCTTGGCCAACTTGATACGAGGAGGGGCATAGAATGTTCCGAAAACCCTGCGCTTCGGCTTTTTTAACAATGTCACTGCAATGCCCCCATGAGGATCGCAGCGTGCCATCAGGAACGCCAAGATATTGAAAATCATCTGAACAAAGCGCGGAAAACCAGGAGACTTCGACCGCGTCTAATTCTTTTGACGTGATGGGGACGATGGTCATATTTCAGGGATCCTTTTTGTCTTTTGCGCCTTGCGTAACACCTGAGTTTATGTAAATCAATAGTATATCAATTTTTGTAAGGCGGATGCAAAACACCGATGAAAACCGTACTGCCGACCTATGTTCAGATAAGCGAAATGCTTATCCGCGATATTGCGGCGGGGCGGTATTTGGATGGCGCACGTTTGCCACCGGAAAGGCAAATGGCTGCTGAATTGGAGATTTCAGTGGGCACGTTGCGCAAAGCATTGGATGATATGAATGCGAAAGGGCTTTTGGAGAAGCGTCAAGGCTCAGGAAATTATGTGAAAACGGGCGCCACGCCCAATTCGGTTTATTCTTTCTTCCGTGTTGAGCTGATCGATGGCGGGGGTTTGCCAACTGCGCGGGTTTTGAGTGTTGATTTATTGCCAAAGCCCGCTGCATTTCCAGCCTTTGGGCCAGCGCCGAAGGCCTATCGCATTCGCAGGTTAAGATCGCTTAACGCGCAGCCGGCGGTGCTTGAAGAAATTTGGTTGGATGGGGATCAAGCGGCGCAGCTTAGCACAAGCGAATTGTCTCATTCGCTTTATCTTTATTACCGGAATGTTCTCAAGCTTTGGATTACCGAAGCCGAAGATCAATTGGGGCTAGAGCCGGTGCCGCAATGGGCACCAGATGGGTTTGAACCAACGCCCGGTACGCCGTGCCTTTTTGCGGCTCGGTTGAGCCGGTCGCAAACAGGTGAGACGGTTGAATATTCTCAAAATTGGATTGACACGAACGTAGCGCGCTATGTGGCGCGCATAAAATAAGGTGACAGAATGCAAGATATAACCCGCTATGGGATTATAGGCTGTGGTATGATGGGGCAAGAACATCTGCGCAATATAGCTCTTTTGCCCGCAACGGCTGTGGTGGCAATTTTTGAACCTGATGCAGCGATGCGCGTGGCTGCGCAACGCCTCGCCCCCGATGCGGTGTTTGTTGAGAGTTTGGATCAGCTTTTGGCGCGTGAGGATCTGGATTGTTTGGTGATCGTATCGCCCAATCATGTTCATTTGGAGCAATTAGAGCGCATCGCTGACTATCCGGCGCGCCCCGTTTTGGTTGAAAAGCCCTTATTCACCAATGCTCAGGATTTGGCCCGCGTCGAGGCTTTTAAAACCCACTATGGCGCGCCTGTCTGGGTGGCTATGGAATATCGCTACATGCCGCCCATTGCGGCCTTGAAAGATCGCTTTGAAAGCGTGACAGGCGGTTTGAAGATGTTAAGCATCCGCGAGCACCGATTTCCTTTCTTGGAAAAAATCGGTGATTGGAACCGTTTTAATGCCAATAGTGGCGGCACCTTTGTCGAAAAATGTTGTCATTTTTTTGACCTGATGCGCCTGTTGACCGGATCTAATCCAACGCGGATCATGGCTAGCGGTGGTCAGGCTGTGAACCATTTAGACGAAACTTATGCAGGCGCCGTTCCTGATATTTGGGATCATGGTTATGTGATCGTGGATTTCGAAAATGGTACGAAGGCACTGCTAGAATTGTGTATGTTTGCTGAAGGGGCGCATTTTCAGGAAGAAATATCCGTGGTGGGTCCCCGCGGCAAGATCGAGGCATTCGTGCCCGGACCAACGCGGTTTTGGATGAACCAATCGCAGCGCGCCCCCGATCCAAAGCTGGTAATTTCACCGCGCCATTCTGGCCTGCGCGAAGAGCTTGAAATTCCGGTTGATCCGGCTTTGCTAGAGGCAGGGGATCACAATGGATCCACCTTTTATCAGCATCAGCGGTTTTTAGCGGTTGTGCGACAAGGACGCGCGGTGGAAGTAAGTTTGAACGATGGCATTTGGGCTGTGCGTATGGGGCAAGCTGCGCAAGAATCGGCCCGGCTTGGGCAGGCAGTAACTTTTTAGTTTATGGTCAGCTTCAGCCTATGCCTGAGGGGCGTTAGGATGGCGGTGGTTGCAAACAAAAAAACGATTTACCTGATGAAACTTATGGGTTTTAGGGCTTTCGCCTATAAGGAGACTTCGGATTTTGCAGGGCATAGGCTTAGACAGCCTGCAACTGCCCAATCATAGGCGTTGTCGTGATGGGTTTGCACCGATCAGAGCGGGCGATCCCAAAAATAAGATATTTGGTTGGCTTGATGCGCATGAAACGCGCCCTGCTCGATAAATTTTATCGGCCATGGTTGATTTGATCTTGGAAATGCATGCGTAACCTCTTGCAAAACTAAAAGAAAACGACATTAACGCTTGTTCAAGATGAGCAAAAGCAGAAAGCGCCGCGATGTCGATCAGTAGCCTAAAAGAAAAATACCCAGATTTAGTAGTTTCGATGCGCAAAGCCGCGGTTTTGGCGGGGCTTGAAATCTTAGATGTCTACGCTCAAAGCGATTTCGGTATTCAGATTAAAAGCGATGAAAGCCCTTTGACGCTGGCTGATTTGCGGGCAGATAAGGCAATCGCGACCACGCTCGCTGAGCTTGTGCCAGATATTCCCATTGTCTCTGAGGAAACTTATACGGAGGGTGATCGGCAGAGAGATGCGATATTCTTCTTGGTAGATCCGTTGGACGGCACGAAAGAATTCATAAAAAAAACTGGAGAATTTACCGTTAATATTGCGCTGATCGTGCGGGGTAAAGCTGCGTTGGGCGTGGTATATGTACCAGTGAGTGGTGATTTATTTTATCGTGATCTTGACGGTTTGTCTTATGTAGAAAGCGATGCAAGCCGCGTTGAGAGGCGTGGACAGATTGCGCAGATCAACTGTCGCGCTGTGGATGGGCAGAAGATTACCGCGGTAAAATCGGCCTCGCACTCTAATGAGGAAACAGAGGCCTTTTTGAGAAAATATAATCCTGTTCAATCCAAAAGCGCGGGGTCATCTTTGAAGTTTTGTCTTATCGCGCGCGGCGCAGCGGATTTGTACCCTCGTCTTGGTCGTACGATGGAATGGGATACGGGCGCTGCGCATGCAGTTCTTAAAGGGGCAGGCGGCAATGTGTATAGGATCGATACATTTGAAGAACTCGAATATGGCAAAGAGGTTATGGACAACCCGCATTTTGTCGCGGCGTCAAATGGGTTAAAGCTGACTCAAGGTTAAGTGATGTCACTAAAGGCAGAGCAGCAATCTAGGGCATTTGATCAAGTGTAACCTATGCGTTGTGCGGTTCAACGCATTAAGTTTCAAAATGATAATATTAAGAGTGGTTTGACTGCTCGGAAAATTTGAATGAAGCCGTCCCTTACCCGGAGGGAAAGAAACATATGGGCGTTGCCGCAAAAAAATAGTTAACGCCCCTCACGCAAGGGATGAGAGCATGGAGTCCATAAGGTGGCGCGTCAAATGGCGCCATATTACGCCAGTTTTCAACTTTAATCATATCATTGCTTTTGCCAAAGAGGGCAATTTACACGGGCTTGGATACATTTACTTGTATCGAAAGAATACTATAAATTGGCTCTTTGATTTTGTTGAAGTAGAATTCATGTTTATTGATTTACTGTAGCCCCCTATCTCTGGTTGAACAGCCATGGGTTTTCAGTATTTGAATTGAGCCGTGATTAACCAAGTTGCAATCTCAGTTTAGAGATAAATAAGCAGAAGGTTTGAGGTGTTTGATACTTCACAGATTATCTTTTGTTTCATTTGTCTTGGAGGGCGGAGGTGGTAAAATTGTGGTCTTAGATTGAATAAACACATCCATCGGCATTTCTGCCTCTGCGTCTCTTTGGGAGACTTATTTTTGCCTGCAAGCCTTGATTAACCCAGCGGTGCTGTGTATATGGTGGGGCGGTAAGCGGTGGGCATAATTAAAATCACATGATACTTTTATCTTCCTTTGCATCAGCGATGTGTCTCGCATTTGTTATTTTCCTAACCCGGCCGCTGCATATTCAATTCACGGCCAAAGGCCACGGCAATGCAGCCGTTCAATCCTCTCATCGGTTGCCGACCCCAAGAGTCGGTGGCTTGGCGGTAATACTAGGCGGCTTTTTTGGTGCGTTCACGTTAGACGCAACGACGTTCAACTTGGTGTCTTTTCTTGCCATCTCTGCACTGCCGGTCTTTCTGGGAGGGCTGGGAGAGGATGTTGGGTTCAATGTTAGCGCGAAAATGCGGCTGGTTCTGTCCTTTGCCTCTGCTTTATTGGCCGGCATGCTTTTTGGGGCTTGGATACCTCGCATGGGCGTTCCGGTTTTAGAGATATTAACGCTTTACACTTTCCCCGCGATTATTCTGACGCTTTTGATTTCCGGTGGTATCAGCCATTCATTAAACCTAATCGACGGTTTAAATGGATTGGCGATCGGCGTGTCTATTGTGATTGCACTTGGCCTCATGTCTGTTGCTGTGTCGGTTGGTGATTATCAAATCTCGCATATATTGCTGTTGATTATTGGTGCATTGTTGGGTTTGCTGGTCTTCAACTATCCTTTTGGAAAGCTGTTTTTGGGGGATGCGGGTGCATATTGCACGGGGCATATCTTGGCATGGATTGCGATTTTGTTGCTCAACAGACATCCAGAGATTGCTCCTTTCTCAATGCTGTTGATCTTCTTTTGGCCTATTGCGGATATGATATTTTCAATATTTCGCCGCTATCGCTCTGGCAAGCCAATCGACCAACCGGATCGGCTTCATTTTCATCAATTGGTGATGCGCGCGCTGGAATTAACATTGCTGTCTCGAAAGCTGCGAGGCCTGACCAATCCATTGGCTACTTTAATCATCGTGCCATTGGCCTCAGTGCCGATTGCTGCTGCGGTGATGCTTCAAAACAATGATCAAATGGCGGCGCTAGGTTTTATTGCTGCCGCAATTTTATTTGTTATTACCTATAATGTGGGTATGGTTTTGGCAAAACGGTTTGCGCGCCATGGAACGCGTGCCCGAAGCTAACCGACTTAGTTCGTTTTTCGTAACCGGGCGCGCTTAGATGTCAGCATCAGAAACGATTTACGACGCTCGCGAGATAGGTTATTTCTTTATCTCCTAATAAATTTTTCGGTAGAGTGGATATCGTATGCCGTTAACCCATCTCTCAAACCTTGAGGCTGAGGCGATTGAGATCCTGCGCGAGGTTGTGTCAGAGGCTGAGAATCCAGTTATGCTGTATTCGGTTGGCAAGGACAGCGCGGTGATGCTGCATCTGGCGAAAAAGGCGTTTTATCCCTCACCCCCTCCGTTTCCATTGATGCATGTGGATACGACTTGGAAATTCCAAGAGATGTATAAATTGCGCGATAAGGCTGCGAAAGACGCGGGGATGGAATTGATCGTGCATCAAAACCCGGAGGCCAAGGAACAGGGGATCAATCCCTTTGATCATGGCGCATTGCATACCGATATGTGGAAGACCGAAGGGCTGAAACAGGCGCTTGATAAACACGGGTTTGATGCGGCCTTTGGGGGTGCGCGTCGGGATGAAGAAAAATCGCGCGCCAAGGAACGTGTGTTTTCCTTCCGTACCGCCCAGCACAGATGGGAGCCCAAGGCGCAGCGCCCAGAGCTTTGGTCGCTGTATAATGCGCGCAAAGCCAAGGGGGAAAGCATGCGTGTCTTTCCATTGTCCAACTGGACGGAATTGGACATCTGGCAATACATCCATTTAGAAGGCATTGAAATCGTACCGCTATATTTTGCGGCGCCACGTCCGACTGTGCAGCGGGATGGTTTGATCCTGATGGTGGATGATGATCGCTTTCCATTGGAACCTGGCGAAGAACCTGTGATGCGCTCGATCCGATTTAGAACACTGGGCTGTTACCCCCTAACGGGCGCTGTGCAATCTGAGGCGGCGACCCTAACTGACGTCATCCAAGAAATGCTTTTGACAACGACATCCGAACGACAAGGTCGCGCGATCGATAAGGATCAAGGCGCCTCGATGGAAGTCAAGAAACAGCAAGGGTATTTTTAGGGGCTGCTGGATATGACAGATCAAGTTTATAAAACTGACGCGCTGATTGCGCAGGATATTGATGCCTATCTAGAAAGCCATCAAAACAAATCGCTGTTGCGATTTATCACCTGTGGGTCCGTGGATGACGGGAAATCAACGCTGATTGGTCGCCTGCTTTATGACAGCAAAATGATTTTTGAGGACCAACTTGCCCAGCTTGAAGCCGATAGCAAAAAAGTGGGCACGCAGGGCCAAGAGATTGATTTTGCGCTGCTGGTCGATGGATTGGCCGCAGAGCGGGAGCAGGGCATCACAATTGATGTGGCCTACCGTTTCTTTGCCACCGAAAAGCGTAAGTTCATTGTGGCGGATACACCGGGCCATGAACAATACACGCGCAACATGGTCACGGGTGCCTCCACAGCGGAATTGGCCGTGATCCTGATTGATGCGCGCAAGGGCGTTTTAACGCAAACGCGTCGCCATAGTTATTTGTGTCACCTGCTTGGCATTAAAAACATCGTTCTGGCCGTCAATAAAATGGACTTGGTCGATTATGATCAGGCGAGGTTTGATACCATCGTTGCCGAGTATACCGAATTTGCAAACAGCATTGGGATCACGGCATTTACCGCAATCCCAATCTCTGGGTTCAAAGGCGATAATATCGCGGCCCAATCTGATGCCACCAATTGGTACAGTGGTCCAACGCTGATGGCGCATTTAGAAGGTGTCGATCTAGACCACAACACAGGTACTACCCAAGAGTTCCGCATGCCTGTTCAGTGGGTAAACCGACCCAATTTGGATTTCCGCGGGTTTAGCGGCAAAATCGCCGCGGGTACCATCAAACAAGGGGATGAGGTGCGCATTCTTCCCTCTGGCAAAACCAGCCATGTGGATCGCATTGTTACTTACGATGGGGATTTGGACAGTGCGACGGCAGGTCAGTCAATCACTCTGACGCTCAAAGATGAGGTGGATTGTTCCCGCGGTCAGGTGATCACTGCCGCGACTGCTCCGCTTGAGGTGGCCGATCAGTTTGAAACCACCCTGATTTGGATGGATGAAGAGGCGCTGATTCCAGGCCGTTCTTATTACCTGAAAATTGGGCCGCAAACCGTCTCTGCAACGGTGGCGGAACCCAAATATCAGATCAACGTCAATACGATGGAACATGCGGCGGCCAAAACGCTTGAGCTGAACGCAATTGGTGTGGCCAACGTCACAACAGACCGCGACATTCCATTTGCGCCCTATGCGGAAAACCGGACGCTGGGTGGTTTTATCCTGATTGATAAAATGACAAACGCCACTGTGGGCGCGGGCCTTATCAATTTTGCCCTGCGCCGCGCACAAAACATTCATTGGCAGGCAACAGACATCACGCGGGATCACCACGCGGACCTGAAAAACCAAAAACCTGCGGTGCTGTGGATGACGGGCCTGTCGGGATCAGGAAAATCCACGATTGCGAATGCGGTTGAATCAAGGCTTGCGCGCATGAACCGTCACACTTTCCTGCTGGATGGGGATAATGTGCGTCATGGTTTGAACAAGGATCTGGGCTTTACCGATGCGGATCGGATTGAAAACATCCGCCGTGTAGGTGAGGTTGCAAAACTGATGACGGATGCGGGTCTGATTGTGATCACGGCGTTCATCTCGCCCTTCCGCTCAGAGCGGCAAATGGTGCGAGATATGATGGCGCCGGGCGAATTCATCGAAATCTTCATCGACACGCCGCTCTCTGTCGCAGAAGAACGGGACGTCAAAGGCCTTTATGCCAAGGCGCGCTCTGGTCAGCTCAAGAACTTCACAGGGATCGACAGCCCATACGAGGCCCCTGAAACCCCAGAAATCCATATCGATACAACAAAAATGGACAGTGATCAGGCCGCCGAAGAAATCGTCAAGCTCTTGGTCTCTTAAGGCGTGATAAGTTCGCAATTGTGCGCTAGATTTTATCGGTGTGCCTCAAGAAACATCATTTTTTTATCTTGTAACCTGAAATATATTCGGGTTTTGCTCTTTAATTGTGAAGAAAAAGTATAAATTTGCATAGGCGGGGTCTGGTGCATATGGATAATCATCGCTAGGGCTAGAAAAATTGACGCGTCGCTTTAAAGGAGAGAGCTTTGGTGGAATCTGACAATTATCGTAAAACCCGCGCGGGTATTACGCTATTTGACCAAGCGGCCTTCGAAGGAATGCATAGGGCAGGCGCAGTTGCAGCCCGCATCCTTGATGAAATCGCACCGCATGTTTTTCCCGGGCAAACGACCGCAATCATCAATGCCTTTATCGAAGATCAAGTGCGCGCCGCTGGCGCTGTCTCGGCGACAATTGGCTATAAGGGCTATCAGCATGGCAGTTGTATCAGCGTAAACCACGTGGTTTGCCACGGTATTCCCAGCGATAAAAAGCTTAAAGAGGGCGATATCCTAAACGTTGATGTGACGGTGATCGTTGATGGATGGTATGGCGATACCTCGCGGATGTATGTGGCGGGTGACTTATCGCGCAAAGCCGAGCGTTTAATTCAAGTGACGCATGACTCTTTGATGAAAGGTATTGAGGCGGTAAAACCGGGCAATACTTTTGGCGATATAGGATATGCGATACAATCTTATGTTGAGGCGCAGCGTATGTCCGTTGTGCGCGATTTTTGCGGCCATGGCTTGGGTCAAGTGTTTCATGCTCCCCCGAACGTGTTGCATTATGGCCGGCCCAATACTGGATCTATTTTGGAAGAGGGTATGTTTTTTACAATTGAGCCGATGGTGAATTTAGGGCGGGCGGAGACAAAAGTTTTGGCGGATGATTGGACCGCTGTCACGCGCGATAAATCGCTTTCGGCGCAATTTGAGCATTCCGTGGGTGTAACGGCAAACGGCGTTGAAATTTTTACCTTGTCGCCAGCGGATCGCTTTCATCCGACCTATGGGGTTTGAGGTCAAAAAAGAGCGATTGGTTTTTGTGATTTTACCTTTATCCATAGAAAATCCCCTCGGAAGATTGGTTTGAACGCGGCAACTTTCTTAAGTTGCAACAACTTGAAATTGAAAATCCTGTTTATGATTGGGCCTCAATTCGCGTCATTGCGTCTATCAATATTGGCTAGGATATGATTCTCTTGATCGAGGCATTTGTTAAGCTGGTCTGATTTTTCAGCTATGTGCTCAAGCCAAACGATTGCTCAAAGGTCCTTCACAAATCTGATATAGATCAACCTAAAGATGTGTGAAATAATAATATTTAGATCATGGAACCCTGCGTAATCAGTGGCAACCTCATGGGGGATGCTGCGAGGTGGGGGAAATTTTTTTAAGCAAAGGAAGAACTCGTGAGTGTGCTGCGCGTTTTTGGTGAGAATTTACGATTGCTCTGCAAAAAGCGCCAGTCAATTACCTCGGTTTGCCGCGATTTGGATATCAATCGTGTACAATTTAATCGTTATATGAGCGGCCATTCCTTTCCCAAGCCCAATGTTTTGCAACAAATATGTGATTACTTTCTGGTCGATTCGCGGATCTATCTTGAGCCCTTGACCCCTGATGATTTGGAACGGGTTAGGCGCGGCCAATCGCAAAGCGTAGTGCAAGCGCAACGCAGCTATTTACATCAAGCCGTTGACTATTTTGAGCGCGGTATCGCGCTTACTGTTTCACAAAGTGAGCTTCCAGATGGTATCCATTGCTTTTGGCGTAGATCGTTTTCCGAGTTGGAAACTGCGAGTTGTAATTTAATTTCGATAAAAACCGTTGAAGGTGTACGGGTGTTTAAAAGCCTCGAGCTTTTAAAATCGCAACGCAATCGAGCTGAAATTTCAGGTCGATCTACCCCTTCTTCACGGGGCGTTGTGATGCGATGCCCTGATGGTTATGCGCTTTTTGCGATCAATCCGCATCCCTCTAGATTTATCAGTTTAATGTATTTTGGAAATGTTTATTTCAGCGAAAATTTGCTTAGCGGATTTATGGTTCTTGCCCGCAAAGAATATTTCCAGAGGCGCCGGTTCTCGCGCTGCGTGTTAGAGCTTTTGCCGCAAACCTCTAATTGTATTTTGAACGCCGCGCGGCGTACCAGCCGCAAACTGCCCATGGAAGATCTTCCGATTATGATCAAGGATGTAATCGAAACGCCGCTTTGAAAATATTTTTCCTTTCTTAAGAGGGCAGAGCGATATTCGCTGTCAGCTCCCTCCAAACAGATCCGTTGAAAGCGCGTTTTTTGGGCGATGTCAGCAATTCGCCGCCGCATGCCGCGTCCTGAACCGAAGATGTAAACATGCAGCTTTATATCAATTATCGGATCAACAGGCTTTCGTTAAGCATCTCGCCGGTATCGAGAAAATTCTTATCAGGTTTGATCCATCGGGGTTTGACCATTTGAGTTTTTGCAACATGTGAATGAAATAATCATAGATTTCTTTCTGACGGCGCAACGGCAGTCACTTGGCTCGCGAAAAAGATAATGAAAGAAATTTATCTATTTAAAAGGCTCAGTAATATAGGGCGGAGGTTATTGTGCACGCATCAAGGTAACGTATGTGTCGCCATAGCGCAGGCACTCGAGGTTGCAAAACCCCTCTGGGGCCAACATCTCGCCTTGCTCTTCCCATATAATCAAGGCGTCATCTGCAATCCATCCCTTTGCGCGGGCCTTTGGCACCACGTTTTGGCCCAAATCTTTGCCATAGGGGGGGTCAAGAAATACCAGATCAAAAGGCGCGCCGGGGCAGGGCGGCAATTGCAGCAGATTCCATGGCCGAAAGGTGATCTCGACGTTTGGATCAAACAGAGCTTTATTTTTGCGGATCAGTTCTGCAGATTTACGAGCGTTATCGATCAGCCACAGACGCTCTGCGCCGCGCGAAAGGGCCTCAAACCCCAAAGCACCGGTTCCGGCGAAAAGGTCAAGAACCTGCGCGTTCTCCAAAGGATTTCCAAACCGCCCCGAGGCAAGCACGTTGAATAAATTCTCGCGCACGCGGTCGGTGGTTGGGCGCAAATGTGCCGAGGGATCGCCTTTGCCAACCGAGGCCAAAGCTCTTCCGCGATGTGTGCCTGCGATTATTCTCAAGATTTCAGCAGGGATTTAAGGTCGGTCTGGGGATCGCTTATTGCCGCTTTTGGGGGCGATTTGCCAAGGCCAAGCAAACGTTTGCCCACCATATAGGCTTTGGGCGCGTTCATCGCATCGACGGCCAGAAGCGTATCGTCCTTGTAATACCAAAAAGAACAGCTATCAGCAGTCTGCTCAGCCCGTTCGACCACATCGCTATAGCCCGTGTTCAGCCCGGCGATTTGCAGCTTTACGTTATATTGATCAGACCAAAACCAAGGTTCTGGTTGATACTGGGTTTTAGCGCCCAAAATATTTTGCGCGGTCACTTCGGCCTGATCAATCGCATTTTGTACGCTTTCCAGCCGCATTTTTTGACCTTGATGGTCAAATGATGCGCAATCGCCGATCGCCCATATCGACGGGTCGGAACTGCGCCCATACACATCCACGGCGATGCCATTTTCAATCTCTAGCCCAGCAGTCTCTGCCAAGTCTTGCGCCGGTATAATCCCCACCCCGACGATCACGAAATCGAAGCGCTCAACGCTGCCATCGCTTAATTGTGCGCTGGTCACTTTGCCATCCTGACCGATTAGCTGTTTCAGGCCCGTATTTTCTTTCAACGTCACCCCATGCGACTGGTGCAACTGCCGGAAGTAATCGGATGTTTGCGGTGCGGCGACACGGTTTAAAATACGGTCCGACATTTCAACCAGCGTGACCTTTAGCCCCTTTGTTGCGGCAACTGCTGCGGCTTCTAAACCGATATAGCCCCCGCCAACGATCAAAACCTTTCGCCCTACCACCATTTCAGGAGCCATCGCATCCGCATCTTGGAGATCGCGCATCGTGTAAACCCCCGCTAGCTCGCCCCCGATTGCGGCAGGCAATCTGCGCGGCCATGATCCGGTTGCAAAAACCAAGTGATCATATGTCAGGCTTTGGCGGGTTGTAACGATGGATTTTTCACGACGATTGATACCCGTAACGGTGTCGCCAAGGTGAAGAGTGATGTGGTTATCGGTGTAAAAACTTTCTGGGCGCAAATAAAGGCGCTCCAAAGGCATCTCCCCCAAAAGATATTTTTTTGATAAGGGTGGTCGTTGATAGGGTAGGACGTCTTCTTTGCCGACCAAATCTATGCTGCATTGATCATCGAGATTGCGCAATTTTGCAACCAGTGCCGCGCCAGCTTGTCCTGCGCCTATCACAACTATTCTTGACATACGCGTCCTCACCTGATCTGGCCCTGTCGAATAAACGCATTATAACATCCTCTGTGCGAATACAAATAAGGGAATAGGAAATGACCATAGTCGTGGGCAGTAGATTGCCAAATGCGCCGATATTGCGGGTAACAAATTCAGAGATTGAAACCGTTGACCTGAACGATGTATTTGCCGGCCGCCGCGTGGCCATATTTGGCATGCCGGGCGCGTTTACCAGCACCTGTTCGCGCGCGCATCTGCCAAATATCATCGGTCAAAAAGAGCAGCTGATGGATGCCGGCCTCGATGAAGTTGCGATCCTGACCGTTAATGACAGTTTCGTTTTGCGCGCTTGGGGGCGCGCCTCTGGTGCCTATGAAGCAGGGCTGACCATGCTGGGGGATGCAGGGTCTACGTTTACCAAAGCTGTGGGCTTAAGTTTCACTGTGCCGGCGACGGGATTTTATGATCGTTCGCAACGCTATGCTTTGGTGGTAAATGACGGTGTCGTTGAGCATTTTCTACTGGAAGAAACACGCTCTGAAATTACCACATCCAGCGCCGATGCGCTTTTAAAAGCCCTCGGCTAAAAGCTTAATTCAACGCATCCATTTTTTGCGCCAAGGTAATATCCAGCGCGCTGAGTCCGCCCACATCATGCGTGCTCAGCGTGACCGAAACGCGATTATAAACGTTGAACCATTCGGGATGGTGGTTCATCTTTTCAGCGATAATCGCGGCTTGGCTCATCCAGCCGAAAGCTGCGATGAAGTTTGCAAATTTAAACTCTTTTGCAATCGCATCGCGCCCCTCTACCGCTGTCCAACCTTTGGCGAGTAATGGCGCCAGGTCTTGGTGACGCTCGGTCTCTGACAATTTTTTGGTCATTATAGGTTCCTCTACTCTGCAATATCTGCTGTGGTTTTTCGAAACGGGCCAAATTTGGTCATTATCTCTATATCTTCGGTGACGGCTTTTTTTTCCGCAATCAAATATTGCGCAATCGCCTCGTGAAACCCTTTATCTGCAGCCCAATGCAGTGAATGCGTTTCTGCGGGGATATAGCCGCGGGCTAATTTATGCGCGCCTTGGGCGCCCGCTTCTACGCGGGCAAGATTATGTTTAATCGCAAAGTCTATCGCGCGATAATAGCAGAGTTCAAAATGCAGGCAGGGATAGTCTTCTATACAGCCCCAGTACCGGCCATAAAGGCAATCGCGGCCGATAAAATTCATTGCTCCGGCAACATATAGGCCGTCGCGCTTTGCCATGATCAGAAGAATTTCATCGCGCAAACTGTCTTGCGCCGCATCAAAAAAGGCGCGGGTTAAATAAGGGGTTCCCCATTTGCGCGCGCCGGTATCTTGATAAAACCTCCAAAACGCATCCCAATGATGCGGCTCTATCTGCGCGCCCGTGAGCATTTCAATCTCGCCGCCAAATTGATTGGCTTGCGCGCGCTCTTTTCTAATGTTTTTGCGTTTGCGCGAAGAGAGGGCGGATAAAAAGCCATCAAAGCTTTCATATCCGGGGTTTTCCCAATGGAATTGCTGCGTTGTACGGCTGAGGAGGCCTAGGCTTTCACCGGCTTTGGCTTCTTTCTGGGTGCAGAACGTGGCATGTAGCGAAGAGAGCTTGTTATTCGCGGCAAATTGCAGCGCCCCTTTTATCAAAGCTTGGCTCGCCTCGACCTCATAGCCTGGTTTGAGAAGAAACCGCCGCCCTGTAACCGGTGTGAAGGGTACAGCAATTTGCAATTTGGGATAATATTGCCCGCCTGCGCGATGATAGGCCTCTGCAAAGCTATGATCGAAAATATATTCGCCTTGCGAGTGTGATTTTAAATACATCGGAGTGCATCCGATCAATATTTTATTTTGAAAAGCCAGTAAAAAATACGGCTGCCAGCCAGTGGCCTCGCCCACCGATCCACTCGATTCAAGCGCCCAAAGAAAGCGGTATGTTGTAAAAGGGTCAAGCGCGCGCGGATCATTGCCAGAGTCGATTTCGGGGCAGGCGCAGCTATCCCAATCAGATTGGGCTACCATCGAAAGCGATGTCACCACCTGAATTTCTATCGCGTCCTGCTGCATCCTGGCCTTTCCCTCTAGCGCCTATGTGTTTCAAAAGCGCGGATAATCAAGAGCTTGTTGCCGGTTGAAAGCCTTCAAATGTAAAATTATCGGCCAGTTGGCGCGCCGCGTGCTGCTGGGCTTTTGTTTCAATTGTCCAACATAATATAGGAATTCCTTTGGCCTTTAGGGCGCGCACCGGTTCGCTTTCAAGATCTTCGTGATGATGGCTGATAAAACTGGCTCCGCATTTTTCAAAGTCGGAAATATTGGTGAGGGTTGAACGCCTATCTTTCGAGATCTTGGGCCATTCTTCCTTTGTAAAAAACTCGGTTGTCAGCCCGCGGGCTATCTGGGGTGCCTGCCGCCGCATTTCGAGCACCGAAAACGGGTTAAAGGACATCACGGCCACAGCGCCTTGATAATGTTGCAAGGCTTTGGCTGTGGCACGTTCTAGATCCCCATTGCTTGAAGATAGATCCCCAGTTTGATCTTTTAACTCGATCAATAAAGGCACTGATCCAGAAACCTGATGCAACAGCGCAGCGAGCGGTAAAATGCAATCACTGCTATGCTTCAAAGCCATGCGTTCTAAGTTTTTAGCACTGTGGTTGCGCACCGGGCCTTGATGCGATGTCATCCTATCCAATGTATCATCATGAAAAACCATCGCCTGCCTATCTGCAGAAAGCTGCAGATCAAGCTCGATCCCATAGCCTTTTTTTATGGCCGCTGCGAAAGCGCTCTGACTATTTTCCAAAACACCCTTATTGTCGGTGTGTAAGCCGCGATGCGCCAGCGGCCTAGCTAAAAACTGCGGGTCTAAACCAGATATCATCGAATTTGGAAAATACCTTCAATTTCCACGGCCACGCCAAGGGGCAGCGCGACGGCAGATACCGCTGCGCGCGCGTGTTTTCCAGCCTCTCCCAAAGCCTCACCCAGCAGGTTGGACGCGCCGTTAATAACGGCGGGCTGGTCTGTGTAATCTGCTGTTGAGTTCACAAATCCGGTCAATTTGACAACCCGGATCAACCGATCCAAATCGCCGCCGCATGCCGCTTTCACTTGCGACAGCAAGTTGATCGCACAAATTTTGGCAGCCTCTGCACCTTGCTCGGTGGTCATGTCTAAGCCCAGCTTGCCCTTAATCAGGCCCTCTGGCCCGATTGAAATTTGCCCTGATACATAAAGCATATCGCCGACTTGAACAAAAGGAACGTAATTGGCCGCTGGGGCGGGCGCCTCTGGCAGATTTACGCCCAGCTCGCTCAGTTTTTCTTCAAATTCAGGGGCCATTCTTCTTTCCTTTTTCAACATATTTTTAACAAATGATACCCTGTCTCGTAGCAAGGGAAAAGGGCTACCTTTTGGCGTTTGGCGTTTGTTGGAAAATTTATGCAGCCCTTAAAGACGCTTGATGATGATCACGATTGGTTTACTTGTTGCTTTTGATTGATGTGTCATTGTTAAACAAAGCGTTTGCCGTTAATACCAAAAAAAAGGCAGATATTCGAAACTGGGTGTAACATGTGATGAAACAAACAGGAACTTCTTTAGCTATGGCTTTGGCGTTTGTGCTGGTTTTTCTGGGCATCTCGACGCCGCTTTACAGTCAGGATGTGAATGATCCTTTTGAAACCATGAATCGGCGCGTACATGGGGTAAATATTGCTTTGGATAAATCCATCGTGCGGCCAGTCTCGTTTGCCTATGTGGGAAATGTGACTGATGGCCTGCGCCAGATGATCAACAATTTCGCTGAAAACCTTTCGGTGCCGGGGGATATTGTGAATAACGTTTTGCAAGGCGAATTTCAATCTGGACTGCAAAATACAGGTAAGTTTCTAATCAATTCAACTTTGGGCTTTGCAGGTTTAGGAACACCGGCAGAAGATTTGGGTATCGGTGGAGATGAAAGCGATTTCGGCGCCACTTTGCACAGATGGGGCGTTGGAGAGGGGTTTTATGTTGAGTTGCCGCTATTTGGGCCATCTACCAGCCGGGATGCGACGGGCAAGCTCGTCGATTGGGTTTTAAATCCCTTAGCGCCATTGATCGAGCCTCCTGTGAATTATTACACAACATCGAGTACGATCGCGAAAGCGATGGATATGCGTGTTGCCTATGCAGGCGCGATCGATTCCGTTCTTTATGACAGCATTGACAGTTATTCCCAAAGCAAGTTGATTTATCTGCAAACCCGGCGTTTTTCGTTAGGTGGGCGTGATGAAGATGTTTATGATGACCCGTATGAGGATCTTTATGGCACAGAATAAGTTACCGCGCCGTGCGGTTTTATCTGGAATTGTTGCTGCGCTGCTATGGAGCGGGTTGCCCGCTTACGCGTTAACGAAAAGCGCCGCAAAAACTTTGATTAATCAAGCTGTTGACGATATCAACGCGATGGTTGCATCGACCGATGATGAAGAAATTATTCTGGCAGAATTTGAAAAAATATTTGAGCGTTATGCTGACGTGAACCTAATAGCACGCTATGCGCTTGGAGCGGAAGCGCGGCGGGCCACGCCCAAGCAAATGAAGAAATTTACGCGCGTTTTTAAAATATATATGGCGCGCAAATATGGCAGCCGGTTTAGAGAGTTTATGGGCAGCGATATTATCGTAAAAGACTCTAAAAAAGTAAAAAGCTTTTACAAAGTGACTGCAGAAGCAAAGCTGCAAAATGCCAATCCGTTTGAGGTTGAGTTTTTGGTGTCGGACAAATCAGGCAAGCCGTTATTCTTTAATATTTTTATTGAAGGGATCAACATGCTGTTAAGCGAGCGCGCTGAAATTGGGGCTTTGCTTGATAAAAACGGAGGCAAAATTGATCGCCTCATTACGGCATTAGAGGCAACACTTTAAATTAGTTCTGCCCGAACAGATTGCGCAAAAAGCGATTGATCGCGTTGGTGCCTTGGCCCCGGTCGGTTGTTCTGCTCGTTTTTCCAGCCCCGGCGCGCGTCTGAGCTGTTTGAACCAGCGTATTCGGGGGCAAATCGCCTTGAGCACGCAGCATGGTTGCTTTCCAAATCTCGGCTGGTAACCCGCCGCCAGTGACCCCGGTTAAAGGCGTATTGTCATCATATCCCATCCAAACACCGATCACGTAATCGCTGGAAAAGCCAATAAACCAAGCATCGCGTGCGCTTTGCGTTGTTCCGGTTTTACCCGCGGTTTGCCACCCTTCAATCGCCGCTTTTTGTCCGGTTCCTTCAACCATCACATTTTGCATCATAAAGATCAGATTATGCGCAGCCGTTGGAGAAATGACCCGCTGGCCGGCGCTATTTGTGGCCCCCATCAGGGCAGTGTCGTCTCCGAATAATCGCAATTCGTTCAGCCCGAAAGGGGTGACGGATAGGCCGCGATTTAAAATTCCAGCATAGGCCCCGACCATATCGATCAAAGTGGCTTCGGACACGCCCAAGGCAAGCGCTGGCCCAGTGGCAAGCTTTTCTCCAACTCCAAATCCAGAAGCGACATTTCTCACAACATCACGTCCAACCTCTTCGCTCAGCCGGATGGTAGGGATATTTAAGGATTGGCTGAGGGCGGCGTTTAAACTGACGGGCCCTAAAAATTCTTTTGAATAATTTTGCGGGCTCCAAGGGCCAGAGCCAGGTAGATCCAGCGTTAATGGGCTGTCTTGTAAAATATCATAGGGGCTGTATCCGGCCTCGAGAGCCGCTGCATATACAAAAGGCTTAAAGGCCGAGCCGGTTTGCCGAAGCGCTTGCGTGGCGCGGTTAAAGCCTCCGGCAACCGATGTATTGCGCCCGCCCAGCATTGCCCGCACTGCGCCGTTTGGGGACATCACAACAATTGCAGCTTGTGCCTTGGATCCCGGGCGAACCTTTGAGTCGAATACCTGATGCATCGCCTGTTCCGCCGCGTTTTGAAGGCGGCGGTCAAACGTGGTTTTTATAATCACATCTTCGGTTGTTGTCTGCGTCAGAAAGCGTGGACCCGATTGCATCACCCAATCGGCAAAGTAATTACCGGCATTGGCTTTGGCCGCTTGCGACAGTTGCGCGGGGTTTTTGCGCGCGAAATCGGCCTCTTCGGCGCTGAGTAACGCTTGTGCTTGCATCAAATTGATAATGACGCCCGCGCGGTTTTGCGATCTCTGCAGGTTATTGGTGGGCGCATAGCGGGTCGGCGCCACCAAAAGCCCAGCCAGCATTGCCGCTTCGGCGGGGTTTACATTTCGTGCTGATTTTCCAAAATAGCGTTGCGCCGCAGCCTCAAACCCGCGCGCTCCCGCGCCCAGAAAGCTACGATTTATATAAATTGTTAAGATTTCATCTTTTGAAAAACGGCTCTCAAGCGCAAGCGCATAGGCGGCTTCTTTGACTTTGCGCCATAAGCTGCTTTCTCGGCACTCGGCTTCATAGGCGCGTTCGCTCTTCCACCGCGCGCGATCGAAAGGCAGGCCCAAACACAAGAGTTTCGCGGTTTGCTGGGTTATGGTCGAGCCACCATGTCCGGATAAAGCGCTGCGGCCCTCGCGCATATTAATCCGTATCGCGCCCAAAACGCCACGCGGGCTCAATCCAAAATGGCGGTAAAACCGTTTATCTTCGGTTGCCAGAACCGCATGACGCAAATGAGGTGAAATGGTTTGCGCGTCGATTGCTTGCCCAAACTGTTCGCCGCGCCAGGCAAAAACCTCATTGTTGCGGTCAAGTAAAGTGACTGAGCCGCGGGCTCTTACATCCAGTAAGGCCGATAAATCGGGCAGGGTGCTACGATAATAACCCACCCCTGCAGCTGTGAATAAGGCAAGCATTAGGGCTGAGCGCCAGATAACAGCCCAAACCAAACCCACGCAGCGTTTAAACAGCCATCGCAGAGCTCTGGACACGATATTTCTTTGCTTGGGGGCGGTACTGCGCAGGGGCTTTGGCGGTTTTCGTACGGCTTTCGACGCTGACCCATAGCGGTTTTGCGCGATGAGCGGCTTGGTTGATTTCTGTTTGCCTGCCATGGATTGCCCTGCTTATTTCGAGCTCTTTGTGGCGAGTCTATCGTATCTTCATGGGCTTGTTTAGGGCTAACTGCTCCTCCAAACCTATCCGTTTTGTGTTTAAAAATTAATCATCAAGAAGAATTTGCGCAAAAAATATGCGCTTTTGATAGATTTTACGTCTTCAACATTGGGCTTTTGGTGGCCCTTAGGTGGGGGGCGGCGTTGATAGAGACGTGGTTTTGGCGCAACCGTCAAAGCAAGAAAATTAAGAAAGGAACCAACGGTGAAATTGATCATAGCAACCATCAAACCGTTTAAGCTCGAAGAAGTGCGTGAGGCGCTTACCGAGATTGGCGTGCGTGGAATGATGGTGACCGAGATTAAGGGCTTTGGAGCCCAATCGGGTCATACTGAGATATATCGTGGGGCAGAATATGCTGTAAATTTTGTACCGAAAGTAAAACTGGAAATCGTGACCGATGCGTCAATGGCGGATCAAGTCGTTGAAACCATCACCAAGGCAGCCAAAACCGGCAAAATTGGGGACGGTAAAATCTTTGTTCTCGATGTCGATCAAACTGTCAGAGTGCGTACCGGTGAAACCGGCGCTGACGCGATATAAAGAAGGACCACTTAGAATGTTAAACGTAAAACACAAACTCCTTTCAGGCGCCGCTGCAGCGGTAATCCTGCCAGGCGCGGTTTTGGCGCAAGAAGCTCCGGCTCTGGTGCCGACGGATAGCGTCTTTATTCTGAATTCTCTGCTGTTTTTAATTGGCGGCTTCTTGGTGTTCTGGATGGCCGCCGGGTTTGCCATGTTGGAAGCCGGCCTTGTGCGCTCAAAAAACGTGACCATGCAATTAACGAAAAACGTGGCCTTATTTTCGTTGGCAGCCATTTTCTATTACCTCATTGGGTATAATCTTATGTATCCGCTGGGAACATGGGCGGTTGAGGGCGTGCTTTCTGGTGTTTGGGGCACGGCAGTTCTAGAAGCGGTCGGCGTTACAGCGGATGCGGCGGATGATTATGGCTATGCGTCCACCGGTTCAGATTTCTTCTTCCAATTGATGTTCTGCGCCGCAACGGCCTCTATCGTCTCGGGCGCGTTGGCCGAGAGGATCAAACTGTGGCCATTTTTGATTTTTACGGTCATTTTGACAAGCATCATTTACCCGCTGCAAGCCAGCTGGAAATGGGGCGGAGGCTTCTTGGACGGTATGGGCTTTTTAGACTTTGCCGGTTCAACAGTCGTGCATTCGGTTGGTGGATGGGCTGCGCTTGCAGGTGCGATCATCCTAGGGCCACGGCTTGGCAAATACACAGCTGACGGCAAAGTGGTGCCGATCCAGGGCTCAAATCTGGCATTGGCAACTTTGGGTACATTCATTCTATGGCTTGGCTGGTTCGGCTTTAATGGTGGCTCACAGCTTGCGATGGGCTCTGTCGGAGATGTGGCAGATGTGTCGCGCATTTTCGCCAACACAAACGCCGCCGCTGCAGGCGGCGCTGTTGCCGCTTTGATCCTGACGCAACTGCTTTATTCAAAGCCAGACCTTACGATGATTTTGAACGGAGCCCTGGCCGGCTTGGTGTCGATCACAGCGGAGCCTTTGACACCGTCTTTGGGGGCGGCAACCATTATCGGTGCGATTGGCGGAGTGATTGTTGTGTTCTCGGTTCCATTCCTAGACAAGTTGAAAATTGACGATGTCGTTGGCGCGATTCCGGTACATTTGTTTGCAGGGATTTGGGGTACGATCGCAGTTGTGTTCACCAATGGCGACGCCTCGCTGGGCACCCAGCTGTACTCAATCATTGTTGTGGGTATTTTCGTAACCGTTGCCTCAGCGATCGTTTGGTTCATTCTTAAAGCAACAACGGGTATCCGCGTTGCAGAAGAAGATGAGATTAACGGTCTGGATATGTCAGAGCTGGGCATGGATGCCTATCCTGAGTTTTCCAAAAGCTAATCGCTTATCAATCTGGAAAATAAAAAGGGCCCATCTGGGCCCTTTTTTTATCCGTTTTATATTTCAAAAACGGGATACCCAAGCGCTTTTAGCGCGTTAGTAAAGGCCATCATAGATCGGCCCTAAAGTATCTGTTTCGAATAATGATGAGACCGAAGTACCGTTCCAAATGTTCAAGATTGCCTGCGCAAACATCGGCGCCGTTGGCACAATGCGAATATTTGGCGCTGCCAAAACGGCAGGGCTCGCCTCAATCGAATCAGTGATCACCAGTGATTTCATCACCGATTTTGTGATCCGCTCAACGGCAGGGCCAGATAAAACACCATGCGTAATATATGAATGCACTTCGGAGGCATCGTTTTCAATCAACAGTTCGGCGGCTTTGCATAAGGTGCCGGCGGTATCGCAAATATCATCCACAATGATGCATTTCTTTCCCGATACGTTGCCAATTACCGTCATCTCGGCGATTTCACCGGCTTTTTCACGGCGCTTATCAACAATGGCCAAGGGCGCTTCGATCCGCTTTGCAAGCTCGCGCGCCCGCGCAACCCCGCCCACATCTGGCGAGACAACCATTATATCGTCGGTCGTTTCTTTGAATTGATGCAAAATATCAAGCGCAAAGATTGGTGACGCGTAAAGGTTATCAACGGGGATATCGAAAAAACCTTGTATTTGTGCGGCGTGCAAATCCATGGTGAGCACGCGCTCAATGCCAGCCTCAACCAACATATTGGCCACCAATTTGGCGCTGATCGGCGTTCGGGCTTTGGCGCGGCGGTCTTGCCTTGCATAGCCAAAATACGGGATCACGGCGGTGATACGGCTGGCCGAAGAGCGGCGCAGCGCGTCGGACATGATCAACAATTCCATCAAGTTGTCATTTGCAGGGTTCGACGTGGATTGAAGAATAAACATATCTTCGCCGCGCACGTTTTCATACACTTCCACAAAAATTTCTTGATCATTGAAGCGTTCGACTCGGGCATCGACCAATCCAACATTTAATCCACGGTGCAGCGACATCCGTCGAGAGATGGCTTTTGCCAAAGTAAGGTTGGCATTGCCTGCGATGATTTTGGGTTCGTTGAGATTTGGCATCCAGAAAGTATTCCTTGATCGCTTTGTAACAGAATCGTGATGTTGTTATCGCTTAACATGGTAGACCTCTCGGGCCTAGATCGGGATCTCATTCCAGCCCAAAAAATGTCACAAAAGAATATTCTTAAAGAGATGGCAGCGGCAATCTGGCAAAAAAGTGAAACCTGTTTGACGCGTTTGCGCTGCGTCTGCAGGATATTGGTTCGCAGCCAGGGATATAAAAGGCTGGCGTTAGATATTAAGGGGTATCATTTGAAACGTGACATTCGGGCTGGCTATCCAACGGCTTGGCAAATGACTGGATCAGGGTCGCGGGCTGTGCTCTTGCTGCATTGTTCATTGGCGATGTCTTCGGCATGGCGCGGCCTATTGGCCGAAATGGCGCAAAGCGAGCATCAGTTTACTATGTTTGATTTGCCCGGCCATGGAGAAAGCTTGAAATGGGATTTTCGTGGTGCGTTTCATGATGTCAGCACTGCCGTTGCCGCAAGCTTTTTGGATCAGAAGATGGATTTAATCGGTCATTCTTTCGGAGCCAGTGTTGCGCTTCGGCTTGCGCTCGAGCATCCAGATTTGGTGCGGTCGCTTATCTTGATTGAGCCGGTTATTTTCTCATTGGGCTTTGCCTTTGAACCGGCCTCTAAACAGGCTTTTTTGCATGATCATTCTGAGTTTAATCGCGCCATAGCGCGGGAAGAGTTTGTAGGCGCTGCACGCGCGTTTCACCAGCTTTGGGGAAGCGGTCAATCTTGGGATAGATTGCCGGATAAAGTGCAGCGCGGCATGGTGGATAAAATCCATTTGATTCCTGCCGCAGCGTCGCATGTGGTTGAAGATGCTTATGGGTTTTGTACGGCTGGGTTGCTCGAAAAGATTGAGGCACCGGTTTTGCTTTTGCAGGGCAGTGCCTCTTCCGCCCCAATGCCAGCGGTTATATCATCTTTACAAGCCCGCTTGCCCCGCAGCCTTGTGAAAACGTTAGAAGGGGCTGGCCATATGGCACCGATCACGCATGCGAAAGCAACCGCAGCGCATATACAAAGTTTTTTGAAGAAGCATCCGGTTTAATTTTTAGCACCAATTTTTGTTTCTTGGCCTTTAGAGAGCCGCAGAATATTCGATCTATGGCGCCAAAACACCAAGATTGCCAAGCTCACGCACAGAACCAGCATGGTTGGATAGCCCAACAAAAGCGCCCAAATAGGCGCACTGGCCGTTGCGATTAAAGCCGCCAAGGAAGAAAATCGAAACAGCGCTGCGGCGGCCAGCCATGTGGCGCAAGCGGCAAGCCCCAATGGCCAGAACAGCGCATAATACACGCCCAAAAGCGTTGCCACGCCTTTGCCGCCCTGAAATCGCAGCCAAACCGGGTAGCAATGTCCTAAAAGGGCGCTTATTGCCGCAATCTGCGCGCTGGCTTCCCCTGAATAGGCCAGCGCCAGCGCAACCGCGAAAGCCCCTTTTGCAGCATCTAAGGCCAGCGTTAAGGCCGCGGCTTTTTTGTTGCCAGTGCGCAGGACATTGGTAGCACCTATATTGCCCGAGCCAATATTGCGCAGATTGCCCAAGCCCATGGCTTTTGCAAGCAGCAAGCCAAAGGGAATACTGCCGATAAAATACGAAAGTCCGGTCCAAAAGATGAGTTCGCTTAAATTGACAGAGAGCGCTGGCATGATCATTGTCCAAACACCTGTTTTCCCGCCACAAAGCTGGCTAAAATGCGGCCTTGTAAACGTGCGCCATCAAAGGGAGTGTTTTTGGATTTTGACTTTAATGTTGCCCGGTCCAAAACAAAGGGCTGATTGGCATCAAATAAAACCAGATCAGCCGGCGCCCCGATTGCCAAACGCCCGCAGGGCAGGCCCAGTCTTTTGGCGGGGTTCAGCGCCAGCGCGCGAAACAAACCAGGCAAATCCATTTCGCCCGAATGAAACAGGCGCAATGCCGCGGGCAGCAGGGTTTCAAGCCCCACAGCGCCTGAGGCGGCTTCTTCAAACGGCAAACGTTTGCTTTCTTCATCTTGCGGGGTGTGCATCGAGCTGATCGTATCAATCAGGCCGCTTTGCAGCGCCTCAATAATGGCGTGTCGATCTTCTTCGGAACGCAAGGGTGGTTTGACTTTGAAAAAGGTTCTGTAATCCGCCACGTCCAGTTCGTTTAGCGTCAGGTGATGGATCGACGTGCCTGCGGTGATATCAAGGCCGTTAGTTTTGGCGCGCTGCAAGGCCGGCAAAGCGCGCGCTGTGGTGATTTGATCAGCATGATATTTCGCCCCCGTCATTTCCAGAAGGGCAATATCACGATCAAGACCCATACGCTCTGCGATTGCGGATACGGCTGGAAGCCCGCGCAGCGAGGCAAATTTGCCCGAGGTTGCCGCCGCGCCTTTTGACAATCCCGTGTCTTGCGGATGCGCGATGATCAGGGCGCCAAGCGAACGGGCATAGCTAAGCGCGCGTGAAAACACCTTATTATCGCTGACCACATGATCGCAATCTGTGAAGGCCACTGCGCCTGCATCTAATAAAAACCCAATTTCAGTCATTTCACGGCCCTGCCGGCCTTTGGTCAGGGCGGCCATTGGCAAAACATTGATAGGGGCGTCCAAATTGGCCCGCCTGCGCGTGAATTCGAGCGTTTCGGGGGTATCGATCGCGGGCAATGTATCGGGGCGGGTGATGATGGTTGTCACGCCGCCCGCGGCAGCTGCCTGACCGGCTGATTTGAAGCTTTCTTTATGGCGTTCGCCCGGCTCGCAAATTTTTACCCCGATATCCACCAATCCGGGGGCAAGATATTTGCCGTTACATTCAATAACGCGCTCGGCTGCTTGGTTTTCAAAGCTGCTAATTATGCCATTTTCAATGAAAATTTGGCCGATGCGGGTTTCACCCTGCTCGGGATCAACCAAATGGGCGTTTTTTAACAAAAGGCGCATGCAAGACCTCGCTTTTGATTTGTCGCCGTGTTGCCGTTCAATGCGCGCCTTGGTGTCAGGACGCGGCATTTAAAAACATCAAGCATGACGCTCTTTCATCACGCGCTGATTGCGCGCCAAAAGATCCATTGTGGCCATGCGCACGGCCACTCCCATTTCCACTTGCTCTTGGATCACCGAGCGATTGATATCATCGGCAATTTCGCCGTCAATTTCGACGCCGCGATTCATCGGTCCGGGATGCATTACAATCGCGTCAGGTTTGGCCGCGCGCAGCTTTGCCTCATCCAAACCATAGCGGTGATAATATTCACGTTCCGAGGGGATAAACCCGCCATCCATGCGTTCGCGTTGCAAGCGCAGCATCATCACAACATCTACGTCTTTTAAACCTTCTTGCATATCTTCAAAGATCTCGCAGCCAAAGGCATCGATTCCGGAGGGCATCAGCGTTGGCGGCGCAATCAATCGAATGCGGTTTTCCATTTTCCCCAATAGAATTATGTTTGAACGGGCGACGCGGGAATGCGCAATATCACCGCAAATTGCGATGCTTAAACGGTGCAAGCGGCCCTTCGCCCGCTGGATTGTCAAAGCATCTAGCAGCGCTTGGGTTGGGTGTTCATGGCGTCCATCACCGGCGTTTAACACGCTGCAATTCACCTTTTGGGCCAGGAGATCAACCGCACCTGAATGCGGGTGACGCACCACCAAAAGATCGGGATGCATCGCGTTCAACGTCATCGCCGTATCAATCAGTGTTTCGCCCTTTTTGATCGAGCTGGCCTGCATAGACATGTTCATCACATCGGCGCCCAATCTTTTTCCAGCCAGTTCAAAAGAGGCTTGCGTGCGGGTGGAGTTCTCAAAAAACATATTCACTTGCGTGCGTCCGGCCAACACGTCTGAATGTTTGTTTGGCCGACGGTTGAGATCCACATAACTGTCTGAAAGATCCAGAATCTCGCGAATAGCCTCTGGTGCAAGGGGCTCAATTCCCAACAGATGCCTATGCTTGAACGCCATTGCACAACCCCGCTTAGTTCAGGCCTCATACTCAGAGCGGCGCCATCGCACAAGGCTTGGTGTGAAAATTTTTCAATTCGCCTGCCTCGATGGGCTGCGCGATCCGCACTGGCTTTTCCTCGCGCGGGGAACAGGCTAGCATAGGCTTTATGGAATCGCAGTTAGACTGGCATAATGCACGCGCCTTACTTGAGTGGCAGGTTGACCTTGGCGCCACTGAGGCCATCCAAGAGCAGCCCGTAGATCGCTTTGCATTGGATCCGGCGCCTGTCAAAGCGCCGAAAATTATGCCAAGCGTTGCAAAACCGCCCGCTGCGCCACAAGTGCCAGCTATTGACTCGGTTGCGGTTGCGCGTGGGCTGGCAGAGCAATCGCAGACTTTGGAGGAGTTGGCCGCCGCGATTGGTGGGTTTGAGCTTTGTGATTTGCGAAAAGGCGCGCGAAATCTTGTTTTTGGTGAGGGCCAAACCGGATGTGATGTGATGATTATAGGGGATGTTCCTGGACGCGAAGACGATCTACACGGAAAGCCCTTTTTGGGGCCATCCGGGCAGCTATTAGATAAAATGCTTGGGGCGATAGGCCTATCGCGGCCATCGGCGGCAACGCCATCTAACGTTTACCTTGCGCCATTTTTGCCTTGGCGACCGCCGCAAAGCCGGCGCCCCAGCCCTGCCGAGATAGCGATGATGGCACCGTTTATGCGCCGGCACATCGTTTTGGCAGCTCCGAAAACTTTGGTTTTGATGGGGGGGATTGCTTGCGATGCGCTTTTGGGCAAATCCAACCTCACCGATCTGCGCGGACAATGGTTTGAGTTCGAGGGTATTCCGCTGCTTCCCATGCTGTCTCCTGGATATTTACTGCGCATGCCATCGGCGAAAAAATCAGCGTGGAAAGATCTTTTGACGCTTAAAAAGAGGTTGGAACTGGAATGAGCCGAATTGATAACACCGCAACGTTTATCCCTGTGCGCATCGCAGTGCTGACAGTTTCAGATAGCCGCAGCCTTGAAACGGATAAATCCGGCCAAACCTTGGTGGATCGGCTGCGCAAGGCCGGCCATCATTTGGCAGATCGCATGATCCTATGCGATGAGCGCGATCAAATCGCAGCGCAGCTGCGCGCTTGGATCGCGCGCGAGGATGTAGATGTGGTGATTTCAACCGGTGGAACAGGGTTAACCGGCCGCGACGTGACGGTTGAGGCGCATAAAGATGTTTATGAAAAAGAAATTCAGGCTTTTGGCACCGTGTTCACGATGATCAGTATGCAAAAGATTGGCACATCGGCTGTACAAAGCCGCGCAACAGCAGGCGTGTCGGGCGGAACCTATTTATTTGCTCTGCCGGGAAGCCCCGGCGCTTGCCGCGATGCGTGGGATGAAATTTTGGCAAAGCAGCTCGATTTTCGACATCGCCCCTGCAATTTCGTTGAAATTATGCCAAGGCTTGATGAACATTTGCGCCGTAAATAGCAAAAGCTCATACTGCCAAATTTGAGACGCGTGCTTTGTTAAGCTCGGACATGCCCTGCAGGGTGAGAAATTGGCTTCAAAAATGACCGCCACAATTGATTTGCGTAAGACGAAAAACGAGACCCAGCATGATTGGTTATGTTTTTAGGCCTTGGCGCGGCGGAATGTCACCCTATTTAACAGATGACGTCTTGAAAGCTGTGGAACCACGATGCGATTTTTTCGAAAAAGTTTGATTGGCCTTTTGTTGTTATCCATTAGCCTTGGGTTGATCGCCTATGCGGGGCAGATGGTGTCTACGGCGCTGGATGAGCGCATGTCAAAACCGGCGCGCAAGGCCAAGCAGCGCGAGCGCGTTTTTGCTGTGAACGTGGTCGCGGCCGAGGCGAAAACCGAAACGCCTATGTTAAGCGCGTTTGGTGAAATTCAAAGCCGCCGTACTTTGGATCTTCGGCTGGGTACGGCTGGGCAAGTTGCCTATGTATCGGATAATTTCGTTGAGGGCGGTCAGGTGCAGGCGGGCGAGCTATTGCTGCGGCTGGATGAAGCGAATGCCCGCTCTGAATTGGCGCGGGCTGAGGCCGATTTGCAGGATGCGCGGATTGAAGCGGATCAGGCGCTTAGGGCATTGGGTTTGGTGCAAGATGAACTGACTGCGGCCGTTGATCAGGCCGATCTACGCCGTCGCGCTTTTGAGCGTCAGGCCGATTTGAAACAGCGCGGCGTGGGCACTGCATCTGCCGTTGAATCGGCTGAAATTGCCAGTTCATCAGCGGGTCAAGCGGTGTTAAGCCGCCGCAGCGCGCTGGATCAAGCCGAGTTGCGCCGCGACCAAGCCACCACACGGCTTGCGCGGGCCCAATTGATGCTGGAAGACGCCCAAAGGCGTTTGCAAGATACCAGTTTATTCGCCGAGTTTCCCGGTACATTGAGTGGGATTCGCCTTGTGCAAGGTGGGTTGGTCAGCCCGAATGAAAAATTGGGTAGTTTAATTGATCCCGGCCGGCTCGAAGTGGCGTTTCGCATCTCGACCGCGCAATATACGCGCTTGATTGATGATGCTGGGCGTTTGCTGGCCGCGCCGGTTTTGGTTTCTTTAAGCAGCTCTGGGGGTGATCTTACGTCAAAAGCCGTGTTGAGCCGCGATAGCGGGTCGGTGGGTGATGGGCTAACCGGTCGTGTGGTGTTTGCCACGCTCTCCGATCCGCGGGGTTTAAAACCCGGCGATTTTGTGACCATTGAAGTGGAAGAGCCAGAATTGCCCTATGTGATTAGGTTACCTGCCTCTGCGGTGGATGCGGCCGGGCGCGTTCTTGTTTTGGAAGAGGATGACCGTCTTGACTCGCTTGAAGTGCGGGTGCTGCGCCGTCAGGGCGATGATGTTCTTGTCCGTTCTCGGGCTTTATCCGGGCGCGAGGTTGTTGCACAGCGCAGCCCGGTTCTGGGCGCAGGTATCAAAGTTAAGCCCCTGCGCGCCGCCGATGGTACGCAAATAGAAGAGCCAGCCTTGGTTGAGTTAACCTCTGACCGACGGGCCAAACTTATGGCCTATATTGAGGGCAATGGTTATATCCCGGCCGATGCCAAGAAGCGCATTTTAACCCAATTACAGCAAGAAAAAGTACCCGCGCAGGTGGTTGAGCGGATTGAAAGCAGGATGGGAGGCTAAAGATGGTGCGCGATCTTCCCAAAGCCGCGGGGGGCATTCTGTCCTATTTCACGCGGCATAAAACTGCTGCGAATCTTTTATTGGTGATTTTGATCGTGGTTGGCTTGGTCAGCATGCCGCGGATGCGATCGCAATTTTTTCCCGATGTCATCGTTGACAACATTGCTGTGGATGTCAGGTGGCAAGGCGCTGGTGCCGAAGATGTTGACGATGGGATTGTGCAGATTTTAGAGCCTGCACTTTTGTCGATTGAAGGCGTGACCGAGGCCAGCAGCCTGTCACGCGAAGGGCGCGCCAGCATCAGTTTGGAATTTGAACCCGGTTGGGACATGGCGCGCGCCTCGGGCGATGTTGAAACCGTTTTAGACCAGATCAATACATTGCCCGAAGAAGCGGATGATCCGAAGGTTCGCCGCGGCTCATGGCGCGATCGCGTTACCGATTTAATCATTTCTGGCCCGTTAGAGATCGATCAATTGGCGTTGTTTGCCGATGAGTTGGTGTTGCGTTTATTTGCCGAAGGCGTCACGCGCACAACCATCCGTGGGATCGCGGCACCGCAAACGATGATTGAAGTGCCCTCGATCAATTTGATCGCCTTTGATGTTACAATGGCGCAGATCGCCGCGGCGGTTGCAGGGGAGGTCAATGCCGATCCGGCTGGCGATGTAGCCGGCGCGAATGCGCGTGTGCGCACCGGCGTTGAGAAGCGCACAGCCGCCGATATTGGAAATGTCGTTTTACGGGTAAATCCGGATGGGTCAAAACTTGTGATCGGCGATGTTGCAGAGGTACGGGTGGAAGGCACCGATCGCGAGCTTGGGTATTTTGTTGGCTCAAATCAGGCGATTTCAATCCGCGTTGACCGGTCTGAAAAAGGCGATGCAATCGATATTCAAGAGACGGTTCAAAGAATATCGGACCGGCTGGCGTTAACCCTGCCAGAAGGGGCGCAGATCGAACTTATCAGAGCGCGTGCAGATTACATATCTGGACGTTTGAAAATTCTTCTGGAAAACGGGCTAAGCGGTCTTGGTTTGGTTTTGATCCTGTTGTTTTTGTTTTTGAATGCGCGCACCGCCTTTTGGGTGGCGGCCGGCATTCCTACCGCGATGCTGGCCGCTTTGGCGATGATGTATGCTGCGGGGATCACGATTAATATGATTTCGCTGTTTGCGCTGATCATCACGCTTGGCATCGTTGTGGATGATGCGATCGTGGTTGGCGAACATGCGGATCAACAGGCCCGTAAAGGCTTGGGCGCCGTGGCCGCGGCAGAAACCGCAGCTCGCCGCATGGCCTTGCCGGTCTTTGCCGCAACCACCACCACGATTATTGCGTTTTTTGGGCTGGTTGTGGTGGGAGGCCGGTTTGGAGACCTGATCGCTGATATACCCTTTACGGTCGCGGTCGTGCTCGCAGCCTCGTTCGTCGAGTGTTTTTTGATCTTACCCAATCATATGGCGCATTCCTTAAAGCATGGCGATAAGCAACATTGGTATGACCTGCCCAGCCGAGTTGTGAATAAGGGGTTTGAATGGGTGCGCGAACACCTGTTTCGCCGACTCATGGCTTTGGTTTTAAAGGCGCGCTATGCTATTCTGGCGGGCGCGGTTGTGTTGCTGGCCTCGCAGATTACTCTGTTTCTTTCGGGCGAGGTAAAATGGCGGTTTTTCAATGCGCCAGAGCGCTCTTCGGTCAGTGGTAATTTTTCGATGGTATCGTCGGCATCGCGCGAAGATTCTTTGGCCATGATGCGCGAGATGCAGCGCGCTACGGAGGAGCTTGGGCGCGAATATGAAGAGCGCCACGGGCTTAACCCTCTGGCTTATGTTGTGTCGCAAATCGGCGCCAATTCGGGCTATCCGCTCGCCAGCGCGGATACCAAAACGCCGGATCAGCTTGGGGGCATTTCAATCGAGTTGATCGATCCTGACTTGCGCTCTTATTCAAGCTTTGCCTTCGTGGGCGAGCTTCAGGATAAGGTGCGCCAGCATCCTTTGGTGGAAGAGGTGTCGTTTCGCGGGTGGCGCTCTGGTCCCGGGGGGGATGCGCTGGATGTTCAGTTTTACGGAGCGGATGCGGACACATTAAAATCAGCCGCTGAAGATTTGAAAACCGCGCTGCTGCGGTTTCCGGCGGTCTCTGCTGTCGAGGATGATTTGTCCTACGATAAAGAAGAGCTGATTTTGGAACTGACACCGCAGGGGCAAGCGTTGGGCTTTACCATTGATGGCCTTGGGCAAGTGATGCGCGGGCGGCTCAATGGGATTGAGGCGGCAAGTTATCCGATGGGTCCACGCAGCGCCACGATACGCGTCGAGCTGCCCGAAAACGAGCTTACCGCAGATTTTATCGAACGCATGCAATTGCGTGCAAGCAGCGGCGCTTATGTGCCTTTGGCGGATATTGTCAGCGTGGTGCGCCGATCGGGCTTTTCAACGGTTCGCCGTGAAAACGGCATTCGCTTGGTGTCGGTGACGGGGGATATTTCAGAAGACAACCCCGCCGATGCACAGGACGTTATGAGCAGCTTAGAGGCAGAGATTTTGCCAGAGATTGCCGGCTTGCGCCAAGTGGAATGGCGCCTGTCGGGCTTGGCCGAGCAAGAAGAACAGTTTTTAAATGATGCGCGTACCGGGTTGATCCTTTGCCTTACGGGGATCTACCTTGTCTTGACCTGGATATTTTCCAGCTGGACACGGCCGATCGTGGTGATGTCGATCATTCCGTTCGGGTTGGTTGGTACGATTTATGGGCACTATGTTTGGGATGTGCCGCTCTCGATGTTCAGCGTGGTTGGCCTGCTTGGTATGACGGGTATTATTATTAATGATTCCATCGTTTTAATAACCTCAATCGATGAATACGCAAAAGACCGCGGGCTTATTCCTTCCGTGATTGATGGGGCTGCAGACCGGCTGCGGCCGGTTATGTTGACAACATTGACCACGGTATTGGGTCTGTCGCCGCTGCTGTATGAGCGATCTTCACAAGCGCAGTTTCTGAAGCCCACGGTGATTACATTGGTCTACGGGCTTGGCTTTGGTATGGTATTGGTTTTGCTGGTTGTGCCAGCTTTGATCGCTGTTCAGCATGATGTCAAACGGCATTTTGGATCGCTTTGGCGCGGTATCTCAGGGCGCGCTTTGGGTTTGAAGCGGGCCTTGCAAGGCCTAACTGCGCTGATTGTGGTTTGGTTTGGGCTCACGATGGGGGCCACCTTTCAGGGGCAAAAATTACCTGCGTTTATCCCCGACACCCCCCAATTTCTGTATGAATTGCCACCAATGTTGGGGGCCTTGCTGCTGTTTTTATGCGGAACCATTTTGTTGATCACGGTCGCGTTTTTCGCCAGCTATCTGCGCGGCAACCGGCGACGAAGCTCGGTTTAGCCGGTTATCCGGGTTGCGCGGTGCAATCGCCAAGATCTGCAGCGCCCAGGCTGCCGATCACCGTGATCTGGATTTTTTGTCGGCTAATGCTGAGGGGCGCAGCGCCGGTGTCATCTGTCAGATAGCCCAAGGCGTGCAGCATAGGGCCGTCTCGCCGCGTTGGTTCCATTATTATCCAATGATTTTGCTGCTTATATTCTATAATCAGCGTTTCATGCGCACCCAATGAGGGGATCGCGGCGCCGATGGTGATCAAAATTGCGTCTTCATGGGGTGTGAAGGTGCAGTCTAAATTTTGCAGATTTGACTGAGCACGCGGGACCGGCTGATGTTCCAATGCAAGCAGGGTTTCCGGATCAGCGCTTTGCTGCAACGGGTCCAGCTGTTGGCTAAAGGACAAGAAGATTGGCACGCAAATATCCAGGCAAATGCCCAGTTGTGCAGAAAGCTCAAGTTTAATCGGTTGCGCGGCGTCAATAGGTGTTAATTTGATCGGCAAGACAAGGTGTTCTAAATAGCCAATGGTCTTCATATTATCTGAGCCAAAGACAATTGGCGCGGGCCAGATCGTTTCGGCTTTTTGAAGGTTTGTCGATCCGTTGTATTCAATTTTGGGCGGGTATCCGTATTCGCCGGGGGCCCGCCAATAGGTTTTCCAGCCTTTGCTGAGCGTTAAATCTAAAGCGGTGTAATAGCTGCCATCATTGGCCAGCCAGCCTGGGCGCAACGTCGCATCGCGCAACCCCTCTGCCTGTGCGGGGGCAATCGAGGCAAAACACAATATAACGGTCAAAACCTTAGACGCTCTTGCCAAGTGTACATATCGTTTTAGGTATTTCATACGATGTGCATGAAGGAAAAAATCGAATTTGCCAAGTCATGTTACGGCGAGCTATTATGGTGCAGCAAGTTGACGGGGTGTTTTGCGCGTTGCGGCAAAAGCGGGAAAACTGGGTTAAATGGTGAGTGTTACACAAACTTTGGATTTAACGGGCAAATTGCTTATCGCCATGCCAGGGATGGGGGATAAGCGATTTGACAATTGCGTGATCTACCTGTGTTCATATTCTGCGCAGGGCACGATGGGCTTGATATTGAACCAGCCAATGGCGCAAGCCTCTTTTGGCGGCCTATGCAAGCAGCTTTCAATTGAGAACAGCGCGCAGCGGGATATTCCGGTGCTTTGTGGTGGGCCAGTAGAGGCCAATCGTGGCTTCGTGCTGCATTCGCGGGATTATCACTCGGCCGAATCGACCCAGCATCTGGGCGCGCAATTGGCCTTAACCTCTACGCGGGATGTGATTGAGGCTTTGGCTCAGGAAACAGCCCCAAACCAGGCCAGTTTGTTCATGGGATATGCAGGATGGGGTGCCGGCCAACTTGATGCGGAAATAGCCCGCAATTCTTGGCTTTTGGCCGATGCGGATGAAGATAAAATCCTGCAGGAAGAGCATGGCAATATGTGGCATGCGGCGCTTGACTCGATCGGCATTGATGCGCGGCTTTTATCCACTCAAGGCGGGCGCGCATAGCCAAGCGCATTAACGCGGCGCGGCGGCTCTTTGCAAACGATCATTAATCGCTTGTCCCAAACCGATATTGGGAATTGGCGAGACGGCGATGGTTGTTGCGGGGCCTGCGTCTAAAAGATGCAAGCAATGAAACAGATTGCAGGCCGCTTCGGTTAAGTTTCTGCCAGTGGATAAATTCAAGTCGCAGTCAACATCGCCGAACCCAAGCCGCTTTTCATCGAAAGTCCAATCCGTTGCGTTCAGGCGCAGGCGCGCCTTTGGCGCATAATGAGAGGCCAATTGCCCCGGCGCCGATATAAGCCCCGGCGTTTGATGGGTTTCTAAAGCTGCGCCCAAATGCTGCTCAATGTCTTCGCGCGCCAGTCCGCCAGGGCGCAGCAATCGCAGCTTTGATCCTGCATCCTCAATCCCAACAATTGTGCTTTCCAAACCAACATCGCAGGGCCCCGCATCCAAAACTGCGGAAACCATGTTCCCCAACCCTTCAATCACATGCGCGGCGCGGGTGGGGCTGATCTGTCCCGAAGGGTTGGCAGAGGGGGCCGCAATGGCTCCGTCAAACTGTTTTAGCAAACGCTGTGCCACGGGATGGGCCGGCACACGAATGGCAACCGTTGCGGCGCCCGCTGTGACCAAAGAAGAAAGAGAGGCAGCCTCAAGGCGCGGCAAAACCAGTGTCAACGGCCCCGGCCAAAAAGCCTGCGCAAGATTTTCAGCTTGCGCATTCCACTCGGCATAGCGTTTGGCGGTAGCGAGATCGCTGACATGCACGATTAAGGGGTTAAAGCTGGGCCGGCCCTTGGCTTCGAAAATATTGGCAACTGCATGCGTGTTGCTGGCATCAGCGCCCAAGCCGTAAACCGTTTCGGTGGGAAATGCCACAAGTGCGCCCGCGCGCAGCCTTTGGCTGGCGCGCGCGATGGCCGAGGGTGTGACCGGCAGTAATTCGGTTTGCATGGATTTCATACTATGACGCCGCGTTTTCCCAAACGGTGGCTTCCTCCGCTCTGGCATTTAGGTTTTAAAATGCCCATAAAGCGAAATGCTCTATATGCCAAGCCTGCAATAAAGGAGAGATCATGCCCTATCGTGCCCCGCTCAAAGAATACCAGTTTTTACTTGATCACGTGGTAGATTATGCGCAGATCGCTGGCACGAATCGGTTCTGCGAGGCCTCAAGCGATGTGGTTGAGGCGGTGCTGAGCGAGGCGGGCCGCTTATGCGAAGAGGTTCTTGACCCGCTGCAGCGCAACGGCGACACAGATCCAGCGCGGCTGGAAAATGGTATCGTGCGCACATCACACGGCTTTGCAGAAGGCTATCGAGCGATCGCAAATGGCGGCTGGGTATCTACATCTGCTAGCCCGGAATATGGCGGAATGGGGCTGCCCCTCACGGTGACCACAGCGGTGAATGAAATGATGGCCGGCGCTTGTTTGGCCTTGCAGCTCAATCCGCTCATGACGCAGGGTCAGATCGAGGCGCTTGAACATCATGCCAGCGCGCAGATTAAAGCGCTTTATCTGCCCAAATTGATTTCAGGCGAATGGTGTGGAACGATGAATTTAACCGAGCCGCAAGCCGGGTCGGATGTGGGGGCCTTGCGCAGCCATGCCAAAGATAATGGCGATGGGACCTATGCAGTCACCGGGCAGAAAATTTATATTTCTTGGGGGGATAATGATTTTTCTGAAAACGTGTGCCATTTGGTTTTGGCGCGCTTACCTGATGGGCCCAGCGGCACCAAAGGGATTTCATTATTCCTCGTGCCCAAGCTCATTCCGGATGCGGCTGGGCAGCCCGGAGTGGCCAATAGCCTTAAAGTGATCAGTTTGGAACATAAAATGGGCTTGCATGGCAGCCCCACCGCGGTGATGCAATATGAGGGTGCACGGGGGTGGTTGATCGGGAAACCGCATGATGGCATGCGCGCCATGTTCACGATGATGAACAATGCCCGTTTGGGCGTTGGCGGGCAAGGCATCGGCGCTGCTGAGGGGGCCTATCAAAAAGCGCTATCCTACGCTAAAGAGCGCCGTCAGGGGCGCAGCATGCCGGAAAACGGCAGCGGCACGATTGTTGATCATGCCGATGTGCGCAGAATGCTTTTGACCATGCGCAGTGATATTTTTGCAGCCAGAGCGATTGCACTGGCCAATGCGGTTGCCCTTGATATGGCCGGCGCGAGCGATGATCCCGCTTGGGCGGCGCGCGCGGCTTTGTTGACTCCGATTTCTAAGGCCTTTGGCACGGATACCGGCGTTAACGTCGCGGATCTTGGTGTGCAAGTGCATGGGGGAATGGGATTTATCGAAGAAACCGGGGCTGCTCAATTCAGCCGTGATGTACGGGTGACCGCGATTTACGAGGGCACGAATGGCATTCAGTCCATGGATCTTGTGGCGCGAAAAATGATGGATGGCGGCAGGGCCGCTTATGCGCTTTTGGATGAAATCGCGGCGCATGCTGCCTTGGCTAACGCGCAGTTGCCGGATTTGGCGGAGCCGCTGGCCACTGCCTGCGAAGCGCTGCGCAGCAGCGTTGATTGGCTGATCGAGCAATCCGATTTAAATGATCGTTTTGCGGGCTCGGTCTCCTTCTTGAAAGCGTTTGCCCGCGTTTTGGGGGGGCATTATCACCTGAAAGCTGCCTTGGTTACGCCAGATCAAGGGTCCAATTGCAAATTGGCGCGGTTTTACATGAACGCGTTGCTGGGGGAATATATTGGCCTTTTGCAGCAAGCGCGGCAAGGCGCTGCAGATCTTTATGCGTTAAGTTTTGAAGAGCTGACGGCGTGATGGCCAACCCTTTGCCTGCGATTGTAACGCCTTGGGCGGAACCGCCTGGTTTGGGAGACATGTTGGAAGTGGCACCGCGGGTGTTTTGGGCGCGGATGCCGCTGCCGATGACATTGGATCACGTGAATGTTTACGCGATAGATGATGCCGAGGGCTGGACGATCATCGACACGGGCATCAGCTCAACAAAATCGCGAGATATATGGAAAAGCTTATTAGCAGGTCCGATGGGCTCAAAACCAATAAGGCGGGTGATTGTAACGCATCATCACCCAGATCATGTGGGCCTTGCCGGATGGTTTCAAACGGAATTTGGGGCCGACTTATGGATGACGCGCACGGCGTGGTTGATGGCGCGAATGCTGCGGCTTGATCCTCAGGAACGGCCCCCGCGCGAAACATTGCGCTTCTGGCAACGGGCGGGGATGCCGCAGGATATGTTAAACAGACGGGCAGCTGAACGCCCGTTTAACTTTTGCGATATGGTGTATCCGATGCCTTTGGGGTTCCAGCGCCTTCACGCTGGGGCTGAGATACAGGCCGGCGGGCGGTGCTGGCGCGTTCATATCGGCCATGGTCACGCACCCGAGCACGCCACCCTTTGGAGCCAAGATGACGGTTTGATTCTGGCGGGAGATCAAATTATTTCGTCGATCAGCTCGAATTTGGGTGTTTATGCCACAGAGCCAGAGGTAGATACGGTGGGCGATTGGCTCGAGAGCTGCCAGCGATTTAAAGAAATCGCCCGCGCAGATCATTTGGTATTGTCGGGTCATAAACTGCCCTTCACTGGTTTGCCGACGCGGTTGCAGCAATTGATCGATAATCATCATTCGGCCTTAAACCGTTTGCTGGCCTATCTTATTACGCCAGCCAGCGCGCATGAGGTGTTAACGCCCTTGTTCAAGCGCGCGATAAAAACATCTGAATATGGCTTGGCCCTGGGAGAAGCGGTTGGGCATCTAAACCATCTTTACCAGCTGGAAAAAATTACCCGCCACCTTGGGCCGGATGGAGCCTATAGATTTCAAACGCGTGAGAAGAGTGGCTGAAACTTGGCTGCGACATTGCTACGCTTCTGCTGCGTGCGAAGAAGGGATGACACTGGCCTGTGAATCGTTTAAGCGGTACATAAATCGGGAAAGGGAAACGCAATGTCTGATCATGAACACGGCAGTATGGATACCAGCGAGCAAGAGAAAACCTTTGAAGGTTTTCTAAGCTTCTCAACCAAAACAGCAATTTTTTGTATTCTGGCCATTGTTTTTGTGGCTTTGGTGAACGGCTGAACCAGTTAAACGCTGAACGCTGACATTGGACAAGACAAACCCGTAAAGCGACAGGCGCAGTGTTAACAGCCGGTGTTCTACCCCAAAAAGGATAGAATATAGAGTACAAAAATGCCTGCTAACATCGAGGCCAAGACTTTCTTGGTATAATATGCCACTGCAAAAGTTGCCCCGGCTGCCAAAAGCCGCACGGGATCAATCCCTTCGCTTGAGGCAGGGGATATGAAAAGCATCGGTGCTACCAAGGCGGGCATGATGGCAACCGCGGTGTAACGCAGATGCCGCATCAACCAATCGGGCAATCTGCGATCCCCAATCAAACCAAGAAATAGAAATCGCAGCGCAAAGCTGCCAAGGCCCAGCAAGATAATGACCGTCCAGATCTGAGCGCTGCTTAAAATCATGGCTGATCGGCTCTCGCAAGCAGATGACGTTCGGTTGCAGCCCCCATACTCATTCCAACAAAACCTGCCATAATAAGCCCTAAATTGAAGGGTATGTCGCTAAAAAGCACAGCGGCGATCGTGGCAGAGAGCGCGGCAGAAATATGCGCCGCGCTGCGCAATAACGGGGCAAAAAGCGCAATGAATGTTAAGGGAATTGCAAAATCTAGCGGTAATTCGGAAGGAAAAGATTTCCCCAAAAATGCTCCGGCAAAGGTTGAAATATACCAGGTTGGGATAACGGGTGCAGCCGCACCCAAGAAAAAGCGCACGCGCGCCTGCAAGGTCATTTGGGGTTCGGTCTCAAATTGCTGAAGGCTCAACGCATAGCTTTGATCTAACGTGCTAAAGGCCGCTAAAATGCGCTGTTTTAACGGTGCTTTGCCAAGATAGGGGGTGAGCGAGGCAGAATACATCATCATCCGCAGATTCACTGCCAAAGCCGAAAGCACAACGATAAGCGTTGGGCTGCCATCCAGCATCAATTGAAGCGCGGTCAATTGTGCAGAGCCTGCCATAACGAAAACGCTAAAGCTTAACGCTTCGATTACGCTGAGTCCGGCATTGCTGGCGATCGTACCAAACACCAAGCCGAAAGGCCCGACGATGAAAATGAATGGCAGGGCTTGCTTAAGACCCAATTGGAAATAATTTTTTGCATGGGCCATGGACTTGCGCCGGATGTAAGGTCAACGTAGATATTGGACTTACCGCTTAACAGGCAGGGTTGCAATTGAGCGTCACGAAATCACAATCAGAGTATTTAATCGCCCCGCAGCAGGGCGGTAGCGGGCTCACCCGCGTGGTACGGGGCATTGATCATTTGGGAGCAGAGCAATCGCTTGAGGTTGTGGAAGAGCGGCCCTTAACCATCTTTTTGAATGCTCAGGAAATCGTGACGGCGATGACCATCGGCGATTATCCGCATTATTTGGCGTTGGGTTTTCTGCGCAATCAAGGCATGCTTTTGGCCGATGATACGGTCACTGACATCGCCTATGATGAGGATTTGGAAACTGTTGTAATACGCACTGCAAGGACCACGAATTATGAAGAAAAGTTGCGCAAGAAAACGCGTACCAGCGGCTGCGCGGTGGGCACTGTTTTTGGCGATATGATGGAAACGCTGCAGGGGATTGAGCTGGCTAGCTCAACTTTGCACACGTCGTGGCTTTATACGTTAAGCGCGAAAATAAACCGTACGCCCTCACTTTATCTATCGGCGGGCGCGATCCATGGCACTGTTTTATGCCATCAAGATAGACCGCTGGTGTATATGGAAGATGTGGGGCGTCATAATGCGGTGGATAAAATCGCCGGCTGGATGCTAAGCGAGTCGGTGAAAGCGGATGATAAAATCTTATACACAACAGGGCGTTTGACGTCTGAGATGGTGATCAAAACAGCCTCGATGGGCATTCCCGTTTTGGCATCGCGATCTGGCTTTACGGCCTGGGGGGTTGAGCTTGCGCAGCAAGTTGGCTTAACGCTGATCGGGCGTTTGCGCGGCAAGCGATTTATATGTTTGTCTGGCACCGAGCGGTTGATTTGGGACGCAGATCCAGAACAGGTTCAAGAAGAGCCTCAAGCGGCCAAGCGCAAAGGCGGGCGATCATGACCCAAGCGGTTGGAGTGATTTTGGCCGGTGGGCAAGCCCGGCGCATGGGAGGGGGCGATAAAGGCCGTTTGCTGCTTGAAAAGAAAAGTCTGTTTCAGCATGTGATCAACCGCCTTGCTCCGCAAGTAGACCGTATCGTCTTGAATGCAAATGGGAATCCAGACCGGTTTAAGGATCTGGCGCTGCCGGTTATCACGGATAATTTTGGCGATCATGCGGGGCCTTTGGCCGGGGTTTTGGCCGGGCTGGATTGGGCCCACCAGCAGGGCGCGGATCATATCGTTACGGTGGCTGCCGATACGCCGTTTTTTCCAAAAGGGTTGGTTGACGCCTTGTTTCATGCCAGCCAGGGGCAAGAGCATAAGCTGGTTTTGGCCGCCTCGCAACATGGCCAAGACAAACCTCAGCGCCATCCCACTTTTGGGCTATGGCCCGTAGCTTTAGCGGAGGATTTGCGCAAAGAATTACGTGAGGGATTGCGAAAAGTTGTGCGCTGGAGCGATCAGCATGAAGGTCGCATAGCGCTTTTTTCTGCCATGCCATTTGATCCGTTTTTCAACATCAATACGCCGCAAGATTTGCAAAACGCGGCTGATTTTATGCAGTATAGCTAATGCGGGTTTATGGAATCACCGGGTGGAAAAATTCGGGCAAAACAGGGCTGATGGAGCGCTTGGTCGAGGAATATTGCTACCGTGGTTTGACCGTCTCAACCATCAAACATGCCCATCACAGCTTTGACGTGGATCAACCGGGGCGCGACAGCTATCGCCATCGCGCGGCCGGCGCGCAGCAAGTCCTTTTAACATCCCGTAATCGCTATGTTTTGATGCATGAGTTGCGCGGGGCGGATGAACCCAGCTTAGACGAGCTATTGAGCAAGTTGGCGCCGGTTGATCTGGTTCTGATTGAAGGGTTCAAGGGCGCTGCGCATCCCAAAATAGAGGCGGTGCGCGCAGCAACAAACCAGCCGCTGCTGGCGCCGCAAAACCCAACGATCAAAGCCGTTGCCAGCGATACGCCTTTATCGTTACAGCGGCCGGTTTTTGATCTGAACGACACTGCGGGGATTGCGGATTTTATTTTGGCGGAGGTGGGATTGTGAGCTTTGATACGGTGATTGCTGTGGATTGGTCGGCGCGCTCTTCCTTATCGCCGCGGCGCCCTGTTGCAGATGCAATCTTTATATGTTGCAAACATCGCGCAGAGCCGCCCGAGCATCCCCTGTATTTTCGTGGGCGCGCCTCGGCTCTGGCTTATCTTTATGATCTGTTGGAGCGGGCGTTAAGCCGGGCTGCGCGCGTTTTGATAGGGTTTGATTTTGGCTTTGGATATCCGCGTGGGTTTGCAAAAGCCCTGACCGGCTCTGACAGTGCATTGGCGGTTTGGAACTGGTTGGCTGAACGGATTGAGGATCGCCCTGATAATTCAAATAATCGATTTCAGGTGGCTGCGGAAATCAACAATAAGTTCCCAGGTATAGGGCCGTTTTGGGGCGCGCCTGCGGGGCAAACTTACGCCGGTCTTCCGCATCGCGGCAGCCTGCGGGTTGGGCATGGCTTGCCTGATTTGCGCCTTACAGAGCAAGCCTCGGGCAGCGCGCAAAGCGCGTGGAAATTGTTCACCACCGGTGCGGTCGGATCACAAACGTTGCTGGGGGTAAGCCATTTGGCAGGCTTGCGGCATTGGCTTGGCAAACGCGGGAGCGTTTGGCCTTTTGAAGCGCAGGCAAAGCAAGCCGCAGCCTCCGTTACATTGACGGAAATTTATCCCTCGCTGCTCTCTATCCCCTCGGCTGAAAGTTTCACCGTCGCATTTCCCGATGAACCCTATCATGTGCTGGATGCCCGACAAGTTTGGGCAGCTTGTAACTTTATGAGCAGCGTAACCGATAGGCCCCAAAATGCGGCCTCCGCCCTGTCCGAAATGGTCGCGGATGTGCCAAAGTCGGTTCTCAAAGAAGAGGGCTGGATTTTTGGCCTTTCGGCGCAGGGGGCGATAGGATGCTAAGCCCTCCGCCCTTGCGCAACGATTGTTTTGCCTTGCCAGAGGGTATTGATTGGATGCCTGTCCCGCTTGCCTTGGAGCGGTTGAAAGACCGGATGCAATGCTGTGTTAAGGTTCATACCCTACCCGTCGATCAAGCGCTTGGGGCTTTTCTGGCGCAGGAGGTCAGCGCTCCAAATGCCCATCCACCACAGGCGAATGCGGCGGTGGATGGGTTTGGCTTTGATGGTCGACTGAGCCAAGAGGCTGGCGCGTTGCACATGCCTTTGGCCCAAGGCCGCGCCGCTGCAGGGCACCCGTTTGACGGCAAGCTGCCCTATGGCGAGGCCCTGCGGGTGTTGACTGGGGCGCCACTGCCCGCTGGCGTCGACACTGTTATTCTGCAAGAAGATGTGAGCAGTGATGGCGAAAAACTTGCCTTTAACGGCCCTTTGAAACGCGGCGCCAATACGCGCAATGCAGGAGAAGACGTGACGCAAGGCACGAAGCTTTTCAGCGCTGGGCACCGTCTCGAAGTAGGTGATCTGGCCCTTTTGGCATCGGTCGGGGTGGGGCAGGTGCACGTGTTTCAGCGCTTGAAAATCGGCATTCTGTCCACCGGGGATGAGCTGCAAGAGATCGGGCAGCCGCTTGCGCATGGTCAAATATTTGACGCCAATCGGCCGATGTTATTGGCGTTGATCGACCGGCTTGGCTATCAAGCGATCGATCTAGGGCGCGCCTCAGACGATCGCGATCACTTGCGCGCTGTTTTGAACGCGGCAGCCCAAAGCTGCGATGTCATGCTCAGCACGGGCGGCGCGTCAGATGGGGATGAAGATCATATGTCGGCGCTGTTAAATGAGGCAGATAGTCTGGCTATTTGGCGCGTTGCGGTAAAGCCAGGCCGGCCCATAGCAATGGGGGTTTGGAACGCGATGCCAGTTTTCGGTCTGCCGGGCAATCCGGTTGCGGCTTTGGTCTGTGCCTTGATTTTTGCTTCACCCGCGCTGCGGGTGCTTGCCGGGGGGGGCTGGGTGTCACCGCAGTCTTTCCTAGTGCCGGCCGGGTTTCGCAAAACCAAAAAACCGGGCCGAGTTGAATATCTTCGGGCCCGAATCGAAGCGGGGCGGGTTGTTATATTCCCATCCGAAGGCTCGGGGCGCGTAAGCGGTTTGAGTTGGGCGCAGGGTTTGGTCGAACTTGGCGCGGGCGCACAAGAGATTAACGCGGGCGACCCCGTGCAATATATTCCGTTTTCGAGCTTTGGCGCCTAACGCGGTTTCCGATATGTTTCAAAAAGGCAGAGCGAGCGGCAGGGTTATTCAAAGGTTCCTGTGACGCTGCCCAACACCATAAACGCTCGCGCTGTGCGCGTTTGCGCGAATGCAGCCAGCTCGTCTTCGCGGGCTTGCCGCTCAAACTCCATAAATGATTTGTCAAAGATACGCAAAAAATGATGGGCGGCATCGCGAAAAATCAGATCTTCGCGCATGCGCTTTTGCGTCAGCTCTAACACCGATTCCTCTTGAATGGTTGCCAAGCCCGAAAGCGCTGGGCCGCGGGCACCTTGGGAAAACAGCCGCCAATCTTTTGTGGAACTGGGCTTGGGCGTTAAATCATCCATGTAAATGCCATCTTGACTGAGCAAGGTTAAAACATCCTCGGCGGCACGAATAAGCTGGCGCGTTGTGTGATCTCGCATGGCTTTTCTTAACGCGGTGAAGCCAAGCTTATCGGTTTCATTTTGTGGAAAATTCAACGCGCGAATGTAATCAGCCTGGGGCAAAGGAGATGGATCATTTTGCTCGGCTTTGTTGAGAGGCAGCATCGCTTGATCTTGATCGGATTTGGGGGGCTGCGATGCAGTCACCGGCACTGGGCGCGGGTCTTGCGCGCTATCGGCTGTCGCAGCCGCGTGGCGGCTGAGCTGCTCAACCGTCTCCAGCAAAGCTTGAATGCGCGTGTGTAAGAGCTCATGCGCCAAGTTGGATTGCTGAACCTGCTCTGAGAGCGCAGAAATCTGCTGACGCATAACAGCGGTGTGTTCTTCGCCCTCCCGCGTTGGTATCACAGCCTTATCCGCAATCGGGCGCGCAATATGTTTCTGCAGATCTCCTAAAAGATCCAAGACGTAAACAAAGCCCACAACGTTTAACCCGATAAGCGCAGCGAGGCTGAGCGCGAGTCCGAAACTGATATCAGCTTCATTCTTATTTCCCCACCAAAGCGCAAAGGCACAGAAAACGGGCAGAGCGAGGCCCAGTATAATGAGCAATCGCCGCCCTTTGCTCAGCTTCGATTGAAGCCCGTTCAGATCTTTTGGATCACGTGGCATGCGTTATGATCTCTTGAAAAAAGGTAACTGTCGTCGTGTCGCTTAAATGAATTTAACGTCGATCACTTCGTAAGATTTTCCACCGCCGGGTGTTTTTACATCGACGCTGTCGCCTTCTTCTTTGCCGATTAAGGCCCGTGCGATGGGAGATTTGATATTCAGCAGACCATTCTCGATGCTGGCTTCATGTTCGCCTACAATTTGCCAAGTATGTTCTTCATCTGTGTCTTCATCGATCAAAGTGACGGTGGCCCCAAACTTAATCGTGCCAGACATTTTGCTTGGGTCCAAAACCTCGGTCAAAGATAAAATACCCTCAAGCTCTTTGATCCGGCCTTCGATAAAGCTTTGTTTTTCCCGCGCAGAATGGTACTCGGCGTTTTCGGACAGATCTCCGTGTTCGCGCGCCTCTGCGATGGCTTTCACGATGGCATGTCGCTCAACCGATTTTAGCTGCTTCAATTCCGCCTCAAGCGCATCATAGCCCGCCCGGGTCATAGGTATCTTTTCCATAATCTTCTTCATCGCTTTTTTAGGTGACGGATCGCATTGGCATTTATTCGCTGGCATGTGACCAAAGCCGCTCAGGAAATGCAAGCAAAACTATACGATACGGCGTATTATCGCCTGAGAAATCTTTCTTATTAGGCAGTTCTTTCCAATGTTTTAACAGAAAGAACCGGTGCATAATGAATAATCACTCAAAGCGCATTGACGGCGGGCTTTTGCGCGGGTTAATCGTTTGGGTAACAATATTTCAAGGCCTGTAGCTGGAGAAGCAGATGAGCGAAATCGAACGCGAAACAATGGATTATGATGTTGTGATTGTCGGTGCCGGGCCGGCAGGTTTATCGGCCGCAATCCGCTTGAAACAGCTGGACAGTGAGCTTGACGTTGTTGTGCTTGAAAAAGGCTCTGAGGTTGGCGCACATATTTTATCAGGGGCCGTTTTAGATCCTAGCGGGTTGGCCCGTTTATTTCCAGATTGGAAGGCCAGAAATGCGCCTCTGACAGTGCCGGTAAAAGAAGATAATTTTTACGTTTTGGGCGAAGCGGGTCAAATTCGTCTGCCCAATGCGCTTATGCCGCCACTGATGAACAATCATGGGAATTATATTGTTTCTATGGGGAATGTCTGTCGTTGGATGGCTGAGCAAGCAGAGGCGCTTGGCGTAGAGATATTTCCAGGCATGGCCTGTTCAGAGTTGGTCTATGGCGCACAGGGTGAGTTGCGCGGCGTGGTTGCCGGTGAATTTGGTAAATCGGGCGATGGCTCGATCTCTGAGGCTTATGAGCCTGGTATGGAGCTGTTGGGCAAGTATGTTTTCTTATCTGAAGGGGTGCGTGGATCGCTTTCAAAGCAGGTGATTGAAAAATACGATTTGGCAGCGGGCTGCGATGTGCCCAAATTTGGCCTGGGCATGAAAGAAATTTGGGAAGTGGATCCCGAGCGCCATAATGAAGGCGAAGTCACGCATAGTTTGGGTTGGCCCTTGGGATTTAAAAACTCAGGCGGGTCCTTCCTTTATCATCTCGATAACAATCAAGTTTATGTGGGCTATATTGTCGATCTGAATTACAAAAACCCCTATCTTTCACCTTATATGGAATTCCAGCGCTTTAAGCATCATCCCAAAATTGCAAAATTGTTAAAAGGCGGCAAACGCATTGCTTATGGAGCTCGGGCAGTTACAAAAGGCGGTGCGCAATCTCTTCCCAAAGTCGCGTTTCCAGGTGGGGCGTTGTTGGGATGTTCTGCAGGGCTGGTGAATTTACCGCGTATCAAGGGCAACCATAACGCGATGCATTCCGGGATTGAGGCCGCCGAAGCGGCCGCGGCGGCTATGAAAGCAGGGCGCTCAGGGGATCAACTTGACGCTTATGATCATAGCTTGCGGACGGGCGTGGTTGGCAAAGATCTGAAGAAAGTGCGCAATGTTGCGCCCCTTAATGCTCGTTTTGGTCCTTTGGGCGGCCTGTCTCTTGGCGGTTTTGACATGTGGTGGCAAACCGTTTTTGGGTTTTCTTTATTTGGCACCCTGTCGCATGGCAAAACGGATGCACAAGCCACCGAGCCCGCAGCGCAGCATGCCGAAATCACCTATCCAAAGCCGGATGGCAAGCTCAGTTTTGATCGGCTGACCAATGTGGCGTTTTCGATGACCAACCATGAGGAAAGCCAACCGGCGCATTTGCAACTTTCGAATCCGGATCTACCGATTTCGGTGAATTTGCCGAAATTTGCGGAACCTGCGCAAAGGTATTGCCCCGCAGGCGTCTATGAGGTGGTGCAGGAAGAGGCGAAAGATCCCCGGTTTGTGATTAATTTTCAAAACTGTGTGCATTGCAAAACCTGCGATATAAAAGATCCAAGCCAGAATATAACTTGGGTCACGCCGCAGGGGGGTGATGGGCCCAACTATCCCAATATGTAAGTTCAGCGCGCGCCCTTCTTGAGAATATCAACCAACGCCTTACATTTGAGTTATCAAATCTTGCATTTTCATCAAGGCATTGCGTTGGTTGGGCACGCAGCCTAAGTTAACAAAAACGGGTAGGTTTTTATTGTGCGGTTCATTTTAGGTTTTGCTTGCATCGTAAGCATGTTGGGCGCGCCGTCTTTTGCAGAGGGCTTGGCCGGGTCGTATCTTGCGGGCCGTCAAGCCAGTTTAGATGGTCGGTTAGACGCGTCTGTTCAGTATTTCTCAAAAGTTGTTGCGCAGGATAGCGCCAATATAATGGCACTTGAACAGCTGATTTTGGCGCAGGGTGCATTGGGGCGGTTTGAGCAGGCCTTACCCGCTGCTCAAGCTTTCACAAATCAAGGCGCCAATGGCCAATGGGCCAATTTGGTGGTGATTGCAAATGCTGCCAAGTCTCAAAATTATTCAGCACTGTCGAGGCTGTTGCAAGAACAGCGCGGGATTGGGCATCCGCTTATTGATGATTTGATTGAAGCCTGGTCATTGGCCGGTAGCGGGGATTATGAAGCGGCGATCGCTAAGTTGAAAGCACTTTCTGAGCAGGATCAGGAACGCGGGCTCGCCAATTATCATTTGGCGTTGATTTATAAAGTGTCAGGCGATTATCAGGCTGCCGATGACCGCTTTGACGCGTTATCAAAAGATGGTGCGCAAGTGACCCGCAGAGCGATTTTAATCAGGCTTGAGGCTTTGATGCAGGGCGGTCAGTTTGATCAGGCTGATACAATCTTTGATAGTTTTTTCACCAAGCAATCTGACCCTGAGCTTGATCGGCTGAAAGCTGATATTGCGGCGAAACGGTCGCCAAAACCTTTGCTGATGAAAACGGCTGAGGATGGGCTGGCTGAGGTATTCTTTGCGGTTGCGCAAATCCTCAACCAAGAGCAAAAAGATGAATACAGCTTGTTTCACGCGCAATTGGCTCAGTTTCTCTCTGCTAAATACACCCCGGCGGCGCTGCTCAGTGCCGAAATTTTAGTGGCTATGCGGCAATATGATCTGGCGATAGAAGCCTATCGGGCAATTGCCCCCGCTTCCGCGCTGTTTCCCTTGGCTGAACTGGGGCGCGCGGATGCATTGCGCGACAGCGGCGAGACCGAAGCGGCAATTGAGGTGTTGCGTGGATTATCACGCAGCCATGACAAATTAGTGCCGGCGCATCAGGCGCTGGGCAATTTACTGCGCAACCAAGAACGCTATGATGAAGCGGTTATGGCCTATACGGCCGCCTTGAATCTTTTGAACCCCAGCATGACAAATGCGTGGCGGCTGTTTTACGCGCGGGGCATGGCAAATGAGCGGATGGGCGATTGGCCTGCGGCAGAGCAGGATTTTCGGCAAGCGCTGGCGCTGCAGCCCGATCATCCTCAGGTTTTGAATTATCTTGGCTATTCGTTGGTGGAAAAGCGTCAAAAGCTTGATGAAGCTTTGGCGATGATCCAAACGGCGGTCGATAAGCAGCCAGAAAGCGGTTATATTGTCGATAGTTTGGGCTGGGTTTTTTATCGCCTTGGCCGCTTTGAGGAGGCCTTGCCGCATTTGGAAAAAGCGGCTGAATTGATGCCAATCGATCCGATCGTGAACGATCATCTTGGGGATGTGTTTTGGGAGGTGGGGCGCAAGCGTGAGGCCGTGTTTCAATGGCGTCGGGCTTTGTCATTCGATCCTGAAGAGGCAGATCGAAAACGGATTCTGCGCAAGTTAGAGGTTGGGTTGGAGCGCGTTTTGGAAGAAGAGGCAGAGGCGTTGGTCTCGACGGCCAATCAAGATGGCTAAGGCCTTCGCAGCGGCCAAACTCAACTTGATTTTACACGTTACAGGTCAGCGTAGCGATGGCTATCATCTTTTGGATTCATACGTTGCTATGGCTGATATTGGCGATCGGATTACTGTTTCACCGGCGGATGAGCTGTCTTTAAACTGCACTGGCCCTTTTGCACCTGATATTTCTTCGGGGCCGGACAACTTAGTGATGCGGGCTGCTCATTTGTTTGATATCTCCAAGGGCGCGCATATACAGTTGGAAAAAAACCTTCCCGCTTCGTCTGGAATTGGCGGCGGCTCAAGCGATGCGGCCGCGACGATACGGGCCTTATCACAGCTGTGGTCGCAGCCTGTGCCCGCCCTTAGCAAACTGTTGCAGCTTGGCGCTGATATACCGGTTTGCATGTCGTCGCAGTTAACCCGGATGCGGGGGATTGGCGAACAATTAGAGATGTTAGGACCGCCGCCGCAATTTCCCATAATTTTGGTCAATCCGCGGCAGGGGGTATCGACGCCGGCGGTGTTCAACGCGCTTGCCTCAAAACAAAACCCTCCGGTCTTAGAGGCGATGCCTGATCCGCGAAACCGGGAGGCCTGGTTGCTTTGGTTGTCCAAGCAACGCAATGATCTGGAGGTGCCGGCGCAGAACTTGGTTCCAGTCATCAGGGGTGTACTGGCCGCATTGCGCGCTGCACCCGGCGTGGCTTTGGCGCGTATGTCTGGCTCTGGTGCCACATGTTTTGCCTTGATGCAAAATGATGCGGCGCGCGACGCGCTTGCTGCAAAGCTGAGGCAAACCCATCCAGATTGGTGGATCGCGTCAACCCGGATATGTTTGGAAACGTTTAGGTGATCCGTTCGACCACATAGGTCGCAAGTGTCGCCAAGAGCGCCTTCATCGGGTGGTCGGGCAGCGGGGCTAAGGCGTTTTGGGCCCGGCGCGACCATTGCAAAGCATCTTGGCGGGTTTCTTCGATTGCATGATGGGTTTTTAAGATCTCCAAAGCCCGTTCAAGGTCACCCTCTTGCTGGTCTCCCTTTTCGATCGTGCGTTTCCAAAATGCCTGCTCATCGGCAGTGGATTTCGCAACGGCTTTGATGAATGGTAAGGTCAGCTTGCGTTCGCGAAAATCATCGCCAATATTCTTGCCCATCACGTCAGGATCGCCGCTAACATCTAATAGATCATCTACAATTTGAAACGCGACCCCTAGAGCATCACCGTAATCAAACAACGCGGTTTGAACCGCTTTAGGGGCATTTGCAATTACTCCGCCGACTTCCGTGGCAGCTGAAAACAGGGCAGCGGTTTTACCTCTGACCACTTGCAGATAAATCTCTTCGTTCGTGCTCAGATCGCGCGCGGCGCTGAGTTGCAAAACTTCGCCTTCTGCGATTGTGGCAGAAGCGTTGGATAAAATGGCCAATACGTCAAGAGACCCAGTGTCTACCATCAATTGAAAAGCCCGCGAAAACAGATAATCGCCCACCAATATGGATGATTTATTATCCCAGAGTAGGTTGGCGGTGGGTCGCCCACGCCGCTGCGCGCTTTCATCGACAACGTCGTCATGCAGCAGGGTGGCGGTATGGATGAATTCGACCGTTGCCGCCAAATGAATATGAAACCCGCCCGTATAGCCGCAAATAGAAGCGCTTGCTAAGGTTAGCAAGGGGCGCAGACGTTTGCCACCTGCATTGATCAAATGCGCGGTCACTTCCGGAATGCGCGGCGCGTATTGTGAGGCCATGCGCTGTGAAATCAGCTCATTGACCTGCGCCATCTCTTTTGACAGCAAGTTTGCCAATGCATCTTGGGGTTTGGTCACGATGTTCGCTTGATCGCCCATTTTTCCATTTCCTAAGCTCGACAAGGCGCAGTGATATTACTAAATGTGATGCCATGCAAGAACTGCTCAGAAGCACGGACATCACTTTAATTGCCTATGCACAGGCGATCCTGAAGGATGCGGAAATTCCTTTTTTTGACTTGGATATAAATACCTCGGTGCTCGAAGGATCTTTGGGAATTTTGCCGCGTCGTTTGATGGTGCGCGAAGAAGATCACGCGGCGGCGCTGCGCTTAATGATCGCGCATAAGATTGAGCTGCGATGACCTTTGATTCGGATTTGCATAGCTATGACCAGTTTTTAGGGGGCCGTTTGACGGTTGCTCAGCCCAAGACGGGGTATCGCGCGGGGGTTGATCCTGTCTTGCTTGCCGCCTCGGTTCCCGCGGGCAGGGGCGAAAGCGTTTTAGAACTTGGCTGCGGTGTTGGCGTGGCCAGCCTGTGTTTGGCGGCCCGTGTCCCAGGCTTGAAAATAACCGGAGTTGAAATTCAGCCTGATGCCGCGATCCTGGCTGCCCAAAACGCGCAGCATAACGGTTGCAAATTGACAGTTATCACAGGAGATATCGCATCCCCTCCAGCTGCGCTAAGGGGTGAAAATTTTGATTTCGTGATTGCCAATCCCCCTTATTTTGACCGTGCACAAAGCAGCCCCGCCCCGCATCAGGCGCGCGAACGCGCTCTGGGAGAGCAAACGCCATTGAAGATTTGGGTTAAGCTTGCCGCCAAACGGTTGCGCCCAAAGGGCTATGCCCATTTCATTTTTCGCAGCGAAAGGCTGCAGGATTTTATGGCCGTCTTACCCGATGATCTGGGCAGCTTACAGGTTGTGCCGATCGCACCGCGTAAAGGGCGCGAAAGCGGTTTGATGCTTTTGCGCATGCGCAAAGCCGGCCGAGCGAATTTCCGCCTTATGGCGCCTTTGATCCTGCATGAGGGCGATCGCCACCGCCACGATGGTGACTCTTATACAGGTTTGGTCAGCTCAGTTTTGCGCAATAGTGCAGATTTAGTGTCGATTTGGGAATAAACTAAAGCGGCTCGGCGAAACTTCTCCTATTTTGGGAGAATAAATTTTTTCTCAGTGACAGGTTTGTAAATTTATGGTGCCATCGAACCATGGCTACACAGGAGGTTGAGCAATATGACAGTTGTTTCGCATGTGCGGGAATTAAGAAAAAAACATCAAGTTTTGTCAGAGGCAGTTGAAGAGGCACAAAAATCCTTAGCGATGGATGACTTACAGATCGCGACTATGAAAAAACAAAAATTACGAATCAAAGAAGAAATTCACAAATTATCGAGTTGAGCTTTAGCCCCTTTTTATTGTCGGTGATCCGTTTCTTTACCCGGATAGATTGGCTTCTTCCAAAATATGAAATTGGCCGTTTCGATCCTCTCCCATTAAGGCCAGATGAGCGATAATAAAAGGGCAGTCCAGTTCATGTGCCAGCAAATTTTTTAGTGCTGGTATGATCTTTTCGCGCTGCAAAATGCTAAGGCGCGACGATAATGTAATGTGAAATTGGAACTCTTGCAGCACATAGGGATAGCCCCATTGGTGTAAAAAGTCGTTTTGGCGCGGGCTCAGGCGGGCATTGCGGCGGCGGTTTAGATCGTTCTGGTCTAAAGGTGCGCGAAACGGATCAAAGGCTTCAAGGCAGTTTTTGCCAAGCTCAAAGAGGGCAGCGGATTGCCTTTGGGGTCTTAACGAGATGAACCCGCCCTGCTCAGAGAGCGTTAAATTGCCCGAAGCTGCAGGTTTTTGGTGATTGCAAAAGCCGTGGAATGCGCTGCGCAGGGCAGGTTCATTCTGCGTTGTTTGCAGTCGAAAAGGGGCTTTTAAGGTTGCGTGAAGCCCATATTTCCGTGGTTTTTTTATAAAATATTCTCGGTCAGCCAACGGCTCTGAAAACGCGTTTTCAGAGCTTATATATTGGCCTTTGCGGCAATCCCAGCCCAGCCATGCCCGTCCAAACTTGGCCAATGCCCCCTTGGGAACAAAATAAATCGCATATCTTTTGAACATAGTTTGGTCGATCATTTCGCTTTCTTTGAAGTTAAAGCGTTGGACAAAAAACCACGCGATTTCTTCACGGTTAGGCCGATCTTAGCGTGTCACCTGGTGAAAGCGTTGGTGTCAGTTCAACGATTTTTTCACCCAATGTCAGGGCGCCCGAGATCCGATCGCAAATGATTTGTGCGGCCTGTCGGCCAATCTGCAAGCGACAGGCATCCATCGTGGCCAATTGCAGTGGTAGGCCTTGCAGCAACTCAACACCATTAAAGCCCGCTAAACCAATTTTTTGTGGAATATCCGCCTTTTGGTTCAAAAGATGCAACAGACCACCCGCGCCAATCATATCGTTTGAGAAATACAAAAAATCTAAATCGGGTGAGCGCATGAGCATATCAGTGGTCATATCGCGCCCTTTCGCCAAGGCAGAGCCACCCGAATAAAATTCTTTATCAGCGATTTCTATACCGGATTGCAAAAGCCTTTCTGAAAAGCCTTCGAAGCGTTTGCGTGCGCGATGGTCGAGGGGCATTTTTGTGCCCATAAATCCAATTTTGCGATATCCTGCATCCAAAATAACCTGCGCCATTTCGCGCCCGGCGCGCCGATGCGAAATGCCAACGGCGCAATCGGTGGCAGTGCCGTCAATATCCATAATTTCAACGATTGGTATCCCTGAAGATTGCAGCATTTTTTGCGACCGTTCAGAATGTTCTAAGCCCGCGATAATAACGCCAGATGGGCGCCATGACAGCATTTTGTATAACACGCTTTCTTCGGTTTCAGGCAGATAGTTTGTGATCCCAATAACCGCTTGCAGCTCGGTATTTTCCAGAACTTCATTTATCCCCATCATAACTTCGGGAAAGACCATGTTGGACATAGACGGAATGATAACGGCGATCAGATTCACCCTTTGGCTTGCCAAAGCGCCAGCGATTTTATTTGGCACATAGCCCAAATCATGGGCGGCTTTGAGTACCTTTTCGCGGGTGGTTTGCGACACATCCCCGCTGTCGCGTAGAACGCGGCTGACGGTCATTTCCGAAACGCCGCAGGCTTCTGAAACATCTCGTAACGTCAATGAGCGTGGTGGAGTTTTTGACACGTCGCGATTTCCTTTTTGGGCGTTCAGGTAAGGGTAGCCGAGAATTTCCCTCTGGATCAAGCAATATGCCTGTTTTTGCAAGATAGAAGGCGCCGCTGCTGCAAATGTTTTGAGTAGGCTTAACCAGGCCGTTCCATTAATAGGCTTTTCGGTGCGGATGCTTTTTTGCTCTGGTGTTTTTTGCGCTATGGCGGTTCATTTACTTGCCGGCGCTGAACGCGGCCTAGCGGGGCTGCTCGTTGAGCACTTTGCGGGCTGCACGAAAACATTCTAAAGCCTGTGGTACGCCACAATAGATACCCACAACATGAATGATTGCGCGAATTTCCTCGGGGGTCACGCCGTTGTTTAAAGCGCCTTTACAATGCAGTTCCCATTCATGCATTTTGCCCAATGCCGCAATCATGGATAGGTTCATCATGCTGCGGGTTTTTGCATCAATCACATCATCGCCCCAACCAAAGCCCCAACACCAGGCGGTCATGGCTTCTTGGAATGGACGCGTGAGCTCATCGGCTGCGGCCAAGTTCGTCTCTACATACTCTGCTCCTAAAGTGGCTTTTCGCTGCTCTAAGCCTTTTAGAAAAAGGTCTTCGTCAAATAGGCTCATCTGGGTCTCCAAATTTTAATGTTGAGGGTCTGATGTGATGTGGTGCGGCATGTGTACGCGGCGCGATTGTCGATGACCAGCCCCGGCTGGCTGGCAAATATTTGCTAGCCATATTCAAAATACTTTGGGCATTTGGCGGATACCCTACCGAAGAAAGGCAGTATATCGGGGCTCTTAGCTCGCTGTAAAGCAGGTCATCCCTCGTAACTTTTATGTGGCATTTCCCTCGATTCAAGCTGCGGCAAAACGATGAGCGTAAATGCGGTTGAAGGACATTCAAGCCTGCGCTGAGACATATAAAAGTTCCTAAATAAGTATCGGCATAAGATCACAATAGTGATCGATACCTGTCGCGATAGAGCCTCCCAGCAAGCAGAATTTCATAAAGTACAGTGCCTCAAAGCACCGTTGAGGCGGCGTGATATTCGCCGGAAGGATCAAGACTTGGGTGGGGTACAAACCCAGATAGTATCCTTTGGGCGTCAAATGCCAAAACTGCCGCTGTTTTGATAACGCGCATTCAGATGGACGTCACAAGGATCAGACAATGCTTATACTCGAGCTGTAAAATGGGCTCGCAGTGTCAATTGAGTTTGACATAGCAATCCCAAAATGTAGGGTTTTGAGGGGAAGAAAAAGCTTATTGGTTTTTGTGATGGCACGCCCGTTTGATTTATTATTGTCCGAGCTTCGGACTGTTTATGAAAACCATCAAGAGCTGACGGCTTTTGCGCCGTTCTGCCAAGATGTCACGACTCAGAAGATCGAACCAAAACCATTGCTATGTGGACAGGGATTGGCACGTGAAAAAAATGAATTTTTTGACACGCAATATCAGCCACTTTGCGAGGCTGTGGTGGCAGCAGGAGCCCAAGCGCGTTGGCGCGAAACCTATAAACATACCAAGGTCGGGCAAGATTTTTTAGATCGATTTGGGTGCTTTACAATCATTGGTCCCGAAGGAGGCTTTCAAAGCGGCCAACTTTGGGCGTGGGCCGTATATATGCCACCCCATCTATATTACCCCTGGCACGAGCACCTAGCCGAAGAAAGCTATTTGGTGATTGCTGGTGAGGCCGAGTTTATGCGGGCTGGGCAGGCGCCGCGTTTTTTAAATCCCGGAGATGTTATTTTTCACGCCGCGCAGCAACCGCATGCTTTGCAAACGCATGAAGCTGGGGTGTTGGCGCTGGTGTTTTGGCGCAACGGCTTTGGGATCTTGCCCGTGCTAAGCGAAGACCCGTCATAAAGCGCATCAGAAGCTGTAAGGCCTTTCTTATATCAGAAGATGAATTGGATTGTTTAGGGTCACGATCCTCAAGATGGTGCATGGGATAAAGCCGATGCATCAGCCTGATAACCCAGATGCAAGCCTTTCAGGTTGGCATTGATTGTGCTACCTCCTGTCACAAATAGGCTGAATGGCCCCGTGGCTCAACTGGATAGAGCAGCCCCCTCCTAAGGGGCAGGTTGCAGGTTCGAATCCTGCCGGGGTCACCATTTTCTATAAGATAAACGTTTTATGCTAGTTTAACGTCATAGGTTAACTATGAAGAGGCTTCTTAGAGTTATTTCTTTGACTCTGGCGCACTTTTGTTACGCGCCGCATATTGTTTGATGAACGGGTTTAGAAGTATCGCCAAAGTCACACCTATTAGAACACCCACAAAATCCGCCCAAAAATCAGAGAAATCGCCAAACCGGTTTACATAGGGTTGGATGAGTTCGATAGCGCCGCTAAAAAGCAGCGCGAGGGGTGCGATCACGAGGCCGGTTTTCAGCCGCACCATCAGCATAGGCATTACCAGCAAGGCAAAGCCTGCGGTGTGAAGTAGCTTATCGGCACCCTGAGGGGCAAGTTTGCCCGCTCCGGGTGTTAGGGTCGTGGCCGCGATCACAACAGCGATGCACAGCGTAGTAAAAAGGGCAAGATTTTGAAGATTACCGATGCGTTTTATAAATGATATCATAGCGTGACCCGACTTGAGTAGATGCTTTATCGGATCCTAAGCTGACTGTAAAATGCCCTATATTTATCTTTTGGCGTTTAAGGCCTTGATAGCAGCACAAGCGGTTTAAGCCTGCAGGCTCGCGGATGCGCTGTTACAACGGTTTGAAATCTTTAGGGGTTGCCACCGTGTTGTGAAAACTTTATTCACAACGTTACCTCGGGGCGCCTTTTTGGCTGAGACGCATTTTGCGAACCCGTCGAACCTGAACCGGTTAAGACCGGCGGAGGAAAGGTCAGCTTCATGCTACACGCTCTCCGCCCGTCGCAAATATGGAGAGAACATGAAATACTTCACATTCGCAGCGGGTCTGTTCACTGCCAGCATGACGTTGGCACAGACTCCGATACTTACAATTTATGCACCAGATTATTTTGCGTCAGAATGGGGGCCAGGGCCCGCGATTGAGGCCGCTTTTGAGGAAAGCTGCAGCTGTGACTTGCAGTTTAAAACGGGTGATGTCATGTCGCGGATCATTCTGGAGGGTGAGCGCACCGAGGCAGATGCCGTGATCGGTCTGAACACAGATATTACAAAAAAAGCGCGCGAAACGGGTTTGTTCGCGGCCCATGGCCAAGACAATGCGCAGCTTACATTGCCGATAGAGTGGAGCGATGAAATATTCCTGCCGTTCAACTATGGCCATACTGCGTTTATCTACAATACTGAAAAAGTGGCCAACCCGCCCGCGTCTTTTGATGCGTTGGTGAATTCCGGCGCAGACTTGAGCTTGGTGATCCAAGATCCGCGCAGCTCAATCTCGGGCTTGGCCTTGGTGCTCTGGGTGAAGGCGGTCTATGGTGAGCAAGCAGAAGCAGTTTGGCAAAAGCTTGCGCCGAAAATTCTAACCGTCACCAAAGGCTGGTCAGAATCATATGGGCTGTTTTCAGATGGCGAAGCCGATATGGTGCTCTCTTACACGACCTCACCGGCCTATCATATTGTGGCGGAAAACGATCTTACCAAAAAGGCAGCGATTTTTCCCGAAGGGCATTATTTCATGGTCGAGTTGGCGGCGAAAATAGCATCGACAGATGTGCCCGATTTGGCGGATGCGTTTTTGGCTTTCATCATGACAGATCAATTCCAAAACATAATTCCAGAGGGTAATTGGTCTTTGCCTGCAGCCCTGCCAAAATCGCAATGGCCGCAAGCGTTCCAAGACTTGCCTTTGCCTGAAAAAGTGTTGTTCTATTCTGAAGAAGAAGCCGCAAACCTGCGCAAAGAGACGATTGAGGAATGGCGCCGCGCATTGTCCAAATAAGCACCTCAGCGCTGATTTGTAGCTTTGTACTTATACCGCTTTTGGCGGTTTGGGGTCAGGCGGATGGGCCTACCGGCTTGGGGCCTGCAGATTGGTCAGCTTTGCGCTTTACCATTTTACAGGCTGCGCTTTCGGCGCTCTTGTCCACTTTATCAGCGGTCCCGCTGGCGCGCGCGCTTGCGCGCGCGCAGTTTTGGGGCCGCGCTGCGGTGATTAGGCTGATGGGCGCGCCTTTTATCTTGCCCGTTATTGTCGCCATTCTTGGTTTGATTGCGGTTTTCGGTCAAAATGGTTGGCTCAATACGGGGTTGCGCAGCTTGGACTTTGGCAGCTTTTCGATCTATGGGCTGCAGGGCGTGCTGTTGGCGCATGTGTTTTTTAATTTGCCCCTTGCCACACGGATGATTTTATTGGGCTGGGCAACAATCCCACAAGAGCGGTTGCGGCTGGGGCAGAGCTTGGATCTTCGCGGTTTTGCGCGGTTTCGTTTGATTGAGTTTCCGATGCTGATGACGGTTTTGCCCTCGGCTGTGGTGGTCATCTTTGTGATTTGTTTATCAAGTTTTACTGTGGCGCTGGCTTTAGGAGGGGGGCCCAAATCAACGACGCTGGAATTGGCGATTTATCAAGCTTTTCGATTTGACTTTGATTTCGCAAAAGCCGCTCTGTTGGGGCTGGTGCAATTGGGGGTGTCTGCATTGGCTGCCGTTTTCGCGCTGGGCTTTGCCTGGGGGCATCAGCTGGGCATTGGGCTTGATCGTCCAATTGCGCTGGGCCGCCACTCTACCTTGCAAAAATATCTAGATGGGGTGCTGATTGGCGCGGCCCTGCTATTTTTAGGCCTGCCTTTGCTATTGGTCTTGGGCAATGGGCTTGGCAGTGTAACCAGCTTGCCGGCTGCGGTTTGGATGGCGGCGCTGCGCTCGGTTTTGATTGCTTTGGGGGCCACAGCGCTGTGCATGTTACTGTCGCTCAGTTTGCTGAGCCGCGGTGGAGAAGCCATCGCAACGTTGGGAATTACGGTATCGCCGCTTGTCCTGGGAACCGGTTTGTTTTTGATTGCCAGGCCTTATGTGAACCCGTTTGAGATAAGTCTTTGGGTAACGCTATGTGTGAATGCTCTGATGTCATTACCCTTTGCAGTGCGTATTTTACGCCCGGAAATGAGCCAGGTAGACGCCAATTTCCGCTGGTTATCGGCTTCTTTGGGATTGTCTAGGTTGGGGTGGTGGCGCTGGGTGGTTTGGCCTAGATTACGCCGCCCATTCGGTTTCGCCGCGGGATTGACCGCGGCGCTTTCGATGGGCGATCTGGGCGTTATCGCGCTGTTTGGCGATGCCGAGCGCGCGACCTTGCCGTTGAAGCTGTATCAATTGATGGGGTCGTACCGTATGGAGCAAGCCGCGGGCTGCGCCAGCCTTCTTTTGATATTAAGTTTTGGATTTTTCTGGGTCTTTGATTTTTTAGGGCGTCGTAATGCTTGATTTGCAAAACTTAAAAATTCGTCAAGGCAGTTTCCAACTGACCGCTTCATTGTGCGGTTTGGATGCGAAAATTTATGCCATTATGGGCCCATCAGGCGCTGGAAAATCTACTTTTTTGGCCGCGCTTGCGGGGTTTTTGCCGGTGTCTTCTGGCGCCGTGCTGTGGAACGGGCAGAATATCACTGGGCTGCGCCCGGCGCAGCGGCCTATGGCGATGCTGTTTCAAGACAATAATTTATTTCCGCATCTTAGCGCAAAACGGAACGTGGCTTTGGCGCTGACCCAGCGCAGATATCTGTCATCGATCCGTCAAGAGCAGGTGAAGGCGGCGCTGTCACGCGTGGGATTGGGTGGTTTTGAAGCCTCTAAGCCCGGTGAATTATCAGGGGGGCAGCAAAGCCGCGTGGCGCTGGCGCGGGTGCTGTTACAAGATAAACCAATCCTTTTATTGGATGAGCCCTTCACCGCATTGGGGCCTGCTTTGAAAAATGAGATGCTGGATTTGCTGCAAACGCTGGCGCAAGAGCGGCAGGCTACGGTGTTGATGGTGACACATGATCCCAATGACGCGCTGCGGATTGCTGATGAGACATTGCTGCTAAGCGATCAAGTGCTCAGCCCGCCCCAACCAACGACGCAAGTGATGGCAAGCCCTCCGAAAGCCTTGGCCGCTTATCTTGGGTTAGATTGATATAAAACAAAGCTCAGCGGATCCTCTTCTATCCGATATAGTGTAAGCGTTGACGATTATTTTGTTCTTTGGTCGCCACACAACATATCGAGCATCTTTTTAGACAAGCTTTTGGAACGCGCGGTTTTGCTCAAGCGGTGTAAAGTTAGGGCTTGTTAGATTTTATCTGGTCAATAGATTAGACTGGGCATAGCCCCGAGTGGATAGGGTTCACACCGGCCATCGTTTTGAATAGGGAACTTATTATGCTGACCAATGAAACGCGTCTTGCTGACTGCGCCCGCCTGAGCGCGTTTTGCCATTTTATTTTAGAAAAAGCTGGGGCAGATCAGCCCAGCGCGCTGGCGGCAACGCGCGCAATGATGCATGGCTCGGTCCATGGTATTGACAGCCACGGGGTGCGTTTGCTGGGGCATTATGCGCAGGCCTTTCAAGGTGGCCGATTGAACATAGCGCCCAAGATCGCGTTGGATCAAACGCGCAGTGGTACGGCGCTGCTGAATGCTGATAATGCGCATGGGGCGGTGGCCACATTTGCTGCGATTGATCATGCTGTGGATCTTGCGCAGACAGCTGGGATTGCAGCGATCGGCATTCAAAACACTTCGCATTTCGGTCCAGCCGGTGCTTTTTCTAAGGCAGCAGCGGATAAAAATATGATCGGGATTGTCTTTGGAAATTCCGATAGTTTCGTGCGCTTATTTGATGGCGCTGAGCGCTTTCATGGCACCAACCCGATTTCAGTGGCAGTGCCGACGGCAGAACCAAACCCATGGCTGTTAGATATGGCGACCAGCTCTGTTCCCTATAACCGGGTTCAATTACACCAATCGTTGCAACAGGATTTACCGCAGGGCGTGGCATCTGATCCGCAAGGCATGGATACTTTGGATCCGAATATTGCCGAAATGCTGGCTCCGATAGGGGGGGCTGATTTTGGTTTTAAAGGGGCTGCGCTGGGTGGTTTGGCCGAAATCTTTTCAGCGGTTTTGACGGGCATGAAGTTGAGCCCCGATATTGCCCCTATGGCGGGCCCTGATTTCACAACGCCAAGGGGAATGGGCGCTTTTGTGATTGTTATAGATCCCAGTGCCTTCGCAATAGGAGAGGTGGTCCGCGCTGGAATGCTGCGGTATTTAAAGCTTTTGCGCGGGTCAAAGGCGCGAAAGGGGGCGAGCGTTATGGCGCCAGGTGATCGCGAATGGGCGCGGGCGGCCGGGCGCATTGAGCAGGGCATTCCATTAGATCCTCTTTCAGTTAAAAGCTTTACGGATTTGGCGATAAAATGGGATACCAACCCGCCTTGGTGATCAGCGTTTACAAACGCTGCCAAAGTTTAAATCGAGCGTGGTAGCGGTTGTGGATGTCTGACACATTTGGCAGGCAGGGCGCGTACCCACCACGCATCTGAAGGTTAATCTTGGTGCCAGCATTCCAGCCATTTCGAACCAGCAGGGTGACAGATTATGAGGAAATGTAACGCGCATTTGTGTGTAGCGCTTACATCGTTTCTGAGCCTAACGACCCGCGTTGAATTTTAAGTGGTGTATTACAGAGCTTTTGATGGCAGTTCTGCTAGAAACTTTTACTTTGAAATTTTTATATTTTTAACTATGGTTTTTTCTCTGAGAGGAAACAGCGAAGTGACTGATCGGTATTGACCAAAAAATTTCGGGAGAATTTCGAATGGCGCAGATGATGAACTGCATCAAATTCAAGCCAAAAGCGGGCTCACATGATGCGCTTTATAAGGCCATTGCGATATATCTTCGCGATTACCCTTTGCCCGAAACGGTGCGCCTGTCAGCGCATGATATCGGCGATGGTGAACATGCTTTGATCGGGTTTTGGGGCGATCTTGAAGATCTTGCCGATGTTTTATCAAACCGCATCGACAATCGCTTTTCAGATGTGATCAAGCCCTTTGTAACCCCTTATCCAAGTGGAGATGAGTTCCAAAGCTTTTCAGGCCCTGGCATTGATTATAACGCCTTTCTCGAAAGTGATGATTAATCCGGGCGTTTTATGAGGGTTTTACCTTTGCCGGTTGTTTGCCGCTACGGTTGCGGGCGGATGTTTTGCAATGCCAAAATCACAAGGGCACTTGCACAACGCTGATCAAGGACGGGCTGCTTTCTACATATTAACCCAGAGATTTCTTACAAATCAAAACGATAGCAATAAACCGTTTTAGGGTTGGTTGATCATTGAGAATAGGGCAGGTGAATGAATAATTTAGGCAATGGGCTCATGCTGGCGCTGGCAGGGGCTTTGTTATTAACGCCCGATACGCTTTTAATGCGCCTGTCCGGATTGGATGGCGGAGCTATGTTGGCGTGGCGCGCATGTTTGGCTGGATTGGTGTTTTTATCGATCGGGTTGATCGCGCGCTTCAAGGAAGAAAAAGGGAACCGCGCGCGCGTTTCGTCTTTTGGGTTTTGGTCTTTGGTCATTTGCCAGATTGGAAATGCCTCATTCTTTGCCTTTGGAATCGCGCTTGCGCCCGTGGCTGTGGTGTTGTTGGCCGTTGCTACTGTGCCCGTTATTGCGGCTTTGCTGGGTTATTTTCTATTGGGGGAACTGGCGGATCGCCGCGTTTGGGCAACCATAGTCTTGGTGTTTTCTGGAATCCTCATGTCGGTTGCTGGCGATATCGAAAGGGGCATGAATATTGATTTTGAAACGCTGTTAGGGGCGTGTTGTGGGCTTGCGGTTGCCATTAGTCTGGCCTTTAACTTTGTAATTATTCGGAAAAATAAAACTGTGCCGTTTGAATTGGCGATCGGGCTCGGCGCGCTGATCGCCGGGTGCACCGCCTTTTATCTTTGGCCTGCGGCTTGGCAGGTGAGAGGCGCGAGCCTCATTTATATCTCGGTCACGGGATTGATTATTTTACCCGTTTCTTTTTTCTTGCTGTCAAAGGCATCGCGGCTGACATCCGCTGCCAATGTGAGCATGATTATGCTGTTAGAAACGGTTTTGGGCCCTTTATGGGTTTGGCGTGGTATCAAAGAAACGCCGAATTCGCTGACCTTGCTTGGCGGTGTTTTGGTGGTAGGGGCCTTGGGGTTTTTTCTCTACAGACAAGCAGGTGAGCCTGCCCTTGAGCGGGCAGGCAAATAACAACATGGGCCTTTGCGCTTTATATTCCTGAAGCGATTAACTGGTTTACATTTTGAATAAACAATGTGGGATCTTCGGGCATTTCACCATCTAAAATACGCGCTTGTTGAAACAACACTAGAGCCAGCGCATCAAGGCCCTGATCGGTTTCTTCGGGCTGTGCTTTTAGTTTTTGCATTATCGGATGCGTTGCGTTCAGTTCTAACACTTTGGCGCTGCCCGTGTAATCCGGATTTTGCGCTTTCATGATACGCTCGAGGTTGAAATCAAGGCCTCCATCTGCGGCGACCAAGCGCACCGGGCTTGAGGTCAGGGTGCTGGACACCCGAATATCCGATACTTTTTCACCCAATGCGGCTTTCAGCTTTACGATAACATTGGACATATCCGAATTTTGGTCATCGGCTTCATCCGCTTCACCCTCTTTGGCGAATTTGGATAGGTCGACGTTTTCGCGTGCAATAGAGATTAAAGATTTTTCTGAATATTTCGGACTTGTTGAAATCCAGAACTCATCAATCGGGTCTGTCATCAGTAAAACGTCAATGTCTCTTTCCGCAAAGCCTTCGATATGCGGGCTGCGCTTTGCGGCTTCAACAGAGTCGGAGGCTAGGTAATAGATATCGTCCTGCGTTTGAGGCATCGCATCGATATAATCTTCAAGCGAAATCATCTTATCTTGCTTCAAAGAATAAAACCGGCAGATTTTTAAAATGCGGTCGCGATTATCCGCATCTTCATAAATGCCTTCCTTCAAAACGCGGCCAAAATTTGCCCAAAACGCTTCATAGGCTTGCGCGTCTTTTTTAACCTTTTTCGCCAATTCGGACAGCACGCGCTTGGTCACGGCTTTGCGAATTTTAAGCAGCGTTGCATTATGTTGTAGCATTTCCCGACTGACATTCAGGTCCAGGCTGGCCGTATCAATGATGCCGCGCACAAAGCGCAGCCATTCTGGAATAAGATCCTTCAATTCGTCCGTTATGAACACGCGGTTTACATAAAGCTGAACTTTTGTTTTGCGTTCTGGATCAAAAAGATCAAAAGGCTTTTGGCTTGGTAAAAATAGCAGGTTGGTAAATTCTACAGCGCCTTCGGCTTTGTTATGCAGGGTCAAAAACGGCGTGTCATATTGTCCGCTATGGCTCTGATAAAAATTATTATACTGCTCTTGCGTGATGTCTTTTGCAGGTTTTGTCCAAAGCGCTTCCACAGAGTTTAACACTTCAGAGGTTTGATCGTCTTTCATCAATTGGATTGGATAGGCGATATGATCTGAATATTTCTTTACGAGGGTTTGGATCCGGATGTCTTCCAAAAACTCTTTCGCCTCTTTTTTAAGATGCAAAACAACCGTGGTACCAACGGTGTCGCGCGCGCTGCTTGCGTTGATTTCATAGCCGGATTGGCCATCGCTTTGCCAAGAATATCCTTGATCCTGACCTGCTTTTAATGTGTGCACTTCCACTTTATCGGCCACCATGAATGAGGCGTAAAAGCCAACGCCGAATTGACCGATTAGGCTTATTGCATCCTTGTCTTTTTCCGCGGCTTCTTCGATTTGTTCGATAAAGGCTTTGGTGCCAGATCGGGCGATTGTGCCCAGAGCTTCGATCAAATCTTCCTGGTCCAAGCCTATGCCGCTATCGCTGATCGCGATGGTTTTGCGCTTTTTATTCAATGTAATTGAAATCTCGGCCGCATCGGCGCTGAGCAATTTGCTATCTGTCTGACCCAGATATTGCCGCTTGTGAAGGGCGTCTGACGCGTTGGAGAGGAGCTCTCTCAAAAAGATTTCTTTGTTTGAATAAAGTGAGTTGATAACGATGTTCAGTATTTTTCCGGTATCGGCTTCAAATTCGCGCGTGGTGCTCGCCATTGGGGGGTCCTTTGGTCAGATGACATGTTGTTGGGGGGATGTAATCATTTTGGGCCATTGTTCAATAACCCATCTGCCTCTTACATGAAATTCTTTGCATAAGTTTAAGCTGCTCGTTCCGGGCCGGTGTCATGCTGAGCGCGCCGTGCGGTTCAACGTTCCAGCTGCGATGGCAGACGAGCCTTGGAGCAGTGTTTACAGATCGAGTGTTTGCTTTTTGTCGAACAGTTCGGACACGGAGAGATGTAACATCTTTGCGGCCAGTTCTACATCATTCTCGGCCGCCACTAAGGCCGCGGCGACCACTTTGCGCTCTACAGTTTTTAAATGCTCTGCAATCATCAACTTGCCATTTGACACAAAAAAGCTGCGGTAATCGGTTACCGAATCCAGCGGTGATCTGTTGGACTCTTCAGCGTTCAAGGCTTGCTGCGCCGGTGATCCTTGGTCATTTAAGCCTTGTTCGTTTTGTTCACGTAAAGCCTGTTGCACTTGGATTGAGTTGATCGCCTGACCACCCGAACGAATAATCAAACATTCGATAACGTTGCGCAACTGGCGCACATTTCCGGGCCAAGAGAAGGTTTTCAGCAACCAAAGCGCATCACCTTCAATTTCAAATTTCATATTTGACTGACCTGACAGGGTCAGTTGCTGCGCCAAATGATAGACGAGGTTTTCAATATCGCCCGAGCGATCTTTCAGTGCAGGCACACGGATCGGAAAGGCGCTGATCCTGAAAAACAGGTCTGAGCGAAAATTCTTAAGGACAACTTGCTTATATAGATTTTTGTGCGTGGCGCAGATCAACCGGAAGTCTACTTCGATTTCGCGCGACGAGCCGACCGGCGAGAAACATTTAGTTTCCAAAGCCCGCAACAATTTCGATTGTAAATCAAGTGGCATATCGCCAATTTCATCTAAAAACAGGGTGCCGTTATGTGCTTGTTCAAACTTGCCCTTGTGGGTTTTGCTTGCACCTGTAAATGCTCCTTTTTCATAGCCAAAAAGCTCAGCTTCAAGCAGAGATTTGGGAATAGAGGCGCAATTCACTGAAATCAACTTGCCAGATCTACCTGATAAATCTGCTAAGGATTGTGCAACGACTTCTTTGCCAGATCCGCTGGGACCAAGGATTAATACGGGGATATTATGCTCGGCAACATCCATCACCGATTTTCGAAGCGCCATCATGGCGTCTGAAGACCCCACAATATTGCGGGACAAATTATCCACGAATGACATCGTTGACCTCTACAAAACCTACTTTTACGTGCTCGCTTGCTCTTATTCTAACGACAAGATGCGAAGTTAGCGCCTCACCTGAAAAGTTATGATATTTACGGATGGAGTTCAGTAGCCAGTTGGGATAATTTACCGGTCCATTGGGGGATATTTTTTAAAAAATTGATACTTTCGGATGGGATTTTGGGAGATTTTCCATCGCGGATCTTGAAACAATATTTCAAATGGCGAAGCTATGGTGCTTGATGCATGTCGCCCTGTAAGATCATGAAAAACATTGTAATTTTTATATAAAAATTATTGGCATAAGTTTTTTAGGCGGCCGTTTCTTAGTGTTTTGAACGCATGGCTCAAAGATTTCTCTATTTGTAGTAAATATGCGAGAAAACGGGTAATTCCTACCATATCTTGTGGTTTAATGGCGCAGCTTGGTTTCTATTTCTGCCTCCTCGCGCAGCACAGATAGCACATCTGCGGTATAGGCGCGCCGCGTTGCGGGCTCGCGCGCGGGCACGGGCGCGTATTGCGCAGCTTGATTTTTGATTGCGTAATTTCTGCGTGCGGGCACAAAATTTTGCTTCCACATGTGATTGCAGCTGCTGCACATCACGACGCGGTTTTTGCTGGGAATTTTGTCTTTAGGGATCCTGTAACCTGATCCACATTTCGGGCAAAGCAGATGCATTTAAAATGCTCCTTGGTAACACGCTGACATTGTTATCTTTTTTGCTCGATTAAGCTGTGGATAACATCAGAGATGTGATTTGGCAAATATTTTGAAGCGGTGGGTGTTGGTAAAGGTTTCTGCAGCACGCTTTTGTTCCTTCTGTCGATGTGAGCGGGCTTAAAACCTGCAGAGTGAATATATCTTTCTCAACATCTTCAGCAAAATTTGGGCCAAGCTGGTGGGTTAAGTTTGAAAAAATGAGATAAGGCTTTGATTCGCGCCATATGTTGCGGTGCCAAAAGCGTTTGGAATAGGGTTCACGCCAATACGGGCTTGCCAAAGATTATGAAATCGGGTTTCACGCGTTTATGAATTGCCCGGATCTTTTCAATGAAACTGAAGCTTGGCAGGCTGGCTTTCAGCAAGTTGCGGGCGTTGATGAGGTGGGGCGCGGCCCTTTGGCAGGCCCTGTTACCGCGGCTGCGGTTATTCTGAACCCAAAGGCCATTCCCGACGGGTTGAACGATTCAAAAAAGCTAAGTGCAAAACGCCGCGAAAGCCTATTTGAGCAAATCCAAGCAACCTCAATTGTCTCTTATGCGCATATTTCCGAGTCGGTGATTGATGATATCAATATCCTGAATGCAAGCCTCTTGGCGATGAGAACGGCGGTTGCAGAGCTTTCTACAGCTGCCGATTTTCTCTTAATTGATGGCAATAAAGCACCTGCCCATTTGCCGATGCCGTATCGTACGATTATCAAGGGGGATGCAAAATCCTTATCCATCGCAGCCGCTTCGATCATTGCCAAGACGATGCGCGACCGTTTGATGAGCGATTTGGCTGCCTCATTTCCTGGTTATGGCTGGGAAAAAAATGCAGGCTATCCCTCAGCAGAGCATAAATCGGCCCTTCTGCGCCTTGGTGTGACCCCACATCATAGGGTTTCTTTCAAACCTATACACAACATCTTGTATTCAAAAAATAAATAACCCCTTGATTCAAAAAAGAAATTGACGGCGAATCAGCTTTGATTCATTTTGGTGCCAAGAAAAGAGCGCAAACATGCGCCGGTTCAAGAGGCAGAAAAATGAAGACAGTAACAAAGAAGGCAGCCGTTGGGTTGCCGGTGAATAGTATTTTGGCAGGCGATTGCATCGAGGTGATGAACAGCCTGCCGGCAGAGTCGGTTGATTTGATTTTTGCAGACCCTCCCTATAATTTGCAGTTAAAAGGTGATTTGCATCGCCCTGATAACAGCCGCGTTGATGCGGTCGATGATGATTGGGATCAATTCTCCTCTTTCGCGGCCTATGACGCGTTCACAAATGCTTGGCTGAAGGCGGCCCGTCGCCTGTTAAAGCCCGATGGCGCCATATGGGTGATTGGTTCGTATCATAATATTTTTAGAGTGGGCGCCGCGCTGCAGAACCATAGCTATTGGATTTTGAACGATGTGGTGTGGCGCAAAGCCAACCCCATGCCAAATTTTCGGGGCAAACGGTTTACCAATGCGCATGAAACAATGATTTGGGCATCAAAATCGGAAAACTCGAAATACACATTTAACTATGACGCGCTGAAAGCATTGAATGAAGGTATTCAAATGCGCAGCGATTGGTTGCTGCCAATATGTAATGGTCATGAGAGGTTGAAGAATGATCAGGGCGATAAAGCCCACCCGACCCAAAAGCCGGAAAGCTTGATGCACCGCATTTTGGTGGGGGCCAGCCAACCAGGTGATGTTATTTTAGACCCGTTTTTTGGCACCGGCACAACCGGTGCCGTTGCGAAAATGCTGGGTCGTAATTTTATTGGCATCGAGCAAGAGGCGGCCTATCGCAAAGTCGCAGAAAAACGGATCGCGATGGTACGTAAATTTGACAGCGAGGCGCTTCAGGTCACAACCGCAAAACGCGCCGAACCGCGGGTGCCCTTTGGGCAGCTTGTTGAGCGTGGCATGCTGCGCCCGGGTGAAGAGCTTCACAGTTTGAACGGGCGGCATAAAGTGAAAGTGCGTGCTGATGGCACGTTGGCGACCGCCGATATCAAAGGTTCGATCCATCAAGTGGGCGCTGCGCTGGAAGGCGCGCCCAGCTGCAACGGCTGGACCTATTGGTGTTTCAAGCGCGAAGGTAAGAAGGTGCCCATCGATTTGTTGCGCCAACAAATTCGAGATGAAATGGGCAATCGGCCCAATTAACGCTGCACCGCGCAGATAATTGAGCCCTAAGAGATAAACGTATTTGCCTGTGGCCTGAAACGCCACCACTTCCCCGCTTTTTGAAGCGGGGATTTTTTAATTTGGTGGCGGGTTTGTGCCTTTGTTATAGGGCTGCCAATTGCTTATTTCTGGATAATGCATGGCCCGCCATGCCTTCACTTTCGGATTCATGAATTTACGCCAAAGTCTGGGATATACTGCAATTATCCCCATGATCGGATAGCTGTAGGGAAGCTGTGGGGCAAGTTGCTTTGGATAGGTGTGCAGCAAAGGATAGGCACGGGCAGGTTTGTAATGGTGGTCAGAATGGCGCTGAAGGTTGATCAGAAGCCAATTGGTTGCACGGTGCTCTGCATTCCAAGAATGATGCGGTTGAACAGCTTCATATTTGCCGTTTCCCAAATATTTTCGCGTTAGGCCATAATGTTCCAGGTAATTTATAAGCTCGAGATGAAAAACCGCAATAAAGGCCTGAAAAGCAAATAGAAGGATACCCCAAAAACCCGCCAAACCATATGCAAATCCAAGCATAAGCAACTGCAGTAGCCAGTAGATCCAAAAGGGGTTTTTGAGATCATACCATGCCAACCCCTGCCGGGTGAGGCGCTGCGCTTCTGCGCGAAATGCGGAGAGATAGCTTGCTTTTAAAACCCGGATGAAAAAGCGATGCACGTTTTCATTATAACGCGCCGTAACAGCATCGCGGGGGGTGCCTACATAGCTGTGATGCACCAAAAGATGCTCGCTGCGAAAATGCGAATAGAGCACCATCGCCATCAGTATATCGGCGAGCCAACGGTCGCCTCGGCGGGGTTGGTGCATAAGCTCATGCGCATAATTGATGCCAATCGTGCCCGTCATCACGCCAAGGGAAAAAAATAACCCGATTAATTCCCAGCCATTTAGGTCAAGCCCTTTGTGAAAAGCGATCAGCCCGAATAAAATAAAAAATTGCAAAATTGGCCAGAGTAGGAGGTTAAGCTGATGCCATTTCAACTGCACGCTTTTTTCAGATGGTGCGGGGTTTGTTTGTTCTTTGCCAAGCACCGCGTCTAGCGTTGGAAAAACATACCAAATGACGAAGGGAATGCTCAAAATCCAGAAGCCGCCAAGCAGCGCCGCAGCTATGATGATTGGCCCCATGGATACACCAATCCAAAAGGGCAGGGCAGATTTAAACGCAGATGCCATGTATAACTACTTGCCCGATGTTCCAGCGATAACCTCAGCGGCAATCTGAGCCGCCTTTGTGGCTATTTAATGGCCAGATCAAACACTTTTCGCATCACCGTTGGAAGATCCGTGGGGCGAAATTGCGCGCGGCTTAAAAATTCGCCGCGCCCCGGCGTCGTATGCATCAATATATCAGCTTTGCGAACGGTGAGATGAAGATGAAAATGGGTGAATGTGTGGCGCACTTCACGAGGCATCTTCTGCCAATTGGCAGTGATTGGAGGTGCTGGAACAGGGGCGTCGTTCCAATCGCTGCCGGGCCAACCCAGCATCCCTCCTAGCAAGCCGCGCTCGGGGCGCCGCTCAAGAAGATAGGCGCCATCTTCACGGCAGGCCACATAGGCAATGCCAAAGCGCGTTGGCGTGGGCTTTTTAGGAATTTTTTTCGGCAATTGTGCCATCGTGCCAGCCAGAAAGGCGCGGCAAGGGCCTCGCCACGGGCACAATCCGCAGGCTGGTTTTTTTGGGGTGCAAATCGTTGCCCCTAAATCCATCACGGCTTGGGCGTAATCGCCGGGCCTTTCACGCGGGGTCAGATGGTCGGCTTTTTCTGTAAGTTCTGGTTTGGCCGTTGGCAGCGGGGTATGGATATCAAATAAGCGCGCCATCACCCGCTCTACGTTGCCATCCACCACGGTCTCGGGCCGATCAAAGGCAATCGCTCCAATCGCAGCTGCCGTGTAGGGGCCGATTCCGGGCAGCGCGCGCAAAGCGGCCTGATCGTTTGGAAACCTGCCTGCATATTCTGTAGCGATGACGCGCGCGCATTTCAAAAGATTGCGCGCCCGCGCGTAATATCCAAGGCCGGCCCATTCCGCCATAACGGCTGCGTCTTGCGCTGCTGCAAGATCGCCAATCGTGGGCCAAAGCTGGGTGAAACGCAGAAAATATTTTTTGACGGCGGCAACGGTGGTTTGTTGCAGCATGATTTCTGAAAGCCAAATGCGATAGGGATCAGGTATCTGCCCGTTTTTGCGATCTTGCGGGGCTACGCGCCAGGGCATTTCGCGTGCATGAGCGTCATACCAAGACAGAAGATCGCTTGCTTTGGCGCTAGGTGGCATGATCTACTTCACTTTTTTGTATAGGGGCTGGCAAGATCATTCGAAGGCCTTATGCTAGGGCTCATGTCGGTAAGCGAAAAGAAATCGGGCAAGAAACGCGCTATGCAGGGGTTTAAGCAGACCTCTGCCTTGTTGCAATCCCACATTCGAAAACTGGGCGAAAGCCGTGGGTTTGCCCAGCCCCGCGTGCTGACCCATTGGCGTGAGATCGTTGGTGAAGATCTGGCCGATGTGACCTACCCGACCGAGGTCAGTTATGCCAAACAAGGGTTCGGGGGCACGTTGACGATACTGACAATGGGCGCGCATGCCCCGATGATCGAAATGCAAAAGGAAAGCTTACGCCGGCGCGTCAACGCCATCTATGGTTATAACGCAATTCGGCGCATTCGAATTACGCAAACCTCCGCGCATGGATTTGCCGAGGCGCAAGCCGTCTTTGCCCCGCAATCCAAGCCAGCGCCAAAGCGCGCGCACAAAGCCGCAGAGGCACAGGCGCAAACCCTTGCAGAGCCGGTGCGTGATGCAAAGCTGCGTCGCGCTCTTGAACAGTTGGGGCAGAATGTTCTAACACAGTCTCAAGAAGAGAAATAAATCGAAAAATAAGGATAAAAAATGCGCAAATTTGCTTATATGTTTGTGGTGTTTGGCCTCGCGGTCGGACTGGGGGTTTGGCTGAATCAATCCCCCCAAACGGCTGCTTTGGATCAAGAGTTTGCCTTACCCTTCGCCGCAAACGCGCAAAGCAGCGATGCCGATGCGGGTGCAGCTGAGATTATCGATATGGTACAAGGCGCCGAAGATGCCCCGATCACTGTGATCGAATATGCTTCATTCACCTGCCCGCATTGTGCCCGTTTCCATTCTGATGTGTATAAGTTATTGCGCAAAAATTATATCGATACGGGCAAGGTTAAATTTATTTTCCGTGAGGTTTATTTCGATAAATACGGCATGTGGGCGTCAATGATCGCGCGCTGCAGTGGTCCAGATCGGTTTTTCGGTATGACAGATTTGATCCTGAACAGCCAAAGCACATGGGCGCGGGCCGGAGATGATCTGGCGATCGTGGAAGCCTTGCGAAAAATTGGACGCTTATCGGGTATGCAGGATGCGGCGTTAGACAGCTGTTTGCAAGATGGCGAAAAACTTCGGGCATTGGTGGGGTGGTACAAGGAAAACGCGCAGCGCGACGGCATCCAATCGACGCCGTCTTTTCTAATCGATGGACAGCCTTATAAGAACATGGATTATGAAGAGTTTGCTAAAATCCTTGACGAAAAGCTTTAGCTGGAATGGCTACGCCGCTTGACGGATTAAAGGTGGTTGAGCTTGCGCGGATTTTGGCTGGTCCTTGGGCCGGGCAAACCCTCGCCGATCTTGGCGCGGAAGTGATCAAGGTAGAAGCCCCAAGCGGGGATGATACGCGGCAATGGGGTCCGCCGTTTATTCAGCGTGAAGATGAAGAGACCGCCGCGTATTTTCATTCTTGCAACCGTGGAAAAAGAAGCGTTGTGATTGATTTTCGAACGCCAGAGGGGCAAGAAGAGTTGCGCCGCCTGGTTCGCGATGCCGATATCCTGATCGAAAATTTTAAAGTCGGCGGATTGGCAAAATACGGGCTGGATTATGCCAGTCTTGCCAAAGAGAATCCGCAGTTGATCTATTGTTCGATCACTGGGTTCGGGCAAACCGGTCCCTATGCGCATCGCGCGGGGTATGATTACATCATTCAGGGGATGTCCGGCTTTATGTCGATCACGGGTGAGCCCGATGGCGCACCGCAGCGCGCGGGTGTAGCGATCACCGATATTTTCACGGGCGTTTACGCCACCACGGCGATCCTCTCGGCGATCCATATGCGCGCTAGCACGGGCTGGGGGCAGCATATCGACATGTCGCTTTTGGATACGGCGGTTTCTGTAATGGCCAATCAGGCCTTGAATTATTTATCAACGGGCACTGCGCCGGAAAGAACGGGCAATTATCACCCGAACCTCACGCCTTATCAGGTGTTTGACTGCGCCGATGGGCATATCATCATCGCCACGGGTAACGATGGCCAATATCAGCGGCTATGTGGCCTTTTGGGCCTCGCTGACATGGCTGAGGCGCCAGAGTTTTTAAAAAATTCAGACCGGATTACAAATCGCGATAAAATGGTCTCGCAGCTTATGCAAAAGACAAAAACGTTTTCCAAAGATGCGCTGTTAAGCGCTTGTGAAGCGGCGGGTGTGCCTGCAGGTCCGATTAATGATATGGCACAAGTTTTTGCGGATCCTCAGGTGATCGCGCGGAACATGCAGCTTAATCTTGATGGTATCCCCAGCGTGCGCTCACCCTTTCAGTTTTCTGAGGCATCGCTGAATTTAACGCGCCCCTCGCCGAGTCTGGGCGAATATGATTGACGCTTAAGCGCGGTTGAGGGCGTTTAAAAGATAGCCCTGCAAAGCGTCGAGCTCAGAGATTTCTAGCCTTACGGGTACCGTTAGAATATCGCGTTTGAAAGCCTGCGGCAGGCGCACCGCGTCCTTTTCGGTGGTGACAAGTTGCGCATCAAGCGCCTGCGCCTGATTTTGCAAGCGCTTGAGAAGCGCAGGGGTTAATATTTGATGATCTCCCAAAGGCTGGGTGCCAACAATATGGGCGCCAAGGCGCTTTAGCGTTGTGAAAAATTTTTCGGGCTGGCCGATACCGGCAAAGGCAAAATAACGTCCTTCAGACCAGTCTAACCCGGTTTGAAGCGGGGAAAGCTGGGCGGTGAAATGCCTACACGGCACTATATGCCCCCAGGTTTTGGCGAATATTGTTTGCGCGGCTTGCTCGCCAATTGACAGGATTATATCGGCGCGGCGCAAGCCATTGGGAATCGTTTCGCGCAGCGGCCCGGCCGGAATGCAGCGGCCATTGCCAAAGCCCAATGCCGCGTCCACCACCACGATGCTTACAGTTTTTTTGATCGAGGGGTCTTGGAACCCGTCATCCAACAAAATCACATCGGCGCCAGCTTGTTGGGCCGCTTTCACGCCTGCGCTGCGCGATTTTGCAACCCAAGTCGGGGCAAACGCGGCCAAAAGCAATGGCTCGTCGCCGCTTTCTTCTGCGCGGTGTTGCGCCGGATCAACGCGTATTGGTCCTGTGAGCGTGCCGCCATAGCCTTTGCTCAGAACATGCGGGTTTCGCCCAGCCGCTATTAACATGTTCAACAGGGCGATTACGGTGGGCGTTTTGCCCGTGCCACCGGCATTCAAATTGCCAATACAAATTACAGGGCAGCGAGGTGAAAGCGTGGCCGGGCGCGCCACGCGCCACGCGGTCGCAAGCCCGTAGATCTGCCCAAGCGGGGCGAGTATGCGCGCCGAAAATCCAGGGCGCTGCGGCGAATTATACCAGAAATTTGGTGCATGCATGGTTTACTTTTAGCCGCCTAATTGATCCAGCGCCAGAGCTGTTAGCGCATCTGTCACTTCTGCGCCTTGTGACACCACGGTCCAGGCGGCGAGGCTGGTTTGCGCAGCTTGCTCGGGTGCGCTCATCTGCAACACGGCTGTCGCCAATTCATTCGGATCGTTTACGCGCCGCAAGCCGCCCGCTTCGTATAGCCGATCATAATCGGCCATATGCGCACCAACAAATGGCCCAACGATAATGGCGGCGCCCAAGGCAGCTGCCTGATAAGGGCTTTGACCCTGCCCGGTTTCAAATAATGATTGGCCCAAGAAGCATAAGGGGGCCAAACGAAAACATGATGTCAGGTCAATCTGAGCGGGGATCATGATTACATCAAGATTTTGGCCTATCTCTAGACCGGTCTGCCAGAGCGCGGCGTTAAAATCTAAACCCTGCGCAACGGCGAGGATTTGATCAGCCTCATCGGATGGGCGCATGGTGATCAGCAACAGCATGCGGTGGGCTTGTCGCATCACCACGCGCTGGGCTTGCAAAATTGCTGTCAGCTCGCGATCTGTCACATTTATGGCCATCCAAGCAGGGCGCCCGGTTACCAGCTGTTTTACAATGGGCGGATCTTCTTCGCGCGTCTCTGACAAAACATAGCCTTGCTGCAAAGGGCCGTTAATCTTAATTTTTGACGCCACAACCCCTAATCTGGCCAGCAATGTAGCGGCTTTGGCATCAAGGGCATAATATGTTGAGAATAACCGCACCGCTTTTGCGATTGCCGGTGTGAACAGGGTAAAGCGTCGGGTTTTTAAAGTCTCTACAGCATCCGCGACCAGCGTCATCTTGCAGCCCTCTTTATGCAATTCGCTTATGATTTTGGGCATCACATCTCCGCCAAGCCATATTAAGCTTCTCGGGTTGAAGCGTTGCAATAGGCTGCGCGCGGTAGAACCGCTATCATTCGTGACCATTTGCGATGAGAGGCGGGGATGTAGATTGAGCTGGTGCTTAGTGTTCCAAGTATATGTCAGCAATACTGTAACGTTTTGATGCCTGTGCAGAAGCTGTTGTGCCAGATGCGTGGTGGCTCCTAGCATCTCTCGATTGGCGGCGTGCAGCCAAATACAGTTATGCTTGTGATCGATGGGGCTGTCTGACTGTTCATCAGGCATCGTTACTGGCCTTTTTACCATGGGTTGAAACAGTGGTTCGATTGCTTTTTGGCCGGTTCGAAAACATGACAAAGTATGGCTCGGCTCACCGTGTCTTATTAAGCTGTTAGGTTATGATAGAAAGCAAGGTGGGTAAAGCAAGCGGCTGGCGCAATCTGCAGGCATAAAAAAAGCCGCTGCAAAAACAGCGGCTTCTTTTGCTTCTGACTGTATTGGGTTTAGAAGCCCAAGCCGTCATATTTTTGTTTAAACTTCGAAACCCGCCCGCCTGTGTCAAGCAAGCGCGCGTTTCCGCCATTCCATGCTGGATGCGCTGACGGATCAATATCAAGCGCCAATGTGTCGCCCTCTTTGCCCCAAGTTGAACGCATTTGAATAACGGATCCATCGGTCATTTTGACATCGATGAAATGGTAGTCTGGGTGAATATCTTTTCTCATAGACCCGCTCCTTAGCTTTCAGCCGCGGCAGATGGCGCGCGGTAATTGGTTTGCTCGGCGATACGGGCTGATTTACCACGGCGCTCGCGCAAGTAATACAGTTTGGCGCGTCTTACTTTACCGCGACGTACAACCGTAATGCTGTCGATATTGGTCGAGAACAGCGGAAAGACCCGCTCAACGCCTTCACCGAATGAAATCTTACGCACGGTAAAGGATCCGGCAATACCTTTTCCGTTATTGCGGGCAATGCAGACGCCTTCGTAATTTTGAATTCTGGTTCGTGTGCCTTCTGTTACACGATAGCCAACGCGAATCGTGTCTCCAGCTTTGAAATCGGGAATGCTCTTCCCGAGTGAGGCCATTTGTTCGGCCTCTATCTGAGCGATAATATCCATCGCTATCTCCTTTTTAATACGGTTTTATCCGTTATCTTGTGCGTGCCGCAGAACTCTTGATCTTTGGTCGGGTTCCTATCATTTGATAAGCCCGTCAGAGGGTCCGGTCATCATTGTTTGTGCCATTTGGCCGCGCATCGGTGAGGTGCCAGAGCTCAAAGCGGGCGTGGCGCAGGATGCGTGGCGCGTATAACAGTCAATTGCGGTTAGGATCAAGGGGTAATTCACCGTAGAGTTGGTTGCCAAGAGGTGGTAGGCCTGCCGCTTAGCCCCACAGATCCGTAGAGAGATATTTCAAACCGCTATCGCATATTATAATGGCGATGGTTTCGCCTTTATGCGTGCGTTGTAAAAGCTTGGCGGCGGCCGCCAAATTGGCGCCTGCGGAAAAGCCCGCAAAAACCCCTTCAAGCCGGGCTAAACCGCGTGTCGCCTCTTTGGCGTCATTGCCGGTGACGGTGAGATAGCCATCGATATCGCTAGAGGCAAGCGCGGCGAGTTGTTTCATGGCATAGCCCCCGCCTTGGATTGGATGCTGGGGCTGCGTTGCGCCTTGGCCAGACAGCACCGCCGCGCCATCAGGTTCGACCACGTAGCCTTTACAGGCGGGGTTAAACGCCTTGAGCGCCTGAATTGTACCCTCATAGGTGCCCCCGGATCCAACAAAATCGACAAAGGCATCAAGTTGCCCGCCGCTTTGCTGCCAAAGTTCCGGCCCCGTTGTTGTCAGATGCGCGCCGCGATTTGCCGGATGATGAAATTGGTCTGCGCGAAAGCCGTTGCGCTCTGCCACCAATCGTTGCGCCCTTTCTTCAACCTTGGCTAGATCTGCCCCCGAAACCTGCCCCTTCTGCGCGCCGGGGGCTTGGTCAACCAATATTACTTCTGCGCCTAAAGCGAGCATCATTCGTGCCCGTTCTGGTGAATTGCCGTGTGACATAACCGCGACAAACGGATAGTTTTTAAGCGCGCAAACGATGGCCAACCCGGTGCCCATATTGCCGCTTGTCAGCTCGATAACGCATTGTCCCGGTTGCAATGCGCCGCTGCTTTCAGCCGCCTCAATAATCGCTTTGGCTGCGCGGTCTTTTTTAGAAAATCCGGGGTTCAAATAGTCAAGCTTGGCCAGAATGCGCCCGTCAAGTTTGTGATGGGCTACCCAGCGGTCCAACCAAATCGCAGGGGTGTTTCCAATCACATCAAGCAAGGAGAGATGCGCCGGGTTTAAGCCTGCCATGCCATGTTCCTTTCCCATTGGGTTTTATATCAAAATTTGCCAGAGAGAGGGAGTGCACCCAAATCTGCGATATAATCCGCAGTTTAATCCTTTGGATCTGGTTTCCCAAGCGCGTTTTGAAAAGCGGCCCATAGATCTGGGCGCTTTTCTTTGGTCACCTGCTGCGACATCTCCTGTCGCCATTTGGCAATATTGATATGATGGCCTGATTGTAAGACATCGGGAATAGGGCGGCCATTCCAAAGCGCTGGCCGGGTATAATGGGGGTGCTCTAGCAAGCCCGCCATATGGCTTTCTTCTGCGATGGAAGCCTCGTTGCCCAAAATATCTGGCAACAGGCGCACTGTCGCATCGATCATCGCTTGCGCGGCGATTTCACCACCGGTCAGAACAAAATCGCCCAGTGAAACCTCTTCCAGCTGGTAATGATCAATCACCCGCTGATCAATCCCCTCAAAGCGCCCGCATAGCATTGTGACACCGCCAGCATTCGCCCAAGCGCGGGCCTTTGCTTGCGTAAACGGCGTTCCGCGCGGTGAGAGGCAGACCATTGGTAATGGCGTTTTTTGCTGCGCCAGTGCCCGATCGAGCGCTGCGCCCACGACATTGGGTTTCAGCACCATGCCCGCGCCGCCACCAGCAGGCGTATCATCGACATTTCTATGCTTGCCCTCTCCAAACAGGCGCAAATCAATCGTATCAAGCGCCCATTTGCCGTCTTTTAACGCACGGCCGGTCAGGCTTTCTCCCAAAACGCCGGGAAAAGCTTCGGGAAAGAGCGTTAGAATTTGCGCTGTCCACACGCCGGCAAGCTGCGGCGATGGGGTCATCAAGGCGCGCGGCTGCAAATTTGCACTTATGGATTTACGCCCGTGGGATTTGCTTTGCTGGCTCATGGTAAATCTGGCAAAACTCCATCGGGTGGATCGATGATAATCTTGCCTTGTGCCAGATCAACGGTGGGAACCGCAGCGCGGGTGAAGGGCAGCAATATGCTGGCCTTCAAATTGGGGCCTTGAATTTCAAGCAAATCGCTGGCGCCGTGGTTCTGTACGGTCATAACATGGCCCCAATCTTGACCGCCACTGTCAAAGACCTGCAAGCCTTCCAGATCGGCGTGATAAAACTCATCATCGGGCAAGCTGGGCAGGCGGTCTCTTGGAACGAACAGTTTCACCCCCTTCAGCGCATCAGCCTGCTCTTTGCTGGTAACGCCGGATAAACGGCCGGTAAGGGCATTTTTGGTTCGCCCCGTCAGATGGACGGTGAAGCTCTGCGCGTTGTCTTGCGTTACCAGCGGGGCATAGGCTTCCAAAGCGCTGGGGTCAGCGGTGAAGCTTTTTAGGCGCACGTCGCCATGCACGCCAAAGGCACCGGCGATTGCGGCCACGCAAATCATGTGTTCGGGCATTGATTACCTTTCACAAAAACCACTTTCTATATCACCGCCAACGTGTGTGCAGCGGGCTTTCATCTCACCCCGCTCGTATAGAATGCCCGCAATGAAGGCAATTCCAAGTAAAATCAGCAATCGAAAAGGGCGAAAAAGCATGAGATATCTATGCGGTCGAAAAATGGGCCATTTTTTCGCTCCAGAGAGCATCAGAGCTTGGCTTGGAGGTGGTTATGGGGCCTAATCTGACAATGGAGTGATGCAAATGGGTGTTGCCCTGCCCACACTGAAGCTTATGGACAAGGCTGTGATAGAGAGGCGCCTCAAAAAGGCTGCTCAATTTAGCTTTCTGCAGTCTCGGCGGCAGGGGCTTCGCTGGTGTCTTCTGCTGGGGCTTCCGCCTCTTCAACGGGGGCCTCGGCCTCTTCTACTGCGGCGCTTGCTTCTGCGGCTTTTGCAGCTTTTTCTTCCGCACGATCCTGCATTTTCTTACCAGGGATCGCTTTTTTCGGGTTGTTGCGCTCTTTCTTTTCAATCACGCCGGCGGCTTCCAACATTCTTGATACGCGATCGGTGACCTGCGCGCCTTCGCTCATCCAATACTGCACCCGCTCTAGGTTCATTTTCACACGGTCTTCGCTGTCTTTTGGCAGCAACGGATTATATGTGCCCAGTTTTTCAACATAGCGGCCATCGCGCGGCATACGGCTATCAGCCGCAACGATGCGATAAAATGGACGCTTTTTGCTGCCACCACGGGCAAGACGGATTTTCATAGCCATTTGATATTCTCCTTTAGAATGGCGGTTGGGGCAGAGCCCCTAGGATTGGTGTTCTTGGTGATGTCGGATGACTTCCTGAATGACAAAATTCAGAAATTTTTTGGCAAATTGCGGGTCGAGATCGGCTTGCACTGCCAAATCCTCAAGCCTTGCAATCTGTGTGGCCTCGCGCGTTGGGTCTGAGGGGGGCAAGTCATGCTCGGCCTTCAATGTGCCCACGGCTTGGGTGTGCTTGAAACGTTCGCCCAGCGTATAGATTAAGATAGCATCAAGCCGGTCGATACTTTGGCGATGTTCTTTCAGAACAGTGGCGGCTAATGTTACTTTATCGGTCATTCGGATCTCCACAGATTGCGCATAGAAACCCGAAACCGGTATATCGGCCAGATTAAAGCGATATATATCGGCATCAAGTCAGCGCCTCGGGGCTAGGATGGCGGTAGAGCATGTCTTCCCCCATATTAGAGTTGTAATAATTGCGCTCAAAAAACGCGCCCATGCGTTTGGCCAATGCGATAGAGCGCTCATTGCCGGGCACAATATTGCTGGTCAAAGTGGTAAAGCCGAGATTTTCGTAAGCCCAGAGGCGGGCCCGGCAGGCCGCTTCATAGGCGATACCACGCCCCTCAAAGCCGTCAAAAACCACCCAGCCAAGTTCTGGCTCGGGCCAGGTTTCGGGGTTCCAGATGCCGCTGATACCGGCAATCTCGCCGGTTTTGGTTTCAATCGTGAAATATCCATAGCCGTGAATATGCCAATGCCCCACATTCAACGCAAACCAGCGCCAGGCTGCGCCGCGTTCGGGCAGATGGCCGAACCCTGTGGACCGGCGTTCATCTTGCAGGAAGGCGATTATCGGCTCGGCATCCTGCAATTCAGGTCCGCGCAGGATCAGCTCTTGGCTGTGCAGGCGAGGGGCGTTGGTCAGAGGCATGTTGATGCTCCTGCCCTTGCGCTTATTGCGGTTTTACCTTGCAGGACAGGCATGGCTGGATTTGAATATCTGCAAAACGAATGGCTTTGCGGCTTCGGTTTTTTAAAAGCCGGGCGACGCGCCAATAAACGGGACGGACTCGCAAAAATCATTTCTTTTTCCCGAAGCCCGAGAGGCCGGGGGGCAAGGCGCCGCCCCCCAAACCGGGCAGTCCGCCTGGCATTTTCCCAAGACCGGCCCCACCCATTTGTTTTGCCGCGGCTTCCAAAGCTTTGGGATCCATTTGGCTGGGATCCATCCCGGGCGGCATTCCGCCCTTGCCGAACATGCCCCGCATGGCCTGCTTTAGCATGCCGCCTTTGCCCATCTTGCCCATTTTTTTCATCATATCGCCCATTTGGCGCTGCATCTTGAGCAGTTTGTTCAATTCGCTTACTTCCAGACCCGCGCCGGCGGCAATTCGTTTTTTACGGCTGGCTTGTAGAATTTGGGGATTGGCGCGTTCTTTTTTGGTCATGGATTGGATCAGCGCGATTTGCCGCTTGAACACTTTATCATCCATACCCGCTTCACTGGCCTGCTTGGCCATTTTTCCCATGCCCGGCATCATGCCCATAATGCTTTCGATGCCGCCCATTTTCATCATTTGTTCGAGCTGGGATTTCATATCATTCATGTTGAATTGGCCCTTTTGGAACCGTTTCATCATGCGCTCGGCTTGTTCAGCCTCGATCGTTTCTTGGGCTTTTTCCACCAGCGCGACGATATCGCCCATGCCCAGAATGCGGCCCGCAACCCGTTCGGGTTCGAACAGCTCTAGCGCCTCCATTTTCTCACCTAAGCCCACAAACCGGATTGGTTTGCCGGTAACGGCGCGCATTGAAAGCGCGGCGCCGCCGCGGCCATCGCCATCCATGCGGGTCAATACAACGCCCGTGACGCCAATTTTATCATCAAATTCGGTGGCCACGTTCACAGCGTCTTGACCGGTTAAGCCATCGACGACCAATAATGTTTCGCGCGGCTGGGCAACATCGCGTACCGCGGCGGCTTGCGCAATCAATTCCTGATCGATATGCAACCGGCCTGCTGTGTCCAATATGTAAACGTCATAGCCACCTAAACTGGCTTGTGTTTTAGCGCGTTTGGCGATTTTTACAGGATCTTCGCCCTTTACAATCGGCAATGTGTCGACACCGATTTGCCGACCTAGAATCTGCAATTGTTCCATCGCCGCGGGGCGGTTGACATCGAGCGAGGCCATCAAAATGCGTTTGCCATCTTTCTCTTTCAAACGCTTTGCAAGTTTTGCCGTGGTGGTCGTTTTGCCCGAGCCTTGCAAACCCACCATCAAAATGGGTGCTGGCGCGCTATCAATTTTCAACGCACCGGGATCTTCGCTTCCGGCCAGCACGTGTACCAGTTCATCATGAACGATCTTTACGACTTGCTGGCCTGGAGTCACTGATTTTGTGACCGATTGCCCTGTGGCTTTTTCTTGGACGGCTTTCACAAAATCACGCGCGATGCCCAGCGAGACATCCGCCTCAAGCAGGGCGACCCTGACCTCGCGCAGCGCTGTTTTAACGTCGTCTTCGGACAGCGCACCCTGTTTGGTCAGCCGATCGAAAACACCAGAGAGGCGTTCGGACAGGTTTTCAAACATTAAGCGCTCCTTCATTGCTGCGCGGCTCACACCGGTCCGTTTAAGTGTTCTAAAACCAAAATTGCCCCCGTGGGCGAAACCTCGCTGACGGGGGGCGATCCTGAACATGCCTTGGACCGGAAGTTTACTGCTTCCTATAAGTTGAGGGCGATCTAATCGTTAAATGCGGCAGTGTCAACCAAAGCTGCACGTTGCGCCTGAATAGCAAGTGAATTTTAGGCAAATCAAGACGCCGTTTGCGGATGGGGGGCGTTTCACCTTTTTACAAACGTCAAAAATCGCTTGCGGGCAATTCTGATTTGAGAAACTGCTCGAACTGGTCAAGATCTACAGCGTCAAATTGCCCAAACCCTTGCAGCCATATGCTGGCAGCACGCATCGCATCCGGTTCAAGTTTGCACCATTTCACCCGGCCGCGTTTTTCTTGGCTGATCAATCCAGCGCGCGTTAAAATAGCCAAATGTTTGGACACGGCCGCCAAAGATATTGCGAAAGGTTCGGCGACATCGCTCACCGCCATATCATCTTCGAGCAAAAGCGTTAGGATGTTGCGCCGCGTGGCATCTGCCATAGCTGCAAAGATCAAATCAATTTGTTGGTCCATACGCCCATTTAAAAGTCGCTGGTTCGGATCGTCAACCGAATGGTTGAATATGCAAAAATTCGTGTTTTGGGCATTTTCCAATAAGAATAGGCTGGCTAGGTAGTGCGAGTTAAAAATAAAACATATAACTATCATGGGCTTACTGGCTATTATCGGGTGTGAATCAGGCGGTTGACTCGGGGCGGCACCCAGACTACACCAGCGGAAATTTTGCTGGAGTGCGAAGGTGACTGGCCCCGATAATAGAAATCCGCTTGAAGCGCTAACGGCGCGTATCGAAGCGGCAAAATCGGAGGCTAAACCAGAGGAAAAGGCAGAAGATCATCACAAAGCTGCGCAACTAGCATGGCGAATGGTGATTGAGTTGGTGGCCGGTCTTGGGATTGGTTTTGGCATTGGATACGGTTTGGATGTTCTATTTGGAACGATACCCGTGTTCTTAGTTGCCTTTACGATGTTGGGTTTCATAGCAGGCGTGCGCACTATGTTGCGGTCTGCAAAAGAAATCCAGGAAAAGCAGATGGCCGAATTGGCCAAGGATGAAGAAGAGGATTGATCGTGGCAAGCGAAGCGCAAAGTGAAAGCTCTGGTCTGGCGTTCCATCCGATGGATCAGTTTATTGTGCAACCATTGTTTGCGGGCAATGAGGTGTATTGGTACACGATCACAAACGTAACCTTATGGATGGCTTTAACCGTGGTTGCAGTTTTGGCGATTATGGTTTTTGGCACCTCGCATCGCGGAATCATTCCCAGCCGTAGTCAGTCGATCGGTGAGTTGGTTTACGGATTTATTTACAAGATGGTTGAGGATGTCGCCGGAAAAGACGCGGTTGGATATTTTCCCTATATCATGACGCTATTTATGTTTATCCTGTGCGCCAACTTTTTGGGGCTGTTGCCGATGTCCTTTACTACCACATCGCACATTGCGGTGACGGCGGTGATGGCGATGGCGGTATTTTTGGCGGTAACCATAATTGGGTTTGCCAAAAATGGGGCTTCTTTCTTGTCGCTTTTTTGGATTTCTTCGGCGCCTTTACCACTGCGGCCGATTTTGGCTTTGATCGAAGTCATTTCTTACTTTGTACGCCCCGTAAGTCATTCGATCAGGCTTGCTGGTAATATGATGGCGGGCCACGCTGTGATTAAGGTGTTTGCAGCATTTGCAGGCATCGCCGCGATCGCGCCGCTATCTGTCCTTGCAATTTCGACCATTTACGCGCTCGAGGTTTTGGTTTCGTTCATCCAGGCCTATGTGTTCGCTATTTTGACGTGCGTTTATCTGAAGGACGCACTTCACCCTCATCATTAATCTTTAACAACGAACCAGAATAAACACGAAGGAGAAAGCCATGGAAGGCGATATCGTACAAATGGGTGCTTACATTGGAGCCGGACTTGCCTGCACAGGCATGGGCGGAGCCGCAATCGGCGTTGGGCATGTAGTCGGAAACTTTCTGGCGGGCGCTTTGAGAAACCCATCCGCTGCAGCGGCACAAACAGCCACGATGTTTATCGGTATCGCGTTTGCCGAAGCATTGGGTATTTTCTCATTCCTCGTTGCTTTGCTGTTGATGTTTGCTGTTTAAGTACATGACGCAAGAACCTAAGAGCGGGATGAACGCAAGGCGCGTTCATCCTAATGGGTTCGCGTAGGACGGAGAACGAGATGGCATCATCTACCACCACTGCCGCATCCAAAGCTGCCGAGGCATCCGAGGGCGGTTTGCCCCAATTGGATTTCTCAACATTTGGAAACCAGATTTTTTGGCTTCTGGTCACTTTAATTGCCATTTATCTGATTCTATCAAAGCTTGCTTTGCCACGGATCGCGGCCGTATTGGCCGAACGCCAAGGAACGATCAGCCACGACGTTGCGATGGCAGAGGAACTGAAAGAAAAAGCAGTCTCAGCCGAAGCCGCCTATAACAAAGCGCTGAATGATGCGCGCTCTGAAGCAGCGCGGATTGTTGAGGCAACCAAAGCCGAAATCAAAGAAGAGCTTGATGCGGCGATTGCCACGGCCGATGCGCAAATCTCGGAAAAGGCAAAAGCCGGTGAAGAGGCGATCGCCGAAATTCGCAGCAATGCCCTTGCCAGCGTCAAGGAAGTCGCCGCGGCAACGACCGCCGATTTGGTCGTGGCATTGGGCGGCAAGAGCGATGCGAAAGCCGTTACTGCTGCTGTGAAGCAAGAGATGAAGGGTTAAGAACATGCGTTATATTACACCTCTTCTCTTTGCGGTTTTGTCGAGCCCAGCTTGGGCTGCCTCTGGCCCGTTTGTGTCGCTGAAAAATACCAATTTCATCGTTTTATTGGCGTTTATTCTGTTCATTGCGGCGTTGATTTATCTCAAAGTGCCCGCGATGATCGGGAAATTGCTGGATCAACGCGCCGAAGGCATTCAAGCTGACTTGGATCAAGCGCGTCTTTTGCGCGAAGAAGCCCAAGGAATTTTGGCCGAATATGAGCGGAAGCAAAAAGAGGTTCAAGAACAGGCTGATCGTATTGTAGAGGCAGCCCGGGCAGAAGCTGCAAGCGCCGCTGAACAAGGCAAAGCGGACCTGCAAGCGTCAATTGAACGGCGTCTGGCCGCTGCTGAGGATCGGATCACGTCTGCGCAGGCTGCGGCCGAGCGGGAAGTGCGCGATCAAGCGGTCAGCGTGGCAATTGCGGCGGCGCGTGGCTTGGTTGCCGAGCAGATGAGCGCGGCGCAAGCGAATAAATTGATCGATGGGTCGATTGCGGAAGTCGGACAAAAGCTTCACTGATTGGTCTTTGAAATTCAAGATATGAAAAGCTCGAAGCGCGCCTTCGGGCTTTTTTTTGGTCTTTAACAGCGTTTATGCGCTGAACAATCGCGCGCTTGTGCAGCGCCAAAACGCTGCCTGCGGGGTCCAATTGACAGGATGCCGGCGGCCCCGGAAGCCATTGGCGCTATGAAGTGTGCAGTAAGCTGGCCTTGGCTTGATGAAGTCGCCGTCCTAGAGTGGCCGTACGCCCCGACATCCCCCGCAAGCGTTTAATGCACCATTCACTGCAGATCATTTTGTTCAACCTGTGGATCCCATTTGGGCACCGTTGAGAGGGGGGAGGGAGCGCGTGTTTCTAAACCGGCTGTGGCAGTCGGGTACCCATTTTCAAGCCGCACCCATGAGCTGACATTATACCGTAACCAAAGTCTTATGCCCAAGCTGCCCGATCTATAAACAGCTCGGATGCCGGCGTCTCAACAGCGGCTAGATCCGCCGCTGCATGTAGAGTTTTCGTGCTGCGGCTATCGTTTTCCGTAATATAATCCAACAACATGTTCCGCCTGAGCAAAGAACAGCCAACGAGAGGTAAAGACACCCGCGATATGGGTTGCCACAGCGCCAAGCGCGAGCCAGTGATTGAAGGGCAGTGACAAAAATAAAGTTGGCGTACCAATCATCAAAATAAGTGCGATGACGCGTAGCTTTGCAGCATGTTTGCGGCCCACGATATGCACAAACTCTCTCAGCAGATAATTGGTGCCTGTATGCGGTGGTTCAAAGGCTTTGACTGTTCCCATGGCAGCCAATCCCGTGGCGCTGGCCATGCTGGTGCCAGAGCGGGCCAGAGCTTGATCGCCGTTGATCCAATACGCGATTTGAACGATGCCGGCAGAAATTAACATTAAAAGCGCCGTATCCACAGATCCAGACAGGATTGCCCCTCCGGTTAGAGCAAGCGTGATAAACAGCAATGGGGTTAGGGCAGTGTTCCAGCGGGGTACGGTTTTTAATTGCGCATAAATCATCGCTGTTGAAAACACAGTGGCCAAGGATAGGGCCGAACCGATCACGCCCAATACGCCCCAGCGTGTATCAAGAAACACCAAACCTGCGCCGTAAATCGCCATCACGAGCAAAGATGCCACTGCCAGCCACGCTTCGCGGCTCAACCAGCTGCTGCGCCATTGCGAAAAGGCTTTAATTGCCCGTTCGGGGCGCCCCAAATGGAACGTCGAGGAAATCAAACCGCCAATGGCCAGCAGATAAGCGATTGCAAAGAAGACAAAGGCCACCACTCCAGAAGTATCGGGCAGGCCAAGCCCTAAAAAGACCAAAAGCCCAAAGCCAAGGCCCGTCAGCGAAGTGAAAATAATAACGGAAGGCGCTGGATGCATCAGATTTTCTCCAAAGTTTTATCGAGCCAAGCCATAAAGCCCGTGGTCTCTTCGGCCACGGGCTCTAAGAACGGGGCCAAAATATCAATTTCATCCATCGTATCTTTTGGCCGCGGTGGCAGATATTTATTCACCGGTTTTGTCCCTTGTTCGGGCATTAAATCCATACCGCCGCGCGCTGCGCTTAGCTGGCTTACATGGCTGTCGGGATCGGCGAAATCACCAAAATGGCGGGCGCCTGCAGGGCAGGTGCGCACGCAAGCGGGTTCGCGATCTTCTTCGGGTAGGTTTTCATTATAAATCCGATCCACGCAGAGCGTACATTTCTTCATGACGCCGGCAGCCGCATCCAATTCGCGCGCGCCATAGGGGCAGGCCCAGGCGCATAGGCCACAGCCGATACAATCACTTTCATTCACCAAGACAATGCCGTCTTCAACGCGCTTGTAGCTGGCGCCTGTCGGGCAGACGGTAACGCATGGGGCGTCTTCGCAATGCAGGCAGGATTTTGGAAAATGTACCAATTGCGCCGCGCCGCCCTGTTCGGGTTGCATTTCATAGCTGTGTACGCGGTTCAAAAAGGTACCGCTTGGATTGCCGCCATAGGCATCTTGATCGCTGAGCGGGGCGCCATAATTTTCAGTGTTCCAGCCTTTGCAGCTGATCACGCAGGCATGGCAGCCAACACATGTATCAAGATCAATCACAAGCCCCAGCTTGCGGTTGGTTTGCGTGGGTAAGGTTGTCATTCTCCCACCTTCCATTCTAGATTTTTCGGTCCTGGCTGAACAGGAGAGTTCAGTGTGGGTAAAGCCGGTTGGCTTTCGCTTGGCGGCGGTGCTTTTTCAATTTTCACGCGCAAATCAAACCACGCGGCTTGCCCCGTGATCGGGTCTGAATTGGCCCACCGCAAACCATCGCCCTTGGGGGGGAGTAGCTCGTGGATCAGATGGTTGAGCAGAAACCCTTTGGTGGCTTCGGGGGCTTGTTCGTCCAGAGCCCAGGCCCCTTTGCGCTTGCCAATCGCGTTCCATGTCCAGACGGTATTTTCGTTTAACGCGGCCATTTCCATCACCGGGACAGTAATATTGCCATGGACTGAGCTTACTTTTGCCCATTCGCCATCAATCAAGTTATTTTCTTGCATCAATTTGCTCGGCAAATATAGCGGGTTCATCCCATGGATCTGCCTTAACCAGGCATTTTGCGTACCCCAGCTATGATACATCGCCATTGGGCGCTGGGTTAAGGCATGGATCGGATATTCTGTCAGGTCGATATGCGAATCCTCTGCGGGCGCATACCAAATTGGCAGGGGATCCAGCGTTTCTTTGATCCGATTGCGTAGATGCTCTGGCGGTTGTCTGTCGCCATGGCCTTCTGCCGCACGTTGGAATTTACGCATTGGCTCGACATAGAGTTGAAATAAATAGGGTTGCGGGCTGTCAATAATGCCCATTTTCACGGCCCAATCCTGATAGGCGCTGTTCCAAGGCTTATAGTAATTGGCACCTTCGGGAACATGCTCAACGAAAAAACCACCATTTTCGATATAGCGCTCAAGTTGTTTTGGATTTGGCGCACCGCGCCCGGAATCGCTGCCATCGCCGCGAAAGCCTGCCAATGGGCCAATGCCCGGTTTGCGCTCATGCGATACGATGTAATCTCCATAATCGGCGTATTTCTGGGTGCCATCCTCATTCACAAAGCCTGGTAGATCCAGTTTTGCGCCAAGCTCGCAGAGCACGGATTGGAAGCCGCGCACATCGCGGTCGGGCTCGATCACCGGCCAGCGGATTGCATCCGCCAATCCGTCGGCCTCACAAATCGGGCGGTCAAGCAGGCTGATGCAATCATGGCGCTCTAGATAAGTTGCATCGGGCAGGATCAGATCGGCATAGGCAACCATTTCAGAAGAATACGCATCCGAATAAATGATCCTAGGGATCACATACTCGCCGTTTTCATCTTGATCGGTAAGCATATCGATCACGCCACGGGTGTTCATCGAGCTATTCCATGACATATTTGCCATATACATAAACAATGTGTCGATCTTATAGGGATCTCCGGCATGCGCGTTTGAAATCACCATATGCATCAAACCATGCGCCGACATTGGGTTTTCCCAGGTGAACGCCTTATCAATCCGCGCCGGGCTGCCATCTTCTTTCAAGCAAAGATCTTCTGGCCCATGCACAAAACCCAGATGTGGACCGTCAAGCGGTGCACCCGGAGTGGTTTTGCAATGCGGCTTTGGATGGATTGTTGCCGGCTTTGGATAGGGGGGTTTAAAGCGAAAGCCACCCGGGGCTTCGACGCTACCCAAAATGATCTGCAAAATATGCAGCGCACGGCATGTTTGAAACCCGTTCGAATGTGCTGAAATCCCGCGCATCGCGTGGAAGCTGACGGGCCGCCCGGTCATTTTTGTATGGGTTTCACCGCGAAAATCGGTCCATTCTTGATCCAGCTCAATGGCTTCCTCAAAGGCCACCCGCGCCAGCTCATTCGCGATAGCACGAATTTTACCAGCTGGGATACCCACGTCTTTGGCCACAGCTTCGGGGGCATATTGCGGGTCAAGATAGCGTTCGATCATTGCGTGAAAAACCGTACGATGCGTCGTGCCGCCAATACGGCGGCTGCCGTTCAAATCGGGTTTTACGCCTTTTTGATCGAATGGGGCAGGTTTTTTTGTGCTGCGATCAATGACCAGTTCTTTGCCATTTTCATCGCGCATCAAAAGCCCGGTTTCCGCATCCAGCAAAACCGGCGCATTTGTATATTGTGACAGATAATGCAGATCAATTCTGCCCGCTTTTAACAGTTCATGGATCAACGAAAGGATGAACAACCCATCCGTGCCCGGGGTAATGCCCACCCATTCATCGGCAACAGCGTTATAGCCAGTGCGGATGGGATTAACGCCAATCACTTTGGCGCCGCGTTCTTTTAACTTGCCAAGGCCCATTTTGATTGGATTACTGTCATGATCTTCGGCCACGCCAAAGAGCATAAACAATTTGGTATGGTCCCAATCTGGTTGACCAAACTCCCAAAATGCACCGCCCATTGTGTAGATGCCTGCCGCCGCCATATTGACGCTGCAAAAGCCGCCATGCGCTGCATAATTCGGGGTGCCAAAATTTTGAGCCCAGAAGCTGGTAAAGCTTTGCGATTGATCACGGCCCGTAAAAAAGGCCAACTTTTCAGGATTTTCGTCGCGGATTGGTTTGAGCCAGCCCGCCGCCATATCGAGCGCCTCATCCCAGCTTATTTCCTCAAACTGGCCAGAACCGCGGGGCCCAACGCGTTTGAGCGGAGCGTTTAAGCGAGACGGGGCATTCACCTGCATAATGCCGGCGCTGCCTTTGGCGCATAAAACGCCTTTGTTCACAGGGTGGTCACGATTGCCCTCGATATAGGCAACTTCCCCCTCTTTCATATGAACGTTGATGCCGCAGCGGCACGCGCACATGTAACAGGTGGTTTTCCGTATTTCGTCTGAGACTTTTGGCGATGTGTCCAGATATGGTTGGTCTTTCATGTGACGCTTTCCTGATTTTACGCGATGAGTCTTACCAATCCCGTGCCTGACAAGAAGATCAGCAGGGTCAAACAAAAGGGTCGGTAAAAATGTTCCCATTTCGGGATAAAGAGTTTCGTTCCAAGATGCACCCCGATTATTGCCGGAATAATAAAAAATATACCGCGAAACACGGCGATTTGGGTCATGACATCAAATAAAAAATAATTTGCCACGCTGAGGCCGCTGCTGAGTAGCAAAAATAAGATGACCGTTGCGCGCATGGTTGTGGCCGAGCCTTGAAAAGACAGCATGAAAATTGCGACCACCATGCCCCCCACGCTGGCCAATCCCGTGCCCAAGCCAGCGCCGATCCCGGCAAAAACCGTTCCAAGGGGTTTGTGCAACGCTTCCAGGCGCAGACCAATCAGCAGCAGCGTCGCAAGCACCATGATCAGCAGCAAGGCGATATTCTGCGACAGTGCTACAGGCACATTCGTGGTGAGAAGCAGGCCCAAAGGCAGCCCAATCAAAGTGCCAATCGAAAGCCGTAAAACAGTTTTTTTCTGGGCATTTTGCCAATTGCCTCGAATTAAAAGCGCGCTTGCTGCGATTTCCAGCCACCAACATAAAGGAATTAATTCGACAGGTGGAATAAAGCTGGCCGCAGAGGCCATGGCCACAGCCGAAAGCGCAAAGCCAGAGAAGCCGCGCACCAGTCCGGCGGCAAAACAAATTAGCGCCAGCGCGATTATATCTGCCATTGTAAGAGCCAGCGCGCTGCTTAAGGTTTCAAACATTTAAGCGGCTGACCCTGCGAAGCAACAAAGCCCCTCACAACGTTGATATGATGCAGTGCTATCGATCATCAAGGCTCACATAGTTGCGCATTTCCGGGCCATTATACAAGGTCAGCGGCCGTATTAAAATGTTTCCCTGCAATTGTTCAACGCATTGGATTATCCATCCTGGCATGCGGCCAATGGCAAAAATTGGAACGTAAAGATCCATTGGAATACCGTGCAGCTGGTAGATCACGCCTGAATAGAAATCGACATTCACGTTTAGCCCATGGCGCGCATAGGGTTTCATCGCGCCAACCACGCCCTGCAATATTTCATACCATTCCGGTGCGCCCATTTCTTCGCCCAATTTACGCACACCTTCGCGCATGTGACGCGCGCGCGGATCCTCGGCGCGATAAACGCGGTGGCCAAATCCGGTCACCGGCTCACGTTTGCCGCGTTTCTCTTTAACATATGCGGCCGCATTCTCGGGTGTGCCGATTTCCTGCACCATTTTCATCACATCTTCTGCCGCGCCGCCATGCGCCGGCCCCGCCAGCGTGGACAGCGCAGTGACGATGGCGCCATGCAAATTGGCTTCGGTTCCGATGGTGACGCGGGCGGCGAAGCTGCTGGCATTGCTGCCATGCTCAGCATGAAGGATAAAATCGACATCTGCCAATCTTGCCGCATCTTCAGAGGGCACTTCCCCCTTCAACATCCATAACCAATTGGCGGCATGGCTTAGGGTTGGATCCGCCGCAATAGGGTGGCGCCCTTTGCGGATATTTTCATGCGCAGCGATGATCATCGGCACTTGTGAGGTCAGGCGGATACCATTTTCGACAAAATCTTCTTCGCTGACTTTTTGGCTGTCGGGCTCTAACGCGGCCAAGCTTGATACGGCGGTGCGCAATACATCCATCGGGTGCCCGGCGCTGGCTGCTTTGATGATCTCATACACTGCCGGGGGCAATTGGCGCGCCGCTTTCAATTTGTGATCAAACTCTGCCAGTTGGGGCGGTGTCGGCAATTCCCCATAGATCAAAAGATAGCTGACCTCTTCAAAGGTAGATTTGGTGGCCAAATCATGGATCGAATAGCCGCGGTAACTGAGCTCGCCCTTGGCGCCGTCAATATGGCTTACGCCAGATCTTTCAAAATAAATACTTTTTAGACCACGGTTGATCTTGACGTCTGTGCTCATTTTAGGCTCCTTGCTCGACAGATGGAGGTCATCATGTCGGTTCTTGAAAATATATTTGACCGCGCGAAAGCGCGTGCCGCGCGGGTGGTGTTGCCGGAAATAGAAGATCCGCGGATTGCCGAAGCGGCGCAACAGCTGCGCGCAAAGGGGCTGGCGGATCCGGTTCCACTAAGCCCTGTGAGCGATGCGATGGTCGCTGGTTTGGTTGAACGCCGCGGGTTGAAAGAAGCGATTGCCAGGCGAATGTTGGCCAAGCCTTTGTTTAGAGCTGCCGCGATGGTGGCCTCGGGGGCGGCGGATGCGATGGTGGCTGGCGCTGACAGTCCAACAAAACGGGTGATTGAAGCGGCCAGCATTGTGATCGGGCTGCGCCCTGGCGTGCGCACGCCTTCTTCATTCTTTCTGATGCTTTTCCCTGATGGCCGCGATATGATTTTTGCCGATTGCGCGCTGAACCTAGCCCCTGATGCGGGACAATTGGCGGATATTGCGCGTGCGTCTGAACAATCTGCTAAGGCCTTGCTGGACCGCGTTGATATGGCGTTGCTCTCCTTTTCAACGGGGGCGTCGGGCAGCGGAGAAAGCGTTGATTTGGTCGCCGCTGCCGCCCAAGAAACGGGTTTTTTGGGTCCAATCCAAGCTGATGCGGCGCTAAACCCCGCGATTGCAGCGAAAAAATCATTGGGCCAAGGGCAGGCCAATGTATTGATTTTTCCCGATCTTAATGCCGGCAATATTGCATATAAACTGGCCCAAGAACTGGCCGGCGCGCAGGCGATCGGGCCAATGTTACAAGGGTTTTCAAAACCGGTTTGTGATCTTAGTCGCGGGGCCAGCGTGTCGGATATTGTAGCAGCAACGGCGGTGACTGTGGCACTGGGGTAAAACATCTATTGCGCCTGAATCAGCGCCAGTGCATCTGCGGCGATAGTTTCTTCTTCTTTGGCGGGTACAACCCATATTGATACTTTTGAACTTTCCGCCTGCAAGCGCGGCTTGTGACCATGATTTGCATCTGGGTTCATCCGCACGCCAGCAAATTCCAAACCCCGCAAAATCCGCGCGCGGACCCCGAGAGCATTTTCACCAATCCCGCCGGTGAAAGCAATCGCATCAAGCCCTTCCATGGCTGCGATTAAGGATCCGGCATGGCGCAAAGACCAATAGCAGAAATGTTCGATGGCAAAGGCACTGTCAGCGCTTGGATCCAGCATCAAATTGCGCATATCTGATTTACCGCCCGACAATCCAAGCAAGCCGCTTTCATGGTTTAGGATCGCTTTGGTTCGATCAAGGCCATTATCTTCCACCAGGCGCAAAACCGCATTTGCATCGATCCCGCCTGAGCGGGTGCCCATGGTCAAGCCATCGAGCGGTGAATATCCCATCGTGGTGGCAACAGATTGGCCGTTTCTAATCGCGCAGAGGCTGGCACCATTTCCCAAATGAAAGGCTAGTAAACGCGAGGGAAGCTTTTCTCCTGATATATGCGGCAACTGACGCACCAATGAGGAAAAGGACAACCCGTGAAACCCGTAGCGCCGGATGCCTTTGGTTTCGATCATCCGGGGAATCGCATAGCGCGTGGCAACTTCTGGGTTGCTTGCGTGGAACGAGGTGTCAAAGCTGGCATATTGGGGCAGGTCGGGCGCCAGTTCGGCCAAGGTGTTAATGGCGGCCAGATTATGCGGGTTGTGCAAAGGTGCAAGAGGCGTGCAATTACCAATTTCAACGCGGATATCTGGGGTAAGGCGCACCGGAGCGGTTAGCTTGCGCCCGCCGTGCACCACCCGGTGCGCTGCCGCCGAAAATCGCTCTAAGCCGTAATGATTTTCGGCCAATGCGGATAAGATACCGCTGAGCGCTGATTTGTGATCAATGAAGGGTATCGCGCGCGATTGATCGGCGATCTTGATCGTTGAGGCTCCGCCGATCCCTTCAACAATGCCACCAATTTCTTGTCGGAGTTCGATGTCAAAAACGGCAAATTTAATGGAAGAGGATCCCGCGTTTAAAACCAATATCAAAGCGGTCTCTTTGGCTTTCGGCATGATCTGCTTCCTCTCAATAAAATTGGTCTCTGCCGATGGATTTTGGTGCATGCCCAAAACAAGCCCACCGGCGGAAATTTTATCACAAAGGCCTGAGACGCCCCGCTGGGGGCGTTTCCTTTGGTTTAGACGGTTTGTGGTCGCATATCCGAGGCGCTAATGCCCGCAACCGCAACCGGTTTCTTCATCGCATCGCGGCGGAACGGTTCGCCCAGTTCTTGGTTGATCATGGCCTCAATCAGGGTGGTTTTGCCATGTTTCATTTGATCCTCAACCGCTTTGTTTAATGCATCGCGCAAATCATCCATCGTGTGGGCTTGAACGCCTTGCAGACCGCATGCTTGCGCGATACCGGCATAAGATACTTGCGTATCAAGCTCGGTTCCCACGAAGTTATCTTCGTACCACAGAGTTGAGTTACGCTTTTCTGCGCCCCATTGATAATTCCGGAAAACGATCATCGTGACGGCGGGCCATTCCCCCCGGCCAATTGCGGTTAGCTCGGTCACGGCAATGCCAAACGCCCCATCGCCCGAGAACCCAATAACGGGCACATCCGGACATCCAATTTTGGCACCAACGATTGAGGGAAGCCCGTAGCCGCAGGGGCCAAACAAGCCTGGCGCAAGATATTTACGGCTTTCTTCAAAGCTGGGATAGGCGTTTCCGATCGCGCAATTATTGCCGATATCAGAGCTGATCACCGCATCTTTGGGCAGAGCGCTTTGGATCGCACGCCAGGCCATGCGGGGGCTCATCCAATCGGGCTTGGCAGAGCGCGCACGCTGGTTCCATGTGGTGCCGGGATCATCTTCTTCGTGATCCATGCTCGAAAGTTGTTGCGCCCAAGCAGATTTGGTTTGGGCAATGGCGGCTTTGCGTTCGCTGCGCCCGGCATCGCCGGCCGATCCCGAGAGTTGTTCAAAAATGCCTTCGGCAACTTTCTTCGCATCGCCGATAATTCCGACGCTGACCTTTTTGGTCAATCCAATACGGTCCGCATTGATATCAACCTGAATAATTTTTGCGTCTTTTGGCCAGTAATCGATGCCATATCCCGGTAGTGTGGAAAACGGATTTAAGCGGGTGCCAAGGCATAAAACAACATCTGCCTTTGAAATCAGCTCCATCCCGGCTTTTGATCCGTTATATCCCAGCGGGCCTGCGAAAAGCGGGTGCGAGCCGGGGAAGGCGTCATTATGCTGATAGCCCACGCAAACGGGCGCATCGAGGCGCTCGGCAAGCTTCTTGCTTGCTTCAATCCCATCTGCCAAAATCACCCCGGCACCGTTTAAAATCACTGGAAACGCGGCTGAATCCAGAAGCGCTGCTGCCTGCGCGATGGCATCGCTGCCGCCATTGGGCCGCTCGAAGCTTACGATTTCGGGTAGGTCAATATCGATCACTTGGGTCCAGAAATCGCGCGGCATATTGATTTGCGCCGGGGCCGAAGCGCGCTTGGCGTTCAATATCACCCGGTTTAGAACTTCTGCTACGCGGCTGGCATCGCGTACTTCTTCTTGATAGGCCACCATATCTTCAAACAGGGCCATCTGCTCCACTTCCTGAAACCCACCTTGCCCAATGGTTTTATTGGCGGCTTGCGGCGTTACCAAAAGCAAAGGTGTGTGGTTCCAATAGGCGGTTTTTACGGCGGTTACAAAATTTGTAATACCGGGGCCATTTTGCGCGATCATCATCGACATTTTGCCAGAGGCGCGGGTATAGCCATCGGCCATCATGCCGCCCGAACCTTCATGAGCACAATCCCAGAAAGAGATACCTGCTTGTGGGAAAATATCCGAAATGGGCATGAAGGCCGAGCCGATAATACCAAATGCGTGCTCTATGCCATGCATTTGTAGGGTTTTTACAAAGGCTTCTTCGGTTGTCATTTTCATCTTGCTGGGTCTCCTGAGGGAACGATTTGGAATCGGGCATCATAGCTATAATTTACATGGTCTGTTTACAAAGGCGCCGTCGCGACTGTTAGGGCCAGTTTGATATGCAAAATAGATCCAGATTAGCGCAGAATCGCCGCTATTCCTGCGATACCCGCGTTAATTTTATCCGCGGGAATTGAGGAAAATGCCAAACGATAATAGTTTTTGGGCGGCGTGCTGTCGTTAAAAAAAGCTTGCCCCGGTTCGATCAACACGCTTTGCTCTCTGAGCTTAGCGGCCAATTCAGTGGTGTCACATCCATTTGGCGCGCGCATCCAGAAAGAAGAGCCGCCATGCATCCCTTTGCCGGCAATTTCAAGGCTATGGTCTGCGATTGCTTGCTCCATCACTTTGCTGCGCTGTAAATATGTTTTTCCCATGCGTTTGATCAGCGCATCATAATGGCCAAGGCGCAGAAAATAGGCAGCGGTTCTTTGAATATGGCCCGGGGGGTGGCGCAGAACGCTGGCACGCAGCGCCCGCGCTTCGCGGATAAAAGCCGCAGATCCGACCAAATATCCAAGCCGTAGCCCAGGAAAGAGCGATTTGGAAAAGGATCCAACGTAAATCACGCGGCCATCTTCATCCAATGATTTTAAGGCTGGAGATGGCGGCGTCAAAAACGACATTTCGAATTCGTAATCATCCTCGATGATTAAAGCATCTAAGGCTTGCGCTTTGGACAATAGGGCTTTGCGGCGCTGCAATGGCATGGTGGCCGTTGTTGGACATTGATGGCTTGGGGTTGTGAAGATAACCGAGCTGTCATTTGGGATCCGATGCGGGGGCAGGCCATAATCATCCACATCCACCGCGGCAATATGGCAGCGCGACTGGTACAGAATATCGCGCAAGGCCGGATAACAAGGGTTTTCGATCACGGCTTTGCGGCGCTGGTTGAGCAACACTTGCGTTGACAGCCACAAGGCATTTTGCGCACCCAATGTAACCAAAATCTCATCCGGAGCTGCGATGATCCCGCGTCGGGGTAAGGTTTGCCGGGCGATAAATTCAATAAGCTCGGGATCATCGCGATCAAAGTAATCGGCGGTTAAAGATGGGAAGTCTTTCGCGCCAAGCGCTTTCATCGCGCATGCGCGCCAGTTTGCGTGATCAAAAAGCGAGGGATCGGTTTGCCCATAAATGAAGGGAAATTTATAGCGGGCCCAATCTTCGGGTTTTTCAAAGGTGGATGTTTCTGAATAATGCTTGGCGATGGCGCGTGTCCAATCCACCTTTTCTTCCGATTTAGGCAGTGGCTTAAACTGGGGGGGTTCGGGCGCTTCGGGGGACACATAATATCCTGAGCGCCCTTTCGAGGTCAGGTATTCATTGGCCAGTAATTCGGTATAGGCCAATGTAACGGTAATGCGGCTAATGCCCAAATGCGTCGCAAGGCGCCGCGTTGATGGCAATTTTTCATTTTTCTGAAATCGCCCCGATAAAATGCCTTCCGCGATCATTTGTTGAATGCGGCCCTGCAGCGTGCCCTCGGCGTCTGGATCTAAAAAGAAAGTTTCTATTGGGATGGACATAAGTCCAGTTTAGCCTGTTTTTTCCAAAAAGGTAAACGCAGAATCCCGACCGTTCATATTGCGCAGAAAAGGCATGGGGCGGGTCTTTTGGTTGGCCTAAATGCGGCCAAATGGCGGGCCCCTCTTGCCCCTTACCTGGGGCAAGAGAATGGCTTTTAGGGCCGGCTTAGCTTGCGAAAACGCGCCCCAGCGCTTGATCAACCGCCTCGGTGATGTGGTTGATATCGTCTTTTGTGGCGATGAGCGCAGGGCTGAAACATAGCGAGTTGTTAAAGCCTGGCAATGACCGGTTGGTGGCGCCGATGATCACGCCTTGCGCCATACAATCGGCCACAACAGCCTGCACTTTCTTCTCATCAGCGGGTTCTTTGGTGGCGCGGTCGGCCACCAGTTCGGCGCCGCAGAACAACCCTTTTCCGCGCACATCGCCGATCACAGGATGTTTTTCGGCCAACGCGTTCAAGTTTTCGATCATATGCGCGCCCATCGCAAGCGTATTTTCGAGAAGCCCTTCATCTTCGATGATCCGCATATTTTCGATCGCCGCAGCTGGGCCGGCGGTACAGCCGCCAAAGGTTGAAATATCGCGGAAATAATTCATCTTGTCGCTGGCGTCGTCTTTGAACATATCAAAAACGGCTTCGGTGGTGACCATGCAGGCAATTGCGGCATATCCTGAGGCCACGCCTTTTGCCATCGTTACCATATCGGGTTTGATGCCATAATTTTGATACCCGAACCAGGTTCCGGTGCGCCCGATGCCGCAGACAACTTCATCGATATGCAGCAAAATATCATATTTTGTGCATATTTCTTGCACGCTTTCCCAATAACCTTCCGGAGGGGTGATAACACCGCCGCCAGCTGTCACTGGCTCAAGGCACAAGGCGCCAACGGTTTCAGGCCCTTCTGCCAAAATCACCTCTTCAATCGCGTCAGCGGCGCGTTTGCCGTAGGCTTCGCCCGTCAGATCCCACTGGGCGCGGTATTCCAAACAATGGGGAACCCGCACGAAGCCTGGCGTAAAGGGTCCGTATTGGGCGTTGCGCTCATCTTGGCCACCGGCGGAAAGCGTTGCAATGGTGGTGCCGTGATAATCACGGTCACGATACAGGATCTTATGCTTTTTGCCGCCATAGCGCTTATGTGCGATCTGACGCACCATTTTAAAGGCTTTTTCATTCGCCTCAGATCCAGAGTTACAATAATAAACCCGGCTCATACCCGGCATTTTGCTAATCAATTTTTCCGAGAACAGCGCCCCGGGGATCGAGCCGGCAGAGCCCGCGAAATAGTTAAGCTTAATCAATTGGTCGCGCACCGCGTTAGCAATGCTTTCGCGCCCATAGCCGACGTTAACGGTCCAAACGCCGCCAGAGACTCCGTCAACATGTTCTTTTCCGTTTTGATCCCAAACCTTAATTCCCTTGCCTTCGACAATAATCCGAGGGTCATTGGTTTCAAAAGGCTTGTGCTGTATAAGGTGATGCCAGACATGGGCGCGGTCAGCTTCGACCACATGGGAAATATCGTTATCGTAAAGCGCTCCGTCCATCTGACGTCTCCTTGTTCTATCTGCGCCCGATCGCTGGGCGGATTCTGTTTTCTCTTTGCTTCATTCAGCCTACTTCTTATGCTTTCGATAGGGCCAGTTGATAACTGATTTTAGGTCCAAAACTGAAATTTTGGAAATTTAAATCCCGCAGCTGGCTCCGAATCGAGTCAACAAAACCATAAAATGCGGATTTTTGATGCAAAAAAGTTTTTAACCCTAGCCCGTTTGATCGGTCTTTTCATGGCGAGGCTAAGGCGGATCGGCATCAGGATTTGTGCTTGAAATCTATTTTGCCTTTCTTTCTTTACCCTGTGCTGCCTTCGCGCTAGCAAATAAGCATGATAGAAAATCCAAAAATCCTGTTTGAAACGCTGTTTGCGGTGGCGGTGGATGCTGCGGATGCCAAATCTGTGCTGAAAGATCATTTGCCAAGCCCGCCGAAAGGCCGGACGGTTGTGGTGGGGGCTGGAAAAGGCGCTGCGCAATTGGCCGCTGCCTTTGAAGATCTTTATGAGGCCCCGGTCACCGGCGTTATTGTAACCCGATATGGATACGCAACCGCCTGTCAGTCGATCACGGTTTTGGAGGCTGCACATCCTGTGCCGGATGCCGCGGGCGAGCGGGCCAGTGCCGCGCTGCTGAATGCGGTTGCGGGCTTGACGCCGGATGATTTGGTGGTGGCTTTGATTTGCGGCGGAGGATCTTCATTATTGCCTTGCCCGCCCGAGGGGTTCACCCTTGCCGATGAACAGGGTTTAAACGCAGCTTTATTGGCCTCGGGGGCGCCCATTTCAGCGATGAACGCGCTGCGCAAACAATTCAGCAAAATCAAGGGCGGGCGGCTTGCCGCGGCGGCTTACCCAGCGCCGGTTCTGTCTTTGGTATTATCCGATATTCCGGGCGATGATATGGCGCAAGTGGCTTCTGGGCCAACCCTTCCGGATCATCGCGGGGCCGCAGAGGCATTGGCGGCAATTGATAATTATCGCCTTGATTTACCAAGGCGCATGCGCGACGCGATTGCCACAGTGCAGGCCCCTTTGCCCAATAATCCTGTTTTTAAGGGGCATCGCGCGCGTTTGATTGGATCTGCGCGCTTATCGCTGGAAGCCGCGGCGCAGCGCGCAAGGGCGTTGGGAATACCCGCGATGATCCTGTCCGATGCGATTGAGGGCGAGGCGGCTGATATCGCCCGCATGCATGCGGCCATAGCACGTGAAATTGCGCTGCGCGATCGGCCGTTTCGCAAACCTGTGTTATTGTTGTCAGGCGGGGAAACCACAGTCACGTTAAAGGGCAATGGGCGCGGCGGGCGCAATACTGAGTTTCTTTTGGCTTTGGCCATTGAGCTTGATGGGATGGCAGGCGTGTATGGCTTTGCCGCCGATACTGATGGTATTGATGGCTCTGAAAGCAATGCTGGGGCCTTTGTTGGCCCGGATACGCTGGTCCGGCTACAGAAACTGGGCCTTCAGCCAAGAGCCTCGCTTGCTAATAATGATGCGTTCAGCGCTTTTGACGCCCTGGGTGAATTATTTTCGCCAGGGCCAACAGGCACTAATGTGAATGATTTCCGCGCACTCTTAATCGTTTGAGGCGGGCGGCTTTGTAAAGCGGTTATCGCGCGGGAAACCGCGCGGTGCCATGCGGCCCGCGCTGGCCCGTTTTGAGGTCCATTCCAGCAGATCCTTTTCGGTGCGCGTGCGTCCTGCCGGATCTAGCCAGCTGAGCCCTGCAGCCATATCAAAGGTGGTTACGTCTGACAGGCCGCCATCTTTATATTTTTGAAGCCGCACGCCTTTGCCGCGGTTCATTTCTGGAAGCTCTTCAATCGAAAACACCAAGACTTTTCGATTTTCACCCACAACCGCAACGTGATCTCCCGCAATCGGCAAGCAGGTCTTTGCCTTGACATCGCCGCGTACGTTTAGCACTTGTTTGCCGCTGCGCGTTTGGGCGATGATCTCATCCTCTGGTACAATAAACCCATCCCCCGCATCAGAGGCCACCAACAATCGGCGCCCGGGTTTATGAATTAAAATATCCAGTATTTCGCAGTCATTTGGCAAATCTACCATCAACCGCAGCGGTTCGCCCATGCCTCGCCCTCCGGGCAGATTGGCGGCCGAGATTGTGTAAAAGCGGCCGTTGCTGGCAAAGACCAATAGCCGATCGGTGGTTTCGGCGTGGAATATAAAAGCGCTTTCATCGCCATCCTTGAACTTAAGCTCCCGGGCAAGGTCGATATGCCCGGTCATCGCGCGGATCCACCCCATTTTGCTGCAGACAACGGTGATTGGCTCGCGATCGATCATCGCTTCAATCGGCACATCTTCAACGTCTTGTGCTTCTGAAAACACCGTACGCCGCGCGCCACCAGCATAGTCTTTGCCGAATTGTTTTTTTGTGGCTTTGATTTCTTCAGACACTTTCGCCCATTGCAGCGCCGTATCATCCAGCAGGGCCTGCAACCCCGCGCGCTCGAGGGTCAACGCCTCGCGCTCATTTACCAATTGCACCTCTTCCAAGCGCCGTAACGAACGAAGGCGCATGTTCAGGATAGCTTCTGCTTGAACATCGCTGAGGCTGCCTGTTTGTTCAAGATTTGGGCCGCGATAATCGGCCTCAGACGTGGCGCGGGGTTTTGAGGGATCCCAGATTTCGGCCATTAGCGCGGCTTTTGGATCCTCATCATAGCGGATAATATCGATCACCCGATCCAGATTCAAAAACGCAATGATCAAGCCGTTTAAAACTTCCAACCGGTGATCTATTTTATCGATCCGGTATTTGCTACGGCGCAAAAGTACCTCTTGGCGATGATCCAAAAAGGCCCGCAACACCTCTTTCATGCTACAAACTTTTGGGGTCAGCCCATCGATCAAGACATTCATGTTCATCGCAAAGCGAATTTCCAGATCCGAGTTGCGATACATCATACCCATCAACATATCCGGATCGACGTTCTTCGACCGTGGCTCGATGATGAGGCGGATATCTTCTGCGCTTTCATCGCGCACATCACCCAAAATCGGTAGCTTTTTCAGTTGGATTAATTCAGCGATTTTTTCGATTAACTTGGATTTTTGAACTTGAAACGGAATTTCCGTTATCACAATTTGCCATTGCCCGCGCCCAAGATCTTCGACATGCCATTTGCACCGCAACCGAAACGAACCGCGGCCGCTACGATAGGCTTGCGCCATCGATTCAGGGGTTTCTACGATCACGCCGCCGGTGGGGAAATCAGGGCCTTTTACATAGGTCAAAAGCGTATCGTCTCGGGCGTCTGGTGTTTTGATCAAATGCAAGCAGGCATCACAAAGTTCGACAATATTGTGCGGCGGAATATTGGTCGCCATGCCAACCGCGATGCCGCTTGAGCCATTGGCCAATAGGTTGGGAAAGCTGGCGGGCAGCACTACAGGCTCGCTCAAAGTGCCATCGTAATTTTCGCGAAAATCAACCGCGTTTTCGTTCAAACCTTCCAAAAGTGCTTCGGCAACTGCGGTCATGCGCGCCTCTGTATAGCGGCTGGCCGCAGGGTTATCGCCGTCAATATTGCCAAAATTTCCCTGCCCATCGACAAGCGTGTAACGTACATTGAAATCTTGGGCCAAGCGCGCCATCGCATCATAGATCGCAGCATCGCCATGGGGATGATAATTGCCCATCACATCGCCACTGATCTTGGCCGATTTACGAAACCCGCCAGTTGCGCTGAGGCGCAATTCGCGCATCGCATAAAGGATGCGGCGATGCACAGGCTTCAAGCCATCGCGGGCATCGGGCAGGGCGCGATGCATGATCGTGGAGAGCGCATAGGTTAAATACCGATCGCCAATCGCCCGCCGCAGCGGTTCAGAGGAGATGCCATCTATATTGGGGTCGTCGGTTATTTCATCCATAGATGATGTGATAGCCGCTGTGTTCTGGCAGGTAAAGCGGCTGCGACATAATTTTTTAAACGGTCTGCTTTAAACATTTATTTCTGCTTGGTTGGCTGTCAAAACCGATAAAACATTGCCTCCTTCTGGAAATTATGCGCAAGGGGGACTGGGTTAAAACGGGTATAAAGCTGATGGAACAAAAATCGATTCTCATCACCGGATGTTCTTCCGGCATTGGCTATGATGCGGCGCATCGGCTGCAGGCGGAAGGTTGGCGGGTTTTTGCCAGTTGCCGGAAAGCGGATGATGTGGCACTTCTGCGCGCCGAAGGCTTGGAGAGCGTACGGATAGATTACAGTTTGGAGAACACCATCGCATCGGGGTTGCAAGAAGTGCTCGAAAAAACCGATGGGCGCCTTGATGCAGTGTTCAACAATGGCGCTTTTGCCTGCCCAGGCGCGGTTGAGGATCTGCCACGCGCCGCTTTAGCCGCTTTGTTTGAAACCAATCTCTTTGGATATCACGATTTAACCCGCCAAGTCATTCCAATCATGCGCGCGCAGGGTTTTGGGCGCATTCTCAATTGTTCTTCAGTGTTGGGCTTTGTTGCCTTGCCATGGCGGGGGGCATATGTGGCCAGCAAATTTGCGTTAGAAGGGCTGACACATACTTTGCGGCTTGAAATGCGCGATAGCCCGATTGATGTGGTGCTAATTCAACCGGGGCCGATCACCAGTCATATTCGTCAAAACGCAATTCCACATTTTGAGAAATGGATTGATTGGCGCGGATCAGCCCGCGCGGTATTTTATGAACGTCACTTGGTAAAACGTCTTTATGAACATGCGGGGCCAGATAAGTTTGAATTGCCAGCCAGTGCGGTCAGCGATACGCTGCTGCGCGCGCTCAGCGTTAAGACGCCAAAAGCCAGCTATTATGTGACCACCCCCACCTATATGGCCAGTTGGATGCGCCGGTTGCTACCGCAGCGTGCTTTGGATTACCTTCTGACCCGCGGTTAAAGGGCTGGGCCGCATAATCATGGAGATTGGCCTTCGCTTTTTGGAAGAAGACGCCTACATAAAACGTGAGGCAGAATGGAAACACAGAATATGGCGCAAGATCCCCTTTTTATTATCGTTATTTTGGCGATGGCAGCGGTGGCAATCATTTTGATGATTGGCATTGGCGGCTTTGGTCGGGGTGGTGAATTCAATCGCAAATACGCAAATAAGTTGATGCGCTTGCGTATTTTTGCGCAATTCATCGCGGTGCTGTTGATTTTGCTCTTCGTTTATTTTGCGCGTTAAGGAGATTGAGATGGTTGTTTTAAACAAAATTTACACCAAAACCGGAGATGATGGTGAAACCGCGCTGGGCAATGGCACGCGTGTCGCCAAACATTCTATGCGCGTGAATGCCTATGGTACGGTTGATGAGTTGAACGCCACGGTGGGCGTTGCCCGGTTGCATGCAGATGGTGATATGGGGCAATGGCTTTCCTTGATCCAGAACGATCTGTTTGATTTGGGCGCGGATCTGTGCCGTCCCGAGATGGAACGCGATCACGAAGCGGAATACGCACCCTTGCGCATGGCTGGATCGCAAGTGACGCGTTTGGAAAATGAAATTGATGTTCTGAATGCCCAACTTTCGCCTTTACGCAGCTTTATTTTGCCCGGCGGCAGCGTGTTGTCAGCGCATCTACACGTGTGCCGTACTGTGGCGCGCCGTGCAGAGCGCCTTTGTGTTGAGCTTGCAACCATGGAAGCGATCAACCCCGATGCTGTGCGGTATTTGAACAGGTTGAGCGATTGGTTCTTCGTGGCAGGCCGCGTCGCCAATAATGCTGGCGCTGACGACGTGCTATGGGTGCCTGGTGCAAATAGATAAGTCAAATCGCATTTTTTTGTAAAAACGCGACGTCCTAGACCCATACTGTGACGATTTTTCGCTGTCGTTTTCGGCGCCATAGGATTATCACGGGTGGGATTTTGGATGGGTGATGCGCTAAAAAAGCGTAAAATGCGAAGGAGATCTCCCTATGAAGGTATTGGTGCCTGTCAAACGCGTAATAGATTATAATGTGAAAGTGCGCGTGAAAGCGGATGGGTCTGGCGTCGATTTGGCCAATGTCAAAATGTCGATGAACCCGTTTGATGAAATCGCGGTTGAGGAAGCAATCCGTCTGAAAGAGGCGGGCAAGGCAGATGAGATTATCGCGGTGTCTGTTGGCGTTGAAAAAGCCCAAGAAACCTTGCGTACCGCCTTGGCGATGGGCGCGGATCGCGCAATCCTTGTGGTTGCCGCCGAAGACGTACATCAAGATATTGAGCCTTTGGCCGTGGCAAAAATAATCAAAGCGATTGTGGATGAAGAGCAGCCTGGTTTGGTGCTCTGCGGCAAGCAAGCCATTGACAATGATATGAACGCAACGGGTCAAATGCTGGCCGCGCTGTTGGGGTGGTCACAGGCCACCTTTGCATCTGAATTGAGCGTTGAGGGCGATGCTGCGGTTGTCACCCGCGAGGTCGATGGCGGTCTGCAAACGATTAAAGTGACTATGCCGGCGATTGTTACGGTTGATTTGCGGTTGAATGAGCCTCGCTATGCCTCGCTGCCCAATATAATGAAGGCTAAGAAAAAGCCTTTGGATCAGAAAACTGCGGCGGATTTGGGCGTGGATGTCGCGCCGCGCCTGAGCATTGTGAATACGGGCGAACCCGAAGCGCGTTCGGCCGGGATAAAGGTGGGCTCGGTCGATGAGCTGGTTGAAAAACTTAAAGAGGCAGGAGCAGTATAATGGCAGTTCTTCTTTTGGCAGAAGTAAATGGCAATGAATTGGCCGTAGACGCCACTGCAAAAGCGGTGAGCGCGGCCACAGCTTTGGGTGATGTTACGGTTTTATGCGCGTCTGCGGGCTGCGGCGCGGCTGCTTCGGCTGCCGCGCAATTGGATGGGGTAGGCAAAGTGCTATGTGCGGATGATGCGGCCTATGGAAATGGCCTTGCAGAACCGATTGCAGATCTTATTGTGTCATTGGCGGGCGATTATTCTCATTTCGTTGCTCCGGCAACAAATTCCGCTAAAAATATTCTACCCCGTGTTGCGGCCCTATTGGACGTGATGGTGATCACCGATATTACGGCTGTGGTCGATGCAGATACGTTTGAACGCCCGATTTATGCAGGCAATGCCATTCAACGCGTGAAAAGCGGCGATTCAAAAAAGGTGTTATCCGTGCGGACGGCAAATTTTGACGCAGTTGGTAGCAACGGTGCCGCAGCGGTTGAAAGTATTTCAGCTGTGCCCAATCCTGAATTGTCACAATGGATTGAAGATAAGGTGGCCAGCAGCGATCGCCCCGAACTGACGTCTGCGGGCGTGGTCGTGTCGGGCGGCCGCGGCGTTGGCAGCCAAGATGATTTTGCGATGATCGAAAACCTAGCTGATAAATTGAATGCGGCTGTTGGCGCCTCGCGCGCTGCGGTTGATTCTGGCTATGCTCCGAATGATTGGCAAGTGGGTCAAACGGGCAAGGTGGTTGCGCCCGATCTGTATGTGGCGGTTGGAATTTCCGGTGCGATCCAGCATTTGGCCGGAATGAAAGACAGCAAAATTATCGTGGCCATTAACAAAGATGAAGAAGCGCCTATTTTTCAAGTTGCTGATTTTGGACTTGTTGCTGATTTGTTTGAAGCAGTACCAGAGCTGACTGATAAGCTGGTGTAAACCCATCCTATAAATTTACAGAACAAGAAGCCCGCATGCGCGGGCTTTTTAGTCAGGGGTGCGCCTCTGACGGTTTCACGCCGCTGTGAGCCGCTTGTCGATTGATCAAGGCGATCTGACTATACCCAAGTCGACATGCCAGCAGGTTAGGTTTTTTTATGCGCGGCGAAGCAAAAAGTCTAAGTTGGTTTTGGCGCATTATTTGGCGTCATTTCAAATGCGCGGCGCGGCAAGGAATGCGTTTTAAAGGTTGGCAAAGCATTTGGCCCTTTCTTTTTGCAGCTTTTAGAAAAGCCTTCAGAAAACTTTGATAAGAAAACCGCCAGCCCTTGCACCTCTTTGCTCTGAATGCCTATGCTCTGCCAAGCATTAAAAGGAGCGCGCGGCGTGGATATTCAAAAAGTTGGAGTGATCGGGGCCGGGCAGATGGGCAATGGTATTGCGCATGTTCTGGCGCTGGCCGGATATCAGGTGACCATAACGGATCTTAATCAGGCGGCTTTGGACAATGCGCGCGTTGTTATTGATCGCAATTTGGCGCGTCAGGTAAAAGGCGCGAAAATAACTGCTGATCAGAAAGTTGACGCTATGGCGCGGATTTCTACCACCTTGGCCCTGCCCGATTTGGGCGCTGCGGATTTGGTGATTGAAGCGGCAACTGAAAAAGAGGCGCTGAAACATAGCATCTTTGAGGCGCTTGTGCCGCATTTGCAGCCCCATACCATTTTGACATCGAACACCTCTTCGATCTCAATCACGCGCTTGGCCAGCCGCACGGATCGGCCCGAAAAATTTATGGGGTTTCATTTCATGAACCCGGTGCCGGTAATGGACCTCGTTGAGCTTATTCGTGGAATTGCCACGGATAAGGCGACCTATGACAGCTGCCTCACGGTGGTTAATACGCTTGGTAAAACAGCGGCCAGCGCTGAAGATTTTCCCGCTTTTATCGTGAATCGGATTTTAATGCCGATGATCAATGAAGCCGTTTACACGCTGTACGAAGGGGTGGGGTCGGTTGAATCGATTGATCAATCGATGCGTCTGGGGGCCAATCATCCGATGGGCCCTCTCGAACTGGCCGATTTTATCGGTTTGGATACATGTTTGGCGATTATGAATGTGTTGCATGAAGGCTTGGCCGATACCAAATACCGGCCCTGTCCGTTAATGACCAAATATGTAGAAGCCGGTTGGCTTGGGCGTAAAACGCAGCGTGGATTTTACGATTATCGAGGCCCAACCCCCGTGCCAACGCGGTGAAGTTTGCAGCACAATAGCCGCGCCAGCTCAGCTTTTTTTATCGGCAAGCCCAAGCGTCTCGGCGCGTAGCCAATTTACGAAGCCGCGCGGATTAGACGCCCAGTTTTTAATCGTATCGCGCTCAATCACATCCCCCACCACTGGCGCTTGGGGCTTGTTCATCGCATGAACCACTTCATGAAGCAGCAACCCTTGGCGTAGCGTGGCAGAGATTTGATTGGCAATTTGATAAATGCGTGAGTTTGCGCCGGGAAAAAAAATCGGTAAAACGCGCGCGTTTGAGCGCTGGATCATTTTCGAGGTAAATGGATTCCATTCCGCTTCTATCGCGGGGCCAAACATCGTTTTAGACGCCGCCACAACGCCGGAAGGGAATAGCACCACCACACCGCCATTTTTCAGATGCGACATTGCACTTTTGCGCATTTCAAGGTTTTTTTCCAGCGCCTGGCTGTCATGCACAAAGGGAACAGGAATCATAAAGTTTTCAATTTCAGCAATTCCAGTGAGCAAGGTGCGGGTTAATATTTTATAATCCGTGCGCACGCGCCCAATCAATTCTCCAAGAATCATACCATCGACCAATCCATGGGGATGATTCGCGGTGATAACCAGCGGACCCTCTTTGGGGATTTTTGCGATTTGGCTTTGCGGGGTTTGCAGTTCGACATTCATGATGTCTAAAGCTTGTTTCCAAAAGGCCTGGCCGACCGGAACGCCTTGGGCCTCAAATTTGCGTATGACGCGCAGCAGGCGCAGCTTGCCGGTTACAAACTCAATGGTTTGGATGGTTCTGCGCTGGGTCGGGTTTTTAAAAGTTGTGGCATAAGACAGTTTGCGCCTGTCATAGGGAATATCCGGATCCACAGGCATTGAGAGGGGCTGATCATCTCTTAAGCCCGGGGTTTGTTGTATCCGCTCCACCACAGTATTTCCTTTTCTGTCCTTAGAAGTCTTCGCCGAATCTGGCGGCTATCAAGACGCCAATCGCTTCTGACAGATCCTTGGCTTGGTTTCCGTTGGTGTTCACGTCAATAAAGGTTCCGCGAGAGGCTGCCAACATTAAAAGGCCCATAATGCTATTGCCACAAGCCTGTAAACCATCTTTGAAGATCTCTGCCGTAGCGTCATATCTCTCAACGGTTTCAACCAGCTTGGCTGCCGCGCGGGCGTGTAAGCCCTTTTCATTGATAATTTCAAAGCGTTCAGAATATGTGTCTTGCATCAGGTTCCTGAGCCATCATGGCAATCAATATATTTGCGCCCAGCGTTCAAAGAGATATCTACCGCATCTTGCACGGAGAGCCGCCGTGATTTTGTAAGCTTGATCAACATCGGTAGGTTTGCGCCGTAAATGATTTTGCGGTCCTGCGGTCTACAGGCTTGCAGCGAAAGATTGCAGGGGCTTCCGCCAAACATATCGGTCACCACAACCACCCCATCACCGGTATCAACGTGATCGGCGGCGTTGCAAATTTCGGCTTCCATGAAGGCCCTGTCATATTCGGCGCTGATGCCAATGGTGGCAATACTTTTTTGCTTGCCCACCACATGCTCCACGGCGGCCAAATACTCTTTTGCAAGACCACCATGCGCGACAATTACAATCCCAATCACCTGACCGCCCTTACCTTCTGCCGCCCATATCCCTACTCGATATAGCTCTTACTCGTCCAATTCCATATGCTGCGTCAACACATTCCAGCCACAATCTTCCAAAGCCTGTGCCATTAACCCCACGAGCGTTACGGATCTGTGTCGCCCTCCCGTGCAGCCAAAAGCCAATGTGAATTGGGTTTTCCCTTCTCTTTTATAAGCAGGAAGTAGAAATAGGATCAATGCATGGGTTTTTTGGAAAAAATCTGTGAAGGATGGATCGCTGACCACATAGTCTTGTACAGGCTGATCGCGTCCATCGCCTGCACGCAAGGCTGGTTCCCAATGTGGATTTTTTAGAAATCGCACATCTAGCACCATATCAGCGCCGACAGGTAACCCTTTTTTGTAAGAAAATGATTTTAAGATCACGGCCAAATCGGTATTTTTTCCGCCGTCAAAATGATGTTTGATTTGCGCGCGCAACTCATGTGGCGTCAAGTCAGATGTATCGATTAATAGATCCGCTTTGGCTTTGATGGGGTTTAAGAGCTCGATCTCATGCGCGATCCCGTCTTGGATGGTTTCTTGGGGTGCGAACGGGTGTTTACGCCGGGTTTCAGAGAATCGCAGATTGAGCGTCTTTGGATCACAATCAACAAACAGGACGGTTGCTTTGATTTTGGGCAGCGTCTTTAATTGCGCAATCGAGTTGATGATGGCTTGGATGGAAAAGTCGCGGTTTCGGATATCCAGCCCGATCGCCAAGGGTTTTGATGTTTTTGAAGAAGTGGCCACCTTGTCAATTAACGAAATGGGCAAGTTGTCGATGGTTTCAAATTCAAGCTCTTCCAAAGCGTTGATCGCAGAGGACCGTCCCGCGCCCGACGGACCGGTTACAAGAACCAACGTAATTTGGTCAGCTGATGACATCGGACGGGTTTTGATCCTGCGTTAAGCCGCTTTGCGCTAGAACATAGACTGCCGAGGCAAATCCGTCCATCTGTGTTGGGTAAATTAATGGAAGTTTGACCTTAAATAAATCATGGTATTTTTGTTCTGGAAGGCGAGAGGTTTCGTGTTGGTTCAGATCAATTACCAAATGAAGCCGCGTTTCTTGCACCAGCTTTGGTCTTAAAAAGCCAATTCCGCGCGCTTCGATCAGGCCTTTGATGGTGGCCGGGCACCGCGCGACCACGTGGTTTTCTACCCGTGTTACCAGCGTTTTATCATCCGCAACCAATGAGGCTCCGAGCGCGATCAACTGAATTGCGAGGGATGATTTCCCACTTCCGGATGCTCCCAAAATCAGGATGCCGCGCCCATCGATATCGATGCAGCTTGCATGCAGTATCATGTTATCCCCATGTAATTCGTTGTTTCACTTCATATTCGCGGCAGGGCAATCAAAAGCCTTGCCCCTAAAATATCACTCTCTTCGCCTGTTGAAAGCTTGGATGTGATATTTTCTGCCCAAATCACGCCGCCATGCGCCTCAACCACTTGTTTTGAAGTGCTCAAACCTAAACCAGAATGCTCGCCAAAAGCGCTGTTAGGTCGATCAGAATAGAAGCGATTGAAAATTTTATCCAATGAGCCTTTCGGGAAGCCGGGCCCGGTATCCTCGATAACCGCCAAACAGGTATCAGTCTGTAATTTTACCCAGATACGAATAATACCACCGGCGTCGCAGAAACTTATCGCATTGGTGGCCAAGTTTTCAAACAGCTGCGCAAGCCGCTTTTCTAAGCCATTTATGATGATTGTTTTTTGAGGCAGCTCCAATTCGATCGTGATATCTTTTTCTGCTGCTACCGGAGCATATCTTTGCGCAACGTTGCGCAGCAACTGGCCTATGTCAAAACTGGCACAGGTTTCTTGCTCGAGCTGGCCATCGAGCCTTCCCGCAGCTCCAATGTCATTTAGCAAGCGTTCCATCCGCAGCACATCTTCTTGGATTATTCCAAGAAGCTGCTGGCGTTGGGTCTCTTCCTTTACCAATTCTAACGCTTTTGCAGCTGCGCGCAGCGAGGTGAGCGGGTTTTTGACCTCATGTATCACGTCGCTTGTAAATCGGTTTTGCATATCTATTTGGTGGTAATATTTGCGGCTCATTTCACGTAAAACGGCGGTTAAATTTGCCACTTCGCTTCCCTCTGGTGCTTTAGGCGCTTGCTCAAGCATAAGCTCGGGCGAAGGTAGGCTTGTTTGCGCATTCTTCTGCTGAAGTCGCCTTGTCAGCACAGTGATCGGGTGGCTGACCCGATAAAAAATTAATAGGCTGATTAAGACAGAGGCTAAAATACCCAAACCAACCGCTGCAACGCTTTGGATACGCAAATCAGAATAGATCTTTTGCCGCGCAGAATCTTCAATGAAAATGGCCAAAGCGCCAAGGATTTTATCCTTATGCTTAATAATGCCAGTTTCTAAAAAATATAAATTGCCGATGTTTGATCGAATGTTGAAATCGGCGTGTCGATATGCGTTCTGAAGTGTTTTATGGATTGCTGCGGACAGCAGTTGTTCCAACGATACAAAATGCGAGGTCGCTTGTGCATCAGGTTGAATCGCTGCAAAACTTTGCTGAGAGATGTAATGGGTTTGAGGGTCATTATGCGACCCAGGATCTGGATGACGAGACGTTTGCGCCAAGATTTCACCCCGAATGCTGAACAGCGTTATTTGTCCATTTACCTGTGCATAAATTTGATCTGTATGAGCCTTTAATTGCGCATTGTGATCCCGCCATGTCTCCATCTGCGCGAGCTTTGGGATAAGCGTGTGAAAAATCTGGTCAGCCGTGTAGTCAGGGTCGTTTTGATATAGTGTTTCAATCAATGCCGGCCACTTATACAGCGTTGCTGCGTTGAATAGCAGCAAGATTATAACCAGAACCATATTTACCGAAATGATTAAAACTTTTGAGCTGTGCAAGCGCCGTGATAGCGCGCCCGATGCCTTTGCGATCCAATTTTGGTTCTGGAGTTCTTTGGATTGGTGCGCGCAAACCAGCTTAGGCCAGTGGCGCGCCCCAATACCCTTGGACTGATGCGTTTCGCGCTCCGCCTCTGCGGTTTCGGTTGCGCTGTGAGAACGATCGCCGGTCGTCATATCCTACCAAGTGTCATTATAGCGATACCAAATGCCATAAAGCGTTTCAATCGCCGTAAAGCTTTCATCCGCCACGCGCATTTTTTTACGCAGGCGTTTTACATGGCTGTCAATCGTGCGGTCATCGACATAAACTTGATCCCCATAGGCCACGTCCATCAATTGATCGCGGCTTTTCACAAAGCCCGGACGGATTGCCAAGGCTTGTAGCAATAAAAACTCGGTGATCGTAAGCGCCACATGAATGCCTTTCCATTGCACCGTGTGGCGTTGGGGGTCCATCGTTAAATTGCCCCGTTTCATGACGTTTGTGTCGCTTTTATCCGGTTCAATTTTTCCCGCGATAAGATCGTGGCGGCGCAGTAAGGTTCGGATGCGTTCGATCAGTAACCGTTCGGAAAAAGGTTTGGTGACATATTCGTCCGCGCCCAACCGTAGACCCAAAATTTCATCAATCTCATCATCTTTAGAGGTTAGAAAAATGATCGGAAGCCAACTTTTCTGTCGAAGTTTTTGAAGCAATTCCAGACCGTCCATTCTGGGCATTTTAATATCTATTACGGCAAGGTCTGGTTTGAGCCTTGAAAACGCGTCGAGAGCCGAGGCGCCATCAGAAAAGGCCTTTACCTCAAAGCCTTCCGCCTGAAGAATGACGGAAAGGGAGGTCAAAATATGTCGGTCATCATCTACGGTTAATATCTTGGTCATAGAGGCATCCGTTTCCCAATAAGCGCGCATTCCTTACGTTTATGCGCCTTGGTCAATATTTTTTAATTAGCTATCAAAATTTGTTTTTATGCAGGCGCAGAGGTTAATCGAATTTGATGTTTAAAGCTATAATTTGTTTAAAATGTGGCGATTTACCCTTTTGGGAGTTCCAAGTTGATACACTTTTGAATTTATTCCCGTGCTCATTGGGATATTTCTCTCTCGATACTCACGCTATTACGACACCCGTTTCCAAGTCATTGCCGGGTGGTTTTTAGGCTGGCTTCCGTGTTAATATTTGGAAATGGTTGATCTTTTGCTTGGGTCTTGGCTCAGTAAAAATAATCGGGCCAATGCTATTAGGTACTGATTTTTAAATGAAAAAATTTGAGGTATGGGTTGTGCAAGGCGGCCTGTTTGCGGTCGTTTGGTTGCGCGGCGGGCAGGGTATGCAGCACATTACTCACAAATAAGATTGAGGTGGGTCTCAAACATCTGGGCGAACGCATGCAGGATGCTTGCGAAGCGTTGCTGTGCCATATTTCATCGCGCCAATACCGTTTCATAAACTTTTTAAGGCTGGATGATGGCGAAAGCATGATTTGATGAGCGCTTTTATTTACTAGAAAGCGGGCCGGGGGTTGGGTTCTGAGGTGATTTTTTCAGTGGTGAGCCAAACGCCCCCCGCCGGGCGCAAGGTTAAGATCATTTCCGGCGTTGGACTGCGCCCTGAAACAGGATTGAAACGGAATGATTTGAGTAGGCTGGCCAAAATTATGATCGCTTCATTCATCGCAAAATTTGACCCGATACAAATACGCGGTCCGTCCCCAAAGGGTAGATATGCGTAGCGTTCAAGTTTTTTGGGATCTGCAAACCGCTCTGGGGTGAACGCGTCCGGATCCTGCCAAAGCAGGTGATGTCTGTGCAGCGCATAGATTGGAATGATCACAGTATCGCCTTTTTGGATGTGCCGCCCGCATAACCTATCCGCGGCCATGGCGGTGCGCGAAACCAAAGCAGCCGGCGGATAAAGCCGCAGTGTTTCCTCAATGATTTGGCGCAAAAAAGGCAGGTTTTTCACGTCATCGCCTGTGGCCACTTTGCCGCTTACATTGTTTTGGATTTCGGTTCTGGCTTGGTCTTGCCGTTGGGGGTCATTGGCGATCAAATATAAAGCCCAGGCCAGCGTTAACGCGGTGGTTTCATGGCCTGCAACGATAAAGGTTAATAAATTATCGCGTAATTCTGCAGTGTTCATTTTGCGTTGGGTTTTCGGATCTTGCCCTGCAAGCAGCAGATCTAATAAATCGGGGGGTGATTTTTGCGCCTGTTGGCGGCGTTCATTGATCACATTATCCGCTAAGGATTTCATCGTTTTGAGCGCTGGGCCTGCACGCAACCGATTCGGTCTGGGAACCCAATCTGGAAAGCCCAATATGTCAAAAAGGGAGACGCGGCCGGCTTCGGCAATATAGCTGTCGATGGCGTGATGTACGGCCGTACGGTCAAACCCGCGATCTCCCGAAAACGTAACATCCGAAATAACGTCAAACGTGGTTTTGACCATTTCATCTAAGAAATCAATCGCTTGGTTGGAACTGTCGGAAAGGCGTTGGCAACAGCGTTCGGCTGCAGACGATATTATTGGGCTTAGGTTCATCACGTTGCGCTGCGAGAACACCGGCGCTGCGGCGCGCCGTTGCCAGCGCCAATGCGCGCCTTCTGCGATAAATAATGACTCTCCGATTGCCGGTTTTAGCAAATTTTTGGTCACCTGCGATTTTGGATAATTTTCTACGTTCTCCAGCAACATCCGGCGCAGCGCAGTGGGATCCATCACCATATGCCAGCGCTTTCCCGTCTTACCGGATACCATTGGTTGCCGTGTTGCAATATCGGGAATGATCGACAAAACGTTTTGCCGTACGGCCAAGAGCGATTGCATAACGCCCATTGGCTCAGTCACAAGCGCGATGCGGGTTGGAAAGGCGTGCGTGCTGTTCATAAAGTAAATCTATTGCATTCGCAGGCAAAGGCAAAACCTTGTTGGGTTGGCATCAACGTCAACCCGGCAAGGTTTTGCCAATCACCCAGCATTTTCTTTAAACCGACGGATTAGTCTTTGGACATCTGTAAACCAATGCGGGTAACAAAACTCAGACTTGATTTTTTTTTAGGAAAGTCCTAAACGCCCGCCTCAGAGAGAAACAGGGCTGTTGCCCCAAAACACGAGGCGCCGGAGAACCATGGCAAAGGAAAAGTTTGAGCGTAGTAAGCCGCATTGCAACATCGGCACGATTGGTCACGTTGACCATGGTAAGACGACATTGACGGCTGCGATTACGAAGCAATTTGGCGAATTTCAGGATTATGATCAGATTGACGCTGCGCCGGAAGAAAAAGCCCGCGGGATCACGATTTCGACGGCGCATGTTGAATATGAAACTGAAAACCGGCATTACGCGCATGTGGATTGCCCCGGCCATGCTGATTATGTGAAAAACATGATCACGGGTGCGGCGCAGATGGATGGCGCGATTTTGGTTGTGAACGCGGCCGATGGCCCTATGCCGCAAACGCGCGAGCATATTTTGCTTGGCCGCCAGGTTGGTATCCCTTCGATGGTTGTTTTCCTGAACAAAGTTGACCAGGTGGATGACGAAGAGCTTCTTGAGCTGGTTGAAATGGAAGTGCGCGAGCTTCTCAGCACGTATGATTACCCAGGTGATGATATTCCGATTGTTGCCGGCTCTGCTTTGGCGGCGCTTGAGGGTCGCGATGCGAATATCGGTGAAGAGAAGATTTCTGAGCTGATGGCGGCTGTTGACAGCTATATCCCGCAGCCGGATCGCGCGATTGATCAGCCGTTCTTGATGCCGATCGAAGATGTGTTTTCAATCTCGGGCCGTGGTACGGTTGTGACCGGGCGGGTTGAGCGCGGTGTGATCAATGTGGGCGATGAGATTGAGATCGTTGGCATTCGTGACACGGGCAAAACCACCTGTACGGGTGTTGAAATGTTCCGCAAATTGCTGGATCGCGGTGAAGCTGGCGACAATATTGGTGCATTGCTGCGCGGTGTTGATCGTGAAGGCGTTGAGCGTGGACAGGTTCTGTGTAAGCCAAGCTCTGTGAAGCCGCATACAAAGTTTGAGGCTGAAGCCTATATTCTGACCAAGGAAGAGGGTGGCCGTCATACGCCGTTCTTTGCCAATTACCGCCCACAGTTTTATTTCCGTACGACGGATGTGACCGGGACGGTGAACCTGCCAGAGGGAACAGAGATGGTGATGCCCGGCGATAACTTGAAGTTCGAAGTGGAGCTGATTGCGCCAATCGCGATGGAAGATAAGCTGCGCTTTGCTATCCGCGAAGGTGGCCGCACCGTCGGCTCAGGCGTCGTGTCAAAAATTATCGAGTAAAAGTTACGTTAATATCGCGGATGCGCGATGTGGTAAGATTAAGCGTCGTCCCGATGGGGCGGCGCTTTTTTGCTGCGCGCTTTGGCCGGGATTTGGCAAACTTGAGACGCCGCCCTGGCTGTTCCACTTTCGGCGCCGTCGCAGATCGTGGCAGAGAATGCCGCCACCTTTTAAATTTACTGCCACCAATGGATTCTACGCTTGATCTTTTCCAGAGCATCCCGTATCGCTTTGCCCCTGTTAGGGGTATAGCTCAGTTGGTAGAGCGACGGTCTCCAAAACCGTAGGTCCCGGGTTCGAACCCTGGTGCCCCTGCCATAAAAGTTTTCATCTTATGACGACATCTCAAAGCCCCCAGCGTGGGCTTTTCGTTTTTTTAGCGGTGCTGGGATGGTTTTTTTTGTGGGGGGACGATCCGGCCCTTTTAAGCAAAAGTTTGCAAAGCGCCCTGTATCACTCTCAGCATAAAGGTGCGAACTTGAGGCTCGTCAGCTCCAACCTTTCTTGCCCTGCGCTTGGCAATGCGGATCGACGCGGTCTGCGCCTGTCGAACGGATCCTACAGCATCATAGGCATTTAGCTCTGTTTGATAACAGCGCTTTAAAAACTCGTTCAATCTCTCTGTGGGTAAATAAGGCAGATGTTCGGTAACAGTGTTTGCCCAGGCAATGCAGTCTAGGTGGCGTTGTAAGCGACACTCCTTAAGTGGTGCTATTGGGGTTGCGCCAAATTTCGAATTTTGACCTGCCAGCTTTACCATGCTGGCCCCCGTGGCTCTTTTTCGCAGCGTGAATAATCTGCAGCGTTTACCATCTGCTGCGGGCAATGGTTTTTATCCTTCAGTTCCGCCGTGATGTCCTTAACGCCTTTGCCGAAAAATGCTTCTAGCTTGGCCACTGAGGTGGGCGGCAATCTTCAACGGTTTTATGCTAAGCCGCGCTAATCGCAACCTTAGAGCCGCCTTTACGCGCTAAAAACGCGGCCACGTCTACGAGGTGAATGGTATATGGGTCTTGGGCTTTTCCTTTTTGGAATTTCCCGGCATGGCAAAGACGCGCAAACCGCTCAGCGCGGTTGATTAGGTCACGCATTAATCATCGTGATTGTTGTTGAAATTTTGATGGTGGGTTCTTTCCCTACGACTATTAGAATGCGGGATTTCCTTGCCCAAGTTCCAATAGTTACAATTAAGACTCCAAATATTTCTGCATCGGGTTATTCTGCAAGAGATTAGAGGAGATAAATATGGTCGGAATGATCAACTGTATGCGATTCCGGCCTAAAGAAGGCCAGCAAGAAGCGCTTTGGAAAGCCTATGCGGAGTATTTACGTGATTATCCCCTCGACGATATCATGCATAACATCATTGATTTGGGTACAGGGGAGTACGCTTTGATAGGCGTACATCATAGTGTTGAAAGTTTTATTGACATAATGAACCGAGACAATCGTGTAAGCGATGTGTTCAGATTATATATTGAACCTTACGAAGATGGTGAAAGTTTTGATTCATTTTCGGGTCCAGTCGTAAATTACAATGATTACCTTTAATCAGCTGTGCATCATACTTACGGCGGAACTTAAAAAGTCTAAGTGAAGACTTCACATGTTGATGTGCTGCGTTCATCTGATGCAAATGGTCGGAGTGCAATAATGAGCGTCTCGAACGTGAATACATTTGAATTGCACGATGAAAATAAAGCCAATGAATGGATTAGCTGGTACAATATTCAGGGGCCAATCGGATTTAGTACAGCTGATATCTTATTGTTCGTAAGAACAGGGCCCTCTTCCGGCATATCTGTTTCAGTATATCCTAGTGATAAAGCCAGAAAAGCGGGCTCTGAAGTTAGAAATGAATTTCAAAAACAACAATCTCAGTATTAAAGCGACATATCTTCTTTAGAGGGTGATGTCGAAATAAAGCATGTGAAATAGGAGTAATCTCACGCGCGCTATTTTAACAGAATTGATTGTAAAACCCTCAATGCGCGCGGAGTTCCGGAGCCGATGAAAGTTTCCAATATAATGATGTTTGAATTTAACAGCTCTGATAGTCTTATATCTTTCGTTGATGCTTGGCAGGCTCATGGGCCGTATCCGAATACTCATCAAACTGTTTTTGTAAGAACGGAAGAAACTAGCGGCATTGGAATAACTGTGTATCAAAATGAAAAAGCTCGGTTGGCTGGGCATGAGATACGAAAGAAAGGGCTACAAACAAATATTTTTAGCAAGCATTTGAAAGATACCGTAGTCTTAGAGGGCGATGTGCTTATTCAATTTGGCGAAAATATTATAGATAAAGAAAATTGAACAATGCCATGTTCTGCATAGCCATAGATCTACTGGTCATGCTCGTTATGCAGGTTACGGCTGAAGTTGCTGTTTGAAACATAGAAGAAGTTCGGGGAAAAAGGGATATTGATGCCTTTCGATCTAATATCCAAGCCGGTATTGAAATCATCATGCGCTCAACGGCTGGCGTGATCGGTTTCGATCATTGATGCTCGCTTATTTCAGCCGCGGTGCTATGTGACGCCTAGGTAGAAGATATTAGATGCTTTTATGAGAATGAGGATATTAAGGCTGTACACCATAAAACAGATGCCGCGAATGTGCTGAGAAATGCCATTACGTGCGCATTAACCAAAGAAAATGAGCGGCTTTCCAAGTTCAAAACGGACGCCATCTTGCTGCCAGCAAAGGATTAACCGCATGCGTTCTTTTCTTTTGGTAATTTTGACAGTGCTGGCCACGCAGGCTTGCTCGGAGAGTGACGCTATTTTGAAGGATGCGATCGACGCGGTTGATGCCAATGTTGTATTCATGCGCCATGCAGTGGCGCCAGGGTTCGGCGATCCAGAAAATTTTTCTTTATCAGACTGCAGCACTCAAAGAAATCTTGACACACGCGGTCGTAAACAGGCGCGGGCTATTGGCGCATCTATTCAAAAAAGCGGCATCCGCTTTGACCAGATATTATCGAGCGAATGGTGCCGTTGCAAAGAAACCGTTCAGCTCCTTGGGATAGGTCAATGGCAAAACTTTTCCGGATTAAACTCATTTTTTCAAAATTATGCTGATAAAACCAAGACTCTCAGAGAGTTGGAGCTTAAGCTCAAGAGTAAAGATGGCGGTATGATGTTCCTTGTGACCCATCAAGTGGTGATAAGAGCCGCTACAGGGGCATCGGTTGCCAGCGGTGAACTTGTTGCTTTCAACAGCGTGTCTCAGCAGAAGAAAATATTCCGTTTGGATTGATCGCAAACTGCGCATGGCCGAAATAGCCCTTAAATCTCTGCAACGCAGGTAAAGATGGCCTTCAAGGCGCGGCGTATATTCAACCGCTTAGCGCGCTGGCTTGGCCCTTTGCAGGTATTTATCCAAAAACGCGCTGGATTGCGGCGGTGACGCGGGCGTTCTTATCTCTGGCTGTATGTGCTATAACAGCGCTTTATCGCGATGACCGTCCTTTCCAAAAGACGCTAAGTTTTGGAAATGCGTATGGCGTTTTGGCTTTATAATCTGCAAAGCGCGCTCCGTAACGTAGAGAAAATCTGCGTTCTTTGAGCCGGGGCGCCAGAAGACAATAGGCGCTTAACACGATTGCAAGGCATAATTGGTCGGGTGTCCAAATCGGAACGGTCCAAGTGGTTAGAGCAAATGCAACATAGATTGGTTGGCGGATAATTTTGAATAGGCCCTGTGTTGGCATATCGGGAAAGACTGGTTTTATTTTTTGAACCAATGACATCCACCCCAGAGCACCAGATTGGACTTCGGCGCCAGCATCAAAGCTGGCCCATATCAAAAGGAGCCAGGAAAGAGCATAAAGCGTCGAGATTATAGCCAAAGGCCAGCCTTGTGCCTGCCACCAGATCGTTCCACTTGGCGTCCAAAAAGCAAATAATGCCAATAATTGAACCGAGGCAATTATGGCAAACGTGGTTGTGGCCAATGTCGCTCCATAGCCAGATGGTGCCAGCTTCGATAAAATAATCTGGCCAGACTTGGTCAGTAAAATAGAATGTGCCAAAGGGAATTGTAAAATCAAAGCAAGGTTCGCCGCAATGTTCCAAGGCGGCGGAACGCCACCTAAACTCTGGCTCATTCCAAAAAACATCGCTGTCATCATAGAAATCACGGCCAGCAAAAATATGAAGTGGCAGATAATTCCATATGAAATCGCCACAATAATCCTACGCTTCCCAACCGGTGGGGTAAGCGATCCAATTGCCAGTTCGAGCAGTCGGGTCAAGCGCGCGTTTGAAGTCTCTCTCATGGCGTGGAGATAATTCAAAATCGTGCAATGCCCAGTTTTCTGACCGCGCCGAGCTTTCAGCCGGATTTAATAGAAGAGCTTGGGACAGGTTTGAGAAAAGCGACTACAGGCTTTAGATAGTGATGATATAAAAAAAACTGCTTGGTTATTTATTGCGCCGATGCGCGAATATTAAACCAAGGATCGCGAAAAATAGAAAGGCTGCCGGAACCACCGTAACCATCGCTTTAAGCGCAGTTAGGGCCTGATCGGGTTGCTCAATTTTACCCATTGTTGAGGATTGAAACCCGTATATTCCCAGGATGATGGCCAAAAACCCGGGCGCGATCGCGTTTGCGACTTTCTGACCAAACAGCCAAACTGCGCTGAAAGCCCCCTCGATGGCCTCACCAAATTGCACGCGCGTTTGGTCCATCAAATCGGGATACATGGCCCAGGGAATTTGTTGATAAGCTCCGTTGGTTACACCAGCCAGCAGAAACAAAATAAACATTGTGGTGATATTCGTCGATGGCAGCGCGTAAAAAAGAATAAAGAGAAGCATAATATATGCGCTTAAACCAGCAATTAAGGCGGCTGATTTTCCAAATATATTCGACAAGAATACCCAAAAAATTTGACTACACATTGCACCGATCACAAAGGCGGCAAATAAGAAAGAGAGTGTTCCGAGGTTTTTGGACATTGCGGAAAGAAAAGAGGCTTCACCATCAAAAATGAGGTATATCGCCGCGAATGGGAGGCCGGCAGTGATCGTGGCAATGGCCATCGTCATCAGGCCGTATAATAAAACCAATCTCATAAATGGTTTGTTTTGATAAACCAGTAAGGCCATGCTGCGCAGGCTGGCGTGGCTTGGAGCAGTTTCCTTTGGCGCTTTTCGGGTGGCCCATAGTGACGCCCATATTGCGATAATAATCACCGGTGCAATCACGGTGGATGCAAAGAAATGCCCATCTTTTGTGCCGCCTGCAAGTTGCGGGATTATTGCGCCACCAATCAAAATGCCCATGCTGGCAAACGCCATTCGAAACCCCATTAGTGACGAGCGCTCTTTTGGCTCATAAGTCATTTCACCAGCGCTTGCGCCATACGGGATTGCCACCATCGTAAACCCCAAAGTCGAGATTGCAAAAAAAACCGCAACCCAGATCAATGTGCTCAATTGTGAGGCGAAATTAGGCACTCCAAATATGCCGATTTGACCTAATGCAAGCAGTAAGGCGCCGATTGCCATCCACGGTGCGCGCCTACCCCATCTGCTTACGGTGCGATCCGACAAATAACCAATGATCGGGTCGGTGAGGATATCAAAAATTAAGATAGACGTTGTTAACGCGCCGGCAATTGCCACATTTATTCCAAGATAATTGGTTAAAAATGATAAGATCAAAAGCTGTTTGACAATCACGAACACAACGATGCCCATATCTGCTAGGCCCCAACCTATCTTTTGGCCATATGTCAGTTTTGAACGCAATGCATCACCTACTCAGAAGCTTTTGAGAGCCTCAGTAGCAAATCAAAGGATCTTGATAAACGCTTTTGTGATGGCCCTCGCTCTTATGTGGCGCGGTGTGGTTTTGCTGGCAATGGCATAAAACTGACTTGAGCGTGCAAATTTTCGGGCATTAAACTTCCCACCTTGAGATAGTAAAGCACTGAGTCTTCGCATGTTTTCTGTTCAGGATGAGACCATTAATCGCCGCATTAAATCCTCAGTAGGATGAGAGTTAATTGAGACTCCACATAAATCTGTTCTGCGTTATTCTGCGGTTACCTTAAATGAGGTAAGGACCGTTGAAGATTACGGTCAGACGCATAGCGCTTTCGCTTTATGTAGATCTGACAGGCGGTTTTCCAAGACGCTCAGAAAGAATGCAAGTGACCCAATTCAGGAACCTTTTTCAACCGCTTCGCATCCGGAACAAAGAATTCAAAAATCGAATTTTTTCCACCGGGCATATGGCCGTCATGCTCGATGAGGGCAAGCCCACGCAAAGGCTTGCCGCCTATCATGGCGCTAAAGCAGCAGGCGGGGCAGCTTTAACGATCATAGAAGCTGCGCGAGTCCATCCAACAGGAAACAGTGGCAGGCCGGCAATTCAGGCCTATGATCCGGCTTGCGTGCCCGGTTACAAGAAATTAGCCGATGCCTGCCAGCCCCATGGATGTCTTGTTTTCGCGCAGCTGACGCATCCTGGCCGGGAAATGGCTTTGGCGCCCGACGGCTCGCGCCCTGTGGCTTATGCGCCTTCAGCCGTTCCAAATGAGCGTTTTCACGTCATGCCCCGTGCGCTGCCGACCGAGCTGATATGCGAAATTATAGGCGGATTTGAACAATCTGCCGCGCATCTACGTCAAGCCGGCCTTGATGGGGTTGAGCTGGTTGCCTCGCATGGATACCTGCTGGGCCAGTTCCTTAATCCGAACGTTAATCTCAGAAGCGATGGCTATGGGGGATCTTTTGAAGGTCGCTTACGCTTTCTAAAGGAGGCCATCGAAGCAACGCGTCGCGGGGCGGGTGATGATATGATCATCGGGCTGCGGCTGTCGGGTGACGAAAAAGACTATGCAGGGCTCGGGTTGGATGGCGTGCTTGAAATTTGTTCTGCTTTGGATGTTGTTTCTGGTCTGGATTATTTCAACATCACTGCGGGAACATCCGCCGGGCTTGCAGGTTCAACGCATATCGTTCCCTCGATGGCCTATGAGCTTGGGTATACTGCCCCGATCTCAGCCTCCATCAAAACGCGTGTGAGCAAGCCCGTTTTTGTGGCAGGGCGTATAAACCAGCCTCAAATTGCAGAAAAAATATTAGAGATGGGTCAAGCGGATATGTGCGGGATGACACGGGCGTTAATTTCAGATCCTGAGATGCCTCTCAAAGCCGGGTGCGGGGATTTGGAGGATATCCGCGCCTGCGTGGCCTGCAATCAAGCCTGCATCGGACATATGCTGCAGGCTTGCCCAATCTCTTGCATTCAAAGACCTGAAACGGGCCGCGAATTGCAATATGCAAATCTGTCAAAGGCACCCTCGAGAAAACGGATTTTAGTGGCAGGGGGTGGGCCTGCCGGTCTTAAAGCGGCCAGCATAGCGGCGCGGCGCGGGCATGAGGTGATCCTTTGTGAAAAATCAAATTCACTTGGTGGCCAGATTAATCTGGCGCAATCGCTCCCGGGCAGGGCTGAATTTGGGGGCATTACCTCGAACCTACAAAAAGAGCTTTCCAAAACAACGGCTCGGGTGCACCTTAATTGTTTCGTAAATCTTGATGTTATTGAAAATATCGCCCCTGATGTTGTTATTTCTGCAACGGGTGCAACGCCCTATAGGGCGCAAATTGATGGGGCTGATGATGCTCATGTGGTGAATGCATGGCAAGTTTTGGACGGCCAAACAAATGTTGGTGGCCGCGTGGTTATCGCAGATTGGCGCTGTGATTGGGTGGGTCTGGGGCTTGCTGAATTGCTCGTCAAACAGGGCCGCCATGTTCGCCTGGCTGTGAATGGGATGGTGGCGGGCCAAAATATTCCGCAATATGCACGGGATATATGGATCGGCATACTCCACAAACTTGGTGTTGAGATTATTCCACATGTACGAGTGGTGGGGGTGGATTCCGAAGATGTATATTTTCAACACACGCTCAGCGGTGAACCGGTTATTTTAACTTCGGTCGATACTTTGGTCACCGCCCTGGGGCATTCAGCTGAAACGAAACTTGAGAAAGATTTAAACGCGCATCGTATCTTGCATCATATCATTGGCGATTGTCTGAGCCCCAGAACAGTCGAAGAAGCAGTGCTGGAAGGTTTAAGAATAGGAGCAAATCTGTGAAGTGCTTGAACATTTAAAACCTGGGCCTGTTTCGTAAGAGCGCGCCTATTGGCCAAACATTTCAAATTAAGGGCGGTGGGGCGCGTCACTCGGGTGACGCGTCTATAATAAATAACTTACGCATATGCTCATGGACCACCCACGCGCCCATCCAACCTTGGGGCAAAACCAACAAGTCGCCCGGCCCCACGTCACGCGTGCCTGTACCATCTGAATTGGTAACGGAGGCCCGACCGGAAAGAATATGGCAATATTCACCGGCCGCGCGGCGATCGGCCGTAAAATGGCCAGGCTGACATTCCCATACTCCAATTTTGCAATGACCATCTGCAGAGGACCAAAGCAATGTAGATGCCTCTTTTTGTCCTTGGGTCAATGAGGTGGGTTTATCTTTAAATTCCGACAATTTTGTTTCGGTAAGCTTGGCGTAAACTTCAAGTGCAATCATCTCTTTTTCCCGTGTGAACTCTGCTTGTTTCTGACATCACTCTTAATAATCTGGGCATCATTACCCCGATAATGAGCGCCAACGTATCAGGAGTATGCACAGTTAACATCCACTTATTATCACGCGGCGGAGTTTTCGCGCGATCTTTGCCTTAGGCCGTACAGGCCCCGCTTAGGTTGCGAGAGCAAATAGGCTCGAGGGTCTGAAATCAATGGTCTTAGAAGAGGTCGCGCTTATTTTGCCAATTTTTCAGAGCGTCACCTTCACCGGGTTTGCAAAGCTGTTTTTCATATTGCCGATATCTGGAGCACCGATGGGCATTCATTGAATAATTTCAAACGATATTGGGTTAAATTTTGGGCCAAACGGTTCGAGACCAGGCCTTTTTCCAAGCGGTATCGCAGCCAAAGCGAGATTTTTAACCGCAGAGAATAGAGCAAATGGCGCCTTCAAAGGCCAAGAAAAGCTTTTGAGATGGCACAGGTTCAAGCGACGGGGCTGATGAAAAGGCCCGAGACACGCGAGTCTAGGGAGAAAAAGAACAGCTCGTAGCGCGCGTGTCTTTTGCTTTTAGAACATATGCACTACATCACGCGCGGGGAAGCGAACCTCTTTTGCTTTTGCCTTTAAACACAAACCCAACGTCGGTGCATGGTCACTGTTTATTTTTCAAAAACGAGGTCAGAGTTCATGGAGCAAGACGAAAAATCGGAAAAACCAAAGCGCAAGCCCAAATCTGACGCAGCCATTGGTGGAATGGTCGCAACATTTGCGCTATTGTTTTTAGCCGTTTTCGTTGGTCTTTTTATTTGGCTTGGCGCTTAACTGACGGCCTTTCTGGGATTATTCGTATCACCATAGCTAAAAGTGGCCTTAATATTTTGGCCCCAGGAGTGGCCACGAACATCCTTAAATTACCCTCATAATAAAAATTGGCTTTCCCCGAAGTTTAGGGCCTCTTGATAGCGTTCCCGTCCCAGCAGGTTTTTCTTGGTATCTTTAGAGCGGGTACTATCGCCACTGACATTTGTGTCATGGGGCTGGTTTGGAGCTTTATGACCAGTTCAACATTGGGAAATATTGCTTGCATTTCGCATGGCCTCTTCTGACACCGATTTCAACATGGTCATTCTACCGATCGACATGTCTTCTTCTGCGATTGTTTTAACTGTGACTCGTATGCTTTATCTGGAGTAGAAAATTAAAGTTTTTGACAAAGCCGTCATTTTCAAAAGGCTCTTAGTAAAGACAGGCTGCGCCGCCTAAATTATATCCAAACGCGTTCAGGTTGAATTAATGCGCTGCTTGGAAAAGCCCGTTTTACGCGCCCGCACTGGGTGCGAAATCTCGGCGCTGCACGGCAATTGGTCTGCTGTACAACCTGGCGGCTTTGCAGGTGATGTTGTTTGACAGCTTCATCGGCCTTGAAAATGCGCGTGGATGGCCAAAGTAAAAGGGGCGGGTTGGCGTTTTTTTTGGTGCGATTTTGCAAAGCGATCTGTTTGAAAGACCCGCCGTTCCAAAGATTTTTGTGGATATGTGTTGAGCATGGCTGTTTCAGCGATAAAAAGATAAACGCAGTTGGGCAAATAAGAGCGCGCTACCTGATGTGATCATGGGTTGAAAGTTACCGCAAAGCGCATTATGTGCAGCACAACTTTGAAAGGTCGATCCATGGCAATCAGCAATCCGTTGCAGTTTATTCAGCAAGTTCGTTCCGAAGTGTCTAAGGTTGTCTGGCCGACGCGGCGAGAGGTGCTTTTGACCACGGTAATGGTTTTTGTGATGGCGGCCTTGGCTGCGGTTATCTTTGCGCTTGTTGATTTAGGGATCCGCTCTGGGCTGCAGACTTTGCTGGATGCGTTGAGGTAATTTTTTTTCGAAGGCTTTGCCAATCTCACTTGAAATACTTATGTTTCGAGGGTAATTGGGGCTTTCAAAAGTCTGTTTGGCGTGCGGCGATTCGTGTTGCGCGCCGATTTTTTTGGACCTTAAGGACCTTAAAAAAAGACTTAACGTTTTGAAATTGCGATGAAATTCGCATCTTATGAAGGGCCTAAGACTCGATGGCAAAGCGGTGGTACTCGGTAAGCGTTCTTTCAAATTTCGAAAAGAAAATCGCCGAGCAAATAAAAACATCTGTGGTCGAGGCAAATCTCGAAGGTGAGATTGAAGAAGTTTTGGTGCCCACCGAAGAGGTGATTGAGGTGCGGCGTGGCAAAAAAGTCACGGCTGAACGTCGCTTCATGCCCGGCTATGTGTTGGTGCGCATGGAGATGAGTGATCAGGGGTATCACTTGATCAACTCGATCAATCGCGTAACAGGGTTTTTGGGGCCGCAGGGCCGCCCAATGCCGATGCGAGACGCAGAAGTAAACGCAATTTTGAATCGCGTTCAAGAAGGCGAAGAATCGCCGCGCACATTGCTGCACTACGAGATCGGCGAAAAAGTCAAAGTGAATGACGGTCCGTTTGAAGATTTCGACGCGTTGGTTGAAGGCGTGGATGATGAGAACCAGCGTCTGAAAGTAACAGTGTCAATTTTTGGCCGCGAGACGCCGGTCGAATTGGAATATACTCAGGTAACCAAACAAGCCTGAGGTTAGCCCGTGGAAGGGCAGTCGGTCGCGGCCGATGCACCCGAACCACGACAACGAAAAGCTCCGATGACGCGTCAGAGGAGTGTTGGTAAAAGGAGAGGCCAGATGGCCAAGAAACTGGTTGGCACGCTTAAATTGCAAGTGCCGGCGGGGAAAGCAAACCCCTCGCCACCCGTAGGACCTGCATTGGGTCAGCGCGGTATTAACATTATGGAATTCTGTAAAGCTTTCAATGCAAAGACGGCTGATATGGAGCCTGGAGCACCATGCCCGACAGTGATTTCCTACTATCAGGATAAATCATTCTCGATGGATATTAAGACGCCGCCCGCATCTTATTATTTGCGCAAAGCGGCAAAGCTGAAGTCAGGCGCTACCAATCCGGGCCGTGAAACAGCCGGAACCGTGACCGCGGCGCAAGTCAAAGAGATCGCAGAAGCGAAAATGACCGATCTTAACGCAAACGACATCGAAGGTGCGATGCAGATCATTCTGGGATCAGCGCGTTCGATGGGCATCGAGGTGAAGTAAGATGGCGAAGTTTGGAAAACGGATGCGCTCTGTGCGCGAAGCAGCGGACGGCAAATTTGATTTGTCGGTTGAAGAGGCTGTGGCATTGGTGAAAGCCAACGCAAAAGCTAAATTCGATGAAACGATCGAAATTGCGGTGAATTTAGGGGTTGATACCCGCCATGCCGACCAGATGGTGCGCGGCGTTATCGGTCTGCCAAATGGCACTGGAAAAACAGTGCGGGTTGCAGTGTTTGCGCGCGATGCCAAAGCAGATGAGGCGAAAGCGGCTGGGGCTGATATTGTGGGCGCCGAAGATCTGATGGAAATTGTTCAAGGCGGCAAGATCGAATTTGATCGGTGCATTGCAACACCTGATATGATGCCGGTTGTTGGGCGTTTGGGAAAAGTACTTGGGCCGCGCAATTTGATGCCCAATCCCAAAGTCGGTACCGTCACGATGGATGTTACTGCGGCTGTCAAAGCGGCGAAGGGCGGCGAAGTGCAGTTCAAAGCTGAAAAAGGCGGTGTGGTGCATGCGGGTGTTGGCAAAGCCTCATTTGATGAAGCAAAATTGGTCGAAAACGTAAAAGCGTTCGTAGACGCTGTGGCCAAAGCCAAGCCATCAGGTGCTAAGGGTGCCTATATGAAAAAGATCGCGCTGAGTTCGACAATGGGCGCCGGCGTCACGATCGATGTGGGGGCTGCAAGCCAACGCTAAGAAATTGGTTGCCTTTTGCATTGTTGTGCAGGGGGCAGCGAATAGCGGATCCGCTAGGATCCGTTCTGTCCGAGACGGAGGGTGGGGCGCAGGCCCGTTAAATCCTTCCTGAGATGGGGAACGAGACATTGGATCAGTCTGCGGCGCAAGCCTCGGGTGGTTTTGGCCTCGGGACCCTGACCTAGGACCCGAACGCTGCCCTTTTAGGGTGGCAAACTTGAGCCGGGGAGAGATCCCCAAATTTGGAGTGAAACTGTGGATAGAGCACAAAAAGAGAAAGTGGTCGAGGAACTCGGCCAAATCTTTGAAAGCTCTGGCGTTGTGGTAGTGTCTCACTATGCAGGGCTTACAGTTGCTGAAATGCAAGATCTGCGCGCCCGCGCCCGTCAGGGTGGAAGCGCAGTTCGTGTTGCCAAAAACAGGCTCGCCAAGATCGCCCTTGATGGGATGCCATGCGCAGGCATAGCAGATTTTCTGACAGGGATGACTGTTCTAACCTTTTCCGAGGACCCGGTGGCAGCAGCCAAAGTGGCCGAGGATTTCGCCAAAGAGAATAAAAAGTTTGAAATTCTCGGTGGCGCGATGGGTGAGAATGTTTTGGATCGTGCCGGCGTTGAAGCCGTGTCGAAAATGCCTTCACGCGAAGAGCTTATTGCTTCGATCGTGGGCTGCATCGGCGCTCCTGCTTCAAACATCGCAGGCGCAATTGGCGCACCTGCTTCGAATATCGCCGGCATTTTGTCGAGCATCGAAGACAAGGCAGCTGCTTAAGCAACTTAAGATCTGCGTAGGGAAATGCCCCATACGTTGGAACACAACTTAGAAACGGAAAGAGTCGAAAATGGCTGATCTGAAGAAACTTGCAGAAGAGATCGTTGGTCTTACCCTGCTGGAAGCACAAGAACTGAAAACCATCCTGAAGGACGAGTATGGCATTGAGCCTGCTGCCGGTGGCGCTGTCATGATGGCAGGCCCTGCAGGTGGCGATGCCGCAGGTGGCGGCGCTGAAGAGCAAACAGAATTTGACGTAATTCTGAAAGCCGCAGGCGCTTCAAAAATCAACGTGATCAAAGAAGTTCGCGGCATCACAGGCCTAGGCCTGAAAGAAGCCAAAGAGCTGGTTGATGCAGGCGGCAAAGCTGTCAAAGAAGGCGTTGATAAAGCCGAAGCGGAAGACATCAAAGCCAAGCTGGAAGCAGCTGGCGCCGAAGTCGAGCTTAAGTAAACACCGCCAGGGTAACCTGGTACGTATCGGCCGAGAGCGGGAAACCCGCTCTTGGCCATACCTGTCTTAGAAAGAGCCTACTTCAGCAGGCGTTTTGTTGGGCAGGATAAATAGATCGGGAGGCTTTCGTTGGGTGAAAGCCAGGCATTGATCTTATCTTGCGATCTCGTATGGGGGCGCGGCTGGTACCCGACAGCGCGCGCGTCCGGTGAGAAAACTGAAAGGTACTATATCCATGGCTCAATCATATCTCGGCCAGAAGCGTTTGCGTAAATATTACGGAAAAATTCGCGAAGTTCTTGACATGCCAAACCTGATTGAAGTGCAAAAATCATCTTATGATTTGTTTTTGCGCTCGGGCGAGGCGGAAATTCCCACTGATGGCGAAGGCATCAAAGGCGTTTTCCAATCGGTGTTTCCGATCAAAGATTTCAACGAAACCTCTGTGCTGGAATTTGTTGGCTATGATTTAGAAAAGCCCAAATATGACGTCGAGGAATGCCAGCAGCGTGATATGACCTATAGTGCTCCGCTCAAGGTCACGCTGCGGCTGATCGTGTTTGATGTTGATGAAGATACGGGCGCCAAATCGGTAAAAGACATTAAAGAGCAAGACGTGTTTATGGGCGATATGCCTTTGATGACACCGAATGGCACCTTTGTTGTCAACGGGACCGAACGGGTGATCGTTTCACAGATGCATCGCTCTCCTGGGGTGTTTTTCGATCATGACAAAGGTAAAACGCACAGCTCGGGTAAGCTGTTATTCGCCTGCCGGATCATTCCGTATCGCGGGTCTTGGCTTGATTTTGAATTTGATGCCAAAGACTTGGTGTTTGCTCGGATCGATCGCCGCCGTAAATTGCCGGTAACCACGCTGCTTTACGCGCTTGGCCTGGATCAAGAAGGCATCATGAGCGCCTATTATGACACGGTGAATTTCCACGTTGTGAAAGGCAAAGGGTGGAAAACGAAATTCTTCCCAGAGCGCGTGCGCGGCACCCGTCCAATTTATGATCTAATCGATGCAGCGACGGGTGAAGTGATTGCTGAAGCGGGCAAAAAAGTAACGCCCCGCGCGGTGAAAAAATTGATCGATGAGGGCAAAGTAACCGAGCTTTTGGTGCCGTTTGACCAAATTATTGGTAAATTTGTGTCTCAAGATTTAATCAATGAGGAAACCGGCGCGATTTACGTAGAAGCGGGTGATGAACTAACCGCGGAATATGATAAAGAAGGCGAAATGATCGGTGGATCGTTGAAAGATCTTGTGGATGCCGGCTTTGCCGATATTCCCGTACTTGATATCGATAACGTCAATGTTGGCCCCTATATGCGCAACACCATGATGCAGGATAAAAACCTCAGCCGTGATACCGCGCTGATGGATATTTACCGCGTCATGCGCCCGGGCGAACCGCCCACCGTAGATGCTGCTTCCGCGCTGTTTGACACGCTGTTTTTCGACAGCGAGCGCTATGATTTATCCGCGGTTGGCCGCGTGAAAATGAATATGCGTTTGGCGCTTGATGCAGAAGATACGCAGCGCACATTGCGCAAAGAAGATATTGTGTCTTGCATCAAGGCGTTGGTTGAGCTGCGCGATGGCAAGGGTGATATCGACGATATTGATCACTTGGGCAACCGGCGCGTGCGTTCGGTTGGCGAATTGATGGAAAACCAATATCGGGTCGGATTGCTGCGGATGGAGCGGGCAATTAAAGAACGGATGTCATCGGTCGAAATCGATACTGTGATGCCACAGGATTTGATCAACGCGAAACCGGCTGCTGCCGCGGTGCGTGAATTCTTTGGGTCCAGCCAATTATCGCAATTTATGGACCAAACCAACCCTCTTTCAGAAGTCACCCACAAACGCCGCCTGTCGGCGCTTGGGCCAGGCGGGTTAACGCGTGAGCGGGCCGGTTTTGAGGTGCGCGACGTGCACGCAACCCATTATGGGCGCATGTGTCCGATTGAAACGCCGGAGGGGCCAAATATTGGCCTAATCAACTCATTGGCAACCTTTGCACGCGTGAACAAATATGGTTTTATCGAAACGCCCTATCGGATCGTGAAGGATGCGACGGTGACGGATGAGGTACATTACCTCTCTGCCACAGAAGAAATGCGCCATACGGTGGCACAAGCCAATGCGAAATTGGACGTGAACGGACGGTTTGTGAATGATCTGGTGAGCACGCGGCAATCTGGCGATTACACGCTTGCGCCCGTCGAGAATGTTGACCTGATCGATGTGAGCCCAAAGCAGTTGGTATCGGTTGCGGCCTCGCTAATTCCGTTTTTGGAAAATGACGATGCGAACCGCGCTTTGATGGGCTCGAACATGCAACGTCAGGCGGTGCCTTTGCTACGGGCCGAGGCGCCTTTGGTTGGCACGGGCATCGAAGAAATCGTAGCGCGGGACTCCGGTGCGGCGATTATGGCGAAACGCGCCGGTGTAGTGGATCAGGTTGACGCGCAGCGGATCGTTATCCGGGCGACCGAAGATCTGGATCTTGGCGATGCGGGTGTTGATATTTACCGGATGCGTAAATTCCAGCGCAGCAACCAAAATACTTGCATCAACCAGCGTCCACTCATTAAAGTGGGGCAAGCGGTGTCTAAAGGCGAAGTGATCGCTGATGGGCCCTCAACTGATTTGGGTGAATTGGCTTTAGGTAAAAACGTGGTGGTCGCGTTTATGCCTTGGAACGGCTATAATTACGAAGATTCAATTCTGATTTCAGAGCGCGTGGCGCGCGATGATGTGTTTACGTCGGTTCATATTGAAGAATTTGAAGTGGCAGCGCGCGACACCAAGCTTGGCCCTGAAGAAATCACACGTGATATTCCAAATGTTGGCGAAGAAGCGCTGCGCAATTTGGATGAGGCGGGGATCGTTTATATTGGTGCTGATGTAGAGCCAGGTGATATTCTGGTTGGAAAAATCACGCCGAAAGGCGAAAGCCCAATGACGCCTGAAGAAAAGCTTCTCAGAGCGATCTTTGGTGAGAAAGCGTCGGATGTGCGCGATACATCTTTGCGCGTTAAGCCAGGCGATTTTGGTACGGTTGTTGAAGTGCGCGTGTTCAACCGCCATGGCGTTGAAAAAGATGAGCGCGCTTTGCAAATTGAGCGCGAAGAGGTTGAGCGTTTGGCGCGAGACCGCGATGACGAGCTGGCGATTTTGGATCGCAACATCTATGCCCGTCTGCGCAGTATGATCATTGGCAAGACGGTTCTAAAAGGCCCGAAAGGCGTGAAAGCCAACGCCGTGATCGACGAAGATTTACTTGAGAGTTTAAGCCGTGGCCAGTGGTGGCAATTGGCGTTGAGCGAAGAGGGCGATGCGAAGATCGTTGAGGCCTTGCACGAGCAATATGAAGTGCAAAAGCGGATTCTAGACGCCCGCTTTGAAGATAAAGTTGAAAAAGTGCGTCGCGGTGATGATCTGCCCCCTGGCGTTATGAAAATGGTAAAAGTCTTTATCGCGGTGAAGCGTAAGCTGCAGCCAGGCGATAAAATGGCGGGCCGTCACGGCAATAAAGGGGTGATCTCAAAGGTTGTGCCAATGGAAGATATGCCTTTCTTGGCAGATGGAACGCCTGTTGATTTCTGTTTGAACCCTCTGGGCGTGCCTTCGCGTATGAATGTGGGCCAAATCTTAGAAACCCATATGGGGTGGGCGGCGCGCGGTCTGGGCGTGAATATCGATGAATCCTTGAATGATTATCGTCGTTCGGGTGATTTGACACCGGTGCGTGAGGCAATGCGTCTGGCATATGGTGATGATGTCTACGAAGAAGGCATTGCCGGCATGGATGAAGACAGTTTGGTTGAAGCGGCGGGCAATGTCTGCAATGGCGTGCCGATCGCGACACCGGTCTTTGATGGCGCCAAAGAAGGCGATGTGAATGACGCGCTGGTGCGGGCTGGTTTTGATCAATCGGGCCAATCCATCCTGTTTGATGGCCGCACAGGTGAGCAATTCACCCGTCCGGTCACGGTTGGGATAAAATACCTGCTGAAGCTACATCACTTGGTGGATGATAAAATCCACGCACGCTCAACTGGGCCCTACAGCTTGGTCACGCAGCAGCCATTGGGTGGTAAAGCCCAATTTGGCGGCCAGCGCTTTGGTGAAATGGAGGTTTGGGCTTTGGAAGCTTACGGCGCGGCTTACACATTGCAAGAAATGTTGACGGTCAAATCTGATGACGTTGCAGGGCGGACGAAAGTCTATGAAAGCATCGTTAAAGGTGAAGATAACTTCGAAGCGGGCATTCCGGAATCCTTCAATGTTTTGGTGAAGGAAGTCCGTGGTCTCGGCCTGAATATGGAACTCTTGGACACGGAGGATGATGCGTAGGGCTTTTGCCCACGCTTCCACCTTTCTGTCTCCAATTAGAGGAATTAAAATGAACCAGGAACTGACAAACAACCCGTTTAACCCGTTAACGTCACCTAAAGTTTTCGATGAGATCAAAGTCTCTTTGGCCAGCCCAGAGCGGATCCTTTCATGGTCTTTCGGTGAAATCAAAAAGCCCGAAACGATCAATTACCGGACCTTTAAGCCCGAGCGTGATGGTTTGTTCTGCGCGCGAATTTTTGGCCCAACCAAAGATTACGAATGTCTGTGCGGCAAATATAAACGGATGAAGTATCGCGGCGTTGTCTGCGAAAAATGTGGCGTTGAAGTGACGCTGCAGAAGGTCCGCCGGGAACGTATGGGGCATATCGAACTGGCCTCACCCGTTGCACATATTTGGTTCTTAAAGTCGCTGCCATCGCGGATTGGCTTGATGCTGGATATGACGCTTCGTGATTTGGAACGCGTGCTGTATTTTGAAAATTATGTGGTGATCGAGCCTGGTCTGACCGATTTGACCTATGGTCAGATGATGACCGAAGAAGAATATATGGACGCGCAAGACACGTTCGGTATGGATGCATTTACCGCCAATATCGGTGCAGAAGCGATCCGCGAAATGCTGGCGGCGATCGATTTGGAATCTGAAGCCGAGCAATTGCGCGCGGATCTCAAAGAAGCCACGGGTGAGCTGAAGCCGAAAAAAATCATCAAGCGCCTGAAAGTGGTTGAAAGCTTTTTGGAATCGGGCAACCGCCCGGAATGGATGATCCTCACTGTTGTGCCGGTGATTCCGCCGGAGTTGCGCCCCTTGGTGCCATTGGATGGCGGCCGGTTTGCAACGTCGGATTTGAACGATCTTTATCGCCGTGTGATTAACCGCAACAACCGTTTGAAGCGACTGATCGAATTGCGCGCGCCCGATATTATCGTGCGCAACGAAAAGCGGATGCTGCAGGAATCTGTCGATGCGTTGTTCGACAATGGCCGCCGCGGCCGCGTGATCACCGGTGCCAATAAGCGGCCGCTGAAATCGCTGTCGGACATGCTGAAAGGCAAACAGGGCCGTTTCCGTCAAAACTTGCTTGGAAAGCGGGTCGATTTTTCTGGCCGTTCGGTGATCGTGACGGGCCCAGAGCTGAAGCTGCATCAATGTGGCTTGCCTAAGAAAATGGCGCTCGAATTGTTCAAGCCGTTTATCTATTCGCGCCTTGAGGCCAAAGGGCTGTCAAGTACGGTGAAGCAAGCCAAAAAACTGGTTGAAAAAGAGCGTCCTGAAGTATGGGATATTCTGGATGAAGTGATCCGCGAGCACCCGGTAATGTTGAACCGTGCGCCTACTTTGCACCGGTTGGGCATTCAAGCTTTTGAGCCGGTTTTGATAGAAGGCAAAGCCATCCAATTGCATCCGCTGGTCTGTTCTGCGTTCAACGCTGATTTTGACGGTGACCAAATGGCCGTACACGTGCCGCTCAGCTTGGAAGCCCAGCTAGAAGCCCGAGTGTTGATGATGTCCACAAATAACGTGCTGTCACCAGCAAATGGAGCCCCGATTATCGTGCCCTCGCAGGATATGATTTTGGGTCTGTATTACACCACGATCATGCGAGAAGGCATGAAGGGTGAAGGGATGATGTTCAGCTCGATTGAGGAAGTGCAATACGCTCTCGATAGTGGCACTGTGCATTTGCATGCCAAAATCACTGCGCGTATTCCGCAAATAGATGAGCATGGCAGCGAAGTGATGCAACGGTTTGAAACCACTCCGGGGCGCGTGCGCCTGGGCGCTCTTTTGCCGGTGAATAACAAAGCGCCGTTTGAATTGGTGAACGCGTTGCTCAGAAAGAAAGATGTCCAAAAGGTGATCGACACTGTCTACCGCTATTGCGGTCAGAAAGAATCGGTTATTTTCTGCGATCAAATTATGACGATGGGCTTCAGAGAAGCGTTCAAAGCCGGTATCTCATTCGGCAAGGATGATATGGTTATCCCAGATGATAAATGGGGGATCGTTGATACGACCCGTCAGCAGGTTAAAGATTTCGAACAGCAATATATGGATGGTCTGATCACACAGGGCGAGAAATATAACAAAGTTGTCGATTCCTGGTCAAAATGTAACGATAAAGTCACCGACGCAATGATGAATACGATTTCGGCGCCGCGCTTGGATGATGACGGATCTGAAAGCGAGCCGAACAGCGTTTATATGATGGCCCATTCGGGCGCGCGTGGATCGGTTACCCAGATGAAGCAACTGGGCGGTATGCGTGGTCTGATGGCCAAGCCGAACGGCGATATTATTGAAACGCCGATCATTTCAAACTTTAAAGAAGGTTTGACGGTGCTTGAATATTTCAACTCTACCCACGGTGCGCGTAAGGGCTTGTCGGATACAGCGTTGAAAACAGCGAACTCTGGATATCTAACCCGGCGTTTGGTTGATGTTGCACAAGATTGCATTGTGCGCATGAATGATTGTGGTACCGAACAATCCATCACGGCCGAAACGGCCGTCAATGATGGGGAAGTTGTCTCATCGTTGGCCGAGCGCGTGTTGGGCCGGGTTGCTGCTGAGGATATTTTACGCCCCGGAACGGAAGACATGTTGGTCGCCAAAGGCGAGCTGATCGATGAGATTATGGCCGATAAGATCGATGAGGCGGGTCTGCAAACGGCGCGCATTCGCTCTCCTTTGACCTGCGAAGCTGAAGAGGGCGTTTGTGCATTGTGCTACGGACGAGATCTTGCGCGCGGTACTATCGTGAATACCGGCGAAGCGGTGGGCATCATCGCGGCGCAATCAATCGGTGAACCTGGTACGCAGCTGACAATGCGGACATTCCACATTGGCGGCGTTGCGCAAGGGGGCCAGCAATCCTTCTTGGAAGCCAGCCAAAGTGGTGTGATTGAGTTTGAGAACCCGCAAACGTTGAAAAACGCGCAGGGTGACATGTTGGTGATGGGGCGCAATATGAAGCTGCGCATCCTAGATGAAAATGGGGATGAATTGGCCAGCCATAAATTGGGCTATGGCACGAAGTTATTCGTGGCCGAAGGGGCCAAGGTTGAACGCGGCGATAAATTATTTGAGTGGGATCCCTATACTTTGCCGATCATCGCCGAAAAAGCCGGTGTTGCCAAACATGTGGACCTGGCCAATGGCGTTGCCGTGCGTGAAGAAACCGATGATGCAACCGGGATGACGCAGAAAATCGTTATTGACTGGCGCGCCGCCGCAAAGGGCAGCGAATTGAAGCCTGAAATTATCCTTGCTGGTGAAGATGGTGAGCCTGTGCGCAATGAGGCGGGCAATCCAATTACCTATCCAATGTCGGTTGATGCAATCTTGTCGGTCGAAGATGGTCAAGAGGTGAAAGCGGGGGATGTGGTCGCACGTATTCCGCGTGAAGGGGCCAAAACAAAAGACATCACAGGTGGTTTGCCGAGGGTTGCTGAATTGTTTGAGGCACGCCGTCCAAAAGATCACGCGATTATCGCGGAAGTCGATGGATATGTGCGCTTTGGGCGCGATTATAAAAACAAGCGACGGATCAGCATTGAGCCGGCCGATGAATCGCTGGAGCTGGTGGAATATATGGTTCCTAAAGGAAAGCATATTCCGGTTGCCGAGGGTGATTTTGTGCAAAAGGGCGATTACATCATGGATGGCAACCCAGCCCCGCATGATATTCTGGCCATTATGGGCATTGAAGCGCTGGCAAATTACATGATCGATGAGGTGCAGGATGTGTATCGTTTGCAAGGTGTTAAAATCAACGACAAGCATATCGAAGTGATCGTACGCCAGATGCTGCAGAAATGGGAAATCGCCGAAAGCGGTGACACCACTTTGCTGAAAGGCGAACATGTCGATAAGGCGGAGTTTGACGCAGCAAATGAAAAAGCCCTGTCAAAAGGCGGACGTCCGGCGCAGGGTGAACCTATTTTGCTAGGCATCACAAAAGCATCCTTGCAAACGCGCTCGTTTATCTCTGCCGCCTCATTCCAGGAAACCACACGGGTTCTGACCGAGGCATCGGTGCAAGGCAAGCGGGATAAATTGGTTGGTCTGAAAGAAAACGTGATCGTTGGGCGGCTTATTCCAGCGGGCACAGGGGGCGCGACGCAACAAGTTCGCCGTATCGCCACAGAGCGTGACAATGTGGTGCTTGAAGCGCGCCGCGAGGAAGCTCAGGCTGCGGCCGCCTTAGCCGCACCCAGCGAAGATGATGTGTTTAAAGAGGCTACGACAAGCGAAAGCTAAACACCCTTTGCCGTTAAAAATTTAGAAAAAGCCCGGCCTTAAGTCGGGCTTTTTTTATAAGCGTTGATCGGATCAAGCGCTGCGCATATCTGCGCCCTTAGCGCGCTGTTAAGATATCTCAAACTTGCAGAAGAGCGCTGTTTCAGATAGGTTGAAAAACCGCTAAGGACTGGTTGGAAAAGGCCGGATCAAGCCTGCCACGCGGGCTGTAAATCGCGGATGCTTGTGAAGATGCGCACACCATTGGTAATATTTTGTATGTTGATTTTTTATCCAGTTAAAACGCATAATCCAAACGCAGTTTGAATTTCGGGATTTGATGCATGGGCTTTGAAATAAAACCCATAATATAAGAGGGTTGTTGCCGGATATCGTAAAGCGGTCAGACGGCGCGACCACGACTTTCTTCGGATCGATCTGCAGGGGTAAAGCCGCAGCTTTTCAGGCTGTTGACAAGCGTTCCGACTCCCCCTATACGCACGACACGTCGAGTCATGGGATGTTTCTCTGGCTTTGGCTTCAGAATTGAAGTGGTCAAGATCCGGGCAGTGCCTCGATCCTCTGGAAAACCCACCGCGTCGTTCCCAAGAACGAGGGGACCGGTGTGGTGTTTGTGTTATGCGGACGCGTTTGGCACAGAAGAATGAACTGCATGGGCTGCGCTCATGCGCCCATAAACGACGAGCGAACGGGGAATAACCGGAATGCCAACGATACAACAGCTGATCCGCAAGCCGCGGCAGCCCAAAGTAAAACGCTCCAAATCCATGCATTTGCAGGAGTGTCCACAAAAACGCGGTGTGTGCACGCGCGTTTACACCACCACGCCGAAAAAGCCGAACTCAGCCATGCGGAAAGTTGCAAAAGTGCGCTTAACAAATGGGTTTGAGGTGATCAGCTACATCCCGGGTGAAAAGCATAACCTTCAAGAACACTCAGTGGTTTTGATCCGCGGGGGTCGCGTAAAAGACCTTCCTGGTGTTCGCTACCATATCTTGCGCGGTGTTCTGGACACGCAAGGGGTTAAAGATCGTAAACAGCGCCGCTCTAAATATGGCGCCAAGCGTCCGAAATAAAAGGATTAACAGATGTCTCGTCGCCACGCCGCCGAAAAACGTGAAATTTTACCCGATGCCAAATTTGGCGATCGGGTTATTTCGAAATTCATGAACAACCTCATGATTGATGGTAAGAAATCGATCGCTGAGACCATTGTGTATAACGCTTTGGACCGGGTTGAAGATAAAATCAAGCGCGCGCCCGTTGAGGTGTTTCACGAAGCTTTGGATAATATCAAGCCAGCCGTTGAGGTGCGTTCGCGCCGCGTTGGTGGTGCCACCTATCAGGTACCCGTTGAGGTGCGCCCCGAGCGCCGCGAAGCGTTGGCCATTCGTTGGTTGATCAAAGCGTCTCGTAGCCGCAACGAAAATACGATGGAAGAACGCCTTGCGGGTGAGCTTTTAGACGCTGTAAATTCGCGTGGCTCCGCCGTGAAAAAGCGCGAAGACACGCATAAAATGGCCGATGCGAACAAAGCATTCAGCCACTACCGTTGGTAATTTAAAGAGGCTGCACTGAAATGGCGCGCGAATATAATCTAAATGAATACCGTAATTTTGGCATTATGGCTCACATTGATGCGGGTAAGACAACTTGCTCAGAGCGGATTTTGTATTACACGGGGAAGTCGCATAACATTGGTGAGGTGCATGATGGCGCCGCAACGATGGATTGGATGGAGCAAGAGCAAGAGCGTGGTATCACAATCACCTCGGCTGCGACTACCACATTTTGGGAGCGCACCGAAGATGGTGAGACGGCGCAATCGCCCAAGCACCGTATGAACATCATCGACACCCCGGGCCACGTTGATTTTACAATCGAGGTTGAGCGGTCTTTGGCGGTTTTAGACGGTGCTATCGCCGTTTTGGATGCGAATGCGGGTGTTGAGCCGCAAACCGAAACCGTGTGGCGTCAGGCTGATCGTTATAAAGTGCCGCGGATCGTTTATGTGAATAAGATGGATAAAATCGGCGCAGATTTTTTCAACTGCGTGCACATGATTCAGGATCGCACCGGCGCCGTGCCCGCACCGATCCAAATCCCTATCGGCGCAGAGAACGAGCTTGAGGGCTTGGTTGATCTGATAACGATGCAGGAATGGGTCTGGGCTGGTGAAGATTTAGGTGCGACATGGGAATTGCGCCCGATCCGTGAGAGCCTTCAGGACACTGCCAATGAATGGCGCGCCAAGCTCATCGAAACTGCGGTTGAGATGGATGATGATGCGATGATGGCCTATCTAGAGGGGGAAGAGCCCGATGAGGCCACGCTTCGCGCGCTGATCCGCAAGGGCACGCTCGAAATTAAATTCATTCCTATTTTATGTGGTTCGGCCTTCAAGAATAAAGGCGTGCAACCGCTTTTGAACGCCGTGATCGATTACCTGCCGAGCCCGCTGGATGTGGTTGATTATATGGGTTTCCGTCCGGGTGACGAAACAGAAACCCGCGATGTCGCGCGCCGTGCGGACGACGATATGCCGTTTTCAGCGCTTGCGTTTAAAATCATGAATGATCCCTTCGTTGGCACGCTTACATTTACGCGCATCTATTCGGGCATGATGAATAAGGGTGACGGTATCTTTAACTCGACCAAGGGTAAAAAAGAGCGCGTTGGCCGCATGATGATGATGCACTCGAATAATCGCGAAGAGATCGAAGAGGCATTTGCGGGGGATATCATCGCGCTTGCCGGTTTGAAGGACACGACTACGGGCGACACGTTGTGCGATGTGAAAGAGCCTGTAATCTTGGAAACAATGACCTTCCCTGATCCAGTGATCGAAATCGCAGTTGAGCCGAAGACCAAGAACGACCAAGAGAAAATGTCTCAGGGTCTTGCGCGCTTGGCTGCCGAAGATCCCTCATTTCGTGTGGAAACTGATCTTGAGAGCGGTCAGACCATCATGAAGGGCATGGGCGAACTGCATTTGGATATTTTGGTGGATCGCTTAAAGCGTGAGTTCAAAGTGGAAGCCAATATCGGTGCTCCACAAGTGGCGTATCGTGAGACGATTGGTCATGAGGTTGAGCATACATACACGCACAAAAAACAGTCTGGTGGGTCTGGGCAGTTTGGTGAAGTGAAAATGGTTATTAAGCCAACCGAGCCTGGCGAAGGATACTCATTTGAAAGCAAGATCGTTGGTGGCGCTGTTCCGAAAGAATATATCCCCGGCGTCGAAAAAGGCATAAAATCAGTTATGGATAGCGGCCCCTTGGCAGGCTTCCCTGTGATCGATTTTAAAGTGTCTCTGCTCGACGGTAAGTTCCATGATGTGGATAGCTCGGTTTTGGCATTTGAAATCGCTGCGCGGATGTGTATGCGCGAAGGGATGAGAAAAGCCGGCGCAAAGCTTCTTGAGCCGATCATGAAGGTCGAAGTTGTAACGCCTGAGGATTATACAGGCAACATCATTGGCGATCTGACCTCCCGTCGGGGTCAGGTGCAAGGTCAGGAGCCACGCGGCAACGCGATCGCGATTGAGGCTTTTGTACCTTTGGCGAATATGTTCGGTTACATTAATAACTTGCGGTCGATGTCCTCTGGACGTGCGCAATTTACTATGTCGTTTGATCATTATGACCCGGTTCCGCAGAATATCTCTGAAGAAATTCAGTCGAAATTTGCCTAAAAACGGGCATGGGCTTGGGGCCCATGCTTAATCAAAACTTTAGGGCCGAGAGCGGTCTTGTAAACTAACGAAAAAGGAGGCCACCATGGCAAAGGAAAAGTTTGAGCGTAGTAAGCCGCATTGCAACATCGGCACGATTGGTCACGTTGACCATGGTAAGACGACATTGACGGCTGCGATTACGAAGCAATTTGGCGAATTTCAGGATTATGATCAGATTGACGCTGCGCCGGAAGAAAAAGCCCGCGGGATCACGATTTCGACGGCGCATGTTGAATATGAAACTGAAAACCGGCATTACGCGCATGTGGATTGCCCCGGCCATGCTGATTATGTGAAAAACATGATCACGGGTGCGGCGCAGATGGATGGCGCGATTTTGGTTGTGAACGCGGCCGATGGCCCTATGCCGCAAACGCGCGAGCATATTTTGCTTGGCCGCCAGGTTGGTATCCCTTCGATGGTTGTTTTCCTGAACAAAGTTGACCAGGTGGATGACGAAGAGCTTCTTGAGCTGGTTGAAATGGAAGTGCGCGAGCTTCTCAGCACGTATGATTACCCAGGTGATGATATTCCGATTGTTGCCGGCTCTGCTTTGGCGGCGCTTGAGGGTCGCGATGCGAATATCGGTGAAGAGAAGATTTCTGAGCTGATGGCGGCTGTTGACAGCTATATCCCGCAGCCGGATCGCGCGATTGATCAGCCGTTCTTGATGCCGATCGAAGATGTGTTTTCAATCTCGGGCCGTGGTACGGTTGTGACCGGGCGGGTTGAGCGCGGTGTGATCAATGTGGGCGATGAGATTGAGATCGTTGGCATTCGTGACACGGGCAAAACCACCTGTACGGGTGTTGAAATGTTCCGCAAATTGCTGGATCGCGGTGAAGCTGGCGACAATATTGGTGCATTGCTGCGCGGTGTTGATCGTGAAGGCGTTGAGCGTGGACAGGTTCTGTGTAAGCCAAGCTCTGTGAAGCCGCATACAAAGTTTGAGGCTGAAGCCTATATTCTGACCAAGGAAGAGGGTGGCCGTCATACGCCGTTCTTTGCCAATTACCGCCCACAGTTTTATTTCCGTACGACGGATGTGACCGGGACGGTGAACCTGCCAGAGGGAACAGAGATGGTGATGCCCGGCGATAACTTGAAGTTCGAAGTGGAGCTGATTGCGCCAATCGCGATGGAAGATAAGCTGCGCTTTGCTATCCGCGAAGGTGGCCGCACCGTCGGCTCAGGCGTCGTGTCAAAAATTATCGAGTAAAAGTTACTCGAGCTGGTAACAGGCCCGTCGGAATAGCGTCGGGCCTGAATTAAAATTGGCACTTACGCGGTGCCGTATGTGTTCGATGAAGGGGTTAGAATGACCTGGCCTCTTCCTCTCAACTCTAACGCCGAGAAAAAAGGCTAAGACTATGCAAAGCCAAAATATTCGCATCCGATTGAAAGCATTTGACTTTCGTGTTCTGGATGCAAGCACGCAGGAAATCGTGAACACGGCCAAGCGCACAGGCGCTTCTGTTCGTGGTCCTATTCCGCTGCCGAATAAAATCGAAAAATTTACCGTTCTGCGTGGTCCTCACGTGAATAAGAAATCACGCGATCAGTTCGAAATCCGTACTCATAAACGGCTTTTGGATATTGTTGACCCAACACCTCAGACCGTCGATGCTTTGATGAAGCTCGATCTTGCTGCCGGTGTTGACGTGCAGATTTCGGTTTAAGGAGGGCAAACGGATGCGCTCTGGAATTATAGCAAAAAAGATGGGTATGACTCGTCTTTTCATGGAAGACGGCAAGCAGATCCCTGTGACCGTTTTGCAAATGGATAACCTACAGGTTGTTGCGCAACGCACTTCTGAGTCAAACGGCTATACAGCTGTTCAGTTGGGCGCCGGATCGATCAAGGCCAAAAACGTATCGCAAGCGATGCGCGGTCATTTTGCTGTGGCAAAGGTTGAACCCAAGCGCAAAGTGGCAGAGTTTCGCGTTGCACCTGAGAATTTAATCGAAGTGGGCGCGGAAATCACCGCGGATCACTACGCGGCGGGTCAATATGTAGATGTGTCTGGCACATCTATCGGTAAAGGCTTTGCCGGCGCGATGAAGCGGCATAATTTTGGCGGCCTGCGTGCTTCGCATGGTGTGTCAATCAGCCACCGCTCGCACGGTTCTACGGGCCAGTGTCAGGGCCCAGGTAAAGTGTTCAAAGGTAAGAAAATGGCCGGTCATATGGGGGCCGCGAAAGTGACCACTCAGAATTTACAGGTGGTAAAAACCGACGCGGATCGTGGACTGATCATGATCAAAGGCGCCGTACCTGGTTCTAAAGGGGGTTGGGTCACCGTTAAGGACGCCGTTAAGAAGCCTTTGCCAAGCGATGTGCCGTTTCCGGCAGCTTTGCGCAGTGCTGAGCAGCCTGTTGCTGAAGCGCCTGCCACCGAAGGAGGTGACGCATGAAACTGAACGTGATTAAACTGGATGGCGGCGCTGCGGGCAGCGTTGATCTGGGCGAAGAAATCTTCGGATTAGAGCCACGCGTTGATATTTTGCACCGCGTCGTGCGTTGGCAGCGTAACAATGCGCAGGCGGGCACGCATAAGGTGAAAACGCGGTCTGAGACCAGCTATTCAACCAAGAAGATCTACCGCCAAAAAGGCACGGGTGGCGCGCGTCATGGTGATCGCAACGCTCCGATTTTCCGCAAAGGCGGGATCTATAAAGGCCCAACGCCGCGTAGTCATGGCCATGACCTGCCTAAAAAGGTGCGTCAACTCGGCTTGAAACACGCTTTATCGGCGAAGGCTCGCGACGGGTCGTTGGTTATTTTAGATGCAGCCACATCCGACGGTAAAACGGCGGCTTTGGCCAAGCAGGTAAAAAATCTTGGCTGGAAGCGCGCCCTTATTATCGATGGTGCAAGCGTTGACGAGGCGTTTGCTTCAGCAGCGCGCAATATCACAGGCTTGGATATTCTGCCGACAGCCGGCGCGAATGTTTATGATATTTTGAAGCGCGATACTTTGGTTATCACCAAAGCAGGCGTCGAAGCTTTGGAGGCTCGGTTCAAATGAGCGTTAAACCTGAATTATATGACGTGATCCGCAAGCCGATTGTCACCGAAAAGGCAACAATGGCGTCCGAATCTGGCGCGGTTGTGTTTGAAGTGGCGATTGAATCAAATAAACCGCAAATCAAAGAAGCTGTCGAAAGCTTGTTTGGTGTGAAGGTGAAGGCGGTAAATACCACGATCACGAAAGGGAAGACCAAGCGGTTCCGTGGCAGCCCGGGTCGGCGCAAAGATGTCAAAAAAGCCTATGTGACGTTAGAGGATGGAAACACTATCGACGTCAGCACAGGTCTTTGATAGAAGGCAACGAATCGTAGCAGCTCCAAGCCTCGCTTGGGGCTGCCTCGTTTTAAGAACGGGATCTTTTTTTGGTCCAAATTTGGCCACCTTCGGGGGGCTTCACCATAGGCAGAGTATCTGCCGCTAAGCAAACGGAAGACAGAAAGCATGGCACTAAAGTCGTATAAACCGACGACGCCGGGCCAGCGCGGGCTGGTGCTGATCGACCGTTCGGAGCTTTGGAAAGGACGTCCGGTTAAATCTCTCACTGAGGGTTTGACTAAATCGGGCGGTCGGAACAATACCGGACGTATCACCTCGCGTCGTCGTGGCGGAGGCGCAAAGCGTCTCTATCGTATCGTAGATTTTCGCCGCAACAAATTGGATGTTGCCGCAACGGTCGAACGGATCGAATATGATCCCAACAGGACAGCCTTTATCGCATTGGTTAAATATGCCGATGGTGAGCAGGCGTATATCCTAGCGCCCCAGCGCCTCGCTGTGGGTGATCAGGTGATTGCCGCCGCCAAGGCGGATATCAAGCCTGGCAATGCAATGCCCTTCTCGGGCATGCCGATCGGTACCATCGTGCATAATATCGAATTGAAAGCTGGCAAGGGCGGTCAAATCGCGCGGGCGGCTGGAACTTATGCTCAGTTTGTTGGCCGCGACGGTGGATATGCACAAATCCGCTTGAGTTCGGGTGAGCTGCGCTTGGTTCGCCAGGAATGTATGGCCACCGTAGGTGCTGTGTCAAACCCCGATAACAGCAACCAAAATTTCGGTAAAGCGGGCCGCATGCGCCACAAAGGCGTACGTCCCTCTGTTCGCGGTGTTGTTATGAACCCAATCGATCACCCGCATGGTGGTGGTGAAGGGCGTACTTCAGGGGGGCGTCATCCGGTGACACCTTGGGGTAAACCGACAAAGGGTAAACGCACACGTAATAAAAACAAAGCGTCGCAAAAGCTGATTATCCGCTCGCGCCACGCCAAGAAGAAGGGGCGTTAAAAAATGTCTCGCTCTGTTTGGAAAGGTCCTTTCGTTGATTCCTATGTGCTTAAGAAAGCCGAGGCATCACGCGCAAGTGGACGCAACGAAGTGATCAAGATCTGGTCTCGTCGTTCAACAATTTTGCCCCAATTCGTGGGTTTGACTTTCGGTGTATATAATGGCCGTAAGCACATCCCCGTTATGATATCTGAAGATATGATCGGTCAAAAATTTGGCGAATATTCGCCAACCCGGACCTATTACGGTCACGGTGCCGATAAAAAAGCGAAACGGAAGTAAGCCATGGGCCAAGATAAAAATCCCCGCCGCGTGGCCGAGAATGAAGCTATGGCAAAACTGCGTATGCTTCGAACTTCCCCGCAAAAGCTGAATTTGGTTGCAGGAATGATCCGCGGTCAAAAAGTTGGCAAAGCTCTGAATGATTTGACGTTCAGCAAAAAACGGATTGCGATTGATGTGCGTAAATGCCTTCAATCAGCGATAGCCAATGCTGAAAACAACCACAATTTAGATGTTGATGAATTGGTGATCGTTGAAGCCTATGTTGGTAAGAATATCACGTTGAAACGTGGTCGCCCACGGGCGCGAGGTCGGTTTGGACGGATTATCAAGCCGTTCTCAGAGCTCACCATCAAAGTGCGTCAAGTTGAGGAGCAAGCCTAATGGGACAGAAAATTAATCCAATTGGTATGCGCCTGCAGGTCAACCGGACTTGGGATAGCCGCTGGTACGCGGATACCAAAGATTACGGGAACTTGTTGCTTGAAGATCTGCGCATGCGCGAATTTATCAAGAAAGATTGTGCACAGGCCGGTGTGTCGCGTGTGATTATCGAACGCCCTCATAAAAAATGTCGGGTTACCGTGCATACCGCGCGCCCTGGGGTGATTATTGGCAAAAAAGGCGCTGATATTGAGACTCTGCGTAAGAAGCTGGCAGATATGACGGCATCTGAGTTGCATTTGAACATCGTTGAAGTACGCAAGCCTGAGCTTGATGCTCAATTGGTCGGCGAAAGCATTTCGCAGCAATTGGAGCGCCGGGTTTCTTTCCGCCGCGCCATGAAGCGCGCCGTGCAAAACGCTATGCGGATGGGCGCTTTGGGTATTCGTGTCAACGTCGCAGGTCGTTTGGGCGGAGCGGAAATCGCGCGGACCGAATGGTATCGTGAAGGCCGCGTGCCTCTGCATACTTTGCGCGCCGATATCGATTATGCGAATGTTGAAGCCGCAACCCCCTATGGGATTATTGGCATCAAAGTGTGGATCTTTAAAGGCGAGATTATGGAGCATGATCCGCAAGCCCGCGATCGCAAAGCACAAGAACTGCAAGACGGTCCAGCACCTCGTGGTGCCGGCGGTCGGCGCTAGGGAGGAGTAGATCATGCTGCAACCAAAACGCACAAAGTTCCGCAAAATGCATAAAGGGCGGATTCATGGCGAAGCCAAGGGCGGATCTGATCTGAACTTTGGCACCTACGGCTTGAAGGCCACTCAGCCTGAGCGCATCACTGCGCGCCAAATTGAAGCTGCGCGTCGTGCAATGACACGGCATATGAAACGTCAGGGCCGCGTTTGGATTCGTATTTTTCCAGACACACCTGTGACCTCAAAGCCAACCGAAGTTCGGATGGGTAAAGGGAAAGGCTCTGTTGATTTCTGGGCGGCCAAGGTAAAGCCCGGCCGGATCATGTTTGAGATTGACGGGGTCGATGATTCTGTGGCAAAGGAAGCGCTCCGATTGGCGGCGATGAAATTGCCTATTAAGACAAGAGTTGTCATCCGCGAAGATTGGTAATGTTAGCTGGCCCCTGTGTTTGCGGGGGCCTGTTATTTTGTCCACTAGAGCATGGGTAACCCATTGGGGCCTTCTGGTGATGTAGAAAAGGAATAAGGCGATGGACGCCAATGAACTTCGAAATAAGACACCGGACCAGCTGCGTGATGAGCTGGCAGGTCTGAAAAAAGAGGCCTTTAACCTGCGCTTTCAGCAGGCGACAGGGCAGATTGAAAATACAGCCCGTATGCGCTCAGTTAAGCGCGACGCGGCTCGTGTTAAAACGATCTTGAACGAAAAAGCAGCCAATGCGGCTGCTGAGCAGGGAGCCTAAGCAATGCCCAAACGAATTTTACAAGGCGTTGTGACAAGTGACGCAAATCAACAAACGGTTACTGTGTCTGTTGAACGTCGTTTTAAGCACCCCGTTATGCAAAAGACGATCCGGAAATCAAAAAAGTACCGGGCGCATGATGAAAATAATACTTTTAAGGTCGGCGATGCGGTTCGGATTATCGAATGTGCACCAAAGTCCAAAACCAAACGCTGGGAGGTTCTGCAGGCGTAAGCCGAAAGACCTTTTAGTTTAATCGAAACCCTGGGGAACAGGTGAAAGCCCCCCACAGGTCGGGAGAAACCGAATGATCCAGATGCAAACCAATCTGGATGTAGCTGATAACTCCGGCGCACGCCGGGTACAGTGCATCAAAGTGTTGGGTGGTTCCAAGCGTAAATACGCATCCGTAGGCGACGTTATCGTCGTTTCGGTAAAGGAAGCCATCCCGCGCGGTCGAGTGAAAAAGGGCGATGTGCGTAAAGCTGTTGTCGTTAGAACCGCCAAAGAGGTCCGCCGTGAAGATGGCACCGCTATCCGATTTGACAGCAACGCTGCTGTGATTTTGAACAATAGTGGCGAGCCGATCGGTACGCGTATTTTTGGACCAGTGGTTCGTGAACTGCGCGCCAAAAGCTTCATGAAAATTATCTCACTTGCCCCGGAGGTTCTGTAATGGCTGCGAAACTTCGTAAGGGTGACAAAGTGATCGTTCTTGCCGGCAAAGATAAGGGCAAGGAAGGCACGATCGCTTCTGTCGATCCATCTGCCTCAAAGGCAATTGTTGAGGGGATCAATGTTTCGATCCGCCACACCAAGCAAACGCAAAACTCGCAGGGCGGACGTTTGCCCAAAGCGATGCCGATTGCGCTGTCTAACCTGTCTTTGATCGACGCCAATGGCAAAGCAACGCGCGTCGGTTTCAAAGTTGAAGACGGCAAAAAAATGCGCTTCGCCAAAACAACAGGAGACGTGATCGATGCTTGATACTGCTGATTACACCCCCCGTTTGCGCGCTTTGTATGATGAAAAAATCCGCGCCGCGATGAAAGAAGAATTTGCATATAAAAACGATATGCAAATCCCACGCCTTGACAAAATTGTTCTGAATATCGGTGCTGGTAAGGCAGCTGTTAAAGACAGTAAGAAAGCCAAATCTGCGCAAGCAGATCTGTCGACGATTGCTGGTCAGCAGGCGGTTATCACCAAGGCAAAGAAATCTATCGCGGGCTTCCGGGTGCGTGAAGAAATGCCAATGGGTGCGAAAGTCACGCTGCGCGGCGCGCGGATGTATGAATTTCTTGACCGGTTGATCACAATTGCGATGCCCCGTATCCGCGACTTTCGGGGCGTGTCTGCAAAAAGTTTTGATGGCCGCGGGAATTATGCGCTGGGAATTAAAGAACATATCGTTTTCCCAGAGATTAATTTCGATAAGGTTGATGAAAATTGGGGTTTTGACGTTGTCATCGCCACCACCGCAAATACCGACGCGGAAGCCAAGGCGCTTTTGAGCCATTTCAACATGCCCTTCAACAGCTGATCCGCGAAAAGGAGTTTAGACATGGCTAAGAAAGCAATGATCGAACGCGAAAAGAAACGTGCGCGCCTGGTGGCAAAATTTGCCGAAAAGCGGGCTGCGCTAAAAGAAATCGCGAATGATAACAATCTGCCAATGGAAGAGCGTTTCAAAGCGCGTTTGAAATTGGCGAAATTGCCCCGCAACAGCGCGGCAAACCGCATGCATAACCGCTGCGAATTGACCGGCCGTCCGCATGCGTATTATCGCAAGCTCAAAGTCAGCCGGATTATGCTGCGCGAGTTGGGTTCCAACGGGCAGCTGCCCGGCATGGTTAAGTCAAGCTGGTAAGGGAGAGATATTATGAATGATCCTATCGGCGATATGTTGACGAGAATCCGCAACGCTCAAATGCGCGGAAAATCAGTGGTGTCGACGCCTGCCTCAAAATTGCGTGCTTGGGTTTTGGATGTGCTGAAAGATGAGGGGTATATCCGCGGTTATGAAAGCATGACGGGCAGCGATGGCCATCCTGCGATTGAAATCAGCCTCAAATACTATGATGGTACGCCTGTTATTCGTGAATTGAAGCGGGTTTCAAAACCCGGTCGTCGCGTTTATCTGGGCGTGAAAGACATTCCTTCTGTCCGTCAGGGCTTGGGTGTGTCGATTGTCTCAACTCCGAAAGGGGTTATGTCGGATGCGGCTGCGCGCACTGCCAATGTTGGTGGTGAAGTGCTCTGCACAGTCTTCTAAGGGGGTCAGGGATGTCTCGTATTGGTAAAAAACCTGTCGAGCTACCATCGGGCGTAAGCGCGTCGGTATCTGGCCAGATGATCGAAGTGAAGGGTCCAAAAGGTACTCGCAGCTTCAAAGCGACTGACGATGTGACCATCGCAGTAAATGAAAACGCCGTTGCGGTTACCCCGCGTGGCAGCTCAAAGCGCGCGCTTCAGCAATGGGGTATGAGCCGTACAATGGTTCAAAACCTGGTGACGGGTGTGACAACCGGGTTCAAAAAAGAACTTGAAATCACTGGCGTTGGATATCGGGCACAGTTGCAGGGCAATGTTCTGAAGTTGAACCTTGGACTATCGCATGATGTTGATTTTCAAATCCCAAGTGACGTAACTGTGACGGCGCCTAAGCCAACAGAGATCACTATCGAAGGCATTGATGAGCAACGTGTAGGCCAAGTGGCCGCTAACATCCGTGAATGGCGGAAACCAGAGCCCTACAAGGGCAAAGGGATCCGTTACAAAGGCGAATTTATCTTCCGCAAGGAAGGGAAGAAGAAGTAGGGACGCAAAATAATGGCAAGTAGCAAAAGACAACTGTTCTTGAAGCGCCGTCTGCGCGTTCGGAACAAACTTCGTAAGGTAAATGCAGGGCGCGTGCGCCTGTCGGTTTTCCGCAGCAATAAAAACATCAGCGTTCAACTGATCGATGATGTGAATGGTCGTACGTTGGCAGCTGCCTCGTCTTTGGAAAAAGACTTAGGCATCATTGGCAAAAACAACGTAGAGGCCTCTGCCAAAGTGGGCGCGGCAATTGCCGAGCGCGCAAAGGCAGCAGGCGTTGATAACTGCTATTTCGATCGCGGTGGACTTCTCTTTCATGGACGTGTCAAAGCTTTGGCTGACGCCGCCCGTGAAGGTGGACTTAAGTTTTAAGGAGACGAAGATATGGCTAGAGAACAAAACAACCGGGGCCGTCGCGATCGTGATGAAGCGCCTGAGTTCGCCGATCGTCTCGTTTCGATCAACCGGGTGTCAAAAACCGTTAAAGGTGGGAAACGCTTTGGCTTTGCTGCATTGGTGGTTGTTGGCGACCAAAAGGGCCGTGTGGGCTATGGCAAGGGGAAGGCAAAGGAAGTTCCTGAAGCCATCCGCAAAGCAACCGAGCAAGCCAAACGTCAGATGGTGCGTATTCCATTGCGCGAAGGCCGCACCTTGCATCACGACGTACAGGGCCGTCATGGCGCTGGTAAAGTTGTGATGCGCACCGCCGCAACGGGTACTGGTATCATTGCCGGTGGTCCTATGCGCGCTGTGTTTGAAATGCTTGGTGTACAGGATGTTGTTGCAAAATCAGTTGGATCGTCAAATCCATATAACATGATCCGTGCAACAATTGACGGTCTGGTGAATGAATCGAGCCCTCGTATGGTGGCGCAACGCCGCGGTAAGAAGGTTGCTGATATCTTGAAACGCGATGAGCCCGCGGCAGCAGCCGATGCGGTTGAAACCGCAGAAGCTTAAGGACCAGAAGAATGGCGAAAACAATTGTTGTAAAACAAACCGGGTCTCCGATCCGCCGCCCTGCAAAGCAGCGTCAGACGCTGATTGGCCTGGGCCTCAACAAAATGCACAAAACCCGTGAGCTGGAAGATACCCCGGCGGTGCGCGGTATGGTGAATAAAATCTCGCATATGGTTGAGATTATCGAAGAACGCGATAACTAAAGCGCGCCCTTCTAAAAGTGAAACTAAAAACGCCTCGGGATCTTCCCGGGGCGTTTTATTCTGTGGACATAGATATAAAGTGGCGGGTTTGGCGTGTGCCGCGGTGTTCTTTTCTTGAGAGCGCTGCGACTCTGCTGATATTCGTTCGACCAACTTAACCGTCCAGTCAGCTTGCACGACGCGCGTTTTTTCATTTGCCACGCGCTTGTGCCGTTCAAAGAAATTGGGCGCGTTAGACCCTTATTCAAGTTGCTCGCATGAACCATAGACTTTTGTTGGGCTTGGTTTGGCAGCGCCTAAATGGGGCGCTGCAGAGGCTTTTCAGGCGGCGAAAGGCTTCTTGGCAGCATGATTTAATTGCTGGGTGCTCTGGGGCTTGCATGAAGGAGGGTCTGAGTCTATACGCCTCCGGTGGCCTTTCGAGGGCACAGAATCAATTGCAACGCCGTGTTTGCCCCTTTGGTCGCTCGAAGGGCAGTTCCGGCAAAGGGGAAGCGACATGAAATTACACGAATTACACGATAATGAAGGCGCAACACGCAAGAAGAAACGTGTGGCGCGCGGTCCAGGATCTGGCAAGGGTAAAACTGCCGGACGTGGTATCAAAGGCCAGAAATCACGCTCAGGTGTGGCGATTAACGGGTATGAAGGCGGCCAGATGCCTTTGTATCAACGTTTGCCAAAGCGCGGCTTCAGCAAGCCGAACCGTAAGAAATTTGCCGTTGTAAACCTTGGTTTGATCCAGAAATTTATTGAAGCCGGTAAATTAGACGCGAAAGCCGATATGTCGGAAGATGCTTTGATCGCGTCTGGCTTGGTGCGCCGCAAATTGGACGGAATTCGCATTTTGTCAAAGGGCGAGCTGACCTCAAAAGTGGCGCTTACCGTGACAGGCGCGTCTAAATCTGCCATTGCAGCGGTTGAAAAAGCGGGTGGCAGCCTGACAATTGCAGCGCCAGTGGCCGCAACTAAAGAATAACATCTTGTGAAGCCGCTTAGGGCTGCTTACATAGAGGTTGAAGTTTTCCATAACGCCGCCAACGAGCCGGAAAACGCTCTTGGCGGCGTTTGCTATAAAGAGAGATAGAAATGGTATCCGCAGTAGAGCAAATGGCCGCAAACACCAGTTGGGCCGCCTTGGGTAAGGCGACCGATCTGCGGAACAGAATTCTATTTACTTTAGGCCTGTTGGTGGTTTACCGCCTTGGGACGTTTATTCCCGTTCCAGGTATTGATGGCGCCGCGTTGCGCGAATTTATGGAGCAGGCGCAGGGCGGCATCGGTGGCATGCTCACCATGTTCACGGGCGGCGCGCTTGGTCGGATGGGTATTTTTGCCCTTGGTATCATGCCTTATATTTCGGCCTCTATTATTGTTCAGCTGATGACTTCGATGGTGCCGCAGCTTGAGCAGCTTAAAAAAGAGGGCGAACAGGGCCGCAAGAAAATCAACCAATATACGCGTTACGGAACCGTTTTTCTAGCCACGTTGCAAGCCTATGGCTTGGCGGCCAGCTTGGAAGCGGGTGATTTGGTTACCGATCCTGGGATGTTTTTCCGCGTGTCTTGCCTGATCACGCTGGTGGGCGGTACGATGTTTTTGATGTGGCTGGGCGAACAAATCACAGCCCGTGGTATTGGCAATGGGATTTCGCTGATCATTTTCGTCGGCATCATTGCCGAAATTCCCTCTGCTTTGGCGCAATTCTTTGCCTCTGGGCGCTCTGGCGCGATCAGCCCAGCGGTTATTGTTGGTGTGATTGTGATGGTGATCGCGACAATCGCCTTCGTGGTGTTTATGGAGCGCGCTCTGCGCAAAATCATCATCCAATATCCGCGGCGCCAAGTTGGCATGAAGGTGATGGAAGGTCAGAATTCGCACCTGCCTGTAAAAGTGAACCCGGCCGGCGTGATCCCGGCGATCTTTGCCAGTTCATTGCTGCTTTTGCCCACCACTGTCAGTACGTTTTCGGGGTCGCAAACCGGCCCGGTTATGTCGACCATTTTGGCATATTTCGGCCCCGGCCAGCCACTCTATCTGGCCTTTTTCACTGCTATGATCGTGTTTTTTGCGTATTTCTACACGTTCAATGTGTCCTTCAAGCCGGACGATGTGGCCGATAATCTAAAGAACCAGAACGGCTTTATTCCCGGTATTCGCCCAGGGCAAAAAACGGCTGAGCATCTTGAATATGTGGTGAACCGCGTGCTGGTCTTGGGGTCAGCTTATCTTGCAGCGGTGTGCCTTTTACCTGAGATTCTGCGCGGCCAACTTGCCATTCCGTTTTATTTTGGTGGCACCTCGGTTTTGATTGTGGTGTCGGTGACAATGGATACGATTCAGCAAGTTCAATCGCATTTGCTTGCTCATCAGTATGAAAGCCTTATCCAGAAATCGCAATTGCGTGGTAAAGGAAAGGCGCGTCGGAAAAAAGGACCTGCACGTCGATGAACATTATTCTGTTAGGCCCGCCCGGCGCCGGAAAAGGAACGCAGGCGCGACATCTCGTTGACACCCGTGACATGGTACAGCTGTCGACTGGTGATATGTTGCGCGATGCCAAAAGCAGTGGCAGCGAGATGGGCCTAAAAGTGGCAGAGGTGATGGCGCGCGGGGATTTGGTCACGGATGACATTGTGATCGGTTTGATCCGTGAAAAACTGTCAGAGGCAAATGCCGGCGGTTTTATTTTTGACGGATTTCCCCGGACGTTGGGGCAGGCGGTGGCGCTGGATGTCCTATTGAAAGAATGTGGCCAATCATTAGCATCGGTTATCGAGATGAAAGTGGATGATGCGGCTCTTGTGGCGCGTATCACGGGGCGCTCCACATGCGCGTCCTGCGGTGAAGTGTATCACGACATCACCAAACCTCAGCCTGCCGATGGAAAATGTGTCAATTGTGGCGGCACCGAGTTTAGCCGCCGCGCGGATGATAACGCGGAAAGCCTGCGTCAACGTTTGATGGAATATTACAAGAAGACATCGCCTCTTCTTGGATATTATTTTGCCCATGATAAGCTTGTATCGGTGGATGGTCTTGCCAGCATTGATAAGGTGCAATCTGAAATCGCCAACATCTTGAATTGATCAAAGGTTTGGGCTTGACGGGGTCTTTGAATCCTCTTAATGGCTGACACTTCTGAACTGAACGAGTTTTGCAGATAAACGTTTCTATGTGCAAGATTACCTGAGACAGCTTCGATCCCGGCCAAGGTGGGTGATCGGACGTTGTGAAAAAAGGTTCCGGGATTACGGAACCGCAACGAAAAGGAAATATAACGTGGCACGTATCGCCGGCGTAAACATCCCGACGCATAAGCGGGTTCCAGTCGCCCTTACCTATATCACCGGAATTGGCCTATCTTCGGCCAAAGCCATTTGCGAAGCCGTCAAGATTGATGAAACACGTCGCGTAAATGAATTAAGCGATTCCGAAGTACTGTCAGTGCGCGAGCATATTGACGCCAATTATTCGGTTGAAGGCGATCTGCGCCGCGAAACACAGATGAACATCAAACGTTTGATGGATCTTGGTTGTTATCGTGGCCTACGCCATCGTCGTAACCTGCCGGTTCGTGGACAGCGTACGCATACCAATGCACGCACCCGGAAGGGCCCTGCCAAAGCCATCGCTGGCAAGAAGAAATAGGAAAGGGCACAGATTATGGCACGAGATACTCGCCGTGCAGGCAAGAAGAAGGTTTCCAAGAATATCGCAGCCGGTGTTGCGCATGTGAACTCTTCATTTAACAATACTAAAATCCTCATTTCTGACGTGCAAGGCAACGCGATCGCGTGGTCTTCGGCTGGTACGATGGGCTTTAAAGGTTCGCGCAAGTCAACACCATATGCAGCGCAGATGGCCGCTGAAGATGCAGGGCGCAAAGCACAGGATCATGGCGTGAAAACGCTTGAGGTCGAAGTGCAAGGGCCCGGCTCTGGCCGAGAAAGCGCGTTGCGTGCTTTGGCCGCCGTTGGGTTTAACATCACATCCATTCGCGATGTGACACCGATGGCCCATAACGGCTGTCGCCCACCAAAGCGCCGCCGGGTATAAACCCGCGCTACGTTTGAAAGAGGGGTGCCCGCAGGCAGCCCTCTCTTCGTGATTTTAACCTCGGGCGCGACTGGCTATTTGGTCATGGGGCAGTTGCAAGAATGGAGGGACGCATGATCCATAAAAATTGGGCTGAATTAATCAAACCCGCACAATTAGAGATTAAACCAGGAAACGATCCGGCGCGCGTGGCCACAGTGGTTGCAGAACCATTGGAACGCGGTTTTGGATTGACATTGGGCAACGCGTTGCGCCGTGTTTTGATGAGCTCGCTGCAAGGTGCTGCGATTTCAAGCGTACAAATCGATAACGTGCTGCATGAGTTTTCTTCGGTTGCCGGTGTGCGCGAAGACGTAACCGATATCGTGTTGAACCTCAAAGGCGTGGCCTTGAAGATGGAAGTTGAAGGGCCCAAGCGCCTGTCGATCAGTGCAAAAGGCCCCGGTGTAGTCACCGCTGCCGATATTTCTGACAGCGCAGGTATCGAAATCTTGAACAAGTCGCATGTGATCTGTCATTTAGATGATGGGGCAGACTTGTTTATGGAGCTGACGGTGAACACCGGCAAAGGCTATGTCTCTGCGGATAAAAATAAAATGGAAGATGCACCGATTGGCCTTATCCCTATCGATGCGATTTATTCGCCGATCAAAAAAGTATCATATGATGTGCAGCCAACCCGTGAGGGCCAAGTGCTTGATTATGATAAATTGACCTTAAAAGTTGAAACAGATGGCTCTTTGACGCCGGATGATGCGGTAGCCTATGCTGCGCGTATTATGCAGGATCAATTGTCGATCTTTGTGAATTTTGATGAACCAGAATCCGCAGGTCGCAATGAAGATGAAGACAGTCTCGAGTTTAACCCGCTGCTGTTGAAGAAAGTGGATGAGCTTGAATTGTCGGTGCGCTCGGCAAATTGCTTGAAAAATGATAACATCGTTTACATCGGTGATCTGATCCAGAAGACGGAAGCCGAGATGTTGCGGACGCCTAATTTCGGCCGCAAATCGCTGAACGAGATTAAAGAAGTGCTGTCTGGTATGGGCTTGCATCTTGGGATGGATGTCGAAGATTGGCCACCGGATAATATCGAAGATCTGGCAAAGAAATTCGAAGATAATTTTTAAGAATAGGGCGGGTGTCGCGCCCGCCCTTTTAAATGCCCGCTTTGTGCGGGGAAAATAGGGCATCTGCCCCAAGGAGAGTGGCTGACACGCATCGGCTGCCAGACAAAGCAAAAATATAGGAGATGAAACATGCGTCATGCAAAAGGTTACCGCCGGTTAAACCGGACTCACGAACATCGTAAAGCGCTTTGGGCGAATATGGCAGGATCGCTTATTGAACATGAGCAGATCAAAACTACGGTTCCAAAAGCTAAAGAACTGCGTCCGATCGTTGAAAAATTGATCACATTGGGCAAACGGGGTGATCTGCACGCGCGCCGTCAAGCTGCCGCGCAATTGAAAGAAGACCAATATGTCACCAAGCTTTTTGATATTTTAGGCCCGCGCTACAAAGAGCGCCAAGGCGGCTATGTTCGGATTATGAAAGCTGGCTTTCGCTATGGCGATATGGCCCCAATGGCAATTATCGAATTTGTAGATCGTGATGTCGATGCAAAAGGCGCGGCGGACAAAGCCCGCGTTGCCGCCGAGGAAGCCGCTCAGGACTAAATGTCGCGCGATTGAGAATATGAATTGCCCCCGGTCTCTTGGCCGGGGGTTTTTGTTTTTCAGAAGATATCTTGTAAATTCCTTGGCGCTTGCGCATATCTTCAGGGCCGGCTGTTTAAAAGGTTCAAAAATGCGTTTTGCGATTTTATTTTGGCTCTTTGCGATCGGAGTGGCGCTGCCCCTGACTGCGGGTGACAGGGTGCCTCAATCGCGCGCAGACATGACCTTTAGCTTTGTGCCATTGGTGAAATCTGCCGCGCCGGCTGTGGTGAATATTTATGCGCAGCGTCAGGTGGATAGGCGCGCGCACAGCCCGTTTGCAGATGATCCCTTTTTTGGCAATTTTTTTCAAAACTTTGGTGCGCAGCGGCCTCGAATTGAAAACTCCTTGGGATCTGGTGTGTTGGTGTCGAGCGATGGTTTGATCGTATCGAATTATCACGTTGTGGCCCAAGCAACTTCAATCCGCGTGGTTTTGCAGGACCGGCGTGAATATCAGGCGCAGGTTTTGTTAAGCGACGAAGGCGCGGATTTGGCCGTTTTGCAATTGCTTGCAGCGCCAGTTTTGCCGTTTTTGACGCTGCGAGAAAGTGAAACGGTTGAGGTTGGTGAATTGGCGCTGGCGATTGGAAATCCGTTCGGCGTGGGCCAAACAGTCAGTAGTGGGATTATTTCTGGATTGGCACGCTCGGGCGCAGCCATTGGCAATCAGCGCGGTTATTTTATTCAAACAGATGCGCCCATTAATCCAGGAAACTCTGGTGGAGCCTTGGTTGATATGCAGGGGCGTCTCATCGGCATTAACACCTCGATACTAACGCGCTCAGGTGGTTCAAACGGTATCGGCTTTGCAATCCCGGCCAGTTTGGTTGAACAATTTGTGGCGCAAGCACGAGCTGGCGCGTCATCGTTTCAGCGGCCTTGGGCGGGATTAAAGGCCCAAACACTCACCTCGGATATCAGCGATACGCTTGGCTTGCGCCCCTATGAAGGTATTTTACTGACCGAGTTACATCCGCAAAGCCCATTTCGCGCAGCCGGGTTTCAGATTGGTGATATTGTCAAGGATGTGAATGGTGCTGCAGTGACCACACCAGAAGAGATGCTTTATCGATTGTCCGTAACAGGCTTAGGCGCATTTGCTGAAATAACGCGCCTACGCGACGGTCGTGCCCGTGTGATCACGGTTGAATTATCCGCCGCGCCAAATATCCCGCCAGCGATTGAAACTGTGTTGTCTGGAAACAGTATTTTGTCAGGGCTTAGAATCAGCACGATAAATCCTGCTATTCAAGAGCGTTATAAATTAAGCTGGACCAGCTTTGGCTTTGTTATTTTAGACACTGGGCCATTGGGCGCGCGGATTGGATTGCGGGTTGGTGATGTGATCCTTGCGGTGAACGGAGAGCCGCTGGAACAGCTTCAAGATATTGACCGAAGATTAAGAGCGACCAATGGCCGGGGTGAAATCGTTGTTCTGCGCGGAGCGCGGCGCTTGGCGTTGCGGTTTCGGTTATGAGCGACCTTTTTTCTAGCGATGCAGATACGGCGCAGGGGCCGGTTCCTTTGGCTGAGCGATTACGCCCAAAAACCGTTGATGAGGTGATTGGGCAGGCGCAGTTATTGGCGCCGGATGCACCCTTGGGGGCGATGCTTGCCTCCGGACAATTGACGTCGTTAATTTTCTGGGGGCCGCCTGGCGTGGGAAAAACCACATTAGCCCGGTTGTTGGCCGATCATACGGATCTTTTCTTTGAACAAATCAGCGCGATTTTTTCGGGCGTTGCAGATTTGAAAAAATGTTTTGAAGCGGCGCGTTTGCGGCATAAAAATGGTCGCGGAACTTTATTATTTGTGGATGAGATCCATCGGTTTAACCGCGCGCAGCAAGATGGGTTTTTACCCTATATTGAAGATGGCTCAATTTTATTGGTGGGGGCCAGTACAGAGAACCCGTCGTTTGAGCTGAACGCAGCGCTTTTATCGCGCGCGCAAGTGTTGGTGCTGACGCGCTTGGCGGATTCTGATCTGATGCAATTGATGGTGCGGGCTGAGGCGGTTTTGAACCGTGACTTGCCTTTAACCTTTGAGGCGAAAGAGTTGTTGATTACGATGGCCGATGGGGATGGCCGGATGTTGTTAAACTTGGTCGAACAAACGTTGTCATGGCCGGATGCGGCGCAGGTCAGCGCAGAAGGTTTGGCAAAGCGTCTTAGCCGCCGCGCTTCGCAATATGATAAATCGGGTGATGGCCATTATAATTTGATTTCGGCTTTGCACAAATCCGTGCGCGGCTCTGATCCGGATGCGGCGTTATATTGGCTGGCACGCATGCTCGAGGGGGGCGAGGACCCACGTTATCTGGGGCGGCGCATATTGCGAATGGCGATCGAAGATATTGGTTTGGCAGATCCGGATGCGCAACGGATCTGCCTTGAGGCCTGGCAAAGTTACGAGCGATTGGGCAGCCCGGAAGGTGAGCTGGCGCTTGCGCAAGCGGTGGCTTATCTGGCGTTGGCGCCTAAATCGAACGCGATTTATAGCGCTTATAAAGCCGCCCGCCGCGCCGCCTCGCGCGGCGGATCGCTGCCCCCTCCAAAGCATATTTTGAACGCCCCGACGGGGTTGATGAAAGATCAAGGCTATGGCGCCGAGTATGCTTATGATCATGACGCTCCTGATGGATTCTCTGGGCAGGATTATTTTCCAGAAGGATTTGGACGGCTGCGGTTTTATGAACCGGTTGAGCGGGGGTTTGAACGCGATCTGATAAAGCGTATTGCTTATTTTGATAAATTAAGAGCGCGTCGGCGTGATGATCGGTGATCCGGCTTTGGCTTGACATTGGCGCGAGCAGAGCGGATGAGCACGACTATGGTTTATCTTCTTGTGGCTTGTGGCGGCGGCATTGGCGCGCTTTTGCGTTTTTGTTTGGTGCAGATGGTGGCGTTTCCCTATGGCACGCTGAGCGTAAACGTGATCGGATCGTTCTTGATGGGGCTGGCCTTTGCCTATTTCGCCGGTCGGTTGAGTGAGATCGCACCCCTGTTTTTGATGGCGGGCATTTTGGGAGGCTTCACCACGTTTTCCGCGTTTTCGTTGGATTTGCTGAAGCTTTTGGATATGGGGCGGTTCGGATTTGCGCTTGCCTATCTATGTGGCAGCGTTCTAGGCGCTTTGGCGGCGGTTTTTCTTGGGTTTATAGCAATGCGAGCGGTATCGGCATGAGCGGAGTACAAAAACTAACGGTTGAGGAAGGCAGCGTTGATCAAAGGTTAGATCGCTGGTTGCGCCATTGCTTTCCGCAATTGGGGCAAGCACGCATCGAACAGATGTGCCGAAAAGGGGAGCTGCGCGTTGATGGCCAGCGCTGCAAAGCCTCGACGCGTATCGCGGCCGGCCAAGAGATCCGCATCCCTCCCCTAACCGATAGTGATTTGAAGCCGAGGGCCGTGGTTGCGCGCAGCGTGAGCCCGCAAGATGCTCGGATGATACAAAATGCTGTTCTGTATAAAGATGATCATATCATCGTTTTGAACAAACCACCGGGGCTGGCCACGCAAGGGGGAAGCAAACAAACTCGCCACGTGGATGGGTTGGCCGATGCGTTGCGCTTTGGCCATGATGAGAAGCCACGCTTGGTGCATCGCTTAGATAAGGATACCTCGGGCATTTTGGTTCTGGCGCGTCATCGCGCGGCTGCCAGCGCGTTAACGGAAGCGTTTCGACATCGTGAGACGCGTAAAATTTACTGGGCGGCAGTGGCCGGAGTGCCTGCGCCCAAATCGGGCACTATCAAATATGGATTGGTGAAATCTATGGGTCATGGCGCCAAAGGTGCGGGCGAAAAAATGCACTGTGTTCATCCACGTGATGTGGCTTCTGTTGAGGGCGCGAAACGCGCTTTAACCGATTATCGTGTCCTCAGTGCTTTGGCCAAACGCGGCGCATGGGTGGCTTTGGCACCGATCACCGGCCGCACGCATCAATTGCGCGCGCATATGGCGGAAATCGGCCATCCCATTATTGGCGATGGAAAATATGGAGGATCTAGCCAGGATAATTTAGGCGATGGCTGGGGTGCTCAATTGGGCGGCGATATCAGCCGTAAGCTTCATCTGCACGCGCGCTTTTTGCGCATTGAACACCCTGTTCATAAAAAACCAATCAGTTTTACGGCTGAGTTAAGCGAACATATGCAGCGCACGTGGGATACGTTTCAATGGGATACGCATGATATCGAAGACGATCCGTTTGAAGATTTTGTGGGGTAGGGTTTGGCGCCGTTTTTGATTGTTTTGGATGTCGATGGCACGCTTGTGGATAGCCAAGCGCATATTATCGGTGCGATGGCCCACGCCTTTTCCACGCTCAGGCGCCCAATGCCGCCGCGCCAAGATGTTTTGTCTTGCGTCGGGCTTTCGCTGCCAGAGGTGTTTTATCGCTTGGTGCCGCAGTTCGATCATGGGGAACGTGATTTGGCAGAAAAAGCGTTTAAAGAGTATTTTGCCGGGCAGCGCGCAGACCAACCAGATCTGGGCTTTTATGCGGGGATCCTACCCCTTTTGCGGCAGTTTCACCAGGATCCGCGGTTTATTTTGGGGGTGGCAACGGGAAATTCGCGCCGTGGCTTGAACGCCTTGCTCGAGGCAGGCGGATTGCACTCTTATTTCCTCACCACGCAAACTGCAGATGAGCACCCCTCAAAACCGCATCCGAGCATGTTGCATCAGGCTCTATTGGAGACCGGAATTGAGGCGCGCCGTGCCGTGATGATTGGGGATACCAGTTATGATAGAGATATGGCGCGCGCAGCGGGTATGCACACGATTGGTGTGACATGGGGATATCACGAGGCGCATCAGCTTTCTGGTTGTACGCATATTGCCCATACGGTGTCTGAGTTGCCGGGCCTCATTTCTCAAATAATGAAAGCATAGGTCATGGCTGATTGGCAGCAAAAACGATTCTGGACGCAAGTTGAAATTGCGCAACAAGAGCTTGGCTATACGGTCTTGCTCGATGGCCGCTTGGTAAAAACTCCGGCAAAAACGCTTTTGGCGTTGCCCACGAAGGCTTTGGCTGAGGCGGTTGCCGCAGAGTGGCGCGCGCAGGTTGAAACTGTTCGCCCTGAAACCATGCCCTATACCCGCCGCGCCAATGCCGCTTTGGATAAGGTGACGCGCCAATTCCAAGATGTTTTGAACATGTTGGCGGCTTATGGTGAAACCGATTTACTCTGCTATCGCGCGGCGCAGCCGGCCGAGCTAAACGCGCGACAAGCGGAGGCCTGGGATCCATTGCTAGAGTGGGCAGGGCAAACATATGGTGCGATTTTACACAGCACATCGGGGGTGACCTATCTGGCGCAAGCGGCAGAGTCCGTTTTGAACTTGGCAGCGCCGATGCAGCGTCTTTCAGCGTTTCAGTTAACCGCTTTTCATGATCTGGTTACATTTCCCGGCAGTTTGGTTGCGGCTTTGGCGGTTATAGAAGGTCATCTTAAGCCTGAACAAGCGTGGGAATTATGCCGGCTTGATGAAATTTGGCAGGAAGAACAATGGGGAATCGATGAGGAGGCTGCGGCGCATGCCGCGCTGAAAAAGTTAGATTTTCTCGCTGCATATGATTTTTTTACACGCTGTGGTTGAAAAATAGGTTACACCAGTGGGTGATAGAGCTTTGAGCCAATTCAAATCATGGTTTTGGTGATAGTTTGCTTGACGATAACGTAAAAAATTGGCCACACTGCGGAATCACTTGGGCCGTTGGCGCAGGTTAGTTTGTGAGGTTGGACATACCGTTCTAATCAGAAGTCCCAGTTTGGGACAATCATCAGAAAGAGGTAAAGATGAAAAAATCCTTAGTTTTAGGCGCAGTTACCCTAGCAGCAATGTCTGCTGGCAGCGTATTTGCGGGCACAGCGGATGACGTGAAAGCACGCGGAAAGTTAAATTGTGGTGTTTCCACAGGTTTGATTGGGTTCGCAAGTCCTGACGCTAACGGTGAGTGGGCTGGTTTCGATGTTGATGTTTGCCGCGCCGTCGCAGCAGCTGTTTTAGGTGATTCAACTGCTGTTGAGTTTGTACCAACAACCACCAAGACTCGTTTCACCTCGCTTCAATCGGGTGAAATTGACATGCTGTCACGGAACACAACTTGGAGTTTCCAGCGTGATACTGAGCTTGGATTAGATTTTGTAGGCGTGAACTACTATGACGGACAAGGCTTTATGGCCTCTGCCGATCTGGGGGTTTCTTCGGCTACTGAGTTGGATGGCGCAACAATTTGTATTCAAACAGGTACAACGACTGAGTTGAACTTGGCGGATTTTTTCCGGTTGAACAACATTTCTTATGAACCAGTTCCAATTGAAACGAATGCCGAAGCACAGCAGCAATATTTAGCTGGTGCATGCGATGCTTATACGACAGATCGTTCAGCGTTGGCGGCTACTCGGACAAGCTTCGAAAAGCCAGATGACCATGTTGTTTTGCCAGAAATCGTTTCTAAAGAGCCGTTAGGTCCTGTTGTACGCCATGGTGATAACGAATGGGGCGATATTGTGCGTTGGACTTTGAACGCGATGATCACTGCGGAAGAGTTTGGCGTGACTGCAGCTAACGCAGCGGATTTGGCAGCCAATTCAAACATTCCAGAAGTTAAACGTCTTTTGGGTACAGAAGGTAAATTGGCGGATTACCTAGGCCTGGATGCATCATGGGCTTTGCGGGCAATTCAAGCGGTCGGAAACTACGGCGAGTCATTTGACCGTAATATTGGTGAAAGCACTCCTATTAAGTTGAATAGAGGTGTAAATTCTTTGTGGACTGATGGTGGTTTGATTTACTCACCCCCTTTCCGTTAAGTTACAAAATAGAAAGGGCGCTTTTGTAGCGCCCTTTTTTTATTGATTTATTTCCAAAATTGCGCGAGATAAGCGCCGTTATTTTAGAAAAAGTCTGGAACCCCCTATATGTCTCTTTCTGTCCAAACGGACGCGTCTGAATTCCGTCTATCAATGTTGATTAACGATACGCGTTATCGGTCCTACACGTTCCAGTTTTTAGCGTTAATTTTTCTAATCTGCATTATGGCTTTTTTGGGATGGAACCTATTGCAGAATTTAGCTGCAGCAGGTTTGGATATTTCTTACGGTTTTTTGGGTGAGCCGGCGGGTTATGATATTAATCAGCGTTTGATCGAGTATGACAGCCAATCTACACATCTGCGAGCTTCAATCGTTGGTGTTTTAAACACTCTTTTGGTTGCTGTTTTAGGATGTATAACGGCCACTGTTTTCGGTGTACTAGCAGGTGTTTTACGACTCTCAAACAATTGGCTCGTTGCCAAAACTATGGCCGTTTATGTGGAAGTGTTTCGCAATATACCAGTATTGATCTGGATCCTGATTATAAACGCGATTTTTTTATCAGTGTTACCTCAACCGCGCGCGTTTCGGGGTGAAAATCCTGAAGCATCAATGTTGTTCGATTCCTTTGCCTTCACCGGTCGCGGGATCTACATGCCAAAACCGGTTTTATATGATGGTGGCTGGATCGTAATTGTTGCATTCATCCTATCGCTTATCGCGGTTCTTTTTTATCGCAGATACGCGCGCAAAACTTTGTTTGATCATGGGGTTATTCTACCCGTGCTTTGGCCGAGCTTAGCTATTTTATTTGTGCCAACGCTGGCGATGTTTTTTCTGTTAGGAAACCCGATTGGTATGGAATACCCGGCATTGAAAGGGTTTAATTTCAAAGGCGGTATCTGGGCGCGCGGATCCTTATTATCACTTTGGTTCGCGTTATCGATTTATACCGGCGCGTTTATTGCCGAAAACGTAAGAGCGGGCATTCAAGCGGTGTCAAAAGGTCAAAGCGAAGCAGCCGCCTCGCTTGGTTTGCGACCGGGGCGGATTATGAACCTCGTGATCCTGCCGCAAGCTCTGCGCGTAATTATTCCACCGTTGATTTCAAATTATTTGAACCTGACCAAAAACTCATCGTTGGCGATTGCCGTGGGGTATATGGATGTTACTGGTACTTTGGGCGGTATTACGTTGAACCAGACGGGGCGGGCCATTGAAACTGTTCTCTTGCTAATGGCCTTCTATCTCATAATCTCGCTTGGCATTTCTGCCATCATGAACGTCTATAATCACTCGATTAAATTGAAGGGGCGATAAGATGGCCAAGCAAGTCACAGCCTTTGTCCGCCACACAGCCTTGCCGCCGGCACCGCCGCCTTCTAGCCAGTCTGGTGTGGTGAAATGGTTGCGTGAGAATTTATTTTCATCGGTCTTTAACTCTTTGATGACAGTTTTAGCAATTTACCTTTTGTATAAAATTGCTGCAGCGATTGTTCCTTGGCTCTTAAACGGAGTATGGACGACATCCTCGCAATGGGAATGCTATGAAGTTCTCGACGGTCTATCTGGTGGGTGCTTTTCTGTATTAACTGAACGCTGGAACCAATTAATTTTCGGTTTCAAATATCCAAAGGAACTCTATTGGCGTCCTAGTCTTAGCTTTGTGCTGTTGCTGGTTGCTGTCGCGCCTGTGCTGTTCTCGAAACTTCCACGCAAGATGCTGGTGTTCACTGCGATTTACCCATTTTTAGCCTACTGGTTGATTTGGGGGGGAAGTATCGTCACACCTGTCGTTGGATTGGTTGGATTTATCGCTGGTTACAAAACCTTTCAAATGATGGCCAAACAAAAATTCGCTGTGGCTTTATTCGCTGCCGCATTGGCAGCCTTCCTCAGTTGGTATTTGGGCGGTTATCTAAGCGCTCCGCTCAGTAATTTCATCGCGCTTGAAGCCGTTCCGAGCCGTGATATGGGCGGCTTTATGTTAAACATCATTCTGGGAACTGTTTGCGTGTCTTTATCGGTTCCGCTGGGGATTTTGCTCGCCTTGGGCCGGCAATCAAATTTGCCGGTCATTCGGGCCATTTGCGTTGTGTTCATCGAATTTATTCGAGGCGTTCCGCTGATCACCTTGTTGTTTGTAGCCAATGTTGTTCTAGCTTATTTTCTGCCGCCAGGCACCAATTTTGATTTGATCTTGCGGGTTATTATTATGATCACGCTGTTTTCGGCGGCCTATATTGCCGAGGTTATTCGGGGCGGGTTAGCCGCTTTACCAGCGGGGCAATATGAGGCTGCGGGCAGTTTGGGCTTAGATTATGCGCAGTCGATGCGTCTTATTATTCTTCCGCAAGCTTTGAAGATCTCTATTCCTGGGATTGTAAATGTTGCTGTGGGGCTGTTCAAAGACACCACATTGGTCTCGATTATTTCGATGTTTGATTTGGTCGGAATGATCCGTGGTCCGATACTGTCAGCGACGGAATGGAATGGAATTTATTGGGAGCTGCTTGGCTTCGCAGCAGTTTTGTTTTTCATCGTTTGCTTTGGCATCTCGCAATATTCACAATGGCTCGAGCGACAGCTCGCAACCGATCACCGTTAAAAGGTAGCTTTTATGACACAACCTGCAAAATTGACCGTCTCGGACGAAGTCGCGATCGACATTCAGAGCATGAATAAATGGTATGGTGCGTTTCACGTATTGCGGGATATCAATCTAACGGTGAATCGGGGCGAGCGGATTGTGGTCTGCGGTCCGTCGGGATCAGGAAAATCGACGTTGATCCGCTGTATCAACGCTTTAGAAGAACATCAGCAGGGCAAGATCACGGTTGATGGTACAGTGCTGTCTTCCGATCTTAAGAATATTGATAAAATTCGGTCTGAAGTGGGCATGTGTTTCCAGCATTTCAACTTATTCCCCCATTTAACGATTTTAGAAAACTGCACGCTTGCGCCGATTTGGGTGCGTAAAACACCCAAAAAAGAGGCGGAAGAAACCGCCATGCATTTTCTGGAAAAGGTGAAAATTCCAGAACAAGCAGATAAATATCCGGGTCAATTATCCGGCGGGCAGCAGCAACGGGTGGCCATCGCGCGATCGCTCTGCATGAAGCCGCGTATTATGCTCTTTGATGAACCGACATCGGCGCTTGATCCAGAAATGATCAAAGAGGTGTTAGACACCATGATTGCCTTGGCCGAAGATGGCATGACGATGATTTGCGTCACGCATGAGATGGGCTTTGCCCGGCAAGTGGCCAACCGTGTGATCTTCATGGATGAAGGGCAAATTGTCGAACAAAACGAACCCGAGGAGTTTTTCGGAAACCCACAATCGGATCGGACAAAATTGTTTTTGAGCCAGATTTTAGGCCATTAACGGCTGTTAGCGACGCGGGCCGTTTGACAGCTTCGTTCGTACATCTTGGGGGCTTGTAAAATTGACTGAGCTGGCTGCGCCCCAATTGAGAGCGCGCCAATCCTCTATCGGCAGATCAGCTACCCAGATCGCGCCGGGTGGAAAGATTTTGAACTCTGGGTTTGCCGACCTGTCTTTGCGCAAACGGTTGGCCAGATCTGAGATCCCAAAATTATGCCCAATCATCAGAACTGAGGGTCCTGTGGTCTTTTTCAGAGCAGTCAGCAGCGTCGTTGCAGGGGCAAGATAAAGAGCTTTTGAAAGAAAGGCGTGGCAATTTTCGATTTGTAATAAGTCATAGGTTTCAGCAGTACGCTTTGCCGCTGATACCAAAGCGTTTTGTGGGTGGTAGCCCTGCGCGTGGAACCAGTGTCGCATATGCGCGGCGTCTTGCTGTCCGCGGACGCTTAACGGACGCTCAAAATCGCAAGAGTGTTCAAAATCATCGGATTGCGCATGGCGCATTAAAATTAGGCGCTTACTCAATTTGCAAAAGTTTTCATGTGAAATGCCGATTGCGCGTGCGGGCGCGCCGCGTTTTTGCTTATGGGGCAGGCCCGGCGCGCGGCGCAGCCCGTCGAGCGGCAGCTTGAACTGTCTGGGCCGTTGATATGAGCGCGGCAGCCTGCAACATCATAAGCGCGGTTTTCAAAAGCCTCGACGGGACAAGCGCTTTGGCAGGGGGCCGAACAGCCGATGCAGGGCGAGGGCCCGCTCTGAGGCAGATCTAGATGCCATGGTAGGGCAAGCGCGCCCCGAAAAGAAACGTATAAACCCATTTGTTGATGAACCAAAAGGCGGATGGGCGAGCTAAATATATTTCCGCAGCGCAAAGCCCATGAATAAAAAGGAGCGTAAGGCGGCCCGCCGAATGGAAAGACGGGCTGCGCGCTTAGCTTCTTTGCCAAATCGGACACAACCCTTTCAGACCACCGGTCAAGCGGGTCTGGTGCACCATCTGCCTTTTCCGGGCTTTTGGCAAAAATAGGCCAGAAATGTTGATCTTTGGGGCCAAGCAAAATCAGTGTTTTACAGCCTGTGGGGACCAGATCGGTTTCTTCTGGGTGCAGCCCGCCTAAAACCATCAGACCGGTTGCATCCACCAGCTGCGTGACTTCTAAAAGGCGCTCAGGGGTTTGGGCAGGATTCATCTGCTTGTATCGCTTGTCGCATGAGCGTCTGTTGAGTTGACACGACGCACAGCCCTATGCGGCGCGGTTTTTATCAAGGCAGCGCGTCACGAATAAGAGAGCCTGCGCCATGTTCGGTGAACAGCTCGAGCAAGCAGGCATTTTGTGCGCGCCCATCCAAGATAACAACAGCGCGCACGCCGCCGTTCAGGGCTGCAAGCGCTGTTTCTGTTTTGGGAATCATGCCGCCTGCGATCACGCCCTCCTGCGTCATTTGGCGAATTTGGGCGGCGGTGAGTTCGGTGAGAACATTGCCGTTTGCATCCTTAACGCCCGCAACATCTGTGAGCAGTAAAAGGCGATCTGCCTTCAAGGCCGCTGCGATCGCCCCGGCTGCGGTATCCCCATTTACATTATAGGTTTCGCCTTTTTCGCCAGCGCCAAGCGGCGCAATCACTGGGATCAAGTCATTGTCAAAAAGCGTTTTCAGAACGCTTGGATCAATTTTGCTGGGGGTGCCAACCAGCCCAAGCGCGGGGTCTGTCTGCGTGCAGAGCATCAGATTGCTGTCTTTGCCTGACAAACCAATGGCGCGCCCACCTTGCTGGTTGATTGCTTGTACGATGCGCTTGTTTACGGATCCCGATAAAACCATCTCAACCACTTCGATGACCTTATCATCTGTGACGCGTTTGCCATTTACAAACTCTGACTGGATGTTCAATTTATCCAGCATGGTGTTGATCATAGGCCCGCCGCCATGCACGATGATCGGATTAATCCCAACTTGCTGCATCAGCACCACGTCGCGGGCGAAGCTTTCCATTGCCGCGTCGCTGCCCATGGCATGGCCGCCAAGTTTGATCACCACGATCGCGTCATCATAGCGCTGCAGATAAGGCAGGGCTTCGGATAATGTTCTGGCTGTGGCGATCCAATCGCGGTTCATATCTTGCGTTTTCATCTGATTTACCTTGTATTGCACCAGTCTCTAAGATTGTTCCAAAAGGTGCAAGAGCCTGCGCGCGCGTGGCTTAGATGAGGCCTGCGATTGTTGCGCGCAATGTTTCGACGCCCATACCTTTTTCCGAAGAGGTGAGTATAAGTTCGGGATAGGCAGCCGGATGTTTGCTCAGCGCGCCGCGCACTTGCTGCAGCAAGGCCTCTTGCTCATGGGTTTTTATTTTATCTGCTTTGGTCAGCACGCATTGAAAGGTAACAGCGGCACTGTCGAGCAGGCTTAAAATCTCTTCATCCACCGATTTTACCCCGTGGCGCGCATCAATCAACACGAAGGCACGGCGCAAAGAACGCCGTCCTGATAAATACTTTTTGAGCAATCTTTGCCATTTTTCCACAACCGGTAAGGGCGCGTTGGCATAGCCATATCCCGGCAAGTCGACCAGATAATGGCTGTCAGCTGCGGTGAAAAAGTTAATCTCTTGGGTGCGCCCGGGCGTATTTGAGGTGCGCGCCAGTGTTTTGCGCCCGGTCAGCGCGTTAATCAATGTTGATTTACCTACATTTGAGCGGCCGGCAAAGCAAATTTCGATCCGATCATCGGCGGGCAAGCCATCTATCGCTACAACACCTTTCAGAAAATCGGTTTGCTGAGCGAATAAAAGGCGGCCTTTTTCGCGCAGGGCTGCGTCGGGTGTTTCGGCTAAAGGGAAGGTCATTGTCATGGGGTTGGGGCTTTTGCGCTATCGTTTAAATGGATCGTGCCGGTGTTGAGCACGCGGGCATAGACGCAGAAATCTTGATGATCCCATGTCTGCAATATGCCTAGCGTATCTGCATCACGCCGGCCTGTTTCAGGATTGGCTGTGGTGGCCAGACAGCGCTGAACCCGTTCGCAGATTTCAAATTGAACTTCACCAATTTCAATAATGCGGCCAATCCAATCAAATTCTTCCCAAGGGGCCAGACCATCCAACCAAATATTTGTGCGCCAGCGCAGCGCAGACAGATCGCGCCCAAGCTTTTGTGAAACGGCGCGATGCGATGACAGATTGCCAATGCTGACCGAGGGGTAATCAGTGTCGGTAAGCCCGCATTCTGCGGCGCGGATCAAGCGCGCTGATTTGGCTCGGTTTTCGGGCATAAGCGGCGCTGACCACTCTAAAAACCGATTTTGATCGTCCGCATCATCAGGGTTGAACTGCAGGTCGGGCAAATCGGGATGGCGCATATGCATTTGCCCCCTATCCGCGTCCCAGCGGCTGTTTATGGCCATCAATAATGGCGCTTTTGCCCCGCGGCTAAAATTTTGACATGGTACCCAGACAGAGCCATCTGCCGTTGAGTTTTCATGCGCAACCGCCCAATGGCGATCCCATGGCAGCGTTTTCCCGGCGCTGAGTGGTACGGCTTGCAAAGCTTCGCGCCCATGCGATTTGATGGGATATCGCCATATTTGCGCTACTGTCGCCATTATTCGCCGCTCGGTTTGGACTTTTTCTTGAAGCTGGCGATAACATTGCCGAAGACATCTGGCTTATAGCCTTGACTGCGCATGATCAGATATTGTTGCGTAAATGTGATCGTATTGTTGGCGATCCAATAGACAACGAGCCCGCTCGCAAATGTGCCCAGCATGAACATAAACACCCAAGGCAACCAAGCAAAGATCATGGCTTGGGTCGGATCGGTGGGGGCCGGGTTCAATTTTTGCTGAATCCACATCGAAATACCCAATAAGATGGGTAGCACACCCAAAGAAATAATCGCCAATATCGAATTGGGATCGGGGGGCGTAAAGGGCAGCAAACCAAACAGGTTCAAAATAGAGGATGGGTCTGGCGCGCTCAGGTCCTTGATCCAACCGATCCAAGGGGCATGGCGCAATTCAAGGGTGACGAAAATCACCTTATAAAGCGAAAAGAAAATTGGAATTTGCAACAGGATTGGCAAGCAGCCTGACGCGGGGTTAACCTTTTCTTTCTTGTAGAGCGCCATCATTTCTTGCTGAAGTTTCTGGCGGTCATCACCAGCCGCTTCTTTCAGCTTTTCCATTTCTGGCTGTAGCTCTTTCATCTTGGCCATAGAGACGTAGGATTTATAAGCCAGGGGAAATAACAGCGCTTTTATCAGCAATGTGAGCCCGATAATCGCCCATCCCATATTACCTATCAACGCGTTCAGCCAATGCAAAACCGCAAAAATCGGTTTGGTCAGAAAGAAAAACCAACCCCAATCAATGCTGTCGAGAAAGCCATCTACGCCGGCTTTTTCATAGGCGCGGATCGCATCCCATTCTTTTGCACCCGCAAAAAATTGAGTGGTTACCTCGGCGCTGGCGCCTGGAGCCAATGACTGGCGCGGCAAAACCACCTCTGTTTGGAATATATCGGCTGATACAAAATATTTTGCGGTTGAGCGGAACGCCAATCCGGGCGCAGGCGCCAACGTGGTCATCCAAAAATGATCGGTAAACCCTGTCCAGCCGCTTGCCGCCACTTCAATCCGTTCCGCATGCGTGCCCTCGCGCGGGTCAATTTCGTAATCGCGCAAATTATCATAGCTTTCCTCTGCCAGCTCTCCATCTGACATCCGTACCAAACCTTCATGCAAAATGAAAAAGTTCTTCAAATCCGTGGGCTCGCCATGGCGGCGGATCAACCCATAGGGACGCAGTTGAACCGGTTGTGACGCTTGGCTCGTAACCGATTGGCGGATGGTGAACATATAGTCTTCATCCACCGAAATCATGCGGCGGAAGATCAGACCGGCGGGGCTTTCCCAGATCAAAGTGACCGGCGCATCGACGCGCAATGTGGTGTTGCCGTCCACGGCCCAAAGCGTTTCTGGCGTTGGCGTATCGCCCGGCTGTAGGCCAGACAGGCCCGCCCATCCAAAGGCCGCATAATAGGCACCAGGCTCATCAACGGGTCTTAGCAGGGTCACATCCGGTGAGCCTTCACTTAAATCAACCCGGTAATCCAGCAATGACAAATCATCAATGCGCCCGCCTATTAATGAAATAGAGCCATTCAGGCGATCCGTTTCAACCGCGATGCGTGGCGCTGTCTCTGCCGTTGTCAGCTCGGCTGGGCTGCTATTGAGCACCGGTTCATCGCCCGCGGGCAGCGTTAGGTCCGTGGCATCGGCCTGTTGGCTTAGGGCTGGTGTTTCCGGCTGCAGCGGGGCTTCGGGCGGAGGAAAGAGCACGAACCAGATGATAATGACCAAAAAGCTAAGCGCTGAGGCCAATATAAGGTTCTTATTCTGATCATCCATAACATATTTTCCCGATAGAAATTCCTCTGCTGGGTTCAACAGAGTACGAGGCAAAAGGTCAAGGGTGTAAGCCCCATTTTCTATAATTAAACCCGTTTAAAGGGCGTTTGCAGCGCAGTGGAAAGATTTGGCCAGCTGCGTTGTGCGGCCTGTCTGAAGCGCGGAGCCACTGCCGGCTTCATCGCATCTGGCATCAAACCGCCAACCTGCGATAGATTTTAAAGGGGTTTGTTCGGCCAGTACCGATCTATTTAACGGTTAATCCGGCGAAATCGAACAGTTTGGGATCCAGCAAATGTGAAGGTCTGGCATTCATTAAGGCGCGGAACATCACCTGCCGTCGGCCCGGGCTGTTGCGTTCCCAGCCATCCAAAATCTGTTTCACTTGTTGGCGCTGAAGCCCGTCTTGCGAGCCGCATAAATCACAAGGGATAATCGGGTATTGCATGGCTTTGGCAAATTTCTCGCAATCGGCTTCTGCCACATGAGCGAGGGGGCGATACAGCAACAGATCCCCCTCTTCGTTCAAAAGCTTCGCAGGCATGGACGCCAAGCGGCCGCCATGGAAGAGGTTCATAAAAAAGGTTTCCAGAATATCATCTCGGTGATGGCCCAGCACAATCGCGCTACAATTTTCTTCGCGTGCAATGCGGTAAAGATTGCCCCGCCGTAAGCGCGAGCATAAGGCACAAAATGTGCGCCCCTCGGGGGTTTTATCTTTCACAATTGAATACGTATCCTGATATTCAATTCTATGCGGCACTTGCATTTTTTCTAGAAACGCGGGAAGCACGGTTTGGGGAAACCCCGGTTGCCCTTGATCCAAATTGCAGGCCAGCAAGTCAACGGGAAGAAGGCCGCGCCATTTCAACTCATAAAGCGCAGCCAGCAGCGTGTAGCTGTCTTTGCCCCCGGATAGGCAAATAAGCCAGCGCGCGCCGCGCTCGACCATACCGTATTGCTCTATAGCTTCGCGGGTGTTGCGAATGATCCGTTTGCGAAGCTTTTTGAACTCTGTGGTGTTCGGAGCACCTTCGAAAAGCGGGTGTATATCACTGTTTTCATCAAGCATGATTGGGCTTTAGACGTTTGAAACCGCTGGGGCAAGCCGTGTAGAGAAGACGGCATGCAGAAGAGACAAATTTTTGCGACCTCTCATGTTATTTCGCGTCTGGCACATCATCAACGCCATGCTGGCCCCAAGGATGGCAGCGCAAGATGCGGCGCACTGTGAGCCAGCTGCCTTTAAGCGCGCCATGACGTTCCAAAGCGGTTAGCGCATAGGCGCTACAGGTGGGATCAAAGCGGCAACTGCGCCCAACCCAAGCCGAGAAAATAAATCGATAGCCTTTTATCGGCAACGCCAATATCCGGGCCAATAACGTCATCGGGTTTCGCCCTGATGCAGCTTCTTTAACGCAAAGCGCAAGTTTTCAAGCAGCATATCAAACGGTTGGTTTACGGTGGCTTGCGCACGGCCAATTAAAACATAATCCCAACCGTCACGGCCTAGGAGCGGAAGCACGCTGTTCGCGAGGGCCCGCAGCCGACGTTTGGCCCGATTGCGCGCAACAGCGTTGCCCACCTTTTTCGAGCAAGTGATTCCATAGCGCGGCTGGGGCGAGCTTGCTTCCACGCGCTTACGGGCTTGTAAAACAAACCCGGTGGTTGAAACGCGCTTCGCCTTCGCCGCGGCAAGATAATCGGCTCGCACGCGCAATTTTCCCAATGGCGCGGCAAGAGCGGTTTTTGGATCTACGAGATGTGCCATAGCCTGCGATGAAGACGCGGTTTTACCATACATCTTAATCCCCCATATCGATGGGCAGGCCAGTCAAAAGGCTGGTTAAGCGCTTAGCTCTTTGCGTCCGCGCGCGCGGCGCGCGTTCAAAATTTTACGGCCTGCTTTTGTTGCCATGCGCGCGCGAAATCCGTGACGCCGCTTGCGCACGAGATTAGAAGGTTGAAAAGTGCGTTTCATCGCAATGACTCCGTATCTGCCAGATGCCAGCTGCATCTTTAAAAATATAAACCCCGCCTATACGGGCGCTTAACTGATATGTCAAACCGTTGTTGTGCTGAAAATTGGTTTCTCGGCGTTTTTACGAGCCTCTGCGCGCATTGCTGTGTTTTTCCTACACGTCTATTGCAACGCCGCGGTGGCCTTTTTGCAAAACTTTGTTTGCGATCGGTGGTAAACCTGCGTTATTCGTAATCTATTTACAATGTCAAATTCGTATTCAGATATTTATCAAAAGCGTATCTGGCATGATTGGGTTCAGGCGATGCTTAATTTCGGCTTTATTATGATAGCGTTCAGGGCATTTTGGCGGGATGTTTAATTCTTTATCAGGACGATTCTTTCTATTAACAACTGTGTTTGTTCTATTGGCAGAAGTGTTGATTTTTGTCCCCAGCATTGCGCGGTTTAGGTCTGATTTTTTAATGGCCCGCGTTGAGCGGGCGCAGATTGCATCATTGGTTTTGCTGGCGGATGATATGATTTCGGCAGAGCTTGAGCGCGAGCTTTTGTTAAATGCAGGCGTTTATAATGTGGTTTTGCGGCGGGACTCGTCGCGTCAACTTGCCTTGGCATCAGAGTTGCCCGCGCCCGTGTCTCAGACATTTGATCTCAGACAACCGGCATGGACGGCGCTGGTGCGCGATGCGTTTCGCCGATTAAGCAAACCCGGTTTTGACGTGGTGCGGGTGATCGGTAATCCGAAGCTGAAAGCCGGAAGTTTGATCGAAGTTACTTTGAATACGGGACCTTTAAGAGACGCGATGTGGGCGTTTAGTCAGCGCGTTCTGATCTTATCAGCGCTTTTGTCCGTGGCGGCTGCGCTTTTGCTTTTTGCGGCCACGCGCTTTATGATCGTAGCCCCTATCCGCCGCGTGATTGCACAGATTGAGAATTATCAAACAGCACCTGAAGAGGCACAGCGGATTATCAAGCTGAAGGCTGGAATCGCAGAATTGCGCGCGGCAGAGCAGGCGTTGCAGAGTATGCAAAAAAATCTGACCAACGCGCTGAATCATAAAGAACGATTGGCACAGCTTGGCGAGGCGGTTGCGAAAGTCAGCCATGATTTGCGGAATATACTGACCACGGTGCAGTTGATTTCTGACCGTTTGACGCAAAGCGAAGACCCTGTGGTAATGCGGCTTGCGCCGAAATTAGAGGCTAATGTGGCCCGAGCCGTGACGCTTGCAGAAACTACTTTGAGCTTTGGGCGCGCCAGTGAACCCGCGCCAATTCTGGGGCAGGTTGATCTTACATCATTGCTTCAGGATGTGGTTGAAACCGAATTGATGGCGATAGGTCAATTGCCGATCGATGTGAAGTTTGAGATATCTGAAAATCTGATCATTCGCGCGGATTATGAGCAATTGCATCGCGCCTTAAGCAATCTTGTGCGCAATGCGCGTCAGGCGCTTGCGGATCAATCGAAGGGCGGCGCGATCGTTTTAAAAGCTTGGCAGACCCCACAGTTTTGGATCATTGATGTTATCGATACTGGTCCGGGTTTGCCTGAAAAAGCCAAGGCGCATCTTTTTAAACCGTTTCAAGGTACGGCGACAGGGGGGGGATCCGGATTGGGCTTGGCAATCGTTCAAGAACTGATGCGTGGGCATGGCGGCAGCGCAGAATACTTAGAGGCGAATGGGGCTGGGGCTTGTTTCCGGCTTACATTGCCAAAGTTGACCCTCGATAATGCTGAATAGTGCTTAAAAAGCTTCATGTGTTATAATCGGCCCTTGCAAAGCGCCGCGCCCTAGCTTAGAGGGTCGAACACGGCACCGGTAGCTCAGCTGGATAGAGTACTTGACTACGAATCAAGGGGTCGGGGGTTCGAATCCTCCCCGGTGCGCCATAAAACCCAATAAGCCATTGTTATCATTATAAAAATACTCATTTTGTCTTTATCGTAGACCAAATGGTAGACCATTTTGACTCCTTATACTTTCAAGAAGCATGGGATCTTTTACTTCTCTAGAAGAGTACCAAGAGCCATCAGATCACTACATAAAGTCGATAGGATTTCTTTCTCTTTAAGAACTAAGAGCCAATCAGTTGCTGCTAAACGAGCTTTGAAACATGCTATGGAGCTTGATGATTATTGGCAGCTCTTGAGAATACGCTCTGGGGTTTTTGAAAA
>LGRT01000030.1 GCA_001642945.1 Rhodobacteraceae bacterium SB2 | reverse complement strand
AGCCTCCGTAGCTCAAGCCGACCTTATGTCCCAATTTATATGACGACGGACACTCCCGTACAAAGCGGCTTCCGGGTTTAAAGGCAGGCCGAACCACATCGCGCCGCGCTGCGCTCTTGAGTCTGCGATCCAAACGCTTTGTATATCCGCCCATAGCGTCCATCTGATAGGTATGGCTCAAAATCTGCACCATAAGGGGCCGGCTCAAATGCTTCGGAGGAGGGCGACCCACTACCTCTCGCCACTCAGACGTCAGCGCCTCACGCGAGGCATCCGCCAAACCATCCAGATCAAGTCTCATCATCTGCTCCGTACCTATCTATCGTACTGAGCAGAGCCCGAAGCTATTCGGGCACAGCTACACACAGGCTTACGGAGAACAAGAAGTCCAGTGGAAAGAACAGGGATGGCTCGATGTTTAGCCTAGTTGGTCTGGGAGAACCGCCACCTCATCTTGAATTGGTAAATTATATCAGTTACTTATTTATTTTAGAGTTTTTTAGCCCCCACGTTCGCCCCCACAAATTTTGATTTTTTTTTAATACTTTGTAGCGCGCCCGTGCGAGCCGGCAGAGGTTGGAAACGGCGCTGGCTATGATTCAAAAACTACCGTCTGGGTAGATCAAGCGTATGATTTCCTCATGCACTTCTTTGGCCGCAATCTGTGCCTCAACGATTAATTTTCTTGTCTGCCACTCTGAGTGAGACAAGTCGCCCCATCCCACGCAGCTATCTGTGAGCGAACGCCCACATGTACATTGGTTTCCCATTTAATTTTCCCTAATTTGGGTGGCTAAACCCATTGTTCCCGATAAATTGACAATAGGCTTTACAGGCAGCTAATCAATCTTCTTGGGTGCGGCATAAGCTGTCGCCATGGCTGGGGTATATGCGCAGCTGTTGGTTATTCAGACTACACATCTCTATGCACTTCGTTATTCTGAAGAGAATAGTTGGAGGAAATGTATGCTTAATTTTGGGAAGGTTAGCGTGACGAAGGGCTTGGGTGAATGGATCGCTCTACACAAACTTATGGCACCTAAAATGTCTGAGGCTGGTATGTTCTTTCGTTTTGTGGCGGCTGACCCAAATGAAGAAACACTTTTCTTAGTCATTGAAATGACTGGAGACGTTGGCGAAATACTAGAGTCAACAAACAGTCCGGAAGCTTTAAAAATGCGCGAAGCATCTGGCGTGAGAGTAGAAACACAAGAAATTATCTCTCCTTTGCAAGAACATAAAGTATGGGCCACAGAGGCAACGTCTAATTCTCAAAAAATTGCTGGCGAAATTGAAATTCCTGATGATTTTAATTTAGAGGATAGTGCTAGTTACCTTAACCTTTCTGATAAAGAGTTATTAATTTGGAGCGGTATAAGCCTTGAGGCAGATAAGTTATATTTCATTGCGGAATGCAAAGAAGTAGATGTGAGCGGATGTGAAGCTATTTCAGAAATTCAGGCTTTGTATTATCCATGATTTTGAGAGCTAGCTCTGTGCTTAGCATACTGATGATGCTTGCTACGAAGGTGGATTCTGACTTTGCTTTTTGAAAAATATAAGAAGTTCTGGGAGGAGGGCGATATTGAAGCCTTCACATCCATCATCCACGCAGACATTGAAATTATCATGCATTCAACGGGTGGAGTGATAGATTACGATCTTTGGATGGAACGAATTTCAGCAGTTGTGCTTTCAGATGCATATGCGGAAAATATTAGATGCCTTTATGAAAATGACGATATTATGGTTGTTCATCAAATAACCAATGCAGCTAATGGCACTAGAGACGCTGTCATGTACGTGTTTACTAAAGAAGATGGAATGCTGACAAAGCTTGAAACTGGGGCGACTCCTTTACCGCCAAAGAAATAAACCCACCCGCTCCGATATCTTAGGGGTCACCGATAAGCCGCATGGAAAACTAAGTTTTAGACTTCACATATTTTCGTACCGCATTATTATTAGGAAGATAACTGGAGACACCCAATGCAACCGAAAACCACTTTGACCATTGCTTCAGTGATAGGCTTGATTTTTTCTTTCGCGATGTTTTTAGCGCCTGAGTTTGTTACTCGTGAGCAATTTCCAAACTCAGAAGGGCAAGGTTTTGCTGATCTTGTGACGCTTCGCTATGCGATCGCAAGCATAATTCTAGCCTTGGTCATAATAAGTTATCATTTGCGCGACATTACCGGCCATGCATTTCAGATACATGTAATGAGAGGATATACTCTAGCGTTCAGTGTGGTTTGCATTACCAACCTTGCGCTCCAGCTCACTGGTAAAATATCTGCGCTTCCACCAATTCTGGGCACAGGTATTATCGCAGTGCTGTCTTTACTGACTTGGCGGCGTTTAGTTAGCAGGACAAAAGAGGAAGCCTGATAAAAAAGTAACCCGATGCGCACCATAACCATGGCATTAATGATGACGCTCACAACGAAGGTCAGCGCAGGAAGCGAAGATATTTGCACAGCCAATAGCTTGGCGCATAATATGTGCAAAGAAGCAAATAGGCTTGAAAAAGTACTGGCTTCTCAGCTTCCTTTGAAATTGGAGGAAGGCTTAGAGTTCACTTCAGTATCTTCAGATAAAAATCAGCTTATTACCTATATGACGATTTTGTATGAGCGTTCTGTGCTTGAAGATAAAATCAGAGATGATGGGCGCTCTATGAAAAGTTTAGAACATGCTATGGAAATAATGAGCGCTGATAGCGCATGTTCCAATGAAGCCAGTAGGGCGTTCATTCAGCTGGGAGGTATTAGACAATTTATATATACATTTCAGGATGGCGCAGAATTCTTAGATATTTCGGTGGAAAGGTGCTGAGCAGCCTATCGCCATAAGACTCTGGCTGGCTTATAAGTTTGGCGAAAGCAATCCCATAAGTCCCATACTAGAAGTAATTATGGTGAAGGCGGTACATATGTGAGGTTACGTTACGTATTAATTGATTTAAAACTGATCAACCTTCACGCTTGCCCATCTGTAAGCTTATGGAGATAAAAATATGCTCAAGGAACGCTTTTCTAAACATTTTTTTGTTATCCACTCTTTTGTATCTGATGAGGCGCGGCAAGAATATTTAACGCCGCCAGAAAAACGTGATCCGCCCCAGCCGCAAAAGTCAGAATTGCAGTGGGCAGTAGAAGCGATTGGCGAATATGCCCAATGTATGCAGACTTGGTGTGGAAACGATGACTTTTTCTACTGTCATTGGATTGCTGAAAGTGAAGATGATGTTTATCAGCAACTGAATGCCTTTGAACTTGAGGGTAAAGTGGTTAATTCTAGGGTCAGCGAGATGCACCAATTTGTGTCCGCTTATCGGGCCTCCGATGAAATTATGCGCCAGTATCCTGATGAAGGTGACAAATGGGACTGAACACCATGAGCATCTCGCTCATAGCATAACCAGTTCAATACCTAGCGCCTGTTTATTTACCCGGTTATTTAAACACCTAAAAACTTAGTCTTAAAGGCAATTGCGAGATATTCCTTAGCGGCTCTTGAATGCTCTTTTTGTAGTGCCACGATGTCTGCATCTGACTTTAAAGAGGCGGCTTCAAGTTTACTTTTCGTTAATTCATATCTTTGATCTGCTTCGTCCATGAGCAATTTGCAAACCTCATTTAAGTGTTTCATCTATCCAACCTCTAGAAATCAAGTAAATACGAGCTGAAGCAATAGTTTGGCCAACCTCGTTTGATATTCATGGCGGCCCAGCGAGTTTTATTCATCAGCAGCTTGAGAATAATCATTGCGTATCAGTTCGTGTGTTAGACGCTTTTTATATCTACGTTGTCTGCGCCTAGCTTTACTGGAGTTTGCTCTCCAGCCTTCTCGTTTATCTTGTACGAGATCATCTAGGTCATCTGCTGTTTCTATGTATTCAGCGTCTGCTTCATAAGTTCTTCTTGCCATGCCTAAAACTTAGGTCAAATCTGAAAAAAGCCAGGTAGGGCGACCGTAGGTTAGAAAGCAAGATGATCATTTTGAAAGCCACGCGCATACAGTTGGCTACGTTTATAAGCTTTGCTTTTGCAACCGTGCAAAAAAGAAAAGGCGATGCTGTGAAGCACCGCCAGTAAATTGAAAACTTCTGGGAGGAAGAATTTTCAAATGAAACAAGCAATCTGGGAGGAGTAACTTGTTGTCAATAAACTAGCAATAATTCTGCATTGCAGCAATGGTCAAGATTGCAATGCTGCTATGCGGAAATCACATAACCCATTGCAAAGGTTGGATTATATATAGGGCAATAAAGCGGCTTGTTGCTCAAAAAGTAATCTAATTATAAAAACACATTGCTTTGCTTATGAATAATAGGCTCGAAGTTTAGTGGCCAGGCTCTCTGTTTGGGAGGAGAGCGGGTCTGGTCACATAAATAATTATTTAACTTTTCTTTTTATTGCTTGGGTTCCTACTGAAAGAACGGGTTATTCGTTTTGCTTTAAAGTTAGGGTTACGCCTGTGCTTCTTCTGGCGCAGAAGAAAGACGACGAAAAGTGCAATGCAAGCGAAGAGTATAAGGTCAAACATGTCTGGTTACTTCTGGTTTGGACATAGTGGCATACGCTGGCCACCAGGCCTTTGCGTTCATGGATTTCAAGGCCAGCTTTGCGGACAAAGCCGCTTTTTTCTGCATAGCTGATTAGTGGCCGCTCTTGGCTTAACGACCACTTGTGCTGGCCTCAGCGACAGTCATCTTAAATGCAATCTCGAGTACATTTGCAACGTCGTCATTAGAAACACCTTCTCTTTGCATGCGCATGGCCCCGCCGTGCTGTGCATCAAAGAAAAGTGCCGCGATATCCGTAGGAATATCAGCAAATTCGCCGCGTAATTTTGAGCGTGTTATCCATGCGCTGTAGGTGTTCAAAAGTTCAAGCCTCATTTGGCTAAGTTTTGCACAGGTGGACGGACCAAGTTGCTTTGATTGCGCACGCATCATCGCAAATAAACAACCTTGTGGAAGTCCAAGCCGGGTACGATCTTGCGTTATAAAACTTATGAGTGCCTCGATAGTATCCGATGCATGCTGATCTGTTTCAAGAATTTCAATAACAGGTTTAATTGCGAGGCTGTGATAGGCGTCTAGAGCACTCTTTTTTAATCCATCATCACTGCCAAACTCCCGGTAAACGCTTGGTTTGGATGCTCCCGTTAATTTGCATATATCGTTTATCGAAACATTTGCAGGCCCGTCTAACCAGTATTGAAGCAAAGCAGTTTGCACCACTTGATCTCGATTCAGCTTTTTGGGCCGGCCCCGTGCAGAAATAGACTTTTCATTCATAATCGTACCTAGGGGTATTTAATTATTGACCCTACCTTTTCGTACCTCTAGTTATTTAACGATTCTTAGATGTTAACCATAAAGGAAGCAACATGTTCAAAGATCCCATCGGGGTGCTGGGTCGAATAAATGCGGCTAGCTTGATGACTATAACACCTGAATTTTACAGACTATTGCCAAAACGTATGACGGGTGCAGGTAAGATTAATCATAAGCCTAAAAGCTATACGATTAGTCCTGCATATATGGAGCTTGATGGACTGAAAGTCCGATTTGCCACGGGCGGAAATCCGGATGGACCCACAGTGTTATTCCTTAGTCCTCTTCCTCAAAGCATATTATGTTTTGAACCGACTTGGTCAGCGCTTTGTGCCAGTGCCAATTTGGTCGCATTGGATTTGCCGGGCTTTGGACAAAGTGAAGGTGGCTTAAGCTATATGAATTTCGCGGCGCAAAGCGCCTTTCTTCAAAAGTTTATCAACAAACTTGGTCTTTCTGATATTCATATCGTGGCCCCAGATGTTGGGATGCCCGTAGCGCTCCATTATGTTTTGCACCGCGAGCACAGGGCAAAAAGTATTTTAGTTGGTGCCGGACCAAGCGTTCAACCGTCTGCAGATGGGAGTCTGGTCAGGAAGATGATTGCTTCGCGATTTTGGCGCTTTGTTTTCACAGTTACCGGCGCACCGGCATTCGTCGCTGGCGCTAACCAGTTGGGTTACTTAAGTTATAGTCCTTCAGCTTCGGAGGTCGCTGATTATGTTGCCTCTTATTCTGGTAGAGTTGGTCCAGTTACTAAATGGTTCAAAGGTTACCCAGAAGGTTGTAAAGATATCGATCCATATCTCGCTACGTTGAATTTGCCTGTCCACGTTTTATGGGGCGAGCAAGATGCATTTTTGAAAGTAGAAAATGCGGAACAATTGCATGCGCGGCTACCTAAAAGTAAATTAACCATCTTCAAGAATTGTGGCCATTTTTTCTATCAAGACCAAAGCAAAGAATTCACCCAAATCCTGCAGACATGGATCAATGGCGGCTATGACCTCAGCGAGTAAAGTGTGAGGTTTGATAGTAACGACGCGTTTGTTAGAGTGGCCTCAAAAACGCCATTCGCCGTCAGTTAAATTAATTGCTGCGAATAACTACTGACTTTTAAAATGCGCGAACAAATTAGAAAAACAGAGCTTAATGAAATAATGCTGTCTTGAAACTATATTTTCTTATTTATGTGTATAATTTCGACCAATACTTGGTTGAAATGGATTTTGCAAAAGCGCGTTGACAGTGGCAAACGCTCTAGGGTTCTATTTGATCACTTTGCGTTAATGGTTCAAATTTTGGTGTTGATGGGGCAATTTTAACAGAAAATTTAATTGAGCCTGAATTTGATGAGGGGCGTTTGACCATTTTATACAACTCATAACCCCTCTTAAATGGGACTTACTGCCTAGTTTCGCCCGCCGGATGCGAAAGCCCTTCTTCTTTAGATGTGTTTCACGCTTAGATTGCTAGGATTTTTCTAATGTGCGCATAAGGAATGACGGCGCGCCATATCTTTGAGAAGCTCCATAAAAACTGTCGCAGCAGGCGAAATAATACGTTTTGAATGCCACTGCAAATAGAGCTCTCGAGTTTTTGTAAAGCCTTCGATCGGTACAAAACATAAATTCTCATTGGTTGGAATCATCACTGCATTTGTCCGTCGTCATATAAATTGGGACATAAGGTCGGCTTGAGCTACGGAGGCTCT
>LGRT01000029.1 GCA_001642945.1 Rhodobacteraceae bacterium SB2 | reverse complement strand
CTACGGCTCGGGCTATGCCCTAGACGTCATGCGGGAGCATATGGAAAAGGTGTGGGCTTAAAACGCTTTAACCCAAATCAGCATCGAACAAGAGATTTTTACCCTATTCTAGAAAACTTTTTTCCAACCTACTTCAATCAATTTATCAACCACATCTTTAATATTTAATTTTGACAGCTCTGCTTGAATTTTGGCATCTTTAATAAGCTGGCAAGCTACACAAGGTGAGCCCCCCAAACCTCCACAGGTCGGTTCTTTCATTAGTTTTCCCTTTAGCTAGAAGTGGCTAAACTTCTATTCCCAGATAAAGAGTAACAGGTTTACAATGATTAGTATGCTTTTTATTTTTTCTACGTCTCATTTTTTAACATATAAATAAATTAAGAACTCTCACCGAACGGCACCACTTTACTAAGGGCCCATATCCTAAGCGAAAGCATATGGAAGAGGTGTGTTATAGCTCCCACGACATCCATAAGTGAGCCTTTAAGTAGCGATCCCATCGCCCTGTCCAGCCACCTATATTTACCCATTCATTTTTTATTCTATAGTAAGGGTTCTGGAATAAGTGGTTTCATGTTTAGGGCATGGTGCAGCCTGATAAAATTATATTGCGTAAGCAAAAAATTGATGGCGACCGGGGCTAGTTAAGATTTTAATCTTCGACCCACCAGTCTTTATATACAGCTTTCAAAAAAACTATTTTCAGTTCTGGTGCTAGATACTCAGGAGGGCATATCGGCCCTATAAAATCTGATTTTTGTTTCATTTTTTGCATCACAAGCCTCCCATAGCTTGCTAAGACAATTAAATGATAGATGTGAGATATCAGAATTGAACTGATAGTATGACGGTGGGTACAGCTGATTTGCCGCAGTTTGGAGCTTAAAGTTTATTCAAAACTTCATGCTAAGATTAATAAATGATCATAAATTGCATATAGATTTTGACGCTAAGCTGAAGTTTCTAGGTTTGACGAAACATTAATAAAGTCTGACCTGCAGAAGTCACATTACCTTCTTCATCCAAAAATTGCCTACGTTTAGCATAAGCAAGAGCTTCAAGATCATAATCGGTTTTAAGAACCTCTTTGCAATGATCAAGTATAAGATATTTAAGATCTAAGTTTACAGACTTATTCATACGCCCAACTCCTTATCGCTGGTATGCATTCCAAATGTCTGTTGGCTACTGATCCAACGTATAATTCACTGTATTTATTTTGAAAAGAAGTGACCTTACGTCGCAAAATTTACGTTCACTAATCGCGCCCTAAAAAGCCCTGTTAAGTCTAGGAGCTCATGCAAGAGCATATCAAAAAGGTATGGGCTTAACGGAGCTAATGGGTGTCGTCAGCTTCAGATTTTCTACCAAATGTATCTCGATACCAAACATAAAAACCAGAAATAGCAATGATGATGGCTCCAATAATTGACCACTCATCTGGAAATTCTCCAAAGAATACCAAACCCCATATGGTAGCGTAGATAAGCCCAACGTAAGCGAATGGGGCCAATAAACTAGCCTCGCCGATGGCCAGTGCTCTTATAAGAAAGAGTTGAGAAAAGGTCCCGCAGAGGCTGAGTAGTACCATTAGGCCAGCTGAAAATAGGCTTACAGGTTGCCAGAAGAATGGTACCATGCAGCTAAATACTACGGCTCCAAACAGAGCGCTATACAACAAAGAGGTCCAGGGGCTTTCTCGGTTTCCTACGAAGCGAGTGGTAAGATTGTACGTCGTGTAGCAAACCGCTGCGACGAGAGGTAGAACTGCATAGACTGTAAATACATCAGTACCGGGACGAATGATAATTAATGCTCCAATCATAGATGCAATGATACCTAAAATCCGCCTGGGACCAATTTTCTCGCCGAGAAAGAGAAAAGCTCCTAAAGTGATTAAGACAGGATTAATGTCCATAATAGCGGTAGCTTCTGCCAACCCAATCTTTGAAATGCTTAAAAAGAATAAGCAGGTAGCAGCCATTAAAACGACAGAACGTAATAACTGAAGCTTGGGATACTGAGACTTAGCCACCTCTCGAAGTCTTGGCAGAACAATCAAAAAGACCAGCAGAGCTTGTCCTGTGTAACGCACCCAAATGGTCTGTATGAGCCCAACCTCTTTGGTGAGCTGTTTGGCAATAGCATCCATAACCGTGAACAAAAACACGGCTCCCAACATGAATAAGATGGACTTAGCATTTGATGACAAGAAATGAACCTAAAGCGATACAGATCAAGCCATGGACTAAATCTGCCATTCCCGCAATCACAATAGTCTAGAGACCGTAAAGCCGCTTAAAATTAGACCTACACCAGCGTACTCCAGGGTAGCCAGGGAAGACACCTAAAAGACTAAGCGAAAGGGAACAGAAAAAGGAATGTGAAGATAGTTATAATTCAATCCATTTATCCGAGAGTGTAAGTTAATCTCGTTCGTCGATCCGAGGTAAGAACCAGGTAAGAAGTCCAGCAAGGGGTATGAAAGAACAGATCAGATATACTGTCTCGACACCGTAGTTTTCCGTAAGCATCCCAAGAAAACCAGCTGCTACGCCTCCAAGTCCAAAGTTTAATCCGTAAAATAGTCCGCCAATTAATCCGATCCGATTGGGCAGAAGGTCTATCGCGTAGATCAAGATTGATGCGAATGCACTGGCCATGATTAGGTTGATCATGACCGTAAGCATGCCGGTCCAAAAAAGGTCAGCGTAGGGCAGGACTAACGTCAGCGGCAATGGACCCAGTATCGACATCCATATGATGCGATAACGCCCGATCCGATCGCCAATGATGCCACCAATCAAGACGCCCAAAGCCGCTGAAATCAGAAACACAAACAACATCATCTGTGAAGCGGGAATGGAAAGCTCGAAGTGTTCGATCAAGTAGAATGTGTAGAAGGAACGGAAGCTTTCTCCGTACAGATTTTTAGAAAACATCAAGAAAGTTAGAACAGCAAGACCAATGCCAATGGTTACAGGCGGGTGGACCGGCTCGCCGAAAGCCGATTTGCGGTCGGTCAGCATGTTCAAAAATTCGGCGCTTATCTCGCGCTGTTTACTGCCGATCCAAATTAAAAATATGCTCGCTAAAAGGGCAAGAACGGCAAACCAAGCTAAGCTAGGCTGTCCCCATGGCACGATAACCAGCGCGGCAAACACTGGGCCAAGTGCTCCACCAGCTTGCCCGCCCACTTGAAAAATGCCCTGTGCCAAACCTTGTTGGCTCCCAGCGGCATAGCGAGCCATTCGCGTTGCCTCAGGGTGAAAAATTGACGATCCTATTCCGATTAACGCTACGGAGATAAGGATCATCTCATAAGTCTGTGCAAAAGCGAGGTTGACGAGACCTGACAGAGTGAACATCATTCCTGCCACCGGCGAATACGGTGCTGGATATCTGTCAGTTGCCATGCCGATTATCGGTTGTAATAGGGCACCAGCTATCTGAAACGTAAAAGTGATGAGGCCGATTTGAATAAAATCAAGTCCATAGGATTCCTTGAGAATTGGATACGAGGCTGGAATCAGTGATTGCATCAGATCGTTAAGAAGATGCGTTGTTCCTAGTATTACCAGCACGGAGAAATATGTCTTGGAGCGTGTTGCCGGCGTCAAATTATTTATCCTTAAAGTGCTTGGGAGGTACCGCTATTAATGACATCAATACATAAGATGTTTAAAGCCTCAAACGTTTCGCCCGATAATTCAGCCAATGTTATGCCAGAGGAAATTCAGTTGTAAAAGTCAGTGCTGATCGTAAGTGAAAGAAAACCAAAGTGCCCCAGAGTGGCACCAGGAGACACTTTAAGGGCTAAGCATTAGCGGGGTATCAAAAAAGGAAGTGCTTAAGAGAGCATCAGAGAGCAGCCCTAAAGACATAGAAAAAATATCCCAAAGCTATGCAAATAAAGACAGCTCTAATAGCAGACGATAAAGAATAAATTGTATTGTAGTTTGTTCTAAGCTGAAGGGTGTTGGGAACACCCAAACCCTTATGTATTA
>LGRT01000028.1 GCA_001642945.1 Rhodobacteraceae bacterium SB2 | reverse complement strand
TAAGATAAATCTGCATGCGCGTTTGCTAGAACAGGCGCTTAAATCATACTCATAATCGTAGTTTGTTAGAATGTAGGTATACTTCGCTTAGAGGAGCTTCTATTGAGCGCGACGCCAGGTACCGCCATCGCGGCATATAAACAATACGCAGCCTGAAACCTTGAGCCGGTCACCATCTAGAACTAATTTTGATGAATATGTTTTGTCTCGGTCTGGAGAGTAAATTTTTCCTTCACCATATTTTCCACCGCCAAGGTTTTTCATATCCCAAATTAATGTTCGGCCAACATGTTCACTTTCTCGAGGTTTTAAATCTGGCCCAAAACTGGTCACTAAAACACCACATAATGAATCGTCGCAGGTCTCAATCTTAACATGGCCAAAATTTCCGTTATCGTCATTAACTGTTTGCCAAATACCGACCAACGGATCAGCTGAGGCTATAGAAGAAAAAAGCGATAAGATAACCGTAGACATGGATAGGAATTTCATTTTGCCCTCGCGATGTTATGTTTAATTAGCTTTTATTAATAAGCTCTTAAAACAACTTGGCATAGTGCTGGATCAAAAGCAAACGGCATGCTAGCAAACAAGCCTTTTAAATTTACGTGGCTTGTAAGTCTCAATCGAAAATTAAGACGAAATTTGAATTATGAGTTTACCAATGGCTTTGCGGTTTTTTAGATCGTTTAGCGCTAAAGCAGCTTCATCAAGAGTATATGTTTTTGACGTAAAGGGTTTCAATTTGCCTTGATCATACCAAGCGAAAAGCTGCTCAAAATTTTCATTATCCTCTTTGGTGTAATTGAGCCGGAACGCGCCCCAGAACACGCCAACGATCGAACAACCTTTCAGTAGCGCGAGGTTGATGGGTACTTTGGGGATATTGCCAGATGCAAAGCCAACAACAAGAACACGACCGCCCCAGGCTGTTGATCTAAGGGCCGCTTCAAACATATCTCCGCCAACAGGGTCATACACCACGTCAACGCCTTTTATGCCTACGATGTCCTTCAGGGCGCTGCGCAGATCTTGCTGAGAATAGTCGATCAAGTGATCCGCGCCGGCGTCTTCGGCCGCGTTTAACTTTTCTGCCGAGCTGGCGGCAGCGATTACTGTGGCGTTCATTTGTTTGCCGATTTCAACTGCGGCCAAACCAACGCCGCCGCCGGCGCCTAGAACCAACAGCGTTTCGCCAGGTTGTAATCGCGCGCGCTGTTTAAGCGCGTGCATCGAGGTGCCATAGGTCATTGTAAAGCCGGCTGCGACGGTGCTGGGCATAAAGCTGGGGCGTGCAATCAGATCTTCGGCTTTGCAGATAGTTTGTTCTGCAAACCCCCCCGATAAAGTCATACACATTACTGGTTGACCCAGCAGATCTTGCGAGACCCCATCGCCAACAGCATCCACAGTCCCGGTGACTTCGCCGCCCGGTGCAAAAGGTAGGTCAGGCTTGAATTGATATTTATTTTCTATGATCAGTGTGTCTGGGAAGTTCACGCCGCAGGCATCAGTGGCAATTCTGACTTGACCCGCTGCGGGTACAAGATCCGAAATCTCTTGGAGCACCAGATCTTGTGGAGGACCAAATTTCTCGCAAATTAATGCTTTCATCATTCGTCACGTTTCATTTGTTTTAGCTTAAATTAAATTGATTATTTTGCAAAATACTCAGGGTCTCGGCTAACCCTGAGTATATTCAATTTAAAGCTAGAAATTTACGCCTATCCGAACTCCTATAGCTTGAACTGTGGAGTTTTCATAAACCGTTTTCAAAGTTGTGGCTGGTGTTGCACCGGCTGCAGCAACATCATGCGTAATGGTAACGTCGCCAGGCATAACGTAACTGTATCCTACAGATATATTCATGTTATCCATCGTGTATTTTAGCCCTGCTGACACGCTGTTGTAACCATTTGTGAGTGTAAACCCGCTGGTTGAAGTTGAGCCTGTTCCCGCTTCCTGTGCGTAACTAAGGCTTGCGGACAGGTCTTCGGTTAACTTACGCCCCACGCCAATATTATAGGACGTTGTGTTGTCAAATTCGCTTGATATGTCCAGTAGATCAACTGCTGCATCAACGGCGACTTGGCCAGATGACCATGCTACATTTCGAACTGATCCAAAAAGTAACGTATCAGTAGCGATGCCTGTTTGAAAATTAAGAGTTGTCGATTGAGGTAATGATAAGCCTCCAGTGGCTGTTACGCCATTGGATAGTGTGACATCAAATGGCATGCCAACGGAATCTTCGTATACCAATTCAGCACGTAGTGCTATTTCTGGTTTTTCGTATGCAATTGAAGCAATCGCCGAGGATGCTGTCGCAGACTCTACCGAATAAGTCACGCCGGCTAAGGTGGAAACTGTACCACTTCCTAGTTGACCGTTACGCATACCTAAGCCCATGCTCATGCCGTTGTCTAGGCTACGGCTACCCATAATTGCCATAGTTGTCAGTTTGATGTCTGCGCTTGCGGTTTTCGAAGTTACTGTAGAATTTGTGCCATCTAATTGTATGGCTCCGTTATCAAAGCGCGAAATTCCGACATCATATGAGCCAACAGAAAACTTTGCTGCGAGGGATGTTCTGGTTTGATTTTTGGCCATTTTGTGTTTTTGGCCTGCGACCAACTCTGTAGTCGGTGAAGCCTGTAAAACAACTGAAGCCACTCCATCCAAGTTGTAATTTAGTGAGCCATAGGAAAGTTCAAAGTAGTTGCCATCCTCATACATCATTGAAGTGGGGAGTGTCCCTGTCTCCCAACCTCCAGCCAATAGAGCCGTGCTGGATACGCATAAACCGGCTACGCTTACAATAAATTTTACCATTCTTTTCTCCCATTTCTGTTATCAACTCTATCGCTGTTTCTTTCTTTAAATCCAGTAATTACATGATTTTTCGATAGAAAAAGTTGAAAATTATACGTTATGATAGGCGTGTTTATTCTTTAGGGTTGTCGGTATCTATGATGTAATGGCCCCTTAGGTATAATTAGAAGCTTTATGAGAGCGCTGGAGAGTGGTCTCAATGGTAAGTCAGGCTTTTTAAGAGCTAGGGGTTTCTATCGTTTCTTGGTGGATTGGCTCTTTGCCGCGCTGCGTTACCGCAGTGCCGCTAAATTGTAGTCTGTTATTTTCACAGTTTAACAATTAAAAGGAAGACCAGGCGCAGAGTTAAACACAGAGTTATCCACAGGATCGTTTGGTTAAAAATTGCCCGGCCTTTATGTAGGGGTTATCTTGTAAAGCGTTGATTTATAATTATTTAATATATTTTTATTCAGCCCAATGCAATAATTTAAATTATGGCATGATTATTGCCTTCTTTTATTATGCACAATTTAAAGTATTCTACTTAAGCATGCATCTAAATTCATATATCTAAATTTAATCCATTTAAAATAAGTAAAAATACACTTTTTAAGTGTATATTATTTGTGTCTGCGCTCGGTTTTCTTGATGGATAGCTTACTTGAAAGGGCGTGACTGCTTCGGCGCGCTGCCATAAAATGCCAGATCTGACTGTCTCAAAGAAGCGATGGGTTATTTTAGAGGCCGGATTGTTTTTTTGAACTGGCTATCAAAAGAATAACGCGTAAGCTACGCGTTATAAAATCATCTTTAGATGAAAGATTGGGGGGCAACAGGATGCAGCGTGATTATAGCCTTTTGGGAGAAAACGGGCGTAATGCGGTTGAAACGGGGTTGGCTGCAGCAGAGTGGTATCACTCGGATGTGTCTCGAAAAGACATGAAAGCCTTGATGAAGCGCTCTGATGGGCCTGCGCTGCGCGATACAGCCATTCTATATGGCTTGATGTTCTGTTTTGCGCTGGCCGGTATTGCGCTTTGGCCCAGCCTTTGGTCGCTGCCATTTTGGCTCGCCTATGGGGTTTTATACGGATCTGCTTCGGATTCGCGCTGGCATGAATGCGGGCATGGCACCGCCTTCCGAACGCCGTGGATGAACGATGTGGTCTATCATATTTCGAGCTTCATGATGGTGCGCAACCCCTATACGTGGAGGTGGAGCCACGCGCGCCATCATACCGATACTTATATTATTGGTCGCGATCCTGAATTGTTGATGATGCGCCCCCCGGCTTTGGTCAGCATTGTTATCAACTTTTTTGGGCTGATTGACGCCTATAATGGCTGGGCGCGGATGTGCCTTCACGCAAGCGGGAAGCTGCATCCTGAGGAAGCTTGCTATGTGCCTGAGGTCGAAGCCAAAAAGGTTATTCATGTTGCGCGGATTTGGGTGGTGATCTATGCAGCAACCGGTGCGCTTGCACTTATTTTGTGGTCCATTCTGCCTTTGATGGTGATTGGATTGCCGCGGCTATATGGCGCGTGGCATCACGTGATGACGGGCGTGTTGCAGCATGGTGGATTGGCAGAAGATGTTTTGGATCACCGTTTAAACACGCGCACGGTCTATATGAACCGGATCAGCCGGTTTATTTATCTGGATATGAATTATCATGTAGAACATCATATGTTTCCGATGGTGCCATATTATCGCTTGGCGCAGCTGCATGCGTTGATAAAGGATGATCTGCCGGTCCCAAGCCCATCAATTTATGCCGCATTTAAAGAGATGTTGCCGGTTCTGAGGCGTCAGGTGACGGATCATAATTTCTTTTTAAAGCGTGAATTGCCGGCGTCTGCGCAACCCTATCGAGACGCGTTTCACACGGTTCTTCCATGACAGCGCGTGGCGCTCACGATCTGGCCCGCATTTCTCAAAAGAATGATTTCTACGCCTTAAATTTAGATTGACCCAAGGCAATTACGTTAGGCGCCGTTGACATTGAGAAAGGCCGCATAAAGCGAGGTGGTGCCTGCGATAAACAACCGATTTCGGGCAGCGCCCCCGAAACATAGGTTGGCGACCATTTCGGGAATGAGTATTTTTCCGATCAAAGTGCCATCTGGATCATAGCAATGCACGCCATCCGCCGCAGAGCTCCAAAGCCGGCCCGCATCGTCAAATCGAAATCCATCGAACAAGCCTGCGCTGCATTCGGCGAAGACCGTACTTTCGCTCAGCGTTTGCCCGTTTTCGCCAAGGTTAAATTTGCGAATATGTTTTGGTCCGTTTTCCGCATGCGACGCCCCCGTATCAGAGATGAATAACGCGGTTTCATCTGGGTTAAACGCCAAACCATTGGGTTGCATAAAGTCGCGGGTCACTTGTTTTATATCGGATGTCTCCGGATCAATTCGATATACATGACAGCCGCTTTGTTCGGCCGGTGCCCGGCGGCCCTCATAATCGCTTAAAATGCCGTATGTCGGATCGGTAAACCATACAGATCCATCGGATTTCACCACCACATCATTGGGTGAGTTTAGCTTTTTGCCGTTAAATTCATCTGCCAAAACCCGGATCGATCCATCATGTTCGGTGCGCGTGACGCGCCGCGTGAGATGCTCACAGGTAATCAAGCGCCCCTGTTGGTCAATCGTATTGCCATTGCAATAATTTGAGGGTCTGCGAAATACGGACATGCTGTCATCCGTATCATCCCAACGCAAAAGACGGTTATTGGGAATGTCTGAGATCAAAAGATAGCGTCCAGCGGCAAACCAAACCGGGCCTTCCAGCCAGCGCGCGCCGCTCCAAAGCCGTTCAACGCGCCCATGCCCGGTTAAGCAGGCGTCAAAGCGGAGATCAATCGTTTCAAACCCCGTTCCTTGAACTTCACCATACATCACTATTTCCTTAATTATTCTGTATTTGCGCCACGTGGTGGCAAATGGCCCGTGGTGCGAGAAAAGTCTCTAAAGATAAGCACAGATTATTTTGCGGATCAAAGCTTTTAGCGCCTGATGGGTTCAGCTAGGGCAATTCGCTGCGTCTTTGTTTGGTCACGGGTTCAGATTGCTAAGTTTCGGGGCCAGTGTTAGCCTTCGCTCAGCAGAAGAAACGGGGGATAAATGAAAACCGGCAGCGATATCAAATTTGCGGGGCGTTTGAACGCTTTTAAAATCGGGGCAGAGGCGTACTGGCCCGGAAAAAACAAAATTACTACGATTGACCTGCTGACGCGCGCGGCAACCGCAGGGCTCAACGCTGCTGATCTCAATTACCCGGATCATTTTGCCGATGTATCGATGCAAGATTTAAAGCATCTGTTTCAAGATCAACAGATCGTGTTGAACGGTTTGGCCATGCGCTATTACACTAATCCGGGTTTCAAGCTGGGCGCGTTTACCAATCCAGACCCAACGGTGCGCCGCGCTGCGATTGATGAAACGAAGGCGGGCTTGGATGCTTTGGCAGAACTTGGCGGATCTTTGATGACGCTCTGGATGGGGCAAGATGGGTTCGATTATTCCTTTCAGGCCGATTATTCCAAAATCTGGGATGATACGGTTCAAGCGATCGCCGAGGTGGCGGATCATAATCCAGATATTGAAATTGCTTTAGAATATAAACCGAATGAGCCGCGGGCTTTCGCGCTTATGCCGGATGGTGCAACCACGCTTTTGGCGCTTAAAGAGATTGGCCGCGCGAATACCGGCGTAACGTTAGATTTTGCGCATGTGCTTTATGCGGATGAAATGCCGGCCTTTGCGGCCAGTTTGATTGCGCGGCATTCGAAGCTGCTTGGAGTTCATTTAAACGATGGCTATGGCAAATGGGATAATGGGTTGATGGTGGCGGCGGTGCATCCGATCCAAACGGTTGAGCTTTTGGTTGAACTGCAACGTTTAAACTATCACGGCGCGTTATATTTTGACACATTCCCCGACCATTCCGGCTTGGATCCTGTTGCCGAAGCCCAGAGCAATATTGCCGCAATTCACAAATTACTGCCTATCGCCGCCCGTCTGGCCGATAATGCCGATTTGCAGCGGGCGATTGCCCAGCAAGATGCGCCCAATGCGATGCGCATCGTTCAGGGCAGCCTCTTCGCATGACGCGGCTCTGCGTGCTTGGGGCTTTGCATTGGGATGTTTTGGTGCAAGCACCCAATTTACCGCAGCGCGATGAAACGGTGCGCGGCAGTGAGGTGGCGTATGATTTTGGCGGTAAAGGGGGCAATCAGGCGGTTTCTGCCCAGCGCAATGGCGCCGAAACCTATTTCGTAGGCCGCCTTGGCCAAGATGAGTTTGGCAAGAGTTTATTGCGCGTTTTGCAAGAGTCTGGCTTGGATCTGTCGCAATTGCAGCAAGATGCCGGGGCCAGTGGGATGAGCGTAGCGATCCTGGAGACGGGCGGCGAATACGGCGCGGTGATCGTCTCTGAAGCCAATTTGCGGATTGATGCAGCGCAAGTGTCGCTTGACGCGGAGACTGGCCTGCTTTTGCTGCAAAATGAAATTCCCGAGGCGATCAATTTGGCACTTGCGCAACGCGCGCGCGCAAACGGCAGCGAGGTTTGGCTGAATGCTGCGCCAGCCCGCGAGATTGGGCCGGCGCTGATGGGACAGCTGGATGTGGTGATTATGAACCGTGTCGAAGCGCAGTTCTATCAAGCCTTTTTTTCTAACCCTGCCTATCAGAGATTAACTAAGATCATAACCAAAGGGGCGGATGGGCTTGATTTGATTTTGCCCGATGGCGCCTGCCAAAGCTTTCCTGCTTTTGAGGTGCCGTCTTTGTCTTCGCATGGGGCAGGGGATGTTTTTGTTGGCGCCTTGGCGGCGCAGCGGCTTGCGCAGATCCCTTGGGAATCTGCGCTTAGATATGCCCAAGCGGCGGCGGCGCTGCACGTCGCCACGCCGCGGCACCAGCGTTCGGAGATCACCCCTAGCGACATAAAAGCCTTAATACAGAACAGCGCGCTTTAGGCCGCGTTATCGCAAGTGATAAAAATTTCGGGCATTTTGCGCAAACACCTTCGCTTGCTCGAGCGGCGTTAAATGCGAGGTGAGGCTTTGGGCTGCGCTTAACCAAACGTCATATTCGCCTTGAAGGCGGCAGACCGGCCAGTCTGAGCCCCACATCACGCGATCGGCCCCAAAGCTTTGCAATATGTGATCGGAAAATGGCTTTAAATCGGCTTTTGTCCAGCCCTCGCCCGCTTCGGTGATTAAGCCTGATAATTTGCAATAGCTGCTGCCAATATTGGCCAGAGCGGTGATCCCTTCAGCCCATTTTGTCAACGCGTCTTGTCCGCCCATAGCATCGCGAATTTGCGGCTTCATACAATGGTCATATACCGTTCTCATTTCAGGATACCGCTTCGCCAGCGTTAAAAAATTCGGCAAATGTTGAGGGAATCCAAGCGCATCAAAGCTCAGATCGAGCTGACAGATGCTTTCGAAGGCCCATTGGATATCCGCCCTGAGCATCCAATTGACATCGGGTATATCTTGGATCATCGGGCGCACCCCTACAAACTTTGGATGCTGCGATAATCGCGCGAGCGTTTGGCGTTGGCTGGGGGTTTCAAAATCGACCCAGCCAACAACGCCTAAAATGGCATCGCAGCCATCTGCCAAGCCCAGCATATATTCGGTTTCTTCCACGCTGGGCGCCGCCTGAACAAGGATGGTGCCGCCAATATTGTGCCGCGTCAGGATCGGCAACAGGTCTTTTGGGGCATAGGCTCTGTTCAGCGTTGGATTATCTTCGGGCATCCAGCCGTAATCGCCGCGCAGGGGTTGCCAAAAATGTTGATGTGCATCGATGATCATCTGGGCGGTCCTGTTGGTGCATCTGGGTGCATCAGCCCGGCGGATTTTAAGTTGGTCCAAAGTTCGCTTGGAATGTCACATTGCAAAGCTGCAATGTTCGAGCGCGTTTGCTCTGCGCTTTGCCCGCCTGGAATGACGGCCATATGCGTGCTGTGCAAGAGCGGAAACTGGATCGCTGCGGCGATAAGAGGAACGTTAAATTGCGCGCAAATCACCTCGATTTTGGCAACTTTCTCCATAATATGGGCAGGGGCAGGATCATAGTTGTAAAATGCGCCGGGTACGGCTCCGGTTGCCAAAATACCCGAATTATAAGGCCCCCCTGTAACGATGCCGATTCCGCGCGCTTCGCAGAGCGGTAAAAAGCTTTCCAAGGCCTCCTGCTCTAACAGCGTATAGCGCCCGGCCAACAGGAAGAGATCAAAATCACCCCGCTCGGCCAAGGTTTGGCATACTTCCCATTCATTCACCCCGCCCCCAATGGCTTTAATGACGCCTTGATCGCGCAGTTCAAACATCGCCGCATAGCCTTTTTCGTCAAAAAAACTATCGATACGTGCATCCGAGGCCTGTTTTGATCCATGGGTGAAAACGCATAAGTCATGGACATATAAAATATCAATGCGGCTAACGCCAAGCCGCTCAAGTGAAAACTCTACCGAGCGCATGACCCCGTCATAAGAATAATCATATTGTTCTTGGCGCTGGGGCACGTCGAACCATTTCCCCAGCCCCGTGCGCGCTTCAGGAGCGCAGGGTTTCATGATCCGCCCGACTTTGCTTGACAAAAGATACTGATCCCGCGGTTTATCGCGTAAAAAACCATTCAATCTGGTTTCGCTTAGACCCAGCCCATAAAGGGGGGCTGTATCAAAATAGCGCATTCCGCTTTCCCAGGCTTGATCCAATGTTGCCCGCGCTTCAGCGTCAGAAATCGCTTTGTATAAATTTCCCAATGGCGCGGTGCCAAAGCCTAATTCGGTGAAATTCAGACCGCCCGTTTTATGCCGATCCCAGTGACGCGTGTTAAGCATATTGGTTCTCCTTGTTTGCCAGAAGTTTAGCGAGTTTTCTTTTGCCTGCACAGATTTTAATGGCTAAGCTTTTTGGCAATTAGTTCTTTTTGGAAGGCCGCAGGCATGACACGATTTTCTACGCTGTTTCAAAAGCCCAAACCGGTAATTGCAATGGTGCATTTGGGGGCTTTGCCTGGCAGCCCTCTTTATGATGCTGCCGCTGGGCTTGAGGGGCTTTTAAGCGCCGCGCGCGCCGATTTGATGGCGCTGCAAGCGGCTGGTGTTGATGCGGTGATGTTTGGCAATGAAAATGATCGCCCCTATGAGTTTCAGGTCGACCCTGCCTCAACGGCTACGGCGGCCTATGTGATTGGGCAGTTGCGCGCCGAAATTACAGTGCCTTTTGGTGTGAATATGCTGTGGGATCCACGCGCTTCGGTGGCGCTTGGGGCGGCAACCGGCGCGGCCTTTATACGCGAGATTTTCACCGGCACCTATGCGTCTGATATGGGATTTTGGGCGCCAGATGCGGGTGATGCCATGCGTTATCGTGATCGCCTTGGGCGCTCGGATATGCTGATGTTGTTCAATATTTCGGCGGAGTTTGCGCATTCTCTCGATCAGCGGTCTTTGCCCGATCGGGCGCGCAGCGCCGTGTTTTCTTCGATTCCCGATGCGGTTTTGGTCAGCGGCCAAATCACCGGCGAGGCTGCCGCCCTGTCCGATCTTGAGGCGGTGAAAGCAATTTTGCCAGACACCCCTGTTTTGGCCAATACGGGGGTAAAACACGAGACGGTGGCTGATGTACTTCGGGTCGCGGATGGCTGTATTGTCGGTTCTTCGTTAAAACGCGATGGCGATACTTGGAACAGCGTTGATCCTGCCCGAGCCTTAGATTTTATGGACCGCGTCCGAGTTTTAAGGGGGCGCATGTGAAAAATCGTATAAAACAGGATTTACAGGCCTTGATGCTGGTGCCGGGCTTGTCGGGCTATGAAGAGCGTGTGGCACGCTATCTGAAAAAGCAACTGCAGGGGCTAGGGCTTTCAACGCGCAGTGACCGGTTGGGAAATCTATTGGTTCAGTTTCCAGGAACCGGGCCCAAGGTGATGTTATTCACGCATATGGATCAATTGGGATTCGTGGTGCGTAAAATAGAAGACGATGGATTTTTGCGTGTTGAGCGTTTGGGCGGCGTGCCCGAGCGCGCGCTGGCAGGGCAACCGGTCTTGGTCTGCGTTGGCGAGGGGCGCGATGTTGCTGGCGTTTTTGCAAATAAAAGCCATCATGCCACCTTGCCCGAAGAAAAGTATAAAGTTCTCCCATATTCCGAGATGTATATCGATTTAGGTTTTAGCTCGGCCGCTGACGTTAGGGCGGCAGGCATCAATATTGGCAGCCCGGTTGTTTATTTTCCCAAAACGCAGGCGTTAAGCGCCGACCGGGTGGCTGGAACCAGCATTGATGATCGGGCGGGCTGCGCGGTTTTGTTAGAAGTTGCGCGACATTTGGCCGAGCGCACAGCCGGACCGCCCGTGGATATTGTGTTCACCGTTCAAGAAGAATTTAACCTGCGCGGGGCTTTGCCTATGGCGCAACAGCTTTGCCCTGATATTGCAATCCAGCTTGATCTTATCTTAGCGACCGACACGCCTGATATGCAGGGGCGCGGCGATGTGGCTTTGGGCGCCGGCCCGGCGATGAGCATGTTTTCCTTTCATGGGCGCGGCACCCTGAACGGGGTTATACCGCACCCAAGCTTGGTGGCGCTTTTTGATCGCGTTGCGCAGGATCTTTCGCTGCCGTTGCAGCGCAGCGCGCATATCGGCGCCTTAACTGACCTGTCTTATGTGCAGCTGGTAGGCGAAGGGGTGGCGGCTTTGGATCTGGGTTTTCCGATGCGATATTCACATTCGCCCTCTGAGCTGTGTGATCTAAATGATTTGGCAGGGTTGAGCAGGCTTTTGATCGCGGGCTTGCAGCGCATTGATCCGGCATTTTCATTGCTGCGGGGAGAATAGCGTAATGCGCTATACATTAGGGATTGATATTGGCACTTATGAAACCAAAGGTGTTTTGGTTGATGAACGCGGGAAGGTGATCGCGCAAGCGGGGCGCGCGCATAAAATGTTGGTGCCGCAACCGGGCTGGGCAGAACATGATCCCGAGCAAGATTGGTGGGGCGATTTTTGTGTCGTTAGCCAAGCCTTGTTGAAACAATCGGGAATTGATCCGGCAAATATTCTTGCGGTTGCTTGCAGCGCGATTGGGCCCTGCATGCTGCCCGTGGATGCGCAGGGAAACCCGTTGATGAACGGGGTGCTTTATGGGGTGGATGCCCGCGCTGAACGCGAGGTGCGCGAGCTGACAGAGCGCATTGGTGAAGAGGTAATCCTGAGCCGCTGCGGAAATGCGTTGACGTCGCAATCTGTGGGACCAAAAATTCTTTGGCTCAAGCGCAATCGAGCTGATCTTTATAATCAAACCGCTCGGATTTTAACTTCAACCAGCTTTTTAGTGCATCGGCTCACAGGGCGCTATGTGATCGATCATTACACCGCCGCCAATTTTTCGCCGCTTTATGATGTGTCAACGCAATCGTGGATTGAGGATCTGGCAGATGATATCGTCGATTTGGAGAAATTGCCCGAGTTGCTCTGGTCAACCGATATTGCGGGTTATGTTACCAAATCTGCCGCGCAGGCAACAGGGCTTGCCGAAGGCACACCGATCACGGCTGGCACCATAGATGCTGCGGCTGAGGCGGTTTCGGTTGGGGTAAATACGCCTGGCGATATGATGGCGATGTATGGTTCAACCATATTTATTATTTTACGTACAGCGCAGCGCGTTAGCGATCCGCGTTTGTGGTATGCGCCTTGGTTGTTTGAAGGCGAACATGCCTCGATGGCAGGGCTGGCCACCAGCGGAACGCTCACGCATTGGTTTCGCGACCAGTTTGCCAAAGATTTGGATCCCGAAGAGGCTTTTCCCTTATTGGCGCTAGAGGCACAAGAATCGCCCCCCGGCGCCAAGGGCCTGCTACTTTTGCCCTATTTCTCGGGTGAAAGGACGCCGATTCATGATGCCAATGCCAAGGGCAGTTTTTTTGGATTAAATCTTACCCATACGCGGGGGGATATGTATCGTGCCTTGATTGAGGGCATTGCCTATGGAACGCGCCATGTCACCGACACATTTTCTGAAATCGGTCACCCTCCACACCGGTTATTGGCGGTTGGCGGGGGGACCAAGAACGCGGTTTGGCTTCAGGCCACCTCTGATATTTGCGGCTTGCGTCAGGAAGTGCGCAAAAATACGGTAGGGGCGAGTTATGGTGATGCGTTTTTGGCAGCTTTGGCCATTGGCCGGGTGAAGCGCACCGATATTGAGCATTGGAACCCAATAGCAGCGGATATCCGCGCGAATGCTGACCCGCGGTATGATCATAACTTTCAAATATTTCGAGATCTTTATGACGCGACAAAAGCCATCATGAAAAGGCTTTAACGTTCCCCAAAACCCTATGCTTTCCTTCTGAATTGATGAATTGGGTTGCGTGTGCGGCCTGAGAACGGTTGTGCCGCCATAGGTGACGTGTTAGGCCCACGCCCAGCGCGATGCCGCGCGGCTGGCTTGACTCATCAGGCTATGGCGCTAACATGTTAGCATATCACATCGTGAGGGCGGGTTTCTGAATTGGCAAAGTCAGAGACGAAAAAGTTGAAAACCATAGAGCCATCGCTAGGCTCTTTAACGCAACGCACCTATTCTACGCTGCGCGATGCGATCATCAATCTGCAATTCAAACCCGGAGAGCTGATCCGTAAAAGTGAATTATGCGCCAGCTTAGGGGTGTCACGCTCACCGATTTCTGAAGCTATAAGCCGGCTTGCTCAAGAGGGGCTTGTGGAGGTGTTTCCACAAGCGGGCACGTATGTGGCGCGTTTTTCGATGGATGAAATCAGGGAAGGGGCCTTTATTCGCGAGGCGTTAGAGCTTGCCGCGATTGAACGGTTGGGGCGTCAAATTTCGCAGGAGCAGATCGTGCTATTGCGACGCAATATCCGGATCCAAGAGGCGTTCGTGGCGGATGAGGATTTTCAAGGTTTTTATGGCTTAGATCGTGAATTTCACCAAATGCTTTTGGCATTTACCGGTTTTAAGAAATTGACATGGTTCGCAGAAACCGCCTGGGTGAATGTGGATCGCGCGCGCCAGCTTGTTCTGCCCGTACCGGGTCGGGTTGCGGAAACATTGACAGAACATCAGGCAATTTTTCAGGCCCTGCAACGGCGTAATCCAGCGGCGGCTCGCGCCGCGATGCAGGAACATTTGGGCAGATTGATGTCCTTTTTGACGCCCTTAGAAAAAGAACATCCTGAATTCTTTTTAGAATAAACGGCCGCGTCTGGTGGCTGCCTTTGGGGCGTAGCCCTTAAGAGTACCCGAAGAATTTCTTATTTCACCGCGCCGGCTGCCATGCCTTTAATGATAAACCGCTCAAGCACAATACCGATCACGATCAAGGGTAAAATAGCTGCGAATGACAGCGCGGCCATTGACCACCAAGAAATGCCTTGAGATCCGGTTTGGCTGGCTACCATTACGGGCAGGGTTTTGGCATGCGAAGAGGTGAGCAATGCTGCAAAGAAATATTCATTCCACGTCAAAACCAACGCAATGATGAACGAGGCCACCATGCCGGGCAGCGCGATTGGCAGAATAATCGTGACAAACGCGCCCCATATAGAAAGCCCATCCACCAGCGCGGCCTCTTCCAGTTCAACGGGGATTGAGCCAAACTGATCGCGCATAATCCAGATCACGATCGGTAAAACCGTAAGCGTGTAAAGCCCGATTAACCCGATACGCGTATCCAGCAAATCCAATTCTTTGTATAAAACAAGGAAGGGCAGTGCCAACACCACTGGTGGCAAAATCAATTGCGATAGAAAGAAAAACGAAATGTCGGAATTGCGCATAAAACCAAAACGATAATTAAACCTGCTGAGGCCATAGGCGGTGCAGCTGCCTAAAATCACCGCCAGGGCCGAGGATCCGGTTGCTGCGATGGTTGAATTCCAAAATCGTTTTAAGAATTCTTCACGTACAGTGCTTTCTTGGAATATAGTTTCGGGCGATAATCCCAGCGAGCGCATGCCAAGCCATTTTGGTGTGAAATCCCACCAAGGGATTAGATTGCCCTTCATCACATCGGGGGCTGCTTTGAAGCTGGTGGTCAGCGTCCAATAGATCGGAAACAAACAAATCACCGCCCACAGGATCAAAACGCCATAAATCACCGCCCGATTAACCATCCAACTGGGGCGGAAGGCCAAATCTGACTTGCTATCTTTGAAAATTTGCGCGCTCATGTTTTAATATCTCGGCCGCATCCAGCGGTCTGCCAACTTCATTAGGATGGTCATCGCAATCACAATAATCACCAAATAAAAGATCGCCAAAAATGTGCCATAGCCCACATTTGAGCGGTCTCGATATTCGCGAAAGATAAAGCTGGTGACGCTGTCTGTCGCGCCGCCGGGCCCGCCTGAAGTGACATTGATAATCACATCAGCCAGTTTCAATTTGAAAATAATCCGAATTAAAATGGCGGTGATCGACACCGGCAGCATCAGCGGGAAGGTGATTTCCCAGAAGCGTTTCCAGGCCGGCGCGCCATCCACTTCCGCTGCCTCATGCAATTCTCTTGGGATCGCTTGCAAGCCTGCAAGGATCATAATCATCATAAAGGGAATAAACGTCCAAGCGTCCATAATCATAATCATTGCCCGCGCGATTTCCCCCGAACCGAAAAAGGAGGGACTGTCCCAGCCCAATTCGCGCGCAAGCCGTGAAATAGGGCCAAAGCGGATTTCCAGCATTGACTTGCCAATCATCCAGCTGACCGCGACGGGTGACAGCATCAAAGGCAGCAAGAAGGCCACGCGAAAGAATTTTCGACCCCGTATTTCTGAATTCAGCAGCAGCGCAAGCGCGAAAGCGATAATATATTCAGGAATGATGGCCAATGTGTAATAGACCATATTTTTCAAAGCGTTCCAGTAAAATGGATCGCTCCACATCTGCCATACATTCTCAAGCCCGTTAAATTGCCGCCCATTCGGGGAGGCTAGATTCCAACTTGAGAAGGCGATACCAAGCGCAAAGATAAGCGGAAATATCACCATTGAAACCACGAATAGCACCGCGGGCAGGATGAACAAACTGCGCTTTCCTTGCTCGCCCCGTAAGATCACTTGACCCCAGCATAGGCAGGTCGCCCATAGCAAATAGGCATATAGCGTGGGCCGCCATGTTTCAAAGCCGAGAGATAAAATGGCGCGGTGATCCAGCGTTTGAAGCAAAAGAACAACGCCCATCAGCGTCGCAGATCCCCAAATGATCATGCGGCCAAAGCGTTGCCGGCTGGCCGATATTTCATCGGGCATCACAATATGTAAATAATCGCCTTCTGAGTTACTCACTGCTGCCCAAACCTGATTTTAGCTCGTTTATGCGGGAAGGGCGGGTATACCCGCCCTTCCCAATACTATGATATTATAGACCAAGCGACGCTTTATACAGCTTAATCTGGCTATCGCGCCCGATTTGATCGGTGATCTTTTCCCAAGCTGCGGCGATCGCATCAGCGGTTTCTTGCGCCGATCCGTATTGGCCCGCATAGCCTTTTGCCAACTCATCTTCTGCAACAGAGTAATATTGGAAGATGCCCGGAATACGCGGTTCGATGGCGGCGTTTGGATGGTTGTAGCTATCTGCGTTCGATCCCAGATAATCCTCGATAAAGGCGCGGTCATAGCCCGCAGCTTCCCATTCATCATATTGGAAATGCGAGTTCCGATAAGGCTGAAAGCCCGATGGATAGGCAGACATCCAAAGCGAGATATCTTTGCCGCCCAAATGCGCTGCTGCGGACCAGGCCGCTTTGCGCTTTTTCTCATCGCCAGACACCCGCTTGGTGACGTAAACGCCCCAACCAAGATAGGCCATGTTAGGCGCCTCATTATAGGTGTCTTCCCAAGCGCCGCTAATCGAGTTGTAAACGCGATCCGAGCCAGGGTTCATGCCAAAGCCCACAACATCCCCGACAACCGAGGTATCTGAGGTGCGTGCGTTCGATCCAATATCGCCCCACCACATCAACATTGAGCCGGTGCCTGCCAAGAATTGTTGGAAGCCCGTTGTGCCAGGATCTGCGTTAATCTGGTCGGTGGGATAGGCGCCATCTGTGGCGATAAGATCCATCACATCTTGAATCGCCTGCACCCAAGCCGGGTTATTGACGCGCGGCTTCATGGTATCGGGATCAAACAGCCAAGCTGGGTCATTAGGGTGTTTGGCATAAGCTGCAGCCCGGTTTTCTAAGAAATAGAACCCAAATCCCCCCCAGCCTTTCAGCGGATCAAGATATCCATGCGCTGGTAGACCGGTTAATGGATCTTCTTTGCCGGCCACATCTTTGGAAATCTGGTTGACTTCTTGCCATGTTTTGGGCGGGTTTGCGCGCCCAGTAACAGAGCCTTCGCCAAAGTAATCTTTACGATATGAGAAGGTATGGCAATCGCCATCAATGGTGATTCTGTAGGATTTGCCATCCCATGTGCCGACCGGCGGTTGGAGATACCCCACCAAATCATCAGCTTCAATTTGATCTTTTACCCAATCGGGCATTTCATCAAGAAGGCCTTTGCCAGCTGTGTCACCTTCGAATGGTGCGCCCATTTCGATAATATCAAAGTCAACGGTTCCGGTTGCAATCGCTTGCTGCAATCTGGGATTATAATCGGCTTGCGCCAGATCGATCCAATTGATTTTTGCCCCGGTATAAGCTTCCCATGGTTTTAAGAAACCGCGGAACAAAAAGTTGTGAAGGTTCTGGTTATTCAGGCCCATAAATGTCAGCTCGACACCCTCAAACTCACCCTCTGCAACCCGTTCTTTCGTTGGGCCTAAGCACATTCCGCCAACTTTTTGCCAATCGGCATCCGTGGGAGAACCCATACCGACGCCAGGCACTTTGAGAATCTCGGCGCGCAGCGATGAATGGCTTCCCGCGAAGGCGGGCACAGCGCCCCCCATTGCCGCCAAGGCGCCCGCGCTTGCGGCCCCTTTTAAAACATTGCGTCGGCTCATTTTGCCGCGCACCATCTGATTATATAATTCGACTTTCACGTTTTCGTCCTCCCAATTTGTTGGCGCCCAACCGAATCTTCGCAACGGTCCAGCGCTTTGCTCAGAAAATAACCTTCCAACATCTCGAGCTGTGCCTCTTACCGGACAATGCTCTTATGAAACCATCTCAATGATCTATGCGTCTGTCAAGCAGCTAACATGTTAGCATGATCAGAGATGGACAGCTGCTTTCTCATGGTCTAGGTTTTTGGAAATATAATTTTATGGGAACCCTTTGAAATGGCAGAGGTCACGATTCGCAACTTGCGAAAATCATACGGAACCACCGAGGTTATTCATGGGTTGGATGTTGATATCAAAAATGGCGAATTCGTAGTGTTGGTTGGCCCCTCTGGCTGCGGTAAATCAACTTTGCTTCGGATGATCGCCGGCCTCGAGGGGATTTCAGAAGGGCAAATTTCAATCGGTGATCGCGTGGTGAATAACCTGCCACCGGCAGAGCGCGACATTGCAATGGTGTTTCAAAATTATGCGCTTTACCCGCATAAGACCGTTGCGTCGAATATGGCGTTTTCTTTGCGCATGAAAGGGATGGACAAATCTGAAATCAAGACGCGGGTTGATCGTGCGGCCGAGGTTTTGGGTTTAACACCCTACCTTCAGCGATATCCAAGGGCGCTTTCAGGCGGGCAACGGCAACGGGTTGCGATGGGCCGCGCGATCGTGCGCGATCCGCAGGTTTTTTTGTTTGATGAGCCGCTGTCAAATTTAGACGCGAAATTGCGCGTACAGATGCGGGCGGAAATTCGCGAATTACACCAGCGCTTAAAATCCACCACGGTGTATGTGACGCATGATCAGATTGAAGCGATGACCATGGCGGATAAGATCGTGGTGATGCAAAATGGCCATATCGAACAGGTCGGCAGCCCGCTTGAGCTTTATGACAGCCCCACGAATACTTTTGTAGCAGGATTTATTGGCTCGCCAGCAATGAATATGATTAAGGCTTCCGTTTCAATTGACCCGATTGCTGGCCCACAAGCGTTGATTGGCAAGGCCTGTTTGAACTTGCCCGCGATGGCATCGCTCAAAGCCGGTCAAGAGATATTGATCGGTATTCGACCGGAAAATCTTTTGCCGGCGGCTGATGGTCTTGCCGGCGAAATAACCGTTATTGAACCAACAGGGTCGGAAACGCATGTTGTGGTGCGATCCGATGGTCAAGATTTTGTGTCGGTGCTGCGTGAACGCCCCGAGTACCAACCGGGCCAATCGATCAAGCTGTCAGCGGCGGCCGAAGATTTACACGTGTTTGACGCTGAGAGCCTGCTGCGCCTGAATGATCCGCGTTAGCCTGCACTTACGATATGCGCCGGATCGCGCGGTAAAAATTTGCCCGCTTCAGGGCTTGCAGGTGAAATGTAAGCAGTGCCATCATGCACAGAAGAAAATGGGACAAGAACGGTGCCCGCTGAAATAAGACACGCGCCAGATCGCTCGCGCGGGGCGGCGGGTTGGCAAAAGATCAGAGAAAGGATCCTAAAATGCTAATTGGGCTGAACCCACTTTTAAATGCAGATGTGTTATACGCCTTGCGCGCGATGGGGCATGGCGACGATCTCATCATTGCGGATACGAATTTTCCATCGGATAGCGTGGCCCGCGAAACCGTTTTGGGCGAGGTGTTACGCATTGATGCTTCTGCAGCAGAGGTGGTGCGGGCTGTGCTTTCTTTATACCCAATTGACACGTTCGTAGAGGATGCTGCTGCCAGGATGGAAGTGGTTGGTGCGCCGAATGAAATTCTGCCCGTGATGCAAGAAGTGCAGACTGAAGTGAGCGCGGTGAACGGACCGGCAGCCATGATGCCGATAGAGCGGTATGCTTTTTACGCGCGGGCAAAACAAGCCTATGCCGTGATACAAACCGGTGAGCGCCGGTTTTACGGTTGTTTTGCATTGCGTAAGGGCGTTGTGCCGCCAGATCAGGAGTAGATTATGGGAAACGTGGTTGTTTTGGGCGTGTTCGTCGCAGACACAGCTTATCGGGCTGACCGGATGCCGCGCATGGGCGAAACCGTTTTGGGCAATTCCTTTTCGCTTGGCCCCGGCGGGAAGGGATCGAACCAAGCCGTGGCGGCGGGACGCCTTGGCGCGGATGTTGCGATGATTAGCCGTCTTGGCCAGGATGATTTTGCTGAAATGGCGTTGAACACCTGGAAAGCAGCCGGTGTAACGCCTTACGTGACGCAAAGCCCTGATGATTATACGGGGGCAGCGTATATTTTTATTGAACATGCCACGGGTGACAATGCGATTATTATCGCCCCCGGCGCAGCGGCAAACATATCTGCGCAAGATCTTGAGGATCACGCTGACCTTATTGCGGCGGCGGATGTTTTTGTTACTCAGCTGGAACAGCCATTGGGCGCGGCGCAGCGCGGGTTAGAATTGGCCAAGGCTGCTGGTGTGACTACAATTTTGAACCCCGCCCCAGCGGTCGAGCTGCCCGCCGAAATGCTTGCCCTTTGTGATTACGTGACGCCGAATGAAACCGAAACTGAAATTATTACAGGATTGCCGGTGACCAATGAAGCAGAGGCCGCGCAAGCCGCGGCCGCTTTGCATCAAATGGGTGTTAAAACGCCGATTATCACCTTGGGTGAAAAAGGTGCGTATTTACACGGCCACGGATTGATACCCGCCTTTTCGGTTGGAGAAGTTGTCGAAACAACCGGCGCGGGTGATGCGTTTAACGGGGGATTCGCCGCGGCTTTATCGGAAAGGTTTACCCCAGTTGAGGCGGTTCGTATTGGTAGCGCGACCGCGGGAATTTCGGTAACACGCGCGGGCACGGCCCCGGCGATGCCATCGCGCGCTGAGGTGGATGCGCTGCTTTGGTAGCCGCCCTTTATGCTGCATAATTTTATCGGTTCGGGGCGCTGCGGCGTTCAGAAAACGGCTGGATCTTTTGCGATCAAGCGCTCAACAGGTTCCAAATTTTTTGAGCCTGTTGCAAGAGCTCTTGATCGCGATGCAATGCGCCGATCACTTGCACGCCAATCGGCATAGAGTTAGGGCCTTTTGAAACGGGCAGATGCACCACGGGCAGGCCTAGCAATGTCCAGGGTCCGTTGAAAAGCGAATTGCCGGTGGATCCAAGCCCTTTGGGCGCTTCTCCCAATGTCGATGGCATCAAAAGGCAATCATATTCGTTTAATAAAGCTGAACAAACATCCCGCAAAGCGGTGGTTTCGTTAAGCGCGTCGAAATAGCTGCTGGTTGAGATTGCGGCGCCAGCCTTATGGGCGTTAAGGATATGAGAGCTGAGCCTCTGGGGATGGTTTTGCACCAGATTGTTAAATTGATGATGCAGCTCATAATCATTGATTTTGCTGCGCACAGCCGCGCAACGCGCCAGAACATCATCCAAAGTCACATTTGTGATATGCGGTGCACAAGCCGCGCCAATATCACTGCTTAACGTCTTCATATAGGGGGCCGCTTGCTCTGTAAATCTGCCCTCAATCATCGCGATGCTGAACGGTTTTTTAGCCGGGCGAGGGGCGGCGCTGGGCGTGCAAAATTGTATCACTTGCGCCAAATCCCCAAGCTCATTGGCCATGAACCCAATCGTATCTAAGCTGGGGGATTGGCTGAGAACACCAAAGCGATCGATCAAGCCAAAACTTGGCTTAATGGCAAAGATGCCGCAAAAGGCGGCTGGGCGAATGACCGATCCGCCGGTTTGGGTGCCAATGGCCAATGGCAATAGGTTTGCGGCCACCACTGCTGCTGATCCTGAGGAAGATCCACCGGGGGTAAAGTCAAGCCCGCGGGGGTTGCGCGTGCGGGAGGGTTGGAGAAACGCCAATTCAGTCGTAACCGTTTTGCCAATCACCAGAGCCCCCTGCGCTTTAAGCTGTTTGACAATGCTGGCATCGGTTTGTGCGTTGTAGCCGATTGGCGCGGCACAACCAAACGCGGTAGGCATGCCGGCGACATCGATGATGTCTTTTACGGCAAAAGGCAGGCCCGCCAAAGGTAAGGCCTCCCTTTGCTCTTGTGGCAAAGCGTCAAGACGGGCGGCGTCGGACAGGACGGTGGCCTCGTCAATATATTCAAATAACCCCAATTCGGCATTGGCGGTTTTTATATCGGCTAAAACGGTTTTGATGAAAGCTTCAATATTTTGGCCGTGTTGAGCGATGGCGCTACGGCACTGCTGAAAGTCGCTGACAGGCTGTTTCATTGTGACCCCCTTATTTCTGGCGATCAGGCTACGTCAACATGCGGCTAGGGTAAAACGGGAATATGGCCCCGCTTCAAAAAATAGGGCCGCATCATCAGCGCGGACAGCCCCCAGATGACCGAAAGCATATACATACAAGCGGTGATAGAAATATATTCCGCCACCAAACCCACCAAAGGGGGGCCAAATAAGAACCCGGTAAAGGAGACGGTGGTGACATCTGATACAATTTTAGACGCGTTTTCCGGATTACGTCGGGCCGCAAGCCCCATCACTAAGGGAATAAAATTTGCGCTGCAAAACCCCAAAGCTGCGAAGCCAAATACGATTGCGGCCAGCGATTGGCTATAGGTCGCGGCCGCCATCGAAACACAGCCCAACAGCATGGCAGATGTGCCCATATCGCGCTCGCCAAATCGAGCGATCAATGAAGTACCAAACATGCGCGCCACAATTTCAGAGCTGTTAAACGCAAATATACCGACACCACCAAGCGCAAGGGCAAGCCCGATATCGCGGGTTAACCACAAGGCTGACCAGTCCAAAATAATACCGATTGTGCCCATTGAGATAGCTGCAATAGGGCCTAAAAACAGCGTGTCGCCGGTTGGAATTCCAAAGCGAAACTTTTGTACGGGCCTTATCTGGCGCTGCGTGTTTGAAAAAAGAAGGCAGGTCAACCCGTAAAGAATGCCCAGCATCATGAGCGCAAAAAACAAAGAGAGGGGCGAAAAGGCGAGGGATGCAAAAAAGCCGCCAATCAGCACGCCAAACAGGCTTCCGATTGAAAAGCACGCGTGATGAAGCGGCAGCAAGCGTTGCCCGGTGGCTTGTTCTGTTTCCACCGTGATCACGATTGCGCAGGGGTTAATCACCCCAAAACTTAACCCCACTGGTAACGCCATCAGCGCAAAGGTGAACGCTGTTTCTGTCGACACCCATAAAAAGATTATTATGCTAAAAGCGATGACGCCAAACGGGAGTAAAAAATGCGGCCCAAGTTTTGGAATAAGAAGCTTATTTGTTGCTTGCATCGAAAAAATCGACCCAATGCCAAACAACAATAGAATATACCCGAATTTTTTTTTTCGACAGCCCAATTTCTTCGATTTTCCAAGGAATGAAAACAAACCAATTTCCAATAATCAACATGCAGATGATAATGGAAAATCTAGACATGAAAATGGTTGGAATAAGCTTCTTGATAAAAGGATTTGATATCATATTTGACCTATTCGGACGGTTTAATTTGACTTTGAGAGTGCTATTTTAAAAGGCTGAGCTGTGATTCCAGACAGAAATAAAAGTATTCATATAATACTTTAAGGCTAGGGGTGTATAAAATTTAACCATGCACAATAAGTATGTTTTTTATTTTGAAATGTTGAAACGTGAAAATCTGCAGAAAACGCGCGGAACGAAAAGTCAAACTGGGGTTTGGTGTCACGTCTTACGCTGTTGATTGAAAAGGATTTGCTTTGTGGTGCTGCTGAATTAAACATTTGAGGCTTTTATTGCATTTGCCAAATCTTAAATTTTGTGTGGCTGAGCTTTTATTAAAGAAAGTATAAGAAGTTAAATTTCTCTGACGAATTTTGGGTGACTCTGCTTTAATTGGAATCGTTATTTATGTATTTTTGACCTGTCGGGGTATTTTCAAAGCGCAGACCTATCGGTATTCTAAGCCTAGGATAGGAGTCGCTATGCGTTGGTTGTTTTTAATTTTCTTCTTATTCCCTTCGAGTGCTCTTGCAGGTCAGGCGGAACAAGAAGAAGTGGATCAGGTTTTAGAAGGATTGAAACCTTGTCTGCTTGCCTTCGTGCATTTGAATAAAAGCAATAATGGGGTGATCCAACGCGAAGCTCGGCTGCAATTGTTTCTGAAAGTTGACGAAGAACTATTTAGCGTTGAAAATCAGCAAAAGATGGCGGCAAAATTTAAGCAGATTGTCGATCAATCCCTTTATTTATTGATTGGAAAAGCGCAACAAAACGGCAGTAAGGAAGATCAAGAATATATTTTAGATAAGATGCGGCCCATCGTGAAAGAACTTGAAGTGCTGGCCACAACGCCTCCGCAAGATCTGCAATCTTGGGGGGGAGAGCTGAAAAGCTGCGTGGAAAAATACGATCTTTTGAAATAGTGTTTAGGCTACTTAGAATGCTTTGATCAGCCGTTTTTTGGGCTTTTGCGGAATTTAAATTAAACCTTATGAATGAAAAAAATGAAAATAGTTTTGGTTGCTCCAGAAATTCCGCATAATACTGGCGCAATCGGGCGCACTTGCGTTGCGTTGAATTTAGAGCTTATTCTTATTAAACCCTATGGCTTTTCGCTTTCGGAAAAGACTGTGATACGCGCGGGTACGCGCTATTGGAAACATGTTCGCCTGTGTGAATATGAGGATTGGCAAAGCTTTCTTGAAGATCGGCAGCCCGCGCAAGACGATCTTTATTTGTTTGAAGAACATGGGCAGCAAAGCTTTTACGCACCAGTTTATAAAGATGACGGGTATTTGGTATTTGGATGTGAATCTGCGGGTCTTCCACCCGAGGTGATGTTGGGCAGAGAGGATCGAATTTTTCATGTGCCTATGCGCAACCCGGTTGTTAAATCGCTTAACCTTTCCAATGTGGCGACCGCTGTGATTTACCAAGCCATGCGGCCTTTTTTATAAGGGTGACGTGATTTGATACCCCTATGACGGGACAGGGGCGGGCAGTTTTGAACGTACATCGCGATACGGACTAACGCTTTATTAAGCTTAAGCTACTCGCAGCATTAAAAATGCGCATCGTGTATTTTATTTAGAGGCCAAATTGGCTCAAGCGATTAAACGATTTATAAACAATTACGCTGGTTTTTTTAACGATTTTTTCCGCGCATATATAGCTTATAAAAATGTTTTCCTTTTAGTTTGTAAAGTGAGCCGTTCTTATTTCGATCAGATTTTGGCTTGGATGTGCCGCCCAAATAAGCAAGTGATATGTTTATTTATTTACGCCGCGATACCGTTATGTCGGACCTCATCAAGCAATAAAATATACGCCAAGTCCGAACCAGTTTGCGTAAGATGGTTACGGCTATCAAAAAAACCGGCCGCTTTGCCATAATCTTCGGCGTTTCTGTAAAGCTCCGAATTGGCGGAACTTTGACAATGCGCGAGAACGGCTTCGTATTTTTTAAAATCCGAGTATGCAGTCATGGCTCGTCTCCTTTTTTATAATTGATACGACGTGACATGTTATTTGGATTGAAATACTACCTTAATCGAGGCCAAAAACATTTAAGTCGATGGTTTCTCATAAGTGAGGCCTCGTTTGCCCTCGGCATCAACGCGGGTTGGCTTTTTATACGAACCCTGCGCTTAATTTTTAACAATAGGCCATTTGCTGATTAAAAAGGCAGCCCCGTTCCCCCCAAAGGATACGGTTACGCTTTTTGGGCGTGATTGAAAATTGTGAAACGCGGATTTGGTTTGGGGGCACCTGTTAGCCTTGAACGGATGTAACGCCCGTTTCAGATCTATATAAGCGCCGGTCTTTTTTTAAGGAAACATGCATCGTGGCGTCTTTGGTGCCATTCGGGTAATCTGAGCGTAAATGTTGCACCAATATATCGTCATTTCATACTTGCAGCGGAGGTTTTTGATATCAGCATTTTCCATGATCGCTTTCATTTGTTCGGTGCTCATGCTGTTTAGATTTGTGGCTTTGCCAGTGGAATGCCACGTCATTTCCCAATCGGAGTGAAAGCAGACCCAGTAAGCCTCTACATCATGGTTTTTCTAGGCTTCAGTCAGTTTTCTATAAAGCGACAAATTTTTGTTCCTTTCACGTGATGCTCCCTCAGCGTTTTATCCGTCGTGTCATTTTCTATGTCATAGCGAGGATGGGCTTTGTTTCAATTTTTTCAAATGACAGTTTTTTAACCCATATCCACAGGCCCTATTTTTTCTGGAAAACAAACGATAAATTATTGGCAGGCATATTTTCAGTTTGCTTATGCATAAGACCTCTCTGAGCGAATAGACCAAGGATATCCGCGTCATTTTTATAACCCAGTGCTGGATCGGCTTGGATAATGCTTTGATGAAAGTCGATATCGCCTTGGCTGCTCAATTCTCCCTGGCGCTTGAAGGGACCATAAAGAATGGCCATCCCATCTGGGGCAAGCGCCCTGGAAATTTCTATGATCAAAATTTCTGCTTCGTCGCGGCTCACCAAATGTAGCAGGTTTGAAACGAAAATCAGATCATATTGGTTATTTACCTTTGACCATCCCGTCTCGGTCGCATCTAATAGGATCGGTGGTTCCAGGTTATCTCGCTTTTTCTCATTGATCCAAATCTTGATACTTTTTAAGCGAGATGGATCCACATCTGACGGCTGCCAAATGAGCTCTGGAACCGCTGCGGCAAGTGACACGATGTGTTGGCCAGTTCCGCTTGCGATTTCTAAAGCCCACCCCCGGCGTGGCGCAAAGCGTTTCACCAGCGATAAAATGGCCGTCATATTTCGTTCAGCCGATGGCGCGCTCAACCGCCCTTTGCCCTCATCTTGTGCGACGCTTGCCGTCTTTGGAAGGTTTTGTCGATGTACCATTTAGACCTTCGAGCCGACGGGTTTTATGCAAGCTGTGCATCTGCATAAAATACCGATTTGATTTAATGTGCGTGTTTCCAAGGGCCGAAATCTTTTCCGCCTTCAACAATCTCATACATCACGCAGGGCTCATCTCCGATAACCCAACCATCATGGCCCGGCGCGAAGTAATAGGCATCACCGGGCCCTACTTCTATTTTTGAGCCATCATCATGCGAGCAACCGAGCCGTCCAGAAATAACAATACCGATATGCCCAGCTTGGCAGCTATCGCCACCAACGGTGGGTTTGATACATTCTGACCAGACCCAACCTGGCTGTAAAACCAATTTTGAGGCGTTTACATTGCCAAGCTTCACCACCTCTACTTTGGCTTTCGGTGGGTTTTTAACTTCATCTGCATCATTAAAATTCTTTGAGAAAAGAGTTTGCATTCTACCATCCTTTAAGTTTTCTTTTGATATTTATAACTTTTCACAGACAGATCGTACTTGTCACCAAAAAAATATTAAATTTGGATTTTGAGGTTCATACTCCCTTTCTGTTGCATTGTTTTAGGCTTGTTGCGTGATCCAAACGCCCACTCCCATTATTCCAATGCCCAAGGCTCTGATCGTGGAAAGCGGTGTTGGGTTCGCGGCAAAGAATGCAAAATGGTCAATCACAGCTGCGCTTGCCAATTGCCCGATTAAAACGAAAAACACCGCGTTTCCAATTCCAAACTTGGGTGCGATTGTGGTGATGGAAAGAATATAGAAAACCATTAATAAACCTGCCAGAAAAAGATGCTTTGGCGCTGTCATGATCGAAGCGATGGCCAGATCTGAACTGCACAAGAGCGCCGCCAAGCTTGTGAAGAAGGCAACAAAAAGTAGAGTGGTTACCGCCAATAAGGGTGATCCTAAAAATTTTCCGAGATGCGCGTTTAATGCCGCCAGCACTGGAACGCCAATTCCAGCGGCCAGCATGATGAGTGCAGATGTACTGTAGGACATGATTTTCTTCTTTCCTCTTAAAGACAGTGACGTGATAATTTTCGGCTAGGCCAACTGTGTCTGGCCTGCCCAGAGACAGCAAGGGCATATCGCAAACTCAAACGTTGGAAGGTTTGGGTTGAATTCGAACAGGTGGTGCTAGTTTAGATCCATGGCAGAGTTGGAACAGCACGAAATCAGCGATATCATTCAGATGGCTCTGTCGGATCACGTATCCTTTGCCGATATAGAGGGGCAATACGGTTTGAAAGAGAGCAAAGTGAAAACGCTGATGCGCCAAAATTTAAAACGTGGAAGCTATCAAGCCTGGCGCAAACGTGTGGCGCGGTTTGCTAGCCGCCGCGCGCATTATAAGTAAGGTCGTATGGGCAAGGCAGCGCGCCTATTGTTCAATATTATTGAGTGATTTTGAAATGAATATAGTGAGGGGTTATCCGCTTTGATATCGTTTGAATAAGCGTTAAGGTTTGGAAAGATTCTGAAAAAGACCTGAAAAGAGAGTAACTTATATGCCTATTGAGAACAGTGTAGACCCCTTGACACCTTATCAGCTACCGTTTCCGAAAGAGGCTCTTGATGAGATAGTTATCCCAGATGCAATGCCTAAGGATGATCGCTTATGGGTGCCTCAGGCAGAAAATGTTTGGTTTCGGCCTCTGTGTTTAAACCGCTCTCAAGGATATTGGACAACATTACTGAAGGTACGCAAGGCGGGGGTGTTGTCTCGTCACCGGCATCCACAGGGTGTTCACGGATTTGTTTTGAAAGGCCACTGGCATTATTTAGAACATGATTGGGTGGCCGAAACAGGTTCATATGTGTTCGAACCTCCTGGAGAGACGCATACATTGGTGGTGCCCGAAGGTGTGGATGAAATGATCACCTTTTTTCAAGTGAACGGCATGATGTTATATGTGGATCCTTGGGGAAAAGTTCAGGGCTATGAGGATGTGTTTTCCAAGATTGATTTGTGTAAAAAACATTTCGCGGCCGTGGGGCTGGGGGAAGATTTTGTGAATCAATTTATCCGATGATGTGACATCCTTTTCAGCGAGTGATTATCAGGGTAGAGGTTTCGCAGATGACTTCTCCGTGTATGATAAGCATGTCATGCGATTGGAATTTGCGGATAACCCGCTTTTTGTTCTCGGGCTTTGCCTATTAAAAACGCCAGTCCTCCGTTCAGGCGTAATGGTGCATTTCGCGGGTTAACGGTGGCGTCAGGGATAAACAATAGGCTTTTATCAAAACGCAGGACACGCATCCTAAGTAAGGCCATGGCGAAACGCATGGCACAAGCAGGAAGGTCGCAACACTAATGAAGGTTAGTGACATCTCACACGCAACTGCATATCCCTGAGATATAATTTAAGAGAGTCGAGATGCGATTATTGGCTTTTCAGGGGGCGCGTGCCCTTAACGATCCCGACTGATAGGTGTTCCGAGTCGGCTTTTCATGGGAAATTTTGTGTTCAGGTATATATAAATAAACGCAAAATTTTTGATTTGGTAAGCCTGGAGGGAGTGGACAAAGTTTTTAAAAACAACTACTTATATCCCCCAACTTTAAAGAAAAAGCCAAATAATACCAAATACTTAAAAATCCTTCCCCCAACTCACAAGGCGATCTTTACGGGCGTTATCGGGTAGCAAAAGAGGAATATTATTGCGCAGAGGCTGATGATGGGTTATACGATTTCATTGAATTTTATTGGTAATTGATTTTAAGCGATATCTACGAATGTAGAGCTGAGGTCTACATCGCCGAGTTGAATGAG
>LGRT01000027.1 GCA_001642945.1 Rhodobacteraceae bacterium SB2 | reverse complement strand
CTGACTTCTCTTTCTCACCTTCTAGCAGTGCTTCGATTCGAGCATGTACCAAGGGCAGGTTTTGCATGGCTTCTTTGTAGCTATCCCCAAGCTGGCGATAGAGCGTTGCTTTCCCGATCAGGGCTCTAAGATGCAAAGGAACGTTGCGTTTATATCGAAAGCTGCCATTGGCACGGCGAAATACATAGCGTGGGAGTTTAAGCGGCATATCATCACTCATAGCTGTTAGCTTTGAGACTTAGCTGCCCAGTTGCAAGTAAAACCGGCGGTTTAACACTGACTATTTAGTGAACAGTTTCGACAAACTGGTCCTGCAAGCGGTCCCAAAAGTGGTCCCCTGCAAATCCATCACACTGCTTTTGCTTATTTTATTCTAAATTCTAATAGAATTTTGGTGCCCAGGAGAGGACTCGAACCTCCACGTCCATACAGACACTAGCACCTGAAGCTAGCGCGTCTACCAATTCCGCCACCTGGGCAAACACCACGTTTGTGCATGTAGCTATAGCAATTTGTGGAGTCAACGCGTTTCTCCGGGGTTTGCTCACATATTTGCATCTTGCTCAGAGGCGATAGCCAGAGTATTCACCCTCGCAAAGAACAATCTTTGGAGAAGCCTATGTCGCAATTGGTAACCATCTTTGGGGGCTCGGGGTTTGTCGGGCGCTATATTGCACGTCGTATGGCAAAACAAGGATGGCGCGTCAGGGTTGCTGTGCGGCGCCCGAATGAGGCGCTCTTCGTCAAATCATACGGAGCGGTCGGGCAAGTCGAACCTGTTTTTTGCAATATCCGCGACGATGGCAGCGTGACAGCCGCTTTGGAAAACGCCGATGCCGCAGTGAACTGTGTCGGAACGTTTGACCGCTTGGGAAGAAATAATTTTAAAGCAGTTCAGGAAGACGGCGCCGCGCGTATTGCCAGACTTTCGGCGGCAAACGGTGTGCAAAGCTTGGTGCATATCTCATCCCTGGCCAGTGCAAGCCTTTCAGAAAGTGAGTACGCGCAAAGCAAGCGCGCCGGCGAAGAGGCCGTATTGAGACATATGCCACAGGCCTATATTTTTAGGCCCTCTGTTGTTTTTGGACCTGAAGATCAGTTTTTCAATCGCTTTGCCTCAATGGCCCAAACAGGGCCTATTTTGCCCTTTGCCGGAGCGGCAACACGCTTCCAACCGGTTTATGTGGATGATATTGCCCAAGCCGTTGAAATCGCGCTGACGCGGGAAACACCTGCCGGGACTTATGAGCTAGGCGGGCCAGAGATCATTGATTTTGCGGGTTTGATGACGCGTATGTTAGCGGTGATTGAGCGTCGCCGCCTTTTGGTGAATATTCCATTTTTCATAGCGCGGCCGATGGCGGCCGGGTTCGATTTTTTAGAAACGGTCACGCTTAGGCTTTTCAAAAACGGGATCTTAACGCGGGATCAACTGAAAGATTTAACGGTTGATAATATTGTCTCTGAAACCGCTAAAGGGTTTTCGGATATAGACATTGAACCCACATCCCTTGAGGCGATTTTACCGGAATATCTGTGGTGTTATCGCCCCTCTGGCCAATATGCGGCCATTAAGTCTTCCGCAAAAAATTTAAACCAATAATTATAATTTCCCAATTCGCGCGGGCCGGCCAGAGCCTGCGTTGCCGCAAGGCTGAAAGGCTGAAAGGCCTTCTTGACGGGGGCCATATTCAATTTGAAGCGGCCGCTTTCGCCTTTCCTAACCACACTTGTTGCGTTAGAAACCGCCTAACTAAGATCGCAAGTCGTTTAGACGGGGTAAGGAGCTTAAATTATGGGTTATAAAGTTGCTGTTGTTGGCGCCACGGGCAATGTTGGCCGAGAAATTCTGAATATCTTGGCAGAACGGCATTTTCCAATTGATAAAATCGTTGCGCTTGCCAGCAGACGCTCCTTGGGTACCGAATTGAGTTTTGGCGATGAGATTTTATCAACCAAAGATTTAGAACAATTTGACTTTTCTGGCTGGGATATCGCACTTTTTGCTGTGGGCTCTGAAGCCACGAAACTGCATGCGCCGCGCGCGGCCAAGGCCGGCTGCGTTGTGATCGATAACAGCTCGTTATATCGGTATGATCCCGACGTCCCGTTGATCGTACCGGAGGTAAACGCGGATGCAATCTTTGGATATTCTAAGAAAAATATAATCGCCAACCCCAATTGCTCAACCGCGCAAATGGTGGTTGCGCTCAAACCGCTTCATGATCGTGCCACCATCAAGCGCGTAGTGGTTAGCACCTACCAATCAGTGTCGGGCAGCGGCAAAGACGCGATTGACGAGCTGTGGAACCAAACCAAAGGTATGTATGTGCCGGGCCAGGAAGTGGCCCCAAAAGTCTATCCAAAACAAATCGCCTTTAACGTCATTCCTCATATTGATGTGTTTATGGAAGATGGCACCACCAAAGAAGAATGGAAAATGGTTGCCGAAACCAAGAAGATTATTGATCCGAAAATAAAAGTCACCGCAACATGTGTGCGGGTTCCGGTGTTTGTGGGGCATTCCGAAGCGATTAATATCGAATTTGAAGAGTTCTTGGACGAGGATGAGGCCCGTGACATCCTGCGCGAAGCGCCTGGCTTGATGGTGATCGATAAGCGCGAGGATGGAGGTTATGTCTCACCGGTAGAATGCGTTGGTGATTTCGCAACATTTGTCAGCCGCATCCGGCAGGATAGCACCTTAGAGAATGGGTTGAACCTATGGTGCGTATCGGACAATCTGCGCAAAGGCGCGGCCCTGAATGCCGTTCAAATCGCAGAAGTGTTAGGCCAGCGCGTGCTCCAAAAAGCCTGATCCCAAAATATCCGCGCTTTTAGATAGTTTTAGATTATCGCAAAATACGCGTTTTGTAAAAATCCTCGTCCTTAAGTATTATCACTTTGATAAAGAGATCCATCAGCATATAGAGATCATATTAAGGAGTTAAAACGTATCCGAATGTTCATCTTTGATGGCGTCTGCAGTTTGCTATATAATAGCGTATGAGAATTTTGGGGCTCGAAGTGCATGTCGGCTGATAAAGAGAACACAGAGCAGATCAATAATTTAATTGCGCAGTCACTGCGCGCAATCGCCATGCCCAAAATTACGAGTGATGAAGTTAAACGTCGATTTTCGCAGGATATTCAAAACGCAAATATTGCGATCTTGCGGCTGAAACAAACGCAAAACGATAACGCAGCGTGAGCCGTTTGCCTCTTAGGCATGCAGAAAAGATCAAAGTCCTTCTTCGCGGTCGCGCGCGGAAGTGCGTTTTTTGCTCAATTATATTCTAAAAAGCTTAGACAGGCTTAAACTTTTGTGATGCGGGATCAAAGGCTTCTAAACTGCCCTCGCCAATATCAGTCCATAAGCCGTGTAAGGACAACGAACCATCCTGAACCGCCTTTTCTACAAAAGGAAAAGTCATCAAATTGGTCAAAGATGTCAGTACCGCCTGCTTTTCCAAATCTTGAGCTATTTCTTCCTCGGAGGAATAATCTTTGATCGCCTCATATCCCGGCCGCAAAATATCCATCCAACGCCCAACAAAACTGGTTTTCTCTTCAAGCTGCGGTGCATGGCCCCGGCACATATCCAAGCATCCTTTTACACCGCCGCAATTTGAATGCCCCAGAATGATCAATTGCGAGACATTGAGCGCGGTGACCGCGTATTCGACGGCAGCGCTGGTTCCGTGTTGCGACCCATCCGGGCTATAAGGCGGCACTAGATTTGCAATATTTCGATGAATAAAAAACTCACCTTGCTCTGCGCCAAAGATAGATGTGGCATGCACCCGCGAGTCACAACAGGAAATTATCATGGCTCTTGGGCGCTGGCCCTCAGTGGCCAATCGCTTATACCAAGCCTGGTTTTGGGAAAAGCCCGTCGCGAACCACCCGTGATAGCGTTGAATGAGATAGGCGGGAAGCGGTTTGACAAAATCCATAAGCGGCGGCCTTTCTTTACAAAGATAAACGCATCTACGCAGCAGCGATAACAGAGGCGAAGACAATCTGCCATATCTGTTCTTTTACCACGGTCGTTGTTAATATCAGACGGTGTTAAAATATTTCAACCCCTGCCCGCTTCATCTTATTTGAATTGCGACCGCGGCGGGAAAGACTAAGCGCGCGTTCTGCGCCAAACCGAAGGATACGCGCGCTATGACGCTCGAGTTTATATCAGAAGATCACGCTTCTATTCCCGTTCTGTTATGCAACAGTGACACTGTTAAAGAGGTGGTGGCGCGCCTAGCGGCGCCTGCCCAGCGCTGGATTGCCCAGCAGGGGTTTACCGGCGGCTTTGGCGAAGCCGTGCTGTGCCCAACTGCGAGCGGCGAAGCAGAACTTGCAATTTTGGGGCTGGGTGACACGCAAAGCCGAGCGCGCAATCACTTTATATTGGCCGCCGCCGCTGCAAAATTGCCAAGCGGTGTCTATAAGCTGCCTGACCCCTTGCCTTTGGAGAACGCTGAATATGAAGTTTTAGGCTGGTTGCTTTTGGGCTACGCGTTTGACCGATATCGCTCAACCTCACGGGCGCTTCCCCGTTTAATCGCACCGTCCGGTATGGATGCGCGGCATATTGAAAGCTTGGCAAAATCTGAGGCTCTGTGCCGTGATCTGATCAATACGCCCGCATCTGATATGGGGCCCGCCGAGATTGAGGTGGCAGCCCGTCAGCTGGCGGCGCAATATCACGGAACTTCGGATGTGATCATCGGCGAGGCTTTGATCGATCAGAATTTCCCTATGATCCATGCAGTTGGGCGGGCTTCGCCGAACCCGCCGCGCTTAATCGACCTTGGCTTTGGGACGACGGGGCCAAAACTGACGCTGGTGGGCAAAGGCGTGTGCTTTGATACAGGAGGGCTGAACTTAAAGCTCGGATCCTCGATGGGGTTGATGAAAAAGGATATGGGCGGCGCAGCCCATGCGTTGGCTTTGGCGCAGTTAATTTTGGATTTAAATTTACCCCTGCAGTTGCGGGTATTGATCCCGGCGGTTGAAAACGCGGTTTCCGGGGCATCTTTTAGGCCGCAGGATATTTTGATCTCGCGCAAAGGGCTTAGCGTTGAAATTAACAATACAGATGCAGAAGGAAGATTGGTGCTTGGCGATGCTCTTAGCTATGCCAGTGAAGACCAGCCGGATTTAATTGTTTCACTGGCAACGCTGACGGGTGCCGCGCGGGTGGCGCTGGGCCCGCAGCTGGCACCCTTTTACACCAACCAAGATGCAACTTCCGAGATCTTGATGCAGGCGGGTAAAAACAGCCTTGATCCGCTATGGCGGCTGCCGTTCTGGGAGGGCTATGAGCCGATGATCGAACCTGGCATTGCGGATCTAAACAATGCGCCAGCAGGCGGGTTTGCAGGCTCGATTACGGCGGCCCTTTTCTTAAGGCGTTTTGTTGCAGAGGCCGATAAATACATACATTTCGATATTTACGGTTGGGCGCCAAAGGCCGCCGCAGGCATCACGAAGGGGGGAACATCGCAAGGCATCCGTGCGCTGGCCTCGGCTTTGCCGAAACTTCTTTCGCTATGAGGGATCCCAGACTTTTAGCCTGCAATGGCCGCGTGGCCGCGCTTGAGCTGCAAGGCAAGGTGCAAGCCGAACGATTTGTTGAAGGCTGGCCACAACAGGTTGCCGGTGGCCTTGGCAATTTATGCAACGCCCCTGCGGGCGCGCTGCAGCGGCAACTCTATCCCGGAGAACAAGTAACCGTCTATGACGAGCACGCGGGCTGGAGTTTTGTAAAAGCCCATGCGCATGGTTATGTTGGATATATAAAATCACAGCAACTTCAGCCTTCAAGCCAAGCGCCAAGCACCCATTATATCTCAGTGCCAATTAGCCATTCTTACAGGCAGTGTGATATGAAGTCGGGCACCACAGCGCTTTTGGTGATGGGGAGTCAACTCCAAAACCTAAAAGAAGAGATTGGCTTTATAAAAACCCAGTTCGGCTGGGTGCCCAAGCAGCATGTAAAGGCGTTAACCAATCCGCCGTCAGACCCGGTGGCCGTTGCGGAACAATTGTTGGGCGTCCCCTATCTTTGGGGGGGCGACAGCGCATTGGGAATTGATTGCTCGGGCCTTGTTCGATTGAGTCACATGATTTGCGCGCATAACTGCCCGGCTGACAGTGATTTACAACAGCGCGCGTTGGGGGCCGTTTTACCGCCAGATGCAGCGTTGCAACGCGGCGATCTCGTGTTTTGGAAAGGCCATGTGGCGCTGATGGTCAGCGAAGCAAAGTTGATTCATGCCAATGCGCATCGAATGTCTGTAACTTATGAAACCTTACCAGAGGCTATCTCTCGTATCGCATTGGCCGGTGAGGGCGATGTTATTTTGAAAAAGCGGCTGTTCCTTTGACGCAGCGGTGAAGAACGGGCAAAGTTGAACGGTTGAGCAAATTTGCGCGGAATAAAAAAGCCTGATTTGCTTTAAACGTGACAAGCTGATGTGGTTTTTAGTGAAGTTTGCAGCGATAATCAGGGGCAACCCTGCGCCCTAATAAAAAAGTTTGAATTTTTGCTAAGCTATCCGCTAGCAGCTGGTCTATGTGGGAAAGCCGCTGCCTTAACCAGTGTTCCCAGCGGTTTGCAGCCTTGAGAATTGTATTAAGCGGCATATGTTGGATAATGAACTTGACCTAGTTTAGGAATAAGCCTAAATCGAGCGCGTTGGCGGAGTAGCTCAGGTGGTTAGAGCAGCGGAATCATAATCCGCGTGTCGGGGGTTCAAGTCCCTCCTCCGCTACCAAAATACCTTTATAATCAGTGACTTAAGATTTCGGTTGACGCGTTTTGCGCGTAGCACACCTCTAGCACAGTTTTTTCTCGCTTTCTGAGAATTATGAGTGCAGAATCACAGTGTTAAACACGGTGATGACTTTGCCCAAATTGAACCCAAATACGCCCACGCTTATGGATGGTGAGGTTCGTCTTTTTAAACGTAAACACAGCTCAGTCTGGCAAGTTGTATTTATGATGGACGGACGACAAGTCCGTGTGAGCACTAAGAAGCGTATTTTGAAAGATGCTAAAGACGCGGCGCGCGAGATTTACCTAGACTATCGCTTTCGCCAAAAGAACGGCTTGCCTGTTATCTCCAAACGGTTTGCAGATGTGGCTGCACTATGTAGAGCAACCATGAAAGAGCAGCTTGAGAATGGTGCAGGTAAGAAGAGCTTTCGTGATTACATCATCGTGATTGATAAGTATCTGGTTCCCTTCTTTGGAGATCTCTTTGTCACCAGTATTGATTACGAGATGTTGCAAAAGTTTGCGCGCTGGCGTGAAGAGAAGATGGGCCGAGAGCCAAGAGCCTCTACATTAAATACCCATAACTCTGCACTCAATCGGATCTTCGATGAAGCTGTCGCGCGTGGATACATGAATAAGTCTCAAGTCCCAGTGCTGGTGAACAAAGGGCGGGATAGCGTTCGTAGACCTGACTTCACGCGGGAAGAATATGCGACACTCATTCGTAAGCTGCCAAGTTGGATTGATGCGGGACGAGAGGGCAAGTCACGCGACATGCGCCACCTGCTGCGTGACTACATTCTTATTCTGGCAAACACGGGCATGCGGCATGGCACGGAAGCTAATAACCTGCGCTGGAAACATATCAGCCTCTTTGAAGACAAGGGCCTCAAATACCTGGAAATGAGTGTCTCTGGCAAAACAGGTCGCCGTGACATTATCTGTCGTGCAGGAACCATAAACTATCTCAAGCGCATTCAAAGCAGATGCCCTGATATTGCACATTTGAGTTTTGAGCAGCTGATTAAATCAAAACTAGATGTGCCTGTCTTCAGGCTGCCCGATGGTACGGCAAGCGCCAACCTGCGCCAAACGTTCAAGATATTTATGAAAGACACTGGGCTGCTGACTTGTCCGCGTACGGGCCAAGATCGCACGCTTTATAGCTTGCGCCATACCTATGCCACATTCTCACTGCTAAATGACGGGATGGACGTACATACTTTGGCTGTTCAAATGGGCACGTCTATTTTGATGATAGAGCGTCACTACAGTCATCTCACACCGCGCCTTAAGAAAGAAATGCTTACAGGCAAGCGCTATGACACGCCATATGATGAATACAAAGCAGAGCGGGTACAGGGCTTCTCCATATCAGATGAGGATCTACACAGTCCCGTAGGTGATGTCATTGAGGAAAGCCTCCCCGATGAACTTGAAGAACAACTTGAGGAAGACACAAAGGGTTCAGAGCGAACACTTTCAGCAGAGAACCAATCAAGCGATAAAAAGACCGAAGCCAGCCTAAAGGCGCTGGATATGCTAGACAAAGGGCTTCTCACAGAGCGGGCGGTATTGGCTGTGATTGGGACACATGAAGAAAGTTATACAGTTGCACCGAACGTTCGCATCAAAGCCCTTGAGCTCGTTGAGCAGGATAAACTGTCAGAACGAGGGCTTATTGCTATTCTGGGCGTTTAAGCATTTTGTGAAGGGACCAACGCTTACAGCAGCTCCACCGCAGTGCTTAACTATAGAGAGTTTTTATCTTTATATCTTGTTGTCATAAGTATATCCGAATGACGAATGGATTACGGCCGTTGGCTGAACTGTGCATGGATGTCTGCTATGCGGACTTTTCCGACATTGGATTTCCCACCTTCGTTCACGCGGCATTGTATCGCATCTGCTGCGATCACTTCGCTGCAACGCAGCCCAAATCGCGGAAGCGCTCATAACCGGGCGGAGTCGTCGACCTCTTTCAAACTGTCTTAGGCCCATAGAACTGCAACAGTATTTTTTGGCATAGTAGAATTTTAGGATGGCTCGGAAGCGATATTCTAATGAAGATGTGTTGAAGCTATTACGCGAGATTAATGTTCATTTGCACGACGACTCGGACGTTATGAGCGCGTATCGCAAAGCTGGGATTTCAGCTTGGGTTTTGAAAGTTTACAGAAAAATGGGTTAACTTGAAAAAAACAACGCCAGTAAAGCAAGTTTTCGGATCGTTTTATAAACTTGTTACAAAATGTTGATACCTAGACATACAGAACAAGCTTTAGGTTAGCGATGCTGAGTCGAGAAAAAGATTTACACTTTAAAATCTCAACGCGTGAGGTTACGCGCAACCGATTTGTTATCCATAGTACTTCAGAAATTTATCATGGCGGAAAGATATATCTTTCTCTGGAAATGACGGACGAGAATGCAAGCTCTGGAGGTTTAGTTTGTGGGTGTGCCCGCAGTGTTATGGTCAATGCTAAGCCTTTTCACTCTTCAGTTACTGGTAAATGGCAGCAAAAAAAGGAATGTCTTGAAATTAAGTTTTTGAGCTCGATAGCTGGCCAACAAATAAACTTATGTACAGCACGAATCGATGAAACCCATGATGATTTTATTCTGGAGAACTACGACTTTGTTTAATTGATCTAGTTATTTTTTCAGTTCGACCCAAAGAAGAAATTTGATGAATCCTAAAGAAATAATGCAAAAATATTTCATTTCTTTTGAAAGAGGCGATTGGGAAGATTTTCGTAACCTCCATTCTCACAATGTCATCGTCCATCTAAATGGAATCCACAAGTTATCTGGGCGTTACTCTGGATTTACTGATTTCATGGATAATTTAGTATCAAAAATTTCCACAATATTCCCCAAAAAATTTTCTGTCACACCTTTAAAAATGATAAATGAAGATAATGAAATTTTTATCCACGCTATCGTTTTAGCAGATAGACTCGAAGCATACTTTGCTTACAGAGCTACTATAGAAAATGGTAAAATAGCTAAGCTTTGGATATATTCGGATAGCCAGAAATTAGCTAATTCATTCCAAACATAGTCGCGCAACAATATTTTGCACTTCCGTTCGTCAAAAAATAACGTCCTATTTTTGGCAGCTTATCTATAACGAGGATTCAACTCCATTCGCATGACAAGCAATGGCATGGATGCCCCTCGTAAGCTACAAAATGTAAATTAATTTACCAACATACGAAGCGTAACGTCACTTTGTTAATAGTTGATATTGCAGCCATGCAGTGCAAATATCGGTCAGAAAGTTTATTGTGAATTCGATGCTATCGTTGATTGTGTTTGAAGCGATAACGAACATCTTCTTCCGTAAATCCCGGGTAATAGCCCTGCCGGGAAGTCAAATCATATATGGAAGTATTTTTGAATTTACTATGTGAGGCAAAAGGCTTCTAACGGGCCTTGATCATTGGTTTAAAAGAGTTTTCCAAGCCTTATTTACCACTAATTTTTGCAGCTATGGGTGGAATAATTCTATACGCGCCGCTTCAGACTATAAGTAATTGTTATTATGCAGCATGTGCAATGCAGTAAATCAAATCATCAGATGCAGCGTTTTTGAGAGCACGTAAATCACTATTAGTATGCAGATGATATTCAAACTCTTCAAGCGATGGAGCGTACATTACAACCCTCACTTCAGTTGGGTCATTCACTTTGTGGCCTCTATAACGACTTTTGATGCCATACTTCAAACTTCTCATTTCGTCATTGGCATCAAATTCATCAGCCCAAAGATCATACGGTTTATTAATTTTTCCCTTTAAAACTAAGATTGGCACTGTGACATCCCCTAAATTTGGGAGCCTTATAATTCCTTAGTGTAACAGAATAAAAACTGTCGATAGAGTTCGAAAGCCTGAATTAAATTTTCTTAGAATCAAAACTTATAGATTTTATATTTTTTATAAAATTCATATGTTTTATACTTAATCTGGGGTTAACGACTGCCCCATCGGCAGGGTATTCGCGATAAGAGAGTATGTTGTAGTTTAGAAAAAATACTCTGAAACTCCGAGAAAGAGTAATAAATCTGTTACCATTGACTGTTTACAATGACCCCATAGCAAGATTTTTTGGGGGAAAAATATGCTTGATTATAACTCTATTGGAACTGTTATTGTAAAAAATAGTGAGAGCGGAGCTCTTGCTGAAGCAATTCTTATTGCGAGAGCTAGAGGGCATCTAAATGTAAATCTAAACGGGATTCCAATCACCTTTAATCGGAATAAAAAAAATCGTTATGTGGCAACTTTTGCAAGTTTAACATTTGAATTGGTTAGTGGCTAAGGAGCACCAAAAAGCTTCTCTATTTGAAAGCTATAGTTTTGGGTAATTTATATTTCCGGTCGCAAAACTTACCGGCGCCATCCGAGTATAGACTGAGGGTGAACTTAGTTCTAAGCGTTCAGAATGATACTGCGCGAGCTTGATAATGTATTTAGACATTGAGAATTATTTTGAAATTGACCAATTTTAATTAAATTAAAATAAATTTAAAACACTATCTGTCAAAAGTTACATACTGAAAATTCCATTTCACTCATCAATACTGGGATGTCTTCTTCCTTTAGCAGTTCTCACCCACTGTATTCTCTCCAAGTAAGGTTTTATGACTTAATTTAGCGTGACGCGTCTACCGAGAGCTTTCATTGATTTATCGAAATAGGTAGCCATGTGTTTAACAAGGTGGAATTTTTATAGATGTTTACTTTGAGTCTTAGCCGCTCAATAGGAAGTAAACTGGCAGTTTAATGCCGCTAACCGGTCGCTCAAACTCCGCAAGGCAACGCGTAAGAGGCTCTGAAAGTATTCCCCTAAAAATCTGTACTACTGACTTTGGTTTTTTATTCAAAGCTCCAAAAACGTTTTGAGTTCTATTTCAAGGCGCCCTTTAAGGCAAGTGCCGTATAAATCGATCAAAGGTACGCCAAGAAATATAGGCATCAATTACAAGCTGCTCGACGCTGATCATTTTGCCAAGTACCGCTATTTATTGAACCAGTAGATTTATGCTAAGCTATCAATCTGATCTGAATTCTTGTTCCTATGATAGCACTAATATATTCGAAAGCGTTTAATCTATTGCAGCAAAACTCTCTCATCAAGGATATCTCAGGTTAAATTCCATTCATTTATAGGCGCAATATATTTATGCAAATTATGCAGATCATTTGATGCTGATTGTTGTGCAAAGTTACGTCAATTTAAATTAGATGAGTTTTTACAAACTTGTCACAAGTTTGTAATTTTATAGTCATAAATCATTGCTATTCGCTATCTAAAGAACAGTTATGGTCGCTCAAATGCTATTAAATATTACAAGCCTTACGAAAAAGTTTGCAGATGCCATTGCTGTAAACGACGTAAGCATTGAGGTAAATCAAAGTCAATTTATTGGAATTATTGGTGCATCTGGTGCGGGCAAATCAACTTTGTTGCGAATGATCAATCGACTAAGCGACGCTACAGTTGGTCAAATCACTTTCAAGGATAAAGACATCACCAAGTTGAAAGGTGCAGAGCGTAGGGCTTGGCAGTCTGATTGCGCAATGATTTTTCAACAGTTCAATCTGGTTCCGCGTATGGATGTAGTCTCAAACGTTCTGCACGGAACGTTAAATCGACGTAGCACTTTCTCGACTATGTTCAACATGTTTCCCAACGATGATATTCACCGCGCGATTGATATTTTGGAACGTCTCGGCATCGCGCAACATGCTCCAAAACGCGCGCAAGCTCTATCAGGTGGGCAGCAACAACGGGTCGCTATTGCACGCGCCCTGATGCAAAACCCTCAGCTTATTTTAGCGGATGAACCCATAGCATCGCTTGATCCAATGAATGCGCGAATTGTCATGGATAGCCTGCGGTCGATCCACGAGGAAGACAATAAACTTGTGATTTGTAATTTGCATACTTTAGATACGGCACGTCGTTATTGTGACCGCGTCATCGGTATGCACGCAGGTCGCATTGTGTTTGACGGACCCAGCCATGAGTTAACCGTTGATATGGCTCGCAAAATTTATGGTGCTGATGAGAGTTTTAGTGAAAGCGCCACATCAACAAGCGTAGAGGCTTTGGCCATTTCGAAAAATCTCGCAATAGCTTGACCGACCCTTCCTTGCCGAAATCACTCGTCAAGGGCTTTTTAATGGAGAACATCAAAATGAAAAAACTAATCGCTGCAATTTTGACAACAACGGCATTGACTTGCGCTGCTTCTGCAGAAGGCATCACGGAGTTTCGAATTGGAATCTTGGGTGGCGAAAATGCACAAGACCGTATGACGAACTACCAATGTTTCGCTGACAAAACTACCGATTTGTTAGGTGTTGAAACAAAATTGTTTGCACCAGCAGACTATAATGGCGTTATCCAAGGCCTTTTAGGTGGTACAATCGATATGGCTTGGTTGGGCGCATCTGGTTACGCAAAAATATACCTGACGGACCCCGAAGCAGTAGAGCCTGTCTTGGTCAAATATAACGAAGATGGTGGTTTTGGCTATTACTCAGTTGGTTTTGCACGCAAAGATAGTGGTATTACTTCGCTTGAAGACATGAAAGGCAAAGTATTTGGTTTTGGTGATCCGAACTCAACTTCAGGCTACTTGATCCCATCTATTGAAATTCCAGAAGCAACTGGCGCAACAATGGAATCCGGCGACTATTTTGGCGAAGTTAAATTCACTGGCGGCCACGAACAAACAATCGTCGCCGTGAACAATGGCGATATCAATGGCGGAGTGACTTGGGCTGATGGTCTGGGTGAGTGGGAAGATGGATACAACTCCGGCGCATTACGCAAAGCAGTAGATGCGGGACTTGTTGATATGAACGACATGGTTAAAATTTGGCAATCAAAAACGATACCGGAAGGTCCAATCGTCCTACGTAAAGTTCTCCCAGAAGATGTGAAAGTGAAAATGACCGGCTTGCTTGCTTCGCTTCACGCAATGGATCCAGAATGCGCCTACGGTGTTGCAAACGGCGTAGCAAAAGCGTTTGCTCCAATTACGCACGAAGCTTACGAGATCATCATTGAAGCGCGTAAGCTTAAGTCCAAATAATCTGCAAAAAATTTGGGCTGGGCTACATTTGCCCAGCCCTATTATTTAAAAAGATACTCCTCATGAATATAACTGCGACCCAAGCATTACGGACGAAATATATTGCACAAACAAATAAAAGACAGTTGTATAGCGGCATCTTGATCTTGATATTTTTTGTGTTGTTAGGCAGCGGCTTCTATACCGCTGACGATCGCAATGCGGGCTCTTTCTGGGATGGTATCTCGAATATTTTTGATTTCCCGACCGAAGTTTTAAGTGAAGCAGAGGAAAAGTTGGCATTGATGCCAAGCAACCTAGTGAAATTCTCTGGAGCTTTGATCGAAACCGTCAATATCGCTGCTGCAGCAACGCTATTGGCGTCGATTTGCGCAATTTTCTTAGCTTTTTTATCAACACGTGGCTTGGCAAAATGGCCCCGAATGATCCCCGTCTTTCGTCGCGTAATGGATATTTTGCGTGCCATCCCTGAGATTGTTATCGCGCTTGTATTAATTTTTATTTTAGGTGGTGGTCCTGTTCCTGCGATGATTGCAATTTGGCTCCATACCGTTGGCGCACTGGGTAAGCTGTTCTCCGAAGTAATAGAAAACGCTGATTTAAAGCCAGTTGAAGGTTTGGAATCTGTTGGAGCTGGCTGGCTTCAACGGATGTGGGTTGGGGTCTTGCCACAGGTCGCACCAAATTTTTTATCGTATGCCCTTTTGCGCTTTGAAATAAATGTTCGGGCCTCGGCGATTCTTGGTTTTGTTGGAGCTGGTGGAATTGGATATGAGCTTAAGAACGCAATCTCTTGGGGAACCGGTCGATATGATGAAGCAGCGGCAATTTTTGTTCTTCTTTTCTTGACGATTATACTTTTTGATCAGGTGTCCTCTTATGCACGCAACGCGTTGATTGGATCAAAAAAATGAAGGCGGATGTTTCTTTGCATACAGAAATGGTAGAGCGTTTCGCGCGTAAGAAAATGATAAGTTTCGCAGTTCCAATCCTTATTTTTGCATATTTCGTGTACATTTTCGTTGCCTTCGATATGGCTGGCCTAAAGGAACGTGCACGTCTTGATAATGCAGTAACTCTAATATCTGATAGCTATTCTTATAAGACCCATGTGACGCAGCCAAATCGCGGTAGCGGCCAGTTAATCGTCGCCATCGAAGGCGAGAGAAAAGGCAAATACAGCGAGAATATTTACCCTGAATGGGTTGATGTCCAAGAGGCTGAAACAGTTATAACGTTGCGCCTTGGGCATGAGGTTGTTTTATCGGGCAAAACACTGAGCTATGAAATTCCTGGTTACGGTTTGGTGACAATCACACCTAAAAACTCCGGCATTGAGTTTACTCGTCCCGAGGGTGAACTACCCATTTGGATAAATGCCTCACGGACTCGCGTCAGTATTAAAACAGAGGGCGGGCGTTTAGCTGTTACAAAATCCAAAATCGAAATTTTCCGTTACTTCATGGGGTGGGAACTGTTTTGGTTCACTCTTGATAGCGATTACAGCGGAAAATCCGTTGGTGAAGTTCTTTCGTTAGCACTCTCTTCTGATCGGGTAAATCCAGAGTACAGCAATATTGCAGGCATCTGGAAGGATTTTTGGGGTAATAAAATGTGGCGGCATAGCGATGTGATTTGGGCTATTTTTGAGACGCTTTTAATGGCCTTCTTAGGTACAGTTGGCGGTGCATTACTTGCTTTACCACTAGCGTTTTTGTCTGCTAAGAACTTTTCACCAAGGGTTTTGGTGCGTTTTGGCGTGCGCCGTGTTTTCGATTTCTTGCGCGGTGTGGACAGCCTCATATGGACAATAATACTAAGTCGTGCATTTGGACCCGGCCCGTTAACGGGGTCTTTAGCGATCTTGCTAACAGACACAGGGACATTCGGTAAACTCTTTTCAGAGGCGCTGGAAAACGTGGATGACAAACAAATCGAGGGCATTCAATCCACAGGCGCAAAACCTTTACAGCGATATCGTTTTGGCGTGATACCTCAGATAATGCCAGTGCTTCTAAGCCAGATCTTGTATTACATGGAGTCAAATACGCGTTCGGCGACTGTTGTAGGTGCAATTGTTGGCGGTGGTATAGGGTTGTTGCTTACGCAGGCGATAATTACAGGCAAGGATTGGGAGGAGGTGACATACTACATTGGTCTAATTGTGTTAATGGTTATGCTGATGGACAGCCTGTCAGGTTGGTTGCGTCGTAAGTTAATCGGTCAGGTCGAGTAGTGCCTCGCCTATCTGTAAAACCCTTTATTCAGCCGGAGTGCGAATTATCTAATAACACACTTGGGGCTTATACTGAGCTGGGCAAAGGGACCCGAATGCAAAATACGGTTTTTGGGGATTATTCTTACACTGACCGCTACGCCGACGTAGCAAATGCCGTTATTGGAAAATTTGCGAATATAGCTGCGTTTTCTCGCATTGGGCCCGGCGGACATCCGATGGAATTGGCCTCTATGCATCATTTCATCTACCGATCGGATGATTATTGGGATGGCACCAAGCGTTGGGAGCAGTTTTTCGAAAGCCGCGCATCAAAAGTAATTACGATGGGCCACGACACATGGATCGGATCACATGCGCAAATCATGCCACAGGTAACGATTGGGACGGGTGCAGTTATTGCCGCAGGTGCTGTAGTGACGAAGGATGTAGCACCCTACACGGTCGTTGCCGGTGTCCCAGCAGTGCCAATTAACAAACGTTTCTCAGATGTAATTAGCGATCGAATGCAAGCCCTAGCTTGGTGGGATTGGGGACACGCAGCGCTGAAAGCTTCTTTGCTGGATTTGCGGACCCTTTCTGCTGAGGCATTTTTAGCAAAATATGAGTCATAGACCTCAAGGCGTCTTTTAATGTTCCACTATCATTTCAATATGATCCCCGGAAAACCATGTGCGGCCAAATTCGATTGCCTTTCCGTCCATATCTACATTTATGCTTATGCTGCGCAGTAACACTGAACCAGGACGCAGATTTAGATGATTAGCTGTAGTTGCGTTTGAAACCACCGCAGTGATCCGCGTTTCTGCGCGGGTGTAATCCAATACGCCCGCAGCGGCAAAGCTCTTAGTGAAAGAACGATGTTTTGACAAAGTGTTCAACATATTTGGAAAGCGTGCGGCCGGAAATACAGCCAAAAAATGCGAAACGGGAGTTTCATCAATCAGTCCAATACCCTCTACGACATGTACCTCTTCATCTTTACAAATGCCAAGAGCTCTGCGCTCTTCTTGATCTGCAGGGCGCGTTACTGCGCTCAGGATTACCTTATTGGCATCGTGCCCCAAGGCTTTGATCGATTGGTGAAAGCGGACGCGTTTTCCAATATTATATAGTAAGGGTTTTATGGCAACAAAAGCCCCTGATCCGCGTCTGGTGTAAACGAGACCTTCATCTACTAGCGCAGAAATCGCATGGCGTACAGTATGGCGATTGACAACAAACCTCTCAGCCAATTTGGACTCTGTTGGTAATTTCGTTCCAGGTTGGTAGTGACCCTTGGCAATATCTTTGGTGATCCGCTCTGCAATTGTTTTCCAAATCGGGATTTTAGCCATGTCATAAAACCTTTACAAAAATATTGTGGTATTTCCCGTCCTGGGGAGATAGAAGTTGTATAGTTGTATAGTTATTGCACGGCATAGGGATTTGTCTAGATGTTGGATCAAAGTTCTCGCAAGGAATGGTTAGGCGTATTGGCAAAGTCATCTAGTTGCTTGCTAGATGAGTTATTTAAAAAGATCAAAGAACCAACCATCGATGAATGGCTTCGCAGGCCAGAAATTGGTACCGTCATGGTGCGCGGCCGAGCTGGCGGTACAGGCTCGGCTTTCAATATGGGTGAGATGACGGTGACGCGCTGTTCATTGCGCCTGCAGGGTGGTGTTGTTGGGCATGGCTATGTGCAGGGTCGTGCTAAAGACCAGGCCAAACAGGCGGCGCTGATCGATGCGTTGATGCAAACGGATCAAGCCGAAAAAATCGACAAAGAGCTTTTGGCTCCTCTTCGAAAGGATGCGCAGATGCGTGCCGCTGCGTTTAAAAGGCGAGCGGATAAAACTAAGGTCGATTTTTTTACGATGGTACGAGGAGAAAATTGATGGATGCGCAGGCTTTGTCAGGTGGGTTTGATAATGCTCCGTTTCAATCTGCAACTGCCTTTCGAACCATTATGAATGTGATGGCAAGACCAGGTAAGATAGATACGCTCACAGGCGCGGCTCCTAACAATGAGCTTTCGGTGGCGGCAGGTGTTCTCTTGCTTACTCTATGCGATCCAGAAACCCCCGTCTATTTGGCGGGTAAGCATGATTGTGCCGCCGTGCGCGATTGGTTGAGGTTTCATACAGGTGCGCCGCTAGTTGATGCAAGCAATGCAACCTTTGCGGTTGGCACTTGGGAGGCCCTTTCGCCCGTCACGCAATACTCAGTCGGCACACCTCAATATCCTGATCGATCAACCAGCTTAGTCGTTGAAATGGCATCTCTTTCAGCCAGTGGCGCAGTGCTTACCGGTCCTGGAATTGAAAAAGAAGCTCGACTGAACCTGCCCGCAATTGAACCGTTTCAATTGAACGCCGCTTTGTTCCCGTTGGGAAATGATTTCTTCTTTACTGCGGGCGATCAGATTACGGCCCTTGCACGGACAACTAAGATTGGAATGAGCTGATGTATGTAGCTGTAAAAGGTGGCGAAAAGGCAATAAATGCTGCGCATGAATGGCTGGCCGATCAGCGCCGCGGGGACGTTGGCGTAGACGAGCTAACCATCCCACAAATTCGCGAGCAGCTTTCCCTAGCCGTTGATCGAGTCATGTCGGAAGGGTCGCTGTATGATCAAGATTTAGCGGCTCTGGCAATAAAACAAGCGCGCGGTGATTTGATCGAAGCCATCTTCTTGATCCGTGCTTACCGGACCACGTTGCCACGCTTTGGAAATTCAGTAGAGATTGAAACGCGCGGCATGAATTGCATACGCCGTATTTCTGCGACGTTTAAGGATATTCCTGGTGGACAAATATTGGGGCCAACATTCGATTATACGCATCGCTTGTTGGATTTTAAATTAGCAGCAGAGGGCAACAACAGGCCGACGCGAGATAATGAAGCAAACGCGACAGAATCGTTAGATGTAAAGCCGCATATAACTGAGTTCTTGAATAAGGAAGGATTGATCGAGCAGAGCTATGATGAAGGGGTAGCACCGCCCGATTTGACACGAGAACCATTGGAGTTTCCCACCAATCGTGCCTTGCGATTACAAAGTTTGTCTCGCGGTGATGAGGGATTTTTGCTCGGCATGGCCTATTCCACTCAACGTGGCTATGCACGCAACCACGCTTTTGTGGGAGAATTACGCATAGGTATTGTAAATGTCGAAGTTGAAATTCCTGAACTAGGCTTTGCTATTGATATTGGCAAACTGATGGTAACGGAATGCGAGACCGTGAACCAGTTTAAAGGATCGAAAATAGAGCCGCCGCAATTTACACGGGGCTATGGGCTAACGTTTGGCCAGACAGAACGCAAGGCAATATCGATGGCGCTTGTTGATCGGGCTTTACGCTGGAAAGAACTAGGGGAAGATGATGTTGGTGCGCCTGCGCAAGACGAAGAGTTTGTTCTTAGCCATTTGGATAATATACAAGCGACTGGCTTTCTAGAACACATCAAATTGCCCCATTATGTGGATTTCCAATCCGAGCTGGAATTAGTCCGATCGATCCGCAAAGCGGTGACAAAAAATCTCTCTGCGCAGGAGGCTGTAGGATGAGCGACTATAACTTTGCCTATTTGGACGAGCAAACCAAACGCATGATCCGCCGCGCCATACTCAAGGGTTTGGCAATACCAGGCTATCAAGTTCCCTTTGCTAGCCGCGAAATGCCGATGCCCTATGGCTGGGGCACCGGTGGGGTTCAGGTTTCTGCCGCCTGTCTGATACCCAATGATACAATGAAGGTGATTGATCAGGGAGCAGATGATACGACAAATGCTGTCTCTATTCGCAAGTTTTTTGAACGCACTGCTGGCGTAAGGGTGACCGAGAAAACAAGTGCTGCAAGTCTGATCCAGACGCGCCACCGCATTCCCGAAACACCGCTCACCGAGGATCAGATATTAGTCTACCAAGTGCCAATCCCAGAACCGCTTAGGTTTCTTGAGCCCCGCGAAACAGAAACGCGCAAAATGCATGCGCTAGAAGAATACGGTTTGATGCATGTCAAGCTCTATGAAGATATTGCGCAGCATGGTCAGATTGCGACATCCTATGCTTATCCAGTAAAGGTTGAGGAACGCTATGTTATGGATCCTTCGCCGATACCGCGTTTCGACAATCCCAAGATGGAAATGGCGGCTGTGCAACTGTTTGGTGCGGGTCGCGAGCAACGTATTTATGCGATCCCGCCCCATACCAAAGTCGCCAGTCTAGATTTTGATGATTATCCTTTCGAAGCCGTGAAAGCCGAAGGAGAATGCGCGTTGTGTGGTGCTGATCAGACCTATTTAGACGAAGTCATTATAGATGATAATGGTGGTCGCATTTTTGTTTGTTCCGACACTGATTATTGCGAAGTTCAACGAGTTAAGGGGCAGCAGATTGAACTAGGAATCTCATCGCAGGAGGACGCAGCTTGACCCCCTTATTAGAAGTAAAAAGAATCTCGAAAATGTATGGATCACGCATTGGCTGTTCTAATGTTGGATTTGATCTTTACCCCGGTGAGGTCTTGGGGATCGTGGGAGAAAGCGGATCGGGTAAATCAACTGTGTTGAATTGTCTTGCAGGCCATCTTGAAGCCGACACTGGGTCGGTGGTGTTTGACACACGCGTTGACGGCCCCAAAGATACGTTTACCATGACTGAGCCTGAACGGCGCATGTTAGGCCGAACAGACTGGGCATTTGTTCATCAACATGCTCGTGATGGTCTACGCATGGGCGTGAGTGCTGGCGGTAATGTTGGTGAACGTTTGATGGCTGTGGGTGCGCGGCATTTTGGCGATATTCGCCAGCAATCGATTGATTGGTTAGGCCGTGTTGAGATCCCGGAAAATCGTATTGATGACCGACCCACAACCTTTTCTGGAGGTATGCAACAGCGACTTCAAATCGCGCGGAACTTGGTGACGGGCCCACGCCTAGTGTTTATGGATGAACCCACGGGCGGGTTAGATGTGAGTGTCCAAGCGCGGCTTTTGGATCTACTGCGCGAATTGGTGCGTGAGCTGGACTTGTCAGCGATAATTGTAACCCATGATTTAGCTGTTGTTCGTCTGTTGGCGGATCGATTGATGGTGATGAAAGATGGTCATGTAGTTGAAACGGGTCTGACCGATCAGGTTCTGGACGATCCACAACATGAGTATACGCAACTCTTAGTTTCATCAGTTTTACAGGTGTAGAAGATGATAGATATTCAAAATGTTTCGAAGTCTTTTGTTTTGCAAAACCAAGGATCTACGGTGATTTCTGTCATCGAAGGTGGAAATTTGAAAGTTGCGGCTGGCGAATGCGTTGGCCTGACAGGGGATTCTGGATCGGGAAAGTCAACACTTATGCGGATGATCTATGGAAATTACCTTACACAGTCTGGCATGGTAAAAGTTGGCGATTTGGATGTTGCTAATGCTGCACCCCGGGAGATTATTAATTTACGCCGCAAAGTGTTGGGTTATGTCAGTCAGTTCTTACGCGTAGTACCGCGCGTCGCCACATTGGATGTGGTCGCTGAACCGATGTTACAGATTGGCGTCAGCAAACATGAGGCCTATGACAAGGCGCGGAGCCTCTTATGGCGCCTGAGCATTCCTGAAACACTTTGGGGTCTATCACCCATGACATTTTCTGGTGGTGAACAACAGCGGGTTAATATCGCTCGTGGTTTCGCCAATGATTACCCTGCGATGCTTCTGGATGAACCAACCGCGAGTTTAGATGGCGAAAACAAGGAGACCGTTTTGTCTTTGATAGAAGAGGCCAAAGCCCGAGGCACTGCTATTGTTGGAATATTCCATGATGAAGCTGCACGAGATCGCGTCTGTGACCGCCAGATTGATGTGACTAAATTTAAACCAAGAAAGACAGCCTGATGGCCGGTCAACTTTTCATGGTTGTAGGACCTTCAGGTGTTGGTAAAGATACTTTAATCGATGCGGCGTTGCTCGAGTGTAGCCATATCTCGCGTATCAAACGGGTCGTGACGCGAAATTTAGATGCAGGCGGGGAAGACATCAAAAGCGTAAGCCGCGAGCAATTTGATAAAATGGAAGCGCGTGGAGACTTTGCTTTTTCTTGGCATTCCCATGCGCTGTCTTATGGGATACCGAAAGAAATTCATACAATGCTTGAGGCTGGGCAATCTTTAATATTTAACGGATCGCGCAGCCTTATAGATATGGTGATAAAAGCGGTTCCCACAATAAAAATCTTATCAATAGAGGCTGATATCGAGCTATTAAGAAGGCGTTTGGTGGCACGCGGGCGAGAGACAGCTGGAGATATTGAACGGCGTTTGGATCGCGCCAGTATGAGCGTAGCCGATGGCCCAAATGTGATGCGCATTCTGAACAATGCAAGCTTGGATGAAGCCACCAAGGTGCTTATCAAAGCACTTAGCCTCCAAGGGGAAAACGTGTAATGATCTCGAAGCGTTCATCATGCCGCTGTCCACAAAGACACATATCGCCAATCGTAATTGGGTCTGCCAAAATGCTCATAAGCTTCAAGGTTAACGCATGCTGGACATCTGCGATTTCTGTGTCCTTAAGTCTGCCTGTAAGCGTCAGATGAAAGCGAAATTCGTCCAAAACATACGGATATCCCCAGCAGTGCATCATGTGTTCTTGCTGCCGAGACAGGTTAGATTTTAGCCGCCGAGCAATCTCCTTTTCTGTGAGGGGCGCGCGGAATTTGTCAAACTCAACAACAACATCGCCTGCAAGTTGAGCCAAAGCGGTGCTCGGCTCCCTTTCAGTAAGAGCAAGAAAATTGCCCAAGCAAGAGATTTGAAGCTGGCCTATAACAAAAGGGGTTCTAGCTTTGGCGAAAGAGACACAGAATTGGCGAAGTTCATCGATTTCAATACCTTCGCGTAAATAAAATGGCGCTTTGAGCGTTCCATGAAACCCGTATTTTTGTGGGCTCTCGGTCAGACTTTCGATGTTTTGAGAAAAATCACGCAGGTTTGGGCGTTTAATCATTATCGCAGAGTTGATGTCCCATCCCAACCAGGAATTGCCAAATTTGGCCAAGGGACTCTCTGGGATTGGCGAAAAATAGACAGCATAGCGAGTAAACATATTGGTTTCCAAAATAGTGACCTGCAAGTTTCAGATAGACACAAGATTGTTACAGAAAAATGATACCCATCGAATTATGTCGATATGTCCCCCAAAAAGAACCAAGAACATGACAGATTTTGAAGCATTTTATGAACAAGGTACTATCTTAACGAATGCCAAAATCATTCTTGAAGACAAGGTGGTGCAAGGAAGCCTGGTTATAAAAGATGGCAAAATTTCGGAAATATCTGATGGGGGCACATCCACAAAAAATATCATTGATTGTAATGGCGATTATTTAGGGCCAGGATTGGTTGAGTTGCATACTGATAACCTTGAACGCCATCTTCAGCCGCGACCGGGCGCGGTGTGGCCGCGCAAGGCAGCAATTTTATCCCATGATGCTGAACTGGCCTCGGTTGGAATTACAACTGTGTTTAATGCATTGCGCGTGGGCTCGGTCATCTCAAAAAAAGCTTCTAACTATAAAAAATACGCACGCAGTGTGGCAGATGACATTTTACAAATGAACGCGAGTAATCTGTTACGCGTTAGTCATTTCTTGCATCTACGTGCAGAAGTTTGCAGCGAAACTTTGCTCGAAGAAATGTCCGAGTTTTCCCTAGAAGATCGGATCGGTATCGTCAGTATCATGGATCACACACCGGGCCAGCGCCAGTTTCGTAACATTACAAAAATGAAGGAATATCTCGTCGGAAAATACAATATGACGCGCGCCGAAATGGATGCATATATAGATCACCTATATGGTTTGCGCGAGCAATTTGGCGCCTCGCATGAAGATGGCGCGGAACGGATTGGCAAAAAACTAGGTGCGACTTTGGCTAGTCATGATGACACGACGATTGATGACGTCATGCGGTCTTCAGGTAAGGGCATTAAAATTGCCGAGTTCCCGACGACAATGGAAGCGGCGAAAGCCTGCAAGGAAAATAATATTTCCGTGATGATGGGTGCCCCAAATCTGCTGCGCGGCGGCAGCCATTCAGGCAATGTTGCGGCGTGCGATCTTGTTGGGGATGATCTGCTGAAAATTCTTAGCTCTGACTATGCACCATCATCCCTATTGATGGCTGCTGTGAAGCTTGGCTTGATTACTGGCAACATAGCACGGGGTTTGAAAACTGCGACCCTCGCCCCAGCGCGCGCGGCCAATTTGGATGATCGAGGCGAGATTGCTGTTGGGAAGCGCGCTGATTTAATTCGGTTTGGATTGACCGACGAATTACCACGGATCAATGGTGTTTGGAGATTAGGACACCGAATTGGGTAATCTAAAGCTTTTTGACCGATTGGATGCGCTGATAATCAAGTTCACGCCTGATAAGACTGAATAAGGATAGATCAAGGGTTCGCACTCCAGGAGCTATATGTTGTGGAGTCCTATTACAGTTAGGTATTCAAGGGATATTATCCAGCTGGATTACTTAAATAGGCACAGCGACCCGCAACCCAAGTACCTTTGATGGCCGGAACCGATGCTTCAGGCCAATCCACCAGAACAAGGTCAGCTCGCTTGCCCACTGCAATCTCACCCCGGTCTGCAAGGTTCATTGCCCGTGCCGGACCACTTGATACGAGTGACCAGAGCTGCAACCTATCAGCCCTTTTTTCACGATCAAGTCGATCCACTGCGCTTAAAAGACCAGGGTAGTAATAATCCGAAGCCAAAACGTCGCAATTACCCTCCTCAACCATATCACCTGCCGCTATTGATCCAGTATGGCTGCCGCCACGCACTGCGTTAGGGGAACCTAAAATAATCAAGTCGCCGTTTGCGCGAGCTTCTTCAACAGCTCCCACCGTCATGGGAAACTCTGAATTAGTGGCCCCTAATTCGTGATAAAACCGACGGGTTTCTGCCTGCGTATCGTCATGGCTTAGCATTGGAATCTTCCTCTGGCGTGCCTTATTGGCCACCTCGCGGATGATGCTGGGTACGGCATCGCGACGGGTCCAAACGTCTTGGACAAGCGCTTTAAAGCACTCATATTTGAGACCGGAACGCTGAATCTGTTTGCTGTGGCGCCGCTCAAAAAGTACGTTGTCATCAAATGACATAACTTCAAACTCCGGGTTGTGTTCAAAAAGCCTTCCTTGGAGAGTAGTTTCGGCACCGCGTAGCGACATCGAAAGATGATCATTGAATGCCAGAGAGGGCTTTAATGGCGCATCCATTGCCCAGTCAAGCACATCGAGTGCCTCGGTTGCAAACGTTTCCCAACGCAGCTGAACACGATTTTCGACTGTTAATCGGGGAGCTAAAGCGCGAATTGCTGCCATCATGGAGCGTCCACTCTCGAGACTGCGCAGACCAGGCTCATACCCTAGAGTGATGGAATGATAGGCAGTTGCAATACCATTAGCCGCCAACTGCCGATCAGTTTCCAAAACGGCTGCTTCCATCGGAAAAAACACACCTGGTCGAGGCATCAACTGGCGCTCAAACGCATCGCCATGCAGATCAATCATCGCTGGTGCGAGAATCAAGCCGCTTGCTTTGATCACCTCACCTCGCGCAGGGCCTCCTATTTCTACGATTTGACTATCGGCAACAGTGACATTGCTCTGAAAAATACCATGCGGCAAATAGACTTCGGCGCCTTCAAAAGTTATCATGATTTCCTTTCAAATATCAAATGCCAATGCCATGATCCTGGTCTTTCATGTTCTCGATCTTCCATCCGCAAGACTTCGAATCCTTGAAACAAAGCCAACACCTCAGCCGCGTAGCAATAATAATGTGGGTGGCGCTTATCGGTCGTCTCGTCATCGAAAACCCATGTATTGCGAGAAATCTCTAGCGCACCATTCAGCTTTTCTCGATCAATCGCTAGCCGCCGCTTAGACAGCATCGTGAGCAGTGCTGTACCACCCGGCTTCAGGACTCGACGCATATGCCCAATGGTGTTGAGCAAAACTGTCTCATCCCCATGATAAATCACGTTCCAGCTTAAAATATGGTCAAATATGGCCTCGCCAAACGGTAATTCATCCATCCGTCCCTTAACCGTTTCTACGTTGGCATTGGCAATTCTTATCGCTGCCAATCCCTCGGATGCTGCATCAAAGGCTGTTACCTTGAAACCCGCCTTGGCCAGCGCCAGACTATGACGACCTACACCCGCACCCAAATCAAGGACATGCGCGCCTAGGGACAGTCCTGCCGCCCAATCCTTGACATCATTTTCGGGCGTAAGCCATTTGCTCCCTGCGGCGATGTCAGCCCATTGGTTGTTCCAATGGCTATCGGCTGTATCTGTTCTCAAAGTTTCTCTCCAATAACTTCGAAAAAACACCAAGTGTCAAACGAGTGCAGCCGAGTAATTAAATAACCCATTTTCGTATCAATTATTCATTATTTGTGATCGAGCGTAGTTGCTTAATCGCTCAATTCCTATGACCAATACAAAAATCATACCTATTATCACCATAGCTCTATCATAAGAAAAAAAGTTAAATAAACTTTGCAGTTGCAGACCTATGCCGCCAGCGCCGACAATCCCCAGAATAACAGAAGAGCGGACAGCTTTTTCGAAAGCAAAAAGAGAAGTCGCAATAAGGCCAGGCATTGCGGCCGGAATTACGGAAGCGAATACAGCATCAACCTTGGTTGCTCCACAGCATTCGAGCGCTTCAGCGGGGCTTTTATCTACCTCTTCCATCTCCTCTGCGAAGAATCTACCGCAAAAACCAATCGTATCAACCATAATTGCTAAAGTTCCGGCAAAGGCCCCCAGACCTACTACAACTACGAAAACTATGGCCCAAACAAGATCTGGTACGGTTCTAAAAAATGCAATTAGGGCTTTCGCAAAAACTTGCAGTGGTTTGGTCAATGATGATGAGAAAAGTAAGTTCTTTGATGCCATCAAAGACAGAGCAAAACCAAAAATTATGCCTAAAATGGTTCCGGCAAAAGCCATCTGTACTGTTTCAAGCAAAGCATCTAAATACCTTAGAAAGGCGTCCCAAGTAATCCTATGTTCATCAAACGGTGGAAAAGCCCGCCTTAAAAAATCCATAAGATATTCTGGGCTAGAAAATAATTTTTCAAAAGAAAAACCCGATCCAATAAAAGACCATATCGAGAAAATTATAAATGCGGCTAGACCTGATAATACAAGATGTATTTTGGGCGGTAGTCTTTTTGGTGAACTATGCATATTCGGACAGCAAATCCTCTGAATTAAGTTTATTTGTCAAATCACAAAGGCTAACCTTCCCTTGCTTTAGGGCAACCACGCGATCAGCATATTGCAGTGCTTGCTCTACGTTGTGAGATGTAAAAACTAAGGTTATGTTTTCCTGCTTACAAAGGTCGAAGAAGATATCCATCACCGCCTTACCAGAAATTGGATCCAAGCTAGCGGCTGGTTCATCTGCGAAAATAAGTTTAGGTTTTTGCATCAATGCACGAGCAATGGCTACCCGCTGCGATTGACCTCCAGATAAGGAATCTGCTCGTTTCAAGGCAAAATCTTCAAGTTTAACGCGTTTAAGACAGTCCATTGCTTGCCTTCGGACGCTCTCCGGTGCGGTCGCGTGGATCCAACTACGCATAGCAGAAAATGGAATGAGTGATGAATTGTTGGCAGCTCCAATTGAACCATGAATAACGTTGGACAGAACGGAAAGGCGCGGGACTAGAAAACTTCGGAGATTGGTTGTCAGCAGGGATCACCGGATTCGGGATTGGCTCCGCTCTATATCGGGCGGGTTTCAGTCCCTCAGATGTTGCGAGCTGTGCGAATGATATCGTTGCGTCCTACGATCTCGCCGTTTCTCAATAAGTAGTCATCCCAATTGAAGTTACTCTCGGTTGGAAAACCTGTGATGCTGTACCAGCACTGTGTAGGATCATTTGCACGAGAGCTGTCATTCATGCAGGCTGCAGCATCGGTCAAAATGGGCTCTCAGCTGCCATTCGCTGCAATCCGATTAAATGTCCGCTTTGCGGACAAAGCGTTAATTCGCTGCGGCTGCGCCAATGTTAGGTTTTTGACCGGTTCACTCTTGCTTAACGGGTTTTAACGGAACGCCAGCGCATCGCATTCCCACAATTGATCCTAGCATGTTCAGTGTGGCACAGGCCGTAAGGTTGATTCACAAAAAAAATTGCTCTGAGCGATCTGCAAAGTCGTGCAAATGAACCGTCACCTGATCCTCGCTTAATGTCACCACACCGTAAGCCGGAGGTTCAAAATTTCCAGCAATGCGATCTGCAGGCCCGTCCATTTCCAAAACGACCTGATGATTAAGGCCACGCATGCAGGAATAGCTCATGCCCCGCCAATTGCCAAAAATGGCGCGATGCACATGGCCAAAGAATAGATGACGGATGCGAGGCTTGTGGGGGGCGATGACCTCATAAAACTTTTCGGCATCGTGCAACATAATCCGGTCCATAGACGCTATGCCTGTTTTGAAAGGCGGATGGTGCATGAACAGGATGATTGAGCCGTCGGTTTGGTCCAGTTCACGATCCAACCAAGCTTGGCGCGCAAGGCAATATGCGCCTGCGTGGGTTTCTGGGTCCTTGGTGTCCAGCAAAAGAAACCGCCCGAATGGGGTGTCAAAACCGCTTTGGACAAACCCATTTTCATCGCGGGGTATTTCAGGGAAAGCCTCGCCAAAGGCTGCTGTATCGTCGTGGTTACCCACCATCAGATGCACAGGCATCTTGAGCTTTTTGATTTCGTACTTTAACCGCGCATAGGCCGCCGCGTCGCCCCAATGGGTCATGTCACCGGTAAGCACAACGAAACCAGCGTCAACGTGTTCGGCATTGATAGAGGCCACAGCGGCACGAAGCCGCGCGGCGGAGTCTTGTCCGTAGAGCAACGCGTCCCCAATAACATGCGTGTCGGTGAGATGGATAAACTTCATTCTATGGCAACCGGTTTGGCCCAATCTTCCCAAGCTGTCCCTGCGCTGAACACGGGTCCATCCCACGTAAAGGGAATGTCATGGATGATTGTGCCACCATCGCTTGTAAGGATAACTGCATAGGATGGGGCCATGGGAGCACTATGTAACAGCTCCTGATCGGTTAGGTCAGGCAAAGATTGATTGCCGGTGGAGTTGACGGAGGCAAAGGGAATGCCGCACCACGTCCCGTGCACAGGTGCATGGATATGGCCAAAATGGATATACTCAACACGGTCTCGATAAGTGCTCAAGAGCTCTGCCAGTGGTGCGCGGTCTTCGGGAACAAGAGCGATCTTGTCTTCAGCAGGCAGTCCAAGCGGCATCGCATTGTGGTGCATGAACAGGCGCGCGCGGGTACAGTCTTTCAACTCATTTTCAAGCCAATCGCGCCGCGCTTCGCATAAATGGCCGGCGTGGGTGCGCCAAGCGTTTGTGTCGAGGTAGATAAAACGCGTAGTATCTAATGTTTCAGCGTAGTTAATGAACCCAGAATGGTCTTTGGGATGGTCGGGAAATACGCTGAGAAACGCAATGCGGTCATCATGGTTTCCAATCAACAAGCGCACGGGGCAAGGCACATCGGTCAGCGCATCGGCAAGCGATGCATAAGCAGCAGGCTCGCCCCAGTGGGTCAAATCGCCGGTAATGATGATACGAGTGGCGTCACTGTGTTGCGCGCGCACATCATCTAATGCTTGGGCAAAACGTCTGTGGGGGTTCAAGCCGCCCATGCGTTCACCAGGAGCCGTCAGGTGAATGTCAGAGATATGGATAAGTTTCATCCGTTCGACCTTTCTCAGGTAAGTACCCAGCCGCCCTAGGTAAGGGCGACCGGAATTGCTTTAACCGTTAGGCAGAAGATCGGCGATTTCTTCGACCAATTCTTCCTGAAGCTCTTTCATATCGGTGGCGTCGCCGGTGACGATGCGTTCGATGCCGTCATAGATCACCTGCGTGATCGCCAAGCCGTTGTCGCCGGGATAAGCCAGCCAGTCGCGCAGCAGCGGAAGCTGATCCACGGCCGTCTGTTTGTTGGGGTTCTGCTCGTAGAAATCGGCGAGAATGATTTCGTTCGCAGCCTTGTTTGGGGGCATATAGCCAGTGGTTTTAGCCACTTCCGCCGCGCCTTCACCTGACGTGATGAACTTCAACCAAGTCCAAGCTGCTTCACGTACGGCAGGGTCATCCGAAGTTGAGGTCAACATCGCGGCATTGCCCCCCGCTGGTAGACCCATAGGCGCGCCATCAAGGCCGGGGAACGGGCCGGTCACGAGTTCGAAATCACCTTGGCTGCGCTCAACCGCGCCCAAGGCCGACGTCGACCAGAACATCATGCCGACATCACCTGCAGAGAAAGACGACAAAGCAGCCTTCCATTCTAGGTTCTGCATTTCACACTCAGTGAAGATGTCGCGCATTTGCTCCAGAGCGACCAGCGCCTCCGGACTATCCATTGTCACGCGGCCACCTTCTACTATAGCTTTGTCTTGGCTCCACAACAGGGCCTGCACGAACCAGTTGCCGGTGATGTTCCAGCCCCAGAAGATGGGGTTGTCGATGCCGTTGGCCTTCATGGTCTTACAGGCTGCAATCACCTCGTCCCATGTTGTTGGCAGCTCTTCGATGCCGCCTTCACGCAAGATGTCCATGTTGTAATAGCCAACCGGCAAAGAGATCGAGAACGGCAGGCCATAGACTTCATCGTCAAAGGTTGACAAAGACAACATGGCTTCGTGGTAACCTTCTGTTTCAAAATCGGCCTCAGCAGCAATGAACGGGGCTAGCGACTTAGCAATACCTTTGTCTACCAGCGGCGCTTGGCGGTTCAGGCCCTGCATGGAAACGTCTGGCAGGTTGCCTGCAACAGCTTCGCGCAGGACTGTGTTGGTGGCGTCTTCATAGGATTCATAGGTGGCGCGAAATTTTACTTCGATGTTAGGATGCGCTTCTTTGAAGGCTGGCATCATCGCTTCATAGGTGACGTCAAACAGGTGACTATAGGGATAGGCGAACTCAATCGTAACCTTGTCTTCGGCGAAAACGGCACTGGCGGACAGTGCCAGTGCCATTGCAGTTATGGTATGTTTCATTATACTTTCTCCAGTTGTTAGGGCTGACGGTTTGTCGATTGGCAGACCCTAATGATGTTCCCCGTATGGGGAGGCGATATCCCCTTGCGGGGCTATGGGTAGGGCGTGCCAAGGCGCGCCCTACTTCATTCCAGACAGTGTGATCCCCTCTATAAAACGTCGTTGCGCCAGCAAAAACGCTACAATCAACGGTGTAACGATAACGGTAGCTGTGGCCATCATCGGACCAAAGAACGACCCATCCCCATCACCCTTAAACTCGCGCAAGCCCAGTGGCGGCGTGAATAGGTTACGGTTTCCGGTTACAACGATGCGCGGCCAGAAATAGTCGTTCCAATGCGCTACGACGGAAAAGATCGCGAAAGCCAGAAGCGCGGGGATTGCAGTGGGCAGCATTACCCGCCAAACGATCGCCAGCTCGGACATGCCGTCCATCCGCGCCGCGTCAATCAGATCGTCAGGCACAGTCATAAAGAACTGGCGCATCAGGAAGATCCCAAAAACTGAGATCGTCCATGGCACGACAAGAGCGGCATATGTGTTGGTTAGCCCAAGTTTTGCCAGCCCGATATATAGAGGCAGGGCAATGGCATGAACCGGGATCAACAGGCAGAACAGGACCAGCCCGAAGACGGCATCGCGCCCCCAGAATTTGAGCTTGGCAAGCGCATAGGCGGCAGGCAGAGCCACAACAATCTGGATCAGAAAGATCGACAAGGTGACGATCACGCCATTTATTAGATAGCGGACAAGCGGCGCTTCGGTGAAAGCCTTGGAATAGTTGAACACAACGGGGCGCATGGAACAATCTGCCTTGGTCTCGGCCAAAAGAGAGGCCTGCACGCTGGCGTCGTCTTGGCTGGGAAACCGCGTGCGGGCAGCTTCGATGTCGGCGCGATCGGGTTGGCGAAGGGCGACGCAGCGGGGGTCGATCATCATCTCTTGGCGGCCAAAGAATCCACCTTCACCCCGGTCGATCTCTCCGGGACTTTTGAACGAATAGCTGACCATCATGTAAAACGGGGCCAGCACGATAATCGTGCCGAGGATCAGCACCATATGTTTCCACCAATCGCGGGTCATCAGTAGTGCACCTTGCGTTCGACCAGCCAGCGCTGGATCAGAGTTAGAACCATAACGAAAAGTAGGAACAACATGGTGATGGCCGAGCCGATCCCGATGAGATTTTGCTGAATACCTTTCTCGAAGATCGCGAACATCATCACATAAGCGGACTTGTTCGGCCCACCGCCTTGCGGCCAGAAGGCCTCAATGGTGTCAAAGACCTGAAAGGCGCGGATGCAAGAAATGGTGACAACAAAGACCGTGGTTGGCCCAAGGGCGGGCCATGTGACCAGTCGAAACCGCTCCCAGCCGGAGCGGGCCCCATCTATTTCAGCCGCATGGTAGAGTTCCCGGTGCACCGACGTCAGACCAGCCAGAAATAGCACCATGTTGAAACCAAACCCCTGCCAGATGCCGATAAAACAAACCACATATATCGCGTAGTCGCGATCCCCGAGCCACAACGGAAACCCCTTGGCGCAACCATTGGTAAAGAAGTGCAACGCTTCAAACCAGGTTCCGCAGGCCATCTCCAGCGCACGGTTCACCATTCCAATGGTCGGGTGCAGCATGAATTCCCATGCAATGGCCATAGCCAGTAAAGTCGCCATCACCGGCAGGAAATAGATAGTCTTGTAGATGTCCCCTATTCGGCCCAGCGAATGGACAAGCAAGGCTGCCCCAAGGCCAAGACCTACTGAAATAGGCACCACGGTTATCACATAGGTAAAGGTCGCAACAAACATCTTTTCGTAAGTCGAACGGGTGAATAAGCGCTCGTAATTCTGCACCCCGACCCAATCGAACCCTGGATTGCCCAATGAATAATTAGTGAAAGACAGAACACACGCAACGATGATCGGCACTAGCAGGATCAAAGCCATCAGCGTCAAGGCAGGAAATGCCAAACTCCAGCCTGCGCGGGCTTGCCCGTTTTTAGGTTTGGCGATGCTCGCAACGCAGGGATCCAGAACAGCCACGTCAGGCCACCTCAGGTGCGCGGATGACGGCAAGTTCGGCGCTTCGCAATCGCGCACCCTCAGTGTCGAAAATCATGGCTGCGCTCAAATTAAAAGTCAGGCCGACCTGTGCGCCCAGACCCAATTTTTGCCGCTGCGCTGGCATGGCCCGCAGCGTCACCCGCGATCCATCGCTGTCAAGCGAAACTTGGGCAAAGACCTCGTTTCCGAGGTTTTCGAAGTGCATTACCCTTCCCGTCAAACGTGGCGCGGATTGTGTTAATTTCAAGGCTTCGGGACGCAGGGCCAACCGCATCATCTTCGGGCTATCAATGGAGAAACGAGTGCTCAAGACCTGATCAAACATGGTTACCTCGGCGGCGTTACGCTCAAGTGGCAAAATATTGATCTTAGGCGAGCCTATGAATTCGGCTACGCGAATGTCGTCAGGGTCCTCATAGATTACATCAGGGGCCGCACATTGCAGGATCTCACCGCCCATCATCACCGCAATGCGGTCGGACATGGTCATGGCTTCGACCTGGTCATGAGTGACATAGATAAACGTCGCTTTCAGGCGGCGGTGCAGTTCAGCGATCTCCGCACGGGTTTGAACTCGTAGCTTAGCATCCAGATTGGACAACGGCTCATCCAGCAAGAAAGCCGCAGGATCGCGCACCAAGGCGCGGCCTAGGGCGACCCGCTGCCGCTGTCCGCCCGATAATTGCCCGGGCTTTCGATCCAGAAGGGCTGCAATTTCCAGCATCTCAGCTGCATGCCGAACCGTTTGGGCAATATTGTCTTTTTGCGTCCGCGCACTCTGCAAGATACCACTCAGGACCGGCAAGCGCTGTAAAGATGTCATTTGGCGCATCCGCAAGGGAACGGCGATATTCTCTGCCACCGTCAAATGCGGGTATAGCGCATAGGATTGAAATACCATCGACAGATTGCGATCCGCCGCTCGGAGCTGTGTCACATCTTTTCCGCCGATCGAGATGTTGCCGCTTGTCGGCGTCTCCAGCCCAGCGATGATCCTCAATAGGGTTGATTTTCCACAACCAGATGGTCCTACCAGTGAAATAAACTCACCGTCCTTCACATCTAGGGTCACCCCTTTCAATACGGACGTTGTTCCGAAGTCCTTCGTGACAGATGCAATCTGCAAGTCTGACATTTGATTCCCCCTTGGTATTTCTGATTATTAGACGGTTAGTACAACAGTTTTGTGTCGTCATATTAGTGTAACCGATGGGTGCTATGTGGGGTTAAAAGGAAAGTTTATGCGTCCAAACCACCATCAATTCGAAGCATTTGCCTTTGTTGTCCGGGAGGGGAGCTTTTCTGCAGCCGCTACACGACTCGGTGTCACCCAATCCACGATCACACAGCATATTGCGAACCTTGAAAAAGGCGTGGGAACACTTCTCCTGCTGCGCGGTCGGGATGGGGTGGAACTTACCCCCACCGGACAGGATTTTTACGATTTAGCAGACCGCATGGTTGCTCTGAGCGCCGAAGTCACAGAGCGGCTCGAGGGATTTAACGCCATGAAAGAGGGCCGCCTAAAGATCATCGGAAATGCGCCGCAACCAGCGTTAAAAATCATCGCCCGGTTTCAAAGCCGGTTTCCTGATATTTGTATCGATTTTGCGCTTTACGATTGGACCACTGCTAAATCGATGATCAGCAACCGTCTTGCGGATGTAGGCTTGATCACCGATGCCCCAAAACATGAGAATTGGGAAAAGATCCACATCGAAAGCGCGCGTTTTGTCATCTATTGCCGCTGCGATCACCCCTTCGCAAAACGCACCAAGATTTCACTGTCCGAGCTCGAACAAGAGACGGTTATTCTTCCGGAGCAAGGGTCGCTCACGCGCCACTTGCTAGACCAAGCCTGTGATCGCTACGCCATATCGCTTGCTCGTACGGCTACAATGACGACTTTCCCTTTGATGTGCGAAGCGGTGTTACAGGGAATTGGTGTCGCGTTATTCTTGCAAAACAGCAGCCTCATCAAAGATCAACTTTGCGAAATTAATATTAAGGAAATGCCTGAAGTCCGGAACACATCTCTTATCGCCACGAAAGACCGTGCGCGGTTGAAGCTAGTTTTACAATTCATAAACGCTGCCATTGAATGAGAACACGCTAACCGCCCTGCTTCGCTACGGATACCAAGAGCGACCGCTCATGTGTTGTCCAGCATGGGTAGATTTGGGCTCTCAGTTGCCATTCGCTGCACCTTGCGCGAAGGTCCGCTAAGGCCTGATTGCTAAAGCAACTCCACAGCTTCGCTTAACTGGTCAGAGTTCACATCTATGTACCTCTGTGTTGTGGATATATGTGAATGCCCTGCAAGCGCCGCAAGCAATCGCACGCCTACACCCTTGTTGGCCAAACGGGTAATATATGTCCTGCGGCCTGAATGACTTGAGGCGTCCTTGAGGCCAATTGCTTTGTATATGTCCAAGAACAGCTGGCACATTGTGTTGGCCGAGAAATGACCGCCCTTTTGACTGGCAAACAGCGGACGCTGTGGATCTGCGAGGCGTATGTAATCTCCATACTCTCGCAAAGCCTTACGCAAGCGCTGATTAAGATACACCGTGCGCGTTTGCCCACCTTTGCTCTGCTGTGCGCTTAAGATGAACTGTGTGCGAACAGCACCGTCTTCATCAAATATGTTACCGATTGTGAGTGCTGCGATTTCCTTGGCTCTAAGCCCTGCGTAGAAGCTGACCAGTATAATGGTCTCATCACGAATTGGATGACGTCTGCTGCGGCAGTAGTGTATAACCCTGCGCAGTTGAGCTTCATTTAGTGTTTGTGCCTGGCGCATTGCAAACTCCCCTCAAAATCTAACGTTATGCTAGCTTTGAATATAAAGTCTGAGGTATTGGTCTTCCTACCGAAAAGACGCCTCGCCTGAAGCTTATATTTTTCAATGAGTTATGCCAAAACCTCATACTACGTAGCTTATATGAGGTTTTGGGCTGTGTGATTGCGCTAAGGGTAATATTAGCGGTCAAAGCGTTGCAACTTTGCTGGCCATAACTGTCTCTTCGACGAGATCGATTAAATCGCGCGCACTGCCATTAAAGCTTTGCAGCATTTGCGTCACATCCTGCTGTGTTGGATTTAAGCCTTCTGCCTGCAACATACTTAATACACGTGGCACCCAATCTGTTTTTGAGGGTGGATCTATATCCAGCACTCGAAAGCGTGACAGCATCGCACCCATCATTCTGTTTTTATGGTTGGTCGTTGCCACAAACCGGATCAGATGGCGTTTAGTATCCATGAACTCACGAAACTTTGGCTGCACACTGCGCAGATCCAGCTCGTCGATCTCATTAATGACAATCAGCGCTTTGTCTGAGTTGCCAAACATCTGATAGTTCACTTCGGCCATAATCTTATCTTCAAAGCTTTTACCAAGGCTTGCAGCATTGTGTTCCCAATGCATGTAGTGATCCTGCGCACGCAGAAAATGACTTTGAGCTATCACGCGTGCTGCTTCTGTTTTTCCTGCGCCGGGTGGGCCAGCCAACAATAAAGGCTTAGCTGGTGGTTGCTCGCAATAAGATTTGATTACAGCCGCATTCAGCGGATTTGCAATTACCAAATCGGCAAAAGTCCGCGGTAAATGTTTGAGGTCAAATGACATCCTCAGATCCTTTCAGTGAAGTTGCAGATCTATGGGACAGCGCAATGCTGCCCCATAGGTTGGCAGAAATTAGCCATATACTTGGCTTGCAGCGCCGTTGATGTAAGTGGTGTCACCTGAAGCCGATATTGTTGCTGTAGGGCTCACGCGGATCATCTTGGCGGCGAACTCCTTGACATCGCGTGCTCGTTTGGTTGCAAGATCGCTTGCATCAAGCTTGGCGATGCTTTCTTGGGCGCGCTCATCAAGGTCTTTTCCGGAGGATACGAGTACAGCATCGATGATGCCGGCTTCATTGCAACCATACACAATAGTGCCGGTGCCGTTGTCATTGCAGCGCACCAGGGCAACTGCGTAGTCTTCCTCGTAGTCGGTGTTTGGCTGGATGAACGTTGGCAGATCAAACGTCGACACACCAACTTGGACTTCCTGTAGTCCTTCAAGGGCAAGCTTTTTAAAGTCTTCTTTAGACATAGAGCTTGATTTTGTAGTTGTAGACACACGGCGCACTTCTTCTATACCACCACATTCTTGCACATAACTGGTGAAGCTTTGATCAGGGCTCTTCATGTCGTGAGCAATAGCAACCACGCGGGCGTAGGCCTCTTCACGGCGTCCTTGGCTTGCGAACACATAGCGGATCACTTTGAGCGCCAGGCTGGTGTTGGCTTGTGTTTTTACTTCGAGGTCCGTTAGCAAAGCCGCAAACGCACGGCGCTTTCCAACTTCTGTTTTAAGCTCAGCGTAGAGCGCGTACACGCTCTCTAGTATTGCGTAGAGCTCATCATTAGATGCGCGCAGCGTGCCTTCTTCCCAAGTTGCGCGTGCTGTGTGCATTGCGTCTAGCCGCTTGTGGATATCAATTTTAATTTGTGTTTGAACAGACATGGTTCTTCCTTTCAATTTGGGCCTGCAGGGTTGTGCAAACCGTTGAGTAAAAGCCCGCCGCCGATAAACATTGCCATCGGCAGGTGATGGGCCACAGCATTTAAGTGTCATGCCAAGACTTGTATAGTCGAGCTATCGGGCTAGTTTTTGACTCCAAACGCAACAAATGGAGATGGAGTCATGCCCAAAGACTGGGCTTATGAAAACACGGAGGCGCTAAGCTTTGTTACAGCCCCGCCTAACAACGCAGAACTTGCGCATACTCGCTTCAAAGGTAGCCGAAACATGCCTTATAAAGGTGCTGAGCCATATAAATCTTCAATTTATTATTGGTGGTGGGCATTTTTGAAGCGCAACAAAGATTATAAGCAAACATGCCGGAAATGCGGCACAGGCAAACTCGCGCGTCTTTATCGAGACTTTGG
>LGRT01000026.1 GCA_001642945.1 Rhodobacteraceae bacterium SB2 | reverse complement strand
GAAATCCTCCTCAATCAAATCGTCAAATCTGTCCCAAAGGCGCTGACGTTAGACACATAGATATGCCGAATATCAGAGGATCGTTCTTCACATATCTCCAAAGACTGTATTTTTGGATCAGAGTGTACTTTATAGCCCCAGGGGACCATACCCCCCATCCACATGCCTTTCTTCTTGGAGGCAGCGATCTTATCGCGAATACGCTCTGCAGTAACTTCGCGCTCAAACTGGGCAAAGGATAAAAGCACATTGAGTGTCAGCCGTCCCATGGATGAGGAGGTGTTAAAGGATTGCGTCACAGAGACAAAAGAACAACCCTTGGCGTCCAAACAATCAATAAGCTTTGCAAAGTCAGACAAAGACCGTGTAAGTCGATCGATCTTATATACGACGATCATATCGATGAGACCGCTTTCTACATCAGCAAGCAAAGCCGATAGAGCAGGGCGCTCTAGCGTCCCGCCAGAAATACCACCATCATCAAAGCGCTTCCTTACCAACTTCCAGCCTTCATGGCGCTGTGAGGCAATATAGGCGCTGCAGGCTTCATGCTGTGCATCCAGAGAGTTGAACTCTTGATCAAGACCTTCATCAGAGCTTTTGCGGGTATAGACAGCTGCGCGCACCACTGGCTTTCCAAGAACGCTCATGGGCGCACCCCAAAGAACTGAAAGCCTGAGACATTATAGCCAGTAATAGCGCGTGCTGTATGAGAGAGGGACTTAAAGCTCTTATCCTTCCAAACAAAGCGCCCGTCATCTCCCACCTCAACCACATGGGTGATTCCATGATACTCGCGCACAAAGCGGCTTCCGGGTTTAAAGGCAGGCCGCACTATATCGCGCCGCGCTGCGCTCTTGAGGCGACTATCCAGTCGCTTTGTATAACCGCCCACAGTATCCATCTGATAGGCATGGCTCAAAATCTGTACCATCAGGGGTTTGCTTAAGTGCTTTGGAGGAGGGCGGCCCACAACCGCTCGCCATTCTGACATTAACGCCTCGCGCGAGGCATCCGCCAAACCATTCAAATCCAGTCTCATCATCTGCTCCGTACAATAATCTCGTACCGAGCAGAGCCCGACGGTATTCGGGCACAGCTACACACAGCTATACGGTGCAAGAGAAGTCCAGTGGAAAGAATGTTTCATGACAGCAGAGCTCTGTCGGAAGTCATAATCTTGGATGTGTCTTGTAGCTTAACTTAAACAGACCAAAGAGCGCACAAAACACGCTGCTCTCTAGCTCTCGGCAGGCAGAGCGGACCTTCGCGGTTACAAACATAAATGTCAGCTATGCGGACAAAGCTGCCATTGCCCGGTTCAGTTTGAATGTCCGCAATTGACTGCAGACATTCCGAACTTTGACGCTAGTTTGCCAGCGAATTTTTCAACTCATCAAGTAAAAGGCCTTAATTTTGCCCTTTCTGCCAGTCGGGTAACGGATCAAATCCCAATTGCAGCAAGACATGCGGGACATCCACAAATACCCAGTTTTCGACGAGAAGGCTATCTTCCCGCCGCCACCAGTCGCAGACCCGCATAAAAACCCTTTTATTTGTGGGACCTTGTCCCAAGAATGGTTTCACGTTGACACCAGTCAGGGATGGCCAACCTCCTGAACACGTGTAATTTCCGTCACCGTACCGTGCAAAATGCTTAGTCATCCCGTTGTTTTTCGTTCCACCGGACCATCCCTCAAATTGCGATTCAAAAGGCACTTGGAAAGATGCAAATTCCTCAATACCTACAAAGCTTCCGAATGCGCCTGGACCATACCACATCATGTTGTTGTGCCAATAAGGGCGCCACGCTTCATCCTCGGTTGCCAGTTCAGAAAGCATGTCTGTCACGATCTGATAGCTGCGTTGGCCTTCGGCAGGGTCGGTGGCGTTCATGATTACACCGTCTCTGCTCGCCGGTCCTTGGATCAACCCAGTATAGCCACGCGACAGACCCGGCCCCATCGGTAAGGGCCATTGATTACAAGCAATCATCAGTTCTGGAATATCCAAGTAGATATAGCTCTCTACGGCACTTCCGTTCTCGATACGGTGAAATTCACCATAGCGTAGATAGCTCAGTGTGCCCGTCGCTTTGATGCCAATCCAGTCTTGGGCAAACCGTCCGACATAGTAGCCCGTAGAACTGATCCAGTCTTGTCCTTCAAATTGGCCCGCCATGAAAATGTCGTTCTGTCTGTAAAGTCCCTCAAAAGACTTTTGTAACGGACGCAGGAACTTGTTGAGATATTTGTTTGCCCCCTGGAGTTCGTTGAAAGGGTGAACAACATTGATGTTGGCGTCCGCGCTGAAGAACGCGGCAATTGCGCCGGAAAAATCGCTTGGATGACTTAAGGCCTCTGCGTATCGCAGATAGAGTGAACGGTCATGGGATGACATAATATTTCCTTTTGAATGCTTTGAAGTAGTGGGTCTAGTTACTTGAGGCCCGGCCCCGCACGCATTCTAGCAAAAGGAATACGACCGGGACGCCTTGAGCGCACTGCAAGCAAACGCAGGGTTGCGTTTTTCGCAGATGATCGCGCGGAAAGAAGGCTCTTTAATCCCATAAGATGACAGTAACGCTTTAAACGTGGTGAACAAGAACTGATAAGCGGTACGTAATGCCGCTACCAAGATGATTGGTCTACTGTCAAGTCCAGGCCCTCCTGATCGTGCAGAATGATCAAAGCCGACCTTCGCGCAACCTACAGTGTCAGGCACTCTGGGCTCACTGCGGTCATTCGCTGCATTTTAAATGAATGACTGCTTTTAGCCGAAGACCTAAACTGAGCCGCAGATCCATTGGTCAAGGACCTCAAATCAAGGTCCTTGACTAGGGCCTCTAGCGTTGGCGGCATAAATTTATTGGGGAGTACATTTTCACTCATGCACTAACTTAGAGCTAAACCATGATGCTACTTTTTCCGAATGGCGCTTTATTTTTAACTTGTAATTTATATGCCTCAGTCACTTTTGATGCTTGAGCCGGTAGGTCTGATAGTACCGTCCTGGATATTAAGGACGACCAACACGTCATGTGCAACGAACAAAAAGCTCAAGCGTAACTTGCGTTGCAGTCGTATGAGTAGGTTGAGGATGTGGCTTTGGATTGACACCTCAAGTGCGCTTACAGGCTAAGGGGCTAAGACACATAGGAGAACGTCCTTCTTTCGAAGCAGATCTATGCCGCGAGCCAGCGACCTCAACACATTAATCCAACAAAACAATTGACAGATAAGCCTCCGCTCCAATATCGTTAGTATGCAAATGAATGATGGCTCTGGTGCTAGATGTACTCTCAAATCTTGGATCTAGAAGAAGCGCTTTTGGTGCTCAAGAATAGCAATCCAAAGGTGATTGCGGGGGGCACTGATGTCTATCCCTCGCTCAAATCGGGGTTATGCCCGTCTGCATTCTTGGATGTGTCTCGTATTTGCGGGTTCAAAGAGATCTCGCAAGATGAGCAAGAGGTCCGATTGGGGGCTGCTGCAACTTGGTCAGATATTGTAAACTCTGATCTACCGGCAGCTTTTGACGCATTGAAACAGGCCGCCCGCAAAGTGGGAGGCATTCAAATCCAGAATGCCGGAACAATTGCAGGCAATATTTGCAACGCCTCACCGGCGGCGGATGGTGTGCCGCCTTTGCTGGCACTGGATGCGAAGGTCGAACTTTGTAGCCAAGACACCGGCACGCGTGTTCTGCCCTTGAACGAATTCATCACAGGCGCGCGCCAAACGGTCCTGAAGCCGGATGAGCTGGTATCAGCCCTCCTTGTTCCGCCATCGCCGATCAACATGGGGTCTGCTTTTGAAAAGCTTGGATCTCGGCGCTATCTGGTCATCTCAATCACTATGACCGCCGCCAATGTGCTCCTTGGACAAGATGGGCGCATTGAGGATGTGCGCATTGCTGTCGGATCTTGTTCGGCAGTCTCTCAGCGGCTGTACGCGTTGGAAAAGGATTTGAAAGGGAAGACGCCGCAGGATGTGGTTGTTAGAGCAGAACACCTTGCCCCCCTGTCCCCAATTGATGACGTGCGCGGATCATGGACTTACCGCCTGGCAGCGGTCCAGGAACAAATTCAACGAGTTGTGATGGCGGCGAGCCAGCGATGAATATACAAGCGAAAAAGGCTGCCTTGGAGGTCTGGATCAACGGTGCAGCGCATGCAGTGGATCCGGTTCCAGGCCAGCGCCTGTCAGACTTGCTGCGTGAAGGCCTTGGGCAACGAGACGTCAAGATCGGGTGCGATGCAGGCGATTGTGGTGCTTGCACGGTTCTGCTTGATGGCGCTCCGGTATGCGCCTGTCTGACCCCGGCGCATCAGGCGGCAGGGCGTAAGGTTGAAACCGTTCAGGGGCTTCATGCGTTAGACCCGATCGCTGCGCGTTTGATGCAGAGTTTTTTGGATCACGGCGCGTCACAATGTGGGATCTGTACGCCGGGCATGATGGTTTCGGCTGTGGCCTTGCTGCGCGACGTGCCTGAGCCAAGCGAAGTGCAGGTGATGGATGCGCTAGGTGGCGTATTATGCCGCTGTACCGGTTATCGCAAGATCATTGATGCCGTGAGGAATGTACCCGCTGTTGCCGTCGAAGCCACAGGGCTGGTGGGGGAGTCGATCCAGCATCTGGATGGTACTGACAAGATTTTGGCGCAGGTGGAATATGGCGACGATGTTGCGCCTCTGGGATGCCTTGAGGTGCTGGTCATTCGTTCACCTTTTCCAAGGGCCTCGTTCGCCCTGGGAAATCTGGACGGATATGCCCATTCTCTTGGGTTATCTGCGGTTTTGACGGCCGCAGATGTGCAGGGCGAAAACAGCTTTGGTGTTATTCCAGGCTTCGAAGACCAACCCGTCTTTGCCGAAGCAGAAACCCGTTATACAGGCGATGCGGTGGCCGCCTTGGTCGGCCCGCGCGATGTGTTGCGGTCTATCGATCCGGCGGATGTACCGATTGCTTGGAAGGAATTGCCAGCCGCGCAAGATATTGAGACCGCGCAACAGAGTTCCGCAGGGCAATTGCACAAGGGCCGAGACAATAACGTTATGTGCGGCGGTTTTGTGAAATGCGGCGATGCAGAAGCCGCTTTGGCCAAGGCATATGTAACAGTTGAGGGGCGTTTCCAAAGCGGCTTTGTCGAGCATGCCTATATCGAGCCCGAAGCCGGTTTTGCCGAGGTTGTAAATGGCCGGGTCGAGGTGCACGCCTGTACGCAGGCCCCGGTTATGGATCTCGAAGGGTTGGAGCGAGTGCTGGGCATGGACCGATCCAAGATCCGCATTTTGCCGACGGCGGTAGGGGGCGGATTTGGCTCTAAACTTGATATGAGCGTGCAACCCTATCTGGCGATGGCCGCACTGAAAACAGGACAGCCCGTGCGCATCTGTTATACGCGGACGGAGTCGATGCGCGCTTCAACTAAGAGACATCCTTCAGATATCACGCTGAGGATCGGGGCTGACAGAGATGGCAAGATATGTGGATTCGACTTTTCTGGGGCGTTTGACACCGGCGCATATGCCAGTTGGGGACCGACTGTCGCCAACCGGGTGCCCGTTCACGCGTCAGGGCCCTACCAGATTGCGGATTACACAGCCCAGTCCAAGGGCGTTCATACAAACAACCCACCATCGGGCGCGTTTCGCGGCTTTGGTGTGCCGCAATCAGCCATCGCGCAAGAAAGCCTGTTTGATGAACTGGCAGATAAGCTTGGGCAAGACGCGCTCGAGTTTCGCATCGCTAATGTGCTGGAGAATGGAACGCCCACCGTTTGTGGCCAAGTCTTCGGGCAGGGTGTTGGAATTAAGGCCTGTTTCGAGGCGCTGCGTCCTGCCTGGACCAAAGAACGTGCTGCGGCAGAGGCATTTAATGCACATAACACCACCAGAAAGCGCGGTGTGGGTGTTGCGGGTGGCTGGTACGGCTGCGGGAACACGTCGCTGCCCAATCCCTCGACCATCAAATCGGGCATTCGAGAAGATGGTACGGTTGTTTTGCACCAGGGGGCGATGGATATCGGCCAAGGGGCCAATACGGTCATTGCACAGGTATTTTCCACGGCCCTTGGCGTCGACGTCGGTCATGTTCAGCGCATTGGAGCAGATACAGACTTCACGCCGGATGCGGGCAAAACCTCTGCGTCGCGTCAGACATTCGTGTCGGGCAACGCCGCGCGGCTGTCAGGCGCTGCGCTGCGCGCTGCGATCCTTGAGCGGATGAATGTGGCCGAAGATGCGCAGCTTGAGATCGGCGGTGGGACCATACGAGCCAAGGATGCGGCAGGCGAACATTTGCTGGAACTGACTGTGCTAGACGCAGATGCCGAAGGCTATGTCCTGCACGCGAGCGAGACTTATGATCCGCCAAGCAAACCATTGGATGAAAATGGTCAAGGCCATCCCTATGCGCAGTTCGGCTATGCCGCCCAGATGGCGGTGGTCGAGGTTGACACCGCTCTAGGCACCGTCAAACCGATAAAGTTCGTGGCCGCCCATGATGTTGGACAGGCAATCAACCCGATGTTGGTGGAAGGACAGGTTCATGGCGGCATTGCCCAAGGTCTTGGGATGGCGCTTATGGAGGAATACATCCCGGGGCGCACGGAAAATTTGCATGACTATTTGATTCCCACAATTGGGGACATTCCACCGATTGAGACGATTATAATCGAAGAGCCTGATGCCCATGGCCCTTATGGGGCAAAAGGGTTGGGTGAGCATGTTCTGGTTCCAACGGCACCTGCGCTTTTGAATGCTATCAAAAACGCGACTGGCGTGCGCATTCAAAAAGTCCCGGCGATCCCAAGCGCGGTCCACGCGGCCATCAAAGGAAAGCCAGCACAATGAAAGACAACGTTAAATCTGAAAAGATCCGCTGCGATGCCTGTCCGGTAATGTGCTACATTGCCGATGGAAATTCTGGCGCCTGTGATCGCTATGCAAATCACGCAGGCGAACTGATCCGCCTTGACCCGCTCACCATTATTCAAAGCGGCCATGATGTGGTGCCGTTCCTGGACGAAGGGACGTCCGAAGACTGGGACGGCGACATAATCAAAGGGAAGCGGAAATTTTTAACCGCCGTAGGCGCCGGCACCACTTATCCTGATTATAAACCAGCGCCTTTTATTGCCAGCCAAGAGGTGCAAGGCGTGGACATGGTCACCGTCGTGACTGAAGGTATCTTTAGCTATTGCGGCGTGAAGGTGAAGATCGACACCGACCGCCATATGGGCCACGAGCGCGATGTTGTGTTTGTCGATGGCGAGCCGATTGGCCATGTGACGACGTCCGAATATGGCTCCAAGATGTTGTCTTTGGGCGGGGTCGAACATCTGACGGGCGGGTCCAAGAAAGAGGGTCGGGTCACCTGCGATGCGCTTTTGCGGTTGTGCAATCGCGAAGCGGTCACGATGGTGATCGGTGAGCTTGAGCACGCGACCGAGCTTATAGTAGAGGCAGGCAAACCGCCGATCATCAACGGCGAAACCGAACACCTGATGCGCGTTGGTTGCGGGTCCGCCACTATCGGCATGTTTCCCAAACAATGGATCGGACTTGTGGACGATGTTGTTGTGGTTGATGACCATATCACCGGGGTTCTCAGCGAACATGAAACCGGCAAAACATTGGATGTTCCGGCCTCTGGGATCAAAATCAAGGGGCGGCGGTCGACGCCGGGTCGCTATTTCCAGGTCGCCGAGCCGGGCACCGGCTGGGGCGGTACCGATATTGACGATCCGCTGAAAATTCTTGGGCCGTTCAATCCCAAGGTCGCATGGGAAGGCCTACGATTGTTTATGGTGTCCACGACCGGCGAACAGTTTGGCTATTATGAACTGGATGCAGATTTACTACCCCAGAAAAAGGATGTTCCCGAAAAACTGGCCGCTTCGGCTCAGTTGATTGCTGAAAACTGTGAACCTTCCGTGTGCTCCGTTTTGTTTATGGGCGGGGCAGGGGGCTCTTTGCGGGCGGGTGTGACAGAAAACCCGGTTCAACTGACTCGATCTGTTAAGGACGCCTTGACCCATGTATCTTGTGGCGGTGCGGATGCCTACGTCTGGCCCGGCGGCGGAATTACAGTGATGGTGGATGTTCTGGATATGCCGACGCATTCTTTTGGCTATGTGCCGACGCCTGCGCTGGTCGCCCCGATCGAGTTCACGTTGCGGGTCAGTGACTACTCTGCATTGGGCGGGCATCTGGATCATATGCGGAGTGTTGACGATATCAATGCAGGCCAAGCGCGTCATGTGCCGCAAAACCCGAATGCCAAAAATCCAATGGATCGCGGCAATTACCGTTGGAAGGATAAGCCTGAATAATGCCATCCGCGCGCCTTTTACCCGGGGATCGATTGCATCTCCAGCACGGCCCCAGTGATCTGATAATCTGGGCCGAGGGCGGCCGTGATGCTGCGTATCGGGCAGCAGCAAAGCGGTTTGAAACTATCATTGCCGAGATCGTCACAGAGTTGCCTGCCCTGCGCGAGATGCTGTCGCCGTTGACAACGAAGCCCAAAGGCCAAGTTGCCCAAAGAATGCATATCGCCTGCACCCCATTTGCCAACACGGGCTACCTGACGCGGATGGCAGCTGTGGCCGGGAGTGTGGCGGATGAAGTGCTGTCAGCGATGTGCCAGCATGCCGATATCTCGCGGGCTTTTGTCAACAATGGCGGCGATATCGCGCTGTACCTGAGTCAGGGGACGTCGCTTTCGACGGCAATCAAAGGGCATGGCGGCACGGACCTGGGCCGTATCGAGATTGACGCCAGCGAGCAGATTAGGGGCATCGCCACATCGGGCCGACACGGCCGTAGCCACTCGCTTGGGATTGCAGAAAGTGTGACGGTGCTGGCCCCGAGCGCTGCCGCGGCTGATGTTGCGGCCACGCTAATTGCAAACGCAGTCGATCTGCCGGGCCATCCCGCCATCACGCGCCGCGCCGCATGCGACATGGATGAAGCATCGGATCTGGGCGACCTTCCTGTTGTGACTGGCTGTGATCCGCTGAGTGCCGCTGAATGCAGCCGCGCATTGGATGTTGGCAAGCGACGGGCGGATGATTTTCAAAGGCAAGGTTTGATCAACACGGCTGCTCTTTTCTTGCAAGGGCATGTGGCGACCTCTCAATCGTATCTTCTAACATCCTTAAAGGAGCCTATCCATGTCCAAGCTTAACCTGCGCAAAACGGCCTATTCGGTTGAAGAGATTTTTCACGAAGGCGGACCTACGCCGATCAATACGTTGCGTCGAGCCGCCGCTTTGGCAATTATAGAAAACCCCTTCGCCGGGCGGTATGAGCCTGATATTCAATGGTTCATGGAAGACCTAAAACCGCTAGGCCTGCAAATGGCAACGCGTCTAGTGGAGCTGCTTGGCGGTGCTGATCACATCGAAGGCTATGGCAAAGGTGCTATGGTGGGCGAGGCCGGAGAGCTCGAACACGGCGCGCTGTGGCATGCGCCCGGCGGGTATGCAATGCGCGAATTACTGAATGACTCCAGCGCGATTGTGCCCTCTTCCAAAAAGGTCGCGGGCGTCGGGGGGAGGTTGGATGTGCCGATCACTCATATCAACGCGTCTTATGTGCGCAGCCACTTTGACTCTATGGAGGTGGGCCTGAACGATGCACCCAAAGCGAATGAAATGGCCCTTGTGCTGGTGATGAGCACCGGGCCGCGTATTCATGACCGGGCAGGGGGCCTGGCCGCAAAAGATATCAAAGGGGAGGATGGCTTGAGATGAACGCGAAAATCCGCAAAATCGTCATAAATATCGAAGAAACGCATCAGGAAATTGGCCAGAAGATCGACCCCGCGACGCGCAAGGCTGTTGCTGTTGCGGTGATCGAGAACCCGTTTGCGAACAGCTATCAGGAAGACCTGAGCCCGCTGATGGATATCGGGGCAGAGCTGGGGGCCTTGTTGGGCCGCAAATGCGTCGAAGTCTTGGGCATCACGCCAGAGCAGGCCGAAAGCTACGGCAAATCTGCGATGGTGGGCGAGAATGGCGAGTTGGAACACGCTGCCGCGCTGCTCCATCCCAAAATGGGCGCGCCTCTGCGTAAAGAGGTGGAAAAGGGGGCGGCTCTGGTGCCATCTTCCAAGAAAATGGGGTCTCCGGGTCAGGTTCTTGATGTGCCGCTGGGCCACAAAGACGCGGCCTATGTGCGTAGCCATTTTGATGGAATCGAGGTGCGGTTGAACGATGCGCCTCGCGCCAATGAGATCATGGTGGCCATCGCAGTGACCGATAGCGGGCGGCCGCTGCCGCGCGTCGGTGGGCTGACGCATACCGACGCGACTGGTCAGGACGGCCTGCGCTAGGGCTTTTGGGGCGCGGCCCGCTCGAGCACCCGTTCAGAGCGTGAAAAGCGCAACGGACTGCGCGGACCTGGTATGCCCTCTGGCGCAATTTCTAGGCGCGCTCCGCTATCTGTGGATCAGTCAGCTTATTCAATGGCATCGATGGGACCGGCGGGTACAACCGTCTGTTCTAAGGCGGCAAGGCACTGCGCTTTGCGCCATGTCATCAGCTTTTCTTGCAACACAGCGGTCAGCGCCTCGCGGTTTTCAACCCGATCTGGATTGATCGCAAAGACGGGGCCGCGAGTGAAATTTTCTGACCCGAGAACCTGGCAAAGCGATACAAATTATCTGTCATTTCCGCAGGCGATGATGACATGGCCGTCGGCTACGGCAAAGACCTTATATGGAAAGATATTGGGATGCGCATTGCCAAGCTGCGTCGGTGCCTTGCCCGATATGAGAAAGCTCATTGCCTGATTGGCCAAAACCACCGTCATTGAATCGAGCAATGAGATATCTACATGTTGGCCCAGACCAGAGCGTGCCCGCTCGGCCAATGCCGCTCGACTGCCGATAACGCCGTACAGGCTCAAGAAAATATCTGCAAATGCTATGCCCATTTTTTGCGGTTGCCTCTTCAGCTCTCCTGTCAGGTTCATGATGCCGGACATGCCTTGCACAAGAAAATCATAACCCGAGCGGGAGGCATAAGGCCCCTCTTGGCCAAAGCCTGTAACTTAGCAATAGACGCGGGCGGGGTGCGCTGCGTGCAATCTATCGAAGTCGAGGCCAAACTTTGTCAGGCCCCTGGATTTTGACGTTTTCGATCAGAATATCGGCTCCGGCAATCATGGATTTGAGCCGCGCCAGATCCTCAAGGTCTTTCAGATCAATTGCAACGCTTGTTTTCTCCTTATTTGCGCCGCGGAAATGGGCAGCCGCTTTGTCTTCGCCGCGCTCGTTAAAGGGGGGGACGCCATATGCGGGTGTCATCTCCTTCGGGGCTTTCGATCTTGATCACATCGGCCCCCAGATCTGCCAAAGTCTGGCCGATCCAAGGCCCTGCGAGGATGCAGGCCAGTTCGATGACTTTCAGGCCTTACAATCATATGTTTATTTTAATCCCTTGTTTTTACAATGTTTCGAGACGCATCCATGTTTTTGCAGCGAACATTCAACCGCTTTGATTTGATCCGAAACGGCTGAAATTTGGCGCGCCGTCTGTTTTCCATTGACAGAAGTGTATCCTTATATTTATTCGTTAGTATACAAATGAAATGGATGGCGCAATGACTTATGCCGCTACAGACGCATGTATCAACTGCAAATATCAAGATTGCATCGACTGTGGCGTTTGCGAGCTGGAATGCCCGGTGGATGCGATCAAGCCGGATATCATTCCAGACGCCAAAAAATGGATCGTGCTGAATCAGCGCCTCGCTGAAAAATGGCCAAACAATAATGAGCAGGGCGCGCCTTTGCCAGATGCCCATCAATTGGCCGACAAACCTGATAAATTGGCGCTTCTCCGCGAAGCCCCCGCTGCCTGAGGAGCACAATATGTTGGACGCAGCCGCAAAGACAGACTTCCCTATTCCTACAGGCGTTTTCGCCCAGACGGTGACTGAAGTTCAGCACTATACCGACAGCCTCTTTCGATTTCGTATGACGCGTCCCGACACATTCCGGTTCCGCTCAGGCGAATTTGTGATGATCGGCCTGCCCAATGCAGAAAAGCCTGTGTTTCGCGCTTACTCTGTGGCGTCTCCGAGCTGGGATGAGGAGCTGGAATTTTATTCGATCAAGGTGCCTCGCGGGCCGCTCACCGAGCATTTGCAAAAGATCAAAGAGAGCGACACAGTCCTGATGCGCAAGAAGTCGACGGGGACCTTGGTCAATGATGCGCTCTTGCCGGGCAAGCGGCTTTGGATGTTTTCAACCGGTACGGGTTTTGCGCCCTTTGCCAGCCTGATCCGCGACCCCGAAACCTATGAGAAGTTCGAAGAGGTGATCGTCACGCATACCTGCCGCGAAGTGGCGGAATTGGCCTATAGCCAAGAGTTGGTTGCCTCGGTCAAGGACGACCCGTTGTGCGGCGAGTTTGCAGGTGGCTTGCACCTCTATGCCACCGTCACGCGTGAAGACTTCCCGTTCAAGGGCAGGATCACAGACCTGATGGCCAGCGGCAAAGTTTTTGATGATCTGGGTGTGCCGCCCATCCACCCGGAGACGGATCGCGGCATGATCTGCGGGTCAATGGCAATGCTCAAAGACACCAAAGCCACGCTTGAAGGGTTCGGGCTTGTGGAAGGGTCGAACAGCAAGCCAGACACATTCGTCGTCGAACGTGCCTTCGTGGATTAAGTTGAGATACCGTGCCCAAAGACCTCAGCCCCCAAAGCACGCCAGACCTTAACGTTTTTCTCGGACGACGCGCTGCTGTTCGAGCAGAAGTTGACCAAGAAAAACGCATGATCCGTGATAGCGCGCGCGACTGTGCCCAAGACAAGCTTATGGCCCGTGTGACCGACGTATATGCCACGGAAACCACCGAACCCGAGATTTTTACCAAGATGGGCCTTTTGGGCACCACGACCCGAGACACCTATCGCGGTCTCGGCGCTGGTTTCGTGACCTATGGTCTTGTGGCGCGAGATGTGGAGGCTGTGGACAGCGGATTTCGGTCGAGGATGTCGGGACCAGAGCTTACAGAGAAATTATAGCGGACGGCTCCAGACTATGGCGCGCAAACGTTATGGCCTGCCCATTGTATGCAGGGGTCAGAAGGTGCTGCTTTTCATCCAAAACTACACGTAGATGCGGCAGAGGCTATCATTCACAAGGGGACCCGCAGCTCTATTGATAGTTATTTCACTTTCTTTGAAAATGATTGGAAAACACCAATGGGGCTTATCGGGCTGTTGCGTGAGCGTGGCGTGACTCATGTGCGATTGGCAGGGTTGGCACTGGACTTTTGTGTCGCATACTCGGCGATGGACGCGGCGGATCAAGGGTTTTCAGTCACGGTGATTGAGAAAGCTTGCAGAGCAATCGATAACGAAAACTCCTTGGCGCAGGCCATTGAAATAATGCGCGCCAAAGGTGTTATATTGCAATGATAGTGCCCCAAGTATTGGACGCGATGGCCATTGATTTGCGTAAATCCCCTCAACGCGATGGCTCACCGTGCTTTAGGATCAAGGTTTCTTATCGTCGTCTAAAGTGACCTTTTACCTTTCGGCGAATTCATTTAAAAAAGTTTTGTTAAACTTAGGCTTAGAACGACTTGACGCTCAAGAGTGATAGAATGACCACAAAACTCTATATGCTAGAAGAGCAGGTGGGTTTCATAATGCGCCTTGCTGGCCAACGCCATTCCGGAATTTTCAAGGCCCATGCGCTGCTTGGGCTGACCCCGGCACAGTTCTCGGTGCTGATCAAAGTGTTGGAACTGGGAGAGTGTTCGCAAAACGATCTTGGGCGCAAAACGGCAATGGACGTGGCGACGATCAAGGGCGTTGTCGAAAGATTGCGCGCGCGGGATCTGGTGTATGTCAAACCGGACCCTTCTGACAAACGGCGGGCTTTGGTTGTTCCAATCGAAGGAACCAAAGCTATGGCGCAGGATCTAAAAGACGCTGGTCACCAAATCATCAAAGAAACACTTGAACCACTGAGCGTATCCGAGAGTGAATTGTTTTTGACTCTTTTGGCCAAGATCTCTTAGCCCCTCCGGTTCTTTGGACAAAGAAGTTGACAGCCCACACTACAATGTTTGTATACTAACAAAAAGACATGTTGGCTGATAGCGCATCTGCGTCTATGGGGCCGCAACTTTAAGGAGAGACTAATGGCTGACGCAACCAAAGACTCACCCGAATCCGGACGTACTTTGATCCATAATATTGACCTTTTGTTGACGGGTGATCTGGATCAACCCATTGCCGACAGCGATTGCCTGCTGATTGAAGACGGCGTAATTATTGGCCTCGAGCAGGGCGATGCGGACCGTGTCATTGATGCGGGCGGTTGCGCGGTTGGCCCGGGCCTGATCGATGGGCATTGCCACCCTGTGTTCGGCGATTGGACACCACGCCAGAACCAAAGCGGTTGGATCGAAATGAACGTGAACGGCGGTGTGACCAGCTTTATCTCAGCAGGGGAGGTCCATTTACCAGGCCGGCCCAAGGATGCGGAAGGTGTCAAAGCCCTTGCGATGGTCGCTCAGCGCTGCTTTGCCAATTTCCGCTCGCTTGGCGCAAAGGTCATTGCAGGCGCGCCCGTGCCCGAGCTGGATTTTGGCCGTGACTTTTACGAAGGCATCAAAGCGGCCGGTATTCGCCACATCGGCGAAATTGGCTTAGGCACTGTGGCCAAAGGCGCGGACGCGGCACGTGTGACCGCTTGGTGCCGCGAGCTGGGGATCGAAACGATCATGCATGTCGGCGGGCCTTCAATCGCTGGGTCGCACCACGTTACGGCAGAGGATGTGCTAGAGGCGCAGCCTGATGTGCTCAGCCATATAAACGGCGGCCCAACGTCCAACCCCCACGCTGATATACGCGAACTATGTCGCCACGCCAAAGGTGCCCTAGAAGCAGTTCATAATGGCAACGAGAAATCCGCGCTGGTCGCTTTGGAAGGTGCGCTGGAAAATGATCGATTGGGCGACTTCCTTATTGGCACAGACGCTCCAGCGGGCTCTGGCGTCCAGCCCAATGGGATGCTGCGCATGGCGACCTTGTTGGCCAGCATCGGTGGCCTTCCCGCCGAGCAAGCCTGGTGCTGCGGGACGGGCAATGTTACCAAAAAACGGGGGCTGGACCAAGGGATCCTGGAGGCCGGACGTTCTGCAGATATCGTATTCATGGATCGCCCAAGTGGCTCTGAAGGCAAAAACGTTCTTCAGGCGATGGCCGTGGGCAACATCCCCGGTATAGCGGCTGTGATGATAGACGGAAAATTGCGTACGGGCCGGTCGCGCTCCACACCTCCGTCGGCGCGCGTTCCGGGATAGGTTGTGCATCTCAAATGGGGCAGGTTTGAAGTGTGGCGGGCTTTGTCAGGTTGTTGCCGCATAGACACAGCCTAGAAGCAGATATTAAGTATTCAGCTTCTAAGCTTTACGAGGCTTACCGCCTATTTTGCCAAGCGCTTGGTCGCAAACCGCAGTCCACTAATGCTTTTTAAAAAGCCTTGTAGAAACTTACGAACGTTTGCCAACACCGCGCTTCTAGCGGAATGCAATGGCATGGTATCCAACTAGTGATCCACCTCTAACCCCCGACCAATGTAGGTCGTCTAGGTAATGTAGGCATTTTGAAAAACTTTTCTGGGGGAATTCTCTGGGGACTTTTCGGATTTGCCTACATTCTTCTCTCTCTTCTTTAACGAAGAAGGGGTAATAATATACAAAGCAAACCCTCGTATAAGCTGGATGCATAAGCGGCAACCACCCATTGGTCAGATAAAGCAGTCAAGATCGGGTATCGTAGAACAGAGCAGGCATTTCTAGGCAATTGCCGAAAGAGTGATAGATGTCTTAGCCCCTTAGAACTTTACCAGTATTTAACTGTCATAGGAGGGTTTTAGGATTGCTCGGAAGCGATATTCTGATGAAGATGTGTTGAAGTTACTGCGCGAGTTTGATGGTCACTTGTATGAATGATGCCCTCGCCGAAATGAAATTGTTGTGGCCGAAGCCTTGATTGACAGCGGCAGCCCCATAGCTTTGCAACGTAGTTTAATTTACGAAGATGTTGAAGGAAAAAATGGCTTGCGCTGAGACATCGGCAGTCAGTCATCTTGCCATTTTTAAAAAATAAGCATTAATCTGCGGTATGGATCAAAAAACTAGACCTCCTGACACCAAATCCAATTACCGGCTTGATGAACAGGTGGGTTTTTTGCTGCGTTTAGCCAGTCAACGCCATGCAGTCATATTTCAAAAGCATATTGGCGATGATTTGACCTCTACCCAATTTGCAACGTTGATGCGAGTGGCTGAACACGGAGAAGTGTCGCAAAATCATCTTGGACGGTTGGCTGCTATGGATGGTGCTACCATCAAGGGTGTAGTTGATCGCTTGAAACAAAAAAAATTATTGCTGACGCGGTCAGACCCAAGCGACAAGCGCCTTTCCATCATCTCCCTGACGCAAGATGGGGTAGAGCTTATGACTTTGCTTGAACAAAAGGGCTTGGCGATCACACGAGAAACGCTGCTTCCACTGAAGCCCACCGAGCAAAAACGGTTTTTGGAGCTGTTGCTGAAACTTTCATAAAAAGTTTGACGAAGTGTTTCTGACGCATACGTGCGGAGATATGGGAGAGTTGACCTACGGGCTACAAATAGTCGCCGCAGTCAAAGACGATCAGTTGGTAGGTGAGATGATCAAAGGACTACGTTTGCATAGCAAAACAACTCGGGAGCATTACCCTTTTATTGGGCGGATCACTGACCTGATGACATCTGGTAAAGTCTTTGAGGACTTAGGTGTGGCACATATTTCATTAGAAATAGATTATGCCATGATCTTTGAATCAATGGGAATGCTATATGATACCAAAGAAGTGTTAGAAGGTTTTGGTCTGGTTGAAGGGTCAAATAATCGCCCCAAAACCCTCGTTGTTGAACGCGCTTTTGTAGGCTAAATTGAACTAAGGCCTCAAACACTAACATAGCAGAACGCTGGATTTGAATTCGTTCGAGGGGCAGGATGCTTTTCTGTTTGAAATACACTTGAACGAGGTCTAATAAACTACTGCCTGCGATGCAGAGTTTTCATCTAAAGCCAACAAATATGCAGACAGAAACCACGCTTTCCCTACAGGTAGCTTTGAGTGTTGTGCGCTTGTTCGATTAAGCCAATGCCGGCTCTGAAATAATTTAGATGATTAAGCGAAATAATCTTGGTAAAGGTTTGTAAATCACATGTTTGGAAAGAAATCTGCGCGGTGCAAACACTATCAGCCAAGAGTTTCAGCTCATTCGACAATCTTGGAAACAGCTCACGCTTATAAGATACCATATGACGCTCATCTTCAAATTCTTGTCCGTGTGCAAACTGTTTTATAGGCATTTAGGTGACGCATAAGGTCTATAACCAGTTACATTAGTAAGATTGATTAAAGTATGCCAATCGTTAGCATACCAACAAATTTAGTTTGACAGCTAATCAGTTTTGTTGCTGACTACAAATACGACAATCCGTGGGAGAACTTTTTTGACTTTTGTGCGCAATTCTTGGTACGTGTCTGGTTGGTCACAAGATCTTAGTGGGGGTATCTTGCCTCTCGAAATCGTAGGCATACGAATAGCAATGTTTAGGGATACCAAAGGTGTTGCACATGCTCTTGAGGATCGGTGTCCACATCGATTGTTGCCCCTGTCCAAAGGAAAGTGCCTCGGCGATACAATCCAATGCGGGTATCACGGAATGACCTTTGATACAGCGGGCAAATGTGTGCGCGTGCCGGGACAAGATAACACTCCAGAACGCGCATATGTTCAAGCTTTTCCAGTTAAGGAACGACACGGCATTATTTGGGTTTGGATGGGCGATCCGAAATTGGCAGATGAGAATAAAATTTTTGATATTCCGGAAATGTCGGATTCTAAGTGGTACGCCCATCACGGCGGGCACCTCCATATTAAAGCGCATTACCTGAATGTGGCCGAAAATCTAGTTGATCCGGCGCATGTAAGCTTTGTTCACCCAACAACTCTTGGAAATGCCTCCTCTGAAGATATACCCGTTCATGTATCTACTTCGGGTGAGTTTATTAGTGCTTGGCGGTGGATTAGGGATGCGCCGCCGATTGGTTTTTTTCAAGAGTTTGGTGGCTTTACTGGGCATGTTGACAGATGGCATTATTATGATCTGCATTTGCCATCGACCGCTGTTATCGATTTTGGCAGCATAGCTACGGAAGAAAACTGTCCGGAAGACGAACGAAGTCGCGGCGTACGGATCTTTGCTTTGCATTTTGTGACACCCGTCAATGAAAATTATACCATTGACCACTGGATGCATCTTAGAAATTCGGCCGTTGGCGAAGAAGAAGCGTCCTCCAAAATGAACGGTCTATTTGAAATTGCCTTTGCCGAAGACAAAGCAATTCTTGAAGCAGTCCACGAAGCGGAACAACGTCTACCGAGCAGAAAGCCAATCCGGATTGCTATAGATAAAGGGCCAACAGTTTATCGCAAACGAATTCGCGAACTGATTGAAGCAGAAACAGTCGAGAACTTGGGGGCTCCGGTCAACCCTGTGTTTACCCATCAATAAGAAAGACCGGATAGGGAGAATGTAAAATGAAAAGAAAAACCTTTTTGAAAATGCTATTGGGAGTGGCAACACTGACGGCACTCCCCTTGGCATCGATTGTAAATGCCGCAGAACCGATTATCGTTGGCGAAATCAATCACTATAAACGAATGGCAGCTTTCACAGCTCCGTATAAGCAAGGTATTGATCTTGCTATCGAAGAAGTGAATGCCAATGGAGGCATCATGGGCCGTCCACTAGAATTCATATTCCGTGATGACCAAGGGAAACCAGGCGAAGCGGTGAAGATCGCTGAAGAGCTAATGACACGCGAAGGTGCGGTGATGCTAACTGGGACAATCCTTTCTAACGTGGGTTTGGCGATCTCTTCATTTGCCGGCGAAAAAGGCTATGTATATCTTGCATCAGAGCCTTTGGCGGATGCCTTAGTTTGGAAAGCCGGTAACCCGTACACATTCCGTCTTCGTGCTTCTACATATATGCAAGCAGCGATGTTGGCAGAAGAAGCCGCAAAGACAGACGCTGTGACTTATGCAACCATTGCCCCGAATTATGCATACGGCAAAGATGCTGTGGCGGCGTTCAAGGATGCGCTTACGCGCTTGCGCCCAGATGTAAAATTTGTGGCTGAACAATGGCCGGGTGTCTTTAAAATTGACGCCGGTGCTGAAGTGCAAGCGTTGGAACGCGCTAAACCAGATGCAATCTTTAATGTGACTTTTGGTACTGATCTTGCAAAGTTCGTTCGTGAAGGCGGAGACCGTGGTCTTTTTGATGGGCGTCATATCTATGGCCTGCTTTCAGGAGAGCCAGAGTACATTGATCCATTAGGCGATGAGGCTCCAGAAGGTTGGACCGTCACTGGTTACCCTTGGCAAGATCTGAACGACGGCGCAGCGGGTGATTTTGTTTCTGCGTATAAGGCCAGATATTCCGATTACCCGCGCATTGGATCGTTGGTGGGTTATATGACTGTGCAGTCCATTGCTACCGCACTTGAAAAGGCGGGTTCGACGGAGACAGAAGCCATTCGTAAGGCGTTTGAAGACTTGCAAGTCAAAACGCCTGTTGGAGAAATTACATATCGTTCCATCGACAATCAGTCGACAGCAGGTGCTTACGTTGGGACGACAACTGTCCGGGATGGAAAAGGTGTAATGATTGATTGGGTTTATAAGAACGGTGCTGATTATCTTTTGTCGGACGAAGAAGTTCTTGCTCTTCGTCCAGCGGAATAATCAATAACGTGCAGGCCGAATATCGACTTCTTTCGGCCTGCTCACTACCTAACCCCAAAATGAGAAAGGCGTAGCCGATGGAGTTCTTCGTTGCACAAATCCTCACGGGCTTGGCCAATGCAAGTTCTCTTTTTCTGGTTGCCTGTGGGCTGTCCCTAATTTTCGGTGTGACTCGAATCGTTAACTTCGCCCACGGTTCTCTTTATATGCTTGGCGCCTATATCGGGTATAGCTTGATACAAATTTTACCGGGCGCTTTTGGCTTTTGGGGCGCCATGCTTATTGCCGGAGTTGCAGTAGGCATAATAGGTGTGTTGATCGAGTTTTTGGTGCTACGCCCTGTTTATCGTGCACCTGAGTTGTTCCAATTGGTTGCCACTTTTGGTGTGATTTTGGTTATCCAAGACCTCACACTCATTATATGGGGCCCAGAGGATCTTCTAGGGCCGCGCTCGCCTGGATTGCGTGGTGTGCTACGCATTTTGGGCGAACCAATTCCAAAATATGACGTCGCGCTGTTGGTCATTACTCCATTTGTAGCACTTTCACTTTGGTACTTAATGACAAAGACCCGTCTTGGTGTGCTCGTGCGTGCTGCAACACAAGACCGAGAAATGGTAGGTGCACTTGGAGTTAATCAGGCGTGGCTCTTTACAGGTGTTTTTGCTTTAGGTTCTGCGCTAGCTGGTCTTGGTGGCGCGCTTCAATTGCCCAAAGGAGGCGCTGACCTATTAATGGATTTTAACATCCTAGCCCCTGTTTTTGTTGTTGTCGTAATTGGCGGTATGGGGTCTCTGCCTGGAGCCTATTTAGCGGCGATCATCATTTCCGTGCTCAATGTTTTTGGCGTCACTTATCTCCCTCAATCCACACTGGTATTGATGTTCATTGTCATGATCATTGTGCTGATGATCCGCCCCTACGGTCTATTTGGTCGTGAGGAGGTCGCGGGTGAACACGGGCAAGTCGGGGAACCAGAACGTCCGATCAAACCAGCATCGAACCGAACTCGAGTGATTATTGTTGCCGGATTGTTTCTATTGGCTTTGCTGCCATTCTTTGGGTCAACGTTCTCCCAAGTGCTGGTAACGGATGTTTTGATCTTTTGTTTGTTTGCCGCATCCCTGCATTTCCTAATTGGTACAGGAGGACTCGTGAGCTTTGGCCACGCAGCATATTATGGCGGAGGCGCCTATGTTGCGGCCTTGCTCGTAGTTCACGCCAACACTCCTATGGAAATAGCATTTTTGCTGGCGCCCTTAGGGGCAGGTTTGGTCGCGCTGGTCATAGGATGGGTTTGTTTACGTCTTACTGGGGTGTATTTTGCGATGCTTACTCTCGCTTTTGCCCAGTTGATATGGAGCCTTGTTTTTCAATGGGGCGAAGTTACCGGTGGTGACGATGGTTTGGTCAATGTCTGGCCAGCAGAATGGCTGAAAGACACCACAGTATACTTCTACTTTACCTTTATCTTTGCAATATCGGGGATAGTTATTCTACGGCATGTTGCGCATTCACCCTTTGGTTATGCCCTTCGAGCCACACGTGACAGTCAGCGTCAAGCCGAAGCCACAGGTATTGATACCAGAAAAGTCCAGTTGATAGCTTTTGGATTTGCCGGACTAATGGGTGGCCTTTCTGGCGCTCTCTTTGTGTTTTCCAAAGGTAGTGTCTTTCCCAACGAGCTCGAAATTGCGCGTAGTTTTGATGCTTTGATCGTTGTCTTTCTTGGTGGTGTGAAAACTCTGGCTGGTGGCGTTGTGGGCGCTGGCTTTTTCAAAGGGATCGAGGAAATTTTACTGCGCTTTGAATATTGGCGGTTGTTGATGGGGCTGTTGATCATATTTGTGGTGATTGCTGCACCCGAGGGCGTTGTTGGCTCTATTCGTAGGGGCATGGAACGCGTGGGCCTTGCCAAATCAGGAGATCAATGATGACCGGAGTTCTGGAAGTCCGTGGCCTGACTAAAAAGTTTGGAGCGATTGTTGCTGTTGATGATGTATCGTTCCAACTAAATAAAGGCGAGTTATTGGCTCTTATTGGCCCGAATGGTGCAGGCAAAAGTACTTGCTTTAATATGCTAACGGGCCAGCTAAAGGCCAGCGCTGGTAATGTGCGTCTGGATAGCAAAGAAATTACTGGTTTGAAACCACGCCAAGTTTGGCGTCAGGGTGTCGGCAGGACATTTCAGATTACCGCGACGTATTCTTCAATGACGGTAGTTGAAAATGTTCAAATGGCGTTGTTGTCCCACCATCGCGAAACACTAAAACTTTTGCCTTATGCAACTTATAAGCACCGTGATGAAGCTCTCGCACTGCTAGATATGGTGAATATGGGGGATCAGGCTCAACGCCATTGCGCGGTGCTGGCTTACGGCGATCTAAAGAGGATGGAACTGGCCATTGCTCTTGCGCACAAACCCAAGGTTTTGTTGATGGACGAACCCACGGCAGGTATGGCCCCAAAAGAGCGCGTTGCATTGATGCAACTGACGGCGGATATCGTGCGGGATCAGAAAGTAAGCGTTTTGTTTACCGAACACGATATGGATGTAGTTTTCGCTCACTCCCACCGAATTATGGTGCTTAATCGCGGCCAACTTATCGCCGAAGGCAATGCTCATGAAATCCGCAATAATTCCCTAGTACAAGACGTATATCTTGGCGGTGGCACGGTCTTTGCGTCAGAAGAGGGAATCTAACATGCTTGAGGTTAGCAACATTAATAGCTTTTACGGTAAGGCTCATGTTCTCAGAAACCTTAGCTTTACCGTCCGAAAAGGCGAGGTCATTGCACTGTTGGGTCGGAATGGCGCGGGTAAGTCTACAACCATGAAGTCTGTGATGCAGATAGTGCAGACTGCCTCTGGAAATATTACGTTTCAAGGGCAAGAAATATCTAACATGTTGCCTCATAAGATTGCAAAGATAGGTTTGGGCTATGTTCCAGAAGATCGGCGTATTTTTACTGATTTGACCGTTATGGAGAATCTGATTGTTGGAATGCAGCCCGCCCGTGAGGGAGCAGTACATTGGACACAGGATATGCTTTTTGATCTGTTTCCAAACCTTGCAGAGCGGCGCAACAATCGTGGCAAGGCGTTGTCTGGTGGCGAACAACAGATGCTGACGATCGCGCGCACGCTTATGGGCAATCCATCCTTTGTTCTGCTAGATGAACCAAGCGAAGGAGTCGCTCCGGTTATTGTAGAACAGATGGCGAAAATCATCTCACAACTAAAATCCGAAGGCCTGACCATATTGCTCTCAGAACAAAACCTTCACTTTGCGCAGGTTGTTGCTGACCGTGCAGTGATTATCGAAAGTGGTGAACAAAAATTCTATGGTACATTGGAGGAACTAAACGCCCAACCCGATGTTCGGGACGCTTATCTTGCTGCATAATTGAACCCACCAAGTGTGATTGAAGAGCAAGCGGCTGGGCTCTTAACCTTCCATCAGCTGACGAGAACCGGCGAAACCGTGTGCAATCACTACTGCAGGACCGGGGCCTGTTCCATAAACACTAACCGGAGTGCTGCCCACAAATGTGTTTGTACGGGGAATGCCGACGCGCTCGCGCTCTAGCTGGAAGACACCAATTGTGAGAGCGAGAAGAGCACAAAGTGTTGTTATCAGACGCATAGAGACGGCTCTCCAAGGTGCAATTATATAAGCATCTTTTTAATCTTTTTGAGCGTTGGGTAAAGAGAAGCCTGGTTGAGTGTTATGTCCAACTATTGTGCTCGGCTCCCCATTATCGAGTGTAAGAAAGTCATCCAGGATCAAAGCCACCAAGGCTGGATGCGTAAAGTCACCCATACCGTTTTCATGGCCGCAGTGATGGAGTTTCTAAGTTGATATGGCTCTGTACTGTCACAAACGAGAAACAGCAAAATTGTAGGAACATAGTAGCAAAGGTGCAGAACTGTATTTAAAGCTGCTAGGCGGCCTTGAGCACCATCTAGCAGAATAGCCGCTATTCGCAGCACTGTTGCGCTCCACAAAATATTATGAGGTGCGCTCAGGAGAGTTGTCCGCTGATCCGCCTTGGCATCGCTGATATTACGCTAAAGAATTAGTCTGATCTAGCTTTGCCGCTCACAGTCAGACGCTAAGATAAATAGCTTAGCGCGGTTCCTGCAATGCCAATGTGTGTAAGGGTTACCAAAATAGAAAGCCCATGAAGCTTGCCCCAAGTTTTCTTATCACCATTATCTGATGCTTGATTAATCGCAGGCATTAGTATCTGGCGATTTGGAATTGTCGTCGCGCAAATTAACCCCATTAATACGCAGGCACGGGCGTCAACATAATAACAAAAAACAGCCGCTAGCGCCGAGTTGAATAAGATAAAAAGATAGAAGTATGGGAACGTATCTCTGATCAGCTTACGCGCTGTTGTTTTGTCGAGAAGTTTAAAAGCCAGTGTGCCAAAGCCAATTGAGAATAACAGCATCCCACCGAAAAGTGAGGCTACGGCTAGGATAGATAATAATTGCACGTCGTTAATCCCTCTCGTTTACGAAAGAAATAGCTTTACTCTAGCGGATGACAATCACAAGGGCATAGTCATGCATTCATGAAGGTGAACCACCCTGTAAAACTCTTTACTAAGACGGCGACGGATACTGTAACCAAGGCTCATCTAATAAAGGTAGTAAGGGGATAAAGTATCGGCCACTTTTAGGAACTAGTAAGAAACTATTGAGGTAATGCAAAATATTGACCGCGGCAGATGTCACTGTGATCTATTAGCAGAATTACCGGTATCGAGTGTGCGTGGATGCGACCCGATTGTCCTCAAACTCCTTTGAAAATTTCAAACGATTGTGAACTGCAAAAATCTGCAGTCGTTTATGGATCGATGGGCTGGTGGGCACTGATTAATTTGACCAGCACTGGCAGCTTTGCCTTGCTATGATTTTTTAACAAAATTTCTGCGAGGTTTAAAATGCGGATCTGATTAAGGTTTCATTCGTATGCTTCACAAATTTTGAAACTCCTTATTGCACCCCCAGCTAATGCATCTAAAGCGACTACATATTCTGGGCTGTCGTAAAACTCTTCGGCCTTTGCAACGCTTGGAAACTCAACGATAATAGTGCGTTCGTTTTTGCCATTTTCCTTTATAACGGCTGGATAACCTCGAGTAAGAAATTTCGCTCCAAATTTTCGAAACGTTTTAGGTGCGATAGCCATGTAGTTTTTTAGTTTTGTTTCGTCGCTTATCTGTTCATAGACCACCACTGCATAAGCTTTTTTTACGTTTTCTGAAATCCGTTTCTCCTTTTCTAATTTTCCAAATTCTTAGAAGTATCAAATGACGATAGCAATGGAACGCATACTGGCGTGGAAACTACTGCCGTGCGTTATGATGGCGGTGATGTGCTACGCATATCTGGAAATCTTAAATTGGTTTGTGACACTGCCGTTAGAGGCCATGACATCCCAAGCCACTGCACTAACTGCGACTGTGACGGGTGCCATGACAGGTGCTTTTGCCGTTTGGCTGGGGCATGAGAAATGATTAGGCAGCTTCAGATTTTTTCTGCACGATTAACAAAACCACGCCAAAGCAAACCTTCTTTCAGCAGAGATACATGAGTAACTACTTCGTTGCCTTCCTCCCAGCGTAATTCTGACACATAGTCATTTTCGTGAATGGTCGTCCACCGCTTATGCACGTCATAGCCATCCTTCATGGCCTGATCCAACGTTTCGATATGATCATTTACCGTAACCATCTCAAACTCGCGAATAAACATATAATCTGGATGATGCATGGCTCTAAAAGCTTCTTTATCCCAGTTATGGAAAATTTCATTAATCCTTTTTGAAACTGTCATTTGAGCTTTCCTTTTTTAGTTTTTTTAACTGTAACCAAAGGCTTCCAAAATGAAAGAATTTCTAATCAAAAATAAATCGGCATCGACCTGAACTCACGTGCCATCAACGATCTCCACCGACGTGTTATGCCCTAACTCAATTAAGCGCGCCTGAAGCAAGCTGGCCGTGATTGGGTCTTCGGAAAGAACTCCTAGATAATCGCCGCAAGAAACCTCTCCCATTCTAAAATGTAGATCTCCTAACAATGAACCTGGCCCCTGTCCTTCTCCGGTAAGATCCAAATCACATAAATAATAATAGGCTTGAGCGTTGGGACTTTCCCATTGCCCCCACTGATCAACATAAAACATAGGGTCAGCAATTAAGTCTAGCTGAGTTGGACTAATTCCGTACCAATCATGTATGCTTCTAAAGTCGCTTAATGACGTTTTACCATTTTGAGGTACGTCAATATAAAAATATGTCTTTAAAGCCTCTCGGTATGTGAGCTTTGTTAAACATATTCTTGCGCGCCGCTGTCTACTAATCACTCAGAGTGGTTCCCAACTGCACCAATGCCTGCCAACCTGCCAAACACCGCGCCAGAGGTTAACCCTGATCCTCCGGGGTAGCCTCCTTGAAACACACCGCCAACCATTTCTCCGCAGGCAAACAAACCAGGTATTGCGTTACCAGATTGATCCAATACTGCGGCTTTTTCAGAGATTTTCACACCTCCGTAAGTGAATGTGATCCCCCCGGTGACTGGATAGGCCCGATAAGGTGGTGAATCGATGGCTTGTGCCCAATTAGATTTATACAACCCGGCAGAAATTGACGACTTACCATCTTTAATCGTTGGATCAAAATCAATTGACTCTTTTGTGTTACTATTAAATTCTTGTAGTGTCGCTTCTGCTGCGACTGCATCTAATCCTTTGCATTTACCTAAAAGCTCCGAGATATTATCAGCTTCTTCATATCTGGCATCGTAAAACTGATATTCTTCATACAGTAGATCAAAGACTTTGCTGTCAAAAATTTGCCACGCTTTTTGACCTGGTTGCTGCAAAACGGCCTCGCCAAATTGCGCATAGGTGTAGTTTCTAAAATCGATCCCTTCATCGACAAATCGCGCCCCATTTTCATTTAGCATCACACCCAGAAAGTAACTAATTTTGCGATAATTCTTCCGTTCGCTATGTGGAATGTTGAGGTTGCCAAAATCTTTCATAAAATAATCCATCGGCGTAGCATGGCATCCGCTAAACCGCCCATAGCGCTGCGCCCCCAGCGCCCATGCCGCCAAAAGCCCATCACCTGTATTATGCGGCGTGCCGCGCACTTTTGCACCGCGCCATTCCGCGCCAAGCAAATTTGCCCGTAAATCTGGATTACTTTCAAAGCCGCCACAGGCCAAGATTACTGCATTGGCGTCGATCTCTTCTCCTGAGGTTAACGTTACTCCAATAACGGCTCCATCGTCTCGAGTTTTGAGTGATTCAAACTCGCAGTTAAAGCGGATGACGCCTCCCAATTTTTCATAGGCGGTTAATTCCATGTCAAAAAGGCCAACCCCTTCATTTTCTGTGGCAAGTGTAAGCCCCCCCCAAAAAATAATTTTCCCATCTTTTTCAAAGCTTTGCCGAGACCATATTGGATTAAAAGTCACGCCATGGCCGGCAAGCCAAAGCAAAGTTTCATAGCTTTTTGAAACAAGAACCTGTTGTTCTTGGCTTAGCGGTAAACCATCATTGAAGCTGGAAAGATCAGCAGCAAATTTTTCTTGCGTATAACTTCCAAAATCTGCGCGTGCTATGCGCGGATCATCTAGCCTTGCCAAAAGGGGATGTAGATCCTCGCTGGTCTCATAAGAAAATCTCATAGCGCCGGCTGTATATTTTGTATTCCCACCGGCCATGTCGCGATCCGCTTTTTCGATCATTAACACATCTGCGCCCAGTTCGCAGGCTGCAATTCCTGCACATAGGGCTGCATTTCCAGATCCAATGATAACGACATCCCAACGTTTGCCCATAACTCATTCCTTGTATAATTGCATCCATGCGTATACAATATGCTTATCAAAATTCAAGAGTGCCCATGTCGACTCCCACCCCAATCTATCAAAAATTATTGGCAGCCATCGAAAACGGTGACCTGCGCCCAGGCGACCGGCTTTTGGAAACGGATCTAGCGCAACGCTTTGGCGTTAGCCGGACACCCATCCGAGAGGCGATCCGTCGATTGGAAACCGATGGGCTTGTGGCGCATAAACCACGGGTCGGAGCGATGATACGTGTCTTAGCCCAGCAAGAAATTGTTGAGCTTTATGAAATGCGGATTGTTTTGGAAGCAACCGCCGCGCAAATGGCAGCCAAGCATGCCTCAAAAGCGGAAATCCATACCCTTAAAACTTTGAATGCGCAGATGATGCAGGTGGCAACGGACCCTTATAAAGTGGCCATGCTTAATCGTAAATTTCATGGCTGTATCCTAAGCGCGGCGCGCAACCGTTTTCTGGCGCAAAGCCATAATTCGTTATCGCATGCGCTGGTTCTGTTGGGAAAAACAACTTTGGAAAGCTCTAAGCGTGTCAAAGACGTGGTTTCGCAGCATGATGCCATTGTCGAGGCCCTAAAATCGGGTCAGCCGGAAACAGCTGCTAAACTAATGCGCACACATATGGAGGGATCACTTGAACAACGCTTGAAGGCGTTACAACTCGATGGGTAAACATTTGGCAACCCATGGCATCGGCCTTATTGGCGCATTGATTTTTATATGGTTGGATTTCCCCCTGCCTTGGCTGTTTGGACCCTTGTGCAGCTGTTTGATAGCCGCAGTTTTTGGCGCACAATTAACAACGGTGAAAAATATAAACGATGGGATGCGCACGATTTTAGGCGTGGCTGCCGGTGCAACTGTAACAATAGGCTTTGTGGTAAGTCTACCGGGGCTGTGGGATACATTAATCTTTATCCCGATAATCGTTTTTGTCAGCGGCGTGGTTGGGGTCTGGTATTTTAAAAACCTCTGTGGCTATGATTTTCCCACTGCATATTATGCCTCAATGCCGGGCGGCTTGCAGGATATGTTGGTTTTCGGTGAAGAAGCTGGGGGCAACGTCCGGGCTATGTCTTTAATTCATGCCACGCGCGTCTTGGTTATCGTGGTCTTGTTGCCTATTCTCTTAACCTCTGTTTGGCAGGTGACGCTTGATCAAGCGCCGGGCAAGCCCGTGCATAGCTTTGCATTGGATCAACTGCTTATCCTTGGGTTTTGCGCCATAGCGGGATGGAAAATCGCCGCCTATTTCAATATGTTTGGGGCCACAATTCTTGGTCCGCTGCTTTTGACCGCTTTTGCCAGTATGACAGAAGTTTTACAGACCCGTCCGCCGGCCGAAGCTATTTGGGCGGCGCAATATTTTATCGCGCTTGGAATTGGCGTTAAATATGTTGGGATTTCTATAGAGGAAATCCGCAAGGATATCCTGGCCGGTTTGGGGTTTTGCGTATTCTTATTGCTGCTCACCCTGGTGATTGTAAGTTTCATTGTGCTTTATGACCGTGCTCCAGCGATTGAGGCAGTTCTTTCGCTTATGCCAGGTGGGCAGGCCGAACTTGTCGTCATGGCTCTGATTGTCGGTGCCGATATGGGATTTGTTGTAGCGCATCACTTGTTTCGTATATTCATTGTTATATTAGGGGCCCCGATCCTTGCTCAGATTATGCGCGCCAAATCTGGCCATTTATCATATTGATCGGCGCGCCTGCTTGAAAGGCAATCACTTGATCAAAAATATCTGAAAATTGCAGTTCAAATTCATCTTCGGTGACGAATCCGATATGAGGTGTGCAGATAAGATTTGGATGCGTGGCCAGGGGATCAGCGGGCCAGGAGATCGGTTCTTGATCAAATACATCTATGGCCGCACGCCCTGGTCTTCCGGCATTTAACGCCTCCAAAAGAGCGTCTGGTTCGATAAGCGCCGCACGGGATGTATTTACGAAAAGCGCATCGGGGCGCATTGATGCCAAATCCGTTGCGGTAATCAATCCACGCGTTTCTGGTTTTAGACGCACATGTACAGAAATCACATCGGCGCTTGCAAAAAACTCTGAACGCGTGGGCGCCACTTTTTGGCCGTTCAACTTGGCGCGTTTGCGCCCTGTCTCAGAGCCCCACCAAACCACGTCCATTCCAAAAGCCTCTGCGTAGCCTGCGACTGTTTTACTAATGCGTCCATACCCATAAAGGCCCAAACGACGACCATGCAAAGTTTTCCCAACTCCCATCTGCCAATGACCCGCTTGTAGGCTAGCCATCTGCTGAGGAATTTGCCGCATACTGGCCATGATCAGCGCCCATGTATGTTCTGCTGCAGCAAAAGAGGGCGTACCAGAATGCATATTAGAACACAGCAATACACCGTTTCGCGAACAAGCCTCGACATCCACATGCGGATAAACACTGCGCTGCGAGATTAATTTTAAGTTTGGTAATTGGTCCAGCAATTCGGCTGTAATCGCAGTACGCTCTCGAAAAAGAACCAACGCATCAAATGGCCGAAGGCGCTTCGCCAATTTTGAGATATCTGTTTCGTGATCGATAAAGACCGTCACCTCTATCCCATTCAGTTTTGAAAAACAGGTCAAGCCACGCAGTGTGTTGAACCAATCGTCTAAGATTGCCAGTTTCATCGACCCGTATGTCCATCCCAAATCTCAGCTGGCACATAAACCTGTCCGTCTGCAAGTTTTCGACAGGTACGAATCAACCCTGCCGATTTATGTTCAAATGCACCATCCTTCAGACGGTAATCAACCAACACCTCCATGGAGCCCATAAGATGTTCTAAAGTTATTTTTGCAGGTATTTCCATAGGCCTTTCCAGCAACCCATCCGCCACGGTTCCCGGGGTTAACGCACAAGAGGCCAAACATTGACTGCCGGTTACCGCCATTGTGGGGTGCGTTTTCCAAGGCATGAAATAACGCGTTGTTAAACTTCCACCATGCTTAGCTGGTGCTATTAGACCAAATTTCGGCGTCACAGATCTGCGCACATCGCCCATGCCCATGGCGGCGCCCGCTTTAATGCGCAGCGCCTCCATACGTTGAAAAAACGCTATATTTTTATCGAGTTCATCTCGTGTTTCATACCCGCTCAAGCCAAAATCAGCTGCGCGCGCAATCACCATAGGCATCGCCACATCCATGCAAGTGACCGGGATGCGATCAATTTCATCGGTTAAATTGCCAGTTGGCAAAAAGGCCCCTGTTGAGGAACCCGCAACTTTCATAAAATTCAGCTCAACCGGCGCGGCCGTTCCGGGCACTCCGTCAATTGCCGCCTGGCCGGCATAGCTTATCTGCCCCCTTGGCGTTTGTACTTTAGCGATGATTTCAGCGCCTGTATTCACTGCATGTATAGCGACCGAGGTTTCCCCCTCCGAGGAGGGGTGTAAACCCATTTCAATCGCTGCCGAGGCCACGCCTGAAAGAATATTACCGCAGGTTGGTTTAAAATCGACCGAACCATCTTCTACGCTGACCTGTGCGAAAAAATAGTCAATATCTGCCCCGGGTAGATTTGATCTGGAAAGCATTGCCACCTTGGTCGTGACGGCATTGCCCCCGCCGATCCCATCTATGTTCAGGGCATGACCAGAGCCAAGAGCTGAAATTAGTACGTTGGCCAATTGATCCAAATTTTGCGGTAGGTCTGCTCGATTGAAATAAGGGCCGCGTGAAGTGCCGCCGCGCATAAAGATAAAAGGGATTGGCGTCTGGCTCATCGCTTTTCTTTCCTAATTAGGTTAGCCAAATGTGCCGCAAATTCCTGCGTGCCCAACCGGCCACCCAAATCACGGGTCCGGCTGGTTGGATCAGAAAGCACCGATTGTAGGCACTCTGTCAATAAGGCGGCGGGATCTATTGCCCCAAGATGCAGGAGAAGCATTGCGGTTGAACGAATGAGCGAGGTTGGGTTTGCCTGATTTAACCCTGCAATATCCGGAGCTGATCCATGCTGCGCTTGCGCAACTGCGTGCTCCGTCCCGAGGTTTAAAGACCCGGCTAGACCTAAGCCTCCAGAAAGCTCTGAGGCAAGATCTGATAAGATATCGCCAAACATATTGGTGGTCACGATAACATCAAAGCGGCCCGGATCTCGCACCAACAGGGCAGCCGCTGCATCAACCAGTATTTCATCATATATCACATCCGGATAATGCGCCGCCATTTTACGCACTTCTTTGAGAAAAAGCCCATCAGTCAAACGCATTACATTGGCTTTATGGACAGCCGTGACATGTTTGGCCGGCCGTTGCATTGCACCCTCAAAAGCTGCGCGTGCAATACGTTTTGAACCTTGCGCCGTAATCTTGCGCATGGCCAAGGCCACGCCCTCGACCGCAATGAATTCTGATCCGCCCGAGGCCATGTTACGATCCGCATAAAAACCTTCCAGATTTTCACGATATATGACCAGATCGATAGGTTTTGAGATTGGGTTTGGTAACGCCTCTAACGACAACGCCGGACGAATATTTGCAAATAGTTCTAATTCGCGCCGCAACACTCCAGAGGGGTTTAGCCCCCCTTCAGAAACAGGTGGATAAACATTATGGCACACCGGACCGAGCAGCACGCCATCAACTTCTTTTGCGGCTGTGATCACTGTATCTGGAATAGTGCTGCCGCTTGCTTTTAGAGCAGAAAGCCCGATCTCCATATCTTCCCAAGCGATCTGCAGCCCGCATGATTGTGTCAAAGCAGTCAAAACTGTCTTTGTGGCTTGCACGATCTCGGGGCCGATACCATCGCCGCTGAGCGATAAAAGCTTTAATGTGCTTGCTGACATCCCTATGGCGCCACTATTATGTAAAGGGCCATGGGAGGTCAAAATAAGATTGTAATAGACCTGGCGGAAAATCTCTGTTGAGCAACCATGCCATAAATAACATGAAACTAATGCCCAAGATTGAATATACCCAAGTCATTGGCCAACCCAATTGTGCTCGGTACCTCATAAAACTAGCCAAGAAAACAGCCAGCGCGATTATGAAACCGGTCAGAGCGGTCAAGATCAACAAAAAGGCAAACCAAGCTAATGTAGGCCAGAGACGATATTGTGCGGTTTGCTCTTCGCCGCTGTTTTCACGATCCGCGAACAATCCATGCGTTTCAGGTACGAGCATCATTTGTATTAACAATACTAATGCACCTATAAGAGAAATGGAGGCCACAAAAACTGGAAATACACGATCGGTGGCCGCATAATCAGGAATGCTAAGGGCATCCCAAAGCGCGTATGAGATAAACCCGATCACACAGATTAAAAAGACTAAAGGGGCGCGTTTTGTTCCTGACGGAACCTCGCCTTCGGATAAAATATTTTTCGCCTGACGCAATCCGATCACAACTGATAAAAGCGTGATTATAATTAAAACAATAACGATGGGAGACAGAATGTAATTCATGCCGGCCTCCCAACTTTGTCGGAAACGGATACCGGCGATTTGGTTTGCATTATTGGAGTAGTTTTCAACCGCATTAGCCAAAACAAAACCGATCAAAAAAGCCGGGCGAGACCAGTCAAATCGGCGCATCATTATCCCTAAGAAGCCAATCGTAAAAAGTGCCACAAGATCCATCAGGTTCTGCCCGCTTTGAAAGGCGGCAAAAGAGATTATCATAAAGATAAAAGGTGCCAGCAATGCAAAGCGGATATTGGTTAATTTTGCGATCCCGCCAGACAGCGCAATGCAAAAGATCGTGCCCACCACATTGGCCAAGGCTAAGAGCCAAACGATCGAATAGGTAAAACTAAGATTGTTTTCTAGTAAGCTGGGACCAACATCAATGCCATTTCCCAAAAGCGCCAGCGCTCCAATAAAAACTGCCATTGAGCCTGAGCCCGGAATCCCAAAAAGTAAAGTGGGCACGAGCCCGCCTCCCTCTTTGGCATTGTTCGAGCTTTCAGGCCCGATCACGCCGCGCACATCGCCTTTGCCAAATTCGGACTTTTCTTTGCTAGTTTGAATTGTATGTCCGTACGCGATCCAATCCACCACCGAGCCGCCAAGCCCGGGGATAACACCAACGATGACGCCAATGATTGAGCATCTTGCCGATAGCCATTTGTTGCGCCACCAATCTTTAATGCCTAAAAGCCATCCTCCGCCAAGTGCTTGTCGGTCAGAAATAGCTTTATCTTGCCTTAACAAAGCGATGATTTCAGGAACGGCAAAAACACCTAAACCCACGATCACCAACTTAAGACCGTCCGTTAGATACGGATAGTCATAACTGGACATGCGCAGTTCACCATTAAATGGGCCCTCGCCAATTGATCCGATCAGTAAGCCGAGACCGGCCGCCACGACCCCCTTAATTGCTATGCGGCCCGCCAGAATTCCAACCATAGACAGACCAAAAATTGAAACCATTAGCAGCTCGGGCGATTTAAACAGAAGCACAACCGGCCGTGCCACAAGAATAAAAATGGTCAAAAAAGCAGCCCCGACCAAGCCTCCAAAAAGGGAAGACGCAAACGCCGCTGAAAGCGCGCGGGCCGCTTGCCCGCGTTTGGCCATCGGAAATCCATCAAGGACAGTGGCCTGTGAGGCTGACGAGCCAGGAATTCCCATCAGTATAGAGGCAAACGTATCAGATGTCGGCACCACAGCGATCATTCCGATCATCAGTGCAAGACCAAGAGTGGGATCCATCCCGAACATGAAGGGCAGTAACAGCGACAAGCCGGCAATCCCGCCAAGGCCGGGGAACACTCCAATTGCTAGGCCCATACAGACACCTAAAACCAGATACCCGATCACAATCGGTTGCAAAATTTGTGCCCAAGCTGACCCAAGAGCAGGCAGCGCATCTATAAAAATGTCCATAAAGGCTCCGTCGCACTGTTTTGAAAAAACGCCCCCTCGCTGCGAGGGGGCGCATCTAAAACAATCAGCTTATTTCAACTCAACGCCGAATTGATCCTTCAACCAATCAACAACAAAGCCTTTAGCTTCAGCATTCACGGTTATTGCATTGCCCAAGGCCGCTTTGGCGTCAGCGCCTGTGTACATTGGATATTTGCCCAAACGCTTTGCTGAGATTTCAGCAAAATCTGGGCGCGCTTTGATTTCTGCAAAGGCATTTGCGAAAGTATCAACAATCTCTTGGTCCGTACCCGCGGGTAGGAATGCGATCTTTTGTGATGGAAATCCGGCAACAAAGAAAGCCTTCCAAGCATCCCATTTGGCGCCAGATGTTTCGCACCCATCGGTTGCATCACAAACTTCTTTGAACGTGGGCAGTTCTGGGAATGTTGGATCGCGTATGATATCGCCATTTGCGCTTAATGATCCCCAAGTCATCATCGGAACCGCTTTGCCCGCTTCGACTAATGCAGCGGATCCCTTCAAATAACCGGATGATGTTTGATAATCGATCGTTGCTTCGCCTGACTCGAACATTTTGCGCCCATCGCCGCGTCCTTTAATGCCAAGTACATGTTCAACATTCATGCCCAACATTTCCCATGCCAAAGCAGGGATCAGGTCAAGGCGGGTTGCACCTTGGTTGCCATAGATAAACGTGGTGTCTTTAAGATTATTTGCTGTGCCGTCAAATTTTGCCCCGTCTTCAGCGTTCAAATAGGCCACACCGCCGGTGCCTGAAGCCATTACGGGGTTCCAGTCATTATATTCATAGCGAACACGCGGATCCCCAAGCAAATATGGAAATTGAGTTGAGCCCGAAGAGCCAAACATCACAGTGCCGTCGCCATTTGTTTGCTCTTGAAACCAGTTGGCACCTTTAGTAGAGCCCGCGCCGGGCATAAATTTAACCACAACAGAGGGGTTGCCAGGCAGTGCTTCGGACAAAAGTGGGGCAAAGAAATTTGCCCATTTGGCCGAGCCCCCTGTTTCTGAGAACGGGATTGTCCATTCGATGGTTTTTCCAGACATATCCACATCAGCCTGTGCAGGCAGTGCGAAAGCTGCGGCTGCGGCCGTTGCCATAACGGCGCGGCGGGTAAAGTTTGATAGTTTCATAGTTCCTCCCAATAACGCTCATATTGCGTAAAATTTATAAAATCAGGGCAAGCTTTTCGCCCTTGATTCTCGCACCATGCTTGGTCAACCTTGCACGAAACTATCATGGGGCTGATTAATGCGCATTGCCATCGTTGAAGATAATCTTGCTCTTGCTCAGGGGATCGCGCATCACTTGCGCGACCAAGGGCATTCAGTCAATTTGCTGCATGATGGTCAAACAGCTCTTGAGTTTTTGCAACAAGAAAGCGCGGATATCGTTGTAATGGATGTGAATCTGCCACGCCTCGATGGGTTTAGCATTCTTAAAGCGCTACGCAAGTCATCCAATCAACTTCCGGTTTTACTTTTGACAGCGCGAGGTGACTTGCATGATCGTGTTACCGGACTTGATGCGGGGGCCGATGATTATTTGGTGAAACCCTTTGATATGGAAGAGTTAGATGCGCGCCTGCGCGCGCTTATTCGACGCAAACCGTTGGTTGATCAAAAAAGCATTTGTTTTGGAGCGCTGTCTTTTGATCGTGCCGGTCGCAAACTGTTTGCACAGGGTCAAGAACTGCCGCTGCCGCGCCGAGAGTTGGCCGTTTTTGAATGCCTGTTCGAACGGCAAAATCAAATCGTTTCAAAAACTCAAATCGCTGACCATATTTATGGTATCGGAGCAGATATCGAAGAGCGCGTGGTTGAGATCTATGTGTCCCGTTTGCGTAAAAAGTTGGTAGCTTTTCAAGTTCGGATTAAGGTGGCGCGCGGCCTTGGCTATATGATGCAAATTGAAAAATGAGTATCTTATCTACCTCACTTCGGCTGCGTCTGTTAATTTTAATTCTGCTGCCGCTTTTAATTGTTGCTTTTGCTGCGATCTATTGGCGCTTTGTCGAAGCGCGAAAAACCGCAGAAGATATTTTCGACCGTCAGCTGGTTATGCTGTGCTTGGCCGTCTCGCGCGATGTCGCTTATTCGGGTGGTGACTCGCTTTCCGTGACGACGCAGAACCTTTTCGAAGATGCTGCAGCCGGGTCAATATATTATCATGTTTACGGGCCAGATGGCAGTTTTGTTACTGGTTATTCTTCCCCGCCGGTACGTGATAGAACAGCAAGTTTAGAGCGTAATATTCCATTCTTGTTCAATGCCCGACATCTGGGTCGAGCTGTGCGGGCGGTAAGCCTCGCCGAGCCGGTCGTGATCGGAGGTATTTCGGGTGTTTCAGTGGTTACAGTCTGGCAAGACCTTGAGCCAAGGTTCAAATTTGCCCGTAATCTGGCGCTACAGGCTGCGTTTATCACCGCATTGCTGGTGTTAACGGCTGCCAGTGTGGTCATTTTTGGTGTGCGTTTAGGATTGCGTCCATTGGGCCAGCTAGAGGCCGCCATCCAAAGGCGTAGCCCATCAGATATCCGCCCCATTGAGAGACAAGTTCCTATAGAGGCACGCGGAATTGTGAGCCGGTTGAACGCTCTTTTTTCACAATTAACCGAAGCCCAAGTGGCGCGTGATCGCCTGATCTCGAATGCTGCCCACCAATTGCGCAATCCGGTGGCGGCCATTCATGCGATGGCCCAGGCTACGCTTGCTGCGAAAACTTTTTCCGCTAGCACGGATCGAGCAGCACAATTGGTCGCTGAAACTCGGAGGACGGTGCGATTGACCAATCAAATGTTGTCGCTAGAGCGGTTGCGTGGCGTTCAACCCGCTTTGGGGTTGAAGGAGGTCAATGCCGCTGTAACCGAGCTCACAACGCGCCTTGCGCCAAAAGTGCTGGCTCGGGATATAGAATTTACGGTGAATACTGCCACTCAAGCTGCAAAAGCTAGGTTTGACCCAACTTTGTTGAATGAAGCGATCACAAATTTAATTGAAAATGCGCTGCAACATGGTGGAAACACGCTGTCTGAAATAATTGTTACTGTCAGCGCCAATTCCGACGCTGTTACTATACAAGTCGAAAATGACGGCCTTAAGATTGAGGATAGCGAAATTCAATCTTGTTTTGATCGGTTTTCGCAAATCGGAGAGAATTCAGGATCTGGCTTGGGATTAGCGATTGTCTATGAAATTGCTAAAATCCATCAAGGCGAAGTCATGGTCACTACGAAACCTCGGATGCGCTTCACATTTTCAATTCCAACTAACGTTTCTCATGACTTTTGATGCTTGAGCCGATTTCTCTGACAGCACTGCTAAGACAGTTTCCCGTAGCGTTGTGGGTGCCTATATTGAAAGGCGCTACGTCTTTAACCCTATTGTTCCAGTCTATCCGCAATCGCTGCGATCCGGTACATCTCACGCATAACCGGTTTTTCTATCAATTTGCCGTCGATCACAATCAGACCCGTATCCGCGTTCTCAAATTCGTTAATAATGCGACGGGCGCGATCAATTTGCGCAATGCTCGGTGTGAACACTTCATTCAGCGCAGCAATCTGTTTGGGATGCACGGAGCCCTTACCCGAAAAGCCCAAGTCGCGAACTTTTTCGGCCTCAACGCGCATCCCTTCAGAGTCATCAAGATCAAGGAATGGCACATCAATCACGTCTAATCCGGCGGCTGCAGCGGCATGCACCACGCGCGAGCGTGCATAGATCATCGCGTCAAATGTGTTTTGGCACCGCAGTTCAGCCGCCATATCAACGCCGCCAAAAAACATTGCATCAATGCGGTCTGAAGATTTGGCAATCTCAAACGCCGCTTCAAGCCCCTCATTGGTTTCAATAATAACGTGCAACCGCGTTGTATGGCCCGCTTCTGTTAACAATTGATCCAAAATCACCACTTCGTCTGGCGTACGCAGCTTGGGCATCATCAAGGCGGGTGGCGGGGTCTTGCTGTTTAAGACGGCGTTCACATCCTCGATCCCAAAGCGTTCGCGCATCGAGTTGATGCGTAGGATCCGCTCGACACCGTCATCGGCTTGCGGGGCTTCAAACAGCGCCAAAGCTTTTTGCCGCGCTTCGGCTTTGTCTTTTGGGGCAATCCCGTCTTCAAGTTCAACGCACACGATATCTGTGCCCGAGGCCAGCGCTTTTGGGAACATGTCAGGGCGTAAGCCTGGTGTGAAAATGAAACTGCGGCGCGGGCGAATAATCCGGTTTGTCATGTCAGATGCCTTTCAGGTGATGCCATGCAGCGTTTTTGTTTCAAGATAATCTTCCAGCCCCATTGACCCGCCTTCGCGGCCATTGCCCGATTGCTTATAGCCGCCAAAGGGGGACCCGTAATTGAAGCCCCCCCCGTTGACGTGAATGGCGCCAGCGCGCAGGCGCGCGGAAACACGCTCGGCACGAGCCGCGCTGCCAGTTTGCACATAAGCGGCCAGACCGTAGGGCGTGTCATTGGCAATCGCAATCGCCTCATCTTCATTTTCAAAGGGAATGATCACCAAAACGGGACCAAATATTTCTTCCTGCGCAATCGCCATATCGTTGGAGACATCTGCAAAGATCGTTGGCTTCACATACCACCCAATTTCACAGCCTTCGGGTTTGCCGGGACCGCCTGCCAATAAGGTTGCCCCCTCGGCAAGCCCCTTATGGATCATGGCTTGCACACGTTCATATTGAATACGGTCAAATAGAGGGCCGATATGATCACCCGCCTGCGCCGGATCCCCGACCGCCGTTGCTTCTGCCGCCCGCTTTGCGATTTTGAGCACCTCGTCATAACACGCGCGCTCGACCAAAAGCCGGGTTGGAGCATCGCAAGATTGTCCGGTGTTAAACATGCATTCACCGACCGAGGCGGTAACGCGCTCTGCAAGGTCGCAATCTGCAAAGACGAGGTTGGGTGATTTGCCACCCAGCTCAAGCGTCACCCTTTTGACGGTTTCGGCGGCATCCTGCGTGACGGCTGCCCCGGCACGCGTTGATCCGGTAAACGACATCATCTGAACATCGCGGTGACGCGACAGCGCCGAGCCAACCGTGTCTCCAAGGCCATTGATTAGGTTAAACACTCCAGCTGGATAGCCGGCCTCATGAATAATTTCTGCATAGATCATTGCGGAAATCGGCGTATGCTCGGAAGGTTTTAAAATACAGGTACAGCCCGTGGCCAGTGCCGGAATAACCTTAAGCGCGATCTGATTCATCGGCCAATTCCAAGGCGTAATCAGCCCACAAACGCCAATCGGTTCGCGTATCAAAATATCGCTATTGGATAAAACGCAGCGCTCTTCAAGCGTTTCAAGCGCCTCTATGAAGCCAATAAGATGGCCCATCGCGGCATCGGCCTGCGCGTCGCGCGCCATACTAATCGGGGCGCCCATCTCTATGCGCATCGCCTGTGCAAGATCTTCAAACCTCTTTTCAGTGACAGCTTTCAACGCTTTAAGGAGAGCCAAACGATCGACTTTGCTGGTTAAAGAAAAGCTATCAAAGGCAGATTTTGCGGCGGCGACCGCGCTGTCCACATCCGCTGAATTGCCCAAAGCGACCGTTCCAATTTGTTCTTCCGTGGCAGGGTTCAGAACTGGCATTGAGGCTTCTGAGATTGGGTTAACCCACTGCCCAGAGATATAAAAGTTTGAAAGGTTTTTCATCTGATTTTATCCCGATTTTTTCCAGGCGTAGTGTTCATATTGCTTATCAACAGGTGTACGCGCCAAATGGTTGACGTAGTTGCTGATCGTTTTTTGAGCCAAGCCCAGCACAACCTCCAACATATTCTGATGAGTGAAACCGGCGCTTAGGAATTTTGAGATTTCAACGTCACTTGCGTGCCCATGATTGCGCAACAATAGCAAAGTAAAATCGCGTAAAGCTTCGAGCCGCTTCGTTGGAAGAGCTGTTTCGTCGCGCAGAGCATTTGATACCGGCTTATCAATCTTCATAGCCTTGGCCATGTAAGTATGCGCTGGAACACAGAAATGACATTGATTTTCGACATTGATGCTCTGCCAAACCACAGTTTTTTCTTCATTCGTAAAGCTTGAGGCCATGAATGCTTTATGCAGTGCAGCATATGCGGTTAGCGTTTCTGGAGATTCCGCAGTTACGGCGTAAAACCCATTTGGCCCTGAATGCTCAAGCAATTGCCGCAAGAGCGGTTTGCTTTTCTCTGGGGCTGTTTCAACATCGTGCCTTTGGAATGCGCTGTACATTATTTGTTTTTTCCTTCCCTTAGCGTGCTTTAGCCAAAGCGCTTTCTACCAAAAGCTCCATTTCGGCGCGGCTCGCGTTTCTGGGGTTTGTACCTGCCGCGCTATCTTGCATTGCCTTTTCAGCGATGCGGCTGGCACAATCTGCGGGCACCCCGATTTCACTTAAAGAACTTGGGATATTGATATCGTTAAGAAGGCGCTCAACCTCTATAATGAAGGCGTCAACCGACGCATCTGTGAGGCCCATGGCATCCGCCATACGCTTTACCTTGTGCTCCATGCCCGGCAAGTTGAACCGCAGAATAACTGGCAATATGATTGCGTTGGTGAGCCCGTGCTGTGTATTGAATTCAGCGCCCACCATGTGCGAGATCGCGTGCACATGCCCCAAGCCTTTTTGGAAAGCGATCCCGGCAAGGCAAGATCCGACAAGCATGCCACCACGCGCGGCCATGTTCTCCGGCGCGCGTACTGCCACCGGTAACCATTTTGCGACCAGAGCCAGCCCTTCCAGTGCAAGGCCATCACACAGCGGATGAAAACCTGGCACGCAATAGGCCTCAATTGCATGCACCATGGCATCCGCGCCGGTCCAGGCGGTTAGATTGCCAGGCAGGCCAAGGGTCAGTTCTGGGTCAAGCAGCGCCAAAGATGGTTTCAATTGCGGATGGTAGATGCAGAATTTCATGCCTTTAACCGTATGGGTGACCATCGCCGTACTTTCAGTTTCGGCGCCGGTTCCGGCTGTGGTAGGAATGGTGATCAGCGTTGGAAACGCTTGATCAGGGCCAATATCTGCCGGCTCGGATTCCCATTCAAACTCCCAAAGATCTATGTCATTTCTGGCGGTAAGGCAGATGGCCTTGCCTCCATCCATCGCACTGCCGCCTCCAATCGCAATGATCGCATCGTGATTGCCCGAGCGGAATTTATCGCGCCCGGCGCCAATTTCATTATCTCGCGGGTTTGGCGATATTTCCGAAAACAAGCCAGCGGACACGCCTGCGTCAGACAAAACCCTCTGCAGCCTTGAAATGAAAGGCAAATCTTGGCTGCCTTTATCGGTGACGATCAAGGGGTTCCTCAGCCCCAGCGCCGCGCAGTGTTGCCCAATTTCCCCCAGACGGCCCGGCCCATACGCGATGGGTATTGGGAAGGTCCAATCCTGTGGTTCCAAAATGTCAGCGTCAGTCATGCTATCTACTGCTTTCATTGATCAGTTCGCAGGGCGTTCCGGGATAGAACGATCCAGCCCGCGTACAATTTTTTTGTCTGGGTCAAAAAATGGCGGTTGAACGATTTGAGCGTCGTGTAGGCTGCCGTCAGGCAAGCGCATCGCGAGGGTTCTGCCGACCCAATCGCCGCGTGCGTTAAAATGCACATAGCCAACGCCAAGGCCCAGCGTTGGGGAGGGGATCCCTGCGGTAATGCGCCCAACCTCGCGGTCACCGTCGAAAACCAGCGCGCCTGCAGCCGGGGTTTTTGTACTACATGTCACCCCAAAGAGACAGCAGTGTCTTTCTTTTGTCAAAAGCGCAGTTCGACCGATGAAATCGCCTTTGTCCATGTTAACGAAAGGCGCCAAGCCAGCCTCAAACGGCGTCATATCCGGCGTGATATCGGTGCCATTTCCAAGAATACCGCCTTCGATCCTGCGGATGGTCAAGGCGTGGGTGGATGAAAACTCCATGCCATGCAGCCCGCCGCATTCCATCAGATGATCCCAAAGCGCCAGATGATCCGTCTGCGCCCCGTTGCTGTAAATTTCATAGCCGAGTTCATTGGTGAAACCGGTGCGTGAGACATAGAGCGTTTGACCGCCCAAGTCATAATATCCGGAACGAAAATATTTCATTGTATCGTCAATCGCCCCGTTTGAGGCGGCCGTCATGACCGCCATCGAGGCCGGCCCTTGAATTTGCAACACGCGACTGCGCGGGTCCCGTATGGTGACGTCTAAACCCTCGGAATGCGCCACCAACCAAGCTTCCATTGGGCCATCGGCCTGCACATACCAAAAACGGTCTTCAGCCAACCGAAACATTACCCCATCCATAAAGATGCCGCCTTGCGGGGTGCAGGCAATTGCGTAATATCCGCGGCCTTCGGTCATTGTTGCAATCTTACGAGCAAAAACTTTTTCTAGAAAAGGAACGGCATCCGGCCCGCAGATTTCGATTGGCTTTTCAGGCACGTCAAAAATAAGCGCTTTTTGACGCAGACACCAATATTTATCGAGATAATCTTCACCCATATAAATTGTGAAGAACCGCCCTGCATAAACCCCTTTCACCATTTCTGGGCGGCGTGTGCGTTCGATAAATGGAGATTCCTCAAAACGGCGGGCGCTTATAGCGATGTTGTTATGCAAATCAGAGGCTTCTTGAAGATTGCTCATGTCTTCTCCATTCGATTCTTATCTGGGTTGGGGCGTAGGATGGTGGGCGGCGCATGTGCCGTGACAGATGGCGCTGAGCCTGTGAACAGTTCAACCTCGATCAGGCAGGAATGGGCGCTGGGGCCTTGCCCCAGTTTTGATGTCCCCTTGTCACGGGTCAGCACGTTGGGGTTGCCATGTTTGCACAAACCGGTTTCATCTGGATCATACCAGGCACCGGTACTCATCTGAACAACTGCAGGGCGCATGGTGGGGTCAACCACAATGCCTGCCAGGCAGGCACCGCGATCGTTAAACGCGCGCACAAGATCCCCGGTTTTAAGCCCGCGCATATCGGCATCCTCAGGGTGCATGTGCAATGGTTCGCGTCCTCCAACTTTACGGGCCTTGCTGACAGAACCATGATCGAGCTGGGAGTGTAATTTTTCCTTTGGCTGGTTTGATATCAGATGAAGTGGATAGTCAGCCCTATTGCCCAACCATTCATAGGGTTCCTGCCAAAGCGGATGTCCGGGACAATCGGCGTAGCCAAAATCTGCAACCGTTTGTGAAAAAATTTCAATTTTACCGCTAGGCGTGGTCAGCGGATTTGCCGCAGGATCGGCGCGAAAATCTTCTAACATGACGGTGGGGCGCGCAGGCTCTGCAAGTTTGAACCAGCCCTTATCAAGAATATGGTCATACTCGGGCATCTCAACGCCGTCTTTATGGGCTCGAGTGATGGTTTGCTCGTATATTTGCCTCTGCCAATCCGCCGCGCTACGCCCTTCGGTGAAAGCCTCTGCAACACCCATGGCCTCAGCAATACCGGCAAAAATTTCATAATCGTCGCGGGCCTGCGCAAAGGGTTCTGTCAGTTTCGCCATGGCAACCACATAGGGGTCGCGCGGGGTTATCGCGATATCTGCCCGTTCCATCGGCGTGGTGCAGGGCAGCACGATATCAGCGTGTTTGGCAAGTGAATTCCAGCACCATTCATTGACGATGATCGTGTCTGGCCTTTGCCAAGCCTGCATCATCAGGTTCAGGTCTTGATGATGGTGAAAAGGATTGCCTCCGGCCCACCACACCAGTTTAATATCAGGATATGTGTACTCTACCCCGTCAAAATCGAAGGGCCGACCCGGGTTAAGCAGCAAGTCAGTGATGCGGGCCACTGGAATAAAATTTTCAATCAGATTTTTTCCCTGTGGCAGAGATGCTCCGGAAATGCTTTTGAATTTGCCCCCGATGTAATTCATCGCGCTGTAACCAAATCCAAACCCGCCACCAAGCAAACCGATCTGGCCGAGCATTGAGGCCAATGTAATACCCATCCAGAAGGGTTGCTCACCATGGTCTTGACGCGTGAGCGACCAACTGAGTGAAATCATCGTGCGCTGGGCTGCCATGCGGCGGGCCAATGCGCGGATCGTCTCTGCAGGAATTTCACAAATCTCAGCTGCCCAATCGGCGGTTTTTGCAATACCGTCGGGCTCGCCCATCAAATAAGGCAGGAAGGCTTCAAATCCCTGCGTGTAACGATCCAAAAAGGCCTGATCCGTAAGCCCTTCGATCTGCAAAGTATGCGCTAGCCCCAGCATCATCGCCACATCCGTATTAGGGCGCAGGGGCACCCATTCAGCGTCTACATCTTCAAGCATGTCAGATTTTATGGGGCTGACATTGATAATCTCGATCCCCGCGCTGCCTGCGGCCAACAAAGCTTCGCGCTGAATATGACAGCCGGTGCCGCCTTGACTGATCTGACCGTTTTTCAGCGGCACGCCTCCAAAACAGACGAAAAGCTGCGTGTGGTCCCTGATCACTTCCCAACTTGTACAGGTGTCCAGATACGCGCGAAAGCTGCCCAGGATATGCGGCACCATGGCCTCAGCAGCGGCGAAACTATAGGTGAATTTTGAACTGGTAAAGCCGCCGCTGCAGTTCAAAAACCGCTTGAGTTGACTTTGGGCATGATGAAACCGGCCGGCGCTGGCCCAGCCGTAAGAGCCACCATAGATCGCCTGATTGCCAAAGTCGCGGCGTACCCGCGTAAGCTCATCTGCAACCAGACGGTTCGCATCCGCCCAGCTTACGGCCACGAACGGCTCGCGCCCGCGCAAATCTTTGCTATGGCCAGCTTTGCCCTCTAACCAGCTTTTGCGTATCATAGGCATATCTATGCGCATTGGCCCATGCTGCACATCCAAAATGCCTGGCCCGATGGGCGAGGGGTCTTGGTCATGCTCAAAGGGTAGCAGCTCTTGTACGCGGCCATTCGCGACCTTGGCGCGATAGGTGCCCCAATGCGTACTTGTCAGGGGCAGGGCAGGTGTTTTTACCATAGCGCTAACCTTCAGCTGGCTGGGTTTGATGTGTAGCGTTCCTGCAGCTTGACGCTCCAGGCAGCGGTCATTCGGTCTGCGATGATTGCGATAATCGCCATGCCAATCCCGGCGGTCATACCAACGCCAAAATCACCATCTCCCAGCCCGATATAGACTTGTTGCCCCAAGCCGCTGGTGCCCACTAGGGCCGCGATAACCAGCATAGAAATCCCGAACATGATTGTCTGATTAAGGCCCAACATCATTTCGGGAAGAGCCAAGGGAATCTTTACCCGCCACAATAATTGCCAACGGGTGCAGCCCATACAAGTGGCCGCTTCAATCACCTCATGCGGTACGCTTCGCAATCCATGCTCAGAATACCGGATTGCAGGGACCATGGCATAAGCCATCACGGCCAGGAGGGCTGTGAACTCGCCAATTTTGAAGATCATTACAAAAGGGATCAGCAGCACAAAGAGTGGCATGGTTTGCAGCGTGTCATTAATGGGCTGCAAAACCCGCGAAACAGATTTGAATTCAGAGGCCAAAATGCCCAGTGCAGAGCCAAGGGTGAATGACAAAACGACGCCAATGCCGCAGAGATAAACACTCAGTAAGGTCTGCGGCCAGATGCCTGACAGTAACAGATAGGCGAGCCCGATTAAAACGGACAAAGCCAGCTTTGGACCAGATAATTGCCAGCAAACAAAAGCCATAATCAACCAGAGCGCAGGCCATGGCATGCGGGTCAATCCAAAAAACAGCATAATCGCCAGCAATCCAATCACCACCGCAAGTCTCTGCCGTCTTCGCAGCCCTGCAAGCGCCATCAATGCCAGTGCCGTCAAAGCATAACCGGCCTTCAATGCGGGGGTAAATGTGAACCCCCAAGAAAAGGGCGAAATCACCTGCTCTAAACCCATTTTGATTGGAAGCATTAGGTAAAAGAACGCCCAAGTTTTAATCAGCGCAATCCAGGCTGCATATTCAATGATGATATAATCGATCGCGTTGTTTAAAGGGCCAGAAGGGTCGTAGACCCAAGACTTTGGGTAGGTTTGAAGTGGTGGCAAAATAAGGCTAATAAAATAAAGGCATAAGGCGCCCGTAACGGCGGTTAAAGTAAATTGGTGACGCCAGTAAAACGGTTCGGACACAAGGTTCGTTTCCTTTGGTTTTCGGTTTGCAAACCCCGCCGTTATGCGATCCATAACCATGGCCATTAAGGCAATCACCACGCCTGCCACCAAGCTTTCACCAAAGCGTGCCTTGCGCATCGCCGATAAAACTTCCCAGCCAATATCGGAGGCCCCACCAATAATTGACGCAATGATCACCATTGAAAACGCCGCCATCGTGGTCTGGTTAATCCCTAACATAATTTGTCTTGCTGCGCTTGGCACGCGCACCCGAAAGAACAATTGGGTCGCCGTGGCCCCCGACATCAAACCAGATTCGATCACTTCCGGCGCAACGCGGCGTAGACCAAGCAGCGTGTTGCGTACCATCGGAGGGAAGGCATATAAGATGCCCGCAATCAGCCCCACCACGACGCCAAAGCCAAATAGCAGCAGGATAGGAAGCAAATAGGCAAAGGCTGGAATAGTTTGTAGCGCATCTAAGGTGACCATGATGGCACGTTCCGCGCGCGGATAGAAAAACCCTAAGGTTCCGATGGCAAACCCAATCAACACGGCCAGCGGCACCGATACCACCACCAAAGCGAGCGAATTCATCGACTCAATCCAAAGCCCCACAATCAGCATGTAACTGACAGAAAAAGCCGTAAAAACGGCAAGCTTCCACCCTGATGCCGCATAAGCAATACTCACCAATATAAACACTGAGACGGACCAGGGCAGCCAGGTTAAAAGGCTGCGCACCGCATCCATAGGCACGTCAAGGCCCATAGAAACTGTACGAAAAAATGCCCCTGTTGCCTCTACGACCCAGGTCATCATGGTGTTTAAAACCAATACGATCGGCATAACCCATTCGTCGGGAAAGACGATCAGCCATGGGGCCGCGTCGCGCAGGGCCAACAAGCCTAAGGTCACAGCCAGTATCGCAAACCAAAGAAGCAAGGAAAAACGCCCTGCCGGCTTTTGAGACTGTTTGAGGGCATCCGTGTCGGCGCGCATCATCCGGCCTCCTGCTGCCGCGTGGTATCAGGTTTAACTTCTGAACCCTTCGACAAAGCACATACCACCGATGTCGGGGTAACAACGCCGATGGGGTTCCCATTCTGGGCAACCGCAACGCCGCCGCGATGAATTGCAAGATGGCAAAGCAGATCTTCAACGCAAACCGTTTCTTGCACTTCAAACATGCCCGCTTGCACCGTTGCGGTATCGTCGATCACATCGCGCGCCAACAACACGCGCGCCAAAGGTACATCACTGGTGAATTCGGCCACGTAGTCATCTGCCGGATTGATGATCAATTCAGCGGGTGTGCCGATCTGAACAACCATGCCATCGCGCATGATCATCATTCGGTCGGCAATGCGCAGCGCCTCCAGGAAATCATGCGTGATGAAGACGATGGATTTTTTCAATGTGGATTGGATCCGCAGAAATTCATCTTGCATCTGGCGCCGGATTAACGGATCAAGCGCGGAAAATGGCTCGTCTAGAAACCACAGCTCTGGCTCTACCGCCAAGGAACGCGCAATCCCCACCCGTTGTTGCTGTCCCCCGGAGAGTTGCCGCGGAAAACTTTTTTCGCGCCCTTCCAGCCCAACCAGCTCAATCACCCGCGCTGTTTTTTCGTGCTGCTCTTTGGCCGACAAGCCTTGCAGGCTAAGAGGGAATGAGATGTTTTCTGCCACAGATAGATGCGGAAGCAAACCGAAGCTTTGAAAAACCATACCCATTTTGTGACGGCGGATATCGATCAGCTCAGACTTGTTTTTCTTAAGCAGATCTTCGCCATCGAGTAAAATTTCCCCGCGGGTCGGCTCGACAAGGCGCGACAGGCAGCGCACCATCGTGGATTTACCAGAACCGGACAGACCCATAATAACAAAAATCTCACCCTCATTCACGTCGAAAGACACATCCGCAGCCGCTGGGATTGCGCCGTTCTGCCTTATTTTATCAACCAATTCTGGGATGTTGTCGCTGGCGGATCCGGTGGGGTGATCAAAATAAGAATTGGGAGTGTTGCCGTATATTTTCCACACATTGCGACAGGCGATTTTAACGGTGGCTTCGCTCTTCTGTGTCATGCTCCCCCCCTTTAGATGCGCCAGAGCAGTCCAGCGCCTCTGGCCTGTTTCAACGTGGCCCGCACATCATATCAGAACTTTTTGTTATGGTTAAGTTGTGAAACGGGGCGGTGGAATGAGGCCGCCCCGTTTGAATGTTCAACTGCCAGCAGGATCAACTGCCTGCGGCAACCCAAGGCTTCCAAGTGGCTTCATTGTTCACCATCCACTCTGCGATCACCTCTTCAAGTTCACGTTTGTTGAAATCGATTTCTAAAAGAAGCGAATTCTGCATAGCGTTGTCGATGGACAAGGCTTCTATGATTTTGAAGGCTCCGGGCCAGGTGGTTTCAAAGTCACGCGACACGATTTTAGAGATATTGGCCTGTTTGAACCCGCAATCGCCTGTTTTGTCGGGGTAAATGCCGGGTTCAGGGTTGGTGTCGCAATCCTCGGTATAGCCGGGGAATTGAACCCAGTCGAAATCCATTTCTGAGTGAACCCAATGCGGCTCCCAAAACATCACCAACATGGGGGATTGTGTCTTATAGGCGGCCTGCATTTCGGCAATCATAGCGCCTTCTGATCCGCCGGCAATCGGTTCAAATGGTAAGCCCGCGCTGTTGACCAAATCCTTGGAGCGCGTGCCCCAATCGGCAGGATAGGTTATTAAACGTCCCTTGGGGAACGTTTCGGCCGCGGCAAAAAGTTGCGAGCAGGCGATCAGTGCGCTCACATCTGGTAAACCGGGGCATTGTGCGTTCATGTAGCTTGGGTACATCCAGCTTTCTGTTGGCTCAAGGCCTGTTGAGCCCAAGACGACAATATCACCATTGGCAATAGAATTGGGGTAAATGTCTCCCACGTTATTGCCCCATGTTTCGGGCTGCAGATGTAGATTTCCCTGCGCAATGGCGGCAAATTGCGGCACCGCGCCTGCGGTAACATATTCGACAGTATATCCTGCAGCTTGCAAAACGCTGCCCGAGATATGCGCCGACACATGCTGTCCGGTCCATTCATTGACGGCGATTTTAATTGGATCGCTGCTATCGGCAGCGGCGCTGCTAGCCAACCCAAGCATGGCTAAGCCAAGAACGCTGGTTACTTTACTAATCTGTTGCATGGTTTCTCCCTTTGATTATCGACGTTCCACTGTTGGTGGCCGCCCCTTTTCTTTCTTATTGTAGATAAAACTTACCATTAGAAAGTTTTTTATGTCAATGGTTGTATTTTGTAGGTTTTTCGGCAAAACTATGTCAATAAAAACAATGCAGATTTCTGAGGGTGCTCCCATATGCGAACCAGTTCCATCCGAGCTATTAGACGAGTCGAACTGTCTCGTGCTGCCTTTGAGGCGGTGATTCGATACGGTTTGCGAAAAACTACATTGGAAAAAGTTGGCGATATTGCGGGTGTTTCAAAAGGTGTGGTGCTGCACCATTTTAAAGATAAAAGTGCTTTGCTTGAGGCCGTGTTTCGAAGATCTAACACGTTGCTCAGCGGATCCGTTGTTGAATTATACCGCTATGCTGAAACCCCGTATGAACGGCTCTGGGCGATTATCGTCGCCAATTTTTTTGAAACTATTTTTAACCGTCAAGTGTGCCAAGCTTGGGTGTCTCTGATTTCTGAAGTGCCCCATAATACAGAATGCCAGCGCGTTCAGATTGCCAATAATGAACGCATCAGAAGCAACTTGATGCATGAGTTGAAACATTTTTTGCCAGAACAGGAGGCCGAGCAGGTGGCGCGCCATCTTGGGGTCCATATTGATGGCATTTGGGTGCGCGCTGGCCTGTTGCCGCACCCTGTCGAGACCAATATGGCCATATCGGAAATGCAATTTGCGATCGAAAAAATGCTGCCTATGGATGAAATAAGCGCCACCAAGCATAAAGAGGCCCGCAAGAAGATTAGGGCAGTTGCAGATATTGCGTTGGGTTCTAAGGCTTTTAAAGAAAAATTTCTGCGAGTTTAAAGCGCCGTTTAATCATTTGGATGGAGATTTCTGAGTGGGCGACGGAGCGCCAAGAGTGGTTCCAGCATGCTCGCCCCGGCGATAAGCAAAACTCCCGTAAGTTCGCGGATGCCAAAGGGTTCGCCAGCTAAAAGCGCCACCGAAATTGCCCCAACGACGATTTCGGTCATGAATAATAGGCCAACAATACCTGGGCTTAGATATTTTGGCCCCCAAAGCGAGGCATAGGTGCCGGGCAAAACCAGAAGCGCCATGAAAATCAGTAGCAATGGCAGCGCCGGTAAAGCCTGCTCAACTTTTGGGATATAAGCGGGGGCCAGTAAAAATGCAGCGCTTGCCGAAAAGATCAGCGACCACTGAAAAAAGCCGGCCGTCAACTCGATGGCTGAATGGCTTTCAGACATGCGCAGGCGCACCATCGCTATCGCCCAAAGAACCCCCGAGGCAATACCAAGCCAATCCCCTATATTTTGCGGAATGGGAAACCGCGCACCCAGACCAAAAATGGTCAACATGCCTAGAATGGCCATCGCCATAGCAAGTATGCGGCTTGGGGTGATCGCATCGCTTAGAAAGATCCGTGCCAATATCGTCGCCCATATCGGCGTTAGATAAAACAGCAGCATGGCCCGCACCACATCGGTGTATACGATTGACGTTGAGTAAAGCAGCAATGCTCCGCCCGATAACATTGCTGTTAGTTGCAATGAAAGCCCGCCCTTTTTGACATGCTTCCATCGCGTTAGGGTAACGGGGGTAAGGCAGATTGTCGGTATAAGAAAATAGACAACGGTGATCCAAAGACCGTGAATGCCAGCCTCTTCAAGGGCTCTCAGGGGAATCCAGAACAAACCCCACACAGCGCCTGCATAAAGGCAGGCAAGTTTCGCTTTGACTTCAAGAGATGCGTTCAACAGGTTGCCTCCGCAAGGCTCAGGCACGTGGATTGATGATGCTCACAAAGATCGTGCAGAGCCGATACATTAAGGTCAACACCAATCCCCGGCTTATCTGAAAGATGGGCATACTCTCCCTCTAGAAGGAACGCTGTAAACGCAAATTTTTCGCCATGTTGGATATATTCGGGATATATTTCGGCCATTTCAGCGTTGGGGATCGACGCGCAAACATGGAGCATCGCCGCAGCCGCAACAGTCATCGAATTCCAGCAATGTGGCGAGACCTGAACGCCTTGCTGGTCGGCCAGTTCCGCAATATCAAGCAGGTCCAGAATCCCTCCTACTGCGGCTATGTCAGGGTTTAAAATATCGGCAGCACCTGCAGCCAGTACGGCGCGGAAATGTGTCAGACCGCAGTGTTTTTCACCCGTCACAACGCGTAGTGCCTGGTCTTTGCGGATCTGAGCAAGGGCCCGGATGTCGCTGCCGTCGATGGGTTCTTCAAACCAATAGGGGTGCGCGGGTTCGATTGCCTGTGCAATTTGTATTGCGGCGTCGGCATTGTTTTGGGAATCCAAATCAACCAGAAGCGCAATGTCATCGCCTATTGTGGCGCGCACCTGGTTTACGCAGTTTGCGGCGTCTTGCGCCGTGTGGTTTAACATGGGGTGGATTTTGATTGCCCTATACCCCTGAGCTACAAGATCGGTTGCGCGCGTTTCAAGCGAAGCGACATCCCATTGCGTGGTGCTCCAGATATTTCCATAGATTGGAATGGCGCGGTTGTGATTGCCCCCCAATAAGTCGCAGAGCGGTGCGTTCAAAAGTTTGCCTAAGATATCCCATAAGGCCATTTCCAACGCGCTACTCGCGGCGCTAAACTCTAAGCTCTGATGGTGCGCGGCGGCTTGCTTTGCCAGATCACGAAATGCCCAAGGTGAAATAGATTTTAATTTGCTTCCCGAGCGACCCAGCGCATGAATGATTTCTGCAACCGCTTTTTCACGATAGGGCAGCACAAAAGCTTCACCCCAGCCATATAGTCCGTCTTTGGTTGTAAGGCGAACGAACAAGCAAGATTTTACGTGCCCCCATTCAACGCCTTCCGTCTCGGGAGCGGTAATCCAAGTTTCCAAACGCGCCAACGCAATCTGGCCAAAATTCAGGCCGGTTGGGGTTTTTAGACGTTCTAAAGCCGAGTTTAATTGCACATTACGTCTCCGCGCAGTTTCCAATTTTCTACTAACCTTTGGTCAGTATATTGTCAAACGGTAAGTTTATCTATACAAGAAGAGATAACTAAACGCCCACGCAGGCGATTCAAGAATCAAAAAGGCGTGGATTGGGCGAAATTTTGCGGAGAATGTCGAAATGGAATTCGATTACATCATTATAGGGGCAGGATCGGCTGGTTGTGTTTTGGCCAATCACCTCAGCAGTGATGCACGCAATCGGGTTTTGTTGATTGAGGCCGGCCGTGATACGGGCGCGCTTTCCCTCAAAATGCCGGCGGCCGTGTTGTCAAACCTGACCAGCACAACGCATAATTGGGCGTTTCAAGGTGAGCCTGAGCCCGGGTTGGATGGCCGCGTTATTCAACATGACCGCGGCAAAACAATTGGTGGTTCGTCATCGATTAATGGCATGGTCTTCATCCGCGGGCATGCGTTGGATTATGACGGGTGGCAGCAGGCCGGATGCCCCGGTTGGGGGTACGCAGATGTTCTGCCATATTTCAAACGCATGGAAAACTATGGCGGCGGCGGGGATGCGTTCCGCGGCGCAGGTGGTCCGCTTCACGTGCACCGCGCGGATCCTCAGGATCCAATCACGCTCGCCTTTATCAAAGCGGGCCAAGAGGCTGGATACCCCATAACAAACGATGTGAGCGGCTATTGTCAGGAAGGTTTCGGCGTCTCGGATCGCACCGTTTTTAAGGGCGAGCGCTGGAGCACCGCGAGGGCGTATCTTGATCCCGTGCGCAAGCGATCAAACCTGACCATACTGACGCGGGCGCTGGTGCAGAAAATTAATTTTGACGGTACCAAAGCCGTGGCGGTGACCTATAAAACCGGCGCTGGCATCTTGCGGAGCGCCCATGTTCGAAAAGAGATTATTCTGAGCGCGGGCGCCGTTGGGTCGCCGCAGATTCTCATGCTTTCAGGTATCGGTCCGGCTGGGCATCTTCGAGATATGGGGTTGGACGTTCTGAGTGATCTTCCAGGTGTTGGCCAAAACCTCAATGATCATCCTGATTTCGTGCTGAAGTATAAATGCAAGCAGCCCGTTTCGTTTTGGCCCAAGACAAAGCCGCTGGCCAAACTAGGGGCCGGGATTCAATGGATGATGACACGCGGCGGCATCGTCGCCTCTAACCTGTTTGAAGGTCTGGGCTGTGTCCGCTCGGGGCCGGGCGTGGACTATCCGGATTTGCAGATCATCATTTCGCCGATTGCGGTCGATGATAGAACATGGGCGCCGCTTCAAGAGCATGCCTTTCAAATTCATGTTGGGCTGATGCGGGCGCATAGCCGCGGCAAAATTGAGCTGCGCTCTTCCGATCCTAGCGATCCGCCGCGCATCTTGGTGAACTATCTCAAAGACGCGCGCGACCGAGATCTTATGCGCAAAGGTATCCGCTTGGTCCGAGAGCTTGTTGAGCAACCTGCCTTTTCCGATCTTAAAGGGGATGAGATTTTTCCGGGCTCTGACATCCATTCAGACGATGAGCTCGATCAGGTTCTGACATCTCATGCGACAACACAATGGCACCTGTCCTGCACGGCCCGGATGGGGGCAGCGACGGATAAGGGGGCCGTAGTGGATGCGCGCGGGCGGGTGCATGGTGTGTCTGGGCTGCGGGTGGTCGATGCCTCTATCATGCCGTTTGTAACCAACGGGAATACAAATGCGCCCACCATCATGCTGGCCGAAAAACTCAGCGATGATATTTTGGGTCGCGCGCCCTTGCCGCGGATTGATGCGGATCTGTGGCAAAATGCAGAGTTTGCGCCATGCCCATAAGCAAGTGGCTACTCGAAAAAAAAGAGGGAAGACATGATTGGCTATGTGATGATCGGCACAAATGATCTGGATCGAGGCGCAAGATTTTACGATGCTCTTCTGGCTCCGCTTGGATTGGTACAGGTTGAACGTGTAGAAACCTACGCGGCTTACGCCCCTAAAGCTGCAAAAGATGCAATTGAATTTTACGTCACTAGGCCCTTTGATCAAGCCCCGGCAACGCCCGGGAACGGAACGATGATCGCCCTGTCCGCTCCAACAATGCAAGCGCTTGAGCAGTTTCATAGGCTGGGTTTACAAAACGGCGGCAGCGATGAGGGCGCCCCTGGTCCGCGCGAAGAGGGCAGCAGCATCTGCTATGCTTATATTCGCGATTTTGACGGGAATAAGATTTGTGCCTTCTATGATGGGGTGAAAGTGCAGGCCGCTGATGAATGAGCATCCTGCTCTTGATCCTGCGCATATCTTCCCGACCTATATTGGGGGCAACGAATTATCGCCTTTTCATCATTGCTATGCCAATGATCAGACGGTGTTACGCCTAGCAGCGGGCCGTTTCTTTGCCCATCATAACGGCGATCCTTCAGAGTTGGGGTATTGGGCCCTAAGAAAACAGGCAGCGCTATTCGATGTGCCCGAACGCCCTGTCGAAATTTCTGGCCCCGATGCTGTTGCCTTTCTCGAGCGCATCGTCGCCAGACGGATCGGCGATATGAAAATTGATCGCGGGCGCTATGCGTTGATTTGCACCCATCAAGGTGGTATTTTTATGGATGGCATCTTGTTTCGACTGGCCGAGACCCGCTTTTGGTTTGTGCATCCTGATGGTGATCTAGAGCCATGGCTTTTGGCCCATAGCCATGGCTTTGATGTCACGTTCAGCGATCCTAAGTCGCGGGTATTGCAGCTGCAGGGGCCAAACTCATTTCCTATTATGCAGGCTGCATCTTCGGGCGCGCTCACCGAAAGCTTGAAATATTTTCATTCTGGCTTTTTTGATTTTGACGGTCAGCAAGTCTATGTTTCGCGCACGGGGTGGACCGGAGAATTGGGGTATGAACTCTACACCCTTGGCGATCAAACAGATTGTCCGCGCTTGTGGGATCACTTGATGCAAAAAGGAGCCCCTCATGGTCTGGTTTTCAGTTCCATGCAGGCGATGAATACACGCCGGATCGAGGCTGGCATTTTAGATAGCGGCAGCGATTTTGACATCTCTATGACCCCTTATGAGGCAGGGTTGGAGCGGTTTGTTGATCTCAGTAAAAAAGGTTTTATAGGCCGCGATGCCTTAAAGGCGGCCGCTCCTGCAACCCGAATTTTTGGATTGCGCTGCATTGCGGCCACCCCATGCTCCGGCGATTTAATCCTTAGCGGCAGTGCGCCCGTTGGGATGGTCACAACTGGTGCGCTTTCACCCTATTTGAAGTGCGGAATAGGGTATGCCCGGTTTGATCAGCCCGATGAGTGGTCTGGCAAAACGCTAACCTTAAAATCGCAGCAATCTGACAAGGTCACTTGCACGATCGTTGATCTCCCGTTTTATGATCCAGAAAAACGCTTGCCTCGCGGCTTGCCATTGCAAGGCGCGGGGCAGATTTAAACAAGCTTATTTTCTGATGAGAATTTGGCCTTAGCCAAGGGCTGTATAGGAGATGCAAAAGGAGAGGTATTTGATGCTCAAGGGACATCTCAGCGCGGAAGCTCAGCGCTTTCTTTGCAACGAGGAACCCGCGCCGTCGGGGCGCTCGGAGACGACATTGGCGGATCTGCGGTCCGCGACAAAAGCCTATATCACTCCGGCGGTTAGGCAGGTTTTGGCAACCACCAAAGTGACAACCCGCCATATCATCATCAACGATGTCGAGTGTTTAGAGGTAAGACCGCCTAAAACCACGGTATCTTGGCCGATACTTTATGGGTTCGGTGGAGGGTTCATCCAAGGCAGTGCATATGAGGACTTAACCATCGCAGCGCCCCTTTGCGCGATGACAGGTGCTGCGCTGATCATCCCAAGCTATCGGCTGGCCCCAGAACATCCTTGGCCCGCTGCCATTGATGATGGGTTTTCTGTTTATCAGGCGCTTTGCGAACGACCATTTGCATGTGTTGGCGAATCTGCTGGGGGCAATCTGGTGCTTGCTGCGATGTTACGCGCAAAAAGGGCAGGCTTTCCTTTGCCGCGCGCAGTGGCGCTTTTGTCGCCGTGGTGCGATCTTGATATGTCGAGTGACAGCCAGATGTTCAATGACGGGCGGGATCCTTCATTGAAGATACAAGAGTCTAAAACGGCTGCGCGGCTCTATGCTGGTGATCATGACATCACAAATCCCGATATTTCTCCAATCAACGGGTCTTATGATAGCGCGTTTCCGCCCTGCCTCATTACAACGGGCACGCGAGACTTGTTGCTGAGCTTGTCCGTGCGTCTTTCACGCTGCCTTCGAGAAAGCGGTGTAGAGGTTGATTTGCAGGTCTGGGAGGGGCTGTGGCATGTTTTTGAATGGCACCACCGCATCCCGGAGGCGCAGCAATCTATGCGCAACATTGCGGCTTTTTTGAAAGGGCATTTGACCCCATGAACCTATCTGACCTTCTGTCAACGGTGTTTGCGCGGCGCTATCGCCGCAGGATGCCTTTACAAAGTGATCGTCGACCTCTGAGCGCATTGGCAGATGACTTGGTTGGAACCACAGGGGAAATCTCTGGCTTGGCCATCGCCGAGGATATTCTGTCGCGCTTCGAGATAATGGATGACGCGCAGAAATTAGAGTTTTTTCACTATCTTGCGACGGCGATGAACATTGATCCAGCGAGCGTTCGGCGCACCCTTGAAGCTTATGAAAAAACACCGTCAAAAGCATCTTACCGCGCCTTTGCTTCAGCTGCAGAGCCGGCCCGACAGGAAATGGTGCGGCGTTTAAATCGTGTTCCAGGTGCCACGGGAGCTTTGGTTCGAATGCGCGCCGATCTTCTGCGGATCGGGCGGGGCGTGCCAGACCTTGAAGCTTTGGATCTGGATTTCCGGCATCTCTTTTCCAGTTGGTTCAATCGTGGTTTTCTGGTGTTGCGCCCGATTAACTGGGAAAGCCCGGCGCATATTTTGGAGAAGATTATCGCCTATGAGGCCGTCCATGCGATCGATAGCTGGGATGATCTGCGCCGCAGATTAGAGCCAACGGATCGGCGTTGTTTTGCGTTCTTTCATCCCTCTATGCCAGACGAACCGTTAATCTTCGTGGAGGTTGCGTTGAACAAAGGTATTCCGGGATCGGTTCAAAGGCTGTTGGCGCAGGATCGCAAAGCGCTTCCCGAAGCAGAGGCCGATACGGCAGTTTTTTATTCGATTTCCAATTGTCAGCCTGGTTTGGCGAGTATTTCTTTTGGCAATTCATTAATTAAGCAAGTGGTGTCAGATCTTGCTGCCGAGCTGACGGGGCTCACAACATTCGTTACTTTGTCACCCATTCCCAGTCTGACCAAGTGGCTTGCGCATGAAAACCACGCATGGGACAGCGAACAACCAAGGCAGATGAAAGCATTGGCCGCCGATTACTTGCTTAATGCCAAAGCGCAGGATGGTCTGCCGGCTGATCCGGTCGCGCGTTTTCATCTTGGAAATGGCGCGATTATCCATGCGGTGCATGCGGATGCTGACATTTCAGAAAATGGAAGAAGTCAATCGGGTGGTGCCATGGTCAACTATCTTTACGATCTGCGTGATGTGTCTCAGAACCATGAGGCTTTTGTAAGCACTAAAGATGTGGCGGCAACCCCGGATGTACAGGCCCTTGCTCGAGAAGCCGCGCGTGCGCGGACAGATGAAAGGTAACGCAGTGGCAAACCCGCTTTATGATGGTCTTTTTGGTCGACATGCCGGCAAAACAACTCCTTTTTTGCATCTTTTGGATGGGTCGACGATCACGCATCAGCATTTTCTGAGCCGTGCGGCCCAAATTGCCAATGTGATGCTCCAGCTTGAGCTAAAGCCGGGTGACCGAGTCGCAGCTCAAATTGAAAAATCCCCCGAGGCATTGGCCCTATATGCAGCATGTGCGCAAGCCGGTCTGGTTTTCCTGCCATTGAACACGGCCTACACAGTGGATGAGCTTGCCTACTTTATAGACAATAGTGGTGCCTCGTTGATCGTTTGCGACGGCCGCAACCAAGCAGCGCTGGCGCCTTTGGCTGGTAGGCTGGGGGCAATAATAGAAACGCTGAATACGGATGGAAGCGGCTCGCTGAACGCCAAGATGCAAAAAATGCCCATTCTTTTTCCAACGGTGGCCTGTAGCGAGAATGACCTTGCAGCCTTTCTTTACACATCCGGCACCACAGGGCGATCGAAAGGTGCCATGTTGACGCAGAAAAACCTGTTATCAAACGCATTGGCGCTGGTGGAAGCTTGGCAGTTTACGGAAGATGACGTCTTGCTTCACGCCCTTCCTATTTTTCACACGCATGGTCTTTTCGTGGCAACCAACATTTCGTTAATTTCGGGTGGCAGCCTCATCTTCCTTCCGAAATTTGATCTCGATGCGATCGCCAAACATATGCCCAAAGCAACAACCTTGATGGGGGTACCAACATTTTACGCGCGTTTTCTAGATGATCCGCGTTTTACCGCGGCATCAACCGCGCATATGCGGTTATTCATCTCTGGCTCAGCGCCGCTTTTAGCCGAAATCCATTCCCGCTTTGAAGCGCGCACCGGCCATCGCATTCTTGAACGATATGGTATGACCGAAACCAATATGAACACTTCGAATCCCTATGAAGGGGATCGGCGCGCGGGAACCGTGGGCTTGCCCTTGCCCGGGGTTGAGGTCAGGATTTGCGATGCTGATGGCCATGCGTTGCCGCAAGGCGAAATTGGCGAGGTTGAAGTGCGTGGCGCCAATGTTTTTCAAGGATATTGGCAAATGCCTGACAAAACCGCTGCAGAATTGCGTGAAACTGGGTTTTTTATCACGGGTGATCTGGGGCGAATTGACGAAGATGGGTACTTGCATATTGTGGGTCGCAACAAGGATCTGATTATTTCCGGAGGTTATAATATCTATCCTAAGGAAATTGAGCTGGTGCTCGATGATCAGATTGGCGTTTTGGAAAGCGCGGTAATCGGCGTGCCCGATCCAGATTTTGGCGAAACAGTCTTGGGTGTTATTGTTGCAGAATCAGGCCAATCACCTGATCTTGACGCGATGATGGATGCCATCCGCAGCGCGCTTGCCCGCTTTAAGCACCCGCGCAAATTAATCCTGCTTGATGAATTGCCGCGCAATACGATGGGCAAGGTTCAAAAGAATATTCTGCGCGGTCAATATAAAGACATGTTCGCATCAAGTTGATCCGCGCTGTAGGGCGCCCAAGCGCCTGCTATTGCTGCTTAAGGGGTCTGACTTAACTTCTCTTTAAATGCCTATCCAGCCAAAAAAACTTGGCGTGTTTGCGACCCATGGGAACAAGTCTTGAATGCAAAAGATATCGAAGCTGATGACGGCGTGTTTCGGGAGGATAAACCGATAATCTGCCTATTGTGCCACCAAGCTTACAAAGGGATTAAGCCCAAATCTGGCTGAAAGGGGCCACTGTATGATCCGAGGGCCGCTGAATCTAATGTGCATCTTCATCACTTTTGCGACGGAGGGCTTGACCATGTCAGGTTTAACTGAATCATTTTCATGACTGCCCGCCCGTTCATTCATGAAAACCGGAGTCAACATGTTGTGCGGTGCGTTTTATTTGTGCAGATATGACCAGCTGCGGTGCAAAAGGCTGAGACCTATTTGTGGGAATGGCTATTATTCGCCCCGATATTCACTCACTGAACTGTCATGGCCTACGGGGATCAGTATTGGGAAAAGCATCGGGCTGGCTTTTAATGCTAGATTTCAGGCACACACCCCTGCTGTTGTTCAGCGTGTCATTTCTAGATGGAGGATTTTTGGTGGCAGCCCGTAGGGGACTCTAGTACATTCGCATTTAAGCTCTTTATATCATTGAAATTGTAGGTGTAACTGTACTACCTACGGGAAAAACCTACGGGATATTATTTGATGCCGAAACTACCGTCTTATCTTGAGAGGCCTTGGAACGTGTATCATGCCACCTTGAAAGTACCCAAGGACGTACATCATTTTTTCAATCAAACTAAGTTTTATGAGAGCTTGGAAACTGATAGCCTTGCTGAAGCAAACATTAAAAAGCTGCCGCTTATATCAAAATGGAAAACTCAAATAAAAGTTGCGAGATCCTCAAAAAAGTTAGGTGCCGATTTGGGTATTGATGAACAGGTTGCATTTTACAGGGGAGAGTTAGAGCGGAATTGGAAGGGGTTTGAAGAAGATGGCCTCAATAGTGTGGCAGATATTCTCGACGAAAAGTATCTACGAGATCATGACAATCAGACGATGTACGATATCCCACCAAGGACAGACACCACAGATCAAGAGAAGTTAGCAGCCGTTACCATTTTCAAGAGAGTTTCGGGTGAGTGGACTGCTACGCATGAGCGGGTTGATGAGTACGTGGCTCAAGCAGAGTACACCATGCAGACTGCTGATGAGTGTCGGGGTAATTTAAAATTGTTTACCGATAGATTTGAGGTGTTTGAAACCATTTCAGAGAGAGATATTGAGGCGTGGGTTCTTGAGTTGCTTGAAAACGTGTCGCTCAGAACGGTAAAAAAGAAGATTGGTTTTGTCAGGTCATACTGGCGTTACTGTAAGAAGAGGCATTTCACAAAAACGAACCCAAACTCTATCCTAACAGAAGATATTTATCCTGAAAAACGAAAAACCAAGGCCACAATTACTAGGCAGGTAAAAGCTAAACGAAAAGCGTTTACGGTAGATGACTACCATCAGTTACTTAAAGCTAAACCTAACGATCAACTCCTTTGCGACCTCATAACATTAGCTGCGTATACTGGTTGTCGGAGGGAAGAGATTTGCTCAATGCCCTTAAGTAAGGTGACCTCAGATAGATTTTTTGTTGAGGATGCAAAAACGGAGTCTTCATGGCGAGAGATCCCAATTCACAGCGAGATTAGGCAATTAGTATCTCGGTTGGTTGATACGAGTGAGGATGGCTTTTTACTTTCTGGGTTGGATGCCTCTAATAATAAATACAAGAAGCGAGGCAATGCTTTGGGGCGCAGGTTCCTACGCTTGAGGGATAAATTCTACAATCACCAATATGTTTTGCACAGCTTCAGGAAGACTCTGGCTACACAGATGATGACCGCAGGTATTCCTGAAGCTCATGCGGCTCAAATAGTTGGTCACGATTTAGACACTATGACTTATGGCTTATACGGCGAAGATATAGGATTTGACGCCAAGGTGGAGGCAATAGAGAAGTGTTCCTATGTTTTGGGGAATTAGTTCTCATATCTAACCCACAACGACTATTTTGCTGATCTCATGCTTCTTTATTTCATCTTCTGTCGTAAGCCAAACCTGACCTGACCTCTCAAGCTCAATCGTCCAGAGGGGAGGGTGGTCTATTTTCTCTTTAGTAGACTTGTTTAGTTGGAATGACGCCCCTCACACCACCTCGAGGGTCCTCGACATCATCCTTTCGCCTTGGGATCAAATGTACATGGACGTGAAACACTGTCTGACCTGCTGATGCTCCTGCGTTGATCCCAACATTAAAGCCAGTGACTTTGTCATCTTGTCCTAGGATTGACTGGCGTTGTTCGTGCAGCATCTGATCGATAGCATTGCGTTCTGGCTGATAAAGCTCGAAGTAATCGGATACGTGCCGCTTGGGGATAATTAGCGTGTGATGCGCCGTAACTGGGAAAGCGTCCTTAATCGCTACACATAGTTCGTTTTCAGATGTAATACGCTCGGCTTCCAACTCGCAGAAGATGCATCCAACCTCACGGTGACGGTAACTGTCTAGCACTCCCCTAAAGTCAGTGTCGTCTTCTGCCCTCTTATTTGTATTGCAAGTCTGGCAAAGGGCTTGGAAATTACTCAGATCGTCGGGGCCACCCTTAGATCTAGGCACAATATGATCGACATGTAGAGCAATTTGACTTTCGTGCGCACCACATAATTCACAACGATATTTTGCTCTTTTAAGGACATTGTATCTTGTCGAGCCTGAAACATAACCACTCTCGGAAGCTCTGTGCTGCCATATTCGGTCACCACGTTTATCTAGGTAATCTGAAATACTATTATCGCATTTGGCTATCAGTGAAGCTCTTTGGGCTTCTGTAAGAGCTTCTGAGTTGAGCCTGTAACCGTTAGTCGCTCGGCCAGACTTGATGGGTTCTACTACACCATTTTTCGTTAGGACTTTCCCAACCATCTGTTTTGTTCTTATGCAGTAATATTCCACTTGAGATTGATCATAGGTGAGAAGTGCTGATGCGATCTGGTCTACCGATGCCTCACCAGAATTTTCTAATAACACTTTTAGCATCACGGGCTGGTAAATGTGTGACATCTGCATGCGTTTGGTGATGTATTCTTCTAGATCTAAGGTCATTATCTCAACTTGTTCCAGTAATGGAGGGAGGGGGTGCTATAGGAGGAATAACAACAAAGTAATAAAAACCACCATGTTAATAACTTATTCAGATTTACAACAAACAAGTTACTCACTCTTTAGTTCTTTCCACTTATAGAATTTATCCCTTCTAGCTATATACTGATCAGTTCTTTCTATTCTGTTTGGTGTGTGGAAGGTAACGTCTACAGGTTCTTGATATCCTTCTATGTTACCCTTTACTGGTGTTGTTGTTTCTAATCTCTCATTCTTAATGTCTTGCTGTATTCTGTATCCAGTGAGTTGAAATGTACTGTCAGCTACTATCCTTCTAAGCTCTTCACCTCTCTTGTAGTTGATTAAGAAACTGTCATGGATGCAAAGAACTGGTTCATTCTGTTTGGTGAAGTAGCCAATAACCATATTAGCTATTTGACCATCTACTCCCATTAGCTCAAGTCCTAGCCCTTTACATAAGAATTGCTCCATATGAGGTTGTTCATCAAAGAAGGCATTAAGGAGAGATGAAAGTGTACTGTTGGTTAAGCTAGTCGCTAGATTATCGTCTCTGTCGTTATTCCTAAAGGCTGCATAAGCGTCACTTGGAGTGGAAGCATTGATAGCCATAAGGACCAGTAGTTTAACGTACTGTCTCTGCTGGTTTGGGCTTGTCTGGGTGAGTAAATGGTCTTGTAGGCTGTATGGATCTACTGGAAGCTCTATACCTGCTCTGTTGGATAATAATGTAGGGTGTAAAGCCTTTAGATCATACTCATAGGTTGGTTCATCATTAATGTAGATTTGGCTCCTGTATTCTTTATCAATCTGTTGCCACCAACCACCATAGAACCGCCCATTGAGTTTCCAGTTACCCTCTCATGCAGTATCCAGTAGCATTAAGTGGCTTTGCGGGTGTACGTTGTTATGTTGCCGTATCCATGATCTCGTTAAGCGATTTCAAATGTTGCGCTTAAATCTACATCGCCGAGTTGGATGAGTGTTAGGTCTGCGATGGTTGAAGAAGTAAGGCCGGTCACAAGCTGATCTGAGGTGTCAACAAGGGCGCATTGCTCGATTGTATCAAGACCTACAATATGTCGTAGGTTTGAGACAACATCACTGATGGCAACATCACCGTCACCATCTATATCTGCAGCGGTTTTTTGATTGCCACTTAAAGTACTTAGGCCCACAATGTCACGCAGTTGCAGCACAACATCGCTGATGGCTATACCATGATCATAGCTCTGACTGGCAAACTCAACATGCGTGAAGCTAATCTCCCCAGATAGTACACCTAATTTTCCATTTTCAACTGCAACTGTAGCGTCATAGCCGCCCTTAAAAACGAGATCATTATCGGGGACCTGAGACTCTACTGAATTTATATCGCTGAAGCTAATTGTTATATTTTGCGGAGGTAGATCAAGCGTAACAGTTTTATATACTGTTTCGCTGCCATCACTTACTGCCACCACGAGATCCTTAAAATCCATGTTTGAAAAATTGGGTTCATTTATGAACGTGATTTCGCCACTTGTGCTATTAATTTCGAAAATATCTGTGGCAGGCGTATAAGTAACTTCTTCCATGTAATCGGGATTTTGAGAAACCACCCCATTTTGAGAGGCATCACCACGCTTAATTAAATCTAGAACATCTAGTCCGGATGCGACTACGCCAACTACCGTATAATCTCCATTCAAAGAATAAGTATCTTCAAACATCATGAAAAACTGGCTATTTGCGCTGTTTGGATCGCTGGAGCGGGCCATTCCAACTATACCTCTATCAAAAGGAATGGTCGAAAATTCTGCTACAAGGTCTGGTTTGTTTGATCCACCTCGTCCCGCATTTTCTATGCTATTGTTTCGCTTACCATATTGCACATCTCCAGTTTGTGCCATGAACCCATCTATGACCCGATGAAAAACAACATCATTATAGGCGCCTTCTGCTGCTAATGTACCAAGCCTTTCTGCATGAAGTGGTGAAATGTCATCAAAAAGAGCAATATCTATTTCGCCAACTGCGCTTTCACCAGAGACCAAGATGTTGAGGCTATTTACCAGTGAGTAAGTAAGCTGATCGCCATCGGAGTCTTCGGCTGTAGCATTATAAATCACTGATGACAGAGTTATATTTTCTAATGCTACGCTTTCTGCGCCACTTGTGAATATGGGAGCATCATTCGTTCTAGCGCTCGCAACTGTCAATCCTGACAACCCACCGCTGGTAGAGGTAATTTTCACTGGCGTGGGAGAAACATTTACGTCAGAAGTCCGTACTTTCGGATGGTATGTTGCTTGATTGCCAGCTAAATCGAGGGTTACTATCAACTCAGTGCTAATTTGTTCCAGCAAAACATTGACGACATCGGAATAATCAATGTTCAGTGCTTGAGATTGTGCCTGCGCTTCGCCTAACGACGTACCCTCACTTTCTATAGCACTTATAAAACTACTATAAAAATTTGTTATATCTGCGGCTACTTTTGGAGTTGCAAACGAAGTTCCAAAATTGCTTCCGGTTCCCCAATCAGATTTAAGAACTTGCCCATTTCCTAGTATATCAAGCGTGCTTAATGTACTGATGCTGGACAGTAACAATTCATCTTCGTTGTCAATATTCCAAGCGCCAACGTTAATCACGTCAGCATAGTTAGAACCCCAGTCATAATTCCCTTGCCCTACGTTGGGAGCAGCTTGAATTATTGGAATACTTAACGATGAAAGCAAATTCAATGTTGACAGTTCTTGAGTTGCTGGAGCGCCTGCGATTGATACGCTTAAACAACTAACTGTAAATTCGTCATCACTAATATTACCGGTAAGGCGCTTATCGTTGAGCGTAAAGAAATTTTCTAAAATAGCCTCAAGACCTGATATATAAACCAAATCACCCGCCAACCATCTCTCTACACTGAGCGTACTCTTAAATAATTTGGAGTAATGGCTACTAGCTCCATTTAAAGTGTCAACATCAATACATATGATCTCATTTTGATCAGGGTTTTCTAATTCATCTAGGTAGGCAGCTAATGTCCAATCCCCGTGGTTTGGACTTACGTCGTCATTTTGATCAGTCCTAAATAAAGTATCGTAAGTATCGTAGAAGGCGATGTAGCCTAGCGAGTCAACAAGGGAACCCGAGTCTGAAGCCCTGAGATCATAATCCCAGTTATTAGTAGTGGCGGCATTAAACGTCGGATCGACAAGCGACACATCGCTATCTGGACTTACTAAATAAAAACCTCCGACGCCGTCTGTTCGGCTAAAATACGAGTCATCATACGAAAAGTAACCTGAAAATGCCCCAGTAGACACATTGTAATAGTTATCTGTCCATACAGTTTCATGGAAATTCCCATAGTCGTAGAGGTATATATTGTCATGCCCTAAATCAAAAATCCTATCTGAAAATTGATCTATGAATACTGTGACCGATTTAATTGCCATGGATACAACCATCCCTAATCGACAAGTTTAACGCCGCAAGTTAACGAACATTTTGTTGGTCAAATCAAGATTATCGTAGTGATTCAAATAAAGGAATTTAAAATAAAAGCCTTTTACTACCTTCACCATTGTGAAGATCTTTTCGTTCTCATGAGGTAGATTATTATAAGATGGCTCGTGCTTTGTCAGTAATTTTTTGAGACGCTTCATTTCGTAGGTGGGGTCATTTTCTATCGGAGGGGGTCAGGCAGCTAATCGTTTGTACACCCTAGCTACCTGTACGTCTCTCCACTGACCTTTTCCACTGAGGGTAGGTACGCCATCCGCATTCAGCCTTCGGGCCATCTCTTTGTAAGATGCTTTACGCTCTGGATTTAGACGATCAAACAATAGCTGTAGCTTCTTTGCTCTCTCGTCAGCCTTATCCATGTTGGCTTGAGTAGCTTTAGCGCAATCCTCTCTAGTACCAGCACGACCTCTAAACCCACCCAGCTTAACCCCTCTAGCTTTCGCTGCTGCTAGTGCTGCCTTGGTTCTCTCACTGATGGCCTTAGCTTCGTTCTGCGCTACCAACGCAAGTATCCCTACAGTCAACTCATTAGCTTAAGGATTATCTGCCGCAACAAACTTCACACCAGCCTTCTGTAGTCCCAGTAGGAAGTGTGCGTCTCTAGATAGCCTGTCAAACTTAGCTACAAGCAATACAGCCTGATAAGCCTCACAGAGAGCAATAGCTTCAGCCAGCTTAGGTCTTTTGTTCTTACGCCCACTCTCAACTTCTAAGACCTCAGTGATTAACTCGCCTGATACTACTCTCAGATGTTGTTCAACCTGATGGCGTTGAGCTTCTAAACCTAGACCTGACTGCCCTTGACGATCAGTAGATACACGCAAGTACGCAACAAAACGGATAGACATAGGGATCTCCTGTAGCAACACATCTTACTATCAACGTAGCATGGCATGTTGCCCCCCATCGAACTCAAGAAAGTATGGCGCAAGAGGTATTAAAACCTCCTCAACTACACCCTTGCTTGCTTGATAACAAAGGGAACCCTTGGTAGAATAAAGCTATCGAATCACCCGCCATGGTTGCACTATACATCTGCAAAATAAAAGATTTACTTCGACTCCCTTGCTGTGATTAATTTGTATCAAGGAGATATTTTCATGCGTGATTTTGCGGTCGCTAAAGTTGTAATTTATGTAGCCATTATTGTGGGTTGGCTTTGTGTCCTTATTGGTGGCGTAGTTTTGATTTCATCATTTGGTATCGGTATTTCTGGGGTCTTATCCGCTGGTGCAGTCGCTTTAACTGGATTGATTATAGTGGCGATCAGTCAAATGGGATTAGCTCAAATAGCAACTGCTGAGAACACGCATCAAACAAACGTACTTCTACAGACTTTAATTTCTCAATCTAAAACTAATAATTCAAAACCACTTTCAAATCCTGCACAGAAATTCAAAGCAGAACCATCGGTATCGACGCCTTCAGAAAGACAAGAAGAAGTAGAGGAGAAATACAATGGTTACGAGATATTATTGGGTGTAAATGGTGTGACCAGACGTGTGGGTGATAAATACTTTCAGGGTATTTTAGCTGCAAGACAATATATCGATCAGCTAACGGACGGTGATAAATAAACGACCTACCTGCGCTACCAGCTTTCGTCTCCAACCCAATCCCCTAAAAATAAGAAATAAGTTTGACCTGAACTGAGGTGCTTCGTATCGTTTGTTAGAATTGAGAGTATTTAAAGAGGGAGAGTGAAATGAAACATTCAGGTGGCTGCCACTGTGGACAAGTGAAATTTGAAACTGAGTTAAACCCAATGCTTTCGATGCAATGTAATTGTTCTTCATGCCGACGTTTAACTGGGTCTGTGAATATGGGTATGTATTATCAAGAAGATGAAGTGAAGTTTTCAGGAGATCAAGTTTATTACGAGTATGAAGGTGGTAGTGGCGGGAGTATGAAGATGGGTTTCTGCCCCAAATGTTATGTCAGAGTTTCAGCCAGACCAGAAATATTAGAGGGCGTTGTGGGGATGCCACTCGGAACATTTGACAAGGCGAAAGAAGTTGAAGGTTTGAAGTTGGAAATCTGGACAAGTGAAAAGCTAAAGTTTCTTAAAGACAACGATTGCTTTGAAATGCGGGTTGAAGATAGTGGCCTGATGGAGCGTCTTGCGACTTTAATCGAGAGTGTTGAAAACAGATAAGCTGCTTTGAGAAGTTATTACTTACCTAAGGAAAGACCCCACCGAATAAGCAGGGCCAGTTTAATTACATTGCAAAAGTGTACGATTCCCCATGTTCCCGTAGCTTTGAAATAGAAGCGGAATGTCTGAGGAAAATATTACCAGTCAAGACCTACGGGAAAAACCTACGGGAAATGCCTTCAACATAATCCTGTTTTTGTCATGTAAATAAGGGATTGTAGAAACGTGGCAGCCCGTAGGGGAATCGAACCCCTCTTTCCAGGTTGAAAACCTGGCGTCCTAACCGATAGACGAACGGGCCACTATCGCTTCGTGCCGTGTCTTTAGGCAATGACCAAGGGGCTTGCAAGCGAAATTTGAGTGATTTTTAAAAAATCCACTTTTTATTGAACTGGGAGTGTTAAAACCATCTGCTGGCATTTCAATCTAGGCCAGCGCGGCATCATCGAGCACCAATTGAATAGATTTTCGTCCGTTCCAGATGTTCAGGTTTAATTTTCCTGCCAAGTGAAACCGTTTTCCCCCATGCGCAAGCAAAGCAGGGCCAAGCGCCGTTTGAAACGCATTAAATGCAATGCCTTCAAGCGCCGCGCCCTCGGGATCTTGCGCGCGAAACTTGAGGTGCTGATCCCCAACGCGCTTTGCAAAAGACAGACGCATATCGCTAAAGGCAAAGCGCGGCGTAGGAGCCCCCGATCCGAAGGGCCCAGCTTTTTCCAGATCTTCATAAAGCTCAAGGGAAGCTGCAGAGGCCATTAGTAACGCATCGAGTTGTAAATCTTTTGCGCCCCCTGCGGCGCTGCCTTGTTTTGCAAGCAAGTCAGACAAACGCGCCATTGCCGGGGCCAGTTGGGCTTCTGTTAGGCTCAGACCAGCCGCCATTTTATGTCCGCCGCCCTTTTCAATCATTCCTTCTTGCACCAATTTTTGAATTGTCGCGCCCAGATCAACACCGCTGACGGATCTGCCCGAGCCCTTGCCCGACTTGCCGTCAAATCCAATAACGATGGCTGGGCGATTGGTGGCTTCTTTTAGCCGCGCGGCAACAATTCCCACGACGCCTGGATGCCACCCTGCGCCGGCGGCCCAGACAAGGGGGCCCTCTAAACCGCGCTCGCTGGCTTGGTCGATCGCCGCTAAGCGCACGCTTTCCTCCACATTTCTGCGATCTTGGTTCAGCTCTTCCAGGCGCTCAGCCAGGGCTTGTGCGTGAGAGGGATCATCGCAAATAAGTAATTTTGCGCCCAAATCCGCTTGTCCGACGCGGCCGCCCGCATTGATGCGCGGGCCCAAAACAAATCCAAGATGATAACTGCTGGGCGGGCTTTGTAAGTTTGCGCAATCTGCAAGGGCCGTCATGCCAGGGCGTTTGCGCTGCGCCATAATGCGCAGGCCTTGGTGGACAAATGCGCGGTTCACCCCGATTAAGGGGGCAACATCGGCAACCGTCGCTAAAGCCACCAAATCGAGCATTTGCATCAAATCTGGACCTGATTGATCCATTTTTCGCAATTGTCGACCCGCTTCTACAAGGCATAAAAATACCACAGAGGCAGCGCATAAATGCGCAAGGTCGCTGTCTTCATCTTGGCGGTTAGGGTTCACAACCGCGCAGCATTGGGGCAGCGTCTCTGCCCCCAAATGATGATCTAAAATGATCACTTCGGCAGGTTGCGCGGCCTGGACAGGGGCATGGCTCAGCGTTCCACAATCCACACAGATAATCAGATCATGATGTTGGCCCAAGTTTTGCATTGCTGGTTCATTGGGGCCATATCCCTCTTCAATTCTGTCCGGGATGTACAGCGTTGCGGCTTGGCCAAAATGTTTTAGCCACGTGATCAACAAAGCTGCCGATGTGGCCCCATCAACATCATAATCCGCAAAAATCGCGATTCGCTGTTTTTTGAGCATCGCCTCAATCAAGCGACTGGCCGCCTTATCCATATCGCGCAATCGCAAGGGGTCCGGCAATAGGTCACGCAATTGCGGGTTAAGATAGGGTTTGGCCTCTTGGTCAGAAATATTTTGCCGCGCTAATACTGCAGCGACGGCAAAAGGCAGGTCATGATCTTGTGCAAGTGTTTCAGCGGCACGGCGCGTCGCGTCAGATGGCCCCATCCAGGGGCGACCAGAGATCGAAGACTCAACGTTTAGAAAGGCCAAACCATCTCCTTTAATCGCGCGGCTCCGTTGGAACGCGATAGCTCATTCGGCGCACAGAGCCGGTTTTAGAGCGCATGAGCAAGGTTTCGGTTGTTCGAAATCCAATCTCACGCTTTATCCCCGGCAAGAGCGAACCGCCTGTCACGCCGGTTGCCGCGAAGATCACATCTTGGGTGACCATGTCATCGCGCGCATAGATACGATTTAAATCGGTTATACCGGCTTTGTAAGCGCGTTTTTTTTCATCCTCATTGCGGAATAAAAGCCTACCGAAAATTTGCCCGCCCATACATTTTAACGCAGAGGCTGCCAAAACCCCTTCTGGGGCCCCGCCATCGCCCATGTAAATATCAATGCCCGTGATGCTTGGTTCTGCGCAATGCATAACACCGGCCACATCCCCATCTGTGATCAGGCGAATGGCTGCCCCCGTGCTGCGCACTTGTTCAATCATTTTTTCGTGCCTTGGTCGGTCAAGGATGCAGGCGGTCAAATCAGATGCAGAACAATTTTTGGCAGAGGCCAGCGTCATAATTCGCTCCGCCGGGCTCATATCAAGATGCAGCAAATCATCGGGAAAACCCGGCCCAATGGCCAATTTTTCCATATATACGTCTGGCGCATGCAGCATTGAACCGCGCGGACCCATAGCGATCACGGTCAATGCATTTGGCATATCTTTGGCGGTCAGCGTAGTGCCCTCTAGCGGGTCCAAAGCGATATCCACCCCAGGCCCATTGCCGGTGCCGACTTCTTCACCGATATAGAGCATAGGGGCTTCATCGCGCTCGCCTTCCCCAATCACCACTACCCCGGCAATATCCAGTTTGTTTAATTGGTCGCGCATCGCGTTCACGGCCGCTTGATCAGCAGCTTTCTCGTCACCTCGGCCAATTAAATCAGCTGATTCCAGGGCCGCGGCTTCTGATACGCGCGCCAGCCCTAAAGACAGCATCCGATCACTAAAATCTGTTTTTGTCATTTTTGTTTTAAGTCCTTTTACTAGGAGCAAAGGGTGGTTTGCTCAAACCGTTTCAATGCGAAGCGCCACCGGCTGGGCGGCCAATACATCCGTGTTCGGCAATTCGGCCAAGGCTTTGTTTAAGGCCTGGCGCGAGGTTTTATGCGTTACGATCAAAACAGGGGCGGTTTCTTCGGAATGGCCATATTGGCGCATTCGATCGATCGAGATCCCTGAGTCAGCTAGGATAGCGGCAACGCGCGCCAAGGCTCCGGGCTTATCGAGCAATTGAAGCCGAAGATAAAACGGGGCAGGCGTCACGCTTTGCGTGGTTTGCGCGCGTCGAAGTGATTTGGCGGGTTGCCCAAACGTGCTGATGCGCGTGCCGCGGGCCAGATCGCAAATATCGGACAGAACTGCGCTTGCGGTGGGGCCTTCACCAGCTCCCGCGCCCCGCAGCACAATTTGCCCCACATTGTCTCCTTCCAGCACCACCATATTGGTGCCACCTTCCAATTGCCCCAGCGGCGATTGTGCGGGTACCAAACAGGGGGTCATGCGCTGTTCTAAACCGCGATCGGTGAATTGAGATACCCCTAGCAATTTGATGCGGAACCCCATATCGGCGGCTTGTTCGATATCATTGATCGAAATTTGTCCAATGCCTTCCAGCTCTACGCCTTCAAAATTTACCGCGGTGCCATAAGCAATCGAAGAAAGCAAAGCCAATTTATGCCCTGCATCGATCCCGCCCACATCCAGTTCGGGATCCGCTTCTAGATAGCCCAGCGCTTCAGCCTCGGCAAAAACATCGGCATAGGACAAACCTGCGGTTTGCATGCGCGTCAGGATGTAATTGCAAGAGCCGTTCATCACGCCTAAAATGCGGGTGATGTCATTTCCGGCCAACCCCTCGGTCAAGGCCTTTACAACTGGAATACCACCCGCAACAGCGGCCTCAAAACGCAGCACTTTACCGCCGTTTTCCGCTTTTTCGGCCAGTTTTTGCCCGTGATGCGCCAACAGCGCTTTATTCGCCGTGACCACATCTTTGCCCGCGTTCAAGGCAGCCTCGGTTGCCTCTTTGGCTGGCCCTTCATGGCCGCCCATCAATTCAACAAATATATCGACGTCCGGGCGCTTGGCCAAAGCAACCGGATCCGCTTCCCATGCATAGGGCGCTAGATCAATACCGCGGTCTTTCTGCGCGCTGCGCGCTGACACTGCCGTTATAACTATCTCGCGCCCCGTACGCTGGCGCAGCAAGGCAGCTTTTTCTGCAATTATTTTCACAACACCGACACCCACGGTGCCCAATCCGGCAATTCCCAGTCGTAATGGAGCGCTCATCTACAATCCGATTTTTTATATAAAAACGACTCCTGCTCTAGCGTTTTCACCGCAGCGCTGCAATCACTCTGTTCCTCATACCGTAAAAGATTGACAGAAAATCATCTGATGCTTTTATTTGAACAAGTGTTCATATATTGCTGTGTTATGGCTCGAACCTCTGGATCTCACGCATTAAAAACTGGCCCAAAAGTCCGACTGACCGCTTTAAAGCTGTTTGCGCTTTACGGATATGCGGCTGTGTCTATGCGTCAGATCGCGGCAGAGGTTGGCGTGCAAGTGGGTGCGCTTTACAATTACACACCGGATAAACAATCCTTATTGTATGATTTGATGCATACGCATCTTACTGATTTGTTGCAGACTTGGCGTTCGCAAAAAACGGATACCGCCCCCGAAGAACTGGTGTTGCAATTCGTGACCTGCCATTTGAATTATCATCTGGATAAATCAGAGGCAGTGTTTATCGCCTATATGGAGTTACGCAATCTTTCTGAGTCAAATTTTGCTAAGATTGAAACTTTGCGCAAGAGCTATGAATTAGAGCTGGAATCTATCATTACGGCCGGACAAGGGGCATGTATTTTTTCGGTTGAAGATCCAAAGATTACAAGTTTCGCCATTTTAGGAATGCTGAAAGAAGTGGGCACTTGGTTTGACGGCGAAGGCCGCTTAACAAAGGATGAAATTATTGCGCTGTACCGTGACCTTGTGCTTCGCATGTTGGGCGTGCCTGCCAGCAAACAGTGATCTGCTTTTCGTTGCTTGAACCAGCGATCGCGCCGAAACGCGCCGCGTACGGTTGATGGGCGTCTTATTTCCTGGCGCCTGTCTAGGCTGACCGTTGCGCGAACAGATCCGCGTGTTTACGATTTTCCAGCGTGGTTACGATTTCAATGTGCCGTAAAAACCGGCTCTGAAGGCGCACTCGGAATTTTGAAACTTGAAAATGGCTTGCTAAACTTGGCGCTGGCACATTTGGTGTTTAAAAAAGGAACCGTTTGAAATTGGGCAAGCCGCCAAGCTGGGAAGTTTTCGGCGCTGGAAGGTCGGAAACAGACTGAACAATGGTTTGGAAACCACTAAGTTTTAAAAAACTCAGGAGAAAATAAGATGCAGGTCGGATTTATTGGTTTGGGAAATGTTGGAGGCAAATTGTCAGGCAGTTTGCTGCGCAATGGTGTATCTTTACAGGTTCATGATTTGGATGAGGTTTTGGTGGAGGCGTTTGTGGCAAAGGGCGCCAAAAACGGAGTAAGCCCGGCTGAAATGATGCAAAGCTGTGACATAGTGATCACCTGTTTGCCAAATCCAGCCGCTTCTGCCGCGGTGGTTCAAGCGATGCTTGCGCATGTAAAGCCCGGTAAAATCTGGTTGGAAATGTCGACCACAGACGAAGCGGAAGTCAAACGACTTGGTGCGTTGGTGCAGGCCAAAGGCGGACAAGCCGTGGACTGTCCTGTTTCAGGCGGATGTCATCGTGCAGATACGGGAAATATTAGCATTTTCGCTGGTTGTGACCGGCACAGTTTTGAGGCGGTTTTGCCGTTTCTTACAAAAATGGGGCGGCGTATTTTGCATACCGGAGATCTGGGATCTGCTAGTATTCTAAAAGTAATCACAAATTATATGGCCACGGCAAATCTGGTGTCTTGCGCGGAAGCCTTAACCGTCGCCAAAGGGGCGGGCATGGATCTTAAAGTGGCGTATGAAGCTTTGAAAATCTCTTCGGGTACGTCATTTGTGCATGAAACAGAAAGCCAGCTAATCTTAAATGGCAGCCGCGATGTGTCGTTTACGATGGATCTGGTTGCAAAAGATATTGGCTTGTTTCAAGAGGTTGCAGATCGGGCTTCGATACCGCTCGAATTGAATCCACTGTTAATCTCTATCTTTCAAGATGGGATTAAGCGCTTTGGGGCGCGTGAGTTATCCCCAAATATTATCAAGCGCTTAGAAGAGGTGACCGGGTTAGATGTGCGCGCAGATGGTTTTCCGGCCGAATTAATTGATGATGAGCCCGAACAGCCCGGCTATGAAGTGCGCGTCTAACCACATAAGGCCTCGCGTTCTTTCTGCCATAATTTTTCTTGGGGTTGTGAGAAATATGATATGTGTTGGGCCGAACGAGTCTTATTTTTATATTTATGGTTTGGGGGAGATTGCAGGGTGAAAACGGAAATTAGCTTTCGAGAAAGCGTTGAAAGAATGTTTGATCGGGCAGTTCGCTTGATTGATTTGCCGGCTGGGTTGGAAGAAAAAATCCGGATTTGTAATGCCACTTATACGGTGCGGTTTGGCGTGCGGTTACGCGGTGAAATAAAATCCTTCACGGGATATCGTTCGGTGCATTCTGAACATATGGAACCTGTAAAAGGGGGCATTCGGTATTCTTTAGGGGTGAACCAAGACGAAGTGGAAGCTTTGGCGGCGCTTATGACCTTTAAATGCGCTTTGGTCGATACGCCGTTTGGCGGCTCTAAAGGTGGGCTTTGTATTGACCCAACGCTTTACGAAGAGCATGAGCTTGAGCTGATTACCCGCAGGTTTGCTTATGAGCTGATTAAGCGTGATTTGATTCATCCCAGCCAAAACGTACCCGCGCCTGATATGGGCACGGGGCAACGTGAAATGGCCTGGATTGCAGATCAATATGCTCGCATGAACACAACCGATATCAATGCCAAGGCGTGCGTCACTGGCAAACCGATGAACGCGGGCGGAATTGCGGGGCGGGTTGAGGCCACGGGGCGCGGTGTTCAATATGCGTTGCAAGAATTTTTTCGTGAGCCATTAGACCTTCAGCGCGCGGGGTTGAGCGGGTCTTTAGAAGGCAAGCGCGTGATTGTTCAAGGGCTTGGCAATGTCGGGTTTCATGCTGCAAAGTTTTTATCCCAGGAAGATGGCGCTAAAATTATTGCCGTGATCGAGCGCGACGGCGCGCTCATAAACGAAACCGGGCTGAATGTTGAGGGCGTTGCAGATTGGAGAAACACAACAGGGAGTCTTAAAGATTACCCGGATGCTGTGTTTGTGCCAGAGGGCGCCAAGCTGCTTGAGCATGATTGCGATATATTGATCCCTGCGGCTTTGGAGGGCGTGATTAATTTAGAAAATGCAGCGCGGATCAAAGCCCCGTTGATCATCGAAGCGGCGAATGGGCCAGTAACGGCGGGCGCTGATGAAATATTGCGCGAAAAGGGCTGCGTGATCATTCCGGATATGTATGCAAATGCGGGGGGCGTAACCGTTTCTTATTTTGAATGGGTAAAGAATCTTAGCCATATCAGATTTGGCCGGATGCAGCGGCGTCAGGAAGAGGCACGCAGCCTCATGTTATTGGACGAATTGGAACGCCTCTCAACCCAAATGGGCGCTGATTGGAGCATGAGTGCAGATTTCAAAAAACGCTTTGTTCAGGGCGCGGGTGAGTTAGAGTTGGTGCGCTCGGGTTTGGATGATACGATGCGCGCCGCGATGCAGGCAATGCGGGCGCTTTGGCATAGTGATCAAAACGTCACCGATCTGCGCATCGCAGCTTATTTGGTCGCCATTCGCAAAGTGGCAGAGAGTTATCAAACAAAAGGGCTTTAAAGCCAGATCGTGCTTTTTTGAATTGCTTGGGGGCGTAAAAAGTCTGTTTCTTTTTGCTCAGTACTAGACTTCGCCTTAGGAAGCTCCGATATTCAGCCCATGAGCCTGCCAGTTGGATTTTTGGATGAGTTGCGGAGCCGCGTCAGCATAAGTGCTGTTGTGGGCAAGAAGGTCACATGGGATCTGCGTAAATCCAATCAGGGCCGCGGTGATATGTGGGCGCCATGCCCGTTTCATCAAGAAAAAACGGCCTCGTTCCACGTGGAAGACACCAAAGGTTATTTTTATTGCTTTGGCTGTCAGGCCAAGGGCGATATTATTACATTCGTAAAAGATACAGAAAATGTGAGCTTCATAGAGGCGGTAGAGATTTTGGCCGCAGAGGCTGGTCTGAGCATGCCGGCCCGCGATCCGCAGGCAAAAGAGAAAGCGGATCAAAAAGGTGCGCTTGTCGATGTTATGGAGCAAGCGGTTCGCTTTTTTCGCTTAAGCCTGAAAACAAACGCCGCTGCTGATGCGCGGCGCTATTTGTCTGGGCGTGGGCTGTCTGAAGAGGCGCAAGCGCGCTTTGGCATTGGCTTTGCGCCAGAAGATCGCTCTACGCTTATACAGCATTTTAAAGCTGCCGGTGTTGCCCCTGAAAAGCTTATTGAAACAGGCCTTTGTATCCAGCCCGAAGAGGGCAGAGCCCCGTATGACCGGTTTCGTGGACGGATCATGTTTCCTATTCGTGATGCCCGTGGGCAGTGCATTGCTTTTGGCGGGCGCGCGCTTGATCCGGCTGCCAAGGCCAAATATCTTAATTCTCCTGAAACTGTTTTGTTCGATAAAGGGCGCACGCTTTACAATATTGGCCCTGCCAGAAAGGCCGTTGGACCGGATCAGCCATTGATTGTAGCCGAAGGGTATATGGATGTAATCGCATTGGTTGAAGCGGGCTTTGAGGCCGCGGTTGCGCCGCTGGGCACAGCCATAACCGAAACCCAGCTCTCACTGTTATGGCGCATTACCCCCGAGCCTATTGTGGCACTTGATGGCGATAAAGCTGGCTTGAGAGCAGCCTATCGATTGATCGATTTGGCGTTGCCGGCGTTGGAAGCCGGCCGTGCTTTGCGGTTTGCCTTGATGCCCGAAGGCCAAGACCCAGACGATCTCATCCGCCAATCTGGGGCCGGCGCCTTGCGCAAATTGCTACAAAAAGCGATGCCAATGGTTGAGCTGCTCTGGCAGCGCGAAATGGCGGCTGGACCGTTTGATAGCCCGGAGCGCAAAGCCGGCTTGGATAAAGCGTTGGCAACTAAAACTAAGTTGATCAAGGATCACGGACTGCGGTTGCATTATGAAACGGCGCTGAAAGATTTGCGCTGGGCCTTGTTTCGAAACCATGGCAAGCGGGGCGGCAAGCGTGGTCAAGCGGCTAGCCTGCCGGGAAAACCTCAGCAAAGCACCAAGGCCTCAGCGCTCGCCTCAGGTAATGATAGGGTTGCCCAATATATCCATGAGGCGGTGATCGTTGCGGCCGTGCTGGTCTGCCCAGCTGTGTTGAAGGATGTGCGCAGCTTCCTCGAAGGCGTGGATTTTGATGATCCAAATTTAGATGCAATGCTCCGCATCATGGTGCAAAGCAAAAATCAAACGCGCTCTGAGTTAGAGGCGCAGATTGCCGCTGCGCTAGGGCCTCAGGTGATCGAAAAACTGTTTTCTGCGGGACATGTGCGTATGGCCGCCGGTTTGCTGAATTCGGATCAAACAGAGAATGCGCGCGCTACAATTTTGGAGGCTTTGGGGAAACTTTCCAGCCGAAAAGGTCTGGCCGCAGAATTGAAAGAGTTGCAAGAGGCCGGAGAGGAGGCCTTGGATGAAACCGCTGTTTGGCGTCTGAAGGAAGCCGCTGAGGCGGGGCACAATTCCTTAAAAGCAGTTCAAGAAGATAAGGTTCAATATCAGATGGCGCAGAACGGTGCGCGAATCAACCGCAGTGAAAAAGACCGATTCGATGAAATTTTGGGGGGAATTTCCTTTCAAAAGCCAAAAAACTGACTAAATAGAGGGATAACAGTAAATAAAGTACTGTACACGGGGTGGCCGAATCATGTGATTCCGTTATTTCTTGTCAGTAACGAATCACTCGCGTTAAATTAGGAGTCCCAAATGGCCGCTAAAGACACCGACGATCGCAAGACAGATGATCAGGATGCGGAGATCTCCCTTGATATGAGTCAAGCCGCAGTCAAGAAAATGATCGGTGAAGCGCGTGAGCGTGGCTATATAACATACGATCAGCTCAATCAGGTGTTGCCACCCGATCAGGTTTCTTCCGAACAAATTGAAGATGTGATGTCGATGCTGTCTGAAATGGGCATCAATATCATTGAAGATGAAGAGATCGAAGAAGAAGAAAAAGGAGCCACGGATCTGGTCGCGGTGACAGGCGGTAAAGATGTGGCGCTTTCCTCGGGTGAAACCGAAAAGCTTGATCGCACCGATGATCCCGTGCGCATGTACCTTCGTGAAATGGGCTCGGTTGAGCTGCTCAGCCGTGAAGGTGAAATCGCGATCGCCAAACGGATCGAGGCAGGGCGCAACACGATGATCCTTGGGCTATGCGAAAGCCCTTTGACGTTTCAGGCGATCACGATTTGGCGCGATGAATTGCTAAGCGAAGATATTCTTCTGCGCGAAGTGATCGATTTGGAAACCACTTTCGGCAATCAAATGGAAGAAGATGGTGAAGGCGAAAATGTTCTGGCAACCGGCAATGTCGCGGTTGGGCAGCAAAAAGAGGCCCAATCCGAAGAGTTGGATGCAGATGGTAATCCAATACTGACCGATGATGATGACGATGACGATGATGATCAGTCCAACCTGTCTTTGGCGGCAATGGAAGCGGCGCTGAAACCTCAGGTGCTTGAAACGCTTGATCGTATCGCATCCGATTATATCAAATTATCCGACATGCAAGATTCGCGGATTTCGGCGACTTTGAACGAAGATAGCAGCTTTACCGAGACACAAGAGGCAACATATCAGGCGTTGCGCGCTGAAATTGTCGAGCTGGTGAATGGGCTCCATTTGCACAATAACCGAATTGAGGCCTTGATTGATCAGCTATATGGCATCAATCGGCGTATCATGCAGATTGATAGTTCAATGGTTAAATTGGCGGATCAAGCGCGGATCAACCGCCGTGAGTTTATCGATGAATATCGGGGCCATGAACTCGATCCCAATTGGATGGAACGCATGGCTGAGAAAGCTGGCCGGGGATGGCAAATGTTCATCGAACGCTCCTCCGATAAAGCGGAAGGGTTGCGCAATGATATGGCGCAGGTTGGTCAATATATCGGTTTGGATATCAGCGAATTCAGACGCATAGTCGCGCAGGTTCAAAAAGGTGAGAAAGAAGCCCGCCAAGCCAAGAAAGAAATGGTTGAGGCAAACCTGCGTTTGGTTATTTCAATTGCTAAAAAATACACGAACCGCGGCTTACAATTCCTTGATTTGATACAGGAAGGTAACATTGGCCTCATGAAGGCGGTGGATAAGTTTGAATACCGGCGTGGGTACAAGTTTTCAACCTATGCGACATGGTGGATACGCCAAGCGATCACCCGGTCGATCGCTGATCAGGCGCGAACCATTCGTATTCCTGTTCATATGATTGAAACCATCAACAAACTGGTACGCACTGGCCGGCAGATGCTGCATGAGATTGGGCGCGAACCAACGCCCGAGGAATTGGCTGCTAAACTTCAAATGCCGTTGGAAAAAGTGCGCAAAGTGATGAAAATCGCCAAAGAGCCAATTTCACTCGAAACCCCGATCGGAGATGAAGAAGATTCGCAGCTGGGCGATTTTATTCCGGATTCTAACGCTGTCTTGCCATTAGACAGCGCTATTCAAGAGAATTTGAAAGAAACCACGACGCGCGTGCTGTCATCGCTCACGCCGCGGGAAGAGCGGGTTTTGCGCATGCGCTTCGGCATTGGTATGAATACGGATCATACGCTTGAAGAAGTGGGTCAGCAATTCAGCGTGACGCGCGAGCGGATCCGGCAGATCGAAGCCAAAGCTTTCCGCAAGTTAAAGCACCCGTCACGCTCGCGTAAATTGCGTAGTTTCTTAGATCAATAAACACGCTATTTGGTCGGTTTTACCGGCCAGATGCACCCAATGCATTTTTGTGAAGATAGGGCAGTTTGGTATGCGCTGGCTAAACCCGAAAAACCGGTAGCGCGGGTATGCTTCAAAAGACTTTCACTATACAAACAAATGGTCTGCGGCTGTATGAGTTTACCGATCACATCGCTCAGTGGGTGCAGGGCAACGGTCTGGTAAATTTATTCGTTCAGCACAGTTCAGCAAGCTTGTTGGTTCAAGAGAACGCTGACAGGGATGTGCGCTCTGATTTAACGGCGTTTTTTGATCGTTTGGTGCCGCCGGCAACCCATCCTTCCATGTCATATTTGACCCACCTTTATGAAGGTGCGGATGATATGCCTGCGCATATAAAAGCCGCGCTTTTACCGACATTCCTAACCATTCCACTGCATGAGGGCCAATTGGCATTGGGTACGTGGCAGGGAATTTACCTCGTCGAACATCGCGCGGCGCCGCATCAGCGTCGGATCTTTGCCTCTGTCTTGCGCGATCAGCTGCCCGTGCACTTGTAAAGACGCTGCGCTTCTCAAACAAATTTTTTGAGCCCGGCTGCCGTTTCTCTGCAGGTGTAGCAGCACGATATTGTGTGGGTGGAGTTTAGGCATTTCATCAACGATCTATCTGTAGTGATCAAAAATGCAGACTACACAAAGCGTTGCGGTTGCCCTATAGTGCTCGTGGAAAACACTCTTTGGCCCGCAAACCCGGGCCAGTCTTATGCCAAAGGATATGCCAATGCGTTGCCCGTTCTGTGGGAATATTGATACCCAAGTGAAAGATTCCCGACCCGCTGAAGACCATGTTGCAATTCGACGCCGTCGGTTTTGTGCTGCTTGCGTTGGGCGTTTTACCACTTATGAGCGGGTACAATTGCGCGATCTTGTGGTGATCAAGTCGAATGGACGACGTGAAGATTTTGATCGCGACAAGCTCGAGCGCTCAATTCGTATTGCGCTGCAAAAACGACCAATTGAAAATGAACGGATGGAGCAAATGATTTCGGGGATCGTGCGGCGTCTGGAAAGCCTTGGCGAAACCGATATCAATTCAAAGAAAATTGGTGAGATCGTTATGGAAGCGCTGGCGCGCATCGATACGGTGGCCTATGTGCGCTTTGCGAGCGTTTATAAAAACTTTCAGGCTGCCGATGATTTCGATAAATTTGTCAGTGAATTAAGGCCTGATATACCCACAGAAGAATAGGCAAGAGCGGTGGAAGATCACCAGTTCATGACCCATGCGCTGGCCTTGGGGCGGCGCAACCAAGGCCATTGCTGGCCCAATCCGGCAGTGGGCTGCGTGATCGTAAAAGAGGGACGCGTTGTTGGCCGCGGTTGGACCGCGATAGGAGGGCGTCCTCACGCCGAATCACAGGCGTTACAACGCGCGGGCGCCTTGGCAGCGGGTGCCACGGCCTTTGTCACGTTAGAGCCCTGCGCGCATCAAGGGCAGACCGGGCCCTGTTGTGACGCGCTGATTGCGGCCAAGGTTGCGCGGGTTGTGATCGGTGCGCCCGATCCAGATCCGCGCGTTGCGGGGCGCGGGGTGGCGGCATTAAAAGCGGCGGGCATTGAAGTTGTTGAAGGTGTAGAGGCTGAGGCCGCTGCCTGGGATCACGCGGGCTTTTTAAATCGGATCCTGCGTGGCAGGCCACATATAGCGTTGAAAATGGCGACCAGCTTTGATGGCAAATCCGCGATGGAAAATGGCGAAAGTCAATGGATCACCGGGCCATTGGCACGACGATGGGTGCATGGAATGCGCGCCCGCTATGATGCCGTTTTGGTGGGGGGGGGGACGGTGCGCCGTGACAATCCCAATCTGACCGCGCGGGATATCGGCATTGAGCGGCAGCCGGTGCGGGTTGTGGTTAGCAATGGCGTTGATCTTCCCGAAACCCATCATTTGGCGCAAACGGCGAACAGCGTGCCCGTCTGGATCTGCCATGGCCCCAAGGCGGATAACGCGCGTTTGCAGGCGTGGCAAAAGCTTGGGGCGGTGTTGATCGAATGTAGGGCGGATAACAACAATGTTGACCTTAAAGATGTTGCGCAGCGTTTGGCCCAAAAGGGCCTAACACGGGTTTTTTGCGAAGGCGGAGGGGCGCTGGCAGCGGCTCTACTGAAAGAAGATCTGATCGATGAGCTGATTGGCATCACGGCCGGGCTTGTGCTGGGCGCGCGCGCGCAGCCGGTGATCGGGGATTTGCCCATCAATCACTTGAAACAGGCAAAGCGGTTCGTTGCGCATAAGGCACACGCTGTGGGCCCTGATTTATTGCAAATCTGGCGGCGCTGCTAGGTTCGTTTTGTCCAAATTTTGGCTTAACGCCAAAACGGATTGGGTTTGGCAAACCAACCTTGAAGTTTGGCGGCCACTCTGTTCGCCTGGCTCGGGCGATGCGCGGTGGCGTCCAGCAATCGATCCACCACCACTTCAACTGGGCAAGCCCTGCGCGTGACCGGATCAAAGTAGCGCGGATATAATATGAGGCATCCGTATAAAAATTCAAGCAAGGTTAGGCCGGGTTTGCGCCTAGTGATTCTGGGCCCCAGATCATTTGTTAACCCCCAGCCTGCATAAAAGGGCTGCCCATATGTTGTAACGGAAATACCGCGCAGCAGCGCTTCAAACCCCATTAATGATGTGCCAGTGTGCACCGCATCGCAGCTTCTGAGGGCCTGCGCTGCGCCGCAATTTTCGAGGCAATTATCGGCAAAGCGTAAAATGGTTTTCTTAGGTAAGGCGCCAAGCCTTAAATTGCTTTCCACATCCGGGTGCGGCTTAAAAAGGATAAAGGCGTTTGGATTGGCGTTCCTGACGCGCTTTAAAAGCGATAGATTGTTACCCTTTGGGCCACCGCCGTACAGCACAGAGGCATCATCGGCAACTTGTCTCGGCACCAGAATGCAGCTTGTTTTTTGCTGCAGGTTATAGGCTCTATGAAGATTGTATTTTGTCAGATCATGGTCAATCAAACGTCTTTGTAGCGTTTGGATGCGCCGTATTTGATCCGCGCGAAGCGGCGGCATTTTTAACAATATGCGCTCAAGCCGGCTTTCCTGCGAAGGGTCGTAATAGATCCCAAGATCGTCACAAATTAGGGAAAGCGGCGGCACCAAGTCAGCACCCAAACCACGCGAGCGCAGAAACCCGTCTTCAATGCGCGTGACAGGTTTGCCGGCCGGTTGTTTTGCGCTGGCCCAAACCATCCTTTTGCGCGGGTTTCCTTTTAGATCTTCGCTGGATGTGGTTTGAAATTTTACGGATTTGTATCGGCCAAAAAAGGCCCGAAAATGCCGGCGTTTCCACAGGCTAATGCCTGAAGCAGACCAGCCTTGGTGATCTTCGCGCCACGTGCGCGTTTCGGCTTCCAAATTGTCTAACGTGGTTTCTAAACTGCATAAGCGGTCCCGATAGGCATCATACCAAATTGGATATTTAATCATTGCCGCCAAAAACAATTGGCGAGAGCTTAGCTTTCGGCTTCGCCAAGGCATAGGCTTGTGATCCACTGTTAAGCCCCATCCCGCATAAAAGGGCTGCCCAAAAATATGGGGGCGGTGCCCCGCTAAAATCGCCTCAAAACCCAACTGGGAAGAAAAACTATAGACTGCTTTTGCGCGTTCCAAGAGATGCCAGGGTGAAGTTGCGCAATTAAAAAGCGTGATCTGTGGGGTATCGCAATGCTGCGCAGAAAAATAACCTTCGCGCAGATTGAGCCGCGTTTCTGGATGGGTTCGAATAATGATTTTATGATCAGGGAAATGGGCTTTTGCGTGCGCAAGCATTGCATCGAAGTCTATTTGCCCGCCGCCAGACGCGCGTACAGCACCATCGCCGCAGGTTTGATTGATCAGCAAAATGAAACCGGGTTCGGGAAGCGGCAAGCGCGGGTCAAAGGCTGAATACTTGGACAGGTGCTGGTCTTGAAGGCGAAATATTGCGTCTTCTGCGCGCTGTAGCTCTTGTGGATCGTTTAAAGGCGCATGCTGCAGAATTTGTTCCAGATCGCTGGGCTGCGCCGGGTCGTAATGGAAGCCCCGTTTGTCGAGCATTATGCCGATCGGGGGCTCTTGGCTTAACCGGGCGGGAAAGAGCGAGCGTAAAAACGCATCTTCGCAATATAAAAGCGGTGCGTTGAAATGCCGAGCTATCTTTTGGCCGCGCCGCGCGGCCGCCGATTTTCCCCAGATCAGAACTTCAGCTTGGGCAAAGGGAATGCCCAGCGTTAGCTGATATCCTGAAAGCGCTAGAATACGCGCCAGGCGGCGGTTGTGTAAAAGCCCTAAACTATACCAAAAAACATTCTTTTGGCGCTGCGATTGAACCATGCGCGGATTTTTATGAGCGAGAGGGGGTTGCATCGCTTAGCGTTTTAACGAGAGCGTATTCGCTGATTGGTTGATCGTGTTTACAGCGTCTAAAGATCCGGTTACGGCGGCAATAAGCTTGTTCCATTGGGTAAAGGCGGCCTCGGTAACGTAAACGGTATCTTGATCACGGATGGTGAAATCGCGGGCGATAAAGATGCCTGTAGGCTTTGTTAAATCCAAAATATAAACAATTTTAACCTCGCCAGTTAGATCCGAGCGGCCCAAGACATGATTGGCGGTTTTGGCGGCCTCATTGCGAAACACGAAAATGCCCTGTGGGTCAGAGGTAACGGGCGATAAGCCCCCCACCAAGGCCAAGGCTTCGATTGCCGAGATCGTTTGCGTGGGAAATCCAATACGTGCTTGTGTGCCCGTGGATCCTAAAGAGGTGAAGGCGCGTGTGTCGGTCTCGACAAGAACTCTATCTCCTGCACGCAGCGGAATATCGGTGTTCGGGTGGTTATAAAGGTCTTGAAACCAGACCTTTTCCAAAAGACTTCCGCGTAAGATGGTGATTTGCGCCACCTCGGGTTCGATGGTCACGCCGCCTGCTCGGGCCAGCATGGCACCCAGCGTTCGCGTTGGGCGCTCGATGGGGTAGATGCCCTGTTGCACCACGACGCCAATCACCGATACGGTCGCGCCATCTCCCGAGCTGCGGCGCACTTGCACCTGCGGGTCAGGGGTTTGCACCTGCAAGATTTCCGTTAAATGCTGGCGGATCGAGTCAGGTGAATGCCCAGCTGCTTTGATCCGCCCAGCATAGGGAATGAAAATATACCCCTCGCCATCCACCTGTACCTCGTCAAGGATCGTTGAATTGCTGTTTTGGGCTGCCAAAAGACTGCTTTCCACGCTTTCCCAAATCGTCAGGCCTAATGTAACACCAGGCTGTATCGTATCGGAGCCCAGGATGGCGGCTGATTTGAATTTATTGGAAAAGCCCAAGGCAGGGATACTAGCGGTTTTTCGTGCAACGGCGGCGTCAACTTCGACAATAAGATTTTTTCAGTTGTGTTTAAATCGGCAATAATCTCTGCTCGCGTCGGGCCAACTCTGGGCAATTCGCACGCCATAACACTGCTTAAACAGATAAGCCCCGCGATCTGGCGAGCCAGCCATCTGCGCGATGCGGGTTGAAAGCGATACGACCGTATAAAACCGATAAGTAAGGGGATCATTCGGCTGCCACCAATGCAGCTTCGGAGGGTAGGGCTGCTAAACCATCCTGCTTATTAGGGGTGATCTCACCCGTTAAATAGGCGGTATAGGGGTCTAGTGGATGAAACATTTTCTTTGCAAGGCGGGCAATTGCTTGCTGCCGCCCGGCTTTTGAATAAAACCCGCCAGGTATTTGCGATGTCTGTAATAAAAAGTTTCGAAACGCCCGGTAGGCTGGAAGATTTGGAGCTTTTGGGTCTGCAAAAAACGCATCAAGCGATTGCTCGGAGACAAATTTATTTTGATTGTAAATCGCTTTTCCCAGCGTTTTTACTGGAATACCTCGCCATAAGGCTTGTTGCCCGGCGGTTGAATTGACGGTCACAACGCTGAGTGCGGGATCTAAGACATGCGCGAGCTTGCCGCCGGGAAGATAGTGAATACGCCTGTTAATGTCGAATTTTGCACCTAGTCTTCGCAAATGATACGCAATCTCTGAACGACCGTTTTCCAAAGGGTGCGCTTTGATCACAAGATGATGATGCGGCGCGGCGTTATTTGCAAAACTTCGAAGAACGAATTCAAGAAAATTGGCGTTCGTTTTGAAGGGAGAGTGGTTTTGAATTGCGCTGTCATGCTGCAATTGCATCAAAATCAAATGATAGGGATGGGTCCGAAACTTTAAGGTTAAATTTGCCCAGAAACGTGCCGCCATTCGCGCTGGCGTAAAAATCAATTGCTTCAGATGAAGCCGAAATTCCTTCCTAATGCTGATCTCTCGATGCGAGGTGAAATTGGGAAATTGATGATTGGCGCACAGAATGCACCAATGATAGACGGCGCCATAGAAAATATGCTCGCGCATATCCCCCCAATGACAGGGGGCAGGCAAGGGATCTGGATTGAGGATCAAGTGATCTGGAATAACGGCGCTCTGCGCTAAGGACATTAATTTTGAATTTCCATTGCTGCCGTCGCGCTCATAGGTGATCCAATAGGGTCTTAAATAGCCTTCTTCAAAGATATGAACGTTTATACCTTTGCCATGCGCGGCTTGAATGGCGGTTTTATGGAAGGGGCGCGTGTCGTTATAGATCACAAGATCTGTGATCTGCTTGTCTCGAATTTGTCGTTGGAAAAACCCGCTCCAGGCCTCGAGCGGCAGCGTGAAAGCCACAAAATTTTGTTTGTTTGCCCAAAAGATTTTATCGCCCTGATTGAATCCAATTTGGCAGGTGCTGTGGCCATAGCTTTCAAGCGCACCTGCCAGCTGTGAAAAAAAGGTCCATGCGGCCCTTGTAGAAAAAGAAACATACGTTTTTTCTGCAGGTCATTGTTCATGAGCGTGAAATGATCCATATCTATGCAAGCCAAGGGCTGTCGCTCAAATGCGCTAATTTTTTGGCATAATTGCGGCGAAGATAAGAAAATTTGGAGTCACCGAACAATGTTTACTGGGATCATCACAGATATTGGGCAAATTGAACGCGTTGAACAACGCGGCGATATCAGAGCAAGGTTAAAAACCAGCTATGACCATGAAACGATCGCCCTGGGTGCTTCCATCGCGTGCAATGGGGTGTGCCTGACCGTTGTTGATTTTGGCGACGGCTGGTTTGATGTTGATATTAGTGCAGAAACGGTTTCAAAAACCAATATTGGGCCGTCTGATACCGCGACAAACAGCAGATCCGCTTGGGTTGAAGGAGGGCGCGTAAATCTCGAGCGTGCGCTCAAATTGGGCGATGAACTTGGCGGGCATATTGTATCGGGCCATGTTGATGGTATCGCTGAAATCACGGCCATCACCGAGGATGGCGACAGCACGCGGGTTGAATTTAAAGTGGCGAAAGATCTTGCGCGTTTTATTGCCCCAAAAGGGTCGGTGGCTTTGAACGGCACCTCGCTAACGGTGAATGAGGTTGGGGATGAAAGCTTCGGCGTCAATTTTATTCCCCATACCAAAACGGTCACAACTTGGGACGACATGGCTGTAGGGGATTTGGTCAACCTAGAAATAGACACGCTGGCGCGATATGTCGCCCGATTGGCCGAAACGCGTTAAATTATCGAGAGCGACGTTAAGATTTTCGGAATTTTTTCTCTAAATTTGAAGAAGCCTTTTGTGGCATATGGCCAAGAAACAATATCGTACTCGCGCATCACTTGCGTTAACTGAACGCCGTGATTACTCAATAGATGTTTACATTTTTCAAGCATCTGTGACGTATTCCCTACGGCGGCGTAGGGTGTGACTATTTGCTCTAATTTGTTTTCTAGCGCCCAAGACAAGATCCCCTCGGGGGTGGTCACGTCGCAGCAATTGAGCAGGTTGGGTTTCCAATGCTTTGTCGCGGCATCCAAAGCTGCGTTGTTAAATTCAAGCAACTTCGGGCTCGAAACCAGCATAGTGCCCTCATCAACCGGGCGATAAGCGGCCGATGCGATGCAGTCGCTATATTGAGTGAGATGCGCAGTATTTAGATCGTCTGAATGAAGCAATAACCCAGTTTTGCGCCCCTCGAGGTAAGGATTGGGAGGGTCTATTATTTTAGGAGCCATCGTGCTCGCGGTGTCGTTCAGCGGCGGCGCGACCTGCGCCAATCCTTTTGGGGCGAACCTGCCATTGGTAAAGCGTTGAATATTTTCGGCGCGCGCCAGATAGGTTTTCCCAACAGAATGTAACCCCACCACCCAGCGCCAGCTCAACGTGTTTGAGGCAGCATCGCCATCCAGAAGGTGCCGCAAAAAAAAGTCAGCGCCCAATTGCCAGGGCAACTGCAGCGTGTAAACCCAGATTGAGGCAAACCACATTCTCGCATGATTGTGCAGATATCCGGTTTCGGCCAGTTCTTTTGCCCATGCATCAAAGCAATCTATCCCGGTTTCGCCCAGGCAGGCGGCCGCCCAACGATCGCGCAGGCCTGATTGAGTTTGCAACTCATGGGTTAGGTGATGCACATCGGCGCAGTATTGCATCCAAATATGGGGCCTGCTTTCGAGCCATCCCTTGAAGTATGTGCGCCAAAAAATCTCATCAATGAACTTTCCCGCCTCGTTGAGAGAATGCGCTGACAGCACTTTCTTCAAAACGTCTTCTTCCGTTATAATGCGGCGTTTTATATAAGCAGAGAGCTGCGACACATGTTTATGCTGGCCCGCGCCCAGGTCAAAATTTCGGTTTCTTGTATAGGATGTGCCAGCTTTTGGTAAAAAAGCGGCCAAAAGCACAAGGGCCTCTTCTCGCGATCCTGAACAAACCTGCATTGAAAATTCCGCCGTAACCATTCTTGTGAGTTAGTCCTAAAGAGGATGATTTCAAGACGATAAAAACAAACGAGTTTTGGTTTTCATTTGAAAAGCATATGAAGCTTAAGAGCGGTAGATTTCACCTAAAAAGCGCGGGTTTTGTCTAAAACGAACGAGATGCTTGCCTCGGAAGCAGGTTTAATCTGCGTGAGCTATTGCAGAGCGGGGGTTGCAGCACTAAGACTCATACTAGTCAGATATCCTTAAGAATAGGCAGGGCAGAATGAAAGATCCAATAGACATATATATGAACAGCTTGGTTCCGATGGTGGTTGAGCAAACCAGCCGCGGCGAGCGCGCCTATGATATCTTCTCAAGGCTTTTGAAAGAGCGGATCATTTTTCTCAGTGGTCCCGTCCATGACGGGATGTCCAGCTTGATCGTTGCGCAGTTGCTACATCTAGAGGCGGAAAACCCTTCTAAAGAGATTAGCATGTATATCAACAGCCCGGGCGGTGTAGTGACCAGTGGATTGTCGATTTACGATACGATGCAATATATCAAACCAAAAGTTTCAACGCTTGTGATAGGGCAGGCGGCTTCGATGGGGTCCCTACTGCTTACGGCAGGTGAAAAAGGCATGCGCTTCTCGCTTCCAAATAGTCGGATTATGGTACACCAACCCTCTGGTGGATATCAGGGGCAAGCCACTGACATCATGATACACGCTGAAGAAACATTGAAGCTTAAAAAACGCCTCAATGAAATCTATGTCACGCATACCGGGCAGGATCTTGATCAGGTTGAAACCGCGCTCGAGCGCGATAATTTTATGTCTCCTGAAGATGCCAAAGACTGGGGGTTAATTGACGAAATTGTGACTAATCGCGCGAAAGATGACGCGGAATAGGGTTCGGCTTGTGACAGCGCCCGCAAGCGCAGGAGGTTGGAAGCAAAATTTTGGCATTGTAGAGCCGCCATGCCTAGCTTAAGCTAGCAGGCAGTATATGTAGACGCGTAAAGTTTTTGGGATTTTGAAAATCCAAAAGGGTAGAACATGGCATCAAATTCCGGTGGTGAAAGTAAGAATACTCTTTATTGCAGCTTCTGCGGTAAAAGCCAGCATGAGGTGCGAAAGCTGATCGCTGGGCCGACTGTGTTCATTTGTGACGAATGCGTCGAGCTCTGCATGGATATCATCCGCGAGGAAACCAAAAGCTCGGGGTTGAAATCCTCAGAAGGGGTTCCAACGCCGCGCGAAATTTGCGGCGTTCTTGATGATTACGTGATTGGTCAAAGCATTGCCAAACGTGTCTTATCTGTGGCGGTTCACAACCATTATAAACGTTTGAACCACGCTGCTAAATCGGGCGATATCGAATTGTCAAAATCCAACATTTTGCTGATCGGGCCGACCGGCTGCGGGAAAACCTTGCTTGCCCAAACCTTGGCACGGATTTTAGACGTGCCCTTTACAATGGCGGATGCAACCACGCTGACCGAAGCGGGCTATGTGGGCGAGGATGTTGAAAATATTATTTTGAAGCTTCTGCAAGCTTCTGAATATAATGTCGAGCGCGCGCAGCGTGGCATCGTTTATATAGATGAAGTTGATAAAATAACGCGGAAATCTGAAAACCCATCGATCACCCGGGATGTATCGGGTGAGGGGGTTCAGCAAGCTTTGCTGAAACTTATGGAGGGCACCGTGGCAAGCGTGCCTCCGCAAGGGGGGCGAAAGCATCCGCAGCAAGAATTTTTACAAGTTGATACGACCAATATTTTATTCATTTGTGGTGGCGCTTTTGCCGGTTTGGATAAGATCATTGCGCAGCGTGGCAAAGGCAGCGCGATGGGGTTTGGCGCCGATGTGCGCGATAATGATGAGCGCGGTGTGGGCGAGGTTTTCCAAGATTTAGAACCCGAAGATCTTCTGAAATTTGGCCTTATTCCTGAATTTGTTGGGCGCCTGCCAGTTTTGGCGACGCTAGAAGATCTGGATCAAGACGCGCTGGTTACGATTTTGACGCAGCCTAAAAATGCGTTGGTGAAGCAATATCAGCGTTTGTTTGAGCTGGAAGAAACAAATCTGACATTTACCGATGAGGCGCTCGAGGCAATCGCGCAACGGGCGATTAAGCGTAAAACAGGTGCTCGTGGATTGCGGTCAATTCTGGAAGATATCCTGCTGGATACGATGTTTGACTTGCCAGGCATGGACGAGGTTCAAGAGGTTGTTGTGAATGAAGATTCGGTTAATTCCGATGTGGCGCCTTTGATGATTTATTCTGATGCTAAAAAAGAATCAGCTACCGCTGGTTAGGGTTGAAGCTAGGGGGGCGTGAATTCGGTTATTTACCTTCAGGGTGCAACCTTATAGAGCGATAGGGTAAATGAGATTATTTGCGATTTGGAGAGTTTCATGGGTGTTTTGAAAAGCCTGCTAAGGGCGGTTACGTGGTGGCAGGGTCAAACCTTAAACACGCAGCTGTTTACATGGCGCAAAGGGCTTAAAGTGGGCATGGATGAACAGGGCAATACCTATTACCAAAATGCTGACGATAGCCGCCGATGGGTTATTTTCAACGGAGAAATCGAAGCCAGTCGGGTTAGCCCTGATTGGCATGGTTGGCTTCATCATACTTGGAACGATCCTCCCAATGTTGCGCCGTTAAAGCGTAAAACCTGGGAAAAGGCGCATCAAGAAAATTTGACGGGCACGCAATCTGCCTACGCCCCCGCGGGATCCTTACGCCTCCAGTCCCCCAAGCCGGCACAAGATTATGAAGCGTGGCAACCAGAAGGGTAGCGGAGAGCTTTAGCATGTCTGAAAACCGTCTTGAAATTGCCGTTGGCGGGGTGGTTTTAGCCCTCGCAGTGGGGTTCGCGGTATTCTTAGCCCAATCAACCGGATTGTCTGGATCATCGTCTTCATATCCGATTTCGGCGTCTTTCCGCTCGGCCGAGGGGATCAGTGTTGGTACTGACATTCGCCTCGCCGGCGTGAAAATTGGCACGATCAGCGATTTGAAGTTGAATTCCGAAACTTACCGCGCTGAATCTATCCTGTCGGTCAGAAATGACGTTCGAATTCCCGATGACAGTGCTTTGGCTGTGGCTTCGGAAGGCCTTTTGGGTGGTAGCTTTATCGAAGTTATCCCCGGTGCCTCGTTTGATTATTTAGAGGCTGGTGACGAGATTATCGACACGCAAGGCTCGGTTAGCTTAATTCAATTGTTGTTGAAGTTCGTGTCTAGCGGCCAAAACTGATGCGGTTCGGCTTTTTTGGTTTTTTGATCGGATTCGCTATTTGCGCCCAGGATGGGCAGGCGCAATCCGCCGTACAAACAGCGGATGGAGCGGTACTGCGCGGATTAGATAAAGTCAGCGGCGATATACAAGATTTCCCGCTGCGCGCCGGGTCTTCTATTGAACTTGGCGCGTTGAATGTAGCATTATCCGAATGTCGCTATCCGGTCGATAATCCGATGGGCGATGCGTTTGCTTATCTTACAATTTCTGAGGATCCGCTTCAACCGCCAGTATTTATGGGGTGGATGGTGGCCTCTTCACCGGCATTAAATCCACTGGATCATCGACGTTATGATGTTTGGGTTTTGCGCTGTGCAATGTCTGAAGCGTCTACAGAATAATCTCGATTTAAAAAATCGCCATTGTTACGCAGGGCATGCCGCAACTTTTTATGATAATCGGCGCGGCTGATTTCGACGGCTCCCAGCGATTGCAAATGCGGCGTTATAAATTGAGTGTCAAAAAGCTTAAACCCTGTGTGCTTTAATCGATGTATAAGATAAGCCAGCGCGATTTTTGATCCATCCGTTTGCTTAGAAAACATGCTCTCACCAAAAAAGGCAGCTCCGATCGTTAGCCCATAAACACCTCCGGCCATGCTTCCCTTTTGCCAGACTTCCAGGGAATGGGCATGACCCAATTTGGCCAATTCGCAATAGAGGTTGAAAATGCGCGTGCTGATCCAAGTTTCGCTGCGCTCAGCGCAGGCTTGCATCACGTCAGGAAACGCTGAATTGATCCGAATTTCGTAATTTTCCTGACGGATCCTGCGGCCTAAACTACGCGAGATGTGATAATTACCCAGCGGAAATATACCGCGAAACTTTGGATCAACCCAGAATAAATCTGGATCATTCCGCCCCTCCGACATTGGAAAAACGCCTTGTCGATAGGCTTGTAACAAGAATTCAGGGGCAAAAGCGTCATTTACCATCACGCGTATCGCCCCTTATTTCAGCGGTCCAAGCCGCATGTCTATGCGGTTAGTTTTTGCCAAAATGAAGGGCGTTTCTATGGAAAATAACCCAAACATTGTTAACTCTAGTCAAAATCCTGCGATTCCAACCAATCCTCTAGCCAGTGAATATTGTAATCTCCACTCAACACCTCTTGTGCGTTCAGAAGCGCTTCAAAAAGCGGAATGGTTGAATCGACACCATCAACGATCAATTCAGCCAAGGCGCGGTTTAGGCGCGCCAATGCCTCGGGGCGGTCGCGCCCATGCACGATGAGTTTTCCAATCAAACTATCATAATAGGGCGGAATGGAATAGCCAGCGTAGAGCGCGCTATCCATGCGCACGCCCAAGCCGCCAGGGGCATGATAGGCGGTGATTTTACCGGGGCAGGGTGAAAAGTTGGGCAGTTTTTCAGCGTTGATCCGCACTTCTATCGCGTGCCCATCAATACTTAAGTCTGATTGCGAAAAGCTCATCTCAAGGCCGCTGGCAACGCGAATTTGTTCGCGCACTAGATCCACGCCAAAAATTGCCTCTGTAACCGGATGTTCAACTTGCAAACGCGTGTTCATTTCGATGAAGTAAAAGGCGCCATTTTCGTATAAAAATTCAATAGTTCCAGCGCCAATATAATTGATCTTAGCAACGGCCTCGGCGCATACTTTTCCGATTGCGGCGCGTTCTTCAGCTGAGATAGAGGGGCCCGGGGCCTCTTCGAATACTTTTTGATGCCGGCGCTGCAACGAGCAATCTCTTTCACCAAGATGAACCGCTTTGCCTTTTCCGTCGCCAAATACTTGAATTTCAATATGGCGCGGAGTCGTAAGATATTTTTCTATGTAAACTTCATCATTGCCAAAAGCCGCCTTACCTTCTGCGCGTGCGGTCATAAATGCCTGTTCCATCTCGGCTTCGTTTTGGGCAACTTTCATGCCGCGCCCCCCGCCTCCTGCAGTGGCTTTGATAATCACTGGATAGCCAAATTCTGTACCAATGCGATAGGCCTCTTGCAGGGTTGCAACGCCGCCATCTGAACCGGGTACGCAGGGCACGCCAAGGGCTTTCATCGTGTCTTTGGCTGAAATCTTATCGCCCATGATGCGAATATGCTCTGCGGTTGGGCCAATAAAGGTTAAATCATGATCCTCTACGATTTGAACGAATTGCGCATTTTCCGATAGAAAGCCGTAGCCGGGGTGAATTGCCTGGGCGCCGGTGATCTCACAGGCTGAGATAATCGCGGGTACGGATAAATAACTTGCGCCACTGCTCGGCGGCCCAATACAAACCGATTCATCCGCCATTCGCACATGCATCGCATCGCTATCCGCAGTGGAATGCACTGCGACTGATTTTATACCCATTTCACGGCAGGCTCTTATGACCCGCAGCGCGATTTCGCCCCGATTTGCAATAAGTACTTTTTCAAACATCAAATCGCCTTACTCGATAATGACCAGCGGCGTTCCAAATTCGACCGCCGCGCCGTCTTCAACGAAAATGCGCTTGATTGTTCCAGATTTTGGGGCTGGAATATGGTTCATGGTTTTCATGGCTTCGACGATCATCAACGTGTCGCCTTCGTTAATTTGAGCGCCCGTTGAAATGAAGGCCGGCGCTCCGGGCTCTGCCTGCATATAAATCGTACCCACCATTGGACAGGTCACCGCTCCGGGATGGCTTGCAGGATCGGATGCATCGGTGGCATCACTTGACCCCGTTGCGACAGCGGCAGGGGCGTGTGGGGTGGGCGCGGCAACCTGTTGGATGATCGGTGCGGCTGGAACCATCGCGGCCGATGCGGTTCGTGATACGCGCACGTTCAAGCTATCATCTGCGCCATATTCTCGTAAAACCTCAATCTCGCTAAGGTCACGGCGCTCTAAAAGGTCGGCGAGACCTTCTATGAAAGCAATATCATCCTTGCGTTTTTGCGTTGTCATGTTTCCCTCATTCTTTGTTTTTAGCCTGCTCTTGGCCTCGTTAATGTGACTATACGCCATGCAGCGCTGGGTGAAAAGAAATGGATTTACGATTGTTGTCGGGAAAATGCAGTTTTGTACTATTTTCGCAGAGTTTGGGGGATGAAAGCGCGTTGAACAGACAAAAGCTGTTGAACGAGTCGAATTTTACGCCAAGTTGGGACTAGGGACGCATCAGCTGATTGGTTAAATAAAAGAAAAGGAAACTCCATGAATTTGGCAGTTTGGTTAGACCGGCAGGCCCGCGCTGCACCCGAGCGGCCAGCCTTGTTTTGGGGCAAAGATATCGTTGCAACTTATGGCCAGTTCGCAGAATCCAGCGGTCGGATCGCCGATTGGCTGCGCGCAAATGCCGTTCTACCAGGGGATCGGGTTGCAGTATTTATGAAAAACCAACCCGATTACTTGCGTTTGCTCTATGGCATCTGGCAGGCGGGGGCGGTTGTTGTGCCAATCAATGCAAAGCTGCACCCCAAAGAGTTGATTTGGATATTGGAACATTCGGAGGCACGGGTGCTGTTCTGTGAGCCTGAGCTTGTCGCAACATTGCAACAGGACAGCGCGGCAGAATCGCTTGCAACCACCTATGTTGCTGTCGCGCCAAATATGCTTGATGCAGCCTTGAAACAGCTGGCGCCGGATACGGGTAATAGGCAAGCCGCTGAAATGGGGCGATTTCAAAACATCACCGCGCGTAGTACCTACGATTTGGCGTGGCTTTTTTACACCTCTGGAACAACGGGCAAGCCCAAAGGCGTGATGATTACGCATGGGATGCTGCAGGCGATGGCGCTGGGTTATTTTGCCGATGTGGATGCTGTGAGCGCACAAGATTCAGCGATTTATGCGGCGCCTCTGTCGCATGGGGCGGGGCTTTATAACGTAATGCATGTCTTGAAGGGCGCGCAGCACGTCTTTCCATGTTCTGGCGGGTTTGATCCGCTTGAAATTTTTGAATTAGCCAATTTTTTTCAACGGGCTCATCTGTTCGCCGCGCCGACAATGGTCAAACGCATGACCAAAGCCGCGCAACACAAGGGAGCCAACGTTTCGGGTTTGCGCAGCGTTATTTATGGCGGTGGCCCCATGTATTTGAGCGATATCGTGGATGCCACTGCCTGTTTTGGCCCGATTTTCATTCAAATTTATGGTCAGGGAGAATGCCCAATGGCCATAACCGCGCTGTCACGCGCGGATATTTCCGATCGTGAAACACAAGGATGGCAAGAGCGCCTATCGTCCGTAGGGCGGGCGCAATCGGTTGTTGAGCTTCAACTGTTTGGTCGTGAAGGAGAGCTTGCATCGCTGGGGCAGGTTGGAGAGATCGCCGTGAAGGGCGCTCCGGTAATGTCTGGATATTGGAAAGATCCACAAGCCACGCAAGCGGCGTTCAAGAATGGGTGGCTTTTGACCGGCGATATGGGGAAATTGGATAAGGCGGGCTACTTAACATTAATAGATCGATCGAAAGACGTAATTATTTCGGGGGGCAGCAATATCTACCCCCGAGAAGTTGAAGAGGTTTTACTGCATCATCCCAGTATTTCCGAAGTGTCCGTTATTGGGCGCAGGCATCCCGATTGGGGGGAAGAGGTAATCGCCTTTGTGGTGCCTTGGCCCTCACATAGCGTTTCGCAAAGCGCGTTGGATCAATTCTGCCTTGACAGGATCGCACGTTTTAAACGTCCAAAAGAGTATATTTTTGTATCTGAGTTACCCAAGAATAATTATGGGAAAGTTTTGAAAACAGCGTTGCGATCTTTAACAAAATATTAAAAGTTAATATTAATCAATTACTTAAATATGTTTCCTTATGTGCGGGTTTCGAGTGGCTTGAGCTGAAATTTTTCTGGTGTGGCAAACCCAACCCGTTCCCAGTTTAAACAGCGCTCAACATTATCAACCGATCAGAGGCGCAAGGCCATTGCACCTGAAAGACTCTGCGCAAAGCGCTTTTTGGACATAAATTATGCAGGCTACGAACGGCGTAAGCCCCTTAGCATTTTTTTATCCGCGATTCATTCGGTTTTCGATCAGCTCATCAACCACTGCTGGTTCGGCCAAGGTTGATGTATCTCCCAAACTGCCATAGTCATTCTCGGCGATTTTGCGCAAAATCCGACGCATAATTTTTCCTGAACGCGTTTTTGGCAGACCTGGGGCCCATTGCACCAAGTCAGGCGAAGCGATGGGGCCAATTTCTTTGCGCACCCATTGGCGCAATTCGCTGCGCAATTCCTCGTTTGGCAATTCCCCACTCATCAGCGTGACGTAACAATAAATGCCCTGGCCTTTGATGTCATGGGGATAGCCGACAACGGCAGCTTCCGACACTTTTGGGTGGGCAACCAATGCGCTTTCCACCTCAGCCGTGCCCATACGGTGACCTGAAACATTGATCACATCGTCAACGCGCCCCGTAATCCAGTAATACCCATCGGCATCGCGCCGGCAGCCATCTCCTGAAAAGTAATAGCCTTTAAAATCGCTGAAATAGGTTTTCACGAAGCGGTCATGATCTCCAAACACGCTGCGCATTTGGCCGGGCCAACTGTCTTTGATGCACAAAACTCCCTCGGCTTCTGTAGAGGTAATTTCTTCGCCTGTTGTCGGGTCCAAAATGACGGGTTGCACCCCAAAGAACGGCAGGGTCGCAGAACCTGGTTTTGTAGTGGTCGCACCGGGCAGGGGGGTGAGCAAATGCCCGCCCGTTTCGGTTTGCCACCATGTGTCAACAATCGGACAATTCCCTTTTCCAACCACATCATTATACCAATTCCAAGCTTCAGGGTTTATGGGCTCTCCAACGGTGCCCAAGACTTTTAAGGCGCTTAAATCACATTTACTTACAAACTCATCGCCTTGGCCCATCAGCGCCCGGATCGCAGTCGGGGCCGTGTAGAATTGGTTTACTTTGTGTTTTTCACAGACTTGCCAAAACCGGCTTGCATCGGGATAAGTGGGCACACCTTCAAACATTAGTGTTGTGGCGCCATTGGCCAGGGGGCCATAAACAATATAGCTATGCCCGGTCACCCAGCCCACATCCGCCGTACACCAGAAAATATCACCCTGATGATAATCAAACACATATTCATGGGTCATGGATGCCCAAACAAGATAGCCGCCCGAGCTGTGCAAAACGCCTTTGGGCTTGCCGGTCGAGCCCGAAGTATACAGCACGAATAAGGGATCTTCGGCGTTCATTTCTGTTGGCGGGCAATGCGGGTCCGCTTTGTCCATCATCGCCCCGAATGCAAAATCTCGCCCCTCTTTCAGGCCAACATCACCCCCGGTGCGTTCAACCACAAGCGTTTTAACATCACCGCAGATCGCCAAAGCTTTGTCGACATTGGCTTTCAGCGGGGTGTTTTTGCCCCCGCGCGGCGCTTCATCCGCCGTGACCAGCAGTACCGCACCACAATCTTCTACGCGGCTTGCCAAAGCCTCTGGCGAAAACCCGGCAAACACAATCGAATGGATTGCCCCAATCCTTGTGCAGGCCAACATTGCATAAGCCGCCTCTGGGATCATCGGCATGTACAGCACCACCCGATCCCCTTTTTTTACGCCAAGGCTTTTGTAAACATTTGATAATTTGCTGACTTGCTGATGCAATTCATGATAGGTGATATGCTTGCTATCAGCAGGATTATCGCCTTCCCAGATAATAGCGGTTTGGCTGCCACGGCTTTCAAGATGGCGGTCGATGCAATTTGCCGATACGTTCAACGTGCCATCTTCGAACCACTTAATAGACACGTCGGGATGTTCGTAAGAGACGTTTTTAATCGTTTCAAATGGTTTTATCCAATCAACCCGTTTCCCATGTTCGGCCCAAAAGCTGATTGGATCTTCAATCGACTGGGCATAAAGCGCCTCGTAGCGGGCTTGGTCGATATGCGCGTTTTCAGCGAATTTAGCCGTGGGTGCGTAGGATGTCTGGGTCATAACTCTGGTCCCTAATGTCAGAAAACCATAATTTTCTGTTGGTGGTCTTAACGGCGGATAAAAACCGCCCTCTGCGTATACGTTTAGATGGCGAGATATTCAGCACGCAAGTCGGGGTTGTCCAGTACTTCTTTTGCGCTTCCGTCAAAAACCACGCTGCCCGTGTCTAAGATCACGGATCTATCCGCCAGTTCTAAGGCGCGCACCGCGTTTTGTTCGACTATAATGGTGGTAATGCCTTGCTCTTTAATGATCGCCAAGGTTTTCTCGATTTCATCCACGATAACCGGCGCCAAACCCTCATAGGGCTCATCAAGGAGCAATAGCTTAATGTCGCGCGCCAGAGCACGGGCGATCGACAGCATTTGTTGCTCGCCCCCCGATAAGGTTACCCCTTCTTGTTTGCGGCGTTCGCCCAGGCGCGGGAACAAATCATACAGCCGCTCAATCGACCAGCCGACAGGCTCTACAATTTGTGCCAGTTGAATATTTTCCTCGACGGTCAAACCCTGAATGATCCGGCGGTCTTCCGGCACCAGAGACACGCCAGAGACCGCGGCTTGGTGGCTGCTCATGTTGTGCAAGCTTTGCCCGTCAAGCCAGATTTCACCCTGGCGTAATTGTGGGTCGTCAAGCCGCGCAATTGCGCGCAACGTTGAGGTTTTACCGGCGCCATTGCGCCCTAGAAGAGCCAGAATTTCGCCTTCATTCACGTCTAAGCTGACGCCTTGAACGATATAGCTTTCACCATAATAGGCGTGCATATCATGCATCGAAAAATAACTGTTACTGGCCATTTTTGTTGCGAGGTTACCTGTCATTTTCAGCGCTCCTTATTGCGTCTCGCCCAAATAGGCTTCCTTCACCTTTGGATGGCCTTTGATATTCTCGGGGGTGTCTTCTACCAACGGGGTGCCCTGCGCTAACACGGTGATCCGTTCGGCCAGGCTGAAAACAACGTGCATGTCATGTTCAATAATTGCCATTGTGATATCGCGTTTTTGATTGATCTCCTTCAGAAGATCGATGGTATTATTGGTATCCGCGCGCGCCATCCCAGCAGTTGGCTCATCCAGAAGCAATAATTTTGGGTTCTGCACAAGGCACATGGCCATTTCTAATCGCCGCTTATCGCCGCGAGACAAAGATGCAGCATGCATATCGCGTTTATCGATCATATTGACGTCCATTAAGATTTTTTCTGCGGTTTCGTGGATGTCAGCCTGCGAGCCTACGCTGGCCAGCCCTTGCATCCGAAACGCGCCGTCGCGCTTGGCGAAACATGGGATCATGACGTTTTCAAACACGCTCAGATCGCCAAAAATTTCGGGGGTCTGGAACACGCGCGAAATACCCATCTGGTTAATCTCATGCGGGGAACGGCCCAACACCGATTGGCCATCAAACATCACGCTGCCCGTATCGGGAATGAGTTTGCCGACGAGACAATTCAACAAGGTCGATTTCCCCGCGCCATTTGGACCAATAATCGCGTGCACTGAATTTTCTTTGATGCTTAGATTCACATCTCCCAGCGCTTGCAAGCCGCCAAACCGGATCCCTACATTGTTAATTTCAAGAATACCCATCGTGTCTTCCTTACTCTGCCGGCTTTGTTATGGCTGCGGCTTTATCGTCTTTTTTGCGAAATAATTTACCAATTCGCTGGCCGCCTTCGACAAGCCCGCCGGGTAGAAAAATCACCACCAACATAAACAAAAGGCCCAAGGTCAGATGCCAGCCCTTTCCGATAAATGGGTGAATAATTGCAACGACAAAATTTTCGAGCCCGTCGGGCATGAATGAAAACCAAGTGTGAAGAACATTATCGTTTATTTTTGAGAAGATATTTTCGAAATACTTAATCACGCCTGCGCCCAAAATTGGCCCGATCAATGTGCCTGCTCCGCCCAAGATGGTCATCAGCACAACTTCACCAGAGGCTGTCCATTGCATTCGCTCTGCGCCTGCAAGCGGATCGACCGCGCTGAGAAGCCCCCCGGCTAAGCCTGCATACATACCAGAAATCACAAAAGCCGCCAACGTGTAGGGGCGCGCGTTCAAGCCGGTGTAATTCATGCGCTGCTGGTTTGATTTCACCGCACGTAGCATCAAACCAAAGGGCGATCTGAAAATTCGAATGGCCAAATAAACCGATAGGATCATGAACACCGCGCAGAGGTAATACCCCGCGTTGAATTGAAACTCCCAAGCGCCCATTTGCACCTTTTCGGTCGCGCGCATGGAGAATCCGAAGAGGTGGGGTAAGTCCGGCTTGCTGGCTGAATGGAACCATTGCGGATCATTGGCATAGACTTGCAATCCCGTTTCGCCATTGGTCAAATTGAATTTCGGGTTGGATAAAACCGAATAGGCCAGCGCGAAAGACATCTGCGCGAAGGCCAATGTTAAGATTGAGAAATAAATACCTGAGCGGCGAAGAGATACGACACCGATTAGAAACGCAAAAATCCCTGAAGTAACGATGCTCAACGCGATTCCGGGCAAAACATTATAGCCCAGCAATTTAAACATCCAGACGCAGCTATAGCTGCCGACACCCAAAAACGCGGCATGCCCAAAAGACAAATATCCGGTGAGGCCAAACAGAATGTTAAACCCAACCGCAAAAATACCAAAGATAACAAATTTTTGCATCAAATCAGGATAGCCACCATTGAACTGGGCCAATCCTGAATTTGTTGGGAATGGGTTCAGGAAAAAAGGCGCCAGCAGCGTAAGCGCGGTTACAATCACCAGAAGCGAAAAATCTTTTTTGTTGAGACCCAGCATCGATTAATCCTCCATTACGCCTTTTTTGCCCAGCAAGCCCCGCGGGCGCGTCAGCAAAACGATAATTGCCACCACATAGATGATGATTTGATTGATGCCCGGAATTGTGGTCGTGGCCCAGGTGGTTGAGGCAAAGCTTTCCAGGATGCCAAGTAGGAACCCAGCCAAAACCGCACCCGGCAAAGATCCCATCCCCCCGACAACCACCACGACGAAACTGAGCACCAGAAAATCCATGCCCATGTGATAATTGGGCGGATTAATCGGCGCATACATGACACCGGCGAGGCCCGCCACGGCAGAGGCAATGCCGAACATAATTGTAAAGCGCCGATCGATATTGATGCCCAGCATGGAAACGGTTTCGCGATCGGCCATTCCCGCGCGCACCACCATGCCAAAGGTGGTGAATTGCAAAAACGCGAATATCCCACCAATAATCAAGACAGAAAAGCAGAAATACACGATACGCCAGACCGGATAGGGCACTTGCAGCCCGACCCATTCCCCCAAATTGGCCACACCAGAAAGTGCATCGGGGGCAGGCGTCGGGATTGGGTTGGCGCCAAACCAAAGCTTAATGATTTCCTGCAGCACGATTGCAAGGCCGAACGTGACCAAGATTTGATCTGCATGGGGGCGCTTATAAAAATGTTTGATAAGCCCGCGTTCCATCACAAAGCCAATCACAATCATGATTGGTATCGAGAAAACAATCGAAAGAGGGACCGCCCATTCAATGACGCTGCCGCCCAAATCAGGCCCCAAAAGTCCGTTTATATATGGCACGTCAACCTTGAGCGGATTGCCCAAAAAGTCGGTTTGGGTTTCGTCAACCACTTCATAGCTGATGCTTAACAGTTTGGACAAGGTGACCGCACAGAATGCGCCAATCATAAACAAGGCGCCATGCGCAAAGTTTACAACGCCCAACGTGCCGAAGATCAACGTGAGCCCAAGAGCGATCAGAGCGTAAGCCGAGCCCTTATCTAAACCATTTAAAATTTGAAGGATGAATGCGTCCATCGTTCGTGCCTTTATAAAAATTAAAGGGTACCAGTGCACTGCCACTGGGAAATAGGCAAGGGCGGAGGCTAACTGCCCCCGCCCTTATTTTCTTGAGCCGGCTTATGCGCCTGGATTACAGGTGCCCAAATCACCACCCGCAAACATGGGGTGATCGGGCTCGTATTCCACTTGGGCGCGTGGCGTCACTTCAACGATTTCAAGCGTATCGTATTGGTTGGTCGGGTTTTCTTTACCTTTCATAACCAGCACGTCCTTGAAGCATTGGTGGTCCTCAGCGCGATACAAGGTTGGACCATTGCCCAAACCATCAAACTCAAACCCTTCCAAAGCTTCGCCTACGCCGCAGGGGTTAAACGTTCCTGCGCGCTCGCAAGCATCCGCATAAAGCAAGGTTTGAACGTAGCATGTATGCGCAGAATTTGACGGTGGACGTCCATATTTCTCGCCAAACGATTTGACGAAGGCTTTTGATCCGGCATCTGGTAGCTGCCAATTCCAGTTCATCGAACCGATCACGCCTTGCACGTTTTCACCCGCACCAGCCGCCATCAACTCTGAATAAAGCGGAACAACGATTTCAAACTGTTTGCCATTCACCATTTTGTCCCGCAGACCAAACTGGATAGCATTGGTCAAAGAGTTCACCATGTTACCGCCATAATGGTTCAGAACCAACACATCGGCGCCTGAGTTCAACACGGGCGCGATGTAAGAAGAGAAATCTGTTGATGCCAATGGCGTCAGCACATTGTTCACAGTTTCCCAGCCCATGGCTTCGGTTGCCGCCGCAATCGATTCCTGCTGTGTCCAACCCCAAGTGTAATCCGCCGTCAGATGATACGCGCGGCGATCAGCGCCATAGGCGTTTTTCAAAACGGGTGCCAAAGCCGCTGCTGACATGTACCCGTTGAAGAAATGGCGAAAGCCATTGGCCTTTTTATCTTTACCCGTGGTGTCGTTTGAGTGGGTCAAGCCCGCCATAAAGATAATGCCGGCATCCTGACACAGGCCTTGAACCGCGATTGCAACGCCCGACGATGACCCGCCATTTACCATGATCGCGCCGTCTTTTTCGATCATAGATTTCGCAGAGGCACGCGCCGCATCAGATTTTGTTTGCGTGTCGCCCGTGACAAATTGAACCTTTTTACCCAAAATGCCGTTGCCCTTCAGCGCTTTTGAGCTGAACGTGTTCATCATTCCGCCATCGCCTTCGCCGTTCAAATGCTCTACCGCAAGCTCTTGCGCGCGAAGCTCATCTAAACCCTCTTCTGCGTAAGGGCCCGTTTGCGGCACGTTAAAGCCAAGCGTTACGCTGCTGCCTGTGGGGGCGTTTGTGTAGCCTGCATGGCTACCGGCCGTGATAATTGTCGGCAGGGCCAAGCCTGCACCGGCAACGGCGCCGGTCTGCAAAACGCCGCGGCGTGTAAAATTCGATTTTGACATAAAAACCTCCCATGTCGCGTTTCAAGCCCAGTCTCCTCCGATTGGGCGCACATCACTAGAATGTAAGGTATTTATCTTTGTAATTAGAAAATTTCGCAATAAACATCATCAAATCAACAAAAATTTTGTAAATTTATGTAAATGGAATAGACAGTTTCTGTAAATTTATTTATGTTGCAACGCGGCATCCTGCTGAAATTAGGATATAAAATATGACTTCAGAAAACACACCGGGTGCGCGGATCCGGCAAGCCCGGCTTGCGGCGGGCCTGAAGCAAGCCGAATTAGCGGCGAGGGCCGGGATATCGGCGCCCTATTTGAATTTGATAGAGCATGATCGCCGGAAAATCGCTGGCAAATTGTTGATTGACCTTGCCAAGCTGCTCAACGTAGAGGCCACGCTTTTAAGCCAAGGGGCAGAGGCGGCATTGATCGCAGGGTTAAATGATATCGCGGCGCTGTTGGACGCTGAGGCGACAGTGTTGCCCAAAGATACCGCCGATTTTGCCGCACGGTTTTTACACTGGGCAAACCGTTTGGTCGCGCTGCATGGGAAATACCGCGAACTTGAACATATGGTGAATGCGATGGCCGATCGTTTGTCGCATGATCCGCGCTTGGCAGGTTCCCTGTTTGAAGTGCTCAGCGCAGCAACCGCAATCCGTTCTACAAGCGCTATTCTGGCTGAAACCACCAATATCGAGCCTGAATGGCAAAACCGGTTTCACCGCAATTTAAACGAGGATAGCCGCCGGTTGGCTGCTGGAGCCCAAGCCTTGGTAGGATTTTTAGATCCCGAGGATGCAGACCAAAACAATATCTTATCGCCGCGCGAAGAACTTGATGGGCTTTTGGCCACGCGGCGGTATTACTTTGAAGAATTTGAAGAAAGCGGGGGCGATGTGACACGTCGCGTCGAGGCGAATCCTCAATTGTCGGTCCAAGCGCAAAAATTATTGCAGGATTACCTTGCGCAGTATCAAAAAGATGCTCTTGCGTTGCCGCAAACCACGTTGTCGCGTATTTTGAATGAGTTTGGCAGCGATCCTGTTGAGGCTGCCCGCCGCTCAGGCCAAGCCTTACCAGTGGTTATGCGGCGCATGGCATCTCTGGGCGCCCAGATTTTAAACGTTGAGGTGGGCCTATTGATTTGTGATGCCTCAGGAAGCGTGCTGTTCAACAAACCCGTTCCAGGGTTTAAATTGCCCATATCGGCTGGGTTTTGTGCTATTTGGCCAGTTTTTGAAGCGCTGCAACTTCCAATGCGTCCAATCCGCCTCAAGCTTCAACAAAATGGGCGTGAAGGAGGGCTGTTTCAAAGCGTTTCCTTCGCCCAGCTTCCGGAAATTCCAGCGCGCGCTGATCCTGTGTTGCCCGTGGGCTATATGCTGCTTCAGCCCCACGAAAGCGTATCTCAGGTGCCATCTGCAGAAATGCCACACGCGCAGATGCCGCGTGAAGTTGGCTTAACCTGCCGGCTTTGCACGCGCGCAGATTGTTTTGCGCGCCGCGAAATTTCTGTGTTCGCCGAAGAGTTTTGACATCCGTTGAAGAAATATTGTTAAGTATCGCTTAAGCCGTGCTGGTCACAGCAGTCAGTTTTGGGAGGAACGATGGCGAAGACGGTTCTGCTTATCGAGGATGAGCCAAACATCATTGAGGCGGTGCAATATATTCTGTCGCGCGATGGATGGCAGGTCAAGACGCATGCGAATGGGCATGATGCCAATGCTGTCATTAAAACCAGCCTGCCCGATTTGATTATTTTGGATGTGATGCTTCCAGGTAAAAGCGGTTATGATATTTTAAGAGAAATTCGGCTTACCCCTGAATGTTTGGAGATTCCAGTATTGATGTTGACGGCGCGAGGCCAGACGAAAGACCGTCAAATGGCCGAAGCTCTAGGCGCAAGCCGGTTCATGACAAAGCCGTTTTCCAATCAAGAGATGTTAGACGCTGTCCGCGAATTGGCTGGGGCATAAGCATGCCACAAGGACCCGTTTTTTTAGAACGGCGCAATTACAAGGCGCGCAGAGTGATTGACGCGGCGCATATTCTGCCACTGTTGGGCATTTTTTTATGGAGCGTGCCATTCCTGTGGCAGTCTATCGAAAAGCCGTCGATCTTAATTTCCAGCGCGAGTCTTTATGTGTTTGGCGTCTGGCTCCTTTTGATCGTAAGTCAGTTTGTTTTGTCTTGGAAATTGCGGCATTTGCCCGAGGATGTTCAGCGCTCGATAGATGTATCGGGTTCCGATAAGGCCGAACTCTAATGTTGAATCTGCTCATTTTCGTGTGCTTACTTTATGTCGGGTTGTTGTTCGCAGTAGCGTTTATTGCGGAAAAAGCCGCGATGCGCGGCCGCGGGCGATGGTTGCGCAGTGCCTGGATTTATACTTTATCCATTTCAATATATTGCACTGCCTGGACCTTTTATGGCGCCGTTGGCTATGCTGCGCGCTCAGGGTTAGAATTTCTGACAATTTACATCGGACCGTCATTGGTCATGTTTGGCTGGTGGTGGGTTTTGCGCAAGCTGGTGCGCATCGGTCGCAGCCAAAGGGTCACCTCGATAGCGGATTTATTATCGTCTCGATTTGGAAAATCAAACAGTTTGGCGGCTTTGATCACATTTTTGGCTGTGGTCGGCACAACCCCCTATATCGCGCTGCAACTGCAATCTGTCACCCTATCCTTTGAAGTGTTCGCAGCATCGGGAGAGGTTGGACAAAGCGCAACATTGGGGGGCAATACGGCGTTTTGGGTTGCCGTTGGCTTGGCTTTATTCACCATCGTTTTTGGAACCCGAAACTTGGATGTGAATGAACGACATCACGGCGTGGTGATTGCGATTGCGGTTGAGGCGATTGTGAAGCTGTTTGCGCTTTTGGCGGTTGGTGTCTTCGTTGTCTGGGGGGTTATGGGAGGAATCGGCCAGACATTTGCAAAAATTGATCAGTCGTCTTTGGCGCATTGGAGCGTTGATAACAGCCGCTGGGCCAGCCTGACATTCTTGTCAGCGGCGGCATTTTTATGCTTGCCTCGGATGTTTCAGGTTTTGGTGGTTGAAAATGAAGATGAGGCATTTTTGGAAACCGCCTCATGGGCCTTTCCGCTCTATTTGCTGTTGATGTCGCTTTTCGTGGTGCCAATCGCGGTTGTGGGGCTTGATATCTTGCCATCGGACGCCAATCCGGATCTGTTCGTTTTGACCTTGCCGTTGTCTCAGGGGCAAGACAGTCTGGCCATTCTAGCCTTTTTAGGCGGGTTCTCATCGGCCACCTCAATGGTGATTGTGGCCTCAATCGCCTTATCAACGATGGTTTCCAACCATGTGGTGATGCCACTTTTTCTGCGGGTCAGTGGCAATATGCTGAGCATGTCGGGCGATGTACGTAAAGTGGTTTTAATGGCGCGGCGTTTGTCAATCGCGGTGATTTTGCTCTTGGGGTATCTGTATTATTCGTTGTCGGGCGGGGGCGCTGCGCTGGCCGCTATTGGCTTGGTGTCATTTACCGGTGTTGTACAAGTATTACCGGCCTTGATTGGTGGTATCTTCTGGCGCGGGGCAACTCGTCTTGGGGCTTTATGGGGGGTTGGCACGGGCTTTGGTATTTGGCTTTATACTCTTTTTATTCCAAGCTTGGGTTTGGATCTTGGATTTTTGCTGCAGCTTATGCAGCTGGGTCCGTTTGAAATTTCTTGGTTGCGCCCACAGGCTTTATTTGGAATTTCGGGTTTAGATCCCTTGGTGCATGCGGTGTTCTGGAGCATCTCTTTGAACAGCTTGGTATTTGTTTTTGTGTCATTGATCAGTTTTCCATCACCCCTGGAACGGCTGCAGGCGGTACAATTCGTGAATACCTTTGATTACGCTCCCAGCCCGCATAGTTGGAATGGCCGGGTTGGGCAAAGCGAAGAGCTGATGGTTATGGCGCAACGGATCTTGGGATCCCTCGAAGCGCAGGCTTTGTTTCAAAGTGAAGTTGTGAAGCAAGGTGGGGCTGGATATCTTCCTGAACCCACACCAGAGTTTTTACAAAAACTAGAGCGGGCGCTTGCAGGATCGGTTGGGGCGGCGACGGCGCATGCGATGATGGGAAAAATAATGGGTGGTCTTGCCGTCTCTGTTCAGGATCTGATGGCGGTGGCCGATGAAACGGCCCAAATGCTTGAATATTCAAGTCGGCTAGAAATGAAATCGGATGAATTGGTGCGCACGGCGGGCCAATTGCGGCGCGCAAACGATAAACTGACCAGGCTATCCGTGCAAAAAGATGCCTTTCTATCCCAGATCAGCCATGAACTGCGCACCCCAATGACTTCTATATTGGCTTTTGCCGAAATTTTGCGCGATGGCCCCGATTTATCCACGGGTGATTTGAACAAATATGCGGGGATCATTCACGAAGAATCGCTCAGGCTAACCCAGCTTTTGGACGACCTGCTTGATTTGAGCGTGCTAGAGAATGGGCAAGTCACGTTAAAGATTAGCAGCACCGCGATTGAGCCCTTGTTGCAACGCGCAGCGTTGACAGTCGGTGGTGGAGCCGAGCTAGATAAATTAGCGTTGCGGGTAAAGCTGCCCGAAAACTGCCCTGAGATAAAAACCGACGATATGCGGCTTGGCCAAGTGTTCATCAATTTAATCGCCAACGCGGTTAAATATTGTGACGCGGCGGCGCCATCCCTTACCGTAACAGGATTTCAAAGAGGTCGTCAGTTGGTTTTGGACTTTGTGGATAATGGCCGCGGTATCCCAAAGGATCAGCAAGATCTGATTTTTGAGAAATTTTCACGGGCTGGGGATCAAAAAGCTAGCGGTGCGGGATTGGGATTGGCGATCTGCAAAGAAATAATGCAGCGCTTGGGCGGAGATATTTCGTATTTGCCGGGCCAAGGTGGCGCAGGGTTTCGGGTTTTATTGCCCTTGGATGATGGCGGCTCCGCAAAACGCGTTTAAAGGAAATTTTAAGCATCTCAAGGCTAAAGCTTTTCTCACAGGGTCGGAAACGTCATCTTGCTAAGGAAAAGCGCGATCGAAAGAGCCGTCAATATATTGCGCCAAAAAGCCAGCTTGGCGCGCCCACAAGGAAAGCAGGTCCACCGGATCATCAGTGAAGGTTTGCAAATCGCTGTTGCCAAATCAGCACTCGGGCAGATGAACTTAGCGTTGCGTCCAGCGCATCACGACTCGCAGCTGCTTTTAGCGCAGGATATCGCTATAGCTTTGAAAGATTTTGTTCTGATTGGTGCCCTAAAGGGCGAAGATGAGGCATTAGGTTTTGCAGCCTTGAACTGGACTGCGCTCAGGTGTTTGATCGAAATCCAAACATTGGGGCGCGTTTCGGGGCGCGCTTTGGCCCGCGGACGCGCCTCAACGCGCACTGATTTTGCGTTGGTCGCCCCCTTCATAGATGATGTTTTGCGATCAATGCCGCTGAAGGGGCTTTCTGCGCGCTTGCAAGAATCTTTGAAAGGATTGCGCTTGGTGTTCCCCGCAAAGGATCCGGACGCTTTGAGTTTGTGGTTAAGCAGTTCTCATTTCACGATATTTCAAACCAGTTTTTCCGTTGAGGAGGTCGCGGATAATTTAGTGATTATGGTTGGAGTTCCTTGCGAAATAATGAGTTTGGGCGCGGTGATGCAAAACGGCGAAGGTTTAAAATTGGGCGCACAAACCGATTTGATGTTACTCCAGGCGAATTTACGCGCAGAGCTGCATCGCTTTTCAATACCTTGGAACGCGCTTGAAAAATGGCGGAAAGGCACGATCTTACCCCTTCCTCAAACGGTTTTTGGCAACGCGTTGCTTAGGCCCGAAGGGGGCGCTGCGCCTTTGCCGGTGAGGTTAGGGAAAATAGGGCTGCGGCGCGCGGTCGTTTTAAACGCTTTTGAAACTGAGCTTACTGAGCCTGTGTCGATTCCTGAGCAGGGTGAGTCGCAGGGGGGAGCGCAGCCGAGGGGCAATGAAACGCCGGCCGAGGGCCATGAAGGCGAGGTTTGAGCGGACTTTTGCGTTTGCCTTCGGTTTGAACTCCAAGCAAATGGCAATCTAACCTGCTGTTGAAGTAAAGCCCGGCGTGGCTTTCAAGCTATGAATTTTTGGTAAGATAAGGCCGCAACCCGTCCAATGGATAGCCCGCTTGTGCGGTTAAGGATAAAATTTCCTCTACGTCACGCAGACCCGCTTGTGATAAGGCCCAGATTATCGTGCATCGTGTTCCAGAGGCACAATAGGCCAGAACGGGCCCTTGTGATTGCTCTACCAGTTCAAATTGATGGGCAATGGTGTCTCGGTCCATGCTGTGGCTGCTCAGTGGCAACACTTCGAACCGCATTCCAGCTGCTTCAACTGCGACTTTTATAACCTCGGATTGCAGTTCTAAAGGAACTTCAAAATCTGGTCGGTTACAGATTATAGTCGTGAAGCCGGCTTTTTTTAAACCATCAACATCCGCTACATCGATTTGCGGAGAAACGTGATAACGGCCATATATATGTTGTGCAGTCATGAAGATCCGATAACTTTTGTGGTTGATATTGTCAAATTTATGCACCATAGCCTAAGCTGGATTTCAATCATAGCATATTGAAAAATATGCATAATGATCAGATACTTTTAGGGTAAAATATATAACCAGCACCAGACGGTTATGATCGAGGCTGAGGTGCTGAATAAGACTGCCGACGCTGCAACGCGTCGCGCAGCCCCATACATATTGGCAAAGACATAGCTGTTGATGCCAGGGGCCATCGCGCTGGTTAACACAGCCGAGCGCAGCCCGGCTTGCTCAAGTGACAGTGCTTGCCCGCTTATCCAGACCAAAGAGGGATGCAGCAGCAGGGCCACCGCCATAACCCATAAAATTGGCCCTGTATCGCCTTCAGGCCGGTATTGGTACAAAACGCCCCCCATCCCGAACAGAGCTGCCGGTAAGGCGGCTTGGATCAACATGTCAACGGCTTCGGTGACAGGGCTGGGCAGCGGGACTTTTAGAAAATTGACGGCAAAGCCGACCAGAATGCCTAGAAAGAGAGCATTTTTGAACATGGCGATTAAGACGCTTTTTACAACGGGCATCACCGATTTCTGCCGGTTGCGTACAATTTCCATGGTTAAGATGCCAAGGCAGTAGCAAAAAGGGGCATGCAAGGCGACGATCGCGTAATTTGAGGTCAATGCGGCCGCGCCATAGGCGCGTTCGGTAATAGCCAAACCGAGCATGAGTGAATTGGAAAACAGACAGCAAAAGCCAATCGCAACGCAATCTTCCCAAGGCCGCTGGAACAAAAGCCTTGATCCAAATAATCCGGCCAGAAAACAGACGGTTGCTCCACTGTAAAAACTAAACAGAAGCGCAAAATCAAAAACTTGGCTCAAATCAAGCGAGGCGATCGCACCAAATAAAAGGCATGGGATAGCAAAGTTTTGTGTGAAACGCATCAATCCATCAACAGAATCTGTTGAAAAAAAGCCTGCCCAGACCGCAGCATAGCCGAACCCGATGACCAAAAAAACCGGAAAAATAACTTCAATTAACGCGTGCATGGCCGGGGCTTAAAAAGATCAAAGATCATAGGAGAGAACCATCCCGTCAAAAGCGGGCAGAATATGTTTGGGAAGCTCCACCTGCAAGGTGGCATAATCTAAATCATTATGCATATTGGTTAAAACGGCGCGCGCAACGTTTGATTGATCAATCCACTCAATGCTTTGGGCCAGATGGGAATGTGAGGGGTGCGGATCACGGCGCAATGCGTCCAGTATCCAGCAGTCAATGCCAGCCAGAGCCTCCCATGCAGCAGGGGGCATGGCTGAAACATCGGGTAAGTAAGCCACGGGACCGATCCGGAACCCCAATGCAGTGATTTGCCCATGCGCAACTTCAAACGGTGTAAATTCAATCTGGCCGCCTGCGCCATCAATCTTCACTGGCCCTTCGATGTGATTGAGCTGCAAGATGGGGGGGTAGGCAGAGCCCTCAGGTTGTTTGAACGCATAGGAAAAGCGGCTGAGCAGGCCGGCGCTTGTAACTTGGTTGGCCCAAACGGGCAGTCGGCTACGCCGGTTGAACACAATCATGCGTAAATCATCCAGTCCGTGCACATGATCGGCGTGGTCATGCGTGTAGAGCACCGCATCCAAACGGCCCACTTGCGCCTGTAAAAGCTGCGCGCGCATATCCGGTGAGGTGTCAATCAGCACTTGTGTTCGGCCATTTTCACTTTGGCGCTCAACCAAAAGCGAGCAGCGCGTTCGGGCATTTTTGGGATTATTGGGATCGCAAGCCCCCCAATTTCCGCCAAGCCGCGGCACCCCACCCGAGGACCCACATCCCAAAATTCGAAACCGTAACTGGTCTGTCATTGCATGGTCTCATAGGCGGCAGCTTTTACAAAAAGTCGGTTAAAATTTTTCTCAACCTGCGCTGCGAACGCAGCATAGTCTTGCCCAAAGAAAGTCGCCGCTGCGCGGGCGGTGAGCGCGACATAAGCAGGTTCATTACGCCTGCCACGATGGGGTGGCGGCGCCAAATAAGGGCTGTCGGTTTCGACCAAAAGCCGCTCTTGCGGCGCGAATTTGAAAATTGCCCGTAGCTGATCGCTTTTGGGGAAGGCTGTGATTCCAGAGAGCGATAGGTAAAACCCCAAATCCAAACATCTGCGCGCCAAGGTTTCGCCAGAGGAAAAACAATGCATGACGCAAGAATAGGGCGCATTTTTATACTCAGCGTTCAAAATGTCTGCGATGTCTTCATCCGCTGCGCGGGCATGAATAATCAGGGGCAACCCGCTTTGTTGCGCTGCGCGTATATGCACCAAAAGCGAGGTTTTTTGAATCTCGGCGCTGTCGCTTGAATAATGATAATCAAGACCGGTTTCTCCAATCCCCACCATTTTTTTGTGCTTACAAAGCGCCAATAGCTCATCAAGGGTGACCAAAGGCTCATCTGCTGCGCTCATCGGATGGGTGCCAGCCGCGTAAAAAACAGGTGCATATCGCGCGGCGATGGCGCGTACAGAGGGTTCATTCTGTAATTTTGTACAAATCGTTACCATGCGATGAACGCCCGCGGCCTGCGCTCGGCTTATTACAGTGTCAAGCTCATCGGCAAAATCTGGGAAATCCAGATGGCAATGGCTATCAGTGATCGCTGGGGATATGTTCATTCACGGCCCTTGGCTCTTACAATGCTGCAGCGCATTTTTCTATCTTGAAGAACATATCTAGGATCAATGTCACCGGGTCAAGGTTGACCGCCCGCCCATGACGCATTCGTTGTGAAATATCTTGCTGCAAGAGGGCCCATTTACGGGCGCCTATTGGCCCTTTATGAAGTGTTGTGAACAGCTTTTGGTCAAGCGTTGTAGGATCCGAATCCGGATCCAGCGGGATAAGCGATGTTTTCGCAGCTTGCCCTAAAATATAATCGATAAGGTCTATCAACAAATCAAAACGCTCTGAATTCGCTTGCCCTGCAAAGTTTTCAGCCAGTTTTAAAGCGGCGCTTTGGTTCAGGCTGGGCAACGTTTGCAGGGTTGAAATTAGCGCGCTGTAAAGCGCATCTCCGTCAAGCTGAGCCAAACGGATCGCTTGACCGGCTGACCCTGCAGAGAGGCGCGTGAAGAGTGAGCTTTGTTCTTCAGAAAGGTGGATTTTTGCCTGAGTCAAAGCTTGCTGCATCATATCATGCGATAAGGCTGAGAGGCGCAGCTCTCGGCAGCGCGACCGTAGCGTTGGTAAAAGGGCGGCCGGTTGATGGCTGATCAAAAACAAAAAGGCGTTTTTGGGCGGCTCTTCCAGCATTTTCAACAGCGCATTGGCGGCGCTACCCGTCATATCATCGGCGGCATCAATTATCACCACGCGTGCGCCGCCATCGGCCGCTGACAGGCCGAAAAAGCTTTTTAGGCTGCGCACATCATCAACCGTAATATTTTGCTTAAAGCGTTTGCGTTTTTCATCATAGCTGCGCCTAAGCACGCAAAGCGCGGGCTCTGAACCGGCCAGTATACGGGGCAGGGCGGGGTGGTCTGGTGGTGTTTCCAAATTCGATACGTGTTGACTCATCGCGCCAAACAGGCCGTCTTGGGCCGGCGCATTTGGCGTTGTGAGCAAGAATTTGGCAATTTTCCAAACAAGCGTTGCTTTGCCAACGCCGCGCGGGCCGCTCAGCAACCATGCGTGATGCAACCTGCCCCTGTCAAAAGCGTTTAAAAATTGTTGTTGAGCGCTATCCTGACCAAAAATTGTGGTGGCTTCAGAGGGATGCGGCGCCCCGGAAATTTTATCGGATAGCGGCAGCGGCTCAAGATCTTTCATGAGAGCGCCAGTTTAACGCGTTGATATATGGTTTCGGCCAGTTCTACGATATCACGATTGCCGTCCACAACGGCGATACGCGTTTCGAATTCACGCGCCAGCTCTAAAAATCCGCTGCGCATGCGTTGTTGCAGATCGAGGCCAAAATCTTCAAAACGTTCCTCTGCTGTTGCGCGCGCTTTCGCCCGTTTCAATCCGATTTCTGGATCCATATCGATTAAAATCGTAATATCGGGATCATATGGGATCATAAGGCGGTGCAACTGATCCACAAGCGCCCGCAGATCGCCCCGACTTATACCTTGATACATGCGGGTTGAATCCGCAAAGCGATCGCAGATGACGATTTTGCCTTGAATGAGCGCGGGTAAAATCGTGCGTTCGATGTGATCACGCCGGGCCGCAGTGAATAATAGTATTTCGGTTTCAGCAGACCATCTATCGGTTGCGCCTTGTAGAACTAGATCGCGAATTTCTTCTGCACCTTCTGAGCCACCGGGCTCTCGCGTCAAAATAATATCATAGCCTTCGTCTTGCAAGCGCGCCGCCAAAAGCTTGGTTTGCGTTGATTTGCCAGACCCATCTATGCCCTCAAACGTGATGAAACGCCCGGGATAAGTCAAAATGCCGCCTCTGGACCGTCTATCAGCATGTTTTTCAAGGTGATCGCCGCGGTTCGCAGCCGCGCAGAAAACCCACCAACTGAAATTGAGGTTGCCGCGAAAAGATCGTAGCGGCTGTCGGGTAAACCATCAGATGAAACGATCAAATCCGCTATTTTATCACCTTGTTTGATAGGGGCGGGGATCGGCCCCTTATATTCAATCCGCAAGGTCAAACTGTCTTTGCTCATTACGGGTACCAGAATTTTCAGGTCTTGGTTCAAGGACAAAGCAACTGATTTTTCGCTGCCATTCCAAACCGGCGCCAATGCCAGCGGGGTACCTTTTGATCTGAGGGGGCGCAGCGAGAATTGTCGGAAGGCCCAATTCACCATCGCTTCTGCTTCCTCCGCGCGCTCGCGCGCCGAACCCAAGCCTGAAATCACAAATACAATACGGCGCTCGCCCTGTACAGCCGATCCTACAAGCCCATATCCGGCCTCTTTTGTATGACCCGTTTTTAACCCGTCGGCTCCGATCTGCAATTTCAACAAAGGGTTACGGTTTTGTGTATTCGCAGGGGCTCTTCCATCAAATTCAAAGCGTTGTTCGGCGAAAAGCGGGTAAAATTCTGGAAAGTCTTTGATCAGAGCGGATGCTAAAAGACCCAGATCATGCGCGCTCATCGCGTGTCCGATCTGTGGCCAGCCATTTGAATTTGTAAAAGTTGACTGAGTCATGCCAAGTTGTTTCGCGCGCTGCGTCATCATAGTGGCAAAGCCCGCTTCGGTTCCATCGGGCGATAGGGCTTCGGCGATGACCGCGCAGGCATCATTTCCAGATAGTACAATAATCCCGCGCAAGAGATCTTCGACCGTGACGCGATCGGATGTATCCAGAAACATTGTTGAGCCACCATAGCTGGCTGCATGATCAGAAACAGGCAGCTTTTCATCTAGGTTTAAACGGCCCGCCCGGATAAACTCGAACGCCATATAAAGCGTCATCAGTTTTGACATAGAAGCTGGCGGCAAGGGCGTTTCTGAGTTTTTTGACAGCAGCACGGAACCGCTGGTCAGATCAATCGCGTAGGCGGCTTTGGCTTTGGTGTCAAACGACCAGGCAACCTGCCCCAAAAAGGCGCAGATGCAAAACATAAAAAATGTGATTGCCCCTGCTTTTTTAATTTGAAGTGGTGAAAACCGCCAAAACATTGCTCTACCTATACCTGATATGCCGTAAACACAGTTTATCGGTTAATGATGAAGTTTCAATGCCGGCTGCTGGCTCATGGGGTTAATCTTTTAGAAGAGCTGATTGTTTTTCAGCCGCGCAAACATAAACAGCGAATGGGAATGGAGGTTTTTGGTGCGAGGTCGCGCCATGATATTGATTTTAAGCCAATTTGGCTACGAAAGTCTGTTTTATTTAAGATTGGCTCTTTTAGAATCAATCTTCTGCAGCTATGCGGGGTTCGTCGGAGGAGTGGCAGAGTGGTTGAATGCACCGGTCTTGAAAACCGACGTAGGTGAAAGTCTACCGTGGGTTCGAATCCCACCTCCTCCGCCATTGACCCTCCTTCCATAAATATTCATTGTTTATTTGAAGAGTAAGTGCTTTGAAGCATTAACGTGGACATTATTTTGGACATTATAAAAGATGGATTTCAAACCTACTTTGGTGCAGGCAAAAGGCAAGTGGTATGTTTGCGTAACTGTGCCTGTAGAACTGCGCCAAAGCTTTAAGGGCCAAAAGCAGATCAAACGGAGTACTGGCACGAGTGATAAAAAGCTCGCTGAGAAAAGACTGATCCAGAAGGCTAATGAAATTCTTAACGAGTTGGAGGGCGCCCTAGCGGAAAATCACCCTTATTTTAAGGCTGGTCAAAAGATTATAGACCTGACCTCTGAGAAAAAGCATGGTTTTTCTGCAGATCAGCTGCTTAAAAAGTCAACATCTTTAGAGGCCATGCGGGATATAATGGAGCGTGCATCTTATGCCAAAAGCTTAGATTGGATGGGCGAAGGGGATCCTGAAACAGCCATTGGCATTGCTCATATGCAGGAAAGGATGGAAAAAGCATTAGAGGATTTTGAAGAGCAAGCCGATCTATTTTTTTCCACAAACAAGATTGAAGGTTTTCGGTTAAGCGATAACCCGCTTATTTCTGAAGTTTTGGAGCAATGGTTAGATAATCCAAGCGTTAGCCGTACAAAAACTATTAATACATACGCTTCGCACGTGAAGCGGTTTATTAAATTTGGAGGTGACCAAACAGTCGATGCGGTCACCAAAGTAGAAGCCAACCATTATGTTCAGCATTTAGTAAAATTTGGGCTTGCCCACAGCACTTTGGAAACTGCAGTTGCCGCAATGCGTGGTTTGCTGAATTTTGCTGAAGAACGAGGTTACGTGGAATTCAATAGCTTTGCTGGATTACGTCTTAAAGGCAAGGGAAAGCCTCCTAGGAAACGTGTACCATTTACTCAAAAGCAATTAACTAGGCTTTTTCAGTTGCCTATGAAGCAGAGGGATAGATTGTGCCTGCAAATTCTCGCTTGTACCGGAATGCGATTAGACGAAGTGGCGCTACTGACATTTGATGATATTAAAATCGACGAAGATACGGGTATTCGCTTTTTTGATCTGACTGACGAAGCGAAACTTTTGAAGAATGATGAGGCATCTAGGCGTAAGGTTCCTATACCCGATAAATTAAAGCTGCCTACAGGGCAGGGGCGCCTTTTCAATTATCCCAAAGATGTTGATGGAAAGTCGCAAAACGCAGCGTCTAAGGCCTTACTGCGCCAAATAAGGTTAGTTCGTAGTTCCTCCGATCAAAACTTAGTAGTGCACAGCTTGCGGCACACGTACAAGGACATGCTGCGGGATGCTGGCGTTCCAAAAGATTTACAGGATTTTTTACTAGGGCATGCTGCCAGTTCAGTGGGTGAGAGCTATGGGCAGGGCTATTCTCTAAAATCAAAGAAAGAGGCAATCGACAGGTTAGATTTATCGTTTTTGTAACCTGCTAATTAATGAATAATTTTATACTTTACAATTTAATTTCAGCGTGTTGCGGGTTGATGTTAAGTATGAATATGTCTGACTTTACGGTGTTAAGATATTGAGCCTAACAAAATGCTTACGTCCTACTGAGAAATCTTTTTGCCAGTTTTTTCCACCAGCCACGCCGCCACATTTCTAGTGCTGTTGCCTTGATCAAGATGATCAAGAGCAGTTTCCACCCACCCAACAACTTCAGGGTCGGGGATAAGAACCAGTGGATCGCTTTCACTAACGGCATACCCATATGGTACTTTAGCTGTTTTGTTAGGTCTAGTTTTATTCGGCCACATTTAAAATACTAATTGCTTGTTGTAATTTCATTTTGAGTTATGGTCTAATTACTTACCGCAGGTAAGTTTTTTAGAAATCAGCCCAATAAGGAAGATAAAAATGGTCAAAAATGGACAAAGAACCTTCAATTTAAATATGAAAGTTCCAGCGGATGTAGTCGCCGACGTAGAGGCTGAAATTAAAACACATGCGAAATGGATGCGGGATACTCACAGTTATGATGATAGTAAAATTCAACTAGTTCATTACTATGTTTCAAAATCAGATGAGTTGGTAAATTTTTCTGACCCTAGTGAGGGCACCACTGGCAATGTGCTCTTTTCGATAAATGAAGTTTACGTTCACCCAGAAGGCATTGGTCAACATTTAGATGCTGCTGGATCAATGCCAAATGCCCCGGGCTTTTTCGAGGTTATGGGCAAGTTTGGTGAGGTGCTGGTTATAAATGGTGAAGTGATAGAGACGATGTAAACCAAATTTTAGGGCAGGTCGTCGTTTGCCGTCTTCGGGGGCAGGATAAATATGCCGCCGGCATTACCGCTGACCTCAACCTGCTCTTTTTTCACCAGACCAGTGCGATCTAGAACTTCACGGGCAGCAGAGATTGCGTTGCGAGCGCCCAGTGCTGAGGGATCGTCTAAAACGTCTATAATCCCGAATGCCGCTTTCGGTGCATTGATGGCTAACATCATGCCGGCTCGTTCTGTAATTTCTTCTCTCAGAGGCCCAACGACTTCTGTGGTGGCTGTTGTTTTGGAATATCCAGCGATGTTCATTGCTGCTCGAATATTACCACGAGCCTCGCCCAGCAGTGCTTCAAGGAAAGCAGCCTGTTTGTCTGTCAGTTCTTTAGTTGCAATATCCATAATATTCTAGGGTTCGCTCTTGAACAAAAGGGCTCATTTTGACCATTAAGTGTAGTATCAAAATGACGTAACGTTACTTATTTTTGCGTTTGTGAACTTTGGAAGTTCGGTAATTATCGGCACGTCGTCGGCATCCAATATTTTGGTGCACGATAACTATTTTGAAACGACGGTCGCATAAAAAGGAGAATAACAATGATTGGTGATAAAGCCGGATCAATGACATTTCAGGAAACCAGTAAGCCGATAGATTCTGGTAAATATGGACTTCCCGCCATGGACACCCACACTGTCGGTAGTGGAAAATTATTAGGCTATGATGTTCAATCACGAGCGGCATTTACTGCTCACATGAGACCTGACGGTTCATGGGCGGGTCATGCTTACGCTGGTGTAGTAATGTGTGCAGAAGGTGTTGCCACATATAAGTGTGATGGAGTTGGAAACATGACCGAAGCCGGGGGCGTATCTTTTAGAGGCGGGGCTATATTTGAAACAACATCTGAAGCTTTATCTGAACTGAATGGTAAGTATTACATGTTCACTTATGAAGCTGATGCAGAAGGCAAAGCAGTGTGGGAACTTTATCCCTGTAAATAATAAATTGTGGGCTTAGAGCATAGGTTCTGAGCCCTAATTACCTCAAGTATACGAATGCCAGACCCACGGCGCCCGTGCAGATCATCCAGAATATCCGTTCGGCAAATGCGATCTTCTGACCTCTGGCGATGGCCTGTTTTTCCATCTCATCGATGCGGTCATCCATTTTCTTTACACCGCCGTCCACGTTTTCCAGCCGTTTAAACACGGTGAGCATTCGCTCTTCCATTCGAGCAATGGCGAGGACAGCTTCTGACAGCTTATCCAGCTTGTCTTCCATGCGGGTGAGCCGGTCTTCACTTATGTTTTGCTGTCCTTGAAGTGCGGCCTAGCGCTTAATTTTAAAATGTGATGTTATAACATATTATTATTAAGCTAAATCAGTAAGTTACGTAACGAAATTTGAAAATTGAAGTGCCAAAGTCTTAGAAAAGTGCAAATCTGAAATCAATCCAGATTTTGATGCGTACGATAATAAAGGAGACAAGTTATGGGATCTTTAGAGTGCAAAGACTTTTCCACCCAAGCCGACGAAGTGATGACACCCAACAATGCGAAAGTTGAAATGGTGAATGTTGGTGGTCAAAGAGTTATGAAAATTTCCGCAAAACCAGGCTGGAAATGGTCTAAAGACATCAAGCCCGTGGTTGGTACGGAAAGCTGTCAGGCAAAGCATGTTGGTGTAATTGTCGAAGGTTCAATTACCTGCAGACATGACGACGGTTCAGAGATGACCTACAATGCGGGAAGCGCTTACTCAATTGAACCAGGCCATGATGCTTGGGTGAATGGCGATAAAGGCGCAGTGGCATATGAGTTCCACGGTTTATGGGGTGAACAAGGATAAGGCCTCTGAAAGCTTATCTAACTTGTCTTCCATGCGTGTAAGCCGGTCTTCGCTCATTTCTTTTTACCCTTTTTGGGCCAGCCAGCCTTCATGTCCTTGTAGGCTTTCGGGCTTACAGTGCTGTCTTTTTTGGAGCGAGAAGTGCCAGCCTTCTTACGCTTATTCATGTTTTTAACTAAGGACATGGGCTCACCAATTTTTGCACGACCAATAACGAGCGTTCAGTTTTGATTTTGCAGTGCTGCACTTGTGGCAGGCACGGAAGGATTTGCGGCGCTCAGGATTAGACTTCTTGATCCGCATGGAACTGTCGCCATATCGGATGACCTTTTCCTTGCCGCCCTCACACGCTTTGACCACGAACTTCTTTCGCCCATCAGGTGTACGCCGAGGTTTGTTACACTTCATTTTAGACTTGTTGATTGCCATAATTTTAGGCCGTCTATAGGTTGAAAAGGAAAGACGCTTTTAGGAGAAAACCAATGGTCAACCACGTTTTTGCATTAGAAAAACTTCTGAACAAAGACATGGGTTACGTCGAAGACTCGATGCATGAAGATTTTCTATCGGTTCAAGAATACGAAATGGTAAGCCGTGACGAATTTCTTCAGCAAATGAAGGATTGGTTTGAAGACCCAACATTGGATTTAAGAAACGCAAATTTAAGATTTTTAACTGATAATGAAGACATCCATACCTTCCAATACGAGCGGGTTAAGGATGGTCAAAGGGTCAGGCAGACTAACGTCACCTTCTTTAAAGACGGCAAAATTTACCGACATATGGGGCATGACGTTTCAATTTAGTATGACCAAACTGGCTGCAATTAGAAACAATCACTTGAGCATCAGATGCTGGTGTGGCCATGCAGGGCTAATACCGGTCAAAGCTTTTATTGAGAAATTTGAGCCTGATATGACTGCGGATCAGGCTGTGACTAAAACCCGCTGCACTAAATGCGGTGCGTCAGTGCGGGCGGGCAGTCAGATCGTCTATGTGGGTAATTCTGAGTTTGCCATGTCAGGCAGTAGAACTGCTCAGATCAAAAAATAGGCAGAAAGTTTTACTTACGTTACGTTTTAAACGAATTAACCCAAGTTTTATTGCGTGACTTTATTTTTATAATTTTGAATATGAATTCTAACTTGCTATTTGGGAGTGGGCAATGAAACATATAATTTTATCAGCCGTTTTAGGGTTTTTACCCGCAACGGCGTTCGCCGGCGGTCATGCTGACTTTGCAGGACATGGAACTGGGATTTACAGTGATAGAAAAACTATTGAGGCTACTGCGGGAACGCACTCCATGGTGACTACTAACGATGTGTGGATTTACGACAATCCACCAGAAGGTTTTCCCGCAGCGCAAAAGGCTATTTGTACTTATTTTCAGGTCATTGCTACGGGCCAACAGCAGCCAAGTGGGGGAAGTGGTACCTGTCAGGCCGTAGATCCAGATGGCGATATTTCTTTATGGAACGGTGTTGCCCAATCTGACGGCACATTGGCATTTTCTGTAACTACCGGAACTGGGAAGTGGACAGCTTTAATTGGTGCTAAGTTTCTGGGTAAAACTAGACACTCATTTGGAGGTGCCTCAGTGTATGATTTTTCACCTGTGAACTAATTTTCGACTTAACGTATAATAATCCGTATACATGAATGTGGTTCATTCTAAAATTTGGTAGGCGCTGATTAAACGGCGCCTACTAAGTTTTCATTCACTGGAGCTTTAAGAGCTTTTGCAGCGTCTTGTGCGTCTAATTCAGCCAAAACACTGGCTTTAATTTTCTCGACGTAATTTGCACGAGTGAAACCAATATCTTCCAACTGACGGTCAGACATGTGGTTCAAAGTTTCGATTGCAGCGGCAGCCTGACGGGCCACGACCATTGATTTAAACAGTTGTCTAAGCATTTTAAACTCCTTTGCTTGTACAACTGTGTTATAGCATTTTTCTGCATCTGCAGCATCAGACAATACGGAATTGCCGCTATGCAGCATTTGCAATTCACAAATTCCAGAACAAGACTAGTGATCAAAAATTAAGCAAGTGAATGAAAATTTAAAATTGTGACGCTAGGTAACACTTTGACACTTTAATAAGTGAGGTAATCCTCAAAGGTGAAATATTTATTACCAGTGAATGTTTCACGGGCTGGCTTCCGTCAATGGTTGGGGAAGTCAGTCTAACCCTCTTCGTAATGCTCTTCCCGACATTACGAGGTCGACATGTTCCTTCTGGCTGGCTTATTCTGGGTTTGAGTAGCCAGCCTTTTTTCATCACTGAATTTAATTGCTGTCTCCGAACTAGGGCTAATTTTCGGTTATGTTCAACAACTCTCAAAATATTTATCTCGCAGTGGCCTGGCTGTGGCTCATAAGCGTTTTTATAGGTTTTTATATTTTACTAACCAATGGTATCGCATGGTCAGCATTCAGTAATTTTGAAGAGCAAGTTTATAGTTCAGAAACTTTAAAATATCATTTTAATCGTATGATGCTGGGCTTTTACATCCTTATCATCGATTTGTTATGTTTCATTCTATTTAGAATTTGGCGTCTGCTGACTAAAAACTGAGCCTTAATAGGTTTTTGGTGGGGGTAGGCCACCATCTTTCCCTGTCGGCTACATAAAAAGTCGATCCCGATGAACTCCAGTCACCGTTGAACCTAACCCCCAGACGTCATGTATCTCAAAATTGACGTTAGGTAAAGCAAGCCACCAATCTCAAACTAAGCCACCACGAACTCCACGATCTGGCCATCTGGGGTTCGGAGTTTGTTTGGATCTGGGTGATAGGCGTATTTCTGATTTACGACCTTTAGGTTTTCGACCGGTGTGTCTGCATCGAGCTCTTGCTTCGTACTGCCCGTTTCACATCTCGTCATTATTTGTTGCCTTAGGCGGCAAAATAAAAATCCCTCCTGTGTTTCCAGTGACCTCAACTCTTTCCTTTTTAACGAGGCCCGTCCTATCCAAAATTTCTTTAGCAGCCGAGATTACGTGTCTCGCATTCAGGGCATCAGGATTATCTAGAACGGATGTTAAGGCATAAGCAGCTTTTGGTGCATACATGGCTAATAACGTTTCTGTGGCCTTCCTTATCTCATCTCTAAGTTCTTTTGCGGTGTGAGCGACTTTTGTATTGTCGCTATATCCTGCGAGGCTCATGGCTGTTCTTAGATCGCCCATCGCTTCTTCTGAGATCAAAGCGTCTAAGAACAACCTTTGCTTATTAGTCAGTTTGCTCTCCTCAGGCATCAGTGCAAGTCCCGTAATGCTTCATCTTGCGCCAGAGTGTACAGTACCTGATGCCCAGCGCTTCAGCTGCCTGATAGAGCCGCTGATGGTTGGGCACAGTATCAGCAATAATGCTTTTTTCATGTTGTTGGAGTTTTTGATGCAGCGTTTGTGTTGGCTGGCTCATTTAATGTCCTTTTGGTCATTTCAGATAGAGGTTGGAAGATGTTTAGTGGCAGCAGGAATGTTGGCTTATCGCATATCCTTCTTTTGATGAGTGTAGCCCGTTCTGGCTTTATTTGATCAACATTAAGCCACATCCAATCATGAAACCCGTCGATCCCATTTAACTCTGGTAGGTTGATAATGAAGAAGACATCGTAGAACTGAGAGGCGACGTTCATGCGGTGCAATTCTTTTTCGTCTAGATAAACGTACAGCCACTCTTTTGAAGGGTCTCTTTGTACCTTTTTGATTTTCACCTGAGCCAATGATGCAAAGCCTCTAGGCTGGTCAGGAAGTGTGAAAAGGATGTCTGGACTTACAGAATAGCAAAAACCATTTTCGTTAGTGCTGTGGGGCCTTGTGAAGCGGGGAGTTGGGTCAGTGTCTGTCGGCACAGTACCTAAAGAAGAAGCCGTCCCACCCATTAAGGCGATAAGTTCCATAAAGGTTTTCTCTGCCTTTTGTCCTTTTGCTTTGGCTGCAAAGAACTGATCGGAAGTACGAGTTGTCGAATACATGATATTTCCTTCGGATCGCTGCTTCCCCTAAGCAGCACAATTAAATTGAAAAGATTTAAGCAGATATGAACCAGAACCCGATACTTGTGAGCACCGGTATGAGGTTCTGGCCACTGGCAAGGTCGAAGCCTTGTCTGATGGGTACCACTATGCCGACTGCATTATTTGTTACAGCAGATGCCACTTCTGCTTCAGGTCGGGTTATCGGATGGGTTCTAAATCCGTGGGGCCTTCAGTACATGTCAGTGCACTTATCCATTGTACACCTGACTTAAATCGTAGGGGATTTTTTGACTAAGCTAAACTGCTTTAAAAGCCAGAGGTTTATTGGATCTTTCTTTCCCTAAACCTGGTTAGATTATATCACAGAAAAATATCAAAGTCAATATATTTCTGAGAATTGGCCTTTGGCCAAAATACAAAATACCCAGCGATCTGTCAATAGTTTTAGATATTCACTTTACAGTTCAAAAATCCTAAAATTGGGTCTGGATTGAATACGCTAACGGGTATGGGGGCGGTGGCACTTGCAAGCCCAGGCAGCTTTTTCAAGTTTTATTTGTAAGAGATTATGAAATACTTATTTTGGACATTATTTGGAGCATTATCTATATTTTTTATTCTTTATAACATGTTGTTTTGTAATAAATAAGAATATTTCTGGATAATCCCACCTCCTCCGCCACATTTTCTTTAAATAACAATATATATCAATAATTTAGTGATTTTTTGCCTTTTTCGCCCCCACATTCGCCCCCACAAATCTTGATTTTCGTTTAACGTTTTGGCACGCGCGCGCGCCTGCGCGTCGGCGCAAATTTGGTGTCACATACGCCAATTGTAGGCAATCAGAATTAGGTGTTTTGTAAGTCGATTTTACTAACTGCGTGTTCCTGTTCTACTGTCTAACCAAACAGAATGGAAAATTGGGATGCTGCTAAAACGGTCTTGTCAGATTAAATTACCTTGCCTCAAGGAGGCCTGACAATTAGCTACCCAGCTATGCCCAATCAAGTTTCATTCCGCTACTTCAAAACCAGTCCAGAGATCATCCAACTTGCGGTGATGCTGTATGTGAGATTTCCACTCTCATTGAGAAATGTGGAAGACCTTCTTCATGAGCGTGGAGTAGATGTAAGCTATGAATCTGTCCGCTACTGGTGGCACCGGTTTGGCTCTAAGTTCGCAAGCGAAATTAAAAAGCGAAGAGCAGGGGGCCTGCAGTCGAGCAACTGGAAGTGGCACCTTGATGAAGTCTTCGTGAAGATAAATGGAGAAAGACATTACCTCTGGCGTGCAGTCGATCATGAGGGCGAGGTGCTAGAAAGCTACGTCACCAAAAAAAGGGATAGGAACGCAGCGCTAAAGTTTAAGAAAAAAGCTATGCGTCGGTATGGATCGCCCAATGAGATCGTCACAGATAGGCTACGATCCTACAGTGCAGCAGCAAAAGAGCTGGGCTGTGCAGATAGGCAAGTTACACAGCGGTGGGCAAATAACAGAGCGGAGAATTCACACTTACCCTTTCGACGACGAGAACGTGCGATGCTGCGGTTCAGGCGTATGCACAGCCTTCAAAAGTTCGCCTCAATCCACGCCTCATTTCACAATCACTTCAACGCACAAAGGTCACTTTCAAAACGTAGCACTTTCAAGCTAAACCGCGATGCTGCTCTTACAGAGTGGCGCTCTCTTATCGCCTCATAGAATTCACGCTCTTCATGCTTCTGATGCTTGAGCCGATTTGTCTGACAGCACCCTTCTGAGTGCTTCTATGGGCTTCATATGGCCTCTCGCAGTGAAAATAAACACCCATCAGCTATAGTCCATAGCTACAGGTTCAGGTCGCTTGCGGAATGGCCCCAGGTCTGTCTCTTGTAGATGGCTTAAGCATAGTGACCAATAAATCTGACCATCGTGATAGACTTGACTTTGACACATCAGGCAGTTCGTTCCCCAAGGAATATGCCAAGGGTGCTTTCTCGTTCTTTTCTTGGGGCTATTACCTATAGCATTACCAACGCCCTTAAGATGTCTGTCATTTTGTTTATTTATTTGGGGGGGCCTAAGAGTTGCAAATGCTGCATAGCAGCAATTCTAACTTTGGGGGATGTGAGTGATATTCAAAGGGACTATCTGACGCTCAAGTCAAACGATGGAGATTGAGATGTTTGGATTATTTGTAGACGTATTCGGTGGCTGGCAAACACGGCATGTTGCTAACAAGGCAAGCAAAGTCACTTTCAACGAATTGAGTAAGCTGAGTGATTATGAGTTGTCAGATATTGGGTTGGCCCGTGGCGACATTCGTGACGTTGCAAAGGCGTACTACGATGAAGTTGTCCAAGAAAGAAAAGTATCTTCTTCAGCGCCAGTAAATCCCAACTTGGTTGGCGCAGTTTAATTACCTCTGAAATTTAGTTAAGCCGACATACTACAGCCTAGCATTCTTGCGTATCCAAACTTTATTGATCCGTCTGGCTGTTTGCGGCAAAAACTCAATTTAAAATTAAAGAAAAAGCCCGTGCATCGAAGCCATGAGGAAACTTTGATGCCCGGGCAGTTTGTTGGGGCTTGAATGGGAGGTGTGCCGCCCCAAGATATTGTATCATAAATTCGCTATTTCTCCAAATGATGTGTTTTGGCCGAAGAGAAGATCAGACGATAACACGCGTTCTCTATGGTATTAGAAACTGTTTTAACGGCGACCTTATAGTTTTCCTGTTTCCATAAAGCATCAATCATCAAGTTTTCGAGCAGCCCAAGAAATTCCACGTTTTACGATTTCTGTCACATCTGGCACTTTCAAATCCTCAAGGCGATGCCCGATTGAACAATAGAAAATGCGTCCCTTATCCCATCTGCGTTTCCAAATTACTGGCACGACAGTGCCTTCGATCCACCATAAATGATCGCCTGAAAAAGACGTGGTCGCCAACACTTCATTTGAGGCGTCGGTTAACATAAAATACTGTTCGGAAACGAGCTCGAAACTTTTGATACCTTTTACGATCGGGTCATTGGGCCGGGTTATGGTCACGTCATAAGAAACGAAATCATCCGATGGAATAGGATTATCGGGCCAACCTGGAGGATGGGCGACAAATTGCCCCCCGATCAAAAAGTGATAGGTTGGGCGATCGCGGAAAGCATCCCCCATATGACCATGCCATCCGGCTAAGCCGCAGCCCGAGGCAACCAATTTTAGTAGTCCATCCTCCTGTTTTTTTGTCATATTCCCAAATTCGGGCTGATGAGAAGATCGCGCGCTTGACCAAATGGGTATGATGACATTCACATCAGATAAGGTTTCGGGCTGCTCTAGAGGCACGAGCGTATCGTAGATTTCAACGACATATCCGTCCGCCATCAACAAGTCAGAGCACCATTGTGCAAAATCAGTTGGCTTATGGCCTTGCCAGCCCCCTACGAATAAAACCGCCTTCATGTGTGTTCCTTTTTCAGATAGCTGATTACTGAGGCCATATCGCGGTTGGCATAGCCGTTTTGGCTGGCCTGATTCAAAATACCTAAGTTCAATTCTGCTTGCGGCATTTGAACATCCAAGCTCCGCGCCAAGCGTGTGGCAAGATCGACATCCTTGGCTGCTAAGCCAACGGTGAACGTAACTTGATGCGCCCGCTCATCCAAATAAAGTGGTTTGCGATAGCGTAACATGGGCGCGCAAGCAGCCGAAGATTCCAACGCTTCATAAGCCAAGGGAAGCTCAATACCTGCGGCTTGGGCGAGGTTAAGCGATTCTGCGGCGGCTTGATTCAAGCTGTGTATCACCGAATTGATCGCAAGCTTCATCGTCGCACCTGCAGATTGCTTGCCAAGGATGATCGTTTTTTCGCCCAAAGCGTCAAAAATTGGCAGCAAAGGCTGCGCTATTTCCTCTGACCCACCCACCATAATCATCAATTTGCCCGCTTGAGCGGCTTGGGTGGCGCCGGAAACCGGCGCGTCTATGATAGCAGCACGGCTTGATTGGCTTTGTAATCGGTTGATCCAATTCGGGCTGACAGTGCTCATCTCAATGAACACCATGGCTTTTTTGCCTTTTAATAAGCCCGCCTCGCCCAGATAGACGTCTTGAGAGGCGGCATCATCGGCAAGCATTGTAATAACGATATCGCAGGTAGAGGCTAAGGCTTCTGGTGTTTGAGCGATCTGGCACTGCATTTCAGTCGCAAAAGATGCGCTGCGCTCAGGGTTGCGGTTCCAGACTTGAATATCGAAACCAGCATTGATCAGATTTTTGGCCATGGGAACGCCCATGCGGCCCAGGCCTGCCATCCCTAATTTCATAGTCTGCCACTTTCAATTATTGGCTCAACTGCATTTTTATTGGATGCACCAACCGCCATCGATATGCAGCATTTGACCGGTCATATAATCGCTGTCATGGCTGGCCAAAAATGCCGCTGTGCCTTTTACATCATCGGGGTAGGAGACGCGTTTGATCACAAGCTCATTATTGGTGATATCTTCGTAAGCTTGCCCCGCCCGCTCTTTGAAGCCAATTTCAACTAAATCTTTGTCAAGCTGTTCCCAAAGCGGCGTAACAACCACGCCGGGAGCATACCCGTTCACGGTAATATTATGTTCCGCCAACGCGACGGCACCGCAATGCGTTAACGCCAAACATCCGTATTTTGAAGTGCAATAGACGGTCACATCCACCAAAGGCTTACGGGAGGCAATGCTGCCAACATTGATCAGTTTATATACGTGTTCTTGCGGACCCTGTTTAATCATTTGGCGCGCTGTTTCTTGCATGCCAAGCCACATCGCCTTTGTGTTGACCGACATGATCATATCCCAATTGTCTTCATCAATATCCATAAAAAACCGTGGCTTATTAAGACCTGCGTTGAACAGGCCGATATTGATCATGCCAAAAGCATCCACAGTGGCGGCCACGGCAGCCGCGTTGTCTTCGCGTTTGGTAACATCCATTTGAACTGCAATCGCTTTTCCATTGCCGCGCGCATTGATGGTTTCTGCCATTTTATTGGCTAAATCGATGTCTAAATCTCCGAGGCAAACATTTGCGCCCTGTTGCGCAAAATGTTCCGCGTTGGTTGCGCCCATGCCGCGTGCTGCGCCGGTAATTAATATGTTTTTTCCTGCTAATCTTTGCGGGTCCATGGTAAAAGCCTCCCAGTGCACTTTTATTATTTACTAATCGGTTCCAATTACCGATCCATCATTGTCAAAAGATTTCGCGGTGCAAAATTCGAATGCATCCAAAATGAATTTAATTGATCCATACTGGACTAATTAATGGTTCTGAATTTTGGCTTTTGGCTGTTGGTTTGAAAGAGCTGCGAAAGTAGCAAAACATTTAGGGAGGACGAACATGTCTTATTTGAATAAGGTGGCCGGGGTTGCAGTTGCGGCAAGCGTCGCACTGGGCGGCATGGCCACATCAGTGCTGGCTGCATCCATTGTTTCTTTTAACGGACCCGCAGGGGAGGCTTATGTTGGCCGTTTCATTAAAGGGATCAAAGAAACCGCAGCTCTAAAAGGCTTCGATATTAAAGTATATGAAAACCAATACAACCAAGCTGAACAGGATCAACAAGTGCAACAGGTTTTGGCAACGGGCCAATTGCCTGATGTGTTCATCTGGTGGCCTTCTGATGCAGTAGCAGGTTTGGGTTCGCTACGCGCTTTGGCCAAAACCGGCATACCTGTTTTGAAAATAAACCAGCTGCCAAACGAGCAGGACAAACAGTATATTTTTGGATATGCAGGTCCAGATGATCGTTTGCGCGCGCGCAATGCCGGTTATATGATGCGTGAAGCAGCGGCAGCGAAAAAAGCAGCGGGTGGGACAGGCTTCAATGTTCTTGCCTTGTCATACCCCCATTCTTATGGCGGCTATGGCCTGTCTATCAATGCCTTCAAAGAAGCCATCGCTGGCTCAGATTTGAAAATCATCGGCGATGTGGATGAAGGCTTTGGTCAAGCAAATGGCTATAAAGGCGCGGCGAAAATGATCGCGGCGTTGCAAGGGCAAAGTATTGATTTCGTTTATGGAATGGATGATGCGATCTTGACAGGCGGTATCAAGGCCTTGGAAGAAGCTGGCATGGTCATGGGCAAAGATGTGATTGCTGTTGGAACGGTCTGTAATGGTGACAAACAGCTGATCGAAGAAGGCAAGCAGTTTGGAACAACGCTGCAATCTCCGCTTCATGAAGGGCAATTGGCGATCAAAATGGTAGAAGAATACCTGAACACAGGTAAATTGGCCAATTACATTAATTTCACGCCAAACCCCTCAGTGACCAAAGATACTATCGAAACCACGGCGCTGCGTGGTTATGATGGTAAGCTCTATACAATCGAAGAGCTATGCTCGGGCGCTTGGGCAGACTAACAGCCCCAAAACTGTATCTCTGCCGGCAACAATCCGGCAGAGATATCCATTTTAAACGGAATAAATAAATGACCGCATTATTGAAATTATCTGGTGTTTCACGCTCATTTGGCGCAATTCAGGCCTTAAAGGCTGTTGATTTCGAAATCGGCGCCGGCGAAATAATGGGTTTGGTTGGCGAAAACGGGGCCGGCAAATCAACTTTGGTAAAAATCATCAGTGGATTTGACGATGGATATACTGGTGATTTTAGCCTGAACGGGGAAAGCCAACGGTTTTCAAGCCCTCTTAAAGCTGAGCGGGCAGGGGTCGCCATCGCACAACAAGAGCTGAGCTTGATACCGGCAATGAGCGTGGCTGAAAACGTTTTTATTTCTGGAGAGCACGCTCCGATTTTTGCCACCAAAAGCAGTTTGGCGCGCAAAGCAAGCCCGTTTCTTAAAGAGGTTGGGCTTGAAGATGTAGATCCTTATATACCCGTTGAACGCTTGTCTGTTGGGGAACAGCAATTGGTTGAAGTGGCGCGATTGCTTGCGCAACAGCCGCAGATTTTAATCTTAGATGAACCAACGGCGGCGTTGGGAGAAAGCGATTCCATTCGTATTCTTGCGATGGTTCAGCGGTTGGCCCAACGCGGTAAGTCGATTATCTACGTCAGCCACCGCATGGATGAAATCTTCAAAATTTGTGATCGGATTACCGTCTTGCGCGACGGTCAAAGCCAAGAAGCGCGCACGGCAAAAGAGCTTGATGTGCCCTCCTTGGTGGAATTGATGTTGGGCCGCGAGCTTGCAAACATGTTTCCTGCCCACCCCGAAATTCTGCGCACAAAGCCCCTGTTGGAGGTTCGCGATGTTTGGCCCGATGGGACTTTAGAGCCGTTTACCTTCGCCGTATATCCTGGAGAAATCTTGGGCTTGGCGGGGCAGCTTGGATCTGGGTCAGGCGATGTTTTAGCTGCGATCTCAGGCGCGCGACAATCGCGCAGCGGGCGCATTATTTATAATGGCGAAAGCTTTCTGGCCAAATCGCCAAAAGAGGCAATCGCCCGCGGCATCGCATATTGCTCGGATGATCGAAAACTGGATGGTTTGTTTCTTGGACGTCCGATAATAGAAAACCTGACCTCGCCCGCTTTGGGGGCGATTTCAAAGCGCGGCATAATTGATTTGAAAGCCGAACGCGATCTCGCCCTATCAAATGGTACAAAATTTACCGTAGATGTGACCCGGCTTGATAATGAAGCAGGCGTTCTATCCGGAGGAAATCAGCAAAAAGTCGCATTGGGGAAATGGCTGGCGATCGAGCCTAAAATTATCTTGGTGAATGAGCCGACACGCGGCGTGGATGTGGGTGCCCGCGCCGAGATTTATGCAAAGCTGCGCGATTTGGCAAATGATGGCGCTGCGGTTGTTTTCGCATCTACGGATATTCAAGAGGTTACCGGTCTGGCAGATCGAGTGATTAGTTTTTATCGCGGGATGCAGGTGGGTGAATTGGCGTTAAACGACATCACACCCACCAATGTTTTGCAACAAATAACCCATCCTTTTGGGGATGAAGACAAGCAGATAAAGGTGGTGTCCTAATGCGCAGCGCTTCTCGTGGTATGACCGCAAAGTTTGAGGGTTTGGTTCAGAATTATTCTGGGTTGGTGGTCGCTCTGGTGGCGCTTTTTCTTGTTATCTTCGTTGTTGGCATGGCAACAGCGCCAAACTTTTTGACTGTTTTTAACCTTAAAACAATCGTGAGAGATGCCGCTTTGGTGGGCATCATGGCGATTGGGTTGACCTTTGTAACTCTATCGGGGAATTTTTTCCTGTTGTCGCTCAAAGAAACCGCTGCGCTTAGCATCATTGCTTTTGCAACTTCGATGTCGGCAGGCTACGGGTTTGAAATTTCCTTTTTGTTTACAATGGTCATTGCGATTCTGACGGGCAGCGCGCAGGGCGTGCTAATCGGTCTTGGCGGAAATCCGATTGTTGTAACGCTTGGAGCCGCTGGATTGCTATATGGTCTTGGTGCCTATTGGAGCGACAATCTGGTTGTGTCTTTTCGTCGACCGCACGGGGCAGAATGGCTTGGTACAGGATCTTTCTTGGGCCTTCCCAATATAACCATTGCCTTTATTCTCATAGCGATTGTAGCCGAGTTAACTCTAAGGTTCACAAATTTTGGTCGGCAGGTGTATTTGATTGGTGCCAACCGCGCGGCGGGACGTGCTACGGGGCATGAAAATTTTGGTATGGCTATTAAGACTTGTACCATTGCATCAGTCTGCGCGGCTTTTGTGGCCATCGCATTTTCGGCGCAAGTCTCAAGCGCTCAAGTGAATTACTTTTCATCTGAATTTGGGTCGAGCGGGGATATGACGATTATGGTGATCGCGACGGTCATGGTGGGGGGCAATTCCATTATGGGGGGGTATGGATCAACCATTCGGTCGAGTTTGGGCGCAGTTTTCATTTCTTCTGTGGATAATATGATGGTGCTGCACGGGTTTAATTCCGGCCCAAGGGTTTTGGCCGTTGGCTTGATGATTGTTTTTTCAATTATGGTGTTTGCGCTTGTGCGCCGTGGCAGCCGGTCGCAAGAATAGGATAGGCTTATGAAAAATATTAAACATTGGATCGTTAAAAATCCTGATTTGGCGTTTGCAGTCTTATTGGCGATTTGTGTCTATTCTTATTTCGCGCTGACGAATGAATTCTTCGCCACGCACCGAACCGGCTATGCTATTATGGAACGGTTCGCAGTGTTAGGCCTTGTGGGGCTGGCACTGACATTGTGCATTATCGCCGGTGAAATTGATTTGTCGATTGGCTCTAACGCGGCCTTGGCTGCGGTTATTGTCGTGCGTTTTACAGATAGTTTAGGGGCGGTTACCGCTTTGTTGATTGCCATTCTTATCTCTACGCTTGTGGGCGCTATACAGGGCTATTTTATTGCATATTTGCGGGTAAGGGCGATCGTTCTGACGGTTGGAACCTTAATGTTATTGCGCGGGGTGGCATTATTTGCGGCGCAAGAGAAGACAGTGATGTTGACTGATTTCCGCGTGCCCGACTTTATCTCCACCAAAATGTTCCTTTATTTTTCACCTGCCAGTCTTTTGGTGATTGCGATGTTTATCGTTGTCGGTTTGTTTATGACCTTTACCCGCTATGGCCGCGAGATTTATGCGATCGGCGGGGCGCGCAAAGAAGCCATCGCTGCGGGTATTGATTTGAAACGCCCAATGATCATTGTGTTTGCTATTTCAGGGTTATGCGCTGGCTTGGGAGGGTGCATCATTGGTTTGCGCTCGGGCACGGCTCAGGCCTTGGGTTTACAATATCTTTTACTGGCCGGCACAGTGGCTGCTTTCATTGGCGGCGTGTCGATTCTTGGCGGCAAAGGCGGCGTTGTCGGGGCAGCGATTGGAACGTTAACGGTTAATTTCTTAAATACAGGATTGGTTTTCAACGTGACGCCGGCCTTTATGATCCAGCTTTATTTAGGCATTTTATTGATGGTTGTGATCATGTTCCAAACTGGTAGCCGTTTGTTTGAAGGACATGAGAGGCGCCAGCAATTACTCTCTGACGTTGATATTCGTCGATTGGATTTGCTTGCGCGCAAAAACGCATTTAAGCCCCCGACATAAATATCCAAATTGGATTAATCCAATTTGGTAATTATACATGGTATCCTGCAGACTGGCTGTAAACGGGAATCTGAGGGTGCGCCATGCCGTCATCAAAATCGACTATTCGCCGCATAACATATCCGCGCAGCCGGCATCGCGACGCGCCGGAAGGGCCGTATGAAACAACAGATATCCGGCCAAGATCTGGCGTGGCAAACGCAGAATTGGAAAGCTTTCTTGATTTTGTTGAGCAATTTGACATGGAAATGGAACGCTCATTGTCTATCAAGAAAGGCTATAGCGAAACACGCATTCTGGGAACGCTTCTACGGGATCATCTCTCGGGTAAAACATCTACGACCTCGTCTTTAATCGGTGCCTCTGGAATGAGTTATGGCACGGCCATTCGCGCGGTTGAGGCAATTGAGAAACGGGGGCTTTTGCTGCGCCGGCCGCGCACATCCAGCGGTAAGTCATTTTCGTTGCATCCGACTGAAAAACTGTTGAGTGAATGGCAAGAATTTGCCAGACGGGCGCGGGCGGCGTTGCAAAGTACCTGGGGACTCACGGGCTCAAAAGATGCGTCTGATTATTATTTTGGATCCTCTTATTCCACTGGAAAAGTTTTACCCCCGCCTTCGATAATGAGCGTCAAGCTGCCGCTCAGCGGTAACCTCAGGTTATTGGAACATGCCGATCCGACCTTCATGGCGATGCAGGCCTTAAAGCGACAATTTGAAAAAATCTTCGGTTTGTCTATCAAAAGCCGCGCCTTGTCGATTGATCGCTTGCGCGAGGAAATATTAGAAAATGCCAGCCTTGCCAAATCAAGATATGATATTGTTGCCTGCGATTTGCCTTGGTTTGGTGAAATGGCTCAAGCGGGCCATTTTCTTCCGTTGGATTCATTTATTAAGGCCGAGCGATTTGACACCCATGATTTTCATCCCAAAGCTTTGGCCAGCGCCCGCTATAAGGGGGTGCAATATGGTTTGCCGGTTCAAACAACGCCTGAACTCTTGGTCTATCGCAGCGATGTGTTTGCGGAGTTTGGTTTAACCCCGCCTCTAACAATTGCCGATACGCTTTCTGCGGCCAAAAAAATCCATTCGCCATTCAAGGGGATGACGGGAATGGCCTGGAATGCCGGACGCGGCACACCTTTGGGACATTCCTTTTTATTCGTCATGGCCGCCTTTGGACAACCTGTTTTAAATTTATCTCCTTCTGCAGATGGGTTTGACGGAGAGCATGTGGAAGGAGAGAATTTCCGGCCCATGTTTGATTCCGACGCGGCGTGGGAGGCGGCGGAGTATTTCAAAGAACTCATCGATTATTCGCCGCGTGGCATTTTAAACATGTCTTGGTTTGACCGCGCGGTTTCATATGCTGAAGGCAATTGCGCCATGGCGCATTGCGCGACGTTGCTCGCACCATTATTTGAACTTGATACAGCATCGCCAGCGTTTGAAAAAACAGAATATCTACCGCTGCCGGCAGGCCCAAAGGGACGGTCTATTGCGCCAATCGGAGGATACGCGCTGGCCATTCCTGCAAATGTTGACCCAGCGCGGTTTGATCCAATTTGGACAGCTTTGACATCGCTAACATCAGCACAAACCGTCAAACTTTATATAGAGAACGGAAGCTTGGTAAGCCCGCGGTTTAGCGTCAGTCAGGACCCTGAAGTTCAAAAGATCTCACCGTTGATTTCGATTGTGGATGAGATGGCGCGAACTGGGGTTTTGCAAATGTGGCCACGCCCGCCAGTGCCTGAAATTACGCGCTTAATTGCGATGATAGGAGAAGAAATGCATGATGCTTTGCTGGGAGACAAAACGCTTGCGACAGCGCTACAAAATTCACAAAACCGTGCCGATCGCCTCATGCGCGAAAACGGGCATTACTGATCCCATGAAAATCCAAATTCGAGCTGCTCGAGGAGATATTAAATGACCACGCCCAATGCCTTACATCCTAACGTGTTAACGCCAGCTGATCTTGAACCAAATTGGCGTTGGGAGGGTCGTTTACCAGCCTGGGGGCACACATCGGTTGATTTTGAACGGCGCGTTGATCATGAACGGTTGCGTCGCTACCGCCTAAGTCGCACGCGCCAAGCTTTGAAAGCCTCGAATGCGGGCACGCTATTACTTTTTGACGTGAACAATATCCGCTATGTTTCGGCGACTAAAATCGGCGAATGGGAACGCGATAAAATGTGCCGTTTTTGCCTCTTAACAGGTGATGATAGCCCATATGTGTGGGATTTTGGGTCCGCTGCAGTGCATCACCAAAAATATTCTGACTGGTTGGAGCCAGATCATTGTCTGGCCGGTGTGGTTGGTATGAGGGGGACGATTCCGCCCGAGTTTGGGTTGATGAAGAAATACGCCAAGCAAATCGCTGGTTTGATCAAAGATGCAGGTATGGCAGATATGCCCGTTGGGGTCGATTATGCGGAAACGGCTATGTTTCACGCGCTTCAAGAAGAAGGCATTAATGTGATTGATGGCCAACAGATCATGCTGGCCGCGCGCGAGATCAAGAATTGGGATGAAATTCAACTTCTCACGCAAGCGGCGAGCATGGTGGATGGTGTTTACCATATGATCTATGAGGAACTGAAACCAGGTGTTCGTGAAAATGACATCGTCGCCTTGTCAAATAAAATGCTGTATGAAATGGGCTCTGATGATGTCGAGGCGATCAATGCCATCTCAGGAGAACGGTGTAATCCGCATCCTCATAATTTCACAGACCGACTGATCCGTCCTGGCGATCAGGCATTTTTCGATATTTTGCAAAGCTATCAGGGATATCGCACCTGTTATTACAGAACCTTCAATGTTGGACGAGCAACGCCGTCTCAAAACGATGCCTATATCAAGGCGCGTGAATGGCTCGAGGCGTCGATCCAAATGATCAAGCCGGGCGTGAGCACAGATAAAGTGGCCGAGGTTTGGCCAACGGCCGAAAGCTTGGGCTTTCCAAATGAAGACGCGGCTTTTGGGTTGCAATTTGGGCATGGTCTTGGTCTGGCCTTGCATGAGCGCCCTATTATCAGCAGGGCGGTCAGTATGGATCATCCAATGGAAATAAAAACGGGCATGGTGTTTGCGCTTGAAACCTATTGTCCTGCCACTGACGGCTATTCAGCCGCACGTATCGAAGAAGAGGTCGTGGTGACGGATACGGGCTGCGAAGTGATTAGTTTATTTCCTGCCGAAGAGCTGCCGATTGCCAACCGCTATTAAACAATTTGGGGTGTGGCGTAGTTTGCGCATGCAGTTCAAATCATGAGTATGGAATATAATGTCTAAAAAAAACCAAACAAATTCTGCCGAATATATACGAATATATATGCAGATGATGCGTATTCGGGCCTTCGAAGATAACGCAAATCAATTATATCTATCTGCCAAAATGCCAGGTCTTACGCATATGTATTCAGGGCAAGAAGCGGTAGCTGTTGGGATCTGTGAAGCATTAACGACCAGCGATAAGATCACGTCAACCCATCGTGGGCACGGCCATTGTCTGGCCAAAGGCGCGGATCTGAAGCTGATGTTTTGTGAACTTTTGGGCAAAGAAGAGGGCTATTGCCGTGGCAAGGGCGGATCGATGCATATTGCCGACCAATCAAATGGCAATTTAGGAGCAAATGCCATTGTGGGGGGCTCAATGGGCATCGCGACGGGGGCTGCTTTGTCGGCTAAGCGCTTAGGAACTTCTGATATTGTTGTGTGTTTTTTTGGTGATGGGGCTACAGCGCAAGGCTTGATGTATGAGGTCATGAATATGGCTGCGCTGTGGAAGCTTCCGGTGATTTATGCCTGCGAAAACAATCTCTATGGCGAATACACCAAGGTTGAAGAAACGCTGGCTGGCGATATCACAGCGCGCGCAGAGGCTTTCGGAATTGAGGCCTTGCAGGTGGATGGCCAAGACGTATTGGCGGTGAATGAGTGCACGCAGCGCCTGGCTGAACGCTGCCGGAAAGGCGAGGGCCCATTTTTTATGGAACTGTTGACCTATCGCTATCATGGGCATCATGTTGGCGATATTAACCGAGAATATTACCGTTCAAAGGAAGAAGAAGCTGAGTGGAAAAACAACCGTGACCCGATCAAAAATTTTGGGGCCTGGTTAACGTCGCAAGGAATTGCTTCTGAAGACGAGTTAAACGCCTTGCAATCGGAGATTAAAACTGAGGCTTCAGACGCGGTGGAATATGCTTTGAACGCCGCCTATCCCAGCGAAACAGAGGTGGGTTTGCATGTTTTTGCAGCCACGCCGCAGATGGGAGAAGAGCATGCGTGAAATCACCCTTTCTAAGGCTGTTAATGAGGCGATTGCCGAAGAGATGCGGCGTGATGAAACGATTTTTTTGCTTGGTGAAGACGTTGCTGAAGCGGGTACTCCGTTCAAAATACTTTCTGGTCTTGTCGAAGAATTTGGGACGGATCGTATTGTTGATACTCCGATTGCTGAGCCCGGGTTTATGGGCATAGCTGTCGGTGCTGCGATGACGGGCAGCAGGCCAATCGTAGATTTGATGTTTGGGGATTTTCTATTTTTAATCATGGATCAATTATGCAACCAAGCGGCAAAAACCCATTATATGTCGGGGGGCAAGCTCAATGTACCATTGGTGCTACGCACCAATTTGGGCGCCACCCGTCGGTCTGCTGCGCAGCATAGTCAATCTTTACATGCTTTGGTGGCGCACATTCCTGGCTTAAAAGTGGCTCTTCCGTCATCGGCCTATGAGGCGAAGGGGCTTTTGAAAACCGCTATCCGCGACAATAATCCGGTGGTGATCTTTGAAGATAAGCTCATGTATAATGATAAGGCGCCGGTGCCAGAGGAAGAGTTTCTTATTCCGTTTGGGGTGGCAAATATAAAGCGAGCGGGCAATGATATCACCCTGATCGCAACCTCATCGATGGTTCAAGTCGCCGAACAAGCCGCTGATATATTGGCAGAACAGGGCATCAGCGCCGAGGTGATTGATCCGCGCACGATCGTACCGCTTGATGAAGAAACCTTGATCAATTCGGTGAAAAAAACCAGCCGAGCAATCGTGATAGATGAAGGCCATCAAAGCTATGGAATTACCGGGGAAATTGCCAGCCGACTGACCGAAAAGGCATTCTATCATTTAGATGCTCCAGTCATGCGGATGGGGGCAATGGATGTGCCGGTGCCGTTTTCCCCAGTGCTTGAAGATTTGACGGTTCCAACCCCTGCCGGCGTGGCTGAAATGGCAAGAAAACTATGCTCAGGCGAGTTGATCCATGCCGCATGACGTGATCATGCCCGCCTTGGGGATGGCACAAGAAACCGGTGTGATCCTATCTTGGTTGAAAAAACCAGGGGATCAGGTTTCGCTGGGTGATGCCTTGATGGAAGTGGAAACAGATAAAGCTGTTATGGAAGTTGAGGCAGCTGCCGAGGGCGTCTTGAGCGATGTAAAAGCAGCTGCCGGAGAGAGTGTGCCGGTAGGGCAGGTGGTTGCTGTGATTTTGGATCCTGAAGAGGTGTTAAGCACGCAGATAAGCCCAACAGAAAAGCCCAGTGGGGTTGCCCCGCATGGTGCGACATCAACAGAGGCAATCCCTGCAAATATAGATGTGACATCGCAGATAGTTATGCCAGCCCTTGGTATGGCACAGGAAACCGGGCGTGTGATCGCCTGGCATAAAAAGGTTGGTGAGGAAATTGATGTTTACGATATTCTGCTTGAAGTAGAAACGGATAAAGCCACTATGGAAGTGCCTGCGGGAAAAGCTGGCTTTGTAGCCAATTTATTGGTGGGCGCGGGTCAAGAGGTTCCGGTAGGTTCTATTATTGCGACCCTCTCGAATGTTAAACCTTCGGGCGTTGCAGCGCCTCAGCAACCGCTTCCAAAGCCCATGACAGTTCCAGCCGAGACACCGACCTCGGTTGCAATGCCATCTGTCTTAAAGCCCAGCCCTAAACAACCGGGAGGCCAAATAACGGATGTAGTGGCAGGTTCAGGGAAAATTTTGGCCTCACCAAAAGCGCGGCGTTTGGCCTTAGAAAATGATTTAGATTTAAGCCTTTTGGCAAAGGCTGGATATGCCCAGCCGTATCACGTCGTTGATCTTGAACGCTTTGATGACTTGCCTCAAGGAAACACAGAAAAATCTGTCTTAAGAAATAATAAGCGCATCAATGCGGCTATTCCCGTCATTGGTGTAGAAAGCTTTCTAGCAAAGTTAAAAGAGCAGGCGGATATTGAGATATCTGACTATTTGGTCTGGGCCAGTTTTGCGTCCGCTGCTTGGCGCAATCAAAATCAACCGCATGCAGCGGTGATCGTTGAAGTCGCAGAGCTTTTAACGCCACTTGGAGTTTATGAAAACTTAGACACGCAGCGCCTGTCGCGCGCGGTGCAATGCAATACCCAAAATCCGCCCAATTTTATAATTCGAACCCTGAGTAAAAGTTTTATTACTGCTCTGCACTTGGATCAGAGCTGTCCCAGCATCACCGTCCATAAAACAACCACGGATTATCTCATATCCTTTGAATTTTCTGCCAATGCCATGTCTGACTTCGCAGCTGTGGCGTTTATATCAGATTTTGCAGCGCGTTTAGAGGATCCTTTGAGACAGCTTCTTTAAGGAAATGGAGACTATCGTCATGCAAACTGACCTTTATATTGATGGGAATTGGGTGCCAAGCCAATCCGCCCAGCGCTTTGATGTGATGAACCCTGCAACAGAGGATGTGATTGCATCGGTTGCCTCTGCGGATGTTTTTGATGCCGATTTGGCATTAAATGCGGCTTCCACCGCCATGCAAGAATGGGCTGCACGATCGCCGCGGGATCGTTCGGAAGTTTTGCGCAAAGCTTGGGAATTAATGACGGCGCGATTGCCAGAATTTGCGCGTTTAATTACGCTAGAAAATGGCAAGGCAAACGCCGATGCGATGGGAGAGGCCACCTATGCTGCCGAGTTTTTTCGCTGGTTTGCCGAAGAGGCGGTGCGCGTAGACGGTCTGATTGCCCATGCACCCGCTTCAGGGGCGCGGATCATTGTGCAGCATAAGCCAGCCGGGCTTGCGGTTTTGGTGACTCCTTGGAATTACCCTGCGGCTATGGGAACGCGTAAAATTGCCCCTGCTTTGGCGGCCGGTTGCGCGGTCATTATAAAGCCGGCATCGGAAACGCCTTTAACAATGCTGGCGCTTATGCCGCTTTTAGAAGAAGCTGGGGTGCCCAAAGGAGTGGTCAACGTTCTTCCATCCCGCAACACCGGCGTGCTGATTGATCACATGTTACACGATCCGCGCGTGCGGGTAGTCAGTTTTACAGGGTCGACTGAAGTGGGGCGTAAGTTGCTTCATTCTGCCGCTGACCAAGTCTTGAAACCGGCTATGGAATTGGGGGGGAATGCTCCTGCGATTGTTTTTGAGGATGCTAATCTTGATGGGGCAGTGGAAGGCGTGATGCTGGCAAAAATGCGCAATTTGGGCGAGGCCTGTACCGCGGCAAATCGAATTTATGTGCATTCAAGTATTGCGCAAGCCTTTACCGAAAAGTTCACATCTGCCATGGCGAAGTTGAAAATCGGCAATGGTTTAGAGGCAGGCATAGATGTAGGCCCGTTGGTCAATTCAGATACCCGCAATAAGGTGGATGCATTCGTGCAGGACGCGGTTGCAAAAGGCGCCAAAGTGGAACTTGGGGGCGTGTTACCCACGGGAAAAGGATTTTTCTACCCGCCCACCGTATTGTCGGGCGTTCCAGAAACTGCAGATTGCGTGGGGGATGAAATTTTTGGGCCTGTTGCTGCGCTTCAAGTTTTCAACGATCAAGAGGATGTAATTCGCCGCGCCAATGATACCGAATATGGACTGGTGGCCTATGTGTTCTCGGAAGATATGAAGCGAGCTTTGCAAGTTTGTGAACGGCTGGATTATGGAATGGTCGGCTTGAACCGCGGGTTGGTATCTGACCCAGCTGCGCCTTTTGGCGGCACAAAGCAATCTGGTCTCGGCCGCGAGGGGGGGCATGAGGGCATGCATGAGTTTATGGAAACCCAATATATATCAGCCAGTTGGTAGAGTAATTTAATGGAGATTCAGGCATCACCAAGCGTGCGGGCTTATGCGGCTGAAAAAAATGTGACGTTAGGTGACGTTGCAACCTCGTTTAAACGGAGCGTGCTGGGTAAAGAGGATATTGACCGCTTTTGCGCAACTCCAAACACAAATCCAGGCACCGGTGTTGCGTCAGCCGTGGCAAATACGGCAGAATATTGGGCGATTGACCACGCGCAATTCGGACCCATAAGCGTAGAACCCTTGACCCGCATTGAGCAGGTCGCAGAAGCGAATCTTTCAGCTGCAAATGCGATGATTCCTCAAGTCACGCACCATGATTATGCCGAGATCAGCGCCATTGAAGCATTTCGCGAAAGAGTGAAATCTGAAGCTCAACAGCGCGGTGTTAAGTTAACCGCATTGGCCTTTCATCTCAGAGCGCTCGCCGAATGTTTGCTCAAATTCCCGCGCTTCAATGCATCTATCTCCGCGGATAAAAAACATCTTATATTGAAGCAATATGTGCATATCGCACTTGCGGTTGATACACCCTACGGATTGGTTGTTCCCGTTCTGAGAGATGTGACTGAAAAAGGGTTATGGGACATCTCTAGTGAAGTCTCAGATTTAGTAGAGAAAGCACAGTCGCGCAAATTGCGACCTGAGGAAATGGCAGGTGGCTCGATCACAATCTCCAATCTTGGGCGGTTAGGCGGAACGGCTTTCACACCTATTGTAAACCCGCCTCAAGTGGCAATTCTTGGGCTATCGCGTAGCGAATTTAGACCGTATTGGGATGGTTCTACTTGGCAGGCTATTCCGACAATTCCATTGGATTTAAGCTATGATCATCGCATCATAAATGGAGCTGATGCCGCAAGGTTTATGAATGCGTTTCGTAAATTTATAAGTATGCCAGAACTCATGTTTTCATGACTAGCTTAGATACTTTCAGAACAAACTTTCTTGCTTATGCGATGTCTTGAAATTATCCATCAGGTCTTGACTGACATCTTTAATAAGGCTGTTTCAAAACCAGTTGACAGATCCTTCAGCTGGTACGAAACAAACAAATAAAACATAGTTACCCATTAAGCGCTGCTGATAATTAGGCATGTCGAGTTGAGAGCACCCTTTTGAGGAGGCGTGAACCGGTTTGCCTGATAGCACCGCCAGAAAATCAACATTGCTTCGCTAGCTTTCAAAAAAATAAGTATAAAGCAGTGAGCAGCTAGATTTACGCAAAATGCGCAGTAGTAAAAACCACCCTAATCAATCAACATTTACCTCACTATTTGGATAAATTTTTGATAAATAAGATTGATAGATGTGCAATCTCATCCGGTTTACCAAAAAACTTACGTCACCATCCACCCCAAATCTAAACAACTCACGCTGCGAGCCGCGCGCGGAATTTCTGTCCCTCGATCTGTGGCGAGAGATCCCTCCACCTTCCCAAGGTGAGCCCGGAGAGGTTTACATCGGTTTGATCTCCACTCTCTTCAGTCAGTCCTGTAGAGCCGTGGCGATGAACTCAGCCCTTTTCAGAGCGAATGAACTCTGGCGGCCTGCCGTGTTTTATAAACAGTGGTTGCAGTGCGTTTAAACATCGTTCGCATTCATTTTGAGCCGCATTGCTACGCAGCGCGCATTACGGGTACATTCATCTAGAACCGTCAGCATTTTTGAGCTGCGCCCAGTGCGAAGCTCATCGTGAACAAAGTCGATGGTCCAGATGCGGTTGGAGGTGTGTGGCTCGCAGCCTGACGAAGCTGAACCCGCGTCCCGCCCGCGGCTTCGGATGATCAAGGCTTTCCTTGAGAAACACCTGGCCTCAATGCAAGTCAGCAACGATCTTTTTCAAGCGCTCGTATTCGTTCTTGAGCGATTTCATCTTAGAAACCTGCGAACGCGAAAGACCTCAAAACGTCTTGCGCCAGAAATAACAACTCTTATCAGAAATCCCAGCTTTGCCACACGCACTTACAACCTCCAAACCATCGTGCAAATGAACATCAATCTGGCGCAACTGCTTCACATATTTTCATCAAAATAAGGCTTCGAGGCCATCCTAAAACCATTTTATGGCAGTTAAATACTGGCGCAGCTTTAGAGGGATAAGACACGAACCGTATTCAAGAATGTTGCTGTTGAGGGGCTGATTGTTCAGCTCGGTCATTAAATTCATTTCAAATCTTACAATGCTCCGCTCAATATTCACCCGCCCCAATAAATATCACAGCTAAATTATAGACTGTCTATGACCACGAAATGATGGATGGCCTTGCCGCTTAAGCCGCCATCGACTGAACATGTTGGCGGTACAAAAACGCTGGTGCCCTTCGCGACGACTTTATCGATATATGGCATAAATCCGGGCCATGCATCATTTAGCTTGCTTAGAGAGCCCTCAAGAAAGGCAGTAAAGCCATGGTAGGTTCCAAATAAAGCATGTTGGACATGGATGTTTTAGGTACAATCGGGGTAATCAAGGTAAGATAATGCTTCCATTTTTCCCGCGCCAAATGCGCGATGTGCGGACATTACCAAATCTTCAGTTGTCATATCTTCTCTCTTTAATAGTATTTAATTTAGCTCAATTTTATTAATTTGCGTTTGTCAAATCTTTAGCCAAACAAGGTATCGTTTGCCGTAGGTCCTGTAAACACAAAGTTACTTTTTTAAGCAGTTGTTCTACGATTCCACGAGCGTTGAAAGTTACAAAAATAGGCCATCATAGTGGACATGATACGTCTACGGTTTACATTTCCTTCATGGAAAAGATAAAAAAACTGAAATTTGACTGGTATAGTTTCATCACTTTGATGGAAAAATCGCTGCTTGTCGTAATCGCATTTTTAACCGCCTACGCCGTTTTAGTTGAGATTATATCAGTGGTTTCTATCCGTGCAGTGAAGCTGACCGATCTTTTGTTATTGTTTATTTATGCTGAGGTTTTGGGAATGGTCGCAGCATTTTATAAATATCGAAAAATTCCGATAACAGTACCAATTTTTATAGCAATAACGGCACTTTGCCGTTTGATTATATTGCAAGGCAAGGGCATAAACACCATTGATTTACTTTATGAAAGTAGCGCCATCTTGCTGCTGGCAGTGTCAGCTTTGGTGATCCGGTGGAATTTGGTGAACTTGATCCGCCCAGGCTCTGCTACTGATGAAAAAGACCGCGATTAGGCGAGCCGTGCTTTTACAAACCGAAGGTCAAAACACTGGCTAGAAGTAATCGTCAATCATGATCAACACCCTATCTGTTTGAATCGAAAAGCGTTAAATTTATTTGAACTCTTTGCTTACAAATATATCCATTAAAGTTACCGTCTTTGATTAAATTTATGCGGCTACGATACCCAATAGTTAGATCTTTAGGCGTAGAAAGCTGGGCAGGTTTTATAGTTGTATCCTCTTTCTAAGGCTTTTGCGCAAATCCATATTGGAACTCTTGAACAAAAAGCTTGCGCTCTTGTGTGGTCATTTCGGAAACTTTTTTACCCGCCATTGAATTCCTGAGCGCCTACTTTTCATTCTCCGTCATCCAAAGAACTCTCCATCAACAAAATCGTATAGCTGGTATATCAGCATAGAAATGGATTGTGCTCTATCCTAGCCAATCTGCCTCATTTTAAATGGAAATTGCTTTAAAAAACACTGATCTCTTTAACGCTAAGGGTTAGCCAAACGACCCAAAGTACCCGGGAATATTCTAGTACAATCACCTTTGGCCATATAGAACTCACCAGTTTTAGCCACATCAACTTCGTAAGACTGAGCATAGTGGCGATAGGTTACGCAGTCTGCGCTGCGATCTCGCAACTCTTGCTGCCGGTCAAAGTAGCGAGGGATAAAGAGGTTTCCCATTGCAATTATAAGCGCGGTGAAAACTAAGATGAAAGTCTGTAAATATGTCATGGATGCCTCAAAATTTTGGATCCTTTTAAAATAAAGGCGGGCGGTAGTCCAATCGCTTAAAGCCAAAAGCAAGAAATCTGAATCCACATCAAACAATCTTCTCGTCTAAGAAAAAACCCCCACTAAAACTAAGTGAGGGCATTAGAGACCATCGTTCAGGAGTTTTGTAAAACAAAGGTACTTAATGGAATTATAATATCATATTGACACATGTATGGCAATCTCTAAACAGGTTCGGAAATGAAAAAATAACCAGACCAAACAGGTCGACCTCTGCAGTCGTAGGATTTTTATACTATCAATAATTTCATCCTATTGCCTGCTGGTATGCAGCTACGCAGAGAGGCTGAGCTAACAATCTGGCATCAGTTCTCCCGCGCTCTTGCGAGGTCACACTGGCGTGATATTGACGTCATCTTATTAGAGAAAAATGTACAGATGGATGCTAACATCCGCGCTGCTCAGATTGAGCTGGATGCCATGGGGATAATGATTAAGAATAAACGCGGGGCGCCAATTACAAACCCGTTTCTATTGGTGATCGATACGCTTGAGCGGCGTCAGCGGGTTACCATCCGTTTAATGTCGTTAAATTAAGCGGACTTTGCTCCACCCACGGTGAATGGCACGGCCAAGGTAGATGGAGAGGCTAGAGCGGCTTTCAGGCATACAAGTGTTGAGGAGCTGATCGCTCAGCCCGCTCAATAAATACGCTGCCTAATTGCTTTTGTGAAAGCCAGCATGGTGCGCGTGAAAGATCGCACCCCAAGCGGACAAAGCATCTATGGCATCTTGCTTGGCATTACCTAAACATAGAACGCCAGTTATGTCGACTAGCTCCAAAACTTCAGCCGCAATTGGGCTGGCCCCGTGGTTTCCAAGGCGTACCATCATGCTGTCACTGTCTACAAATGTTTCTATAAGAGTGGCTTCAGATCCGTCATCAGAAATGTGCCATTCGTAACTAATAGTGTTTTCTTCTTTACAGCCGTAGACATATTTTGCCGCTCGATCTTTAGACCAAGCCTTGAAATCACTGGCGTTTTTAACCTTGCAATTAAATACTAAGACCATGCGGTTAGAGTGTGCGTTTAGTTCAGCCATTACTTGCTTCCTTTTTTCTTTCGTGAATTTAGAACATAAATGATCCGTGGTGAAAAGAGAGACTAGAGCGGCTTTAAAGGATGTTGCGATTGAGGAGCTGATCGCTCAGCCCACTCATTTAAGTTTAAGCTAGCGATTAAAACCACCTATTAATTTTGGCGAAATACCTTGTGATTTAATATAATCCCCCCACGGCCCTTCATAGGGGCCACCAAATAAAACGAATTCTTTTGGTTCCAGCATTGAGAAGATATTTTTCATTGCCTCAGTTTCTCCAACATTAGCGTCGTGCACCGCACCCGCGTCAGAGTTTAAGTAACGTTCAAAGACGTAGAGCATGTTATTTTCACTGAGATAAAATTCATAATTTGTTACACCAGTTTCAGTTTTTGTTATTTCAACAAGTTCAGAGATAACTGCTTTCAAAGCATCAATATTTTCAGTGATTACCTTTGCTTTGATGTACCAATGCACACTCTTGGACGCCAATGCATTATCCTCAGCGTGGGCGTTTACTGCGAAGACTAAACCGGTAAGCAATAACATAACTATTTTTTTCATGATTTCAGTATGTCCATTTATGGTTTAAGTAACTGAGTTGATCAGACCGCTATTAAGGCCTTTTTTCAATTTATTTTTTTTGGAGGGTAAAAAATAATGTAATATGCTCAAAAGATAAGCAAATTTTTAGCATTACTGGTTTATCTCAGCAGGCGCTCAGGTTGGTCAGCCTATCACGCTGAAAAAGTACTAGCGTAAGTTATTTGGACGTATTTGATAGGCTGCACGGTTGCAGCCGCGTTTAACGGTCAGGCGTTAGGAAGAATAGACATTGCAATTTCTGGCGTGTGACAGAAAGCGCTCTAGATTATGAATGACAATGACTAGATCAACTGCCAGTCGTTAGATGAAGCCTGTAAATTTTATCGAGGACCAACTTTAATAATGCGCAAGATACAAGCTCAAGGCATACATCATATCACTCTGACTGGTGCAGACCGCCAAACCTCGATTGATTTTTGGGAAGGTTTGTTGGGTTTTTCCTTAATATTTGATCAGCCTAATTTAGATGACCAGTCTCAAGGCCACCTATATTTTGCTGTGGGTAATGGCCAAACCATCACAGTTTTTACCGATGAAAGCAGAAAACCTTCCGGAAGCTTTCTAAAAGATCAGATAGGGGCCGTGCACCATCTGGCCTTCTCTGTGTCACGCGTGGTCCTGACCCAAGTCAGCGAACGATTAAAGGAGCGCGGCATTAAGCACACGCCGGTTAAAGATCGCGGGTTTATGAACAGTATATATTTTCACGACCCGCTTGGGTTGCGTGTTGAGCTGGCATGTTACCGGTTTGAACCGCCAGAAGGGTCAACGCATGCTGACGTTTTGGCCGAGGCGCACCGCCTGCGCGTTGCGAATGGTGACACGGCAATCGCGGATATTCATCTTGCCGATGCTATTGAAAATATCACTGCGAAACGCCAGCCGCGGATGCTAGATTAAACAAGAGCAATGGCTTTATCTGCGACTGTCAAAGGAACGATGAGCGGTGCATTTGCCTTTTGGCTGGGGCCTGAGAAGTAAGACGCAGATTTAAATTGTGGCGCTGAAAAACAACTTCGTCGGTGAGATTGAAGCTTTCCCAAGTGCGAGCGGCTTTTACTGTACCAGACCCTTCTTTTTTTAAACAATGAGAGTAATTCGATCGCCGCCTTCTTCCAACCGCAATTCAGATAGATGTTCATTTTCACGCACCAACGATGTCTTTCTTCGGTCTTTCGTATCTTTCAGGAACTCGCCGCTGACGACCCGTTTTTCCATTTTATCCGCCCAGTCATCTAATCTAACAAGCTCAGTTTCGCGAATGAACATGTAATCCGGATAATTTTTTAAAATTCTTCTTTGTTCCAATTGTCTAGGATAGCGCGGTTCTTGTGCTTGAATATCATTGTTATCTCTTCTTTTTAGATTGTTAAAACCGTAACCAAAGGCTTCTAAAATAAAAGAATTACTTAGCGGCCTTACAGGGCCTCGTGACTGGAAAAATCTATAAAGTGATGCTGAAGCGTGATGATGCGACGCTACTGGCGCATGAAGTACCCATTAGGGGCAAGCATGCGCCTGTGCGGTTTCCTTCTCCAGAACATTGCGCTGGAAGGCATAGCCGCTATTGCGGCCCACTAAGCCCATTTATGATTGGTATCTATAATCTCGCTGCCCTTCGAGGCTTTTAACTGTAGCCGCCGCAAAATTTATTGCTTGTCTTTTTTTAAGCGTAAGAAGCGCCAACTCTTGAACCTGTAAATCATGATCTACCCTCGCGGTGATGCCAAGCTTTTGACAAGCGTCTAAGATTTATCAAAGGCAAAAACGGCATTTCACAATCCTAAAATCACTTTTGTTAAGGGTTTGAAAAAATCAGCATTGAATAGTCGGTTCGGTTTTTATGAGAGGGTTGCGGCGGTGTTGCTTGTTTGATGCGCTACGAATTCCTGTGCTGATAAATAGAACCTTTTGACCAGTTTTTTACGCCTTATCTAGAGCTCAAAAATTTTTATATCCAACTTATGATTTTGAATTTGAAAAGGAGCATATCATGGATGGAAAAAAAGTGCCTGCGGACGATCACCAAATGGTAATTGCATCGGTTGGCATCTGTTGAACGAAGAAGAGTACTTAGCCGAAAAATCTGCCTATGAGGCAAAAAAGCGCCGTGAGGCATAACATAAAGGATCTCGAAATGGAAAAAGCAGCTACATTTGCCGCGCCAGTGAGCAGGGTACTCATCTCGCTTATCTTCATAATGTTTGGATTAAATAAGTTGTTTAACTACGGCGCTACAGCGGGGTGGATGGAGGCGATGGGTGTCCCAAGCTTTCTTCTGCCTTTTGTTATAATCTTAGAGGTATTCGGCGGTATAGCTATAATCATAGGCTGGCAAACCCGTTGGATTGCTTTGGGATTAGCTGGTTTCAGCATTTTATCTGCTCTAATTTTTCATAATAATTTTGATGATCAAAATGAAATGGCAAGTTTTATGAAAAATATTGCGATTGCTGGAGGTTTCTTATTTTTATTCGCAAACGGCGCAGGTGCTTGGTCTTTAGACGAAAAAAAAGACGCGTCTGTTGAAAAGCAGCCTCAAGTTTAAACATTGGAACATTAATACGGCTATGCAGGCACCTTGCGTGGCCGTATTTGATTTACTTTACGCTGAATTAATAAAAACAACTTAAATAATTGCTCTACAAATTTCTGCGCTGCGTTATTCTGAAAAAAAATTAATGGAGAATGCTCATGGCGCGCAAAACATTTCTGGCAATACACACTTATAAAAGCGAACTGGCCAAGAAAAATACTTTTGAAAGTTTGAAAAATACGGTTCGTACAGATTACGAATGGGCAGACCGATGGAATTTTCCTAAAGTTCAATGTATTGCAACCTGGGTGGGAACAGATGATTTTTTCTTTTGTCATTGGGAGGCGGAAACAGAAGAAGATATCATGACTACGCTTACGGAAAATGGCTTAGATGAAAATTTAATAACGGTGGCATACCCGATTATCATGCACATTAATAAAAATGAGTGTTCCGGTCGCGATCCCTATCAAGTTTGGGCGGACGTGAAAGTTTGACAAATTTAACCCTATGCGCACAATCCTCACAGACTTTGGCATTGAAGAAATAGAGGATTATTGTCAATTCTTTAAGAATTTAGGAACAGTGGATTGGTTAGATATGTCAGTTTAAGCATTTCTAAGCAGCTTCTTTGGTCAAATAACCTCGGTTAAAGCCTACAAAATTGACAAGGCTGTTCGAAAAATGTTTGTAGAACCTCTGCATATTTTTGTAACGCATTAGTCATAAGAAAATAGTTAGGATGAATAATGGAAAATGCAGTTTGGTCAGTGATAAAATATACACCTAAGCATGGTTGCTCAGATGAATTTAAAATGGCTCTTGAGCGTTTGGCTGAAATTATGAACAAGCCAGACCTTACTTGGAGTTTAATAGAGCTAGACACTGGTGAAATTGTTCAAATCAGTCGAATACCAAGTATCGATGCTATAGTTGAGGGCCAAATTGCCGGGCTTGAGTGGCTTGATAGCGTAGACCATCTTTTAGAAAAGGATGAAGAAGGCAGCCGGACGCAGGCCTATTCTGGCTTGGAAATGGACGCACCGCATTCTTTTCAAGTTAAAGACTAAAGCCTATGCGCATCATACTCGAAGTTGTTTTTAAAAAAGTCTAAGTAATAGAATTTGCAAAATCCTGAAACGCGTTGTTCGCAACCTCACTCCCGATTAGTGTCGTTCTAGGTGTTAAAACAAATTTTCTAACGAAGGATGTTTAAAATCATTGTGAATTGTTGCGTCCTGCAAGTTTAAGATACCATCACTGGATCAATGAAGTGAGGTTGTATGATGAACTGGAAGAATACAGACAAAATTGCGGTTGTGACAGGCAGTGCAGGTATAGGCTTTGGAGTTGCTCAAAAATTAATATCAGAGGGCTTTGGTGTAGTTTTATGTGGCAACAGTGAAGTCGATAATGCAAAGGCTAGAAATGCGACCAAAGGAAAACCAATTCAAGTTATCGATTTGGATGTATCAGACGAAACAGCTGTTCAAAGTTTTGCAACCAAGCTTAATGGCGTTATCGACGGATTGGATGCTTTGATCAATTGTGCTGGTGTTCAGACGTACGGAAATATTGAAACCACGACCCCAAAAGCATGGCGAAATGTGATTGACATCAATCTTACTGGCTATTTTCTAATGGCCCATTTTCTTTATCCACTGTTAAAATCGCGGCGAACGGCATCGATAGTTAACATCGCTTCCGTTCAGGGGCATTTGAACCAGAATAATGTTTTGGGTTATGCTACCAGCAAAGGTGCAATTCATGCCTTCACTCGCGCGTTGGCGGTCGATTGTGCTAAAGATAATATACGCGTGAACTCGATTTCACCAGGATCGATCCGTACCCCACTGTTGGAGTTTTCGGCAACAGAACTGACAGAGCCGGGTAGCGATGTAGAAGAAACGCTCTCTGGTTTTGGTGAATCTCATCCCATTAAAAGGATTGGAACGGTAGAAGAAATTGGTGCGCTTGTTGCCTATCTTGTAGGGCCCGACGCCGGCTTTTGTATTGGTGGCGACTTTCTGATTGATGGTGGTCTTAAAGCTAAGCTAGGTGTTTAAATGAAAGCATTTGTAGTGATTGAATTTTCATTTAATTGATGTTGTCCATTCGCAGCGTGGTCAGGGCTTTGCTAATAAAGCATAAATAAACGACACCATATATTTGTGCGTCGAGTTGTTTTGGGTCAAATCGGGAGGCTGTCCTATTGGAAAAGTTTAATTTTATTGTTGATGTTATGAACAATGGGCCAATTGAAAGAATGGAAAGCTTTGTCCATGAAGAGTTTTTGTTTTTCAAAGAATATGGAATGCAAGATCGTGGTGAATGGCTATCAGAAATTAGAGAACTGGTTGAGGGTGACTGGCAATTTAAAGAGCCAAACCTTGTGGCAGAAAATGAGGACGTCTTAGTTTTTAATCATATTGTGTTGGATGATGGCCAAAAATTTCGAGTGACCGCGGTAAATTTCTCAAAAGATGGGCAAACGTGGCGCCTCTCTACGCATAGAACTTTGATAAAAGATTAATTCTACGCGGGCAAATTCTATCCAATTGCTACTGCCATCACTTGAATAAAAAACTTAAACAACGTCCTTATCAAACGAAATTTTTTCACCTGCCCAAATTGGCAGGGTCTCTTTATCATTCAGCAAAGCGGAATTTTGGTGCTGCTACCGCTGATTGGCACCAATTTTTGAGCGTATGGTTTCAGGCTTTTTCAGCAATCTGATGTGAGCTCTCATTCGTCTGATAGCACCATTCATTTGTGGACCCCATGCCCGGTCCATTCTGTAGGATTTATAGGCGAAGGAATAAATTAAAACAAAGTAGGGCTCGAATGAAACTAGTGGCCGATATGCTGCCGGTTTCGGCACTTTTCTTAGAAGTTGGTTATTCGGTCAAAGCTGCCTTTCGAGCTTTTGTCGTGGATGGCTGCTATTGGGTTTGTTACACTAAGTTATCAAGGTCAATTGAGACATTAACGTTCAACCGCTGGGCCCTGTCTTCCTTCGCTTTTGTTGAATCAAGGCAATGGGAACTAATGCGACAAGTCCCACCAACATTGTCGAGACACCAGGCGCAATAAACAAGAACGCGGTGATACCGACATACCAACGCTCCCAGTTTTTGAGAGGGGCGCTTAGATAACCGGAAAATGCTACTCCAAGAGATCCGATGCCTAGCATTGCCCCGACAAGTGTATAGGTAAAAGCCCACCAGGTGAATCCATCTGCAACGAGAAGTAAAGCTGGTGAATAGACAAACACGAATGGAACAAGTGCTTTTGCAATACCCAACCGGAACGCAGTGTTGCCTGTTTTGAACGGGTTAGACCCCGCGATACCTGCCGCGGCATAGGCTGCGAGTGCGACGGGCGGAGTGATGTCAGCTAAAACGCCATAATAAAAAACGAAGAAATGCGATACGATTGGTTCAACTTGCAATTGCGCCAGTGCAGGTGCCGCCACAGCAACGAGGATGATGTATGTCGCAGTTGTTGGGATGCCTGCGCCCATTATGATGCACGCAACCGCGATTAGAACGAGTGAGAAGAACAAAGCCCACTGAGCGACGCTAAAGTGATTGAGCGGCCAGATGCCCCCAACGACCTCGCCAATATCAGTGGCAGTTTGCACCACCACATAGCCCAAACGAAAGCCGACCCCTGTCAGGGTAACTACCCCCACAACGATACCAACTGTCGCGGCGGCTGCGCCCACTGCAAGTGTGCTTTTCGCTCCGGAGCCTAGCGCGTTCCATAAATCAGACAGTGACAAGCGATGATTTGGGTTTAAAATCCCAACCACGACACAGGCAATGATCCCGTAAACCGCAGCATAGTCGGGTGTTTTTCCAGATAAGATCAAATAAACTAAAATAATTAGAGGGATTATTGATAGCCAATGATCCTTAAGCACTACACCTATTTTAGGAAGCTCTTCTGCCCTTAAGCCGCGCAGGCCCAATTTTTTTGCTTCCAGATGGACCATGATAAAAATACCGAAATAATGCAGCAAAGCCGGAAACAAAGCCGCTGCCAATACATCTCGCAAGGGAATTTCAAGGTATTCAACCATAATAAAGGCTGCAGCCCCCAGAATTGGCGGCGTTATTTGCCCCCCTGTTGAGGCTGTGGCCTCTGTCGCGCCGGCGAAGTGCGCGGGGTAGCCTATACGCTTCATCGCCGGGATTGTTAACGCGCCAGTTGTTACAGTATTGGCAATTGACGATCCAGAAATTGTTCCCATGAAAGCAGATGAAAATATCGCTACTTTCGCAGGGCCGCCAGAATAGCGGCCAGCCACAACCATCGCTAAATCAATGAACAGCTGGCCAAGCCCAATGCGGGTTGCTAGCACGCCAAAAAGGATAAACAGAAATACATATTGCGCCATAACGCCAATAGCGACGCCGTAAAGACCTTGATTGGTCATATAAAGGTGGTTGATGATGCCAAGCCAACTTGAACCACCATGCTTCAATGCGCCAGGCATCCAGGGTCCAAAATAAGCGAAGGCAATGAACAGAATACCGATGATTGGCAGTGTTAGCCCTACGGATCTGCGGGTTGCTTCAAGCGTAAGCAATAAGAGCGCGGTACCCATCAAAACATCAGATTGTGACGGATTGCCTACCCGCTCGGAGACGATCTCGGGCGGAAGTAAAGGCAGATAGATCGCAGCCGCAACTGCCAAAGCCGAGAATAGCAGATCAAGGATCGGCACGCCTTGGAGCTGAAACATCCCAGTCACAGGAATTCGACCGGTTTCGCGACGCCATCCAAATAGAAGGAAGACAAGCCCCAGGACAAAAGACAAATGGATCCCGCGATGCAAAAGTTCGCGGATCAGACCAAAACCAGAAGCATAGAAATGATAAACGGACATGGCCACAAGAACGGCTGCAATGAAAAAACCAAGCGTGGTTCCCGTTGCTCTAAAGGCAGTCTCAGGATCAAATTTGCGTTCTATTTCCGCCAATTCTTCGGCGGTTAACTCGGGGCTGAGGGCCGGTGATGAGCCGGACATATCTTCAATCTTGTCATCGGTCTTTTGGTCGACTGTCATGATTTTTGTCCAACTTAAAGATCAAAAAAGGCCCAAGAGGTTATCACCACTTGAGCCCAGTGTTTGAAAGCTAATCTTACTTGAGAAGACCGGCTTCTTTATAGAAGCGTTCAGCACCTGCGTGCAGCGGGACACCAACGCCATTCAGCGCGGTAGCGGGTGTAATGGTCTTGCCTTTGGCATGGCCCACGTCCAGCAGCTTGCGGCTCTCATCGTTCCAAAGCGCTTTGGTGATATTGTAGATTAGTTCTTCGTCTTCATTGGCCGAGGTGAACCACTGCGCGCCAACCGCTACGGTTGTGGTTGTCTTTACCCCCTCATACGCACCCTCAGGAATGTCAGAAGATGCAAAAAAGCCATATTTGGAAGTCAAAGCATCAGCACCAGCACCGTCAATTGGAACCAATTTGATAGACGCTGCAGAGGCCAGTTCAACTAAAGAACCCGTTGGGTATCCAGCGACAACAAAGAACGCATCAATTTTTCCATTGCGCAGTGCCTCCGACGCTGCACCGCCTTTTAAGGCTTCTGCAGTAATCATATCAGATGACAGGCCATTGGCTTCCAGGATCAGGTTTGCGTCGACATATGTGCCAGAACCGGGTTCATCAAGTGACACGCGCTTGCCTTTGAGATCAGCGACAGAGTTTATGCCACTGTCAGCCATAGCTACTAGATGGATATGTTCTTCAAAAAGAGCGGCGATAGTGCGCAGGTCCTTGGCAGGTTCTTTGCCTTCCATCGTGCCGGTCCCTGTGAAAGCCCAATAGGCCACATCGGATTGTGCGAAACCAGAGTTGCGCAATCCGGAGATAATCGCGTTCACATTGTCTACAGAACCACGTGAGGAAACAGCCGAGGCGATCAGTCCATCGACCCCACAAGAGCCACCTTTGCCGCATTCGCGTGATCCCGGAGGTTTAGATATTGCGTTCGCTATAACACCACCAACAGGGTAGTATGTATATGCCGTACCGCCCGTTCCAATTGTGAAAAAGTTTAATTCTTGCGCTTTCATTGGCAGTGCCAACAACAGCGTGGATGTGGCGGCCAAGGCCGCTGTGCGAAGGTATTTATTCATGAGTTTCCTCCCAGAAAGCATATCAGTTCTTTGCCCGATTCAGGGCTGCCCTAATAAGCCAGTTCTAATCTCTGACTTCAACCTATCTAACAGACTTATTTGCATGAGCAGCACTGTTAAGCGCCAGTAATCTCAAAATCTCATCGCGCGGGCCAGCCCCATGGCTTCGAACACCCTTGGCCGTTTTGCAATGGAAACGCTGTTGAAGAGCGTTCGCCAAGAAGAACAATAGGTAGGTTGCATGGCAGATATTTATGCGCCTTGCAGTGTTTTTCAGGTTCGGCTCGAAGCAACCATGTGCTGCGCAATTTAAAGAGATCAGCTATGCGGAGTTTTTAACGTTTTCAAATTGGCGCCTCAGAAGTGCTAATCGTGCTCCATTTTGCCCATTTCTGAGATGATTTCATGTATTTGAAGCTTTGAGTATCCCAACTCTTCAAGAATCTCGCGACCGTGTTCGTTCACCTCAGGCAAGTCGTGGCGGATTTCCGTTCGAAGTCCATCCAAGGTTAAAGGGAGACCGGGGACTTGGGCTTTCCCGCGGCCATGGGGTAGGGTGATGTTCAGCAGATTACCCGATTGATTAAGGTGAGGGTCCTCAAATAACTCATGTGGTTTGGTGATCGGCGCGAATGGGAGCCCTATGCGTTCACATATAGCCATTAAATCGGCCTGGGTCATTGCGCTAAACAATTTCTGCAACAGCGGTTGAATTCGATCGCGCGCAACTAATCGCTGATTGTTTGTCGCAAGGGAGGGATCATTTAGCAAATCTTTGCGCCGAAATGCCTCACAGAAAAGTTTCCAGTGTTTATCGCTGACAATTGCAATGAACACTTGCTTAGCGTCTTTCGTTACAAAAGTATCATACACAGCCCACGCTCTCGCGCTCTCGGGCATCGGTGCAGATGGCACACCCGTGGTTGCAAATTGTAACATATGTTGTGCAACCACATGGACGGTTGTTTCGTAAAGAGCAGCTTTTACTTCCTGCCCTTTTCCAGTAAGGGCGCGCTGTATCAACGCCGCTTGGATGCCGATAACTCCGAACATCCCGCCCATAATATCAATAACAGATGCTCCAGCGCGTAAAGGCCTACCCTCTGGTCCTGTCATATAAGCAAGACCCGCCATCACCTGCACCACCTCGTCAAGTGCTGTTCGATTTGCGTATGGTCCCTCTAGAAAGCCTTTTAACGAACAATAAATTAGGCCCGCATTATTCTTGCTTAGTTCTGTGTAGCCAAGCCCAAGTTTTTCAAGGGCACCGGGCCTGTAATTTTCAATTACAACATCGGCGCCGCTTGCCAGTTTTTTAGCAATCTCAAGCCCTTGCGGCGATTTTAAATCAAGCGCAATAGAGCGCTTATTGCGGTTATATGAGGCGAAGAAACCGGCGCCGCCATGTTCTAGCCGGCGGGTTGTATCCCCACTTAAAGGCTCTACTTTTATAACGTTGGCTCCAAGGTCACCTAAGATCATACCACAGGTTGGCCCCATGACCATATGACAGAATTCTATTACACGGATGCCTTTCAAGGCCATTTTGAAGTGCCAGCAAAGATTTGATACTCTCGGACTAATGCAAGGCCCATGTTTTTCTCTGATTATTCGATATTTGTCATTTGAAATTGATCTAGCATGATTTCCTTTCTTTTTAAACGCTCCTTACATTCGATAATTTTGTTATTTGAATGACGCATTATAGAACAGCTGATATACTCGCTTCTGTGACGTTTAATAATTTCAAGCCATGCGCAATTTAAGGAGGTTGGCTTATTTCTGATTTACCAAATTTTGTCGAAATTTATGAAGAGGGACCGCGAGAAGGGTTTCAAATTGAACCTGGTCCGATATCGACCACCCAGAAAATAAAGCTTGTCGATGCTTTATCGCATACTGGTTTGAAAAATATTCAAGTTTGCTCGTTCGTAAGTCCGCGGTTGGTGCCGGGTTGGGCAGACGCAGAAGATGTGGTTGATGGGTTTACTGCAATCGAGGGTGTGAATTACACGGGGCTCTATTTTAATAGGAAGGGTTTGGACCGAGCGCTCGAATATAAAAATAAGTTAACGCTATCTGGTTCAATTTCGCTAACGGCTTCGGAAGGGTTTACCCAGAAAAATTTAAATAGATCCCACATTGAGAATTTGGCGGCCATGAAACGGCATACCGCAGCCCATTTTGATCATAAGATCAGAGTGAATAATATAGGAGTGATGGCAGCTTTTGGATGCAATTATCAAGGTGATATTACGCCAAATTGCGTTGTGGATACTTTGAAGGATGGAATGCGAATAGCGGAAGAGACAGGTGCTAAGATCACAGATTTCTCTTTGGCAGATACAATGGGTTGGGCATCCCCTCACAAAGTTGAAAGTGTCTTAGGCGAAGTGCGCAATGAGTGGCCTGAGATGCAGATATCCCTTCACCTTCATGATACTCGGGGTTTAGCCGTTGCAAATGCATATGCTGCGTTAAAAATGGGAATTCACCGATTTGACTCTACGGTTGCGGGCTTAGGCGGGTGTCCATTTGCTGGGCAGCCAAAAGCGGCTGGTAATATTTGCACTGAAGAACTCGTTTTACTTTGTGAAGAATTAGGAATTGAAACCGGAGTAAATTTAGAGGCGCTGATAGAAGCTGGGCGATTGGCAGAAGATATTGTTGGACATCAGCTTCCCAGTGAATTGATCCATGCTGGCAGCTTAAATGCCTTCCGCCGTAATATTTCGCACTAATTTAAGCATCTCATCAGATAGCTTTTTATTCATAGTATCATGAGAGTTTGGTTTGCCCTAGATTCTAGTCATAAATTCAAATCACCAAAGCTGCTATCCATGATAAAGAGTCGTTTGGGTAATGTTTTAGGTTGCATGCCTTAAGAAATGAAAATCTATGGGTTAGATGAAACCGACAGGCATATTATGATCGTTTAAAAAACTGGTTTTTTCCTAGTATTCTTGCGATATTTTGAAGGCGGGTTTAGCCATGCAGCCGGCCTTTTCTGCCTTGAAGCCGCTTCGCGTTCCAATCGCATTTCAAGTCAATTCGCTCATAGGAGTGTAGCGGATCTTTAACGCCAAATCTTCACGTTTATGCCAGTCCCAATAAGTGTGTAAGATCTTTGCTGTGAGGGGGCCAATTGCGTCATTTCCAAAAATGCGCCCATTTACGCGCGTAACCGGAACCGGCCCCCCGGCGGTGGTGGCTGTGAAAACTTCTTCGGCATTCATAAACGCCTCTTCGCTGATATCCGTTGCCGCGCAGGGGATATCCAATGCGGCGCAGATTTCTAACACAGTTTTGCGGGAAATTCCTTCAAGCATTCCTGATTTTGGTGTGACAACCTTTCCGTTAATCACTGCAAATATGTTGAACCCCGGTCCTTCGGTCACCAGATTATTATGATCCAGTAAAACCGTGGTGTCATATCCAGCATCTAAGGCTTGAAATAACGCCGCTGTCATATCGCCCCAATGATAATTCTTTACCGTGGGATCAACCGAATTTGATGGAATTCGCCGCGAACCCCGCGCAACGGAAATATGCGCGCCGCGTTTTGCGACAGCCTCTGGTATCACCCAAATAAATGGAACCGCCCAAGCATAAAAATGGTTTCTGCAGCCCCTTGGGTCACGCGTGCCGGGAATTAGGGGCGTTCCGCGTGAGGCCACCATAGACACATAGGCGGATTGTAATCCGGAGGTTGCGACCAACTCAATCAAAGCATTTCGAATGGCGCTTCTGTCCATACCCACATCAAGACGCATTTTTTTCATTGAAACTTCAAAACGATCTAAATAATCTTCTATCCGAAAAAACGCGCCTTCCCATACGTGAACCACGTCATAGGTGATGTCAGAGCGCGTTAAGCCCCAATCAAAAACAGATATTTTGGCTTCTGAAACAGGTATAATCTGCCCGTTCATCCATGCCGCTCCTGCCGAAAAATTCATGTCACACCTTTTGCATATGTCGATACCAAGTAAAGAGATCACTTGGCTGTTGATAGATATACACAACTAAAAACGAGATAAAAATTGAATTTATCAGCTGCATAAGCGTCAAATATTGTGTTTATTCTTTATCTGACTTAGTTGGCTAAATGCAGGTCTGACGCGCACATGGGGGCCAATGCGAGATCCGTTAAATGTGATACGCTTGATTATCGCTTATGATCGCCATTGCTTTGGGCGCTGATGCCAATTCAGCTTTGAACATGTCAAAATTATGTCCAAATTTTCAAGCCTTGTCCTTTGAATGTCCTGTCGGGGCAAAATATATGTCATTTTTTTGGGATGGGTTCAGCCACTATTTGGCCCACTTAAACCCTAAGATAGGGAGGCTTTTTCTACTATAAGTAAAGACTTCACATCTGTCTGCGTTGCGCTATGCTGGTTTAATAGAGAGGTTGCTTATGACTAGGCTGAGCACGGCGCGAGCATTTTTTGAAGCATGTGACTATGGCAAAGGTTGGAAAGACTGCCAGGCATATTGTCATACGGATGCGTCCTTTGAGACCGATTCTGAAACCCTTGATGGCGTAGATAGTCTAGATATCTATTGCGATTGGATGACCGAGGCGTCAGCAATGTTTGATGACAATGTTGAAGTTGAAGTGAAAGCCGAAGCCTATGATCGCGATAAGGATATTGTGCTCATTTATGCTGAAATACGGGGCAATGTGATCATCGGTCCAGAGCCAATGTTTATGAAGACAGATTATGTGTATGCAATTCATTTTGATGGTGAGAAAATAAGCCACATCGCTAAGGTGTGGGAGCTTAAGTTGCCCTCTTAATGCTTAATGCCTCGTCGCTGGACGCACTGCTAATACATAGCCCTTACGATAATTTTATCTTTTAAACGGTGTTAAATCAGAGGCCAATTCTGAAATGTTGTTTTGTTAAATATTCTGTTGCAATGTAAATTTAACCATGGTTGTTTGGGTTCTCATGGGCCTTTAAGCTCACAAAAAAAATCAAAATTCACTGGGAGGGAATAATATGAAATTTAATACACTTATTGTTGCGGGCGTTATGGGCCTCTCCATTTCAGCAAGCGCTGCAAGTGCTGCAAAACTTACATTTTACTGCAGTGCACAAGAAGATTGGTGCCAATTGATGGCGCGCAGTTTTGAAGATGCCACCGGAATAAATGTAAATATGACCCGAAAATCATCCGGTGAAACATTTGCCCAGATCCGCGCGGAAGCCTCGAACCCTAAGGGCGATGTCTGGTGGGGTGGTACTGGCGATCCTCATCTTCAAGCTGCAGAAGAAGGCCTCACCGCTGAATATATGTCACCCATGCGCGATCAATTACACCCTTGGGCGATCAGCCAGGCGGAAAGCGCTGGCAACAAAACGATCGGAATCTATTCGGGGGCCTTGGGCTATGGTTACAACACCGAGCTTTTGGCAGCCAATAATTTGCCAGAACCAGGCTGCTGGAAAGACCTTTTGAAACCTGAATATAAAGGCCATGTGCAAATGGCGAACCCGAACTCATCGGGAACCGCTTATACAACACTGGCGTCTATGGTTCAGATCTTTGGTGAAGATGAGGGTTTTGAATTCATGAAAGGGCTGCATTCTAATATAAACCAATATACAAAATCAGGCTCTGCACCGATCAAGGCAGCGGGTCGTGGTGAAAACACCATTGGTATCGTCTTCATGCATGATGCGGTGAAACAAGCGGTGTCGGGCTTTCCTGTGAAAGTTGTCGCTCCCTGCGAAGGTACAGGTTATGAAATCGGGTCAATGTCGATTGTTGATGGCGCGCGCAATATGGATGAAGCCAAAGCCTTTTACGATTGGGCCCTGACTGCCGAAGCGCAAAACCTGGCGTTAGAAGTGAACGCGTTCCAAGTGCCGTCGAATACAGGGGCAAAAACCTCTCCAAGCGCACCGGATATGTCGTCGATCAAACTGATTGACTACAACTTCAAGAAATATGGATCTTCAAGCGAAAGAAAGCGGCTTTTGAAAAAATGGGATGATGACGTATCCGTTCTTCCCCAATAAATAATGCAAAAGTCCACTGCTAAACAACAGATCCACCCGACCCTTATCCTCTGGATAGCCATCGGGTGGATCGGCTTTTTTATTTTTCCCTGGTATGGTGTGGAAGACGGGTTCTTTTCTTTTTTATGGCTGGTTGATGGTTATCCTTTTGACGCGGATTACGCACCTGCCGCGATCTTAATTTTGCAAGCTGAAAAACTTTGGCTCGCGCCACTGCTTCTGTTTTTGGCATTTCCCCTTTTGATTTTGAAGTCCCATAGGAACGACCTTTGGTATTCCCGGTTATTGATCCTGTCTGGAGCAGGCGGACTTGCTTATCTGACTGCTCAAGGCTTTGGCATTGGAATACGCGGCTTTAACTATCCCATTTTATCCCAGGTCTTCGGAGAGTTAGGAGACCGCCAATATGGGATGGGCTATGGCGGATTGATGGTGGCATCTGCCTTCCTTTTTCTTTTAACGCAGGGGATTGCCGCGAGGGGAGCGGTGAATGGTGATATTTTTGTCGTTTCCGCGATCGGAGGCGTGATTGCAATCGTTGCAACATTCGTTTTTTTCCCAATTGCAACCATGCTGATCACCGCCTTTATCGCAGAGGATCAAAGCTATTCCATCGTTATATTCTTCTCAAAATTATTTGATGATCGCATTTGGGGCTTGGGCTGTTTTTATGGGACTCGGTGCGGCGTAGCTTGGAATTCACTTTTTCTTGCCATATTGGTGGGGGTGATCACCACCGTTCTGGGGTTGATTTTTGCCCTTGTGGTTACCAGGTCTGGCTTTAGATACAAAAAGCTCTTGAGAGCTTTAACCGTTCTGCCAATCGTAACGCCGCCCTTCGTTATTGGTCTGGCCTTAATTTTACTATTCGGCCTGTCTGGGTCTGTAACGGTGTTTTTTGCAGATCTTTTCGGCGTGGCCCCGACGCGTTGGCTTTATGGCCTGCCGGGCATTTTAATTGCGCAAATTCTGGCCTTCACACCTATCGCCTTTCTCGTTCTGATTGGGGTTGTCGAAGGTGTGTCGCCCTCGATGGAGGAAGCTGCACAAACGCTTCGCGCCTCCAAGTGGCAGGTTTTTAAAACAGTTTCGCTGCCCTTGATGCGGCCCGGACTCGCCAATGCGTTTTTACTGGGCTTTATCGAAAGCATGGCCGATTTTGGAAATCCGTTGGTGTTGGGGGGGAATTATGATGTGCTTTCAACTGAGATATTTTTTACCATCGTGGGCGCGCAATATGATCAAGGACGCGCCGCTGTTCTGGCGATCATCTTGTTGTTCTTTACGTTATCGGCCTTTTACGCGCAACGCAGATGGCTTGGCAAAAAAAGTTACACCACTGTCACCGGAAAAGGGGATACCGGTGTTCATCCCTTAATGCCCCGCGCCGTCTCTCTGCCCGTTACTGGTATGGCTTGCCTCTGGGCCGGGTTTAGCGCTTTGATCTACGTGATGATCCTATATGGCAGTTTTGTCGAATTATGGGGGGTTCGTAATGCCCTTACCTTTAAACATTATATCACAGCCTTTTCGGTTCGTTTGTCTGAAAGCGGAATCCGTTGGACGGGCGCTGCGTGGGATAGTTTTTTCACCACCCTTCAAATCGCCGCGATCGCAGCGCCCTTAACCGCAATCGTTGGCATTATCACTGCGTATCTTTTAACGCGCCAGAACTTTGCGGGAAAAAATAGCTTTGAATTCGGCACGATGCTCAGCTTTGCAATTCCAGGCACCGTGATTGGCGTCAGTTATATTCTGGCCTTTAACGTGCCGCCGATCGAAATCACCGGCACTGGAATTATTCTGATTGTCAGCTTCGTGTTTCGCAACATGCCTGTGGGCGTGCGCGCTGGCATCGCATCGATGAGCCAATTGGACAAATCTTTGGATGAAAGCTCGCTCACCTTGGGGGCAAATTCTTGGCAAACATTTCGTAAAATCATCGTGCCACTGCTGAGGCCTGCGATTTTAGCCGCGCTTGTCTACAGCTTTGTGCGCGCCATGACCGCTATTTCTGCGGTGATTTTTCTAGTTTCAGCCGAATATGACATGGCCACCAGTTATATTATTGGACGGGTTGAAAACAATGATTACGGACTTGCGATAGCGTATTCGACTACGTTGATTTTTGTAATGCTAAGCGCGGTTGGTCTTTTGCAGCTTCTTGTCGGTAAAACAAAAATTGGCCGTCGGGCCAATTAAGGAGAATAAAACATGGTCGGAATTAAGAGTAATGCAGCACCTGTTTCCTTTCATGACGTTACCAAAATTTATGGAAAAGATGTGGTCGCTGTGGATTCTATCAATCTCAATATTGAGGCGGGTAAACTGGTCACGCTTTTGGGGCCATCTGGATGCGGTAAGACAACGACTTTGCGGATGATTGCAGGTTTGGAAATGGCCAGCAAAGGCAAAATTATGATTGGAGGGCTTGATGTCACAAAATTGCCAGCCACCGATCGTGATGTGTCGATGGTATTTCAATCCTATGCTCTATTCCCTCATATGAGCGTGTTGGAAAATGTCTCTTATGGGTTGAATTTTTCTGGATTTAAGAAACCTGAAGCGCTTGAGAGGGCCAGCGCGGGGCTCGAGTTGGTTGGGCTTTCAGGCTATGGCGATAGATTGCCAAGCGAATTATCGGGCGGGCAACAACAGCGCGTTGCGGTTGCGCGTGCCTTGGTGCTGGAACCGCAAGTGCTTTTATTCGACGAACCTTTGTCAAATTTAGATGCAAAATTGCGGCGGCAAGTGCGCGAAGAAATACGCGAAATTCAGCAAAACCTTGGCTTAACGGTGATTTATGTCACCCATGATCAAGAAGAGGCGCTGGCCGTCTCGGATGAGATCGTGGTTATGCGAAACGCCTCAATTGCACAAATAGGATCTCCAAGGCAGCTATATGATGCACCAGCAAATCATTTTGTTGCAGATTTTATTGGCGAGGCCAATTTAATCCCCTGCGAGGTGATAGATGTTTCAAACGAGATGGCTAAAATTGATGTCCGAGGGTTTGTGCATAAATTGCCAGCCAATGGGCGTAGCGCGGGCCCCGCGACGCTTGCGGTACGGCCATCGCGTTTAGATATTAAAGCTAAGGCCGGCATAAAGGCCACGGTGCGCAAAGCCACCTATGTGGGCAATCGCATGGAATACAGCTTACATATTGGAGGTTTAGATGTTTTTGCGGTGCATGACGATGTGAATAACCCGTTATCGATCGATGAAGAAATCCATCTCGGGTTGTTCGAGACGGGGCCGGTTTTATTGCCTGCACTATAATTTCTTTTCAGCCTCAGTCGCAGTGCGGTATCGTGTTTGAGCTATGGCGTTTAAACTAAACGAATAACCAAATTCAAAATTAGCAAGAATATTTTTAGCTAAATATGATGAGATGCTTCTTTCGCGCACGCACTTAAACAGCGATCTCTAACCATTTGTTAAAGATAGAAAAATGCAATTCTCAAGCAAAAGAGGACTTCGAATGAAAGAACATTAGAACGACACTAAACCAGTAATTTTTTCAAGCCGATGATCACCTAACGGTTCCCTGACAGGGCGAGAGAAATTTGCAGTGCTGGATTTCAGCAATCTTTATAGGTTTTTTTCAAACATTCGCTTGCGAGACTTCGCGCTTCCTTTATTTGGGACGCGCTCATAAGTTCTGTTAAGAGGCCCTTTAATTCTTCGCCCATCTCAAAGCCATTAGAGGACGCGTGATTTGCCCACATATGGGCGTAAGCCAAGTTTTCTTTGACGCCTTGACCTAGATAATAAAGCCTGGCCAAATTGTATTGTGCAATCGGATTGCCTTGCTCAGCAGCGCGTGTGTACCATTTGACCGATGCCTTATAGTCTGGAACAACGCCCAGACCAAAGCTATGCATTATCCCAAGATTATATTGCGCTACAGCATGACCTTGCTCGGCGGCGCGCGTAAACCATTTAACCGCAGTCTTATAATCTTGGGGAACACCATTTCCATGCCGATATAAGCTGGCGAGATAGATCTGAGCCTCTAAGTTTCCTTGCTCGGCTAAAGTTTTTTGTTCTTCAAGGCCAGGGCTGTTCTTATCTTTTCGGTGTGCCGCAAAACCTGTTTGAGTTTCCGCGCTCCATCCCGGCCCGTGGGTTCCTAAGGCAAAGCACATCGTAAGAGATAAATGTATAAATAACTTTCGCATAACATAATGATACACCAGATTTGTAATTTGCAAAGCAACAGAACGTGTAAAAACGAAAATCAAAGGGGGGTAGTTTGATTTATCTCGTATCTAAGCACTACCATAAGCGTTTAAATTCTTCGATTTATTCTGCTTCATGGATTTTTGACGAATTACAGATTATGGCCTTGAATAATGTTCTCTCCTTTTTGGTGCATGTTTCCAAAAGCCTTAGGGGCGAAAAGCTGTGCTGTTCGATCTTTTCCGCGTAAGGACTCGCATATGTGATTTATATTAGAGGGGTGGAGGAAGCGGCTTCGTACGGGAAGGTTCTACTACTTCGATGCTATATCTTACCTATCATCGGGTATGAGTTTATAATTTTCATGATGCATGCCCATTTAACCGGCCATTTTTCTTGCAAACACCATATGTACGGTTAATTTTTTTTCTTCATTGCTTATTTGAGCTAAAATCACTGCACTATTTGAGCCGTTTTGACCTATAAGCTTTGGCCCCCACTAACCAGCCTGCTTCTCAGCGCTTTCCGGTTCTGTGCACATCATTTGCCAAGTTTCATAGGCCATATCCCCGAAAACAATTTGAAAAGCGTAATTTATTGCAACCTCCATATTTAGGCGGGTTCAGACAGTAAAATCCAAGTTTGAGCAAGGAATATATAGCGGGCTCAAGACGTAAATTACCTAAGTTACGACCAACCCATTAGGGCAGGCGCAGTAGATAGATGATCCACCAATCAATATCACGTGACCACAAATCCTAGCATTCAGCAACAGCGGTATATGAGTGTAGCTCGCGCCAATAAGCAAATGCGTTTGTTAAGGCTTAGCCATTGACTATGGCGGTGGACATAGGTCACATGGCCCTAAGGTAAAAAGTTAAATTAGGAGCGTTTCAGATGTGCAATACGACAATGGGATTGTCTGGGATTATCGTTTTTGCACTGGTTCTTACCCTTGTCGTATGGGGGCTTTATGAGACCTCAGTCTTCTTATGGAAAAATAAATCCAAGATCTTAAAATCTGCGATATGGGTTTGGTCCTTACCAAAGACGCTTCACCAGCGCTTTTCCAATTCGTAAAGCTAATTGTGGATAACCACGCACATCCCGCCAACGCCCATATTCAACGCTGCCCACGCTGCGCGGCTCCGTTGCAAACTATCGTTGTGCATGGTCATGAAGCTTGCGCGCATTGTAAATCTAACATCATGGAATGCTGCACGGGGGACACTTGTGTTACGGATCACAATTTGGCACTGGGGTATAAAAGATCATAAATGTTTAGGTGAAGGTTCTTTATGAGCGAAAAAACTACCAGTGGAAAAGCCGAGCCCAAACAGGTTATCGCAAAAAATGAAGCTTCAAAGCCATCCACGGCTTCGAACGCCGCTTCAACCGCAACTGCCGAAAAAAAATCAAAAGAAACTACCGATATTTCTGGAGAAAGCCCGAAGAAAACCGATGCGCCTCAATCTGCATCACAAACATCTACGAGCCATTTTTCAAGCGTTTCAACCCCCGAGTATCGTTCTGGCTGGGATAAAATTTTTGGGAAACCAAAAATAGAAACGGCGATCATTGAACCGCTTAGTAAATTCGATCAGCGCAAAGCATTGGTGGCGGAGCAGTGGCATAAATACCAAGCGTTAAAAGATCCCAAGCACTTGGCTGTGATTTGCCGGGAATTGCCGTTCTTCGATCATCCAGAAGTTGGTGATGAAATAGCTAAGTTGCTGATGGACAAGTAAAGCTGTAACGGCAGGCAACGGGTGAATAAAAGTTATGAACTGGAACAAAAATGTTTATTAGATGTGCCTTCTTTAAAGGAACGATTAAGTCAGGAATGGAAGAAGACTTTCACAACCACTGGCGTGACAACTTGGTTCCGCTTTGGAGTGCATTTCCACATTTACTTGAGCTACGCGTTCTTCGCTATATAGAGAGCGATTGCGCAGAAAGCCGCTTCCCGCTTGTGATGGCGATGCGATTTGAGACTCGCAACCACATCGAAGAGGCACTTGCGTCTCCCACGCGTTGGGAAAGCAAAGAAACTTCGAAGAAACTGTTTGAAATGTTTGATGGTTCGGTAATTCACACAGTGTTTCGTGCAGACCAGTTTGATCCTTTTACGGCGGATTAAATTTTAGGTTTTGCGCCGCTGTGCAACAGCTCATTTATGCAGACCGGCGAAGAAAGCCCTCTTTTTCTGTTCTTGTCACAGCCTATTCATGAACCAACACTTCACCATCAAACGCGATCATGTCTTGCACATGGTGAGCAACATCTTTGAAAAATGATTGTACAAGCGCACCGGCCGTTTGCGCGATTTCTTCTGTTTCATAAACCGCCATCAATAAAGTGGAGGTAGGGCCCGTTCTCACGATATGACGGCTCGCAGCAGGCGGCATATTATCTGGGCACCATTTTTCCCATTTGGCGATAAATGTAATCAAGTCATCTTCTGAACTATATTCCGCATTTACAATTCTAGCGTATTTCATGTGACCCTCCCTACGTGGATAGATTTTAAAGAGCCGCTTGCTTTAAGACAATCCCAGACTTTTCTGTGATTTATGTGGGTTCTAGAAATGTGTAGCAAACCAAAGCTGTCGAAAATCACTACAGCAAAACCTTGCAAATGATGAAAAATAAGGGGGGTATGGGTCGAATTTTTGGTCTAAAATGGGCTAAGTTACAATCTTTTCTTGGGCTTAAGGCAGAAGAATTAAGGAAAGTCTAAGGTTCCATAGATGCCATGTCGGTTCGGTCAATGCGCCCAATACCAGTGCTCTGAACCGGCAATCACCTGCTTGGCAAAAGATGCGTTCCATAGACTCTGATTTGAGTAGGCTCATTGATAATTTGAATTTAGCTGCGGGTTCTTAGAAAATAAATTTGTAAGGCCCTAAATGGGTTGCAGGGCAACATCCCTTAGGTTTGATGATATGTTAAGATAAAGGGGTAAAGTTTTTGGAACGCCGCATCACACAGCGCTGCCTAAGTGATTATCGGACCTGCCATTAATTAGACTCCACATGTTTATGTGGGCCGTTATCCTATGACAAACCAGCCGAGAAACATATCGCTGGCATGATCAATTGTATGCCCTTCCAGGCCAAGGCGGGCCAAGAGCAGGCGCTTTTTTAAGCCTTTGCAGAATATATGAAAGATTATCCTTTTGAAGATATTATGCATTATATTATTGATTTAGGCATAGGTGAATATGCTCTGATAGGCGTGCATCAAAGCGTTGAAAGCTTTATTGAAATTGTGAATAGAGAAAATCGTGTAAGCGACTTAATGAGGCTTTATGTTGAGCCTTATGAGGACGGGGAAAGTTTCCATTCTTTTTCGGGTCCGGTTGTGAACTATGATGAATATCTTTAATGGCATTGAAACCATCCCCATAGTGGTGCGGATGATGCCAAATAAGGGCTCGGGCCTATTGTGATTGCCACTATTCAACAGCCAAATTTGGGAGGCTTTTATGGATGAAATTCGCCGTACGATTATGAATGAGTTTGCAGATGAAACGTGTTGCGACATGTTTATCATGGTGCTGAAACAAAAATGGCCTGAATTTGATGGTGACTTAAAGGGAAGATGTACTGTGGAAATTGTAAAGGATACCAATGATCCCCGCTGCATGAGTGCAAGCTTAACCTTTGAACACCTTGATGATTTTGTTTTAATTTCAGATTGGGCAGAGGAAACAATTATTCCTTTTAGAGATAGTTTGTCGCCGAAAACGCAAACATATAATGGTGTTGTCGAGGCCAAATTTCAGCTGGAATAATCACTCCCAACGTCTTCTGTAAGACCGAGACGGCGCTGGAGGGTTTTTGTTCAGGCGCAATCGCTGGTGCTGATTTATCGACCCGTTTATAATCTTATTTGGTAAAATTCTGGTGTCACATCAGCCTGTAATTCCTACAGGGTTTGTTTTGCAGGCTTATGCCTCATTGGGGGCCACGATGCTGCAGATCGATGGGGGCGTTTGGCGCTATAATTGGAGATCAAGTTACAAATTCCAGCTTTAGCTTGTGATCCGTTTTCAAAACTATGCAGATAGATGCATCCGTATTTCGGGTTCTGCAACACCTGTTTGTTCATACTATTCTAGACGTGGCGGCCCTATGCAGAAAACGAGCACGCACTGCGAAGAGCCTGTAAGAAACTGATCCTTCAGAAGATTGCAACGACAATTATTACAAAAATGGGGGCCAAATGTTGTTTCTTGTAGCGGAAATTTTATATCCACATCAATGAAGGAAAAAATTTTTTGCAAATTATACGGTTCCCATCAAAGGTTGGTTAACGTTGTTTTCTATTGGGAAATTTACCTCGACTATCGGTTCAGTGAACGCTGGGGATAAAAGCGCGCGATCTGATTAATTTGGAAGCCAAATTTTGGATGGCTGGTAAAAGGCCCGACATAATAGGGATTATTGACCCCATGGTTCCATTTTCCATTTTATAGCCCAAGGCTTCGGCAGTTTTTTTGCAATGTTCATTTCTAAGCGCCGCCTCGTCTTTAGCATTTTGTTCTGAGGCAAAAATAATAACCGATTGGTGTGTGTTCCCATTAATTCGTCACCAGATCACATCCAACGCCTTTGTTTTTGGTTTTAAATTTACAACACTTGACGGATGAGACAATTTAAAATTCACTTCCCGTGTTCCCGTGTTCCCGTGTTCCCGTGTTCCCGTGTTCCCGTGTTCCCGTAGGTTTTGACGGCCTATTGGGCATTCCTATAATTTGGGGCAGTGACTGTTAATTTGAATGAAGGACAGAAGGATGCGTTGGCTTTATAAAACAACCTCTCAAAATTTTGATGTTAAAGAAACTCGTTTGAATGATCATATGAACCAAATGGGGCAGGATGGCTGGGAATTACTGTCAGTTGTTCCCCCTCAATATGGAGGGAAGTTTGTGTTTTTTTGGAAAACCTTAGAGGCAACATCAAGCATGGATGATCTGTCAAAACCGGATCAGGATGCCATGTCGAAGGCGCAGGAAAAGCCACAGGAAACGCGGTCCAAGACTATTGCTGGATTGCAAGTGGAAGCGGTTCAAAACGGTTTCGATATTGGTGACAAAATCCCCGAATTTGAACTTCAATCAACTTCAGGTGAGCTTTATTCAACAAGCAATTTGTCTAGAAATACCATCCTTTATTTTTATCCAGCCGACGGCACTGAAGGTTGTACGATTCAAGCAAAGGGATTTTCTATCGTTTATGAAACTTTGGCAGATTTAGGTTTGGACATTGTTGGTGTCTCACCCGATACGATTTCCGCGCATGATAAGTTTAGATTGGATGAGAATATTCCGTTCCATTTGCTCTACGATGAAGGCGCAGCATTATGCGGCAAGCTGAACCTCCTAAAACGCCCACCGCCAGATGAACAATATCCTTTGCGCGTTACGTTTTTAATTGATCACAACAGGAGAATTCTGGGCAAATGGAATGATATCGATGTCGAAACGCATTCTGATGATGTTGTGTCCTTTGTTGTAGATATCCTTGAAAAAGCAAATTGAGCTTGCCTTGGTCTGTTACGCGCAATGTATCGCGTTCTAATTCACGAACGTGTTTTACGGCGCCATTTAAGAAAATTTGAAGGGTTTCAAATAATTGATGTTGGTCTAAGCGTTAGTGGTTTCGGGCTGTTTGGGAGGTGTCTGTTAATCACTGAGAATGATTTTCACTTTATGTTTGATTATCTTTGCGATGTATTGTACCCGAGCTTCTAGGCATTGGTAGACCAATCCGTCGTTTATTGTTGCACCCGTAGCTCAGCTGGATAGAGCGCTGCCCTCCGAAGGCAGAGGCCAGAGGTTCGAATCCTCTCGGGTGCGCCAAAAATCCACCTAACGCATTGTAATACCTCACTATTTTGACTTTGATAGTGAACCGTAGACCATGCTGGCAACCAAATCTAACAGTTACACATTCCAAAAGAACGGCGTTTGGTATTTCTCCCGTCGAGTACCCGCAGATTTACGGCGGCATTATAGAACGGGCAGAATTGCCTACTCGTTAAGAACCAAATCCATCAGGGATGCCCGTGTCAGGGCCATGAATGATGCTGCTAAATTGGATCGGCATTGGCATATCATGCGAATGTCTTCAGATGACATTCCAGGAAAGCACTTGTTGGCAAATGCTGAAAGCGAACAGAAGCGATCGCAAGCAGAGCAGTCTCCCAATGTTCTTGAAGCCGTTGAAGTTTACAAACGCTTAAAGGGGGCAAATAAGTCAGTCGCATTCGAGGCTACGTTAAATCGGGGATGTGGTTATTTAATTGACTGCTGCGGTAACAAAGGTCTGCCTGACTACACCCGCTCTGATGCCACCAAATTCCGTGACTATTTATTTGCAAAAGGTCTTAACGGTGCATCTGTAGCAAGAGTATTTGGAACTGTGAGAGCTGTTATAAACTTGGCAATTAGTGAGTTTGGCTTAGCCATCGCCAATCCATTTTCAAACGTCTATTTCGATCGCTCAGCTGGGGTTCAAAAGCGGCTGCCTGTGAAAGTGGATGATATTAAGAAAGTGCAAAAAGAGTGTTACAAGGTTGATGATGAAAAGCGCTGGCTTATTGCTTTGATAGCAGACACGGGAATACGGCTGGGCGAGGGCGCTGGACTGTTAAAGTCTGATTTTATTCAGAAAGATGGTATTTTATGCGTCAACATAAGGCCGCACCCTTGGCGATCTTTGAAGACTTCCAGCAGTGAAAGGCTAGTTCCGCTAGTTGGATCATCCAAATGGGCTGCAGAACGGATATTAGCCCAATCGACAGATAGTTGCTTTGCCTTCCCCAATTATAACGATGGCAAAAGAACTAATGCCAACTCAGCCAGCGCTGCTTTGAATAAATGGCTAAAGTTAAAGATTGGGCGAGGTTACACAATTCACAGCTTCAGGCATTCAATGCGTGATAGGTTGAGGGCGGTAGAATGTCCTAGCGAGGTAATAGATCAAATCGGTGGATGGCTAACGCACGGCGTTGGTAATAGCTATGGCAACGGATACCCGGAACCCATCTTGTTACAATGGCTTCGAAAAGTCTGTTGATGACGGCGTGTTAAATTTGGTTTGAAATCTCTATGAGGCTACCGTCTGGATCTCGAACATATATTGACATTAGAGGGCCTGTTGCTCCCGTTTTTTGTACTGGGCCATTTTCTATTGGAATGTTGTGCAAATCGAACCTATTAATCCACTCCTGGATAGGTAGATCACTCAAGAAACAAATATCGATAGCGCCTGTAGTGGGGTTTTCAGCATGAGGAACATACGGTGCTTTTGCATCGTGAAGGTTAATTTTCTGATCACCAAACTTTAAAGCTTTCCTCGCCGGACTGCCATCCGGAGGAGTGAATGACTCAAGCTGCATTCCCAAGACATCACAGTAAAATGTGATGGTTTGTTCAATATTTTGTGCCGTTAAAACTATGTGATCGATGGACTTGATCATGAGACTTTAGGCCGATCCAATTTAGCAGCATCATTCATGGCCCTGACACGGGCATCCCTGATGGATTTGGTTCTTAACGAGTAGGCAATTCTGCCCGTTCTATAATGCCGCCGTAAATCTGCGGGTACTCGACGGGAGAAATACCAAACGCCGTTCTTTTGGAATGTGTAACTGTTAGATTTGGTTGCCAGCATGGTCTACGGTTCACTATCAAAGTCAAAATAGTGAGGTATTACAATGCGTTAGGTGGATTTTTGGCGCACCCGAGAGGATTGGTTCTGCCCATAGGAAACGACCCAACGCATTAACC
>LGRT01000025.1 GCA_001642945.1 Rhodobacteraceae bacterium SB2 | reverse complement strand
CAGTAATTATTTCCTGAATGTCAGGTCTAAACGCTACGGTTCCCGAAGTTGCCATTTAAAACCCCTATGCGAAAAAGACATTCATTAATACAACCGTGGCGACTGTATATTTAACAGACAAACCAGACTTAAAGAGCAAGCCCTCATCTGGAATAGTATTATCCACAGTTGAATTATCTGTGCCGATTGTTTGTGCCTTAAATACAATTGTTCCAGTGTCTGGAGTTCCATTAAAGAAATCTACCAAACCTGCTGTTCCAGCAGAAACAACTGAATAGCCTTTCAAGCGAGTACGACCACCACCAGCTACTTCGCTGGCACATAGTGAGCCTGATCCGACTGTGATGTTTGCAGCATACTGAGCAGAGCATTCCACTGCGCTAACAGTTAAAAATAATTTTGCTCCTGCAACGGCTTCGGCAGATCCTGTGGATGTTATGACTTCTGTCATAGCGTTACCGAAAACATCAGTCCCAGTGATTGTACAGGTCTTCCCGTTGTCACCAGTTCCAGTAGTTGTCACAGTCACGTTTCTAGCACCACCACCTACAAAGGTAGTCGCCGCCATTGTAGCTGATGTGTTTGGTCTAGCTGCTGTAACTAATCGATCAGGATCAGCCGCATTTTCGTCAGCTATAAATTTGACCTGTACGTCTGTTTGTACGCCCATATTAATCTCCTATAAATTATGGGTGGGGCGTTAACCCCACCAGATTAATTACGCAATCTGAACGTACTCAATGATGAATGTGAACGATCCTGCTGTTGTCGCATCAACGGTATTAGTGATGTTACAGAAAATAGTTCTTTCGGTGTCTGTATACTGAACAGAGGCTGGGGCTGTTGTGCCGTCTTGCGTCTGAAGAACTAATGCAGTCACCGTTACGTTGTGTACAACAACGGTTGTACCAGCATCCAAGATTTCGTCTGTCTGCGCCGCAACAATTTGTGCGCCAGAAGAAGATGTACCAACCTCATACCCAATATCACCTTCTCCGATAATTGGAGCAACGTCACAAAAAATCTTAATGTCAGTGATGATTGTGTTTGCTGGTTGTGTAAACTCACCGATAGTCGGGCTGTCGCCTGCGGTTGTGTTTACTGTAACGCCCGTAGCAAAGCCAACGTGCTTCACATATTTATTTGTTACAATGCCTGTTGAAGCTGTATTTGCTACAGTTGTATAAGCACCAGTTGTTGAATTTTTAGAGACAACCTGAAAGCCGCCTTCGGAACGCACTGGTCCTGTGAATGTTGTATTAGCCATTTAGATCTCCTGTCTTGGCAAATGTCAGTCGCACCATGCAACTGTCAGGGATATCGGCACACTACAACAGGTTTGATTAAAAAGAAAGAGGCGATCCGAAGACCGCCCCTTAATTACAATACTGTTAAAAGTATTATGCTGCGCCTTCAGATCCGAAGATGCCGCGCCAGTCAGTAACACCAAAGCTGTAACGCTCACGCACTTTGTAGCGCACGTTGCCAGTCTCGAAGTCGCCTTCCATGCCTTTTTTCATAGGCGAACGCTGGAACATTTTCAGTCCATCAGGAACATCAGTAGTCACAAAGAACGCATCTGAGTCTGTCAGACGGCGCATCACATGATAACCTTTTGGCAAGTAGCCGCCAGATTTAATCGCGTTGATGTCGTTGTCAGCAGTACCAGTGCGAAGCTGTGATTCCAACAGACGCTCTGCAACAAAAGTGTAAGCTGTTGGGATAACCAACTGCGTACCTTGGGCAGCAATCCGAAGACCACGTTCGTCCTTCATATCCGCGATTTGGATAAGAATGGCTTCAAGTGATGTCTCAGACAAGTCAGCCGCTGTGGCTAACGTGTTAGACTGGTTGCCGTTCTGCGTTGGGTGTGACGTACTCAGAAGAGTAGTGCCATCGCCAATGTTTGCAGAAGTCGCGTTATTCAAGACGTTCGCCGCTTTGATTTCCTTAGTGGAAGCCATAGAACGTGCGAGTGCCTTGGTGTAGCGAGAAGCGATTGAGCCGTACTGGCCGTCCTCTTCAGCTTCCTCAGTGATTGAGAATGCCAAAGCAACCGTTTCGTGCTGATAACGTGCAGTCCACTGCTGGCCAGCGTCATCATAAGAGATGGCGGAGCCTTCAGATTTAGTTGGCGCAGAGCCAAAACCTGCGAGCAGCACGTCCTCCTCGAATGCCTTCTGAGAGGTATTCGATTCAAACACTGCTTCATATTCCGCAGGGTAACTGTCGTATTCGAGGCCAAAGAGGGTATTTAGACCCGGCTCAAGCATTTTAGCAAAACTTGCTCTATTCATAGCCATGATTTAAATCCTTTCTTAAATGCCAGCGACATTTGTACCAAGAAGATGCTCATTAATTGTCACCTCCATGATAGCGTTCGCACCAAAAGCATTATCTGGGGCATCGTAAAGCGCAATGATCTTGCAGGTAGCAATACCCGCAGCCATCGTGCCGCTCAGTTCAAAACCAGATTGACCTGTGAGGGTCGAACCTGCGCCTGCAACAACATCAGCACAGTTGCCAACATTTGTTTGTGCAGTCGTGCCAGCGGACTGGGCTTTAAACACTGTGTACGGGCAATCGTAGACATAAGCTATGATATCCGTAGCCACTGTGCCTGACGGCCAGTATTCACTGTAAACATATGATCCGTCTGATGCGGTGTATGACACCCCAGCAAAAACACCAATGTTATTTACTTCTGTTGCCGTGTGTGGAGTAATAGTTCCAGCAGCAATAATAATTACCAGATCACCTTTAAAGATGTTCTCTGCCAAACCAGAGGCAATGGTATATTTATTTGTGCGTGGCGCGTTACCCGACATATGGCGAATTGGGACAAACCCAAAGGCAGCATCAACATTTGCCATTTTTTCGCTCCTATAGCGTTAAAGTTAATCGCTCATGGCAGAAAGATTTCTGCCGCGACTCATTTCAGACTTCCGTTCCTGATGGATTGGTAGCCCATTACGCCGTCCTAACGCATCGAGATCGCCTGCAACGGATTCGTTTTGCTCACCATTCTTGTTAGAATAGTATTCCTTCATTGATCTATGCCGCTCTTCTGGCATTTCACAGAGCAACATTCCTTCGATGCCTGTAC
>LGRT01000024.1 GCA_001642945.1 Rhodobacteraceae bacterium SB2 | reverse complement strand
GCATCAGGACATGCAATAGTACGCCCATCAAAAGTGCAAAGGCACGTAAAAAATCAAGACTATATAAGCGATCACTCATAAAAAATGTCTACATTCAGGTTCGAAAATTTCTCTCAAACTGCGTGTTTAGTTAAGCGTCTGGCGTTACCAAGGAACCTGATTATTTCGAAATGATGCATGTTTTGAAATATACAAAATTCAATTGGTCCAAACTCTACATTTTGATACCTTTGCAGATGATCATAAAAAAGGCGATCAGCATCCCGCATCGCAGTGGTTGCTGAACTATCGTTAAACCATTGTTTTAAGTAGCCTAAACTGATGTGAAAATCATATGTATCAATGTCTTTGCGATAAAGGCCAGTTAGATCTTGAAGTTGGTATCGGACCTCTTTTAAAATTCGAGCGTCCATATCAGTTGCAGGTACCATGCGAACAGTACCGGGCATTGACATAGCTATTGGCTGCATACGAACTTTGTTTAATTGCTCCCAGGCGGACACCTGAAAGTCAAATTTTTGCGTAATTTCATCTAAATTCGCGGAGGAAGAAATTTCGCGTGGCCAACCGTCCACTCCCAAAGGCGATCCACTGATCCCACAAAAGATAGTCATATGAAGACTTTGTTGTGGCAAAAAAGTATAATTACTGGCTAGTGGAGAACTTTTCAGCCCATCTTGAAGGGCACAAAGAGAAACAAAGAAATCTGATTCTTGGTCAACATGGCAAATAAAGGTATTTCCGGGATGATGCATAACGTTCCCGTATGTATCAAACTTTCCACCCTGCCCTGGCTTCGTAATTCCCTTTGGAAACTTCAGAGCAAACTTTTGACCAGATAGATACAGCATAGTATCTGCCCGCGCTCTATCTGCAGCTTTATTCGTAGTCACATCCGACAACATAATTTTTCATACCAAATTCGTTTTATTTCTGCGGAGCCGGTGAAAGGGCCGGCACCGCACTATGTCTTAGAAATTTAACGCTCTAGAATTACATTGTCGATAAAGGCTTCTTCGACTTTACTACGAAATGGTTGTTTACCCCATGACTGGCGGAAAGCGCGTTGTTCATTCGGAACTAACGCCGCACTGTCATCTGCAGCAGCATTCATCGGAGCGGTTCCAAAATCTCGGTTGAACATTGTCTGCGTGCTAGGGGATGTTAGCCAGTTAACAAAGACCATAGCCGCTGCGGGATGAGGTGCATTCTTAGGAATAGCAACACCATTTCCGCCACCGTTCATACCCATTTCTGGGATGTAGAATTTAATTTCTTTTCTTACTTCACCACGGTTTTGAAGGCCAGCAAGGTGATCTTCCCATGCTGGAGCCATCCACAGTTCTTTATCACTAACCCTATTGATGTTATCGACGTTTGAAGCTGTGATTATATAATTTTCCGCATGTTTATTGAAGAAATCAAAACCCGGCTGGACGGCAGATAGTCGCGCATCAGAAACCTCCCCGTTCGTGAAATCAACTCCTGCAACATTGCGCAATACGTTTTGATAGAAGGAAGGGCCCGAACCGCCTTTTTCATAATTGAAACCGAATTTGTTCGGATGATCTGCCCAGAATTTGGCAAAATCTTCAACCGACTGCGGTAGGTCTGCCGAACTCACTTTTGCAGGGTCGTAAGCAATTCCAGATTGGTTTCCCCAGAAAGCTAGCACATGGTCACCACCATCAACGCCTGCAAGTTTTGAAACCCGGCCATCATCCTTAGGAAGGTTGTTTAAGCTGGTAAAAAGAGCACTCAATTCAACAGTTTCAAAGCTGTCGTAGCCCCAAGCGAAAACATCGATATCGCCAGTTTGCCGATCTTTCTCTGCTAGCATTTTTTGTGAATTACCCGCGTTATCGCCATCTGGGATTTTCACTGCAATACCATATTCATCCTCAAATGAACTGATTGCTCGTCTGAAATCATCTTGTAGGTACCACACGTACCAGGTCACATTACCTTCTTCCTTAGCTTGAGCTACGATTTCATCCCAACTCATTTCAGATAGATCGCTCGCATGTAAAGGAGCTATAAAAGTCCCCAGAGCAGCAGCGGTCGTAAGTATTTTCTTAAACATTTTCTTTCTCCTTTGTTAAGTTAGTTAATCCCAGCTACCCTTTGCCCGACGATAACGCAGGGTTGGCAGATCGCATAAGCCGCTCCAAAATCAACATTAAAAACACATTGGGAACGACTAGGATGAGTGAAAGCACGGCAGCATTGGGACGAACGAAATCCTGCCCAAGTGCAGAATACAAAAGGGTAGGTATTGTCACTATATCTGGCGAGCCGATTATAAAAGCGATTGCGAATTCTTCGATTGATTGAATAAAAACGATCAATAAAGTAGCCGAAATTCCCGGCTTGAGCGCTGGGAAATACGCCACACGAAACCTCGCCCAGGCGCTGGCACCTAAATCGCGGGCTGCATCAATATGGTCTTGGCGGACAGTTTCAAAGCTAACGGTCAATATACGAATTGCATACGGTAGAAATAAAATTGAATGCGCAAAAACAATTGCGCCAAAACGCCAAGTATTAAGACCCAACTGAAAAAGTAGAGCGGAAAAGAAAATGGCCGTGATAAACGGGGGAACGACCAATGGTAGGAGGCATAATAGCTTAGCCACTTCGCGGCCCGGAAAATCGAAACGCCCCAAAGCGAAGGCTGTGGGTAGTGCGAGGCATAGCCCTAAGAGGGCAGCACTGGGCGCAAGTGTGTAGGATGAAATCAGTGCATATCGAAGAGATGAATTTTCCCACATATCTACCCAACGATAAAAAGACATCACTGGAGGCAATAGTTTATCGGCTGTCCAGGGCTCTGCTGGATCCACAAGCGACCAAAGGACCGCCATGGTAAAGGGAATTGCTAGCCATATGAAAGCTACCGTCACAACCATTGTAATGAGAAGCGAATTTAGCCGCTGATAGGTCATCTTAAACCTCCCCGCATAATTACACGCGACGTGAATGCAAGAAGAGCAGAACCAAGAAGTGCAATAGTCATCAAAGAGACACCAACGACGGCTGCAGAATGCCAATCTCCACGGGATTTAAAACTGACCATCAACTGGGCCATCGATTGACGGTTTGTGGGCCCTACGGTTGTTTGGAAAGTAAAATCTGCTAGCGCGCCAATAAAAATTATTACCATCGCAGCCTGCATTCCAGATATGCTTAGAGGTGCGATAATTTTGCAAAACCTAGCCCAAGGGCCAGCCCCTAAATCGCGTGATGCATCTAGAATATCGTCAGAAATACTTTGTACAGCGCCAGTCAGCAGCAAGAGCGCAAATGGCATATTTTTCCACACCTGAAGAAGTAGAACCCCAAATGCATTTGAGTCGTTTTGAAGGCGTCGGGGTTCACTCCAAATACCAATTCCTTGCATGAATTGATTAAGTAAACCGTTATAAGATATCACATTAATATATAAAAAAGCAGCAACTAGCCCATGCACTAAAAGTGGAGCTTTCAAAAGCGCACCTAAGCCGATTGATCCTGAAAATGGTTTACGTAGCCAAATTGCTAATGGGTAAGCAAGCGCAACCGATAAAACCGCACTCCAAAAACCAACATAAATCGAATACCGCACTGCACGAGAAAATAGTTTTCCACCAAAAACGTCAGACCAAAATTCCAAACTTAATTCGCTTTGTCCCAGCAATGCGTAATATCCAAACGATTGAGCGACAGCAATGTATACAACTGAACCAATCAAGACCAATATCAAGCCAAGACCAGGCACAAGAAGCGCAACGATAGGAACCCAATCGCGGAGAGTCATTTATCGGCCTCAAGCACTACCACATCATCAGGCGACAGCGAAAAATTAATAACTTCTCCAACACATAATTTGTCATTATTAGTCCGAATACGAAAAACTGTGTCATTCTGCTCCAAAATGAGATCAGTAAATTGACCCTGAAAAGCGCGGTGTACTATTGTGCCACGATAAGGTCCTTCCCCTATCTTAGCGCGCTCCGGTCTCCAGCTTAGCTCGACATTTTCAACGTTGTCTTTTACGCACTGAGAAGTTTCGATTTGACCCATCGACGTCTCTATTGTGATCGGATCTTTCTCGGTCTGACTGCTGACCTTACCACTGATTAAGTTTGCACCACCGATAAAGTCAGCAACAAAAGATGTTCTGGGCTTTGCATATAGATCTTCTGGAGTGTCTACCTGGACAATTTTGCCGTTATTTAGAACTACGATCCGGTCTGACATGGCTAAAGCCTCGGATTGATCGTGGGTCACGTAAATTGCCGTTAAGCTATAATCTTGTTGAATTCGGCTAATTTCAATACGAACCTGATCTCGGAGCTTTGCATCTAAGTTAGAAAGGGGCTCATCAAATAAAATAACGCTTGGACGCATGACCAAAGCTCGACCCAGAGAAACACGTTGCTGTTGCCCTCCAGACAATTGGTTGGGTAGTTTTTCCAGTTGGGCTTCGAGTTCCAGTTTAGCTGCAACTTCGCTGATCCGTACTTCTCTTTGATCGCGAGAAACTCCTTTTTGCTTCAATCCAAATTCTAAATTTTGAAGGACTGTAAGGTGAGGAAACAATGCGTAAGATTGAAAGCATAATGCAGTATCACGGCGCTCAGGTGGAACACGGGTAACATCTTCGCCACCGATGGTAATTGAACCGGTAGACGGCTCAAGAAACCCTGAAATTATCTTTAAAAGAGTTGTTTTTCCGCATCCAGAAGGCCCAAGCAATGTAAGAAATTCACCTTGGTTAACCTCAAGTGAGAGCTCAGATAATGCTTGAAAACCATCAAAGGACTTAGATAAGCCCCTGATCCCAATTGCTGCCAACAGATCCTCCCAAAATCAGCCTCAGCCTTATTACTCGTTTAGGGTAATAATATAATTACTCAGGTCAAGTAATATTATTTCTTGTGTCGTAATTTTTTATTTGCGAAGAATAAGGCCCAAACTCTGAGCTAGAAAAATTAGAAATAAATGAAAAAATTCGCGACGATGAAAGAAAAAGAGCGCCCAACAGGTAGTGAGCGTGTAGTTTTGTCAACCGTGTTGCGAAATATGCCAATTGCTAGAGCTGATGTCACCAAGCTCACAAAACTTTCGCAACAATCCGTGCATAGAATTGTAGAAAACCTTGTTGACCGCAAGCTTCTAAGGCTAGACGAACCACATATTTCCGGTCGCGGTAAACCTAGCCCACGCATAAGAATTGAAACGGAAAAATATATATCTATCGGCATTTCCATTGGAACCGAAGAAGCTAAAGTATGCGCCATGGACCTTTCAGGTCACCCCCTTCATCAAGACATTCTAAAAGTTGATCCCAGCGAACCCAGTGAACTTATAACTGCCTTTGAAGTTCAAATATTTAAATGGTTGAAAGACGAGTTATCGCAAAATCAAATATTGGGACTAGGAATTGCTATGCAAGGACATAGGGTTGATCGCCAAGGAATATTTGTTGCTCCAAAGCCGTTAGCCAAGTGGGCAAACTATCCCTTGGCTGAAGAATTCAATGAGTACTTTGGGCTGCCAGTATTTGCTGAAAACAATGCAACTTGTAGCGCAACTGCAGAATTTTACTTGGGTGCAAGGGATGGCTCAGATCCCCATTGCCTTGCTTATCTGTCGTTTAATTATGGGTACGGTGCTGGCTTATTTGTTGAGCGAGACGCATTCTTGGGCGGTCATGGAAACGCTGGGGAAATCAGTACAATTTTCACGCCTGAGCAAGCAAATAAACGCCCAGCGCTTGGAGAGTTGGTAAAAAGATTTAACAAATCATCCCATAGCACTTCAAACATTAAAACCTTTATAGAAAGTGTTGAGCCATCTAACACTGTCATCGCTAATTGGCTCGAAGAGGTCAAACCTCAGTTGTGCTTGTCGATTAGAGCACTCAAAGCAGTGGCTGATCCAAACGAAATTGTTTTTGGAGGCGAGGCGCCCATTTATCTGAGAGAACTGCTCGTTAAAACTGCGGACGAAGCCTTCGAAGGGCAATTGTCACCAAACCCGATCTTACGAGTGAGCGATATTCCATTTGATCCAGCTCATATTGGTGCCGCACTACTCCCCCTGCATAAGTTGATTTATTGAGCACTAAAGGTTTGCTTAGACACCTCTTAAACTTGTCGCTCGAGCCAAGCTGCTTACTTGTAAAAAAACTTTAAACTTAAATCTATCAGAGCTCCTCAAAAGACTCTGTTCATTCACTAGGGTTAGGACACAGTGGTTGAGCCCGTAATCGAGCCCCACAAACACGCAAAAAAGTGTGTGTTTGGTGTGTTTTTGAAAAACACACG
>LGRT01000023.1 GCA_001642945.1 Rhodobacteraceae bacterium SB2 | reverse complement strand
AACAGCGCAAGCACGCCGCTCAGAAATATCCAGCTTTTGACGCGTATGAAGAACGGCCTGACGAAGCTGAGCCTGCGTCAGGCCCGCGGCTTTAGATGATCAAGGCTCTCCTTCAGGATCACCTTGTCTAACTGCAAGTCAGCGACGATCTTCTTCAAGCGCTCGTTTTCTTTCTTGAGCAATTTCATCTCAGAAACCTGTGAACGAGAAAGACCTCCAAACTTCTTGCGCCAGTAATAATAACTCTTATCTGAAATCCCAGCTTTGCGACACGCACTCACAACGTCCAAACCATCGTGCAAATGAACATCAATCTCGCGCAATAACTTCAACACATCTTCATCAGAATAACGCTTTCGAGCCATGTTTCCTTACTCCCTTTGCCAAAATATACTGGCACAGTTCTAGGGGGCTAAGACAGTTTCCCTCATATCATTATTTATCGCTGCCATGGCCGAGGGGATTGTCCCGACAGAAATTGAAAGTGGGTTTTGTTCATGATTGCCATGATATCCACTTTGTGAAGCGGGGTTGCAAAAGTCATGATGCATCCTCCAACACCAGCTGACTGGCTTTTTCGCCGATCATGATCGCAGGTGCATTCGTGTTGCCGCTGACGATGCGCGGCATGATTGAGGCATCAGCAACGCGCAAGCCGCGAATGCCCTTTACTTTAAGCGACGGATCCACAACCGCCATCGGATCGATGCCCATTTTGCAGGTGCCGGTTGGATGGTAAATTGTAACTGACGTTTGACGCGCCCACTCCAGGGTGGCTACCTCATCCTCTAGGGCAACTCCGACTCCGGGGGCATATTCTTCCGTGATATGAGATTTTAGCGGTTCTGACTGCGCGATCCGGCGCGCGATTTGAATGCCTTTCACGATTGTGCGGCAGTCTGTGTCCGTAGACAGGTAATTTGGATGAATTTCTGGGTGATCGTCGATATTGGCCGAGCTCAGCGTTAAATGCCCAGCGCTTTCCGGGCGCAGTTGCAAAACAGAAGCGGTGAAAGCCGAAAATTTATGCGGCCCATCCGCGGGTTTTAGGGCACTCCAGGGCTGAATATGAAATTGGATATCTGGCGTTTCTAAATGCGCTTCGGTTTTCAGGAAGCCGGTTCCAAGACTGGCGGCCATCGTCATTGGGCCGCGCTGCGTGAACGCGTATTTGGCCGCAATCAAGCCTTTTTTTAAGTAGCTGTTGATTTCGGTATTCATGGTGCTGAGCGTAGTTTTAAAAACTGGACGGGCCTGTAGATGATCTTGCAGATTTTTACCTACACCGGGAAGATCTGATAAAACCTCTATGCCATGCGCGCTAAGTTCGCCTCCGGCGCCGATGCCCGAAAGCATGAGAAGCTGCGGCGAACCAATGGCCCCAGCGCTGAGGATCACCTCGGCGTTTGCCGAAATAGTTTCAACCCGCTGATGCCGGCGAATTTGAACGCCGGTGGCGCGCCCCTCAGCGATCACCACTTTTTCGACTTGTGCATCGGTGATAATACTCAGGTTTTTGCGCGTACGCGCGGGGGCCAAATAAGCCGCAGCGGAAGAACAACGCCGCCCCCCTTTCATGGTCAGTTGAAAATATCCAACGCCTTCCTGATCGGCGCCGTTATAATCGGGATTACGCTTATATCCGGCATCCACCGCGGCATCGACCCATTTATCAACCACATCCCGCGTTAATCTTGAGTTTTGAACCGAAAGCGGCCCCGATTTTCCGCGCAGTCCGGTTTGATCCACGCCTTCCCAGGTTTCGGACCGTTTGAAATAGGGAAGAACATCGCTCCAGCTCCAGCCCGTGCAGCCCATCTGCGCCCAGCCATCATAATCTTGGGCTTGGCCACGCACGTAGAGAAGGCCGTTAATCGAGCTGGACCCGCCAAGGACCCGCCCACGTGGCCATGGGATCGACCGATTGGCGATCCCAGCATCCTCTTGGGTTTCGTAACACCAATCCATTTTGGGATTACCCATGGTTCGAAAATAGCCAACCGGAATATGGATCCAAGGGCTGGTATCGCGCGGCCCAGCTTCGATCAACGCAACACTATACCGCCCATCTTCTGATAGGCGATTTGCAAGGGCGCATCCTGCGGAACCCGCACCAACAATGACGTAATCGAACCTCATATAACTCCAAATATCAAATAATGAGACTTTTATTCTCGAATTCATGCAGAATTCATGCTAACTATGATTCGAGATACATGTAAATCACTTTCTTGAAGAAAACCGGTTTGAGCCCCCATGCAGAGCCCGACAGAAACCCCAAGCAATTTGCGCACTTTACTAATCCTTGAAGTGCTTGGCAAAAGCGACCGCCCGATGACGGCGACCGAGATCAATGCTGTGTTGAACCTTCCCAAACAGACAGTACATCGTTTATGCGCCACGCTGGAAGAGTTTGGGTTTATCACCCGTTTGAGCAACAGCAAAAAATATCAAGTTGCGCGCCGTTTGCGTGAAATTGGCGCGGGATTGCTTTATAATTCACGCGATCACATCATGCGGCGGCAAATATTATTGGATGTTGCGCAAGAGGTTGGGGAAACTGTGAATTTCGCGGTGCCGCGTGAAACCGGCATGGATTATTTGGACCGTGTCGAAACCGGTTGGGCGTTTCGGATCCAATTGCCAATCGGCTCGCGGGTGCCCTTTCATTGCACTGCCAGTGGGAAGACATTTTTGGCGAGCCTTCCGATGGCCAAACTGAAAAGTTTTTTAGCAACGCTGCATCTGCAAGCGATGACCCAAAACACCCATGTGTCAACAGCAACTCTTTTGACTGAGATTGCTCAAGTTCGAAAGAATGGCTACGCGCTTGATCAAGAAGAGTTTATGGATGATATGGTTGCGATTGCAGTGCCTGTCACGGATCCAAAAAATCGCTATATTGCGGCGCTTGCCTTTCATGGTCCAACGCAGCGCGTGACTATATCCGATGCCATCAAGAGCAAAGAACTGCTCCAATCCGCTGCGCGGCGCATTAGCGAAAGCCTTTTCGACTAGGTTGCGTTTTGGCGATGCAGGGCAGATTGTTTTTCAGCTCAACCAACTATTCGGCGCCAGGTCAGGCGCGTTTTTGATAATCTGGAAAGATGTACGACGCCTGTCTATACTAGCTGCCCAGCATAGCTTTGGGCCGCAGCGTAACGCGGCAGGCGCAATTTAGACAGGCTCAGTTCTTCTCAATTAATACGCCGTAAGATCGCAATTCATCCAGGGCAGCTATGGGGAAATACTCGCCGGAAAATTGTGCTAATATGGTGGTAGCCTTGAAACGCTCACCATCAAATTCGCCCTGAACAACAACGGGGCTTCCGATTTCGAACGCCTCCGGTAAGGGGCCCGGAAAGACAACGTTGATCGATTCACTTTTATCGGAAAGCGAAAATTGAATACCATATGCATCGCTGGTTTGAACGGAATGGGCAATTCCAAAAACATTTACCATACGGGCGTATTGCACGGTGAAGGCGGGCACCTCGCTTGGGAATAAAAAGTAGCGGGTTTGAGCGAGTGCGCCGGACGCTAAGAGGCAACTTACAATCACCCCACAAATCATTCGTTTCATAAAATTTCCATCATTTATTGCAACGGGATTGGCAGAGCGGTTGCAGCGCTGATCCCACATAGTTCTCGAGCGTGGCGAGTATGCAGCTTATTTTTGATGTTGCAAGCGGCCTTACGGGATTGGGGTGATCGCCAGACCTATGGAGTGTGCATTCAGCGCGGCGTCGAAGTGATTTTGAAATAAAAGCGATAAAGTATTTGCGGTCTTATCACCCCAAAACAAAATACCCGCTTGCGTGGCGCAGGTTTTATGATGCCGCCTTTATTCGCGTCTACGCAGATAAGTGTGTGATAAACACAGCCAATTTACTCGCTAGAGCTTGCATAATTCCTGCCCGGGGCCTAGCTGTTTATACAGACCGGCTCAGCCTGTCTTTTCCGTGATCTACAGAAGGTTTCGCCAAAAGCCCGATGGGGTTTTTGGGTTTCCCAAAAATTGATTATTCAGCTTTTCTGTTATTCCCATTAATTTGCGATGCGGTGATAGAGCCTATATTAAACGTAAAAATATGGCCCAAAATCAAACGGATTATCTATATTATGACACAATGTATCAACAGTTTGGCGCAAATTGCCCAAAAATATGACGCTATTGTTTTTGATCAATGGGGGGTTCTGCATGATGGCAGCTGTGCATATGCAGGCGCGATTGACTGTCTGGTTGGCCTCGCCAAGGCCGGGCATTCTTTATCCGTGCTCTCAAATTCAGGCAAACGCGCCGCGCCAAATGCCAAGAGGATCGCTGATATGGGGTTTTCAAATGGACTGTTCAATCAAATTATGACGAGCGGCGAAGCTTTATGGCACGATATCGATCAGGGCAAAATTGCGCAGAGTAATTTTTTCGCGATTGAAAGAGAGCAGGGTGATGCGTTGGCTTGGGCGGAGGGGTTGCCTATTGAACTGACAGAGTTGCACAATGCTCAAGCGGTGCTGTTGATGGGCTTGCCAGACGCGGCCAAACTGGCAGATTGGCAGCCGGTTTTGGATCAAGCTTTCGCCGCAGATTTGCCGATTTATTGCTCGAACCCTGATCAACATTCCCCGCGCGCACATGGTTTGGTGATCTCGGCAGGCGCGCTGGCGCGGGCTTATTCGCAAAGATCTGGGCGGGTGATATACTATGGAAAACCGCATCGGCCAGTTTTTCAGGCTTTGTCGACCTCTCTTCAGGCGCAGCGTTTTTTAATGGTTGGAGACAGTTTGGAACATGATATTGCGGGTGCGCAGGCCGTCGGATGGGACAGCGTTTTGATACAGAAGGGGCTGTATGCCAGCGCGTTTTCCAACGCCGATCACGATGTGGTTCTAAAAACTCTGTTAAAAGACCTTGCCTGCCAGCCGCCAACCTATTCTATAAAACAGCTGCAATGAACCGCTCTGGCGATTGATTGCCCCTTTAATTTTAAGCTTCAGAGCATTTCATAGACGAAATAAGGCCTCAAAAACCGTATTAAATTGGAATTTTTCGACAGGGTGGTTCTTTTAGTCTGGAAATTTCTGCAGCAAAACTTCAAAAGGGGTGATGATTTTTCGTTCGATAAGAGCCACCTGGCATCACTTCAAATATCTGCCCTTATTGTCGGCCATAACGTTTTCACGTGGAAGAAGTTTCGCGCGACGGTCGCAGGCTTTGGGGGTTTCGATTGGTTGGGTGCTGCGTTGGTACCCGCCTGCGCGGCGTTGGTTTGAACGTGAATTTTTGAAAATTTTTCCCGATATGCCACGTGATAAGCGGTTAAATATTTGTCAGCGTATGGGCGTTCATATGGGGCGCACCTTGTTCGAAATTTATCACTCGAAAGAATTTCAAGCCGCGTCGCATAAATTTCACGTTTCAGGCGAGGGTTTGCAAACATTGGAGAAGGCCTTTGCCGCGGGCAAGGGGGCCATTGTTGTCTCGGGTCATTTTGGTCAGTGGGAGGCGGTCCGCGCGGTTTTGAAAAAACGCGGTATAGAAACTGGTGCTGTCTATCGTCGGCAGGCCAATCGCCACTATCAAAGGCGGTTACTGGCGGGCATTCAAGCAACAGGAAACCCAATCGTGTCGACCGGGCGCGCCGGCACACGGGCTTTGGTGCGGCATTTGAAAGCAGGGCGCGTTATCGCCATTATGTTAGATGAGAAACATCCCGACGGTGCCCGTCTTCCGTTTTTGGGCAGGGATGCGTTGACCTCGCTTTCGGCGGCAAATTTGGCGATTAAATATGGTATTCCAATGATCCCGGCCTTTGGAACGCGGATTGCCGATGGCAATGAATTTGATGTTGAATTTGAAGCCGCAATTCCGCATTCGGACAGCACAACCATGACCCAGGCGTTCAATGATAGCCTTTCAAAACGGATATTGGAGAATCCAGACCAATGGTATTGGTTGCTGCGGCGCTGGGATGGCGCCTAGACAGCCGGCGGCATTCAACACTTTAAGCAAAAAGGGGATCATGCGTACTTATTTTCAATTTGGTGCGGCACGTGATCCGGCGACGGCGTTGTTGCGATTAACTCGCAATAACGCTTGACAGTTGCGAGTGATTTGCATTTACAGAAGCCAGCGATATGCAAAGGATCTTTCATGCTTACACGCGTCTTGTATCTGGCGGCGGCTCTCTTTGTCTGGTTGAGCGCAACAAACGCAATGGCAGAGGCGCGGCTGAAAGTGGTGACCACCTTTACAGTGCTTGCCGATATGGCGGCACATGTTGCTGGAGAGGCTGCTGATGTGGTCTCGATTACCAAGCCGGGTGCCGAAATTCATGGCTATCAACCGACACCGCAAGATATCGTAAAGGCCTCTGATGCGGATCTGATCTTGTGGAACGGGATGAACCTAGAACTTTGGTTTGAACAGTTCTTAAAAAACTTGGAGCAGGTGCCCTCCGTCACCCTGACCGACGGAATCACACCCATTTCCATTGAGTCTGGAAGTTATGCAGGTTTGCCCAATCCGCATGCCTGGATGGGATTGGACAATGCGGTGATTTATATTGAGAATATTCGAGCCGCTTTTATCAAGCATGATCCTGATAACGCGGCGATCTACCAGGCCAATGCGCAGGCTTATATAGGTGAGTTGCGCAGAACCATTGAGCCGTTGCGCGCGGCGCTTGCAAAAATTCCTGAAGAGCGCCGTTGGTTGGTAACCTGCGAAGGGGCTTTTAGTTATCTTGCCCGCGATTTTGGGTTGAAAGAATTATATTTATGGCCAATGAACGCCGATCAAGTTGGCACACCGCAACAAGTGCGCAAGGTGATTGATGGCGTCCGGAAACACGAGGTTCCAGCCGTGTTTTGCGAAAGCACAGTCAACGCGGCGCCCGCCCAGCAAGTGGCCCGTGAAACAGGCGCAACTTATGGGGGGGTTCTTTACGTTGATAGTCTGAGCGCAGCTTCTGGCGCAGTCCCAACCTATCTTGATCTTCTAAGGGTTACGTCAAGCACTGTTGTGAAAGGGCTGTCGGAAGCCTCAAATTAGACTATGTAACCATCGCGGGCGGATCTATCGATCAAAGCGCAGCGGCGGGTTTGCCAGAGAATAGGCCGGTGCATGCGGCAAAGGACAAGACCATGAGTGACTTACCCAGTTCACGCACAGATCTGAACAATTCGGCGGATATTGGGATATCGGCTCAAGATGTTACGGTGACCTATCGCAGCGGGCATACCGCGCTTTGGGATGCCAGTTTTGACGTTCCGCGCGGCACGGTTACCGCATTGGTGGGCGTGAATGGGGCGGGTAAATCAACCTTGTTTAAAGCCATTATGGGTTTTGTTCCCGCTGCCAAGGGCACTATTAAAATTCTTGGCCAGAGCGTGAAACAGGCTTTGGCAAAAAATCTTGTTGCTTATGTACCGCAATCCGAAGAGGTGGATTGGGCGTTTCCGGTTTTGGTCGAAGATGTTGTGATGATGGGGCGTTACGGTCATATGGGGTTTTTGCGGCGCCCTAAGCAAATCGATTATGATGCGGTTGATACGGCCTTGCGCCGTGTGAATATGCAGGCGTTCAAAACCCGCCAGATCGGCGAGTTGTCGGGCGGGCAGCGCAAACGGGTTTTTCTCGCGCGCGCTTTAGCGCAGGATGGACAAGTGATTTTGCTGGATGAACCTTTCACTGGCGTTGACGTCAAAACAGAAGAACAAATTATCGCGTTATTGCAAGAACTGCGAGACGAGGGGCGCGTGATGTTGGTTTCGACGCATAACCTTGGATCGGTGCCCGAATTTTGCGACCGAACGATTTTGGTTAAGGGCACTGTGCTGAGCCATGGACCAACCGAAACAACCTTCACCCGCGAAAACCTTGAAGCCGCCTTTGGTGGGGTTTTGCGCCATTTCACATTAGGGGGCGAGGCGCTGCATGAGGATGCAGATGCCCGCGCGATTACCATCTTTACCGATGATGAACGCCCATTTGTTCAATATGGCGACAAAACGCAGCGGACCGATGGGAATAGCTGATGGAGCTTTTGTTGCAGCCATTCAACTATAGCTATATGGCGAATGCGATGTGGGTGTCTGCTTTGGTGGGAGGTGTCTGTGCCTTTTTATCAGCCTATCTGATGCTGAAAGGCTGGTCGCTGATTGGGGATGCGCTGTCCCACTCGGTCGTGCCAGGGGTAGCGGGAGCCTATATTCTTGGCTTGCCATTCGCGCTTGGCGCCTTTCTTGCTGGCGCTTTGGCAGCCGGGGCCATGCTGTTTTTATCCGAGCGATCAGGTTTAAAGGCAGATGTGATCATCGGATTGATTTTCACCGCTTTTTTTGGATTGGGTTTGTTTATCGTATCAATCAACCCGATATCCGTGTCGGTGCAAACGATTACAATGGGCAATATCTTGGCAATAACACCTGAAGATACGCTGCAATTGGCGCTTATCGGTTTCGTTTCTCTGGCCGTATTGCTGGCCAAATGGAAAGATTTGATGGTGACGTTTTTTGATGAAAACCACGCCCGTACAATCGGGCTTCGGCCTAGCCTTTTGAAAGCTATTTTCTTTGTTTTACTGTCTGCATCGGTGGTGGCGGCCATGCAAACCGTCGGCGCTTTTCTGGTGATCGCTTTGGTCGTGACGCCGGGTGCAACCGCCTATTTGCTTTGTGATAGATTTTCACGCTTGATCGTGACCTCGGTTGCCATTGGCGCGCTGACCAGTTTTTTTGGAGCCTATATAAGTTTCTTTTTGGATGGGGCCACCGGCGGCATCATCGTGGTTTTGCAGACGTTGATTTTTCTGATTGCCTTTATATTTGCCCCGGCGCATGGGCTTTTGGCCGCAAAACGCAAAGCCAAACATGCGCTGCAGGGGCATTTTGCCTCGCATGCTGTAGGAAAAGAGTGATGGATGTAAACACGCTTATTTTGCCGTTTCAGTTCGCATTCATGCAAAACGCTTTTCTGATCTCGATCATTGTTTCGGTGCCCACCGCACTGCTGTCTTGTTTTTTGGTGATGAAAGGCTGGGCGTTGATGGGCGATGCTGTCAGCCATGCCATTTTACCCGGCATTGTTGTGGCCTCTATTCTTGGAATTCCTTTGCTGATTGGTGCCTTTGCCGCTGGCATGACCTGCGCTTTGGCCACTGGCTATCTGGCAAGCAATAGCCGCGTGAAACAGGATACGGTGATGGGGGTGGTGTTCTCGGGCATGTTTGGGCTGGGCATCGTGCTGTATGTGGGGGTGGAGACGGGGGCACATCTGGATCATATCCTGTTTGGAAATATGCTGGGGGTAGAGCCGCATGAACTTTGGACATCGGGGCTGATTTCAGCGGGTGTTGGGCTTGTACTGCTGTTGAAATGGAAAGATTGGCTGTTGCACAGTTTTGACCCTGCGCAGGCCTATGCTTCGGGGCTTTGGGTGAACGGTTTACATTATGGCTTGTTGGCAGCTTTGTCTTTAACCATTATTGCCACGCTGTCTGCTGCAGGCCTTATTTTGGCAATCGGACTTCTGATAGCGCCCGGGGCAATTGCCTTTTTACTGGTCCGCAGGTTTTCCTCAATGCTTTTCGTATCTGTGATCGTGTGCATGGTGTCGATGCTGCTGGGAACCTATGCCAGTTTTTTTATAGATAGCGCTCCGGCCCCTACGATCATTTTAATCATGACAGCTATCTTTATTGTCGCGTTCTTTAGGCGGCAAATGATGACCCGCCATGCCTCTTTGCAACCTGCCAAAAATGCGTAAGCTCTGTAGGCCAATGGCACCCAAATTGGGTGAAAGCAGATTAAATTTCAGCTAAGATTTAAATTCTTATTGCTTTCCAGCCCTTAAGGCAAAACCAATCTGGTGGTGCTTTGCTTTGCCTTCAATGCGGATAAGAAATTCTGAGGCCCGATGCAGCGCTTAGAGGCGCGTTGATATCGCCCGGCATAACCGCGCCGCGGCGGTCACGGGGTCTATTGCGGTAAATCCGCCCGTTAAGGCAAAATCCGATGAAATTTGAACAGCGCCTGCGCACCCTAAGATGAACGTGTTTATTTTTGCTGTCAGTTGAATATTCTGCGCCGTTGCATTGAATTTTTGAAGAGCTTTTTCCGTGTCCGTGTCTAACTCGGCAACGCCAATATGCGCGGCCTCTACAACCGGGATATAATCGGCGAACCCCAAGGCGGAAATGTTGTTCTGAAGAATCGGAACCGCTGCCTCAACGGTTGTTATAACTGCGCTTTTTTCGGCCAAAAGTGAGGCCACGTGATAGCTCGCTTGTCCAATCCCTATGACGGGGCATCGGGCAATTTCCTTTGCCTTCTTCAGGCCTGTATCATCAAAACAGGCGATTATTATTGCATCTGCCCCCGCATCCGATGCTTTTTGAACCAATATGAGCAGCGGGGGAATGCTTGCTGCACCATCTTCAGGCCCTTCGATGACTGACGGGCCGTCTTGCGAAGTCCATCCAATAAACTCCAGATCCGGAGCGGCGGCTTGGGCGGCATGCAGCGCGTTTTCCGTCATGATTTTTGTACTATTTGGGTTGATCAGATACACGGCCATCGCGTTACAACATCCCATCGCCAGCATCAGAGCCGGCTCGTTTCTTGCGCGAAGACATGATCCAAAACGTTAAGAAGAACACGCCAATCATGATGAATGAAAACCCTGTGGTTAGGCTGCCCAATGCGTAGAGAACCGGCGTGGTGACGTTGGTTGTCATGCCGAAAATCTCAAGCGGCAGAGTGTTATAGCTACCAGAGGTTAAGAGGGTCCGCGCAAATTCATCATAGCTAAGCGTAAATCCAAACAGAGCCACACCCAGCAAAGAGGGGGCAATGATAGGCAACACCACATGCGCGAAGGTTTGCCAAGCTGTTGCGCCTTGATCTCTGGCCGCTTCTTCATAGCTTTTGTCAAACCGGTTGAAGACTGCAAACATGATCAGCAGACCAAAGGGCAGCGTCCATGTTAATTGTGCGCCAAATCCCGAGCTGCTCCAATGGACGGTAAACCCCAATTGATCAAACATCAGCCCCACACCCAGCGATACCAAAATCGACGGGATCACCAGCGACGTGACGGTGAGATAAAATAGGATGGTAGACCCTTTAAAACGTTTGCGAAACGCCAGACCGCCTAGCACCGAGACCACAACAGTTGTGACCATCACGGCAAGGCCCAGGATCAGTGATCTGCGAAAGCTGCCCCAGATATCGCCGACAGCTTGTTGTTCGAACAAATCGCGAAACCAATATAAGGATAGGCCGTTCATGGGAAAGGTCAGCCCACCTTGCGGCCCTTGAAAGCTCAAAATACCGATGGTGAGGATAGGGCCATAGAGAAAGATGACAAATAGAATGAAAAACCCGGCTAATATGTAAAAACTCAAGGAACGTGAGGCCATGTTAAAGCTCTTTTCGGATGTCGACGAGGCGAAGAAAAATCGCGATGATGATAAGCACCGTACACAGCAATACCACGGCCGTTGCGCAGGCTGACGGATAAAGCAGCAGGCCGATATCGTTTGAAATCAAACGCCCAACATTGGCGCTTTGGCTGCCACTCATGAAGCGCACTGTAATAAAATCACCCATGACCAACGTCACCACAAAGATGGTTCCGATCATAATGCCGGGTTTGCAAAGAGGGATGACCACGTTCCACAATGTCTGAAGCCCGTTGGCCCCCGCATCCGTGGCCGCCTCTAGTAAAGAGCGGTCAATTCGCATCATTGAGTTAAAAATTGGAACCACCATGAAGAGCGTGTACAGATGAACGAAGGCCAAAATTACCGAGAAATCTGAGAACAGCAGCCATTCAAGCGGTTCGTCGACAATGCCCCAACTGAGGAGCGTTTGATTGGCAATGCCATTGCGGCCCAGAAATGGGATCCAAGAAATCATACGGATGATGTTTGATGTCCAAAACGGCACCGTGCACAATAAAAATAGGGCAATTTGCCAAGGTAATTTGCGCACATGGAATGCCAGGAAATACGCAACTGTAAATCCAATAAGAAGCGTTAATGCCCATGTTACAAGGGCGTATTTAAAGGTTTTGAGGAAGACGGAATATGTGACCCAAGATGAAAAAAGAAACTCGTAATTGTCAAATTGAAAGGCGGGATAAATGGACCATTCGGTTGCGCCCCAAAAACTGACCACAACGATCATTATAATCGGGATCACTAGGAAGCCGCCCAGTATTATGGCCAAAGGCGCCGCCTGAAGCCAGCCAATCATTGTGTTGCTAGCGCGCATAGCATGCCGCTTTTAAACACAGGGCGTTGAAAAATAGATGTCGTCTCATAGATTTTTGAACCAGACAATTTTTAGGGTTTTGAATTTGTAAAGAAGGGTCCCAGCGCGGCGCTGGAACCCTCTGAGTGTCAGTGGTGGTTTAGGCTGCGATAAACTCGTTCCATTTGCGCACCATATACTGGTTTTCTGTCATCACAGAGTTCCAGCATTTCACCGCGCCCATGCGATCATAGAAAGATCCACCATCACGCGTTTCGCCGGCTACGGCCAGTTTATCGCCAAATGGAGAGGTAATATCACCCGTTGCGGCTTTGCCTTCGAACCAATAGCCCCATTCATTTTCTGTCATGAAGTTTTTGCTGGTTTCAGGCACGGCTGAATAATAGCCTTGGCGCATCAAGAACCCGCCGGCCCAGCCCGAGAGATACCAGTTGATATATTCATAAGCGGCTTCTTTTTCGATACCTGACAATGAGGCTGCAAGCCCCATACCACCGCCCCAGCTGCGATAGCCTTCTTTCAAGGGTTGATACACGCATGGGATTCCGCGCGATTTTACCGCTGTGATGGCGGGTGACCACATAGATTGGATCACAACTTCACCACTGGCCATTAAATTGACGCTTTCATCGAAGGTTTTCCAAAAGGCACGGAATTGCCCGTTTTTCTTGGCTTCCGTGAAGATCGCAATCGTTTTATCGATTTCCTCTTTGGTCATATTGCCTTTGTCGCCATAGGTGATCTCGCCCATTGCTTCGCAAACCATTGCCATATCCATAATGCCAATCGACGAGATATCCAAAATAGAGGCTTTGCCCTTGAATTCGGGGTTCAAAAGTTCAGCCCAGCTTTCAATCGGCCGGCCGATCAGATCGGGGCGAATGCCCAGAGTATCTGCGTTATAAATGGTCGGCACCATCGTCATCCAACCGGATTCATGATCGGCAAAGCTTTTGCCGTTGGGCCCTTCGACAAAGCCCACCGTATGCGGCGCAGTGCCCTGTGCAATCGTGCTGGTGGGCGTGAGTTTTCCAGATCTAAAGGTCTGTGCGATCTTGTCATAATTGTCTAATTTACTGGCATCCATAGCCTGCAGATTCCCGGCAGGCCAAACTTTCTTGCAGGAGATATATTCAATATCTGCAATGTCAAAGCTGCCCGGTTGGGTGGCAACGCGCTGCGCTGCGCTGTCGGTATCTAGGGCCGTCATCGTGAGGTTAAAGCCAAGATCTTCCTTCACTTTTTCGGCAATTTCATTCAGGTTGGAAACGCCTGTTCCGATCTGTCTTAGGGTCACATCCTTGATATTCTGCGCCCAAATCATTGGGGCACCCAAAGTGGATCCTCCTGCAAAAGCAGCCGTGGCAGCCGCGCCCTTAAGCAGATTTCTGCGGCTCAGTTTGGTTTCTTTAATCATTTCTGTACTCCAGTAATGTTGGTGATGTTGTTGGAAGGTTATGCTGCCAAAGCGTGGACAGCGTTTTGATCCCAGCTCAGGCCAACGGCCTCGCCGGGTTGGCTTGGTGAAGCAAAGAATGCGCTATCCGCCATCAGGATAGTCACTTCTTGCCCACCAAAAACTTTGGCTGTGAGAGATACGTGAATACCTTGGTATTCAACGGCGGTAATTTGGGCCGAGATCAGCGCGTCTGTTTCGGGCAGAATGCGCATCGCATCGCGGCGAATGGCAACGCGGCCATGCGGCAAATCAAGTACGTTGTGCCCGCCAAGAAACCGCGCCACAAATTCGGTTTTGGGTTCATTGAATACGCTATGAGCCGTGCCTGCTTGTTCAATTTTAGCATTATTCATAACGATAATTTCATCGGCTAAACCCAGCGCCTCTTCTTGGCTATGGGTGACGTGAATAAAACTAATCCCCAGTTCGGCTTGAAGTTTTTTCATTTCGGCGCGCATTTTAATCCGTAAAAACGGATCCAGCGCCGAAAGCGGCTCATCCAGCAGCAACACTTGCGGCCGTGTCACCAGCGCGCGCGCCAAAGCCACCCTTTGTTGCTGGCCACCGGAAAGTTGGTCGGGAAACCGCTTGTGAAACGTCTCCATATCTACCAGCTCAAGTATTTCTGCAGCTTTCTTATGCCGATCGCTGCGGGTCACCCCCTTCATTTTTAAGCTGAAAGCAACATTGTCGATGATGTTTAAATGCGGGAAAAGCGCGTAATTTTGAAACATCATCGCGGTGCCGCGGCGGGCCGGTGGCATCAACGAAATATCTTTGTTTTGCAAGATGACAGCGCCATCGGTAACGGTTTCATGCCCCGCAATCATCCTGAGCGTCGAGGTTTTTCCGCAGCCAGATGGCCCTAAAAGGCAGGCATAACCGCCGGTTTTGAAGCGATGAGATATTGCATCAACGGCTAAGGCATCGTCATAGCGTTTCGTGAGTGCGACCAATTCTAAATCAGATGTCATTGCAAACCATTTTTCGTTGTTTGGATCACGCTGGTCTGTTTTCGGTTGGGATAACAAAAAAAAACTCTATGGATTTGAGCGTGGCGTGGCCGCATGCGCAAATTGTGTGCAGAAAAAATATTTTTGCTTACAATTTAATCATAAAGTTGTATACAATATTTTCGGTAGGGCAAAGTTTAATCGTCTTTGTTGTTTCTGAGTCGGTAATTTGCAATAGAGAGATCTGCGCCCCAACCTCGGTCTGGAAAGACGTTTTATGCCTGCACTCAAAACGACTATAACGGCTCGTGAAATCGGCAAAGCGATTGCTAAAGCGATCCATGAACATAAAGTGCTGCCGGGAACCAAATTGGGCGAAGACGAATTGTCTGAGATTTATGGGGTTTCCAGAACGCTGGTGCGCAGCGCATTGCAGGGATTATCGCATGAGCAGCTTGTGGATATTCAACCCAATCGGGGAGCATTTGTTTCAAAGCCCAGCTTGAGAGAGGCGCGTGAGATTTTTGAGGCGCGCGCTCTTTTAGAGCCGAGAACGGCGCGGTCTGCAGCGCTCAGGATGACGAAGGAGTCCGCGCGCCGATTGCAAACCCATATTGATGATGAGCATGAAGCTTTGGCGCAAAATGATATTGGGAAAGCGTTGTGGTTGTCTGGGGTTTTTCATATTGAAATTTCAAAGCTCGCCGATCAAGCCACGATTGGGCGGTTTATCGAAAGCTTGATCGCCCGGTCTTCGCTAATTATTGCGCTTTATCGGAAAAGAGACAGCGCTTTGTGCGAAAAACATGCCCATCATGCTTTGCTGGAGGCTTTATCGCAAAAAGACGGAGCCAGAGCGGAAGAATTGATGCAAAGCCATCTGGTGGATTTGGTATCGGCGCTGGATTTGCGCGAGAAGGTTTCGAACCCAACTAAGCTGAAAGATGTGTTGGGGGGCTTGGGCGCTTAAGCCCCTGGCAATCAACTGCCAAGGTTCTTTTATAAGCGGTAAGCTAGCCGCTCGGATTTAAGCGCATTTGTTTTAACACCTGCTCATACCTGCATTCCAACCTGGTGAGAGCAAAACAGATCATGCACCTGATCACGTGCGCTTTGGCTTTTAGGCTTGTTTCAACAAATATTAAGCCGGCCAGGCTAATCAACTTTTTTAATAGTCGGATTATATCTGCTGCCTAGCGGCTTTTCTGATCGCTCAATATGTTTGAACCTAAACATTTTCTGGTCAGAACCGATGCCCGTAAACTTTGGCGGCTTGTCGCGTTTTTTATGTTTGTTGAGGTGTTTTTGCTGCGCATCTATTTCCTTTCCGTGCTGGTTTTCTTATCGTCTTATTTGTTATCTGCTAGCGGCTTAAGCGCCTGCACGATTGCGCATAAAAACGAACGCTTGTTTACCCATTGTCTGTTACATTCTTCGCTCAATAAATCTGTCGAGCCAGCTACCGCTTATTTTTTAAACACTAAATTGCGGCGCAATGTTCAACCGGGCATCGCCACTCTGCCGGTTGCGGAGCGATCGTTGCAGCGTTTTTTGGCGCCTGTGATCTTATATTCGCACAATATAAACGGTGGTAATCCAAACGCAGCGTTGGTTTTGGGCGATATGGTTTTTCAGGGCAAAGCGGATCGCGTAAAAAAAGCGGGCGTTCTTATGGGGGTGGGGGCCGGTTTGCGGGATCGCTATTTTCCACATGCGCGTACTTAATTTTGAGTATGGGGTGAGCGCGCATTATGCGCATAGCCCGCAGCATGAGATGGGCATTGCCTCTTTATCGGCCGATGCCTGTTTTGTGAAAAGCCTGCGAAACTGGCGCTACGTTGATTTGTGCACCCGTGCGGATCGGATTCAAAAAGATCTTTCAGATACCCGCATTAAGCAACATGAAATACGCGTTTCTAAGCTTTGGAACGGGAAATTTGCGCAATCCCATCAGTTTACGGAGGGCGTAGCGGTGCGGAACGCAGATCAGTCGGTTCAAACCCAAATCTCAGTTGAGATGGAAATGCTGTATTCAACCAATAGAATTTGGAGCCTTCGCATTATTCGCGGTGAGCGCGTTCCCAATCGGCTGGTATTGACGCAGATTGTGTCACTCAGCCTAGTTGAGTTGATAAAGCAAAACCCCTTTGCGTTGGATCTTTCATATAGCGAATATTCGGGCGGCGGTTTGCTTGGTTATAAGCGTGATGACAGCACGCTATCGGCCCTGCTTTCCTATCCTGTTTCCCCGCAAGTCAGCCTGTCTTTTGGTTATCAGTTCACCAACAGCACAATCGATTATTTTGATTTGAAAACGCCTATATTGGCTCTGAAATTTCAAGCGCTTCGATTTTAGACAAGGGGCTTGGCTGGTTTTGCCTGCGCGCGCTTGCCGCGGCAGCGGGCAATCATGCGTATCGGCCGCTTTAACCTTTTTCTCTCTCACATCGCGTGGTGATTTTCAGTGCGCGTTTTGTTTTGCAAAACCGCTTCGCGCCAGATTTCAGACCAAGATATGGGCTTTTCAGGTTTGAACCTTGCGCCAAGTTTTACAGCGCTTCTGGGGGCTGCTGACCCGCCTCAAGCGCCGGGTCAAGATAAGAAGGATCCAAAAGGTTTGGTTTTTCAATTGACAATTTTTATGAAAATGGCGACAGATGGTATATTGGTATACCAAAATACCGAAACTCGACATTCTGGGAGGAACAAATATGAAACGGAAAAATTATGTCGGCAAGCTGCTGACTGGGGCCTCAATGTGTTTAGCCATGGGGGCAAGTGCCGTGATGGCGGATGAGTACCCGTCAAAAACTATTGAAGTTGTCACGCATGCTGGCAATGGCGGTGGTACAGATGTTACAACGCGTATGATGATGCTGCGCGCGCGCCGTGAATTAAAGCAGGACATGGTTGTCGTGAATAAGAAAGGCGGCGGCGGTGCTGTGGCCATGGATCATTATCTGACCGTTCCCGCCGATGGTCATACGATTCTGACCTTTACAATCGGGCATGCGGCCACGCTGGCCAAAGGCGAAACGGATATGAAGCTGGATGATATTCGTCCGATTGCCCGCGGCACAGATGACCCTCAAATTCTAATGGTACGCTGCGGCGCTTATGCCGATGCGGCCGATTTTGTCGCTCAGCAAAAGGCGGCTCCGATTACCTATGGCACAACGCATTTGGGCAATATTGATGATGTATCTGCCTTTATGTTCACCACCAAGGGCGATATGAAAACGCCCAAAATTCTACCCTTTGATGGTGGCGGAGAATTGGCGACTCAATTGGTTGCTGGCGCTGTAGACGCGGCCGTGTTGAATTTGGCGGAAGCTGGAAGTCAGATCGAAGCGGGCGACGTCTGCCCGATCGTTGTGCTGGCCAATAACCGCATGGCGGCTTTGCCAGATGTTTCAACCGCGCAAGAAATGGGCATCCCTGTCAGTTTCTCAACCGTACGCGGCTTTGTGGTACATAAAGACACACCAGACGCAGTGGCTGAAAAAATCGAAACGGCTTTGATGAAGTCGATGAACCATTCCGTCTATCAGGGGTTCTTAACCTCAGTTGGCCTTGATAGTTCTTCAGTGGCGGGCTCTGATGAATGGGGCAACCAGCTCTCTGTGATGGTGAATGATATGCAAGCTGCTTTGAAAGAGCTTGGCTTTATCGAATAATTATTTGAACTGGGCCGCGCCCTTTTAAGGGGCGCGGCCATCCTTTGGAAGAAAGCTTTATGTCAATGCCAACGTCAAAATCAGAGCGCTATGCCCGATGGATGGTCCCGCTTGGAATTGTGATTTTTGCGCTTGTGGCGATTTATTTCACGACCACATTCAAGAAAATGCCGCCTATTTTAAAGCGAGGGATACAGCCCTCGGATTTTCCGCAATTGATCTGTGGTTTTATCATCTTTTTAACAGCGCTTATGGTTTGGCTGGACCCGATTAAACTGCAGGAGCGCGCTGATAAATCCACCTTTGGTACATTTTTGGCGCTTTTTATCTTCTGTTTATTGGCCCAGATCGATCTGTTTATAGCGCTGGGCGCTTTCGCGGCAGGTCTCTCGATTCTCTGGGGCGAGCGGCGTTGGCACCTGATTGCTTTGGTTGGGCTGGCAATGCCCACGATCATTTTTTTCCTGTTCGATTTGGTGTTCAGAATTCGGTTTCCGCGCGGTCTTTTAACAAATTGGTGGTATGGCTGATATGGAGGCGTTTGTTGCAGGATTCACCGCGTTAGGCGACATCTCATTGCTAATGTTGCTGGTTTGCGCAACGTTGGGCGGCGTTGTCATCGGAGCTTTGCCTGGCTTAAACGCAACCACGGGTGCGGCTTTATTGCTGCCCTTCACGTTAACGATGGAGCCGGTGGCTGCCATCTCGGTGCTGACCGCTATCTATTGTTCGGCAACATTTGCCGGTGCGATCACGGCCATTTTAATCAACACGCCCGGCACCTCCGCCAGCGCAACCACCTGCCTTGACGGTTATCCAATGGCGGTGCGCGGCGAAGCAGGCCGAGCACTTGGATTGGCGGTTATTTCTTCAACCGTTGGCGGTGTGTTCAGCGTAGCCGTTTTAATGCTGTCGGCCCCAATTTTGGCGCGCGCGGCGTATAATTTCGCCCCGCCTGAATATTTTGCACTCACCCTGTTTGGGCTGTCCATGTTGGTGAGCGTGGGTGGTGGCTCGCCAATACGCAACCTGATTGCTGGGGCATTTGGCATTTTATTGGCCACTGTGGGCACCGACCTTCTGACCTCAGTAAAGCGCTTTACCTTTGATGTAACCGAGTTGCGCGATGGCATTGGCTTTGTGCCAGTTATGATAGGCGTGTTTGGCATATCCGAACTGTTGGCTCAGGCTTCAAAATTAAACGAGCGTCGCGAGCAAATCACTATGAAGGCGATTAAATTGCCCAGCCGCGAAGATTATAAACGCGTCTGGAAAACCATTTTACGCTCAAGCGGGATCGGAACTTTTATCGGGATTTTACCCGCTGAAGGCGCAACTGTAGCCTCGATGATTGGGTATAATGAAGCCAAACGCTGGTCAAAAACGCCCGAAGAATTTGGCAAGGGGGCGCCCGAAGGAATCGCAGGATCTGAAGCAGCCAACAATTCTGCAACCGGCGGTGCAATGGTGCCCACTTTGGCCTTGGGCATTCCCGGATCGCCCACTGCGGCGGTGATCCTGGCGGGATTATTGGTGCATGGCTTGCGCCCAGGACCCACGATGTTCACCGAGCAGGCGCATTTTGCCTTTGCGATTTTTTGGTCGATGCTGTTCGTCAATCTTCTTTTTTTAGTAATCGGGCTTTACGGGGCCCGTGTATTTGCCCGCGTCACACTGATCCCAATTCCGGTGCTATGGCCAAGCGTTTTCATGTTCTCTGTGGTGGGGGCCTATGCGCTGGATCAATCCATGTTTGATGTGTGGGTTGCGCTGATTTCCGGTGTTGTTGGATATTTCATGCGCATGTATGGGTTTTCGGTTGTTCCGCTCGCCATTGGGTTGATTTTAGGCGGGATGCTCGAGCAACGCCTCGGCCAGTCGATGGTGATGCTGGATGAGAAATGGTGGCTGATGCTCACTCGGCCCTTATCACTTTTATTTTTTATCCTAACGGCTTTGGCCTTATTTGGACCCACCGTTTGGCGGCTTTTAAAACGAGCTAAAGGACTTGAAAGAAAGGCTGATTGAAATGACTCGTATAAAATCTGTTCGCACGCGCGTTTGGAATTGGACGGGGCCAACGGTGCCGCCGCAAGGGCATTTTTGCACCAACGCATCGGATGCGCTTTGGACAAAAGGCGATGCCATGTCTTCGTTTCGGTTCCACCAATGGCTGACCTGCGAAGTGGAAACGGAAGATGGTACCATCGGCATCGGCAACGCCGCCTTAGCGCCAAGCGTCGTCAAAAAAGCCATCGATGACTGGTACGCGCCTTTGGTGATCGGAGAGGATCCGTTCGATTATGCGTATCTGTGGGAAAAAATGTACCGCACAACCCATGCTTGGGGACGCAAGGGCGTAGGCATGACGGCTATCAGCGCCATTGATATCGCGATTTGGGATCTGATGGGGAAGTTGGTTGGAAAACCAGTGTTCAAGCTTTTGGGAGGGCGGACAAAAGAAAAAATTCCAGTCTATTATTCCAAACTCTATGCGGACAGCGTCGAGGCCATGCAAGAAGAAGCGCAAGAGGCGCAAAAAAACGGCTATCTGGCTTATAAAACGCGGTTTGGTTTCGGCCCAAAGGACGGCATGCCGGGCATGCGCGAGAATATCAAACGGGTTGAGGCGTTGCGCGAAGTCTTGGGCTATGATGTCGATTTAATGCTTGAATGCTATATGGGGTGGAATCTTGATTACGCAAAGCGCATGCTTCCAAAACTTGCGAAATTTGAACCACGTTGGCTCGAAGAACCGGTGATTGCAGATGATGTTGAAGGGTATAAGCAGCTGAATGCCATGAACATTATACCGATTTCAGGCGGCGAGCATGAATATTCGGTGATAGGTTGCAAAGATCTGATTGAGCAGAAAGCTGTCAGCGTTCTGCAATATGACACCAACCGTGTTGGCGGTATTACAGCGGCGCAGAAAATCAACGCGATTGCAGAGGCGCATCAAATTCCAGTGATCCCGCATGCGGGCCAAATGCACAATTATCATTTGACCATGGCAAATACAAATTGCCCGATCAGTGAATATTTCCCTGTTTTCGATGTCGAAGTCGGCAATGAATTATTTTATTATATTTTCGAAGGTGATCCGGAAGCGAAAGATGGATACTTGCAACTTGATGATAACCTTCCCGGCTTGGGGATTAGTATAACCGATCGACACAGCCAGCATTTTGAGATTTTTGAATGACCCAATATTCTGGAATATGGCCCGTTGCCCCAACTCCGTTTTTTGAGGATGGGGCCGTTGATTTTGATGGAATGAAGCGGGTGCTGGATTGCCTGATCGATCAAGGGGCGGATGGCATTTGCATTTTGGCGAATTTTTCCGAACAGTTTTTGATTTCGGATGCCGAGCGTGATGCGCTGGCCCGGCTATGCGTAGAGCACATTGCGGGGCGCGTGCCGATTATTGTGACAATCAGCCATTTTGCAACGCAGATTGCCGTTGAACGGGCGCGCTTTGCCAAAGAAATCGGGGCCGATATTGTGATGATGATGCCTCCGTATCATGGCGCGTTGCTCAAAGGGAACGCGCAGCAAAGCTTTGAACAATTTGCAGCTGTTGGTGAGGTTGGGATCCCGATCATGGTACAGGATGCGCCGTTATCCGGGGTTGAGCTTCCGGTGCCCTTACTGCTGCGTATGGCGCGCGAAATCGAAATGGTAAAGCTGTTTAAGATTGAATGCCCACGCGCCTCCAATAAACTGCGCGCCTTGATTGCCGAAGGCCGCGAGGCCATTGAAGCCCCTTTTGATGGTGAAGAAGCGATCACTTTATTGGCAGATTTGGATGCTGGGGCAACGGGGTCGATGACATCTGGAATGATCGTGGACCAGATCAAACCAGTGATCACCCATCACCTGGCAGGGCGGATAGAAGAGGCAACCACCGCCTATGGGCGCGTGGCGATGGTGATCAACCATGAAAACCGCCAATGCGGCTGGCAATCCTGTAAGGCCGCTATGGTGGCCGGTGGGGTGATAAAATCAGATTACTGCCGACATCCGATAGAACCGCTGCACCCTGAGATTAAAAGCCGCTTGATTGATTTGTTAAAACCTTTAGATCCGCTTGTATTAAGATGGGGAGTCTAAAGTGAATACAGCCCTAAAGCTGATAAATATCATTGAAAAAGATGGGCTTGCGCGCAGCCCAAGCCTATCTGAAGACGCGGCATTACAGTTGCGCGAAATGATCTTGCTTGGTCAACTGCCGCCCGGAACGCAACTGCCCGAGCGTGATTTGGCGCAAGCGCTTGGGGTCAGTCGAACCCCGATGCGCGAAGCCATCCGCTTATTGGCCAATGAGGGGCTGGTTTCGTATACGCATTCTCGCCGGCCTTTTGTTGCAGATCCCTCCCTTGCGGAAATTAATGATTGTCTAAGGGTGCAAGGCGCGTTGGAGGCGCTGGCCGGGCAATGGGCGTGCGCGCAGGCAAGCGATAGCGAAATTGACGCCATCGAGCAGCTGAATGCTTCGATTAAAGAGGCGCGCGGCGCGGAAGAGCAATTGCAAGCCTTTCGCCTTGATATGCAATTTCATCAGGCAATTGTCGCCGCAGCGCGCAATAAAGCGCTGGCTGAAACGCACACAACCTATAATGCAAGGCTTTGGCGGGTTCGCTTCCTCTCCTCGCAGCGCGAAGAAGGGCGGCCAGAAACCCGGATGGAACATTCAAAAATTATCGACGCGTTGCAAGCGCGCGATCCCCGCGCAACCGCAGAAGCGTTACAAAACCATTTACGCACAGCTGAGAAAAACGTGGCGGCGGCATTGGCAGAACTGTCTAGTCGATCTGACGAGGCCTCGGCATGAGGCGGCCGCGGTTGGGTATTATCCCCGGTGATCCTTCGGGCATAGGCCCTGAATTAATCGCAAAGCTGCTGCAAGAGCCGGCGGTTTTGGCGCAGGCGGATGTGCTTCTTATCGGCGATGCACATCTGTGGGAAGGTGGGGCGAAGCAGGCGGGATTGCCGCTGCATCTCAAAACGATTGACGAAGCCAATCTGTCAACTGGGTTTGCGTTGGCGCATCTTGACCTTGCGACGATTGCTGCGGAAGATGTGCAGATCGCGACAGTGACGCAAGCCAGCGGCAACAGCGCCTTGCGCTGCCTTGATAAAGCGCTTGATTTGGCGCAAAGCAACACCATCGACGGTATTTTATTTGCCCCATTCAATAAAGCCGCGCTGACCCTAGCTGGCCTTAACGCGGAAGATGAACATCGCTATATGGCGCGCTATTTGGGGTTTGAAGGCTATCATAGTGAAATTAATGTTTTAGAGGCATTGATGACCACGCGGGTGACCAGCCATATTGGATTAAAGGATGTGGCGGCGAATATTGATCAGCCCGCGGTCATGCGCGCCGTTGACTTGGCGTATAGCACGCTGAACAAGTCTGGAAAAACAAGGCCTCATGTTGCCGTGGCAGCGCTTAACCCGCATGCGGGTGATAACGGGAAATTTGGCCGCGAAGAGATCGATATTTTGGCGCCTGCTGTCAAAGCTTGTCAGGACCGGCAAATGCATGTCACCGGACCATGGCCCTCGGACACTGTGTTCCTCAAAGCCCAGCGCGGGGAAGTTGATGCGGTGGTCACCATGTATCATGATCAAGGACAAATTGCGATCAAGCTCATGGGGTTTGAGCGGGGCGTGACCATAGCCGGCGGCTTGCCGATTCCGGTTGCCACGCCTGCGCATGGAACTGCGTTTGATATTGTCGGGCAGAATAAAGCCAATGTCAGCGCCACGCAGCAGGCGTTTGATTTATTGGTGCGCATGGCAAAAACCCATCTGGCAAATCAGGAGAGCAGCCAATGACCGATTTAAACCTTACCGGCCAACATTTCATCGCGGGCAAATGGCTCAGCGGTGACGCACTGTTTGACTCAGCGCCCAGCACCGGCCCGGTCCGTCACTTTTCAGAAGCCAGCCAAAGCCATGTTGACGCAGCGGTAAACGCTGCCGAAGAGGCGTTTATGAGCTATGGCTGGAGCGGCCAGAATGCGCGCGCGGCCTTCCTGCGCACCATCGCAGATGAAATAGAGGCGGTTGGAGCGTTGGTCACTGAAATCGGGCATCAGGAAACGGGTCTACCCGAAGCCCGGTTGGAAGGGGAGCGCGGGCGCACAACCGGCCAATTGCGCCTTTTTGCCGATCATATCGAGCAGGGCAGCTATCTGGAACAAAGCCATGATGTTGCTTTGCCCGATCGCGCGCCATTGCCACGCCCCGATTTACGTTTGATGCAACGCCCAATCGGCCCTGTGGCGGTTTTTGGGGCGTCTAATTTTCCATTGGCCTTTTCAACCGCAGGCGGAGATACGGCTGCGGCCTTGGCCGCTGGCTGTCCGGTTGTTTTGAAAGGCCATCCGGCGCATCCTGGAACCGGTGAAATCATCGCGCAAGCGATTGCGCGCGCGATGAAAGCCACCGATCAACACCCCGGCGTTTTTTCCTTTTTGCAGGGCAGCACGCATGAGGTGGGCGCGCAAGTCGTACAGCACCCGCTGATCCGGGCCGTTGGGTTTACAGGGTCTTTGGCTGGTGGGAGGGCTTTGTTCAATCTGTGCATGAGCCGGCCTGAGCCTATTCCGTTTTTTGGCGAATTGGGTTCTGTCAATCCGATGTTCTGCCTTCCAAAGGCGATGCAAACTCGCGCCGGGGCGCTTGCCCAAGGTTGGGCGGCCTCATTAACCATGGGGGCGGGGCAGTTTTGTACCAATCCCGGCATTGCTTTCGTGATTGCAGGCGCGCAGGCCAATGAATTTGCCGAGGCCAGCATTGCGGCCTTAAGCGGGGCAGGCGCGCAGGCGATGCTGACGGATGGCATCGCGTCCGCCTATAGACATGGAACAAACGCAGTGGCATCAGCGGCGCATGTCGAGCCCCTTTTCACCACAGAGTCTGTTGGGCGCACGGCTTTGCCCAACCTGTTCCGGGTTTCGTTGGAACATTGGCTGCACAGCCCTGATTTGCAAGAAGAAGTATTTGGACCTTTGGGGATCATCGTGGAAGCAAACGATATCGATGAAATGGTGGCAGCGGCTGGCGCCATTGAAGGGCAATTGACCTGTACTTTGCAGATGGAGGACGGTGATAAAGCCCATGCCCAGCGCTTGCTGCCCCATTTAGAGCGCAAAGCAGGCCGGGTGCTTGTGAACGGATTTCCAACGGGTGTTGAAGTGGCCGGCGCGATGGTGCATGGCGGACCCTATCCAGCGTCAACCAATTTTGGCGCCACTTCGGTGGGAACTATGGCAATCCGCCGCTTCCTGCGCCCGGTCTGCTACCAAAACATGCCAGCGGATTTATTGCCCGCTTGAGCAAGCGTTTCCAGCAGTTTTTTGATAGGTATGGCCTGTATCAGACGCTTAGGTGGCCGTCTAATGCCACCTAAGCTTTAGCTTCTTATTCGTCATTGCTTGAAGTTTTTTGCCCCCGGGAAAAGAGCCGCAAAATCTGGATTATTTGTATCTGAAGGGTTTGGCAACGGCGCGTCAAAATCGTATTGAGCCAGCCGTTTTGCGCTGATGTCTTTGAAGGGTTGAAGAGCCTCTACTCTGGCTTGGTTTAAACTGCCATCTGTTTGACCGTCTTCAGAGAAATCGAATTTTTGGGCAAGTTCGGATGTAAACAGCGTTTTTCCATTTGCTTTTGTAAGATATACATCATCGGCTTTTTCAGCCAACGCCATAACAGCGCGCCCCACATAGGTCGGGCTTTCGCCCTGGGGAAAGGCTGTGACTTCTGTTTGTCCACCTGCCGGGTGCAGCGTGACGGCACGCACATTATGGTCTTGTAATTCGGTGGCCATATCAAAACTGAGCCGGTCCATCGCGGCATGGGCAACCCCGTAGCCAACGTCAAAAACATATGCGAACCCGCCATAGCTCGAAATTTGAACGATCAACCCGTTTTTGGCCTTTACCATTGCGGGTGCCACCAATGCGCTCATCACATAAGCGCCGCGAACGCCAATATCCATTGAGCCATCAAAAACCGAAATGGGACGTTCCCAAAACGGCTTTCCAAAATGTGGTGTCATGGCGATCAGTCCGGCATAGGCGCTATTGACAAGAAGATCGATTTTTTCTTCCGACGCGCTTACGCGGCGCACAAACTCGGCCACCGCCTCATCATCACTTTGATCCAATACAACCGGGATAACCTCACCCGCAGCATTGCTTTCAGCCACTTCTTTTTGAAGACTGTGCAAAGCAGATTCTGTTCTTGCTGTCGCATAGACCTTATAGCCGGCTTCGCTTGCGAGAATGCGCGCGGTTCCACGGCCAAAGCCTCGGGAGGCGCCCGTTACTATTGCGATTTTTGTCATAATTTACGGCTCCAATATAGCGTAAGCCCGGGTAGGGGCGGTTTCAATCAATGACAAAGCCCGAGAAAGCTTCGGTGCGGCTGTCATCTTCATAATAGTCGAGCAATTGGTCGACGCTATCCAGCCAATCTAGGCCTTCAATTTGCCCGTCGAGCAAAGATTCTAAATTGGGAAGACCTATAATTTGCACATATTCTCCACTGTCAATTTTGATGAATTTATTTTGAAATTCTTGACCTGCTTTGGATTTCTCGATGATTTGTTCCAGGCGCTTGAGACCCTCAACAAATTTGTCTTCGCAACCTTCTTTTGGCTTGTATTTGATAATTGTCCAGATTTCTTCCGACACGGTTTTTCCTTCATTTGTGCGGTATTAGAACCAGGCGTTATCGAATCGTAGCAGAGTGCAAACTCTAACTCCAATAGTTTATCAGATATTAACTTCGGGGCGCATCGGGCGGAAAAGACGCGTTTTGAAGTGATCAAAAGGCATCTTTTCAGCCAGAGCGCTGCGCCTTGCACGCCGTGCCGAAAACAAGTTATGCGCCCCGGTACAGCGCTTTATCGTGAGCTGCCGCTCTTTATGAATTAAGCAAGGCTTTTCCCACAAGTTCACTCTGAGCCACGTGAATAGCGCGGCCTCAACAGCCTTAGGCCAGAGCGGGTTTGTTTCAGATAAGTTTTATCTCTCTTACAATCTAAGTACCGGTTTGCGGCGATAGTAAGCAAGCTCGGGGCAGCCCGCCGCCGCGAAAGGGGTAAGCTTTGAATTCCGATGACAAGAACCATGAAATTCCTTGGGAGCTCTATAGGAGATAAAGTCTTGTAAATCTGACTGAGGCAGCCCGCCGCCGCGCATCATGATGATCGTCTCAACCGCTGGGTTCCAATCCGTCTTTCGCATATTGTGTATCGCCAGATATTAGATTTCGTTCGAAATTCGAGCGTAAAGCGTGATGCAGAATCTAACAGATCATTCAGATTATTGATAAATTGATGCAGCGATGTGCCCGATCCGTGGGCCGCGTGTTTTCAAGCGGCCAATCGGCGTGACTTTCGCCTCTCTCTATGTGCCCCTAGCATGGCGCCTACCAACTTCGCTTCGCGTTCCGCTTGACCTCGCCCCGCATGTGAGAAAATGTTTCAGAACTGAAGTTGAAATTGCCGGCGCACGGGCGGCTTATGGCATAACAAGAGATCGATAAAAGTTTTGCCAAGACTAACTAGTATATTGTTGTGGTTCATCCGCCTAGGGCTAAACTGGCGCAAAGTTCGAGCCAATCTGCACCACCATCAATGGCGGCTTGCAAGCTTTCTTATATATCCCCGCAACGTCAAGCCACCGCCCCTGTATGTGAGGCGCGCCACCCGCTTGTTTGATTGCGTTATCTGGGTTTTTGAGGGGGGCTAATCTGGGAAACCGGCCCAGTATAGGAGCCTTGCGCGTTCAAATGTAAGAGCGCCTCAATCTTCTGGCCTTGCAGTCGATCAAGGTCTAGACCCATAACCGCACAGGGGACTGAAATTGCCATTTTGAGCGCGGTTTGCACAGGTATGTTTAGGTTTGAGACCAGTCGGCGAATACCAGCAGCCAATGTTGTATGCGCGCCAGCCAGCGAACCTTCTGCGTTTATTAGCCGCCCTTGATCAAGTTTGATACTTTGCCCATACAGGTCAAATTGTGAAGGCCCACCAACGGTTGGCATCGCATCTGACACAAGAAACGTCAAATTTGGCTCGGGCCGCGCGCGCAGCGCCAAGGCAACCATGTCATCGGCGACATGGATGCCATCGCAGATGATCCCCACATAAGAGCTTGACAGAATGGCCGTGCCGGTCACCCCGGGATCCCGCCCCTGCATCGGCGACATGGCATTGAAAAGATGCGTAAAGCAGCGCGCCCCGGCCAAGCGCGCCGCAGTGATATCTGCGGGAGCAGCCTCTGAATGCCCGATCGAAACGATAGCGCCCATGTTCACAAGCTTTGCGATATGATCTGGTGGCACAATCTCGGGCGCTAGGGTAATCATAACGGGTATTTTGGCCATGCATAATTTATCAACGCTGTTCAAAGTCATGTCATCAAACGGACGGATATGGTCTGCGTTATGCGTGCCGCGGCGCCGCTGTGAAATATGCGGGCCTTCAATATGCAGGCCGCAGACGCCGTTTTTGCCGAAGGCTGTGAGCGCGGCTTGGGCCGCTTTGCCCAATATATCTGGATGGTCGGTGATCACGGTGGGCAGCAGCGCGGTTGTGCCAAATTGACGATGCGCTTTTGCAATTGCCCACATGGCCTCTGCGGTGGGGGTTGCGTTGAGCAAAACGCCGCCACCGCCATTGACTTGTAAATCCACAAAGCCCGGCGAAATTATACCCGCAACGCGCTTTAAATTTACATTTTGGGGCAGGGCGTCCTGCGCTTTGACAGCTTCAACCTTACCCTCTGTGATGCCAAGCGCGCGCCCATGTTTCAAAACGCCGTTTTCGAACAGCTGGTCTGGGCAGAGCCAATAATCAACATCATTGTGACTAGTCATCTGCACCCTCGAAAGAATACGCCGGAAGCGCCCAGTGGACCTTCGCGCGCGCCAGAGCCAAAGCAGTGGTTTTTATCACTGCTGCAGAGCGCTTAATGACTTTGGGCGCCAACACTTGCGCAAAGGTAAAAATTAGAAAATGCAAGCGATTGATCAATATTTCGGGATGCGCAGAGCAAACCGAAGCAATGCCAACCGCGCCGCCCGCTGTGTAGCGCGCAATGAATTCGCGCGGCAGCTCAGACATTTTGCGCCCCTTGCCACGCCTGATAAGCGGCCCCCAAGGCCGCTGCCGTTTCACCGCGCGCAGCTTTTTTGATCACGGGAATTGGCAAACCATCCCATTGAAGGCGCGCCAGATGCTTTTCCAACGCTGGTATTAAGCCCTCTATGGTGGAAAGCCCGCCGCCCAGCACGATGATATGCGGATCGATGGTCAGGATTAGCGCATGAAGAAGCTGCGCATTTACGCTACACCAAATTTGCCAGATCTTTTCTAAATCAGGTTGCGCTTTTTTTTCGAAGATCAGGCGATGCGCAGAAATTTTTCGCCCCAAGAGGTGAAACGCCAACCGTTCAAGCCCAGGGCCCGAGGCCAGCGTTTCATAGCAGCCTTTGCGCCCGCATCCGCATATGAGAAGCGGCAGCTTATGCTGTGCAACGGTTTCTGCTGGCATGGGTAAATGTCCAAATTCGCCCGATTGTCCGTGGCCGTTATTTACCAAACAACCATTGATTGCTATGGCTCCGCCTACGCCCGTACCCAGCACTATTCCGAGCATGCAGCCTGTTTGAGATCCAGATCCAAAGCGGGCTTCCGCTTGAACGAAGGCACGGCAATCATTAGTCAGGGTGAGCGCTGCGTTACATTCGGCCTCTAAATCACGGTGAAATTTTTGCCCATGGCTTGGAAGGTTGGCGGCAATCGAGGCTCCGGTGGTCGGATTGAGCAACCCGGCTGCTGCCACGCCAATTGGCAGAGCGGCATCGCTAACTTTCAGCCAGCTGATTAGCATGGCCATTGTGCTTAAAAGCTCGGGATAGGTTTTTGGCGTGTCAATGCGGCGCTTTTCGCCAATATCCCAATTGTGATCAAAGCGCTGGGCTTCGATTTTTGTGCCTCCGAGGTCTATGCCACCTGCAATATTCATGTTGCGCCTTCTATCGGGTTCAAGGTTATGTAGAACCCAACGCGAGATAATGTGGATAATCCGGCAAAAGGATCATCAATATGCAAACCAAGCTGGGCAAAAACCCCTTGAGAGGGCTGCGAACCGCGCGCGCTAGAAGAGGAAGAATCTGTCTGAGTATTCACGCGGCCTCCCTAAAAATTTTTACACGTCCAACCATGACCTTAGCGTGATTTTTTCAGTTGTGACCATAAAATCTCAAAAACATTGCCGCTCTGGGCTTGATGATTTCCGTGTGCTTTAAAGATATTCCTCAAGGGCTGCGCTTGTCGTTAAGCCAGCGTTCCGGTGGTTAATACGGGGAAGCTGGCGAAGCCGAAGCGCCCCTGTTTTTCGGCTTCGGCAAGCTGGGTTTGCCAATCGCGCACCTTGTCTTCTGCAATTCCTTGGCGCAACGCAAAATTTGCCATCACTGCCTCGGTAAACCGTGCCGGAGAATTTTCATGGCGCTGCGTGATCACAAACGCCAAGGACCGTGTGTGAATATTACGAATGGCCAGTTTGGCTAATTTTCCAGGCAGCTCCATTGGCAGCATCTGATGAAAACAATGCGCGCGAAACGCGTCGAAGATGAGGGTGTTTAATGCCTCATCCGCACCATGAAATTTAAAATGATCCCATAAAATTGAGATATTTACGAATTTTGACTGTGCTTTCAAAAGCGGTATAACAGCAGATAAAGCCGCGTCAACATCTTCAATATACTCAAGCGTTTGAATGGATGCGACCGCATCGCATGAGGCGGCTTTCAGCGCGATTTCATCTGCCATACAACAAAAAAAGGTAGCCTGATCAAAACGGTTACACCGCTCGCGTGCCGCTTGGATTTGCGTTTTGCTAGGATCTAAACCAAAGGCTTTGCCGTGCGGGCCGACGGCGCGTGCCAACTCTTCAACCAAATGGCCACCGCCACATCCAAGATCCAATATACTTTGCCCACTTCTCACATTCAGGGCCTCCATCACGGCTTGGCGCCGCTGTACACCGGCGCTGCTTGCGGCCATTTTGCGCTGCAACAGGCTGAGATCTCCCTCAAAATTCATATCAGTTCCTTTAATTTTCTATAGTCAAAACCCAAAGCTTTACCCGCACGTCATGAACAGAACTTAAAGCAAATAAGCCACGATTAAAATTATATTTTGAGATAATTAGCCTGCATAAAAACCGGCCGGCCGTACATTGTTTTCCTGTTTCAAAAGGTTTTGGTATTTCAGGTTCAGCCGCAGTCATACCTAGATGAACGATCTCGCCCCTCTAGCTGAGTGAAAAAGAAACATACGGTAAAACTTTTGTGTTAACGACTGCTCTGTTACACAGCTTGTACCGCAGCGGCGGGGTCATAACCGCTGCTGGCGTCTATTAAACGAGCTTACGGGATACATTGAATGCAAGATTTAAACCCTGAGATTGCCCAATATATTCATGGGGATTACCAGACCCAAAATTTACTGAAGAGCTTTTCGGCTAAGATGACCAAATTGTCTTTAGGGCATGTTGAAATTGAAGCTCCCATTGCAGAGACTATTTTAAATCAGCATGGGTTTGCGCATGCGGGGTTTGGCTTTTCTTTGGCGGATACGGCTGCTGGATATGCTGCAATCACGTATTTACCGCTGGGTCATAATATTCTGACGGTTGAGTCGAAAATCAATTATTTGGCGCCAGCAAAGGGTGACACGCTATGTGCGGTTGGGCGGGTTATCCGCCCCGGGCGCCGGCTGTCTGTGGTAGTTGTGGATCTCTTTGCGATCACCGAAAAAACCCAACAAAAAATTGCGATTTTACAAACAACAATGATGCCGGTAGCACCTGAGGAGGCGCAAGGCGCGCGGTCTTTTTAAAGCGTTTTTCGAAAAGGCGTGGGCATCGATCGAGCGGCTGTTGGCCGCGTGGCGGGTTGACGTTTAGACTTAAGGTTTTTTTACCAGCTCAGCCATTGGACAAACATCGGTGGATCCTCTAAAGCAACCGCAAAGCAGGAAAGAGGCGAGAGCGATGACTGAGAGCACAACCCCCGATATTATTTTTACAAAAGTAGATGAAGCACCCCAAATAGCATCTGTTTCGTTACTGCCGATTGTGCGCAGTTTTGCGGCGGCTGCAGGCGTTTCTATTGGAACAAAAGACATTTCTCTGGCGGGTCGGATCATCGCGACTTTTCCCGAAAATTTAACGGCGGAGCAACGCCAGGAAGATGATCTGGCGGCTTTGGGCCAGCTGGTTAAAACGGCTGAGGCCAACGTGATCAAATTGCCGAATATATCGGCTTCGGTCCCGCAATTGGTGGCGGCGGTCAAAGAATTACAAGCGCAGGGTTATGATATTCCCGATTATCCTGAAAATCCGGCAAGCGATGCAGAAAAGCAAGTGCGCGCGAAATTTGATACGATCAAAGGCTCAGCGGTAAACCCGGTGCTGCGCGAGGGTAATTCGGATCGCCGTGCTGCCCGTGCGGTGAAAAAATATGCGATGGCCAATCCGCATTCCATGGGCGCGTGGAGCGCGTCGAGCAAAACCAGCGTGGCCAGTATGTCAATTGGGGATTTCAGATCGAATGAGCGCTCGGTTACGCTGAGCGCGGCGCAGGCAGGCCCGGCGCGGATCGAATTGGTCTGCGCGAATGGTAATGTTCAGGTGTTGAAAGACGGTTTAGACTTTCCAGAAGGTACGATTGTGGATGCCACCTTTATGTCGGCTAAAGCTTTAAGGCAGTTTTTGGATGGCCAAATCGAGGCAACAAAAAAAGACGGTGTTTTGTTTTCCTTGCACTTAAAAGCCACCATGATGAAAGTGTCGGACCCGATTATTTTCGGCCATGCAGTAAAAGCCTATTTGCAACCGGTTTTTGACCGTTTTGGTGATGTTTTACAGGCTGCGGCCATCAATCCTAATTCTGGGATTGGCGCGATGATCGAGGATATTCAATCACTTCCTGAAAAAGATCAGATAGAGGCCGCGATTGCGGATGTGTTGGCAGACCGCCCACCGCTTTATATGGTGAATTCGGATAAGGGTATCAGCAATTTGCACGTGCCCTCCGATGTGATTATTGATGCGTCGATGCCGGCTTTGATCCGCGCAGGTGGCAAAGGCTGGGGGCCCGATGGCGCTGAGGCGGATGCAAATTGCGTTATTCCAGACAGTTCTTATGCAGCGGTATACGAAGAGGCTGTTGAAGACTGCAAAAAGAACGGTGCGTTAGATCCAACGCGCGCGGGCACTGTACAAAATGTTGGCCTTATGGCGCAAAAAGCTGAAGAATACGGCTCGCATCCCACTACATTTGAAATTCCTGAAGAGGGCACCGTGAGAATGGTGTTCGCCAATGGTGATGTTTTGCACGAACAGCTCGTGGAAAAAGGTGATATTTGGCGCTCGGCCTCAACGCGTAAAGCGCCGATTGAAGATTGGGTAAAGCTGGCAATCGATCGACAAAAAGCTGAAAATTGCCAGGCGGTTTTCTGGCTGGATGAGGCGCGGGCGCATGATGCTGAGCTGATTGCTTATGTGCGCCCTTTATTGGCCGCTGCAGGCGTTTCTGATAAATTTGTGATTATGGCGCCGCGCGCCGCGACCCGCGCCAGTTTTGAAACAATCCGCGATGGGCGCAATACAATTGCTGTAACCGGAAATGTGCTGCGCGATTATCTAACCGATTTATTTCCGATCTTAGAGCTGGGCACATCTGCCAAAATGCTTTCGATCGTAAAGCTGATGAATGGCGGCGGCTTGTTCGAAACCGGAGCAGGGGGCTCGGCCCCCAAACACGTGCAGCAATTGATGGAAGAAAACCATTTACGCTGGGATTCCTTGGGGGAGTTTTGCGCCATTGGAGAAAGCTTTAATTTCTTGGCAGATGTAAAAGAAAATGCAAAAGCCAAAATTCTAGGTGATGCGGTGGATGCCGCTGTGCAAGGCGTTTTGGATCATAACAGATCGCCGATGCGCCGGGTTGGGCAGCCCGATAACCGCGACAGCCATTTTTACTTCGCTCTATATTGGGCTCAGGCGCTGGCCTCGCAAAAAGATGATGCAGATGTTGCGGCACATTTTACCCCGATTGCTGGGGCATTGGCGGAGAATGAAGCCACCATCATAGCCGAGCTGTCTGCGCTGCAAGGCAAAGCCGTGGATCTTGGGGGCTATTACAATATGGATGCTCAAAAATCCGAAGCCGCCATGCGCGGATCACAAACCTTTCTGGATATTATTGGTTAAACAATCATGGTGTCCGCCGCTCGCGGGCGCCTGATTTTATGTTTTCCAGCTAGACGTTTTTTTGGGTCTTCCTACCGGCGCCATCATTTTTGCACCGCCGACTGAACATTTTTGGAATATGGACGTTACTTTCATTGAGGCAGGATAAATTTATCCGCCCCAGATGGAGTGTTTGATGCGTTTGACCGAGGAACTGATCGCAAGCTTACAGCGCAGCGGTCAATCACGGCATTTATATGATTCTGTGGTAGAGGGGCTTTGCCTCTCTATATCGGGTTCTGGTGCAAAAACTTGGTATCTTTGCTCTGAATTTTTGGGCGAAGACGAGCGTATTAAGCTGGGGGTGCATCCCAAACTATCGGTAAAAGCGGCGCGCCTGAAAGCTAATCGAATTGACGCTTTGGCCGAGAATTTTGAACAAAAAAAACTTACCAGAACACCAATGCAGCCTGGCCAAGCGGTGCAGCCCATGCAAAAAAAACCCGCCCGCTACAGCCGGCCCATAGAACCAGCGCGCGCGTTTCAGCACCAAGAACAATCGCGTTTTTGTCAATCAGAGCAGCAACGCGAGCAAGCCGAGCTTCAGCTTCTTTGGAACACATATGAGGTTTCGCGCGATTTGCAGGTCTTGTCAGAGCTTTTGCGCAGCGGCTATTTGCAAAAGCATCCGCTTCCCGCTGGAATGGCAGAAGAGCTTGCTGCCTTTCTTGATCTTGCCAAACCACATGCGCAGGCGGCGCCTGACCGGGATGATGATCATATTTTCATGGCCTATTGGCGCCACACTGAATTGAAAACCGGATCAAACCCTTTGGTGCTTGACGAGGCGGCTCTTGCGGCCTGCGCCGATTTTATGGAGGCGATTGGCCGGCCGTGCTCGGGCGAAACGCTGCGGGGTCGCGTATCTGAGCATTACGCCGATTGGCGGGTGCAAAATGAGGCACAGCTTCAAAAATCTGCGCAGGTTTTGAAAGGCTTGCCAAGCGGAGCGGCAGAACATTAGGGGGGCTATTTTTGTCAATAGTGCCCATTTTTGAACATAGGTAGCGCATGGCGCCTGCGCGCTTGCCGCGATTCTTTGCAATCAAGCTAAACAAATTCTTGGCAGCGCCGTATATTCATGAAAGGCGTAGTGTTAGATGAGCCCGTCTCATAGGCGCGGTATCTAAAGGGTTTGGCTGCAATCAAAAGTTATTTTGGCTTTTGAGACATCAGGGTTAGGGTATGACGACGCATTTTAGTGCAAAATCAAATCACGGCGCAAAATCACAGGTCTTTGAGTCCTTCAATTTTGTTGTTGAGGATGCGGAAGATCATATACGCTTGATCCGAAAAAAACGCGATCAATTAACCAAGGATCTGGAAGAACAAATCCGTCTTTTAACCGATCGCACCTATCGTCCTGTGCGCTATACGTGGCGCAGTGATGTGAACGGTAATGTTAGAAAAGTGGAAGTGCCCCTTAAAATCAAACAATGGTGGCTGGAAACGCTGGATGGGACGATACAATTATCGGTGTTTTACAAAGGTCGGGCGATAGAATTACGGCAGGGCCGCCGCGCCATCAAAGTGGATGAGATGAAAGAGTTGGTGCCCACCCTTCAATTGTTACAACTTTCGGTCAAATTAGGCGATTTTGACAATTTAGTATGATCAAAAACAATAGGCCCATATTGTTTCAAAACCACGTGTAAAAAGAAACCGAGATTTCGAGAATGCGCTCGATGCAACGCCTTTTTGGATAAGGCATAAATCTGGTAGACAACTCTCGCAGGCGGGAAGAGCGGAATTTTTTGATGATATATGCGCATAAAATTTTACCGCTGTTTTTAAGCCCTTTGGGGCTGGCGCTTATTTGCCTGTTTTGCGCAATCTTGTTTCGCAAACGCCTGTTTTCAGGTTTCGCTTTGTTGATCTTATGGTTTGGATCTTTACCGGTTGTGTCGCAGACCCTTCTGGAAAAGTTGGAACAGGGCAGGGAGATATCTTCCGCAGACGCCGTCCCAAAGGCAGATGCAATCGTTGTGTTAAGCGGAATGCTGCGCGCGGTTTCGAGCGGTGATCGGATTTTCTATGAATTCAATGATGCTGCAGACCGTTTATTTGCAGGGATTGATCTTATTGAGCATCAGAAAGCGCCTTTATTAATCCTCACACGGGGTCAACTGCCTTGGAGTAAGGGCTCGGCCGAGGGCGAGGTTTTGGCCGATTTAGCCAAGAAATACGGGGTTGATCCAAAACAAATCAGGCTGACGCCTCCGGTGCAGAACACCGATCAAGAAGCGCGCGCCATCGCTGCTTTAATGCCCCAAGAGCAACGCCGCATTGTTTTGGTAACCTCGGCGTTTCATATGCCGCGCGCCCAGCAGGTTTTTGCCGCGCAAGGTCTGATGATCCATCCGTATCCGGTAGATTTTCGCGCCACATATAAACAGGCCAACTTTCTAGATTTTTTGCCCACAGCAGAGGCCTTCGAAGAGACGTCTTTATGCGTTCGCGAAATGATCGGCCGCTTGTATTATAGGCTTAAATATCCTGATTAGCCTCGGCGCTTTGACCACCGGAAAACCTTAATTTCCACTCTGCAGCCTCTTCATCACTAATTTTACGAAATGTCACATCTGGCACGCTGAACCCGTGCCCGGGTTGCAAACGGGTTAGGCTGGCTTCAACATCGCCATCCGGCCAGCGATCATCGCTGCTTTGCATTGCCGTCATCAGCGTGGCGCTGGCATCGGGAATAAACGGGCTAGACAAGACCGCATAGAAGCGGATGAGGTTCAGCGCCAAACGAATTTGCGCGGCGGCTTTTTCAGGGTCGGTTTTAAAGGTGGCCCAAGGGGCCGCGTTTTGCAGATATTCATTTCCGGCCACCCAGATCGCGCGCAATTCAGCCGCTGATTTGCGCACTTCCATGCGTTCCATCAGGTCTTCATACATGCGCAACCGGGCGGTTAAATCGGCGATCAGCTGCTTTTCCTCTGGCCCTAAACTGCCCCCTTCTGGAACCGCTTCACCAAATTTACTGCGGCAAAATTTTGTGACACGGCTGACAAAATTTCCCAACACATCCGCCAGATCTTTATTGACGCTGGCTTGAAAATTTTCCCAGGTGAATTCGGCATCCGAGCTTTCTGGTGCATGGCTTAGCAGCCACCAGCGCCAATAGTCTGCCGGTAATATATCGAGCGCTTGATCCATAAAGACGCCGCGCCCGCGCGAGGTGCTAAATTGCCCGCCATCATAATTCAAATAATTGAAAGATTTAATATAATCTACCAATTTCCAAGCCGCGCCCGACCCTAAAATTGTGGCCGGAAAAGAGAGCGTGTGGAAGGGTACATTATCTTTGCCCATAAACTGCGTATAGGTGACATCCTGCGCGCCTTTATCGGTGCGCCACCAGCGCTGCCAGTCGCTGCCTTTGCCGGCGTCCTGCCATTCTTGCGCACAGGCAATATATTCGATCGGCGCATCAAACCAGACATAAAACACTTTGTCTTCCATGCCGGGCCAAGGATCTTCGCCTTTACGCACTGGAATGCCCCAATTTAAATCGCGGGTGATGCCGCGATCTTGCAAGCCATCGCCGTCATTTAGCCATTTTTTTGCGATTGAAACGGTTAAAAGCGGCCAATCGGTTTTACCATCAATCCAGGTTTGCAGCTGGTCGCGCATCTGGCTTTGGCGAAGGTAAAGATGTTTGGTTAGGCGCCGTTCTAGATCCGTTGCTCCGGATATCGTAGAGCGGGGGTTGATCAAATCGGCAGGGTCTAATTGTTTGGTGCACTCATCGCATTGATCGCCCCGCGCATCTTCAAATCCGCAATTCGGGCAGGTTCCCTCGATATAGCGATCGGGAAGGTAGCGGCCATCGGTGGGCGAATACATCTGGGTTTCTTGCACTTCCCGGATCAGGTTTGCATCGGCCAGTTTGCCGGCAAAATATTGCGTCAGCTTTTGGTTTTGCGGACTGGATGATCTGCCGAAATGGTCAAATGATAGGCGAAATCCATTGGCAATTTTGGCCTGAATGGCGTGCAGCTCGGCGCAATATTCGGCCACAGGTTTGCCCGCTTTTGCCGCAGCCAGCTCGGCCGGGGTTCCATGCTCATCGGTTGCGCATAAGAACAGCACTTCATTGCCACGTGCCCTTTGATAACGCGCGAAAAGATCTGCAGGCAACTGGCTGCCAATGAGGTTGCCCAGATGTTTCACCCCGTTGATGTAGGGGATTGCCGATGTAATCAGGTGACGTGTCATGCTGGCCTCATTCTTAGCTGGCCCTTCCTCTAGACTAAGTTCGCGGTCGGGGAAAGAGCATGCCGCGTTTTGCTAAAGGTCCGCATGGGCAGGTCATGGTGCCATTTTAATGTTCATCCGTTTTAGAGCGCACAGAGTTGCCGCGCTCTCTGCTGCTGCCCAATAAGCGGCCAATGGTGAATGTGGTGCGCGGGGCATATACATAGGGTGTTTTTTCGGTGGCTGTTGGCCGCACTCGCATACGGTTGAGGCCAAAAATCACCAAAGCCACATGCCCCAGCGCAATAAGAATGAATAAGGCTGCGGGTCCAAAGGATGAAATCAATTGCGAGGCGATAAAGGGCGCCGCGATCGCGCCTAAGGCAAAAAAGAACAGCAGCGCTGCGGATAATTCAACCCGTTCTTCCGAGCTGGCAAAATCATGCGCATGCGCAGTGGCCACCGAATAGATGGGAAAAGTGGTGAAACCGAACAAAGCGGCCATAATCAGAACCACGGTGATGTTGCTGTTGCTGAAGCTGGCGGTGAGGATGCAGCTGAGGATTGCAGCAATAGACAGCCAGATCAAAACCCATCGCCGATCATATTTATCTGCCAGCCAGCCGATTGGATATTGCGCGATTGCGCCCCCCAAAACAAACGTTGCCAGAAAATAGCCAAGTTGCGCGGCGGTTAAGCCTATTTCATTGCCATAGACGGGCCCGACCATTCGAAAAGATGCACCTGATAAGGCCGCGACCAAAACTCCTGCGGCGGCAAGGGGAGAACGCTGTATTGCAAGAGAGGGGCGCAACCGGGGTGCGCTGGGTGTTGCCGGTTGTTGAACCGTGGTCAAGGTTAAGGGGATCAGCGTGGCGCAGCATAGCAGCGCCAAGATATTATAGGAAACATAGCTTGCTGCGGGCAAAACGCTGATAAGCAATTGCGCGCCCAGCGAGCCACCCAGATCAACAATGCGATAGGTGGCCATCGCGCGGCCGCGCGTGCTATTGGTAACCTTGGCTTGCATCCAAGCTTCAACCACCGTGTAGCAGCCTGCAATACACAGGCCTGAAGCGATGCGCATACCCGCCCATGCATAAGGATCAAGCACCAGCATATGCGCCAATAATCCGATGGCTCCGGTGGCGGTAAACGCTGCAAATGCACGCGAATGGCCAACCTTGCCCATCACTCTTGGCGCCCACCAGCAGCCAATTAGAAATCCAAAAAAATGCGCAGAACCGAGCAAGCCGATTTGCTGGGTGGTAAATCCCAAGGCAAAGCCCGATAAGGCATCAAGCGGACCGAGGCCGCCCGTAGAGGTTTGCAGCAACACAACGGATAGAAAAAGTGCTGCAAAAGAAAGTAAAAGTCTCATAAATTTCTATTTGCCGCTTTTCGGGCGGCGCTACTAGCATATAGTCGACATTGGCGGTCGTTAATGCGCGTTAATGTATGATTTAGGTCATGGCAGTGAAACAATAATCAGGGGTTTGCGCGATATGCCAAGCGCGCGGTGGTGCGCGCCGCGCTTTTAAGCGCTTGAGCTGCCAGCCGGGTTGCTCTTCTGTGCTGTCTGGTTGCAAAAGCCATCGTGTTTCAACCCCTGCCGCACCACCTTTATCGGGGGTTAATAGCACCCCAAGCGGCGGCGCTTTTGCGCTGTATTTTGCGCCGGTTTCTGCTGCCAAATGTAACCGGCGTACCGGCGTGAGCGCTGGATAGTCGTTCAAATCTGCAACCACCAAAGGGACAACACCGCTGCGCAAGGCTTCTTCCATACACCACAGGCTGTCCACTGGCCGCTGCGGTGTGGCAAAAAGCAGCCGGGCCGGATCCAAAAAAGGCTGTATCCCGTCTGGGTTCGGGCGCTGTGTTTCATATTGGGGCGTGATCCATAAAATTGGCCCCGAAAGCTGTGCTGCGAGCATCAGGGCAAAGCTGCGCCTGGCGCGTCCGGCGCATTCATGCACCCGCCCTAAATCTAAGCGGATATCCAGATTTTGAGTCTGAAAGGGAGCGATTTGGGGCCGCGTGCTGCGATTTTGTCGAGTCAGTAAGCTAATATCCATAATGCCTTTATATATGTTCATGATTTGTTCTCAATGAAAATAAGCTATAATCTCGATGGTTTGCGCATCACATAACACCCTGCTGTCAGCGTGAAACTTTTCATCGGGCCTGCAGATTTTTCATCGGGTCTTTACGATTGATTGCACTTTGCAGTGAAATGATAGATCACTGTTAAACCAGTCGGTTAAGGAGATTTTGGTATGAAAATGAATGCGATGGGCCGCAGCGGGCTTTATGTATCCGAGCTTTGTCTGGGAACGATGACCTTCGGCAGCCAAACCTCTGAGGCCGATGGGCATGCCCAAATTGATTTTGCGCTGGGAAATGGAATAAATTTCATCGATACGGCTGAAATGTATCCGGTCAACCCAATTGCCAAAGAAACAATAGGCCGCACCGAAGAAATTATTGGCACCTGGAACGCCAAAAACCCTGCGCGGCGTGATGCGTATATTCTGGCAACCAAACATTCTGGAGAAGGTTTGGGCTATGTGCGCGATGGCGCGCCCATCAGCGCTGCGACCATTGCCGAAACGATTGAGGGTAACCTTCGCCGTTTGCAAACCGATTATATTGATCTGTATCAATTTCATTGGCCCAATCGGGGATCTTATATGTTCCGTAAGAATTGGTCCTATGATCCTTCTTCGCAGAACCGAACCGAAACGCTTGCCAATATGCAAGAGTGTCTTGAGGCGCTTCAAAGCCAAGTGGATAAAGGTAATATTCGCCATTTTGGGCTTTCAAATGAAAGCGCATGGGGCACTGCACAATGGTTGCGCCTTGCCGAGGATCGGGGGCTGCCCCGCGTGGCCACAATGCAGAATGAATATTCGCTTCTCTGCCGACTATATGACACGGATTTGGCGGAATTAAGCGTGAATGAAGATGTCGGGTTACTGGCTTTTTCTCCGTTGGCGACCGGGCTGCTGACAGGAAAATATCAAGACGGCGCTATACCCGATGCGTCCCGCTTGTCGTTAAGCCATGATCTGGGCGGGCGGATGACGCCGCGCGTTTTGCCCGCCGTTGCGGCATATTTAAAAGTTGCACAGCGCCATCAGGTTGATCCTATTCACATGGCATTGGCATGGTGTCGCACCCGCCCCTTCATGTGTTCGGCAATTTTTGGCGCAACGCAATTTGATCAATTGAAATGGGCGCTAGGCTCGGTAGATATCACGCTTTCGCCAGAGTGTCTGGCGGATATCGCCGATGTTCATAAGGCGCATCCAATGCCCTATTGAGGTGACTATCGCGTTGCGTTTTCGAATAATCTGTTGAAATTGGCTGAAAGAAGTGATGTTTGAAACGCTATGGAACTTTGGATTATCGCAACTTTGCTGGCCTCTACGTTTCAAACGCTTCGCTTTACGCTACAAAAAATCTTAAGCAGCGACGCGTTAAGCGCAACAGGCGCCACATTCGCTCGGTTTTGTTACGCCTTGCCGTTTTTGACTGTCGGCTTGGCAGTGTATTTTGGGATGAATGCGATCGCATTTCCCGCCTTGAACGCACGGCTTTTGGTATATGCGGGCGTCGGTGGCCTGACCCAAATATTTGCAACCTTATGCGTGCTTTCCATGTTTAAATACCGCAATTTTGCGGTCGGGATTACGTTTAAGAAAACCGAAGTCATTTTGGTTGCGCTGGTGGGGTTTGTGCTGCTGGGGGAAGGCATTTCCAGTCTGGGCTTTGGGGCTATCCTTTTGGGGCTGATCGGTCTTCTACTCCTGTCTAAACAGCCACTTTCGGGGCAGGGCGACGGAAGTAGGTGGGTCAATCGAGCCTCTGCATTGGGATTGGCCTCTGGTTTGCTCTTTGCCATTTCAGGGGTGTGCTATCGCGCCGCGAGCTTAGAATTGCCTTATGAGCAGCCTTTTTTACGCGCCGCTGTGAGCCTTTTTGTTGTGATTGTGTTTCAAACCTGCGTGATGGGGGTTTGGATGGGGTTGCGCGAGCCATCCCAACTGCGCGCCGTCTGGCACGCCCGTAAAACCGCGCTTTGGGTTGGGGTCACCGGTTTGTTAGGATCACTTGGCTGGTTTACAGCTTTTACGTTGCAAACGGCTGCTTATGTAAAAGGCTTGGGGCAGATCGAATTGCTTTTCAGCCTGTGCGTTTCGATTTTGTTTTTTCAAGAGCGCGTGAGCCGTCGAGAAGTATTTGGCATTTTGTTTTTGGGCTTAAGCGTTTTGGGGGTAATCTTTGCTGCCTAGTTTACTCGTTTAAGCTTACATCACGGCCTTTGAGTCTTAAAAATTGACTTTCCTCATCTTTATTTTTGAAAAAGGGCACCGAATCCGGCGGGGCAGGCGCATCCAAGCGCCCCGCAATTTCAGCCATAACGACCTCGGTGATAAAGGGTAAATCAAAGCTGCGCGCGTGCTCTAACGGCACCCATTGCAAATGCGATAACTCATCTGAAGCGGCAGAAAAATCATCCAGATCGCTTTGTAAGAAGGCCGCGTCTAATAGAAAAAACCGCGCATCAAAACGCCGGGGTCGCCCGGGCGGAGTAATGGCGCGAAACACGAATTGTAATGGCTCGGCAATCGGTCGATAGCCCTCGGTCGCAAAGGCCTGCCAGCCATCGGGGACCGAATCTGGCCAAGCGGCCTGTTTTCCCAAGATTTGTCCGGTCTCTTCGAACAGTTCCCGAATAGCCGCAGCGCAAAGGGCCTGCGCCGAGGGCCCCTCTGACTCTTCGCTGAGCCTGTCTTTGCAGGGGCTTGATATCTCGCTCAAAAGTGGAACTGCCGCGTCTTGCGGATCAACAGCGCCGCCCGGAAACACAAATTTGTTCGGCATGAAGGCGGCTTGCGCGCCTCTTTGCCCCATTAGAACCTTCGGCGCGCTAGCGCGATCGCGCAGCACGATCACCGTGGCTGCGGGGCGGATGGCAGTTTTATCCTGAATCATGTATTTTCAGAGTTCCTTGCGTTTTCTTCATGGCCAAAACCATGCATGTAGCGGGCCCATTGCACTGCGATGATAACGCCCTTGAGACGTGGCAGAAGATAAAGCGACAAGGCCAAACAGCCAACCGTAAAAATGCTGAGCATAACCAGTGGCTCCAATCGCCAGGTTACGAAGGTAAAGTGCAATAAGGGCGCCATGATATGCGCCACAATCAAAATTGTCAGATAAGCGGGCCCATCATCCGCCCTGTGATGGAACAGATCTTGGCGACAGACGGTACATTTTGGGCGCACGCTCAGATAATTTTTGAACAGCGCGCCTTGGCCACAATTTGGGCACTTGCAGCGCCAGCCAAACCCCATAGAACGCCAAATTGGGCGCGTGTCGGGCTCGAATATAGGGTTTGGCATCTCAATCCTTCGCGGCGCCGAGGTTTTGCTTTTGCGACAGTCTAAAGCTTGGGGGGACAAATGTCTTTGCGGCTCTGTGTCGCAATTTTTTTAAACTCAGCGACGGAAACCTTATGCCGCTGCGTTTCATATATATTGCCATCTGGTGGACTGCGCGCAGCCACCCTTATTTAGGAGAATGAAATGTCACTTAAATCCCATATCATATTTACGCTCGCTTTGGCTATAATTGGCAGCTCTGTTGTCGCTTCAGAACCAAAGCCTGACTGCCTTGAAAGTGAAGTATCAGAGGGCGCAGCTGGCGTGAATCGGACTGAAATTTCTTGTTTGGAAACCGCAAAGGCCCGCGGCAGGCTGCAATTTAAAAATTTTGACACCGATGCGAACCTGTCCATTTCCAGTCAGGAATTGGTTGCCGGCTTGTCGCAAGGCGTGGATCGGCGCGCTGCATTAATTATGAAGCGCTTTGACGTTAACAGTGATGGATCGCTGAGCCAAGAAGAGGTAAAGCACGCCAAAGCCCTAAGACAAAGCGGAGGTTTTTTTAAGCGGCTTGATCACAACCAAGATGGCGTTATTGATGAGGCCGAATTTGCGGTCTTTGAAAAGCACCGACTGAAAAAGCGCCCTCACAAGCAGGGTTGGTTTGGAAAAAATAAACCTGCAGATTAAAGAAATATTGCCCTGGGGTCGCGCCTATGCCGTCTCAAACACCTGATCAGTTGGATGACACCGCTCTTCTGGCAGCCTATGCGAAAGGGATGCCAGAGGCTGCGCGCATTTTGACCGAGCGTTTGATGCCAAAGCTTTATGCGCAAGCCTATCATCGGCTGCAAAATGCGGCGGATGCCGAGGATATTGCGCAAGAGGCGATGCTTCGGCTGTGGAAAATTGCGCCGAACTGGCAAAGCGGACGGGCAAAAATTAGCACATGGCTCTATCAAGTGGTGGCCAATTTGTGCAAGGATCGCGGCCGCAAGCCGCCAATGACGGCATTGGAAGAGGCGCCAGAGCCGATCGACCCCCGCTTGGCTGTTGATGCGCGCTTGCAAGATGAACGCCGCGCGTCGGCGCTTTATAAGGCGCTGGATCAGTTGCCCCCACGGCAGGCTCAAGCCCTTCGTATGCGGCATTTGGATGAGCTGTCAAACCCAGAGATTGCCGCAATAATGGCCGTAAGTATTGAAGCTGTTGAAAGTTTATTGGCGCGTGGGCGGCGCCAGCTAAAGACCTGCTTAGAAGCTGAAATTTCTGCCTTAGGATATCGTGATGAAAAAATTTGAAGATCAAAACCATGAAGATCTAGAGGCGTTTTTTCTATCGGCGCAACGGGCGCTTCCCGCCCCCTCAGATCAGCTGAGGGACCGCGTTTTGCAAAATGCTCAGGCCTTGACGGCTAGGCAGGGGGCAGAAAAGTCCGATAGCAATGGCTCCGATATTGGTTTTCTGGGCGGCTTATCAGATTTTTGGTCAGATTTTTGGTCTGGTCTTGGCGGCCTTAAAGGCTGGGCCAGTTTGGTTTTGATCGCTGGTTTGAGCTTTCAATTTGGTGGGGTAGCGCCAGAGGTTGAGGCGCAAATCTATGATATGATATCGGGTCAAAATGAGAGTGTGTTTGAGAGCTCTGATCCGTTTGAAGATCTCTATTTGACATATTTGGAGGGATAAGAGATGTCACAACACCCAAAGCAAAGTGGCGCGCCAAAGCGCTTTTGGAAAGTACTTCTTGGCGCTTCATTGGCGCTTAATATCGCCGTTGCGGGGGTTTTAGCGGGGGCGTTTTGGCGACATAATCCAGAGCATCGGCGCGATGCTGGTGGATCGCGCCAAGCTATCTCGCCGTATTTTCGTGCGCTTGAGCCAGAACAACGGCGCGCCATCGGTAAGCAATTTCGGGCAGGCCGCGATGAAAAATCCAAATTGGCCGCGCAAATGCAATTTGAGGCCGCCATCCGCTTATTGCGCCAAACGCCTTTTAGGGCTGCAGAATTGGATGCGGTTATGCAGCAACAAATCGCAGGAGCGTCGCAGCGGCTGCAACGCGCGCAGAGCAACCTATCCGCCTCTATAATCGGGATGAGCGCGCAGGAGCGCAGCGCCTATGCAGATCGTCTTCAAGCTGCTTTGCAGCACCGCCGCTAGAGCGGCGTTTTATTCATAGCTTTTGACATCCGTGCCAGCGATTGCGGCTAAATTTAACAATCCCCGCGCCGTCACCGAGGGGTTGGCAATATGCGCCTTATTGCCCATACCCATCAATATAGGCCCAACTTCAAGCCCTCCGGCGCGCATTTTAAGAATATTGCGCACCCCAGAGGCGGCATCTGCATTGGCAAATATCAGCACATTTGCGGCCCCCTGTAAGCGGTTTTCTGGCAGCAATCTGGCCCGCAGTTCTGGATCTAACGCCGTATCGATATTCATTTCGCCCTCATAGGTAAACGTCACCTTTTCGGTATCGAGAATATCCAATGCTTGGCGCATTTTCTTGCCAGTCTCGCTGTTCAGATTTCCAAATTGTGATTGCGAGCACAGCGCGACTTGTGGCTCTATGCCAAAACGGCGCACATGGCGCGCGGCTCCTTTGGCGGTTTGGGCAATTTGCATGGGGGTGGGATCCGCCCAGACGTGGGTGTCTGCGATGAACAGAGGCCCGTCTTCTAAAATCATCAAAGACAGCGCGCCGCTTGGCGATAAGGTTTTGCTGCCTAAAATTTGCTCGATATAATTCAGATGCCATCTGAATTCGCCCACAGCGCCACAGATCAGGCTATCAGCCTCTCCGCGATGTACCATAACAGCGCCAATCGCAGTGGTGTTTGTGCGCATGATCGATTTTGCAAGATCTGGGCTGACGCCACGGCGGGCCAATAGCGAGTGATAACTGGTCCAGTAATCGCGATACCGATCATCTTGTTGCGGATTGACGATGTTAAAATCCCGATCAGGGCGGATATCCAGCCCCAGCCTTTCACAACGTTGCTGAATCACTTCGGGGCGGCCTATGACGATGGGAACTTCGCTGGTTTCTTCCAAAACGGCCTGAGCGGCGCGCAGCACCCGCTCGTCTTCGCCCTCGGCAAACACAATCCGTCGAGCGCTGCTTGAGGCGGCCTCAAACACCGGCCGCATCAAAAATGCCGATTTGACAACGGTTTGTTTTAACGCATCGCGATACGCGTCAATATCTTTGATCGGCTGAGTGGCAACCCCGCTTTGCATCGCGGCTTCTGCTACAGCGCTTGAGACCACGCTCGACAAGCGCGGATCAAACGGTTTCGGGATCAGATAATTTGGGCCAAATGTCAGCGTTTCACCCTTATAGGCGGCAGCGGCTTCCGCGCTTGTCGTGGCCCGCGCAAGCTCTGCAATACCTTGAATGCAGGCCACCTGCATTGCGTCATTAATCTCGGTTGCGCCCACATCCAAGGCCCCGCGAAAAATGAATGGAAAGCATAGGACATTGTTAACTTGATTGGGGAAATCGCTTCTACCGGTGGCAATGATGGCATCTGGGGCGACAGCGAGCGCGTCGGCCGGCATAATCTCGGGATTTGGGTTCGCAAGCGCAAAAATAATCGGTTGCGCATTCATTTGTTTAACCAAATCTGGGTGCAGAACATTCGGCCCAGAAAGGCCTAAGAACATATCAGCGCCTTCAATAACTTCGTCAAGGCTGCGCATCTCACTGGCCTGCGCAAAGGCCGCCTTTTGTGGGTTCATATCGATATCGCGGCCCTGATAAACCAAACCATGTAGATCGCATAGCCAGATATTGCTGCGCTTAACACCGAGCTTCATCAGCATATTTAGACAGGCGATGCCCGCAGCGCCGCCGCCTGTTGAAACGATTTTAATATCTTCAAAGGATTTATTTGCCACATAAAGCGCGTTGGTTGCCGCCGCTCCAACAACAATTGCCGTGCCGTGTTGATCATCGTGAAACACGGGTATTCCCATGCGCTCACGGCAGATCTTCTCTACGATAAAGCAATCAGGCGCCTTGATATCTTCCAGATTGATGGCGCCAAATGTGGGCTCAAGCGCGCAAACAATTTCGGCAAGTTTTTCCGGATCGCTTTCATTCACCTCAATGTCAAAGCAATCAATATTTGCGAATTTTTTGAATAAAACCGCCTTGCCTTCCATCACGGGCTTTGAGGCTAAGGCGCCGGTATTTCCCAAGCCCAATACGGCAGATCCGTTGCTGATCACGGCAACCAGATTGCCCCGTGCGGTATAGCGGCTGGCGGCCAGCGGATCTTTTTGAATTTCGATAGAGGCCTCCGCAACGCCCGGCGAATAGGCGCGGGCCAGGTCTCGACCATTGGCCAGCGGCTTGGTGGCGCGCACTTCTAATTTTCCCGGTTTTGGAAATTCATGGTAATTTAATGCAGCCTGGCGCAGATTATCGGCGGTTGGATCGCTCATATCCATAACTCCCATTTTCAATTCTAGTTTAATATTAAACTAAATTTACAGGGAGGGAAAGTTGCAAGTTCTTGCGTCTCTGGTCTTGTTTTGTATCCTCGCCTTGCGCAAAGTGCCGATAAGAAGCGAGGCGAGATGACAATACGTTCAGAAGTGGTGTTACCCAGCACCAATCTTAGTGAGGATATTTCCTTCTTCACCATACAATTGGGGCTGCGTATGGAGATGATTTATCCTGCGGATGACCCGCGCGTGGTCGTGCTGTCGGGCCATGGCTTAAGGCTGCGCATCGAACAGGGTGGCAGCGCTGCCCCATGCCTTTTGCGTCTGCTCAGCGCCACGCCTGATTTGATCGCAGGGGGTGCACGGCGGTTAACAGCGCCAAATGGCACCCGGATTGAGATCGAAAACAATGAAACGCCTTTGATCCTGCCTGAAACCCAGCATAAATTTGTGGTGCGCCGCTTGGCAGATCAAGCCCCTTGGGTGATTGGGCGGGCGGGCATGCAGTATCGTGATTTGATCCCCGACCGGTTGGGCGGATCGATCATCGCCAGCCATATTCGCATCCCAGATGGGGGCCCTGTGCCGGATATGGTGCATTATCACACGGTGGGGTTTCAGTTGATTTTCTGTTACCGTGGCTGGGTGGATTTGGTTTATGAGGATCAAGGCGCGCCATTTCGCTTATATGCTGGAAATTGCGTGATCCAGCCACCTGAAATTCGGCATAAAGTGTTGTTCGCCAGCGATAATATTGAAGTGATAGAGATCGGAGTGCCCGCCGAACATATCACCACCATAGATCATGAGATGCAGCTGCCCAATGGCCCGGCCAATCCGAAACGTCGTTTCAGCGGCCAACAATTTGTTCATCACCGCGCCGATGCGGCGCGGTGGATGCCAAGCCGTTTGGCCGGCTTTGATAGCCGTGATACAACGATTGCAGCGCATACTCAAAACGTTGCCGGCGTGCATGTCTTGAAAGCCAATGGCGCCCCGTGTCAACGCGTATCTCACAATGCTGATATTCTGTTCAGCTTTGTCATGGAGGGGGCCATGACCCTGCAGGCTGAGGGTCAGCAATCCGTGCAGTTAACCCCGGGCGATGCGTTCGTGATCCCGCCGGGCATGCTTAGCCAGCATCTTGAAATTAGCGAAGATTGCGAATTGCTTGAAGTTGCGCTACCGGGAAATTTCACCACAGATGCCCCGCAATAATCGATAGGAAAAGTAAAAAATGGCTTTAAAGCAAGCTGCATTGAAAATCAGAGAAAATGCCTATGCCCCCTATTCTGGATTTCAGGTCGGTGTTGCGCTGAGGAGCAGTTCGGGGGAAGTTTACACCGGCGTGAATGTTGAAAATGCGGCCTATCCCGAAGGCACATGCGCTGAAGCGGGCGCGATTGCCCGCATGATTGCGGCTGGGGATCGAAAAATTACTGCTGTTTATGTGGTGGCCGATGGGGCAGAGCCAGTGCCCCCTTGCGGTGGATGCCGTCAAAAGCTGGCCGAGTTTTCTGCGCCTGACGTGCCTGTTACGATGGCCACGATCTCAGGAATTGAAAAAACATTGACGGTGGCGCAATTATTGCCCGGAGCCTTTACGCCTGAGCATATGGATCATCTTGGATGAGCTTTGATGCACGCTCTATCATCGCGCAGGTGCGCGAAGGTCATGCGCCCTCTGGCGCAGCGATGGCTTGGTTTGCCCAAGGCTTGGCAGATCATACGGTAAGCGATGCGCAAGCCGCCGCTTTTGCCATGGCCGTTTGTCTCAAAGGATTGCCGTTTGACAGCCGCGTAGATTTGACCCGCGCCATGCGCGATAGTGGCCCGGTTTTGCACTGGGATTTGGACGGTCCGGTTTTGGATAAGCATTCAACGGGCGGTGTTGGCGATTGTGTTTCGTTGGTTTTGGCGCCGCTCTTGGCTTCTGCAGGGGTGTTTGTCCCGATGATTTCTGGGCGGGGCTTGGGCCATACCGGGGGCACTTTAGACAAATTGCAGGCCATTCCGGGACTGTCAGTTCAGGTTGAAAAACCGCAATTTGACCGCCTTTTAAAAGAGGTAGGCTGCGCGATTGTTAGCGCTGGTGCGGCCTTGGCACCGGCGGATAAGCGCCTTTATGCCATTCGCGATGTGACCTCTACGGTCGATAGCCTTGATCTGATTACCGCGTCTATTTTATCAAAAAAATTGGCGGCGGGATTGGATGGGCTGATTTTGGATGTGAAATGCGGCAGCGGCGCGTTTATGAAAACGCCCGACCAGGCGCGGGTTCTCGCGCAATCGCTTGTGCGCACGGCGGGCCAGGCCGGATGCAATACGATCGCGTTGATCAGCGATATGAACCAACCTTTGGCACCGGCCTTGGGCAATGCGCTTGAATTGGTCGAGGTGATGCAGGTGCTGTGTGAGGGCAAAGCAGGGCGGTTGCGGGAGTTAACGCTGCAATTGGGGGGCGAGCTTTTATGCGCCAATCGGCTTTTTAAATCTTTTGAGGCGGCGCAGGAAGATTTGGCAAACCGGCTGGATAGCGGGCAGGCAGCGGAAAAATTCGGCCAGATGATAGCGCTGATGGGGGGACCTCGCGGTTTTGTTGAGAACTGGCAGCGGTTTTTGCCTGAAGCGCCGGTTATTCGCGAGATATACGCAGCGCGTGAGGGATATATAACCGCGTGGGATAGCGAAGCGTTGGGCCTAAGCGTGGTGCAGCTTGGCGGCGGGCGGCAAGTTGAAAGTGATATTATTGACCCTTCGGTTGGGCTGAGTGACGTTTTGCCAATTGGCAGCAAGGTCATCGCGGGCATGCCGGTGGCGCGGGTGCATGCAAACCGCGTTGGCCTGGCCGATAAAATCGGCGAAACTGTTCGCAATGCGTTGAGTATGGGCGAAATCGCTCTGCCGGCGGCGCCTCTGGTTTTGGAACGGGTAGGGTAAATGGGGCGGTGCTTTCTTGTTGTTTTAGATTCTGTTGGTATCGGCGGCGCGCCCGACGCAGATCAATTTTTCAATATTGACCTGCCGGATACGGGGTCCAATACGCTGCTGCATATTGCCCAAGCTTGCGATAAAGGGCAGGGAGATCGGGGCCGAAAAGGACCTTTGCAGCTTCCCAATTTAGATCGGCTGGGCCTTGGCGCAGCGGTAGAACTGGCCTGCGGTCAGCGCCCGCCCAATCTTTTGGCTGTGCCCGAAGGTGCTTGGGGCGCGGCCAGCGAAACCTCGTTTGGCAAAGATACGCCCTCTGGTCATTGGGAATTGGCTGGCTTGCCCGTGCCTTGGCAATGGCACAGCTTTCCAAGAGCCCAGCCTGCCTTTCCGGATGCACTGGTCGCCGAAGTCTGTGCAATAGCTGGTACCTCAGGTATTTTGGGTAATTGCCACGCATCGGGAACCGAAATTTTGCAAGATCTTGGCGCGGCCCATTGTGAAACTGGCCAGCCTATTTGTTACACATCTTCCGATAGCGTTTTTCAGATTGCGGCGCATGAACAGCATTTTGGCCTAGAGCGTCTCTATGATTTATGCGCAAAAATTGCGCCACGGTTGCACGCGATGCGGGTGGGGCGCGTGATCGCGCGCCCGTTTGCTGGCGAAATTGGGGCATTTGAGCGGACGGGAAATCGAAAAGATTATGCGATGACACCCCTGCAACCGGTCTTGAGCAATTGGCTACAAGACGCGGGTCATCCGGTCATTGGAATTGGTAAAATCAGCGATATTTTTTCGGGCCAAGGGTTAGATCACAGTCTGACAGGCTCTGATATGGTTTTGATGCAACATCTTAAGGATCAATTTGCACAAGCTGCAGATGGCAGCTTTGTCTTTGCAAATTTTGTTGAGTTTGACAGCCTCTACGGGCATCGACGGGATGTCGCGGGATATGCGCGCGCTTTAGAGTGGTTTGATCGCGCATTGGCATCGCTTTTGGCCGCTATGAAACCCGATGATTTGTTGATATTGACCGCGGATCATGGCAATGATCCCACGTGGCCGGGCACGGATCATACCCGCGAGCGGGTGCCCGTTCTTTGCGCGGGTATGGGCCCAAAGCCCCTTGGCTTACTTGGCTTCGAAGATGTTGCAGCAACAGTAGCCACGTATTTAAACGTAACCCCGAAAGGGCAGGGAAAGAGTTTTCTATGAGCGTTGCCGAATGTCAAAAAATTGAGTTGCATCTGCATCTAGAAGGCGCGGCTCCACCGCATTTCATCCGCCGCTTGGCCGATGAAAAAAATATCAACCTTCAAGGTGTGTTTGATCCAGCTGGAAATTATATTTTCCAAAATTTTGAACAATTCCTTCGGGTCTATGAAGCCGTCACCACGGTGTTGAAAAGCCCCGAGGATTTTTACCGCCTAACGGCCGAGGTCCTTTCACAAAGCGCCGCTCAAGGGGTGATTTATTCCGAGCTCTTTCTCTCTCCCTATTTTTGCGGTGGCAGTGATTTAGCGGCCTGGGCAGACTATTTGGCCGCGATCGAGCAAGCTGCCCTCGAAACGCAACGAAAAACTGGGATTAGGAGCCGCGGCATCGTCACCTGTATTCGCCATTTTGGTCCAGATTTAGCCAAAAAAGCCGCGTATTGCGCGGCCGAGACTGCAGGAGATTACATCGTTGGCTTCGGGATGGCTGGTGATGAGCTGCAAGGAAAACAAGGGGATTTTTCCTACAGTTTTGATATGGCGCGCGAAGCGCAGTTGCAACTCACCACGCATGCCGGAGAATGGGGTGGCCCAGAAAGCGTGCGGCAGGCTGTCAGGGATCTGAATGTTGCGCGCATCGGGCATGGGGTTCAAGTGATCGAAGATCCAGAGCTTGTTGCCGAAATTACAGCGCGCGAAATTGTTTTGGAAATCTGTCCGGGATCAAATGTGGCGCTGGGCGTGTTTCCGAGCCTTGCCAAGCATCCAATACAAAAATTACGTGACGCTGGCGTGTTGATCACGGTTTCTACCGATGATCCGCCTTTTTTTCATACTGATATGAAGCAGGAATACACAAACCTCGCCGAAACTTTTGGTTGGGGTGCAAAAGACTTTTTGGCCTTGAACATCACGGCTGCGCAGGCCGCCTTTTGCGATATTGAAACGAAACAGATACTCTTAAAAGCATTGGAGAGCGCATGAGTGATCATTTAACAATCGTTGACCATCCTTTGGTACAGCATAAACTGACCCTGATGCGGGACAAAACACGCTCGACAGCTGAGTTTCGTCAATTGTTGCGCGAGATCAGCCAGCTCTTGGCCTACGAAGTCACACGCAGCCTTGCCTTAGCCACGAAAACCATCGAAACGCCAATGCAAACCATGCAGGCACCAGTTTTGGAAGGTAAAAAACTGGCTTTGATTTCGATCCTAAGAGCTGGAAATGGCCTATTAGACGGGGTGCTTGAGCTGATCCCTTCGGCGCGCGTTGGTTTTGTTGGCCTTTATCGCGATGAAGAGACTTTGCAGCCCGTGCAATATTATTTCAAAGTCCCCGAAAGCTTAGAGGATCGGTTGGTGATCGCGGTAGATCCTATGCTTGCCACGGGCAATTCTTCGGTGGCTGCTATTGATTTGCTGAAACAAGCGGGGGCTAAAAATATTCGTTTTTTATGCCTGTTGGCGGCACCAGAGGGGGTGAAACGCATGGCCGAGGCGCATCCTGATGTGCCTATCGTTACGGCTTCACTCGACAGCCATTTAAACGAACAGGGTTATATCGTGCCCGGGCTTGGCGATGCTGGGGATCGCATGTTTGGCACCAAGTAGCTATGCGCGTTTGGGGGCGTTGGCCTAGCCGCCGCAAAGGCTTTGCAGGCGCACCCAATACGCATCCTGTAAGCTTGGCTTAAATTGCTCAGTTTGGCCGTGATCAATCAAGTCGGCGGTTTGCTCCCCCGTTAGGTCAACCGCATAAGCATAAGGGATAGGCGAGATGCCTTTGGCTGCAAATCGCGTTTTAAGATCTGTATAATCAATGCGATGCGGGTCTGTGAGCAGCAACGATTGGGCATAATTTGTCAGCGTTGCTTCGGGCAGTTTTCCAGTTGTGAGAAGGCGGAACACGTTCAGCGTTCCGACAAAGGATAAAAGGCTTTGCAAGCTGTCTTGTTGTTCTGAGCGCAGCTGTTCCGCCAGAATATAGCCTGCTAAAACATCGGGATCCTCATAATCTTCAACCAAGGTTCTACCGATCAGCATTAAAGAGCCGGGAAGGTGGCGGGTGGTGTCCAGCCCGCTTGGCAGCACCAAAAGTGCGTCGCTGCGCGCGAGCAAGCGCTGGCTTAACTGGCGCAGGGCAGGCTGTGCAAAATTTGAGGCGCAGGGCGGACCTGTGAACCCGCTCATATGATTGAGCAGCGATTGGCCGATTTCCACGCGTTTGACCTCGGGCATAACTTGCACCGCATATTGAATAACCGCTTTGGGCAGCCAGAAAACCACCAGCGCTGCGATCAATGTGAGAACGGTGAGGAACATGCCCAGCCGCAACCGCCCAGGCTTGGGGCGACGGCGATCGATGACGCGTCTTAAAGTTTCGATCGCCTCGACCATCGCCACCTCATCTTCGGGAAGCTCCAGACTTTCGGTCTTGTCGCCCTCGGGGTGATAGAGCGCGGGCACGAGACCGGGATTGACGCGGGTAATCGCGGCGAGTGACCAATGCGCAAGCGCTTTTTCTTGCGAATCTGTAATCACAAGCGTTGCGTCACCGATTGAAACGATCACATCGCGCCTTTGACCCTGGTCGCTTTCACGCCAGACCCCCACGGCTTCAAGCCGCGCATATTTTTGCAACGCCGTCATGTGCTCGGGCTATTCCGCCGCCTCGTTTTTTAGACCTCTAACATAAAGCTTGCTTTAAAGACAGCGCTTTAGCTGCCTTCAGAAGCTTGTTTGCGCAATTCAAATTTTTGAATTTTTCCAGTTGAGGTTTTTGGAAGCTCTTGAAAGATGATTGTTTTGGGGGTTTTGAAGCCCGCCAGCTTGCTGCGGGCAAACCGCACCAATTCTTCTTCGCTAATGTTGGCACCCTCCAAAAGCTCGATAAAGGCGCAGGGCACCTCGCCCCATTTTTCATCCGCTTTGGCAACCACCGCGCAAAGCGATACCGCCGGATGCCCCATTAAAACGCCCTCTACTTCCACAGAACTGATATTCTCACCGCCGGAAATGATGATGTCTTTGGCGCGATCTGCGATTTGCACATAGCTGTCAGCATGCTGCACAGCCAAATCACCCGAATGAAAATAGCCCCCCTGAAAGGCTTCTGCCGTTGCCTTTGGATTTTTCAAATAGCCCTTCATCACCGAATTGCCGCGGATCATGATTTCACCTTGAGTTTTGCCATCCATTGGCACCTGCGCCATCTGTGCATCCATAACGGTGATATGTTCCATCATCGGAAAGGCCACGCCTTGGCGGGCCTTGATGGCGGCGCGCATGTCTTCATTGGCATCGCCCCATCGGGTGTCATCCCAAACGCATTCTGTTACGTGTCCATAGGTTTCGGTTAATCCGTAAACTTGCGTGACGTTAAACCCAAGCTTTTCGATTTTTGACAGCGTTGCCGGGGCTGGTGGCGCGCCTGCCGTGAACACTTCAACCACATGTTCAAAGTCGCGCCGTTCGTTATCCTTGGCGTTGACAAGCATGTTCAATACGATAGGCGCCCCGCCAAAATAGCCGACGTTCTCATCTGCGATGGCATTATAAATCGCGCTGGCTGTGATGTCGCGGCAGCAAACCAGCGTGCCGCCTAAAAGTGGCATCATCCATGTATGGTTCCAGCCATTGCAGTGAAACAGCGGAACAATAGCCATAAACACTGGGCGCAGCGTCATCTGCCAGCTGACCACGGTGCCCATGGTCATCAGATAGGCGCCGCGGTGGTGACATACCACGCCTTTCGGGCGCCCCGTGGTTCCTGAGGTGTAATTCAGGGAGAGGCTTTCCCATTCATCCTCGGGCATGTGCCAGGAAAAATCTGGATCGCCAGTGGCCAGCAGATTCTCATAGGTTTGATGGCGCCCAGAAGCGGGAAAGCTGGCTTGATCATCGGGCACTTCGATAATCACGGGTGCCTCGCCGTTCATATCGGCGCAAGCGGCCTCGGCCAAGCTTAAAAACTGGCTATCGACCAAAACTATTTTCGCGCCGCCATGGGCAAAAATATAGCTGACTGTGCCCGTATCAAGCCGCGTATTGATGGTGTTTAACACGGCGCCGCAAGCGGGCACTCCAAAATGGGCTTCTGCCTGCGCGGGCAGGTTGGGAATTAATGTCGCCACAACATCCCCGGGGGACACGCCGCGTTGTTGCAACGCCGAGGCCAGCTGTGAGCAGCGCGCATAATATTCCGCGTAGGTTTTGCGATGGGTGCCGTAGCTCACCGCGGGCAGGTTTGCAAACACCACCGCAGCGCGCCGTAAATGCGACAAGGGGGTTAGCGCCACATAATTTGCTTGATTTTTATCCAAGCCGGTTTCGTCTGTCATCCACCCCATAATGCTCTCCTAAAGAATCCTGTGCCCGTGTCGGTTTCAAGCTAGATTAAGCGGTATAATGAGGCAAAGAAAACCCCAATGAGCGAAAACCTTCCTTCTAACGGCCGCGCCGCAGCGAGTTGCATGATTGCCGCGATGTTTGTTGTGGGATGCATTGATAATTTTATCGTTTTTATTGCGGAAACGGTCAGCATTTGGCAATTTCAAGCGTTGCGAGCCGCGATTGCTTTGCCTCTTATTTTGGGTCTCTCTGCCTTTGGGGCGGGCTCGATCTTGCCGAAACGCTTCTGGGCGGTGCTTTTGCGCAGTCTTTTTTTAACAATCTCAATGCTGTTTTATTTTGGCTCTTTGGCTTTTATGCCAATGGCGCAGGCCTTGGCTGGGCTTTTTACTTCGCCCATTTTTGTATTGCTGATCACCGCATTTGCGTTGGGGGAAAAGATCGGACCGATACGCGTGATTGCGGTTTCTTTGGGCTTTTTGGGTATTTTATTGGTGCTCAACAAGGGGTTGATCGATTTGAATATCATAAGCTTTCTACCCGTTTTTGGGGGCATTTTTTACGCGTTGGCCGCCGTTGCAACCCGACAATTATGCGAGGGTGAATCGACGTTGTCGTTGTTAACGATGCTGTTGGTTTTGCAGTTCCTGTTCGGGTTGGTCGCGTTGATATATCTTGGCATGGCAGGGGGCGATGTCGCGCCAGGTGCCGATGGGTTTTTAACCCGCCCTTGGACGTGGTCGCTTGCCGCGGCTTTGCCGTGGATCATTATCCAAGCAGTGGGCTCTATTTTGGGGATAGGATTGATTTTCAGGGCCTATCAAATTGGCCAGGCGTCTTATGTGGCGGTGTTTGAATATTCCGCGTTTATTTTTGGGCCTTTTTTCGCTTGGCTGTTTATCGGGCAACAAATTCAATTGCTGCAGGTGGCTGGTATCGTTTGCATTGCAGCGGCAGGCGTTTTAATTGCCCGCCGCACTCTGTGATGCTGCAATGCCTTGCCTCAAAAGCTCTGATAGAGCATTTTTATCCCGCATAGCTTTGAGTTTGGCCATCGCAAGGCGTTAGGCGGCGCTTTGTGCTTTTTTAGCTTGCCCGTAAAAGCTTTGCCCTTTGCTGGCCATGCTGCGCAGCAAATCTGGGCAGGCAAAGCGGTCACCATAGGCGTGGTGCAATTGATCGCAGCGTTCGGCCGCATACGGGCTGCCCAATATATCAAGCCAGCTGAAAGGGCCGCCTGACCAAGGTGCAAATCCCCAGCCCAGAATAGCGCCCACATCGCCTTCGCGAATATCCATCAGCACGCCCGTTTCCAACGCGCGTACCGCTTCTAAGCTTTGAACAAAGATCAGCCTATGTTGCACGTCAATTAAATTGGGTTGCTGCGCGGCCAGTGGATATTGTGCGCCCAGCCCCTCCCAATAGCCAAGGCGTTTGCCCTGCGCGTCATAGCGGAAGAAGCCGGCCTTTGCCTTGCGGCCCAAGCGACCTTTAGATTCCATCCAGAAAAGCACGTTATCAACGGCCGAATCGGGATAGGTTTCGCCCATAGCGGCTTTCGTGGCACGGGCAATTTTAGCACCCAAATCAATCGAGGTTTCATCCACCAGCTGCAAGGGGCCAACCGGAAAGCCCAGCATGCGCGCGGCATTATCCACCATCGCCGGCGCGACACCTTCGGCTACCAAGCGAATGCCTTCATTGATATAGGGGATGATGCAGCGATTGGCGTAAAAAAACCGCGCATCGTTTACAACGATGGGCGTTTTGCGAATTTGCCGCACGTAATCTAAGGCTTTGGCAACCGCGCGATCGCCGGTTGCTTTGCCTTTGATAATTTCAACCAATGCCATGCGCTCAACGGGAGAAAAGAAGTGAATCCCGATAAATTGCTCGGGGCGTTCGCTGGCTTTGGCCAATTCGCTGATCGGCAAAGTTGAGGTGTTTGAAGCAAAGATGCATTCTTTAGGAATAACCGCCTCAACCGCGCCTGTAATCTCTGCTTTGACCTTTGGATCTTCAAACACAGCCTCAATGATCAAATCAACATCGCTGAGCGCTTGGTAATCGGTTGTGGCTCTAATCTTATCAAGCACCGCCTGTTTTTTCTCAGCGGTGGCTTTGCCGCGTTTGATGCCCTTGTCCATATAGGCTTCGCTATAGGCTTTGCCTTTGTCAGCGGCCGCTTGTGTTTGATCGATCAACACCACCTCTAACCCGGCCTGCGCAGAAACCAGCGCAATCCCGGCCCCCATCATACCAGCGCCCAATACACCAACTTTTTTGACGGACTGATCTGCGATTTCTTTTGGCCGCACGGCGCCTTTTTCCAAAGCGCCTTTATTGAGGAAGAGGCTGCGGATCATGGCTTCGGAAGACGGGTTCATCAAAACCGAGGTGAACCAGCGCGCCTCAATTTTAAGCGCGGTTTCAAACGGCACTTGGGCGCCTTCATAGACCGCGCTGAGCAAGGCTTTGGCTGCGGGATAAGCGCCTTGGGTTTTCCCATGAACCATCGCTGAGGCGCCAATAAAGGTCATAAAACCAGATGGGTGATAGGGGGTGCCGCCCGGCATTTTATAGCCCTTTTGATCCCATGGTTTGATCAAATCTGCCTCTGTGGCGTTTAAAACCCAAGCCCGCGCATCGGCCATGGGGTCAGCGCTGACGCTGTCAATCAGCCCGGCGGCTTTGGCTTTGGCGGGGGGGAGGGTTTTGCCTTCCAGCAAAAAAGGCGCCGCGACCATCGCACCCAATTTGCGTACCAAGCGGATGGTGCCCCCAGCGCCGGGAAATAATCCAACAAGAATTTCGGGCAAACCAATTTTTGCTTTGGGATTATCGGCAGCAAAAATGCGATGCGTGGCCAAAGGCAATTCAAAGCCGATGCCAAGCGCAGTGCCCGGCAAGACGGTTGCGATTGGCTTGCCGCCTTTATTGGTTTTTGCATCCATTCCCGCGCGCTCTATTTTACGAAAAATCTGATGAATGGATTGGATCCCGTTGAAGACGCCTTCTGCGGGATTTTCGCCAGACGCGTTTCTAAGGTCTGCAAGAACATTCAAATCCATGCCTGCGGCAAAATCCTTTTTGCCACTGGTTAAAATAATGCCCTTTACCGCCTCATCTGCAAGCGCCTGATCGATCAATGCATTCATTTGCTGCAAGGCCTCAAAGCTCATCACATTCATCGATTTGCCAATGCAATCCCATGTGAGTGTTGCAATGCCTTGCGCATCTTGTGTCATCTTGAAATCGGTCATTGTGAGCTCCGGTTGGCTTCTGGGGCGATCGCGTCGCCATTTTTTCGGGAAAAGGTGAAGTGGCCATCCTGTTGCTTCACCATCATATCAATATCTGCATAATAGGCGGTTTCGGTTTCGCTCTGCGTGCCAATCACCAAAAACGTCCCGGGCTTTGACGATCTATTCACCAGATGGTGGCCATTTTCGAGGCCCGCTGGAAAGGCCGCGCATTCGCCCGCGCCCAGCTCTACGGCGCCATCCTCTTCGATTAAGGTCAGCGTTCCTTCGGTCACCAACACGAACTCATCCTGCTGAACATGCCAATGGCGCAGCGATGATTTTGCCCCGGGGGCCAGACGCACCAAATTCGCGGCAAATTGCGTCAGCCCGGATGTGCGGCTGACGGGCTGTAATTCCAAACCGGCCACAGCATCTTGATACGGGGCGGGATACCACGCTTGCCCCGTTTCTACGGGCACGCAAGAGAGATCAATTTTCGGCATCAGACCCGCTCGATAATCGTGGCGGCGCCCATCCCCGAGCCGATGCATAATGTGGCAAGGCCGGTTTCTTTATCGCCGCGTTCAAGTTCATCCAGCAAAGTACCAAGGATCATCGCCCCTGTTGCCCCTAAAGGATGGCCCATCGCAATCGAGCCGCCATTCACATTCACTTTGTCATGATCCACGCCAAAGGCCTGTTCAAAGCGCAGAACCACGCTGGCAAAGGCTTCGTTGACTTCGAACAGATCGATATCGCCAATCACCATGCCACTTTCGCGCAGAATTTTTTCCGTAACGGGCACGGGTCCGGTTAACATGATCGTCGGGTCGGTGCCAATTTTCGCGGTAGAGCGAATTTTGGCGCGGGGTTTGAGCCCATATTTTTCACCAAATTCTTTATTGCCGATCAGCAAAGCGGCGGCACCGTCAACGATACCCGAGCTGTTTCCAGCATGGTGGATATGATGGATTTTTTCTAAATGAGGATATTTCATCATCGCGATTTTATCAAAGCCGGGCATCACTTCACCTTGATCTTTGAAGGATGGTTTCAAAGCGCCGAGCGATTGCATATCGGTGCCCGGGCGCATGAATTCATCATGCGCCAGAATGGTGATACCGTTGATATCTTCGACAGGAATTATGGATTTGGAAAACCGGTTCTGATCCCAGGCGGTTTTGGCACGTTTTTGACTTTCAACGGCAAGCGCATCGCCCTGATCGCGCGAAAACCCGTATTCTGTCGCGATAATATCGGCGCCAATACCTTGGGGAACGAAATATTGATCGAAGGTGATGCTGGGATCCACGGCAATCGCGCCGCCATCGCTGGCCATTGGCACGCGGCTCATGCTTTCGACTCCGCCTGCAATATATCCCTCTCCCGCGCCGCCGCGCACTTGATTGGCCGCCAGATTCACTGCTTCTAACCCAGAGGCGCAAAAGCGGTTTATTGACAGGCCAGGGATGCTTTCATCTAGGTCAGAGGCCAGAACCGCTGAGCGCGCCAAACAGGCCCCTTGTTCGCCAACTTGAGTAACATTGCCCCAGATCACGTCTTCGACGGCATGGCCGCTTAAATTATTGCGCGATTGGATCGCGTTAAGCGTGAGGCTTGACAGGCGCAATGCGGTAACTTCATGCAGGCTGCCATCTTTGCGGCCTTTGCCGCGCGGGGTGCGTAGGGCATCATAGATATATACATCGGTCATTACAGGCTCTCCTTTAGGCGCGCTCAGCGGGGTTGCCGGGCATAAGATCATAGGGGGCTTTCCACCCGTCACAGGCAGAAATATTATCCAGCCAACGATCGATATTCGGCCAGTCTTCTCGTTGAAAGCCGAAGGGCTCGGGGTAATATAAATACCCACAGCAGGTCATATCGGCATGGGTAATGGTTTCGCCCACCAGAAAGGGGCGCTCGCTTAAAGCCAGATCCAAAATTTTATAACTGGATTTTAACCGTGCGAGATTATACTCGATGACGGCTTGCGGGCGCTTGTCCTCAGCTAAAAAATTCATCATGAAACGTGTTGTGCCTGCCAGCGCCGATAATTTGTGATTATCCCAAAGAATCCAACGTAAAACCTCGCGGGTTTCTGCCGCGCTGCCACCCCCGTGTTTGCCCGTTTTTTCAGCCAGATAGTTTTGAATCACGCCAGATTGACTGAGCATAATTTCGCCATCGCGCAAAACCGGAGCTTCCCCTAAAGGATTGATATGCGTCCGATAGGCATTACTGCGCGTTTCACCTTTGAAAAAATCAACAAAAACTGGCGACCAAACGCATCCTGCCAGTTGCAATGCGAGCGCAGCTTTGTAGCTGTGGCCGCTTTCGCCGAAGCAGTATAATTCCATGACATTTGCCTTTCCAATTTATGCGCGCAGTTTTGAGTATTTATGCAAAAAGAACATGCTTTTTAACCGCGATTTTACGTTTCAATTTTAGCCTGTGGCAGCGCCGCAGGCAGGAGGGCCGATGGGCGCCGAAGAAAAACCGAGCCCAGCCGTATTTTATTTGAACGGAGGGGCACGCATAGTCTGCCTTTCTTGATTTAAAGAGAGCGTGAAATCAACTCTTTCATAATTTCATTGGTGCCCCCGTAAATACGCTGTACGCGCGCATCCGTCCACATTTCGGCGATTGCGTATTCTTGCATAAACCCATAGCCGCCATGCAGTTGCAAACAATCATCCAAGACCTCGCCTTGGGTGTCGGTGAGCCAATATTTGCACATCGCAGCTTTTTCGACGGTTAATTCTCCGCGCAGATGTTCGGTGATGCAGGCGTCTAAAAAAGCCCGCGCCACGGTGGTTTTTGTTTTGCATTCCGCCAGTTTGAATTTTGTGTTTTGAAATGTTAAAATCGATGCGCCAAAGGCTTGGCGTTCTTTGCAATACTCGATCGTACGGGCAACCGCGCCCTCCATCGCGCCCACCGCGCCGCATCCTATAATCAAGCGTTCTTGGGGCAGTTGCTTCATCATCTGATAAAAGCCTTGGCCTTCCTCGCCGCCCAAAATATTTTCGGGTGGGATGGGTATATTGTCAAAAAACAGTTCTGAAGTATCTGCGGATTTCATCCCAATTTTTTCCAGTTTGCGACCCCGGGTGAAGCCATCTGCGCCATCGGTTTCTAAAATCACCAAAGACATCCCTTTGGCTTTTTCATCCGGATTGGTTTTTGCTGCCACCAAAATGAGATTGGCGTGTTGGCCATTGGTGATAAAGGTTTTCTGGCCGCTGAGGCGGTACATATTGCCATCGCGCGTGGCCTTGGTTTTAATCGATTGCAAATCGGAACCGGCAGCGGGTTCCGTCATTGCCAGCGCCCCGACCATTTCACCAGAGAGCATTTTGGGCAGCAAACGGGTTTTTTGTTCCTCGGTGCCATAGGCCAAAATATAATGCGCAACGATGCCCGAATGAATGCCGTGACCCCAGCTGGCTAAATTGGCGCGGCTGCCCGCGAGCAAAATCGTTGCTTCATGGCCAAAATCACCCCCGGGCCCACCATATGCTTCGGGGATCGACGGGCACAGCAGACCCAGCTCACCGGCTTGTTGCCAAGTGCTACGGTCCATTTCTCCTTGTTTGCGCCAACGCTCGAAATGCGGAATCCATTCATCTTGAATGAATTTTTCCGTCATTTCAGACAGCATCACATGTTCATCAGACATCCAGTTTGATTGGACTATTCCCATTTTTTCACTTTCTTTGTTCGATCAAAACTGATCGGCGGTTAAAGCCATTACCGGATCAGCTCCACTTTTGATGCGTGCCAGATGCAACGCGGTGGCGGGCAGCTCGCGCTGCATATAATAGCGCCCTGTTTTGATTTTTGTCTCATTAAACGCCGCGTCACCCGTGCCTTGCGCTGAATTTCGAAAAGCTTGCTGGGCCATGCGTGCCCAAACATAGCCAAGGCAGACATGCCCAAATAAATGCATGAAATCATAAGATCCGGCCAAAGCTGTATTGGGCGATTTCAACCCATTTTGCATAAAATACAATGCAGCTTCTTGAAGCTGTTTGCTGGCTGTTTTCAAGGGCTCAAGGAAATCTGCTTTAAACTCTGGGCTTTCGCTGGCGCTTTCGGCGCAGAAGTTTTTGATCAACTCAAAAAAGGCCAGCGCATGTTTGCCACCGTCTTGGCCGAGTTTTCGACCAACCAGATCCAACGCTTGAACGCCATTTGCCCCCTCGTAAATCATCGCAATTCTGGCATCGCGAGCAAATTGTGACATACCCCATTCTTCGATATACCCATGCCCGCCAAAAATCTGCTGGGCTTGTACGCAAAATTCAAAGCCGCGATCGGTTAGGAAGCCTTTTATAACTGGGGTTAACAAGCTGACCAAACCATGCGCGGGTTCATCCCCTGCAAGATTGCTTTGATCAATTAACATTGCCCCCCAATAGGCAAAGGCGCGGGCGCCTTCCACAAAGCTTTTTTGTTGCATTAAGTTGCGCCGAATATCCGGGTGTACGATCAGGGGATCTGCCGCGTCATCTGGATTTTCCGGTCCGGTCGCCGCGCGCCCTTGCAGGCGGTCTTTGGCATAAGCGAGGGCATTTTGATAGGCGGCTTCTGCTTGGGCGTAGCCTTGCACCCCAACCCCTAAACGCGCTTCATTCATCATCGTGAACATCGCGCGCATGCCCTTATGGGCTTGCCCCAGCAAAAACCCCGTGGCCCCACCAAAGTTCATCACGCAGGTTGCATTGGCATGAATGCCCATTTTTTCTTCGATTTTGTCTACAGAGACCTTGTTTCTGGGCCCTAACGCACCCTCTTTTTGAACCAAAAATTTTGGCACAATAAACAAAGAGATCCCCTTCACCCCAGCAGGTCCCCCTGGAATTTTGGCCAAAACCAAATGAATGATATTTTCGGCCAGATCATGATCGCCGGCCGAAATAAAGATTTTTTGCCCCGTGATGGCGTAGCTGCCATCTTGATTGGGTTCTGCTTTGGTGCGCATCAGCCCCAGATCGGTGCCACAATGCGGTTCGGTCAGGTTCATCGTGCCCGTCCACTTGCAGCTGACCATTTGGGGCAGATAAGTTGCTTTTTGCTCTGCGCTGCCATGGGTATGGATCGCTGAATAGGCACCATGGGTGAGGCCGGGATACATTCCAAAGGCCATATTTGCTGAGGCGAAAATCTCCGCGATTGCTGTCGCCACGATATAAGGCAGACCTTGCCCGCCAAATTCTGGATTGCAATCCAGCCCCGTCCAGCCGCCTTCTTTCACTTTATCGAAGGCGTCTTTAAAGCCTTTTGGCGTACGAACAACGCCGTTTTCTAAATGGCAGCCTTCGCGGTCACCAGAGGCATTGAGAGGCGCAAGTACCTCTGATGCCAGTTTGCCACCCTCTTCTAGAATGGCTTGCAACAGCTCGGGTTCGAGCGCGTCATAACCCGGAATATTTTGCTGCTGCAATTTCAGAACGTCGTTTAATAAAAAGCTTATGTCTTGAATGGGCGCGTTATAAACTGGCATGAAAACACCTTTTACTGATCAAAATGGCGGATGGCTGGCTTTAAAGGGGCGCGCGTGGACAAAAGATTCTTCCCCCAAGCGAGCTGGCTGCGAAGATCATCAATGATTTCTTCTAATTCTTGTTTTTTCGCTTCAAGCGCCTTGAGTTGGCGCTCTGCGCGCTCATGGGCTTGTTTGATTTGGATCTGCGGATCTTGATCCGATTTATACAGATCAAGCAATTGGCGGATTTCTTCCAATGAGAAGCCAAAGCGCTTGCCTTTTAAAATCAGTTTTAGCCTTGCGCGGTCTCTTTTGGTGAACAGGCGTTTTTGGCCTTGGCGAATTGGAAAAAGCAGCTTTTTCGTTTCATAGAAGCGAAGCGTTCTTGCGCTAACCCCAAATGTTTCACACATTCTACCAATTGTCATGTGGGTTTCGTCCATAAATGCGGCCTGTCCGTAACGCGAAGTTTATACAATACATACAGCGTAGCAGAAACTTGACGTTAACGTAATGTAGACGTCACGTCATTTATTTAGAAAACTTGTTCATCTCTTGCAGGGTTTGCTGGCGCAATCCTTTCAAGTCTTCAATGGTTTGCTTAAGCTGCTGCTCTTGGTCTTGCAGCTCAAGCAATTTGCTATCTGCCATATCGACAAACACTTTTAACTGGGTTTGTGTGCCGGCTTGTTCATAAATTTCAAGCCATTGGCGGGCTTCCTCAAGTTGGAAGCCAAACTTACGGGCCCGCATGATAAGCGTCATCCGCGCCAATTCTCGCGCTCCATAAAAACGAGATCGCCCCTCGCGTTCTGGCTGCAGAAGCTCGATATACTCGTAATAGCGCAGGGTTCTTGGCGTCACCTCAAACTTGGCGCACATCTCTTTAAAGGATAACCTTTGTTCGGCCATCTTCCCCCTCCTGTTATCCATCAGATAGAGCGTCCCTTTGCGCAGAACAACCATTGCCCTTGCGATTTTTTCACGTTCTAAGTCATATTTAAAGCAAGAAGATAAAAAACCTATGCGGAGTAAGCTTTGGTGATGAATAAAATGGCACAGGCCCAACGTTTCATGGAGGCAATTCCGCATGCAAAAGCTTTGGGGATGAGGTTTGAAAGCATCGGCGAAGGTGAGGCCGAGATGCGCATGGATTATAATGAAAATTTTATTGGTGATCCACAGACGCGGGTGATCCATGGTGGGGCCGTTTTTGCCTTGCTTGACAGTTGTTGCGGGGCGGCGGTGTTAAGCCATCCTGATCAACGCGGTCTTACAGCGACCATCGATTTGCGGGTAGATTACATGCGCCCTGCAATGCCACATCAAACGATCAGAGCGATTGCCACCTGTTACAACGTGACCCGCAGCGTGGCGTTTGTGCGCGCTGTGGCGCTTGACGAAAATGCGGAAAAGCCGGTTGCCATGGCCTCTGGGGCCTTCGTGAACGGAGCATGAAAGTGATGAGCCCGAAACCAGAGCCTGTTCAAGTGATCAAAAAGCGCCGTGATGAGGCTTTGGCCTCATTGGTCGCCTCGGTGCCCTATATTCAGTTCATGGGGGTTCATTTTGATCGCCGCGGGGATGAGCTTACGGCTGTGATGCCGTTTCAGGAGATGATGATCGGCAATCCCGCCTTGCCCGCGCTTCACGGTGGTGCAACAGCGGCGTTTTTGGAAATTGCAGCAATTATTGAATTAAGCTGGGCGGCGGTGTGGCAGGATATAGAAACGGCCCCCGATCGCGATGTCGCAAATCTAGAAACAGCCGCCATCGCCCTGCCTAAAACAATTGATTTTTCGGTTGATTACTTGCGCTCTGGCCTGCCGCGCGATGCCTATGCGCGCGCGCGGGTCAATCGGTCGGGGCGGCGCTATGCCTCGGTTTTTGTCGAGGCTTGGCAAGATAACCGATCGCGCATTTTTGCGCAGGCAACAGGGCATTTTCTGATGCCGGACTCGCCTTTGCAGGATCCTTCAGGCGCCCCAAAATAATGATTATTTCGCATGTCCGTGTTCTGAAAATTGCCTTTCCGATTTTACTGGCAAATATAACGGTTCCCTTGCTTGGCGTGGTTGACACGGCGGTCGTTGGGCAAATTGCATCGCCGATACCGCTTGCTGCCGTAGGTATGGGCAGTTTGATCATTACCACGATTTTTTGGGTTTTTGGATTTTTGCGCATGGGCACAACGGGGCTTGCAGCGCAGGCGCTGGGCGCTGAACAGCTTGACGAGGTGGGCGCGATTTTAAGCCGCGTTGTAATGATCGGATTCGTGGCCGGTTTGGCGCTTATCTTATTGCAGGGCCCGTTATTTTATGGCGCGCTTTTGGTATCGCCGGCCTCGCATGCTGTGGAAAGTGATGCTTCTGCCTATATGCAGATCCGAATTCTCAGCGCGCCCGCGGCGATTGCAATTTTTGGTATTACGGGATGGTTGATCGCGCAGGAGCGAACCCGGCATGTGTTAGCGTTGCAAATCTGGATGAATGGCGTGAATATCGTATTGGACCTTTGGTTCGTACTCGGTTTGAACTGGGCCGTTATTGGCGTTGCATGGGCGAGCTTCCTTGCCGAGCTCAGCGGGTTTATATTGGCGCTTTGGATGTGTCGGGCGCTTTGGGCCACCCCATATTGGAAAGAGTGGGCCCGCGTTTTTGATAAAGCGCTGCTCTGGAAGATGTTCTCTGTCAACCGAGATATTTTACTGCGCACGCTGATGTTGCAGGGTATTTTTGTATCGTTTCTGATGGTTGCCGCGCGCTTTGATGATGTGGCGTTGGCGGCGACACAAGTTTTGAAACAGTTATTGTTGATAAGTTTCTTTGCGCTGGATGGGTTTGCCTTTGCTGCTGAAACCTTGGTGGGGCAGGCCTTTGGGGCGCGCAATCGCAGCGCGTTTCGGCGAAGCGCTTTAATCACCAGCTATTGGGCTTTCGGGGTGGCTGCATTATTATGCGCTCTTGTTATTTTGTTTGGGCCTTGGGCAATCGCCGTGATGACGAAATCCAGCGATGTGCAAACTACTGCGCTGCACTATCTGCCCTTTTTATATTTGGCCCCGTTTTTGGGAATGCCGGCCTTTATGCTGGATGGGATATTCGTTGGGGCGACAGCCAGCCGTGATATGCGAAATATGATGGCGGTCAGTTTATCTGTTTATGCGCTTGCCGTGGTGCTTTTGGTCCCGGCTTTTGGCCTTTCCGGGCTTTGGGGGGCCTTGCTGATTTCCTTTGTGATCCGCGCTTTTAGCTTGGCATGGCGCTATCCTGCATTGGAGGCGCGGTGTGCTTAGCCGGGTTTACAGCCAGCGCCCACGTCCGGTGCCCACCGCTTGGTCGATCGAGCAAAAGCCATTCTTTTCAAGCAACGCATCCAAACCTTCGTTCAAATTTGGCACCAAGCTAAGCCCTTGATAGGCCAGCGCCGTGTATAATTGGACCGCGCTGGCACCAGCCAGAATTTTTTCATAGGCGTGTAGCGCATCGCTTACCCCACCAACGCCGATCAGCGGTATTTTTTCACCGAGTAAATTGGAAAGTTGTGCAAGAATACGCGTTGATTTTTCGAATAGCGGCGCGCCCGAAAGCCCCCCTTTTTGATCTTTATGGGGGTCGTTTAACCCGTTGCGGTCTAACGTTGTATTGGTGGCAATCACCGCGTCTATCCCATGTAAAAGCACCACCTCTGCGATGTCTTCAAGGCTGGCAGTGTCAAGATCTGGGGCTATTTTCAAAAAGATTGGAATGGGTTTTTTTAAATCATCGCGAATGTGCATTACGCCTGCGATCAAGGCTGATAGCGCCGCTTTGCCCTGTAAATCGCGAAGTTTTTCGGTATTTGGGCTGCTGACATTGATGGTGGCAAAATCAAGATGGGCTGCGCAATGGCGCAAGACCCTGCCAAAATCGTCTGCGCGGTCATGGCTGTCTTTATTCGCGCCAAGATTAAGCCCAATGACAGGGTGTTTCGGGCGTTTTTGCAATCGCAGCGCGATTTGCGCCATGCCGTCATTGTTAAATCCAAAGCGGTTAATCACGGCGCGATCGCTGGGCAAGCGGAACAATCGGGGCTTGGGGTTGCCTGGTTGCGCCACCGGGGTGGCCGCGCCGATTTCGAGAAACCCAAAGCCGCACGCGGCCAAACCATTAAGCGCCTGTGCGTTTTTATCAAACCCGGCAGCCAAGCCTATCGGATTTGGCAAGGTGAGCCCGGCCAGCTGTGAGTTCAGGCGCGGAAAACGGCGCGAACGCGGTTTTGGAACAAGCCCCATTTGCAGGGCCTTGATTGCCAGATTATGCGCCCGTTCTGGATCTAAGCTTTGTAAAACCTTTAAGCCCAGCTGTTCTAAATTTTTCATTCCAACGGCTCCGGAAATCTATGGAGCCCATCTTTGAAACCGATTTCTTGGTGCCAGAGCACATCTTTCAAGGAAAGAGCCCGATAAAGATGCGGGAAAAGCGCCCCGCCGCGCGAGGGTTCCCATTTTAAATGGCTGCTCATTGCGGCGCTGTCGCAGGCCAAAAGCTGCAGCGCGGCCACGCCGGCAAAATGCTTTGATGCAGTCTCTTTCACCTGCTCTTTTGTTGAGAAGTGAATATAGCCATCCAGCAGATCAATCGGGGCGCCAAGGGTTTCTGTTTCAGCCTCGAGCTGTTGCCATTCTGCGATCCGTAAAAGCTTATAAATGATCATTGCAAGTCTTATTCCGTTCTATCTGTTTTTTGTGGCCTATTTATGCTAGCCTCATGCCAGCAGCGATGCGTTTTCAATTGAATTTGACGGCCTACCCGCGATCTTCGCGCCTTTCATAGGAGAGATAATTCCAATGTTCCATAGATTTATTATACTATTGGGTCTGTGCAGTTTATGGCCCGGACTCGCGCAGGCAGATTTCAGCCTGACCGTGTTGCACACCAATGATTTTCACGCGCGTTTTGAGCCGATTAGTAAATATGATAGCGGTTGCAGCGCTGAACATAACAGTGAAGGGAAATGTTTTGGAGGCTCGGCGCGTTTGGTGACCGCCGTTGCCGAGGCGCGTGCACGGGCGCAAAACAGCATTTTGGTTGACGGGGGCGACCAGTTTCAAGGCACTTTGTTTTATACATATTACAAAGGAAAATTGGCGGCTGAGCTGATGAATAAGCTGGGATATGATGGCATGACCGTGGGCAATCATGAATTTGATGACGGCCCCGAAGTGCTTCGAGGCTTTATTGATAATGTGGAGTTCCCCGTTTTGATGTCAAATGCGGATGTCAGCCGGGAAAAGCTTTTGGCTGATAAGTTGCAAAAGTCTGCGATTATTGAGCGGGGAGGCGAATTGATCGGCTTGATCGGGTTAACACCTGAGGACACGGATGAACTGGCCTCTCCGGGCGATAATATTACGTTTTCGGATCCTATTAGGGCCGTGCAAAATGAGGTTGATCATCTAAGCGCGCAAGGGGTGAATAAGATCATTGTCTTGTCGCATTCGAGCTATATGGTGGATCGACGGGTTGCGGCCAAGACCACGGGCGTTGATGTGATCGTGGGCGGGCATTCAAACACGTATTTATCAAACCTGTCCGATCGTGCAGAAGGTCCTTATCCCACGATGGTGGGGACAACCGCGATTGTGCAAGCTTACGCCTATGGGAAATTTCTGGGTGAGTTGAATCTTCTATTTGATGATCAGGGTCAGATCCTATCTGCGACCGGCGAGCCATTGATTATGGATGCTGCGGTTAAAGAAGATGCGGTAACAAAATCTCGAATTGCAGAAGCTGCCGAACCATTGAGCGAAATTATCAACACGGTTGTTGCCGATGCTGCTGGTTTTATCGATGGTGAGCGGAACACATGTCGCGTGCAAGAATGCGAGATGGGCAATTTGATCACCGATGCGATGCTGGCCGAAGTGAGCAGCCGCGGCGTTCAGATCGCCATTCAAAATAGCGGCGGGATCCGGGCATCGATTGATCAAGGTCCGGTAACGATGGGAGAGGTTTTAACCGTGTTGCCGTTTCAAAATACGTTATCGACTTTTGAGATTTCAGGCGCGGTTTTACTTGCTGCGCTGGAGAATGGTGTGAGCCAAATTGAAGAGGTGGCGGGGCGGTTTCCGCAGGTTGCGGGCATGCGATATACGGTTGATCGCGCTGCCGAAATTGGAGCGCGGGTGAGTGCGGTGCAGATTGCTGGTCAGCCGCTTGAGTTAGATCGAGTCTATCGAGCTGTGTCTAACAATTATGTGCGCAATGGTGGAGACGGCTATAAAATGTTCCGAGGGGCGCAAAACGCCTATGATTTTGGCCCTGATCTGGCGGATGTATTGGCCGCCTTTATGGCGGCAGCTCCAGATTATAGATCCAGGATTGAAGGCCGTATTACCTTCAAATAAACTCTGTTCTAACGGCTTCGGGCGGATGTTTTGCAACCCCCGCCCGAAAAATTCTTAGCCTTTAAGCATGCGGCTGTGCTTACAGGGTTTGATAGACGGGAAACCCGGCGCAGAGCGCTTTCACTTCCGCTTTCACCTTGTTTTCAACGGCGCTATTGCCGTCTTCGCCATGGGCGGCAAGCCCATCTACAACTTCAACAATCCAATCGGCAATTTGCCGAAACTCAGCCTCTTTGAAGCCGCGGGTTGTTGCCGCGGGCGATCCCAAACGGATACCTGAGGTGATGGCTGGCTTTTCCGGATCAAACGGAACTCCATTTTTGTTGCAGGTGATATGCGCCCGCTCCAAAGCTTTTTCCGTAGCATTTCCCTTCACGCCTTTGGGCCGCAAATCCACCAACAGAACATGCGTATCCGTGCCATGAGTAACCGTATCAAGCCCTCCTTTGATCAGCTGATCCGACATCGCTTGCGCGTTTTTAATCACCTGCTGGATATAGGTTTTGAATTCGGGGCGCAGGGCTTCGCCAAAGGCCACGGCTTTGGCTGCGATCACGTGCATCAAGGGTCCCCCCTGAATTCCAGGGAAGATCGCGCTGTTAAATTTTTTGGCCAGGGCTTCATCATTGGTTAAAATCATTCCACCGCGTGGCCCGCGTAGCGTTTTATGCGTTGTTGTCGTGGCCACATGCGCGTGTGGGAAGGGTGAAGGATGTTCGCCCGCAGCCACCAAACCGGCAAAATGAGCCATATCCACGTGAAGATAAGCCCCGACCATATCTGCAATTTCCCGCATCCGTGCAAAATCTATTTGGCGCGGCACCGCGGATCCACCGGCGATCAACAATTGCGGTTTATGTTCTTTGGCAAGCGCCTCTACTTGATCATAATCAATACGGTTATTGTCTTCGCGCACGCCGTATTGCACTGCGTTGAACCATTTTCCCGATTGATTTGGGCGCGCGCCATGGGTCAAATGCCCGCCCGCGTCTAGCGACATTCCAAGGATGGTATCTCCGGGTTTCAAAAGGGCCTGAAAAACCCCTTGATTGGCTTGGCTGCCCGAATTGGGTTGGACATTGGCAAAATCGCAAGCGAATAATTCACACGCGCGCTCGATGGCAAGGTTTTCTGCAATATCAACGAACTGACACCCGCCATAATACCTGCGGCCTGAATACCCTTCGGCATATTTATTCGTCATGATGCTGCCTTGCGCTTCCATGACGGCAGCGGAGACAATGTTTTCTGACGCGATCAGTTCAATTTCATCACGTTGCCGGCCCAATTCTGAGCGAATTGAGGAAAACACCTCAGGGTCGCGGCTGGCCAGCGTTTCTTGAAAAAAGTTTTGGTGTTGCTGTGGCGCATTCATGATTTCGCACTCCAGATTTGAATTAAACAGTCTAAGGCTCCTTAGAATAGTTTATATAGGAGGGAAAGTGCGCAATTCGACCTTATTTTTACTCTGTGCGCCATGTCTGGTCTTTTTTGTCGCAGTATGCTTGTTATGAGGTTGCGTGCTAGCTTGGGATATTCTGTCAATGGATCACCGAATTGCCTTTACATCCAGCTCTTCAATTGCGGCTCAAACCGGATTTGAAAAGCTTACAGAACGCTATGGTAACTGCGCCCCGCAAGCGGCAGATGTGATCGTTGCGCTTGGAGGCGATGGGTTTATGCTTCAAACGCTTCACGCATCGCAGAAGTTTGGCTTGCCTGTTTATGGTATGAACCGGGGCACGGTTGGGTTTTTGATGAACCCTTATCAAGAAAACGATTTGCTGGCGCGTATCACAGCGGCGGAAGAAACCGCGATTAATCCGCTGCGCATGCAAGCCACGGATAGCGCGGGGGCAGAGCATATCGCTTTGGCGATTAATGAGGTTTCATTGCTGCGCGCTGGGCCACAGGCGGCAAAATTACGCATCTCGGTGGATGGCCGGATTAGAATTGATGAATTGGTCTGTGATGGGGCACTTTTGGCGACGCCGGCGGGATCAACCGCGTATAATTATTCTGCGCATGGGCCTATCTTGCCGATCGGCGCGGATGTTTTGGCGATGACGGCGCTGAACGCGTTTCGGCCGAGGCGCTGGCGCGGGGCGTTGCTCCCCAAAAAAGCTCATGTTCGATTTGAAGTAATGGATCCAGAAAAACGTCCCGTTATGGCCGATGCTGACAGCACGTCAATTTCCAACGTGGCGATCGTCGATATCACTTCTGAAGAGCATGTGCAGCATCGGTTGCTGTTTGATCCTGGCCACGGGCTGGATGAGCGCTTGCTGCAAGAACAATTCGTTTAAAGCGCGCCCATCCGCTGCCATAAATCATCGCAGAGATAGCCCAAACGCGCTTCGATATCCTGCAAAGCCGCCACGCAAAGGTCTTCGCGCCAGCGCTGCGCAATCAGTTGAACATTGATCGGATAGGGCTGTCCTTTTATTTCTGCTAAACCTGCCGGCAGGCAGCCGGATGGATGGCCGATGAAATTGATAGAATATGACCAAAGCGCGGCGCCCAATACGTCAGAAACGCCGGCCAGCCCTTCACAATCGCGATTTGGTGCAAAAAACGGCTGTGGTAAAAACGGCGCGAGTATCAGCGGGTATTTTTCCATGAACAGGCCCCATTGGCGCGCATAATGCGTGCGCTGCCCCAAGTTTTTTAACAGCGCATCGCCTTCAAACGGGGGGAAGTAGTCAAAGTAATCCTTAAATATTTGTTGAACTTGCGGCGATCCATACGCCTTTATATCAGGCCCAAGCAAGGTTGAGACTTCGCCCAATAAGCTGCGATAGCCCATCAGCGCGGTTTCTTCCAGCAGCGGCGGCTCGGTCTGTTCCACAATATAGCCGGCATCTTTGAGCGCGGACGCAGCATTATCGAGGCCTTTGCGGATCTCTGGGTGGGTTTCAAAACCTGGTGTGTCGGGGCAAAAGGCTACGCGCACAGGCCCATCATGGTTGGCCAATCGATAGGGCAGGGGCACGTGAAAAGGATCGCCACTATGGGGATGCATCAAGCTTGGCATTGCCAAATCGAGATCGCCGGCGCGCCGCGCGAGCACACCTTGGACTGACATTGCTTGCGCCAGAATACCACGTTCTTCTTTTTGGCTGACATTCCAAGCGGGCACCCGCCCCAATCCCGGCTTTAAGGTCACGGCGCCATTCGCAGCGGCGGGAAAGCGCAGCGAGCCCCCAATATCATTGCCATGCGCAAGCGCGCCAATCCCGGCCATCACCGCAGCCCCTGCGCCGCCGGACGAGCCTCCTGCCGATATGTGCTGGCCCCATGGATTATGCGTGCGCCCAAAAAGGGGGTTTTGCGTGTCGGCGCGAAATGAAAATTCGGGGGTGTTGGTGCGTCCAATAATCACCGCGCCCGCCTTCCTAAGGTTTTCAACCACGGGCGCATCCGCTTGAGCTATTATATCTTTAAACGCCACAACGCCATTGCTTGTGGCGCAACCTTCCTGATCAATATTGATCTTTATGGTCACCGGCACCCCGTGGAGTGGCCCCAATGATCCGCCATCAGCTTGCAGTTGATCCAGCGCTTTCGCCTGTTTCAGGGCAGTTTCCGCCATAGGCTCTACCACGGCGTTTAACTTTGGATTGACTGCGTTTAGACGCGCCAATGCGGCCCCCACGCTGTCATGCGCAGAGAGGTCTCGCTTGCGAATAAAGGATGCGGTTTCTTGGGCTGACAGCTTCCAAATATCTGACATGCTCATATGCCTCAGCCCCCTTATATACGCGCAGAACAAATGTAGGCTACACGTGCAAGCCTAATAAACAAGCTAAAACGCAGCCCTCTTCGAGGAAGAAGGCTGCAGCTATGTCCAATCTGCAACCTTCACTGGGCATATCCCAAGGCTTGCAGTGCCGCTTTGATTTCATCCAAAATTACCGGATCATCAATGGTTGCAGGCAGTTTGAACGCTTCGCTATCGGCGATTTTGACCATGGTTGCGCGTAAAATTTTGCCAGATCGGGTTTTGGGAAGTCGATCAACGACAGCGGCTGTTTTAAAGGCAGCGACCGGCCCAATTTTATCGCGGATCATTTGAACGCATTCACGGGCGATCTCGCTATGCGGGCGGTTGACGCCCTTGGTCAGGCAGACAAATCCGATCGGCAATTGGCCTTTGAGCGCGTCGCTGGCCCCAATAACCGCGCATTCAGCGACATCGGGATGATTTGCCAGCACCTCTTCCATGGCGCCGGTTGAAAGGCGATGGCCCGCCACGTTGATGACATCATCTGTACGGGCCATAATATATAAGTAGCCGTCTTCATCAACCATACCAGCATCACCGGTTTCATAATATCCCGGAAAAGCAGAGAGATATGATTTTTCAAACCGCTCGGGCGCATTCCACAACGTGGGCAATGTGCCGGGCGGCAGGGGCAATTTAATCGCGATCGCGCCCAAAGTATTGACCGGCATCTGCTGGCCTGTTTCATCCAGTATTTGCACATCATACCCCGGCATTGCCACAGCCGGGCTGCCCAGCTTTATCTCAAGCGGCTCTACGCCCATTGGGTTACCGGCGATGGTCCAGCCTGTTTCCGTTTGCCACCAGTGATCGATCACGGGAACGCCCAGCAGATCATGCGCCCAATTTATCGTATCTGGATCAGCCCGTTCACCCGCCAAATAGAGCGCGCGCAAACAACTCAGATCATAGGCGGCTTTAAACTCGCCTTTCGGGTCTTCGCGCTTAATCGCCCGAAACGCGGTTGGCGCGGTGAAAAAGCTGCGCACGTTATGTTCTGAAATAACCCGCCAAAACGTTCCTGCATCGGGGGTGCCGATCGGTTTGCCTTCGAAGATGAGTGTGGTGTTGCCATGGATCAGGGGCGCGTAACAAATATAGCTATGCCCAACCACCCAGCCAACATCCGACGCGGCCCAGAACACATCTCCCGGATCCACGTTGTAAATATTCTTCATCGACCAGTTCAAAGCCACCAAATGCCCCGCGGTTGGCCGAACCACCCCTTTTGGGGCACCTGTCGTGCCTGATGTGTAAAGGATATAGGCCGGGTGATTGCCCTCAACGGGAATGCAATCGGCCGGCTCTACGCCGCGCTGGCTTTCGAACCAATCATGGTCGCGCCCCTCTAGCAGCTCGGCTTTTAACTGTTCACGCTGCAAGATTAAAACCGTTTCGGGCTTGTGCTGCGCAATTTCGATCGCTTCGTCGATAAGCGGTTTATACGCGATGATGCGCCCGGGCTCTATGCCGCAAGAGGCGGCCAAAATGGCTTTGGGCTGCGCATCATCGATCCGCACGGCCAATTCATTCGCGGCAAAGCCTCCAAACACAACCGAATGGATCGCGCCGATTCGCGCGCAGGCCAGCATCGCAATAACGGCTTCTGGAACCATCGGCATATAGATGATGACCCGATCGCCTTTTGTAACGCCTTTGGCCAATAATGCGCCCGCCAAAAGCGCCGTTTTATCGCGCAATTGCTGAAAGGTGGTAAAATCCTTTGCCCCCGTAATTGGGCTGTCATAAATCAAAGCGGTTTGCGCGGCGCGGCCGTTTTCAACATGTCGGTCAACCGCGTTGTAACAGGTGTTTACCAGGCTATCTGTGTACCATTCATAAAGAGGGGCCCGGCTTGCATCCAGCGCGAAGCTCGGAGGTCGGTCCCAGTCAATCGCCTGCGCGGCCTCCATCCAGAAGGTTTCGGGGTCTGATTTCCAGCTGTTGTAAACGTCTGCGTATCTCATAATGCCGCCTCTTCTTGATTAGGAGCTTCAAGCGCCTCTGCGCGGCGCGATCTAATCGTCAAAGCCTTTAGCCTTCAAGGGATATCTGCCATGGAAGCGAAAAAATGCGATCTTCGGCAGTTTCTAAGCCGCTTGTTCAGCAAAGTATGATACGCGGTCGCGCCCCATGGCCTTTGCGCGGTAAAGCGCCCGATCTGCCTGTTTCAGCAATTCCTGCGCGGTCAGGTGAACATGGGTTTGGGCGGCGTTATACCTCAAACTCACGCCAATACTGGCGGTTATTTCGATTAAATTGGGCTCGATTTTAAGGCGGCGGATCATCGTACAAACCCGCTCTGCGATATTACCCGCTATTTCCGCTGAGGCGTCGGGCAACACAACTAGGAATTCTTCGCCGCCAAAGCGCGCAACCATGTCAGAGGCCCGTGTGACGTGTTGCAGCAGCTTTGCAACGCGGCGCAGAACTTGATCGCCCGCCGCATGGCCATAGATGTCATTGACACGTTTGAAAAAATCCAGGTCAAGCACGAAAAGAGCAAGATCGGTTTGTCCTTGCGTGGCGCGCTGAAACTGGTGACACAAATGGGTCATCGCGTAGCGCCGATTATAAAGCCCCGTTAACGGATCGGTGACCGCGGCTTTAAACCCTTCTTGGACCATCGCGCGCAAGTGATCGTTGACCCGTTTATGTTCTAATTGGGTTGCGATGCGATGGGCAATTTCTGAGCCCGAAAACGTTGGAAAAAGCACATCATCTGCGCCCAGATCCAGAGCAGCAAGCGTTTTTGCCGTTTCGATGCTAGCGCTGGCAAGGATAATCGCTGCATGGCGCGTAAGATCATGCGTGCGCATGCTTAGCAGTAAATTATGCGCAATCAGCGGGTTTTGCGCGATATCGAGCAAGATATAGCACAGGTTTGAGGGCCTTTTTTGGTCCGTAAGAAACAAAGCGGCAGGCGTGGTGATTTAAAGGGAATACTCTTTTAAAGCGTGAAACTTATCGAGCATGGCATGGGTTTGATCATGGTGGATTTGGATCACTACGCATTTTGGTTTTGATTGAAAGACGGCTTTGGCTTCGTGAAAACCCAACGCGCGATTCGTGTCTGCACGCAGCGTAAATTCTTGGTGCGCACGCCGGCGACGGAGCAGGCTGCGCAACCTTGATAAGAGTGCCTTTCCCGTGATCGGACGTTGCAAAATTTCATCTGCGCCCGCGCGTAAAAATTGCATCCGACAGCCGCTGTTGTGAGCCTCTAAAATAACGATTATCGGCATTTTTTGATTTGGTGTTATTGCGCTGAGTTGATGCAATAAGCTGGGTGATCCACCTAAAATGATAAGGCAATCCCAAATCCGATGGGGCGCATAGCTTTCAAATTCTGCGCGAGATGACGCTGTGGTGACATGATACAGGGCATCGCGCAAAATCTGCCCCACCGGCAGTTGGGTTTTGGTTTTTGGGCTGTAAAGCAGAAGATGTCCTGACATGGCAATGGCAATTTCTAAAGCTTGTTATAATTTGAGTATAATTTTATAGATTTGTGTTAATAAATCATTTCCCCCAAACACGGATCTTGTCATGACACCCCATTCGGCAGAAATTTTTGCGTTAGAGGCTTTGGCTTGGATGGCGCAGGATGAGGATGTTTTATCGCTTTTCCTAAATGCCAGTGGCAGCTCGGTTGCTGATTTGAAAGCGCAAGCACAATCTTCCGAGTTTTTGCTGGCCGTGCTTGATTTTATATTGCTGGAAGATCAATGGGTGTTGGATTGTGCTGAAGCGTGTCACTGCGACCCAAATATGATTGGTCTGGCCCGGCAGGCCTTGCCCGGAGGCGCGATTGTGCATTGGACGTGAGCGGTATCGGCCTTTGTCCTCGGCTTTAAAACGCAAAAATATATGGAAGAGATTTGATGCGATGTGATGGTTTACTATTTGATAAAGATGGCACTTTATTTGATTTTCAAGCAACGTGGAGCGGCTGGTTTCTGAATGTTTTAGCGCAGCTTAGTCAGGGCGATTTAACAAAACAAAAAAAGCTGGCGGAGGCGATTGATTTTGATCTCTCAGAACAGGCATTTTTCGCGCATAGCGTTGCAATAGCTGGCACCAACCAAGATTTGGTTGAGGCTTTAATTGGAGAGCTTGACGGGATCAGCGAACAAGAGCTGGAAGATTTTTTAACGCAAGAAAGCTTAAAGGCCCCGGTTATGGAAATTTCGCCTTTGGTTGCGTTTTTCGATCTTTTACAGCTGAACGGGCTAAAACTAGGAGTGATGACCAATGATGCAGAAGCGGGTGCTCGCGCCCATCTTGATGCCGTTGGCGTTGCTCAAAAACTGGATTTTATCGCGGGTTATGACAGTGGGTTTGGCGCCAAGCCATCAGCCGAGCCATTGCTTGCGTTTTGCGCATCGGTTGGCATTTTACCCAGCCACGTTGCGATGGTTGGTGATAGTACGCATGATTTAATCGCAGGAAAAGCGGCCGGTATGCATTGTATCGGCGTGCTGAGTGGTTTGGCAGATCAGCGGACCTTGCAAGCTTATGCGGATGTTGTTTTGCCAGATATCAGCCATATCCCAAGCTATTTGAACCTGCGCTGATCCGCTCGCCCTGACGCTTGTTAAAAACGACGAAAAAGGTCGGTAACGGGCAGGTTTTACGTGCGATTCCGCCCTTTCGTGGTGGTGTAGAAGGTGGCTGCAGGGATCGAAATGTCGGGTCAATCGGAAAAGCGGAGGCGCGGCGGGGGCCGGGCTGGAAATGCAAAACGGCGGAGCGCTTCGGAGATCAACCAGATGCCCTGGCATTTGCCGGTCAATTGCGATCCGCCAATCGCGCCTTTAACGGATCAGGGTGTTGAGGCCATTCATGAAGGTGCGATGCACATTCTGGAAGAAATCGGTATTGAGTTTCTGAACCCAGAAGCTTGCGCTATTTTGCAACAAGCGGGTTGCACGGTACGCGGCACGAACGTGCGGATGGACCGGCATTTTGTGATGGATATGGTGTCCAAAGCGCCCAGCCAATGGACGATAACGCCGCGCAACCCTGATCGGAAATTGATCATCGGCGGCCGTTATATTTTATTTGGCAATGTTTCGTCGCCGCCCAATTATTGGGATGTAAAGCTGAATGCAAAAGTACCCGGAACGCGCGAAACCTGCCAAAATCTGATCAAACTCAGCCAATACTTTAACTGCATTCACTTTGTCGGGGGCTATCCGGTCGAGCCTGTGGACCTGCACGCCAGTACCCGCCATCTGGATGTGTTATACGATAAATTGACGCTCAGCGATAAGGTGGCGCATGCCTATTCCTTGGGGCGGGAACGGGTTGAAGATGTGGTGGAAATGGTGCGCCTCGCAGGCGGTTGGAGCGATGCCGAATTTGAGGCCAGCCCAAAAATGTACACGAATATCAATTCCACTTCTCCGCTCAAACATGATTTTCCGATGCTGGATGGGTGGATGCGGCTTGCGCGGCGCAATCAAGGTCTGGTGGTTACGCCTTTTACTTTGGCTGGTGCGATGGCGCCGGTGACCTTATCCGGGGCGGTGGCGCAATCGATCGCGGAAGCGTTATGCGCGGTGGCTTTGGCGCAATGGATTAGGCCTGGGGCTGCCTGTGCGCTTGGCACTTTTACCTCGAATGTGGATATGAAAACTGGCGCCCCGGCTTTTGGAACGCCCGAATATATGCGGGCCACGCAAATGACTGGACAGATGGCGCGGTTCTACGGATTGCCCTTGCGCTCATCTGGGGTGTGCGCTGCCAATGTGCCGGATGGGCAAGCAATGTGGGAAACATCAAACAGCCTTTGGGCCGCGGTACAATCGGGCAGCAATATGGTCTATCATGCTGCTGGTTGGCTGGAGGGAGGCTTGATTGCCAGCCCAGAAAAATTTTTGATGGATTGTGAAATACTTCAACAAATCCAACGCTATATGGATCCAGATTTGGTGGCAACGGGTGCGCAAGAGATTGCCCTAGAGGCCATTAAAAGCGTTGGCAATGACGGCCATTTTTTTGGAACCGCCCATACGCAAGAGCGCTACAGTACCGCCTTTTACCAGCCTTTCTTATCTGAATGGAGTAATTTTGAAGGTTGGGAGGCGTCGGGGGCGCTTTGGACGCCTGAGCGCGCACATGCGCTGTATCAGCAAATCTTGGCTGAATTTGAACCGCCTGCGCTTGAGGTCTCTCGGCGGGATGCGCTGGCGGATTTTGTTGCGCGCCGCAAACGTGAAGGCGGTGCACCAACCGATTTTTAGATCCCAGCATCGGCCGAAAATCCGCCGGCAAAAGATAGGCGCTGCAATGCCTGCAATTTTGTGCGGATTTGTTTACGATTTTCTAACCTAAGCAGGCCATGTTTGTTGGGGGAGAAGTTATCGTGCATGGGGTTGTGAACAAAGCGCTAGAGCGTTTTACAATTGATACATACGGGTTTGGGTTGTGGCAAAAAGTTGTTTCTGCATGCCCGCATGCCGTGGCGTTTTATGAAGCCATGCTGTGCTATCCAGATCAGGATAGCTATGCTCTTTTGAACCAGCTATCTCGAATTTTGAATAAACCAAACGCCGATATTCTTGAGGATATGGGAACTTATCTGGTGGTGCATCGAAACCAGGACGGGGTTCGCAGATTGTTACGGTTTGGTGGAGTTGATTTTCGCGATTCCTTATTTTCATTGAATGAGTTCAACGCCCGAATTGACCTTATCATGCCAGACTTAAACCTACCGCAAATCAACGTGGTGTGCGGAGCTAAAAATCAAATTTCAATAAGGCTTGCCCCATCATGGTCTGAATTCACCTTTTTATGTATCGGTATTTTGCACGCCATGGCCGATGATTATGGTGCGCTGATCCGTTTGGCACATTTCGCCGACACGGGTTCGGCGGTGATCCAGATAACGTTGGTCGATGACCGTTTCGCGGTGGCGCAGGGGTTTAAGTTGGCGGCGCGCGGTCCATCAAATGGATAATATTCTAAACATTCTTTGCCCCTGTCACCTAATCATCAATCGCGCTGGTGTGATTGAGCATGTTGCGCCGACGATGCAGAAAATTCTCCAAGGTGAAACAGCGCGCCTGCAGCACGTGCTTGATCTTTTTTCGATTAAGCCGCGCAGCGGGCACTTGCGCGGCTGTTCGATGTTTGAATTGGATGGGCAAAAGTTTCACCTATCGTTGCGTCGCTTTCTGGATTTGCGGTGGAATGGGGTGGTGTTGCGATTGCAAGATCGGGACAAGGCAATCATCCCGATTTCCTTCGGTATGGCGTTGAAAGAAACTGCCGAGTGTTTTGAGTTGACCCATGCAGATTTTGGCCCCTCGGAACTGGCGGTTGATATGCTGTGTTTACTCGAGGCACAATCTGCGGTGCGCGCAGCGTCGCGTGCGGTCACGCAGCGCATAGAGGGGGCAAAGAAAAATGCAGAAATTGCAGCGCTGACAGATCCTTTGACGGGTTTGGGAAACCGTCGGAGCCTGATCGAAAGCTTGGCAAGCTTTGCGCGCCAAAATATATCATTTGGGATCATACAGCTTGATCTGGATCATTTTAAAACGGTCAATGATCAGCTTGGGCATCCGGTTGGAGATCGGGTCTTGGTAGAGCTGAGCAATATTTTGCGCCAAGAAATTAGGGCGCATGATGTGGCAGTTCGGTTGGGGGGAGATGAATTTATATTGCTCATAACGGGTACGAATGATCCGACTGAGTTGTTGGGCTTGGCTGAGCGCCTTCTAGCGAGATTGAAACCTCCTTTGACCATTCAAACCCACAAAGTTCAGCTTGGCCTCAGCATGGGGGGACGGATCGTCGAGGCAGCGGAACGCTGGTCAATGATCGATATTTTGCAAGCTGTTGATCAGGCGCTTTACCACTCAAAGCGTCGGGGCAAAGGACGGTTCACGTTTTGCAGCTGAGGTCCGGTTTCTGCGCATGTGTCGTCGCCCGCTGAGATCAATGTGCTGATCTAAAACAAAAATAAGCATTTAGTCTTTTAATTTTTTTAATTAATTTAAATTTTTTTTAAATTTATTTTACTCTCGAGGTTGTTTAGACAGAAGGACTGTCAAATAATTATGAGGTCAAAAATGTCGGATAAACAATATGAGACGCAATACGGCGCGGTCGTTCAAATGTGCTCGATAATGACCTCAAACCTTGAGCAATCCTTTTTTGATTATGGGAGTGAGCGCGGCTGGTTTAATGCAACTGGCGGGTTGACATCTGATGGACGGCTTCTGGCGCATGAGCTCGCAAGTCAGAGCCAAACGCGCACTGCGTTTCGCGCTATGTGTTAAAGCTAAATCCGCACGTCCCAAGGCCGAGATGTGGGCCGATTTCATGAGACTGCGCTGATTTGATCAGCTTGTCCGCGGCAGGTGCTGTGCTTTGCGGGAACAGAGGTGATCGCCGCACTGCACCAATCGCGCAACGTTGTGCGTTTCGCTGCAAACGTAGCGTGGCATGGTAAAAATCTTTACAGCCTGCCGTTAGCCCCATACCGTTGCGATCAGAGATCAGGCAAGGAGGTGAATGTGGCGAAGGGTGAATTTGCATCTTGGGCAGACTGCGCTGCCGATTTGGTTGCTGTCGCCGCCGGGCGATCGTCTGCCGATCTGGTCGTTCAAAACAGCCGGTTGGTTAATGTTCAGTCGCGAGAGGTTCTTGAGAATTGGCAAATTGCCGTTGTCAGAGGTCGGTTCGCCTATGTTGGGCCGGATGCGCGCCATTGTATCGGCCCAAAAACACAAATTATCGATGCGGGCCGTCGCTATCTTATTCCCGGCCTGTGTGACGGGCATATGCATATCGAAAGCGGCATGCTGATCCCGGCTGAATTTGCCGCGGCGGTTATCCCGTATGGTACGACCACGATGTTTACCGACCCGCATGAAATTGCCAATGTGCTGGGTCTGGCGGGGGTTCGGATGATGCATGATGAGGCGCTCTTGCAACCGATAAATATTTTCACGCAAATGCCCTCTTGCGCGCCGTCTGCGCCTGGGCTGGAAACCACCGGATTTGAAATTACGCCGCAAGATGTTGCTGAAGCGATGCGCTGGCCGGGCATAATAGGCCTTGGGGAAATGATGAATTATCCCGGCGTAATCGCTGGGGATGAAAAAATGCTGGCTGAAATGGCGGCTACGCAGGCGGCTGGAAAGGTGATCGGGGGGCATTATGCCTCACCAGATCTGGGCACGCCCTTTCATGCCTATGCCGCTGGCGGCGCTGCGGATGACCATGAAGGCACGCACGAGGCTGATGCCGTTTTACGCGCCCGAATGGGGATGCGGGCGATGCTGCGATTGGGCTCGGCTTGGTATGATGTAGAGCGGCAAATAACCGCCATAACCGAACGCGATTTAGATCCTAGAAATTTCATTTTATGCACTGATGATTGTCACTCGGAGACCTTGGTCAATGAGGGGCATATGGATCGGGTGGTGCGCCACGCAATTGACTGCGGCTGCGAGCCTTTGATCGCGTTGCAAATGGCGACGATTAATACCGCCACACATTTCGGGCTTGAACGCGAATTGGGCAGTATTGCTCCGGGGCGCCGGGCTGATTTTATCTTGTCGTCTGATCTTGTTTCCTTGCCGATTGAAGTGGTGTTTGCGCGCGGCCAGAAACTTGCCGAACATGGCCAGATTTTGACCGAGTGCCCACATTATGAATGGCCAGAGGGGGCCAAAAACACGGTTAATCTTGGAAAAACCATGGGCGCTACGGATTTTGAGATTGCAGCAGCACCAAATATGGCAGAGGCGCATGTGAAAGTTATTGGGGTGATCGAAAATCAGGCTCCAACACAGGCGCTGAGCGCGAAATTACCGGTGATTGATGGGTTGGTAGAAGCCAATAAGGGGGTGTGCCAAATCGCTTTGGTCGAACGTCATCATGCGACAGGACGCATCAGCAATGGGTTCGTACAAGGCTTTGCCTATCAGGGTGAAATGGCCATTGCTTCCAGCGTTGCCCATGACAGCCATCATATTATCGTGGTTGGCACCAATCGAGAGATGATGGCGCAGGCGGTCAACCGGCTGGGCGAGATTGGCGGCGGGGCTACGATTTGGCAGGATGGCGCAGAAATTGGGCAGGTGCATTTGCCGATTGCGGGGCTGATGTCTGATCGACCCGCGGCTGACGTGGCCACGGAAGTACAAACAATTTTAAGCGGCATGCAACGGTGTGGGTGCGCATTAAACAACGCCTTTATGCAACATTCCCTATTGGCATTGGTCGTGATTCCGGCCTTGCGGATTTCTGATCTTGGCTTGGTAGATGTGGATCAATTTGCGCTCACAGATCTGTTCATTTCTGAGTGATCATTGGCCTGCCTGCCCTTGTGAGGTGGCGTGGCCCTGCTGTGGGCGCTCGTGAGATTGAATTTGAGCGATAGCGTTTTCCAGCCAGTGGAACTTTTCAACAGCTTGATCCGAGGCCAATAAAGATTTTTTCCTGTGAAACACCGGCGCATCCGGCACGATGAAAAGCGCGGCCTCGTCTAAGTAACGCTGCGCTAAAGAACGCGGCAAATAGGCCGAACCGGGGTTTTCAAGCAGATATTGAAGCGCCCACCACGCGCTGTCAAAATTCAGTCTTGCGATACCCGCATCGTGATAAAATTCGGCATGAACGCGCCGATATTCAGCGCCGTGATCCATGAAAATATAGTTAGGATCCCCTATCATTGGCGTATTGCGGCGATCTGAACATAGAATAAGCTCTTCTGCGGGCAACGGGTAAAGCGTTTGAGAGGCGCGCGTCACGGCTTCAAACGTAACAATAATGTCTATGCTGCCCGTGGCGATCCATTCGGTGAGATCGCGGCCGCTGCCCTGCCTTGCGCTCATCGCTAGCTCGGGCTGTGTGCTGGTTGCATAGTGGAAAAAAGCCCGTCCCGCACCATGCCATAAATCGCGTTCGCATCCAAAACTGCAGGCAGAGGTAAGCCCTGCGGGCAGCCCTGTTTCATTTTTCGCTTGCCGCCATAGCCCCGTGATTGCGGGGGCGTATCGCATCAGTTTTGCCCCGGCCGGCGTGAGCGTTGCCCCCGATTTCTGACGGTTTATCAGCACTTGCCCCAGCTCTTCCTCAAGCGTTTTAAGCCGCGCGGTCACCGTGGATTGGGTGACGTTAAGTTTATCTGCGGCGCGCACCAAACTTCCGGTTTCAAGAATTGCTAAGAATGTTTGCAAGGAGGTCAAATTCATAAGCAGCGTTAAGTTGTAAAACTCTGTGACTTACAAGTTTAAATATCATTTTTGAATATTAAAATTGGTTTACCCTCGCTATCCGTTCTAGCCCAGCGGGGTAAGTTGGGCGGCTAAAATATCAAAGGATGTATTCAGATCTTGCTTTTGCCAAATGTGTTTCTGGGGCGATTGATCTTCATGTTTCAAGGGCTCTGACTGTGTGTTTGGCTGCGATTTTAAGCGCAGCTTATGCTTTGGAAATGGCCGTTTTTATCCCTTTTTGCAAAGGTTTGGAGCTGTTACGCTGGCTGTATCACAGAGTAAGTAAAACCCATCGATATATCCAAAGCGACAGCGGATTAAAGATAAAAACGGAGTAAGCGCATTATGAAACTCACATTACATCATATTAATCTGGCCACTGAAAATGTAGCGAGGATGGATAATTTTTATCAAGAGGTCATGGGGCTTTCTCCGAATGTGGCAGGATTGCCGGTTTTAGAAAAAAAGCAGGGATATGCAGGCGATGTTGCTTTTGTATCGGATGGCCATTTGCAGATGCATTTGGCACAAAAAGATGTGTTGGCAGGGTTTAATGCCGGGCAAATGGTCAATCCGGTTGCGCGCGGCCATATTGCGTATCGTACGGATGACTTAGCCGCGTTCAAAGCGCATTTGCGCACTCAGAACATTCCCTTTTCCGATTGGGGGAATAAAGCAGTAAGCGGTTGGCACCAAATCTTTTTCTACGATCCTGATGGAAATGTCATTGAAGTGCACGAGGTGCAAGATATCGCGGATTAAGAATGTAATGGGCTTTGAATGACACAGCTTAGGGATGCCCTGGCAGGGGGCTTTGCTTGGCGTTTAACCCAAAATAAATTGGAGCAGCGTGTATAGAATACCCCCAACAACGGCCAAAGTGCCAAGTATCATCAATACCGGCTCAAGGCGTTTATCGTTGATCAGCGGTTCCAGGAAGGGCCATATATATTTCTTAATCATGTAAGGGCGTGCAGTTTTTTGTTTTCCAGAGGTTGGATGCCTCATTAACCTGCCTTACGCTTCATTACCAGTTTCTTTGGTGGGTCACCTTCATTCTATCGGGTTTGCAGTGTGCTTTCTTAGAGTTGTTCGACCGGTCAAAAAATTGTGAGGTTAATCATTTTACAATCGAGTAAACTGCTTTAAGAACGGAGCAGCCATAAAAAGGGATGCATGCGGATGACCGTGGAAACAGTTTCGGAAATTAAATGCCATAACGGCATTCAAGGTGTTTACACGCATCGCTCTGCTGCTCTGTCATGTGATATGACCTTCGGCCTGTTTCTCCCTCAGCTTGCGCAAAGCCAAAAAGTGCCGCTGATTTGGTTTTTATCCGGTCTGACCTGCACGCATGAAAACGCCATGGTTAAAGCAGGGGCGCAAAGCTGGGCCGCGCAGCATGATGTGGCGCTGATTTTCCCCGATACGTCGCCGCGCGGCGTCGGCGTCGCCGATGATGAGGCGTTTGATTTGGGGCAGGGCGCAGGGTTTTATGTAAACGCCACGCAAGCGCCTTGGGCGCCCCATTTTAAGATGTGGGATTACATCGCTGAAGAATTGCCTTCCGTCATGGACTCGTCATTTCCAATCGATATGTCGCGGCAATCTATCAGCGGCCATTCCATGGGCGGGCATGGGGCTTTGACACTTGCCCTGCGCCAACCTGGGCGCTTTAAATCGGTGTCAGCGTTTGCGCCGATTTGCAATCCGATGAAATCGGATTGGGGAATCAAACAATTTACCGCCTATTTGGGCGAGGATAAGGGCCTGTGGGCGGCCCATGATGCCAGCCAATTGATGGCGGAGCATGGCTTTGACGGGCCCATTTTGATTGATAATGGATCAGAGGATCCTTTTTTGGAAAAATTGCGGCCGGAAGCTTTTGCCGATGCGGTGGCCGCGCGTGGCCACAATGCACAATTTCGCCTACAGCCCGGCTATGATCATAGCTACTTTTTTATATCTACATTCATGCAAGAGCATATTGCTTTTCATGCGGATTATTTGCGCTGAAGATAAAAGGATGCAGCGGCCTGTCACATTTGCGCTTTGGTGCTGCGCGATCAAACGCTTTTTATCGTTTTAAGCCATAAACTTATCGGGTGCGGCAACCACGTCTGCGATTTTCCTTAAATGCGCTTCCAAAGGCGTGTTTCGCCGCCAAATCATGCCCACCGTTCGTTTTGGAGGGCTGGCAGCAAAGCGCAGCATCTCCACCTTGGCAGACCGGCTTTCAAGTGGGACCGCCATGTTTGGGATAAGTGTAACGCCAAGCCCAGAGCCAACCATTTGAACCAGCGTGGAAAGCGAGCTGGCATCCATAAGGTCGCGCGTTTGGGAAGTAGAGATATTACAAACCGTTAAGGCTTGATCTCGAAAGCAATGCCCTTCTTCAAGCAAAAGTAGCCGCATTTCATGCAGCGATTCTGGATGTGGAACTGGTTTTCCGCTTTCGGAAAACGGGCGCACCAAAATAAATTCTTCCTCAAAAAGGGGCACTTCGCTTAGCCGGGGTTCCGATACGGGCAAAGCCAGAATGGCGGCATCTAATCGCCCCTCTAAAATATCTGCGATCAAATTCGATGTAATCGTTTCGCGCAGCTTTAACTCTAACTTTGGAAATGCCTCGGTCATTGATTGGATCAATCGGGGAAAAAGATAGGGTGCAATTGTTGGAATGACGCCAAGCCGCAGCAAGCCTTGCGGCGCCGTATGTGAGGCGTTCGCCAAATCCCCTAATTCCTGCACATGTTGCAAAATCATGCCTGCATGCTTTGCAAAAGCATCACCGTAAGGGGTAAGTTGCAACGGTTTTGTTGCTGTTTCAAGAAGCGGTAAAGGGAGACGCGCTTCCAAGTCTTTGATTTGCATCGAAAGCGCCGGCTGTGAAATCGCGCAAAGGTCAGCTGCCCTGCTGAAATGCCGCGTTTTGGCCAAAGCATCGAAATATCTAAGTTGTTTCAAGGTTATAGTTTCCATAAGAAAAACTTATCAAAAATATTAGTAAATTCAAGTTTATCTTATGTATCTGGCGTGGTAAATTTCACGGTATCAGCCGGCTGTGAGTCGAAATGCTGCGAAGCCGTTCATTGGCTTGGGCCGGCCTTATTTAAAAGTCAGTAATTTGCTTCTTCAAGCGAAACGCAAAATCGGGGGATAACGATGAAAGACAATGCCGGACTTTGCCCAGTGATGCATGGTGGAAACACCACAGGCAATGCGGGAACCACCAATCCAGATTGGTGGCCGAACCAATTGAATTTGAACATCTTGCGCCAGCACGATCAAAAATCAAACCCGATGGGGCCCGAATTTTCTTACAGTGAGGCGTTTGATCAGCTTGATTACGACGCGTTGAAAAAAGATCTGCACGCTTTGATGACCGACTCGCAGGCGTGGTGGCCGGCGGATTATGGCCATTATGGGCCCTTTTTTATCCGGATGACATGGCATGCGGCGGGCACCTATCGCACGGGTGACGGGCGCGGCGGCGGCGGCACGGGCGCGCAGCGTTTTGCACCGCTGAACTCTTGGCCTGACAATGGCAATCTGGATAAGGCACGGCGCTTGCTCTGGCCGATCAAACAGAAATACGGCAATAAAATCTCTTGGGCTGATTTGCTTATTTTAACGGGCAATGTCGCGATCGAATCTATGGGCGGCAAAACCTTTGGGTTTGGCGGTGGGCGCGAAGATATTTGGCACCCCGAAGAAGATATTTATTGGGGTGTTGAAACCGACTGGCTTGCAGATCAACGTTATGAAGAGACGCGCCAATCGCTTGAAAACCCTTTGGCGGCTGTGCAGATGGGGTTGATTTATGTGAATCCAGAAGGCCCAAATGGCAACCCAGATCCACTTTTAAGCGCGCAAGATATTCGCGAAACCTTCGGGCGGATGGCGATGAATGATGAGGAAACGGTTGCCTTGGTGGCCGGCGGCCACACGTTTGGCAAGGCTCATGGCGCGGGCGATCCTGAGCTTGTAGGCGCAGAACCGGAAGGTGGCGCAATCGAGCAGATGGGATTTGGATGGAAAAATGCCTATGGTTCCGGTGTTGGGCGTGACACGACCACCAGCGGCATCGAAGGCCCTTGGACGGCCAATCCAACGCAATGGGATAATGGGTATTTTGATTTGTTGTTCAAATATGATTGGGCCTTAACCAAATCTCCGGCGGGCGCAAATATTTGGCAGCCCGTGGATGTTGCCGAGGCGGATATGGCCCCTGAGGTCGATGATCCCAGCGTCAAAGTAACCCCAATGATGACCACCGCAGATATGGCGATGATTAAAGATCCTGCTTATCGGGCGATTTCCGAGCGCTATCATCAAAACCCCGAAGACTTGGCTGATGCATTTGCGCGGGCTTGGTTCAAATTGCTGCACCGCGATATGGGACCAAAAATTCGTTATCAAGGGCCCGAAGTGCCCCAGGAAGAGCTGATTTGGCAAGATCCAGTGCCGGCTGGGGCCAGCGATTACGACGTTGCAGCCCTGCGCGCGGCGCTCAAAGCAAGCGGTTTATCCGTGCAAGAGCTGGTTGAAACCGCTTGGGCTTCTGCCTCGACGTTTCGCGGCACAGATATGCGCGGGGGCGCCAATGGAGCGCGGATCCGGTTGGCGCCACAAAAAGATTGGGCGGTCAATAAGCCAAGCCAATTGGCGCGTGTTCTGGCGGTTCTTGATCCGATCGCATCGCAATATGGGGCCAGTTTGGCAGATGTGATTATATTGGGCGGCGCGGTTGGTATTGAAATGGCCAGCGGTGTCGAAGTGGCCTTCGCGCCGGGCCGCGGTGATGCTTCCGAAGAGCAAACTGATGCCGAGTCTTTTGCCGTTCTGGAACCAATGGCGGATGGCTTTCGCAATTATCAGAAAACCGAATTTACGGTCTCTCCGGAAGAGATGATGCTTGATCGCGCGCATCTTCTGGGGCTGACGCCTGCTGAAATGACGGTGTTGGTTGGCGGATTGCGCGCTTTGGGTATCAGCGCGGATGGCCATGGCCTGTGGAGCGCGGGCGGCGCGCTGAATGCGGATTGGTTTAGCAGTTTGCTTGATATGAGCGTAGACTGGAGTTCGACCGGGCCCAACAGTTATGAGGCAAAAGACCGCGTATCTGGTGAGATCGTTAGAACCGCAACCCGCACCGATTTGGTATTTGGATCCAATTCGCAATTGCGGGCTTTGGCCGAGGTTTATGCGCAAGACGATAATAAAGCCAAATTCACAGCGGATTTTATTTCAGCCTGGAATAAAGTGATGAATGCGGATCGGTTTGACCTTCTATAAAGCTTTATGATTTCGATTTTTCACAAGGGGGCCGCATTTGCGGCCCCTTTTTAGTCAGCGAATGAATGGTCAATGTTCAAAACACAAACCGCAAATGTTACATGCTTAGGGCTGGCCCGCTTCTTGTTTCAAATCGCGGCGATAAGCAATCGAGGTTTTTGACCCTTTATTTTAAAGCCCGCACGACCCGATTTTTGATCACTCATCCTTTAAGCATAACCAAGCCCGTGTCGGGATTTTCGAAATCAGTGCATGCGCTGGGCTCTGGCCATCTCTTCTTGCTAAGGCGTGATAACACCATTTGGAATAGAGTTTTGTTCGGGATAGGTCGCGCCTTTTTGGAAAAAGCCGCACTGGTTGATTTGCGAGGCTATGGCGCGCCTCATCCCCATCTCTTTGTGGTTGCAAGGGATGAGGTCGATCTGCGCGCGGGCCAACGCAACCTATCAATCCACTCGTGCGCGATATGCGCGGCATTAGTCCGGCCTTGATTTTGAATTCTGAGTGGCCGTTTGTATAGTTTGTCGCCTTTAGCCTGCTTTGTTTTATTAAATCCGCCTTTGCGGCTGCGCATTGAAATTGGCGTTGCGCTGTGCCCGATTTGCAAAAGATGAGAGTTGGCGGCCTTGGCCCTCAGTGGCGGCGCGCTCCTATTTTTTGCGCCATTTTAGGCTTTACAAAAAGGCTTGCCTGTCCTGACTTCTGCCGGCGCATGATAACCGCAGGCAGATTTTGTGATCCGTTGCCGCAAGCGCCCTGAAGCAGAGATTGCGCGCGTGCTGGTGCTTTGGGATCTGCCAGCAATAAATGATATGGCGTCAATAAGATCTTGGCATTTTCAAAACATGCTCTGCAATATAGCTCAGGATCAGATTGGTTGAGATCGGGGCGACTTGGTAAAGGCGCGCCTCTCTAAATTTACGCTCGATATCGTATTCTTCTGCAAATCCAAATCCACCATGGGTTTGAAGACACGCTTCTGCCGCTGCCCATTGCGCCTCTGCAGCCAATAATTTTGCAAGATTTGCCTCTTCGCCAGGATTTTGACCGGCATCATAGAGCTTGATCGCCTCATGCAGCATCAATTCGGCTGCGCGCATTTGGCTATAGGCTTTGGCGATTGGAAATTGAATGCCTTGGTTTTGTCCGATGGCGCGGCCAAAAACCTGCCGCTCGCAAGCATAGCCCGAAGCTTTTTCAATGAACCATTTGGCATCTCCGATGCATTCGGCTGCGATCAAAATACGTTCGGCATTCATTCCGGAGAGAATATATCGAAAGCCTTTGCCTTCTTCGCCGATAAGATTGCCTTGCGGAACGCTGAGATTATCAAAAAATAATTCTGTTGTGGCGTGGTTCATCATCGTGCGAATGGGGCGAATGCTCAGCGCGCTTTCGCTTGCCTCGCGCATATCTACCAGAAAAACTGATAAGCCCTCGGTGCGCTTTTCAACCTGATTTAGTGGGGTGGTACGCGCCAAGAGCAGTAATAAATCGGAATGTTCGGCGCGGCTGGTCCAGATTTTTTGACCATTCACAATATAGGCCTGCCCCTCTTTACGCGCGGTGCAGCGCAAAGCCGAGGTGTCTGTCCCGCTAGTTGGCTCGGTTACCCCAAAGGCTTGAAGGCGCAAATTTCCCTGCGCGACTTGCGGCAAATATTTGGATTTTTGGGCGTCAGAGCCATGCCGCAGCAGCGTGCCCATCGTATACATTTGCGCATGACAGGCCGCGGCATTGCAGCCTGCGCGGTGGATTTCCTCCAAAATCGCGGCTCCGGCAGAAAGCGGCAAGGATAGCCCGCCATAAGCCTCTGGTATAAGCGCGGCCAGATAGCCCGCTTCGGTCAAAGCGGTTACGAAAGCTTGCGGATAAGCTTGATTGCGATCGCATTCCTGCCAATAGCGCCCTGGAAAGCGTTCGCATAGTTGGGAAACGGCGGTTCTGATTTCTGGGTGGTTTAGTTCATAGGTCATGGGATGTCCGAGGCCTGTTGCGAGGGGAGTGAGAATTCATGACGCAAAGCAGCGCCATCGGCGTTAAGGTCTGGCACATGCTTTGCGGTGCCGCCCATTGTGGCAACCGGTAGGGCGGCCATGTCGATTGGCATCCCGCCAATAATGGCGTTTGAATTTTTTAAAAAGGGATGCTCTGAAAGCTCGGCAACCGAATTTAACCGCGCATTGGCAATTTTTGCCGCGTCAAGCTTTTGTACCATTTCTGCGCTGCTGAAACCTTCAAAAACAGCGTTTACAATCGCCTCTAGTGCGATGCGGTTGGCATAGCGGGCGGTGTTTTCAGAAAACCTTGGATCCGTGGGAAGCTGCGGTTGCTGAAGAACCTGCTCACATAACGCGGTGAATTCTCGATTGTTTTGAACCGAAATCAAAATAACAGCGCCATTCGCGCAGCGAAACGCGCCATAGGGTGCGATGAAGCTATGTTTTAGCCCCATGCGATCGGGCGCTCCGCCCATATAGCGATGCGCCAGAAGCGGCATATTCATCCAGTCGGCCATGACATCAAACATCGAGATCTTCAGATCAACGCCCTGGCCTGTTTTGCCGCGTTGTAACAGCGCGCGCAAAATAGCTGAGAAGGCCGTCAAACCCGTGGCAAGATCGCTTAGCGATACGCCAACGCGGGCCGGGGCATCTGGTGTGCCGGTGACCGCGCAGATGCCGGCTTCTGCTTGGACGAGAAAATCATAGGCTTTCTTTTGCGCCGCATCGCCCGTATCGCCATAGCCTGTGATGGTGCAGCTGATCAGGCCGGGATTATCCCGCCGCAGCTTTGAGCCTGTAAGCCCCAAGCGATCAATTGCACCTGGTGCGAGGTTTGACAGAAATACATCTGCATTTTTCAAAATCCGGCAGAGTAAAGCGGTGTCTTCCGGCGTTTTTAAATTCAGAGCGATCGATTCTTTTCCACGATTGAGCCAGGAAAAAATGGCGCTTTGACCATTTGCGCCCGCATCATAGCCCCGCGCAAAATCCCCCTCTGGCCGCTCTACCTTGATCACTCTGGCCCCTGCATCAGCCAGCAAGGTGCCGCAATAAGGTGCTGCCACCGCCTGTTCTAGCGAGACCACCATAAATCCATCCAGTTCTTTGTTTAGACCCATTGTGAAGATCCCTATTCCTTGCGTGTTGTGGTTTCAAAAGCCCGTCCTGGCAGTTTTTACCGCAGGCGCATCGTACAAAAGATAGAGGGATAGTGATTTGGAAGAAATAAATTTATTTTTAAAACGCATATGGGTTTTGCTTTCATAGCCAGCGCGATGGTGCGTTCAAATATGCGCAGCGTTTTTCTTGATGTACTTTGGTATTAGTGGCACCATTGGGTGCCGTGTCTGGGCCAAGATGGCACCGTGTGGTGGCGCGATGTCACCGCTATAGGCGCAGCCGCCAAGCAGCAAAATGCCTTTAAGGCTACAGCGGGGTTTGCCTGCTTCCTGTTGGCTGATGTTTTGCAAAAGCATTGGTCGGGTTGGCCTTGTCCGGAGCTCCTTGCGGTGTTTGGAAAGAGAATTTGCAAAAGATAGGCTGTTATCAATCTAAAATTTTGCGTAATCATAGCTCCTTTGGCCAAAGTGGGGGCAGCCTGCAGATGCCTTAGGTGCGTGGAACGGTTTGCATGCGCTCTAGAATATCCACCCCCTGCATTTTCCAAAAATGAAGCAGATCGATAAAAATCCAATTCTCGGCCAGTTTGTCTCCTTCGCGCCGATACATGTCAATAACCCGCATATCTCCCGCTAAAGTGCTGGCCGGCATGCCCATAAAGCCGCCGGTTGGCGTGAGGCTCAGGTTTGGCCAACCAAAGAATCCACCAAATTGACCCTCGGCAATCCGGCAGAGATGCCCATTGAAAATACGGTCTTTAAACCCTGCGCGAAAGGGGCCGGAATGCTGCTTTGCATAGCGCTCAATTGTATAGGTGGCACCAATGCCAGCAGGCCCCCACCAGATCATATCTTCTGTCCAACTGCGGCGCAGTTCATCGACCAATGGCTCCTCGCGCCCGCCTTTCCAGGTTTTTATATCGCCAACCATATAGTCGATCGTAGCCAGCGTTTTACGCCCTTCTTCTGGATCCTGCGGATCAAACATTAACCCCTCATGAGTCACTGGGCCGGGTTGAACCAAATGCGCGGCGGTTTGCGGTGGAAACGGGCTTAAACCGGCTTGCATCATCAGATGTGGGATATCAAAAAACATCGCGGTTTCTGTGATTTTGCCCTGTTCAACTTTATGAAATTCGCAATAGCGCAGCATTGCAATCTTACCAGTTGGCGCGAGACCCAACCATGGGGCATCAAACAATCCCATCAAATGGCCCATCGAGATCACCCAAACGCCCTCATGGTTGGGCAGTTTATTCTCACCCGCCATAAAAATATCCATACGGCGTTGCAGTGAGGTCAAGGCTGTGCGCAGGGGTTGCCAAAACGTTGTTGCAACTTGCTCTGCACCTTGCAGCTCGTTGAAAGGATGAAAACCACGCCAAAAATAATCGGCGCCGCAATATTGTTTCACGATCGCTGGAAGATCCTGTTCAGAGGCGGCATCTAGATCTACATAAAAATTTTTAACCAATTGTTTTTGTTTAGAAAAGTTCATATCTACCTCTGCTGGGTTATAATTTTGCATGCGTATGCGAAAAACACTTGCCAAATTCAACGCTCTGAGTCTAGTGTTTGCTTCGGCGGAGACTAGAATTTTCGTTGGGGAGAGTTAATGGCTGAAATCCAGTTGCGTAACCTGTCAAAGCGATGGGGCAGTTTTGTTGGTGTGGATAATTTTAACCTAACCATTGCAGATAAAGAGTTTCTGGTTCTGCTTGGTCCGTCGGGCTGCGGGAAGACGACCACTATGCGCATGATCGCCGGGCTCGAAGACGCCAGTGACGGAGATATTCTGGTGGATGGAAAGCGGGTCAATGATCTTGAGCCAAAAGATCGTGATGTGGCGATGGTGTTCCAGAGTTATGCGCTTTATCCCCATATGAATGTTTACGAAAACATTCGCTTTCCTCTACGAGTGCGTGGGATTTCTTCCAAAACCCATGACGAAAAAGTGCGCCGGGCAAGCGCCATGGTTGAACTTGATGATTTTCTGCATCGTAAACCTGCCGAATTATCAGGGGGCCAGCGCCAGCGTGTTGCGCTTGCCCGGGCGGTAGTACGCGAACCGAACGTCTTTTTGATGGATGAGCCGCTGTCCAATCTTGATGCCAAGCTGAGGGTTTCGACGCGGGCGCAAATCAAGAATCTGTCTCACGAATTGGCTGTAACAACGATCTACGTGACGCATGACCAGATTGAAGCGATGACTTTGGCTGACCGGGTTGTGATCATGAAAGAGGGTATTGTTCAGCAGGTCGGTACGCCGGTTGAAATTTATGACAGCCCGGCCAATGCATTTGTTGCAAGCTTCATTGGAAATCCAGCGATGAACCTAATTGAGGGTGCCGTTAAAGATGGTAAGTTTTCTGCAAAATACACAGATATAGCAGGTCTGGACGCAGCTGAGGGACCGGTAACGATTGGATTTCGCGCAGAAGATGCTAGCGTCGTTGAAAGCGGCGGTCAGATCAATGCGCCGATATACACGATGGAACTTTTGGGTGACGCAACAATGGTGAGCGTACGCATTGGCGGCGCACTCGTGTCGGTCAAAGCTGACAAAAATTACCGCGCCAAAATCGCTGACATGGTTTCAATCGAGGTTTCTGATGTTCATTGCCACCTTTTTGATTCTCAAACCGGTGCGCGTATTGGAGGCTAACGACCTCCGTTTTCCCGCATAGGCGGGGTCAACGGATGCAGGCTTCGAAGATGCATCCAACAACAGGGAGAGAAACGACATGTTTCTAAAAAGAGTAGCGCTTGCAAGCGTATTAGCAATTTCTGCGGCCACAGCACATGCGGGCTGTCAAATTTCTGGCAATGTCAGCATTGTTGGAAATGAATTTCCTGCAATCCACACCGTTGCGAATGGCGCAGCCGCTTGTATGGGCGGAGAGGTTAAGATCAACTTAACGGCGGACCACCAAAAGATTAACGTGGACGGTATGAGCGGTAACCCGGCCGAGTATTCGTCTGCGATTATCGCGAATTCATCGATTGTTGCATTGATGAACGAAGGCGTTATTCGCCCGTTAGATGATTTGGTGGCTGTACATGGTCAGGATATCCCTAAGAATCAGCTAATCACGATTGGCGGCAAAGTAATGGCCGTTGCCTTTATGGCGAACGCGCAGACACTGGCGTATCGTAAAGACGTGTTGGCAGAGATTGGTGTTGATGTGCCCAGCAGCTATGAAGAGGTATTAGAGACTGCTGAGAAAATCCGTGCAGCGGGTCTTAGCCAATATCCTGTTGGTGGCGCTTATGCGGCGGGTTGGAACTTGGCTCAGGAATTCGTCAACATGTATGTTGGACATGGTGGGGCGTTTTATAAGCCCGGCACAGCTGAGGTCGCGATTAACAATGAACAGGGTGTTGCAGCTTTGGAAATGATGAAAGCGCTAACCGAATATATGAATCCTGATTTTTTGACGCATGATTCCAATGCCACTGGTGCTGAAATGGAAGCAGGCAACGTCATGATAATGAATATGTGGGGATCTCGCATGGGCCGTCTGATGGATGATGAGGGCGCAGAAGAGCAGGTTTACTCAAACATCACAGTGGGTGGTCCGCTCACCGTTGATGGAGGCTCTACTCCTGCATCGACCCTATGGTGGGACGGCTGGACCGTAGCCAAAAACGTATCTGACGAAGATGCTGTGGCCACCTTCCTGGCTATGAAACATGGCACTAGCCCGGCAATCCTGAATGCAGAAACCATGGGTCAGGCTGTGTGGATGATCGAGGGCTATACCCCTGCACCGGTCAATGACGGTGTTTTCGCCGCAATAGCTGCGGGCACAACGTCTTATCCGATGTTGCCTTATCACGGTCTGTTGCACACTTCTTTGGGCGCCAATATCGCAGATTTCTTGCTGGGTAAAGAAAGTGCCGAGCAGGCTTTGGCTGATGCCGAAGCGGCTTATACTGCAGCCGCAAAAGAGAAGGGTTTCCTTAATTGAGGGATCTCAAGTTTGGGGCGGATCTATGGTCCGCCCCTTTTTATTCCAAAATGCTGACTGGCGCCTGGGGGCATCAAGACCATGAAACATAAACCCTTTTTTTGGTTTGTTTTTCCATCCGCGCTGGCAATGTTGCTGTTTATCTTTTTTCCGATTGTTTCGGTTATTGTGCAATCGGTGCATGTTGAACATGAGCAGGTGATTAAAATCGTTGAAACCTGCGATCTGTTTGGCTGCAAAGAGTCCACAACCGTTGATCATGATGCTAATGCCGCATTGCGTTCAGAACGCCCGTTGGGGCAGTTCTCCGGCCTCAAAATATATGCAGATCGTAACCATCTCGCGATTGACGATTTGGGCGACAATTGGACTAGTTCCAAGTCATGGCGCGATTTTGGGACGCAAATATTAAATCTACCCTTTTACAAGGCGATTACTTTTACGCTAGTTTTTACATTCGTTGTGACTCCGCTGGTCATCATTTTTGGATTTGTGGTCGCCGTTTCGGTAAACAGCGCTGTCAAAAAAATTCGGGGTCCACTGATTTTTTTCTCGCTTCTTCCGATGATGATCACACCGCTTGTGGGGGCACTCATCCTGTTTTGGATGGTGGATGCACGTGGTATTGTTGGGGCTACATTGCAATATCTTGCAGGTGATCCTGATTTATCTGTCAAAGCATCAACGCCGCTGACTTGGGTCATGTTAATGGTATATGGCGTATGGCACGCGGCACCGTTTGCCTTTATTGTCTATTATGCGGGCCTGCAGTCTGTAAGCCAGGACACGCTGGAAGCAGCCCGTGTGGATGGGGCCAATCGTTGGCTGCAAATTCGCCATGTTATTATTCCTCATTTACTGCCTTTGACCACCTTTATTGCCTTGATGCAGCTGATGGATAATTTCCGGGTTTTTGAGCCCATTGTCAGCTTTTCGGCCGAGGCGCATGCGACTTCTCTGAGCTGGGCCATCTATAACGACCTAGGGGGAGAAACCCGTCAACTCTCATCGGCAGCGGCAACGTCAGTTCTTACAATAATTGGCGTAGCGATTCTTTTATCGCCTGTCTTGGTGCGCACTTGGCGCGAATATGATCGGAAATAGGTGTAGTATGTCAAGCAAAGCACAACGCCAACCTGCTACCGTCACATGTCTTGTTGTGGCTATTTTGGCCATCTGGATGATTCTTGCTGCGTTTCCCTTCCTCTGGACGCTTTGGGGATCGTTTAAGGTTGAGGGGGATTTCTTTTCCAAGGCCAATTGGGCCAATGCTCTGACCGGCAGGTTGACCCTCATTGAAACGGGCGGTCCATTTACCAGCGATGGCTATTACGGAGCTTGGGTGCAAGAAGAGTTCTGGCGCGCGGCGTTGAATTCTACGATTGTGTGTTTCTTTGTGGTAACAATATCACTGACTCTCGGAACGCTTGGCGGTTACGCGTTAGCGCGGTCTACTTATCGTTATGCTTTTTGGTTCTTGCTCGCAGCGCTTATATTTCGAGCCATGCCGCCAATCACCTTGGTGTCGGGCTATCTGCCAGTGTTTTTTCAGTGGAATCTGTGGGGTCATACGGCGACAACAGTGATCGTTCTGGTTGCTATCAATCAGCCTTTTACCCTATGGATGTTGCATTCCTTCTTTAAAAATATTCCTGCCGAGCTGGACGAAAGCGCGATGGTGGATGGCTGCACTCGATTTCAGGCTTTTCGCAATGTTATCATCCCAGTGATGTGGCCGGGCGTCATTACAACAGGATTGTTCTCCTTCTTGCTGGCATACAACGATTTCGCCGTCACGACGATGCTGCTGTCTAAAGAAAACCAGACAATGATCCCGAAGGTTGCGAGCTTCCTTGGAACCACGCAGACCAAAGGCAACGTCATGTTTGCTGTATCGTCGGTTGTCTCCGTCACGGCCCCGCTATTCCTTATGGTCTTGTTCTTCCAACGCCAGATTGTCAGCGGTCTTACCGCCGGCGCGGTCAAAGGGTGATGCTAATGTCTATTAGCTTGCCAGAGCGACAAGGAGTTTGAGATGAACGCACGCGTTAACCGTCCGGCGATGGGAATTGCAACAGAGACATCGCACAACAACAAAGCGCTTTATCGCAAACTGTTAGACAGTTTTGCTATGAACAAAGTGGAAGCGGCTGTGTCAAGCCTTTTTCACGAGTCTGCGAAAGTGCACGCCAGCCACCCGATCAACGAGGCGCAGGATGGTGATGGGTATCTTCACAACATCATCGCGCCAATCTTCGCTTCGTTTGAGGGCTGTACCCGACAAAACTACATCGTGCTTGGGGGCGAATACCTTGGTTCAGAATGGGTGACCTCGACCGGGTATTTCCACGGACATTTCTCCAAGCCGTTTTTTGGCATCCCCGCCAGCGGTAAGTTGTCCTATCTACGCTTTGGCGAATTTCATCGGATGGAAAATGGATCAATTGTCGAAAGCCATGTATTCCTTGGGTTTGCAGAGTTGATTATCGCGCTTGGCCTTTGGCCACTCGAAGAAAGCCGCGGCTACGAAGGCGTTGTGCCCGGACCGGCAACACATGACGGCATTGTCGATGGGCCATCTGACCGCATCGCGTCAAGAGCCTCTGCCGATCTGGTAGAAGCCATGCTTAAAAAGCTTACAACAGCACACGAAGCATGGAGGCCCTACTGGCACGACAAGATGGTTTGGTACGGGCCTGGCGGGCTTGGCTGTTATGCTACTGTTGATGCATTCGCCACTTTCCAACAACCGTTTGAGCAGACCTTTGAGGGATGGGGTGACGGCAGCGAAGTTGGCATCAAACATGTTGGCGCGGACTGTAAGTCCGGTGACGGGAACTATGCATTCTTAAGCGGTTGGCCAATGATTACAGGTGTCCACGTCAAGCCATTCCTTGGGCTTGAGCCAACAGGAAAACGTGTGTTCATGCGCGATTGTGACTGGTGGCGTTGCGAGGATGGCAAGATCATCGAAAACTGGTGTATGCTGGATATCCCGCATGTGCTGCTGCAACTCGGCTTTGACGTTTTCGGTGAACTCGAAAGGGCTGGCGCATGAGCACGGACGCGGATTTCATTGTCGTCGGCACAGGCTCAGCCGGATGCATCGCTGCTGCTGAACTGGCGCGGCGCGGCGTTGGGCGTGTTCTGGCGCTGGAAGCAGGCCCGTCAGACAACCACCCGCTGGTCAAAATGCCATTCGGTTTGGCCTGGCTTATGGGAAGCAACCGCGACTGGCGCTTTAAATCAGTGCCGCAAAAGGGTCTGGGGGGGCGGCGCTTGAATGTTCACCGCGGACGCATGCTTGGGGGATCGGGGTCCATTAACTCGATGGTCTGGTTTCGCGGGCGGCGCGACGACTTTGATGGTTGGAACGTCAAGGGCTGGGCATGGGGCGATGTCGAGAACGCATTCGAAGCGGTCGAAGCCAAGCTTCAGCCAAAGCAGATGACGGGTGCGCATCCTTTGGTTCAGGCGCTGTCCGGTTTGTTCGGGGGAAACTCGACCGAGGCCCCGTCGCCCGAATATGAAAGCGCTGGTACCTTCCGGTTCAATATGCGCGCTGGGCGCCGCTGGTCGGCGGCAGATGCATTTCTGCGCCCTGCGCAGGACGCGCATGGTCTTCAAGTCAAGACAGGGGCCGAGGTCGATCGGATCGAGTTTGATGATGGGCAGGCAAAGCGTATTGTCCTGCTCGACGGCACGAAGCTGAGCGCGTCCCGTGGCATTGTTCTTTCAGCGGGGTCCATCGGTTCCCCCGCGATCCTGATGCGATCCGGGGTCGGACCGGCGGACCATCTGAAGGAACTTGGCATTTCGCTCACCCATGCCTTGGACGAGGTGGGCGAAAACCTGCACGATCACCCCGCTGTCGGAATTCATTATGTTGGCCCGAAATCTGGATATGGACTGACACTGTCCCAACTGCCTGCGTGGATGGTTGCGCTATTTCGCTATCTGTTTACGCGCACGGGACGCTTTGCTTCGCCAACGGTTGAGGGGGGCGCTTTCTTCAACGCGCGCGGCGAGTCAGGTGAGCCGGATGTGCAATGCCATTTCATTCCCTTCATGCTGGATTGGAAGGGCAGTCGGTTTACCCAAGGGTCTGGATATTTCGCAGATGTCTGCGTGTGCCGGCCCAAGTCACGTGGGCGTTTGCGCCTGACCTCGGCTGATCCAAACGTCGCGCCAGATATCGATCTTGGCCTGTTTCAGGACCCAGAAGATGTCGAAACATTGCTCGCTGGCTTCAAGCGTCTGCGCGCGCTGATGAGCACGGCGCAATTTGGGGACCACCGTGCGCCCGAGGCTTTTCCTGGACCAGAAGTAACCACAGACGCGGCGTTGCGCCAGCATATCATGGACCGTGGTGCGACGGCATATCATCCTGTCGGGACTCTACGCATGGGCGAAGGCACTGCCCCTGTCAACCCGCGCCTTGCCGTGGCGGGGGTCTCCGGCCTTTGGGTTGCAGATGCATCAGTTATGCCAGCAGTGACCTCGGCCAATACCAACGCGCCCTCTATGATGATCGGATATCGGGCGGCACAATTCATAAGTGAGGATATAGTATGAAGGGCACCCGCCCAGAGCAAGCCACGCTAAGCCGCGAGACGGATATGTCTAAAACAGACGAAACGCGGGCCGTTATCGAGGCCATGGTGGATGGGTTGAACGATCACCGGATCGCCGATATTGGCGAGTTTTTCAGTAATAGCTTCCGCTGGATGGGCAATGCAGGCTGTGGCACGAAGTCTGGCCTGACAGAATTTCAGAAAAATTGGCAAAAGCCGTTTCAAGCCGCCTTTTCAGATAAGGTGTGCGTTGATGAAGCGCGGCTGTTTATGGGCGAATGGGCGGCGGCTTTCGGGCGCCAGGAAGCCACCCATAGCGGATGCTTTATGGGCATTGAAGCGACGGGAAAGCGCATTGAAATCCGCTATATGGATTTTTGGAAAGTGAAGGATGGTAAGATCTCTGACAATTGGGTGATGGTGGATTTCCCCCATGTTCTGGCCCAGCTTGGCCATGATGTGTTTGGCGGCGAAGGTTGGGAAGCTTATGACCGGGGCGCGCGTCAAGCGCCAAGCCCTGATGGGAAGGATGGGTAAGATGACGGTTGAATATTTAAAGCGGGGTAAGCCCGAGGCAGATCGAGCCGAAGATGATGCTAAAGTGGCCACTGCGGTTGCCACAACGCTGAAAGATATCGAGATGCGCGGAGATGAGGCCGTGCATGAATTGGCGGTAAAATTTGATAATTATGACCGCCCAACCTACCGCCTCACCGAGGATGAGGTGCAAACGATCATCGCCACAGTGTCAAAGCGCGATATGGAGGATATTAAATTCGCCCAAGAGCAAGTGCGCAATTTTGCGCAGGCGCAGCGCGACAGTATGTTGGATATTGAAGTGGAAACTCTGCCTGGCGTGATCTTGGGGCATAAAAACATCCCGGTGCAATCTGTTGGATGCTATGTGCCGGGCGGTAAATTTCCGATGGTGGCTTCGGCGCATATGTCGGTTGCCACTGCCAGCGTTGCAGGAGTGCCGCGTATTATCGCAGCCACGCCGCCTTTTAACGGCGAACCAAACCCTGCGGTGATCGCCGCGATGCATTTGGGCGGGGCGCATGAAATCTACGTATTGGGGGGCATTCAGGCCGTTGGGGCGATGGCGCTTGGGACGCAGAGTATTGATCCGGTTCATTTGCTTGTGGGACCGGGCAATGCCTTTGTAGCCGAGGCAAAGCGCCAGCTTTTTGGGCGCGTTGGGATCGACTTATTTGCAGGTCCCACTGAAACGATGGTGATCGCGGATGACACCGTAGATGCGGAACTCTGCGCCACTGATTTGCTGGGCCAAGCAGAGCATGGATATAATTCACCCGCGGTTTTGGTGACCAATTCGCGGAAATTGGCCGAGCAAACATTGGCTGAGATTGATCGCATCCTGCGAATTTTGCCCACCGCCGGCACGGCGAAAGTGAGCTGGGAAGATTATGGCGAAGTGATCTTATGCGAGACCTATGAAGAAATGCTGCAGGTGGCTGATGATATCGCTTCAGAACATGTGCAGGTGATGACGGATCGTGATGATTGGTTTTTGGAACATATGACCTGTTATGGCGCTTTATTTTTGGGTGCCCGCACCAATGTGGCAAATGGGGATAAGGTGATCGGCACCAATCATACATTGCCGACCAAAAAGGCGGGCCGGTATACGGGTGGCCTCTGGGTTGGAAAATTCCTGAAAACGCATAGCTACCAAAAGGTTTTAACCGATGCGGCTGCGGCTGAAATTGGTGCCTATGGCAGCCGTTTATGCATGTTGGAAGGTTTTGTGGGGCATGCCGAGCAGTGCAATCTGCGCGTGCGCCGTTATGGGGGGCAAAATGTGCCTTATGGAGCAGCGGCAGAATGAGCATGGCAGCGCCATCTGAAAAATTAAAAGCGGTTTTGTTGCCTTGGCGCAGAGCGATGGCAGATTTTAAAGATGCGGCGCATATCCGCCATGCATTAACCAATTTATGCGCCCCCGATATCACGCTTCATATGTGTCACCCTTTTGGCGATCTTAACGGCGCTGATAAAATTTATGATACGATCTATCAGCCTTTGATAACAGCCTTGCCCGATCTTGAGCGGCGTGATTTAATCTTGTTGGCCGGCACCACGCCTGAAGGCCAGGATTGGATTGGCACGATGGGCAATTATATGGGCACATTCTGGGCGCCGTTTATGGATATTCCGCCAACTGGGCATTTGGCGCATATGCGCTATCACGAGTTTTTTCGGGTTGAAGATGGCCGGGTTGTTGAAATGCAGGTGATTTGGGATTTACCTGAATTGATGATGCAGGCCAAAGCCTGGCCAATGGCGCCGCAATTGGGTGCATTCTTATGCACGCCCGGGCCGCTTAGTGGTGATGGGCTGAGCGCGTCTGGCGACGGGCGGGCCAGTCTTGAGCATATCAAAGATATGGAAACGGCTTTGTGTCGATATCCTGATAATCCGGATCCAAAAGTGATGCAGTTGGATCGCTTTTGGCATCCTCGGTTCAATTGGTACGGTCCGGCGGGGATTGGCACGGGCCGGGGTATATCTGGGTTTCGCCATTGGCATCAGATCCCTTTTTTGCGCGGAATGCCGGATCGCAAAGTTGATCCAGCTGGGGATCGCTTAGCTGCAGAAGAGATGTATGATTTACATTCCCATTATATCGCAGAAGGGGCCTATGTCTGCGAAACTGGCTGGCCCAATATGCGGATGAAATTAACGGGTGATGGCTGGATGGGGATCGCTCCAGCGGGCCGCGAAATTACCCTGCGGAGCATTGATTTTTGGCGCTTGGAAAACGGAAAAATCCGTGAAAATTGGATTCAAATTGATGTGCCATATACTTATGCGCAATTGGGGGTGGATGTGTTTGCGCGCTTGCGTGAATTCAACAAAGCCCGTTCTATGTCGACGATTTCACTAGATCAGGGGCTGTCATGACTTTACCCACGATGCCGTCTTTCGATTTAACTGGCAAACGCGCATTGGTCGCTGGGGCCTCCTCGGGCATTGGTCTGGCTTGCGCTGTGGCTTTGGCTGAGCATGGGGCCGTTGTGACTTTGGCCGCGCGCCGCACCGAACGATTGCAAGCCCTTGCTGCGCGTTTGCAGGCCGCAGGACGCCATGCAGAGATAATGCAATTGGATGTTGCGGATATTGAAGCCACATCTGTGGCCGTGGCTGCGGCGGGCCCGTTCGATATTTTGGTCAACTCGGCCGGCTTGGCGCGCCATGGCAAGGCCAGTGATACAACCGTGGTCGATTACGACGCCGTAGCCGAGGTGAATATTCGCGGCGCTTACTTTTTGACTCAAGCAGTGGCAAAGGGGCTGCTTGGCGCGCAAAAGCCCGGCAGCTTGATCAATATCTCAAGCCAGATGGCGCATGTTGGAGGTCTTGATCGCGCCGTTTACTGTGCGTCTAAGCATGCGGTTGAAGGGTTTACCAAAGCGATGGCGATTGAGTGGGGGCATGCGGGGATCCGCGTTAACTCGATCTGCCCGACCTTTGTTTTAACCGATTTGACGCAGGCCACGTTTGAGGATGCTGAGAAACGCGCATGGGTGGAAAGCAAGATCAAATTGGGCCGCGTGGGAACGGTAGAAGATATTATGGGGCCAGTTGTATTTCTGGCCTCTGATGCCTCTGCGTTGATGACAGGCGCATCCCTTTTGGTGGATGGAGGCTGGACGGCCGAATGAGCGGACGGATCACATCAAGCGAAGTGGCAAAGCGGGCGGGGGTAAGCCAATCTGCGGTGAGCCGGGTATTCACGCCGGGTGCCTCGGCTTCGGCCAAAACCGTCGAAAAAGTGCGCCGTATTGCGGATGAAATGGGCTATCGTCCAAATTTCATCGCGCGCGCGATGGTGTCGGGAAAAAGTCGGATTATCGGGCTGGTTGTGGCCTATCTTGAGAACCAATTTTATCCCGAAGCCTTGGAAAAGCTTTCAAACGCTCTGCAAGAAAAAGGCTATCATGTTTTGATCTTTATGGCGGGCAAAGACAATGCCAGCATCGAACATGTGATCGAAGAAATTTTGGATTATCAAGTGGATGGTATCGTGACAGCATCGGTGGCGATGTCATCGACTTTGGCAAATCGTTGTCGAGCCGCCGGGGTTCCCATGGTTCTGTTTAACCGAAGCCAAGATGATACAGGCATGTCTGCGGTGACCTCTGACAATCACGCAGGCGGGCAAAAAATTGCGCAGCACCTGCTGGCCACAGGGCATCAGCGGATTGGCTATATCGCCGGCTGGGAAGGCGCTTCGACGCAGCGGGATCGCGAGGCAGGGTTTCGCGCAGGTTTGAACGCTGCCGGTGTGGCTTTACACGCAAGAGAGATCGGCAATTTCACCATGAACGGCGCCACAGAGGCTGCGCGGCGGATGTTTGCCCACAGCCCACCGGATGCGGTATTTGTGGCGAATGACCATATGGCGCTGGCGGTTATGGATACATTGCGGTTTGAGCTTGGGTTAACCATTCCTGATGATGTTTCCGTGATCGGCTATGACGATGTGCCGGCTGCTGCCTGGCCCGCCTATAATCTCAGTACAGTGCGCCAACCGGCGAACCGGATGGTGGCCGAAACCGTCACAATTTTGATGGCGCAAATAGAAAATAAAACCGAGGCGCCCCGCCGCGTTGAAATCGATGGCCCCTTGGTTTTGCGCCGCTCGGTGCGCAGAGTGCGAAGGAGTGAAACATGAAAGGATTTTCCGAACAATGGGGCGATCTTCCAGATTATATTTTGGGGATTACTAAAGAAATTTGGGAAGGCCGCGGCTTGGCCACGCTCAATCATTACTATGCTGAGAATATTCCGATGCGTTTCCCCGAAGGTGTTTCGATTGGTAATCAGCGCACGATCAACGGAACTTTATCGACCTTGGCCGAATTTCCCGATCGTGAATTAACCGGCGAGGATGTAATCTGGTCGGGCAATGAACAAGACGGGTTTTTATCTTCGCATCGTTTGCTGACTATGGGCACGCACACTGGGGGCGGTTATTTTGGCCCCCCTACCGGTAAGCGCTTTGTCATTCGCGCCATCGCAGATTGTGCGGCGATCAACAATCAAATCAATGATGAATGGCTGATCCGAGATACAGCAGGTTTGGTGTTGCAATTGGGTCTTGATCCGAAAGAATTTGCGCGTGATCTGATCGTACGAGAAGGGGGGGCAGAACGCTGCGTTACACCGTTCTCTCCGGCGGTCGATGTTCAAGGGCCTTATAAAAGCCGAGGCAATGAAAACGAATGGGGCGCGCGGCTATCGGATATTTTGCGCCGGATGATGGAAAAAGATTTTTCGGTGATCCGCGCCGAATATGACCGAGCGGTTCAAACGGAACATCCAGGCTCAACCACGGTGCATTCTTGGGCCGATACTGAAAAGCTTTGGATGGGTCTGCGGGCGTCTTTTCCGAGTGCTGAATTTTCGGTTGACCATCAGATAGGCCGTGAGGATCCGATGCTGTCTCCGCGTGCGGCGGTGCGCTGGAGCTTGAATGGCACGCATGATGGGTGGGGGATGTTTGGCCAGCCAACGGGCGCTCAGATCCATGTAATGGGCTTTACCCATGCCGAATTTGGGCCTTACGGGCTGCGCCGCGAATTCACATTGTTTGATCCGGTTTCTATCTGGAAACAAATTTTCATCGCCACCGGGGCCGGATGAGAATGGAAAACCCAGATGGCAAGCGCCTCTTTGAAGCAAAGTCAAAAGCTTTTTACACCCTGCAGCACGCCGTTCTAGCCAGGTTTAGCCTGCATATGAGCGCGCTTCTGCTACAGCCCCGTTAATTTAATGGATCAAGGATCAATAATGATGACGCCGCAAGAGATGGAAAAAAGGATCGTAAGATATGGGGATTTGATCCCATGTAAAACGGCCTTTATCGATGCCCATACCCCAGGTTCGGATCAAAAGGAAAACTTCACCATTATCGGTGGGGGGGTCTCGGAAAGTGCGGATCAACATGTTCATATCAATATTCCGCACGGTTTTAATATTGGCGCTGCCGGGCAGCCGCCCAAATGCCGAAACTCACTGCATTCGCACCGCACAGCCGAAGTGTTTTTCGTGCTTTCGGGCCGGTGGAGGTTTTTTTGGGGGCGTTGGGGCACCGCGGGTGAGGTGGTTCTTGAGGCAGGAGATATCATCAACCTGCCGACAGGTATTTTCAGAGGGTTTGAAAATATCGGAACCGATTATGGAATGATCATGGCAGTGTTGGGCGGCGATGATGCTGGCGGGGGTGTGATTTGGGCGCCGCAAGTGATTGAGGATGCCAAAGACCATGGGCTTGTTTTATCTCAAAAGGGTAAGCTTTATGATACTGCTCAGGGGCAAAGCCTTCCCGCAGGGGACATGCCGATGCCTGTTTTAACGCCGCAAGAGCTCGCTGCATTTCCTGAACTGTCAGCGCAGGATTTGGTGCCAAACCACGTTGCACGTTATTGGGATATGGTCGCTTTCGCGGATCCTGCGCCGGCAAAAATCATCGGCGAAGGCGCGATGCTTCCAGATCGACCAGGGTTTGAAGTTGAGTTTATCACGCAGTGCACCCGCTTTGATGATTTTGAGACTTGTGATCAAGCGGATGTCATTATGCCCGTGCGCGGGCATTGGCGTTTGGATTATGAGGGTGGCAGCACGGCGCTTAATCCAGGCGATACAGCTTCGGTTCCTGAAAACATGCCGCATCGCTTGGCGCCAGCGATGAGCGGCGCTTGCGCGGCCTTTCGAATCCGGAAAACCGCGGACCCCGCTGGGCCCACTTGGAAAGGAAATTAAATGAAGATTGCAACAACGCATGTCGGGTCTTTGCCGCGCAGCCAAGCTGTCGTGGATTTTATTTTTGCCCGTGAACATAAACAATCCTATGATCAGGTGGCATTCGACCGCACCATGCAGGAGGCGGTTCTTGATACGGTTCAAAAGCAAGTGGATGCCGGCATAAACCTCGTATCGGATGGGGAGACGTCAAAAATTTCTTATGCGACCTATGTCAAAGATCGATATACTGGCTTTGATGGCGATGGCCCGCGCAATGCGCCTGCGGATTTAAAGCGGTTTCCAAGCTTTTTAAAGCGCCTAGCCGATGATGGTGGCACACCGCAATACGCGCGCCCTATGTGCGTGGGGGATGTAAAATCCAAAGGCCAAGGCGAGTTGGAAAAGGATATTGCCAATTTGAAAGGCGCGATGGCCGCCACGGGGGTGCAGCGCGGATTTATGAATGCCGCCTCGCCCGGGGTGATATCGTTGTTTTTGCAAAATGAATATTACGCGAGCCGTGAAAAATATCTGGAAGCTTTAGCCGAGGCGATGAAGCAGGAATATGAAACGATTGTGGCCTCTGGTCTTGATTTGCAATTGGATTGCCCGGATCTGGCGTTATCACGGCATATGTTGTTTCATGATCTCAGCGATGAGGCCTTCATTAAAATAGCGCAATCGCATGTTGAGGCATTGAATTATGCGTTGCAAAATGTACCCCAAGAGAAAGTGCGGGTTCATATTTGTTGGGGAAATTACGAAGGCCCGCATGTCTGCGACATCCCAATGTCAAAAATGTTTGATACGCTTATGGCGACCAAATCGCGCTATGTCTTGTTTGAAACCTCGAATCCGCGCCATGGGCATGAATGGCAAGTTTTTGCAGATCGTAAAAATGATATCCCAGACGATAAAATCTTGGTGCCAGGCGTTGTGGATACCACAACCAATTTTGTAGAACATCCCGAATTGGTGGCAGAGCGGCTGCGGCGGTTTTCGGGGATTGTTGGGCAAGACAGGGTGGTCGCCAGCAGTGATTGCGGCTTTGGAACCTTTGCCGGTTTTGGCACGATCGATCCTGAAATTGCCTATGCAAAACTTACGGCGTTGTCTGAGGGGGCGCAGCTGGCGTCAAAAGCCGAAGGGGGATAAGCCCAAGCAGCCACGGCGCTGGTCCACATGGCTGAGCCGCATGCGGGTTAGCTTATATGTGGGCGGTTTCCCTTCCGATACGGCTTCGGTATACCCTCGACTGGGTTATCACCGCCCTGTGCGCAATTCACACTTTCAGTGGGACTCTGAGCACCTTGGGCAGGCCGCCAGAGGTTTTTTAGGCAGCTATGAGATTTATGTTTATAAGAGGGTAGGGGGGCTAGGCGGGTTATTCAAAACCTACAAGCTGCCTCTGCGTCGCTTTGTGCTAAAGGGCCAAAGCATCGTCAGGCGTTGGCGGCGCAAACGAATATCCCCCCCAAACCGATTGATCGAAATGGATCACCGATCCGGTCATCATGCCGCTATCATCTGAGGCTAGAAATGTAACGGCTTTGGCCACTTCTTTTGGATCTAACAGCCTGCCAAAGGGCATTTCAGCTGCAGCGGCGTCAAGCCAGTTATCTTCAGCCCCGTGATATTCGCGTTGGATACGATCTTCTCCATCCGAAGCCATCCAGCCAATATTCAGCTGATTGACCCGGATATTATTGCGCATCAAAGCATATCCAGAATTGCGCGTTAAGGTTGCCAATGCGCCTTTGGAGGCGCAATAGGGCGCAATAAAAGGCTGACCTGCCATCGCTGAGGCCGAACCAATATTTACAATTGAGCCTTTTATGTTCTCGCGGATCATCACTTTTGCGCTTTCTTGCATCAGAAAAAAAGGCGCGCGGGTATTGACCGCGAACATACGATTGAAAAGATCTTCGCTGGTATCCAGTAAATTTCCGCGATCCGTAAGGCCGGCAGCATTGACCAAGATATCGACCTGTCCAAAACGCGTATCGGCCTGGGATACAACATTTTGGCAATTTGCCACGCTTTCAAGATCAGCCTCAACAAACACCACTGGAACGCCCGTGCTTTGGGTGATCTTTGTGGCCACATGACTGCCATTTTCAGCATGTCGTCCGCAGGTCAGAATAGCCTTGGCACCGGCTTGGGCAAATTGCCAAGCGATTGCCGCACCCAGGCCTTGCGTTCCACCGGTGACGATGGCCACCTTATTTTCTATTCTATTCATTCTATGGCTCCTGCCGCTAGTTGGTTACACTGTTAGGGTCAGAAAAGCGCGGAATGTTTCAGACATTCAACCCTAAAGATAATCTATGCGTCGCAAAAACCTGATGAAATCCAGAGGATGACTGCCAATATCACGTTACACTCGGTTTCCTTTGCGGAGCTAATTGGCGAAAACGAGCCTAGGAGCCTGTGCGGTTGTCGCCATGTATAGAATTACGCCTTAGAATTTATGCTTATCGGAACCCTTAAGCCTCAGAAGTGATAGACTATTACTTGGGATTAACTTTTTATCTCTTCCAGGTTTTTCCTAATCCACTGCGCGAGTTCATTTTCGCTGATATCGCTCGCAGCTACGCGTATGATCGTCTTATACTTGTCTTCAGGTGAGGCTGCTAAATCGTATCCGTTTAACTTTAGAAACAGGCGCATTGCGATGAGTGCGGTGCGCTTATTCGCGTCATTGAAGGGATGATTTTTTGCAAGCCCGAACCCATATGCTGCGGCGAGTTCAGCCACGTCTGGTTTTGGGTCAGAGTAATGATAGGAATTTTCTGGCCTTGATAAGGCAGACAAAAGCAATCCCTCATCGCGAAGCCCCGGTAGGCCGCCATGCTCATTAATTTGCCGATCGTGAAAGGCCTTAATGACGCGTAAATTGATCCAGATTGGCTCTGTCATTTCGCGAGTTTGCGCAAGATGTCTCGATCTTCTCGCATGATGTCTTCTGCAACCGCCATCTGCGCGTCAAATTCAGGGTCATAGGGGGTAAGCTCAATGCCGTTCTCCGTTTCAATAACATGCAAGACGTCCCCTTTATCTACCCGGAGTTTGATCAAAATTTCTTTCGGCAATAGAACGCCAGCGGAATTACCAACAGATTTGATTGTGAGCGCAGTCATCGAGTTTCATCCAATCTTACAGAATTGTATAACAAATGTTATAACGCAATTGATTGGGAAAATCAAATGCAAGCATCTGAACACCACTTACCCGAACCCTTGCCCTTATCGGAACCCCCAACCCTCTGATTAAACGCCGCTTTCGCCTTAACCGCGAATCTCCAAAATCTTAGCTTTTCCTTGTGTTCTAGGCCCAGCGCCTATACGCGGTTTACATGCGCAAATATCTCGATATCCCGCTCACATTGATTGTCACGGCTGTACTGACAGTGGCCATGCTTTGGCCGATCCATCAGCCGCCCCCAGCGCCAGATGGCACCGACAAATTCGTACACCTCGTGGCCTTCGCAGCTCTGGCCTTTCCACTGGCGCGTACAGGCCGCATTGGGCTCATTCCAGTCTTTGTAGGTGCAAGCGCATTTGGCGGTCTCATCGAGCTCATACAGCCTTCCTTTGGGCGCAGCGCGGATATGCAGGATTGGATTGCAGATATTGCCGGTGTGGGGCTCGGAATTGTGCTCGCGCTGCTCTATCGCAGGCTTCGGAAGCACCGCGTTTGACTATTCAGATGTGAATATTTCTCCTATCGGTTGTGAGGGATTTCGTTTCGGGTTTTTGGATTTTAGTCTTCTTTGAATTGGTCACACCAGGCTTTCTGGGCTTTGCGCTGCTTTGACAGCGCTTCCCGTTTATAGCGTTGTAGGAGACGCGCGCGATTTTCAATCTGTCTCTGACTTTTTCGGATTTCTTTCAAAATAATCCGCAAAAGAATCTTTGATGCATCCCGCGTCCATTTATCTAAACTCCGATTGCGCGCAAAACGGAGGTAGAGTTGATAATCATGTTCTTGATTGGCCCTTTCCTCAAAAAGAGGATCACGCTTCTGCTCAAAGTCTTCGATGGCGTGCAGCACGCTCCGAAGACGCACTTCAGCTTGCGCTAGGTTCAGGGCAAGACGCTGCTGATAGCTGAGAGCCTCCATAACAGGTAAATTGGCAGTGGGATCGTTCAGGATGATGCAGTGCCACTCCAAAACAGATTTGGGCGCGAGCTCAGCTGTGAGACCGTGCTTACGCGCATTGTTGCGTGCCACTTCAGCCCCTGTGCGCAGAAGCTCCAAGACATCAGTCTCTTGCGGCGCGTCACTGTTCGTTTCAAAAACTCGTCCATAACTCATTCAGCAGCTTTCACTTCAATTGCACGCGCACTCTGAAGATTTTTGTAATCCTCGAGAATGCGTCGGCGCCGCTTTTCCAATTCAGTCAAGACGTCATCCAATTCTCGATATTTCGAGCCTGTTTCATAAACCACGGCCAAAATTGTCTCTGGGGATGGGAGGTCCACTTTTATTCGAACTTGCGCCTTTTCAATTTGATCCACCTTTCCTGATTTCAGCTGCGCGATAACCTTACTTGCCGCAATTTTAGCGTCATGCGGATCAAAGACGTCGTAATCTCCGAAAGATGTGATGGATGCAAAGAAATCGTCATTTTGCTCTTTCTCTTCTAAACGCTGCCGGCGCCCTTCCTCATAAAATTCTTGTTTGGCAAGTTTTACATATTGGTTGGTGATCTCATCAAAAATAGCCGATCGCGCGATATGGCGCTTCTGAATGAGAATTTGAGCAATATCCCATTCAATCATGATGATGTTTTCCGCCATGACGGCCTCATGGGGCCGTATGGGCGCGAGGTCAGTTAAAAGGGCGTCCCGAAATGCGTCTAAGTCATCAATATGATCCCCTGCCCTATGGGTAGGTTGATAGATCAATTCTTGAAAGCTGTTTAGACCAAAGTCACTCGGGAGGAGGTGTGAATTCTGGGTCATGGTAGCTCCTACATATGGTGCCCACCATACCATGATTCGCTATATGCCGCCATTGTATCGTGAATTAGTCAGGGTGTTTTTATTCATACCCGAAAGGATATATACATATATCACGCGCATTTACGACTGCTTCCACAAGCGGACACCGGGGCCCTCCCCAATGCTGCCGACGAATTCAATGCCTGCTTCTTCAAATGTTCTTTGAACTAAGCTTAAGTTCGCTTTCGTAGCTACCGCAAAACCTTCCGCGGTTTCCATTCGGTTTAATGTCCTTGAACTTACATGACTTTTTTCAGCCAGCTTCTGAGTGGACCAGCCCAGTGCACTTCGTGCCATCTTTAATTGTGAACAATCTACTATTGACATCTACAACCTTATGGCGCGATTTACGACATATGTCGCTTTACTACATTCATAGCATTGAAACAGCCTTTAACACTCTAAAGGGTGCTTATGCCCCAAACACGCTCAAATCATATTATGCTGACACGAAGGCATTTGTCGATTGGTGCTTTGTGAAAAATATTGAACCGTTTCCACTGACATCCGGCGGTGTACGGGAATACATTGAGGCCATGGCCGCTGACTACAGCTACGCCTCGATCAAGCGGCAACTGTCCTGTCTCAGGCGCATCAACAAACTTCTTGGGTACCACGACCAGACACAAACCGAGGAAATCTATCTCACGATCCGACGTCTAAAACGCTCTAAGTGTCTAGAACAGCAGCAGGCTGTCGGCATCAATCATAGTCTCTTAGTGAAAATAATTGATACACAACCGGATACGCTCGCGGGCATACGCAATAAAGCGCTGCTGTCTCTGGGATATGATTTTCTTGCCCGAAGATCAGAACTCGTCGCACTGCGAACAACAGACTTGGAATTCACGAAGGACGGCGCACTCAAGGGCATGATTAGAAAAAGCAAAACCGACCAGTATGAACGTGGTCGGCTTGTGTTTGGCTCTGAGCGGAGCGCTAAGTTGTTACGGGCATGGTTTCGAAAGAAACCTAAAGAAATTGAAGCCGTTTTCTGTGCAATTAATCACGGACAGTGTTTAAATCGCCCGATTTGCGACAGGAACGTAAATGAAATCATCAAAAAGAGTGTTGTGAAGGTGAAACGCTGTGAGCGGCCGAGTGATTTGGAAGTTTCGGGGCATTCGCTGCGCGTTGGAGCTGCGCAGGACTTACTTATCAAAGGTTATGACATTGCAGCGATCATGCGCGCCGGTGGATGGTCAAATGCTGAGACTGTTTCGAGGTATTTGCGGTTTTCTCAGCAAAATATTTGGAAATAAGCATCATTTTTCCATCGGAGCAGAGTAATTTAAAATCAGCAGCTGTGACACATCAGCTCCTTATTCGATTTCTGAGTTTTAGGGCGTTGTGAATAAGCAAATGATACGTGATGACATAGGCAAGGGTGAACGCAAAAATTGCAATTAATGCCCCCCGAGTGACGTCAATCATAGAATATCCCAAGAAGCATGGCACTGCCATGAGGGGCCAAGACAAGAACGAACCGATAGGATTTGCTTCTTTCTTTCCGATAGACTCGTGTGTCATTTACAGGACGAGCCGCATCAAAACATGGTGATAGTGGAGCTTATCAGGCTGAGAGACGGACAGCCCAGTCACAAGGCGCCGGACCATAGCAAATAGAGTGTCCACAACTGGCCAAAGAAGGATCAGTAAAATTCCCCAAGCCGAAATGTCAGGTTCGCGGTTCAAAAGTACAATCGCATTCCAGGCTATCAGATGCCCGATGGAGTAGGCGCCCGCGTCCCCCAAAAAAACACGCCCGTTGGGGAAATTCACACACATAAATCCAATGAAGGCGACACAGACGACTGCATTCATCACCACAAGGTCTGCATGCCCGTAATGATGAGCAACAAGCCCAAAAGTGACCATAATTGCAATCACAACAGCGCTAGATAGTCCATTCAAGCCATCGATTAAGTTGATAGCGTGAGTCATTCCAGTCGACGCAAAAATTGTGAAGGCCATGCCGACCATAGTCACCGACATTAGGATGTCGACACGTGTGATATGCATATTCAAAACAAGAATTGCCAAGATAGCGGAGAGTGCCGCGACCCCAAGTCGCAAAGACGGCGGTGTATCAGGCTCTAAATCTTCCAGTAGGCCAATAACAAAGATCGGCAAAGTGGTCCAAAGAAGTGTCCCGAATAAATCATTGCCAGACAAAAGCGCTCCAGAGAGAATTCTAACCGCAATGGCGATCCCTCCTACCCTTGGAGTCGGAACCGTATGAACCGCTTGTCGTGCATTAACGTGGCGGTCGGCTCGCTTTGCAAACGTTTCACGCTCACGGTGGATAAATAGGAGCGTAAAAAGTGTGCTCAAGAATACAAATAGCATAACCAGAATATTTGATAACATGCAGACAATGCCCCACTTAACACGTTGCTACATTTACAAGCATGTTATGATATCAATGTGAGTAGGCCAAGTCGGTCTCATTTAAAACATTAGTGTTGTCATAAATAGAATAAAACCTACAGAGAACCAATATGCCTAACATTGGAAAAAATATAGCTTCAAAATTTCATAGCATTACTTTATGCGATACAACCCCGAACGAACATAAACTATCACCAGTGCAGCAAGTATCGGCTGAACTACCGGGCCCGCAATAGTAAGTAACAGTAAAAGGTAAACAGACAAAACTGAACGGTTTACGAAAACTAAACATAGCAAAACACAGATAAACAACAATACAATCGGTAATCCAAAAACTCCATAAATCAAAACGAATTCCAAGAGCCCACCAGATGCTCTATCTCTTATGGATGTATAGAAATCACCTATGGGCGTAGAAATCGTAAAATAAACAGCATCTGGATTGCTAGTGCCCGTGCCATAAGGCCAAAAAAGGTAACTACCAAATAAAGTCCTTGGAATGTTCATTAACCTGGCAAATGCACCTTGTTCGAGCAATAAACTAGGCTGCAACCAAAGTAGTTGTAACATTTCTAAAATTCGAAGGTTCGCAATAGTTAAAGACAATACGTACAATACGACGCCAATGCAACATGAAACAAGAAATAATAATACGTAATATTTTCGCTCGGTAAATAAAACATAGAATGCTAAAATCGTAAATAATGCAATTGCGTAAATAGACTGCGATAACAAAATCACACCGAGAAATGACGCGAGAAGAACAGCGATATGCGATCCTGCAATATGGTGCATTTTGTTTTTTGGGGAGCCTATTTTGACAGCCAAATAATATGCCAAAAATAAAAATAACAGAGTCATTCCGAAATGACTAGGCTCTGCGGTGAGCGAGACAACACCCCTTCCAGATTCAAATGCCAAAAGAGCTTCAGTTTTACTTCTCGACGTCAAAAAAGTCAAAAAATCTGTTACAAACAAAAGTTGCACGCAGCCAACCGCAAGGTACACATAGATAACAACTCTAAAGAATTTTTCAGTAAAAAAGCGTTTCAACTCTTCATAATTTATATAGATAAGAAAATAAGCGATCAATGCGCAGAAATGGACAAGTGAGCGAGCGGAGTGCTTGTCAATGTTTACTAAGGTACCAAGTAAAAATATACCCGCTAAAGATACGAATAACAGAACACTAAATATGGAAAATTTCGTGAAAAATGTCAGTAATATAAGAGGTAATACAAACAGCGGCTGAGTATCAAAATTTGGTATAAACCCTACATATGGAAAACTAATCAGCAATAGTGATAAATATGAAGCTAGTCTTTTAACGCTGACCATAATGGCTCCAAATTACGCTTCCACGAGTACTTGTATCTTAATTCTTCTATATTACTCCTCACGGACTCCGGTTTATCCAGAATTTTGGAAAAATGGGCCAATTTACTTTTAAAATTACTCGGATTATAAATATCCGCTTCACAAAAACTCAAATTACCTCGAAACGAATGTAAACAGTGCACCGAATGTAACACAGGTAGGCCAAAACTGATATAATCCATTGCTTTAATTGGTACAATGTTTACTTGACCAAATAGATTATCTAGTGGAATAATACCTATCGGAATGCATTCTTGAGACATCAGATACTCAGTAAATTGTGTTGAGGACATTGCGCCGAGTACCCGAACATTCTTGAACTCATTAAAAGATTCAAATCCATATCCTATTAAATCTATATGATAGCCTTCTGCTAACTTATTTATATGCATGCAGAAGTCGTAGAGATGGTATTTATCCTGATTTGACCCATAAAATACAAATTGGAATTTGGAATAAGGCTTACTAGCGATGCACCTTTGGTTATTTACAATGAAACATCCATTCGCACATACCAAAATTTTTTCCGATAAATTTGACTGAAATTTGACTATTCTATCCCGGATATTACTATTTACCGCATATACGTAATCATAAAAGTAGAGCGGTATAATATTGATAATCAAAAATATAAACCTTATAAGCCTATTTTTTATCCTAAAGTCTCCAGAAATTCCATTAAATTCAATTACCGCTTTTGGTTGCTGTTTATATAACCTTAATATAAGTAATAAACCGGCAAACAAATACATTCCAAATAAAGTTTTCCTGACAATTACCGCAGAGAAGTTTGACCTCCGCATTAATAGGAAAATTTGATAATAGAAATATATGCGATCAAGATTGATCACACTATAATTTCCCTGTAAGTTATGTGCATCGACAGAAGCGACTGATAATCGAATATGACCTGGACAGCTCTCAATAATTCCTTCAATATGCCGCTTCCCACCTAATCCGTTTTTAATTAAGTTTTTATCAAGATTTAGGTACAAAACATCTGTCATCTTAGAAACCAATCATTTGTTCACGGGCAATAATCAAAGTTGTACCTTAAGTTTTCAACTAACCAAGATTTACCCATGTTTGCTTTCCTCACTCCAATCTCTCATTGTAAATCAAGGTCTAAGAATTCTTTGGCCCAACGATCGTGAAGTGTTTCCCAGCTCCAAGATTTTGCCACACTGTTTGCTACACGCATTATAGTGTTTTGCTCTGGATAATTACTTATCGCCGTAGTGACAAGCCTTGCAAAATTATCAATAGTATCAGCTGCCTCAAACACAAGTTCATTCTCCAGATTCATACCCTCAACTGCTGTACTATACGTCACTACCGGGGTTCCAGCTATCAACGATGTTAAAACTTTATTTTGCATCCCTGCGGAGGCTCTAACAGGATTAACAAATATTTTGTGTGCACCAATAAAATTATGAGCCGATTCAACCTCACCAATAATGCGTATCCTTTCATCAGTGTAATTATACGCCCAACTCGGGATGTTACGGCCGGCAACAGATAGACTTATGTTGGAATTTTCCGTCCATACCAGTTCCATAATTTCTTCGACTAAATGTTTGAGAGCAATTTGGTTTGGCTCAGAGGAGAAGTTTGCCAAAAAAACAAGATCTCTTGACTTGTCATCAATAGCAGCATCAGCGATGTCTACACCGTGCGGAACGGAGGTTACTTTTTCAAGCTCTACCTGTGAATATGAAATATATTTACTGTCAAAGGTACCAACAAAATTTATTTTACGTACTTGGTTTACGATGCGGCGTTCGTAAACCTTACAGAGTTTCGCCTCAATAAGGTAGGTTATCTTTTTTAACCCAAAATGAAGCTGTTTGCTTGTTCGTTCATAATTGAGATATTGCGATACTTGCATGCCAAGATAAATATTTTGATTATCTAGTATATTAATATGTGATGCGCTCCGAATTAAATGCAAATAAACTTTATCAAATTTTTGAGATCCTAAAGCTCTCATTATCAAGTGTTTATTCTCATTTGAACGATATAACTCAACTTGAAACGGAACTAGGTTAATAATCCCTTTCAATATACAGAAAGGTAAGAGCCACTTGCTAATTTGTGATAGAACTAATACTTCCACCGCGATGCCTTTACGCCGCAAATATTCAATTGCTTTAACTGTAGTTATTTGATCTGCCTTACCTGCTTCTGAAGGTTCACGAGTGCAAATAAATAGTATTCTCATTCATATACCGCCCGAATATTTTCACTTGGGAATAAACAATAATCTGGATCAAGATTTTCAGGCGTAAGATTATGTCTTTTGTTATGACAATAAATCGTTATTGGTTTTTCTTTTGAGGGAAATGTTCTGTTCAGTTGGAAATTTGGATGTTTATTCAAGTGATCTAAAATAGTACGGTTCTCGCCGTAAATGTTCTCTAGGTTATCGTCATAAGCATACACGTATTTCTTATCAGACAATAATTTTTTCACCAATGTCACGAATGGGCTTTTGCGCAAGTCATCTATGTTTTCTTTAAAACTTAAACCATTCACAATAAACTTTTCACCTAGATTAGTCACTTTATAATAAAACTCTTCTATTATTGTATCGTTCGAAACAGATATCGCCTTTAGTAACGGCAGTTCTGCTGATCTGCATTGAGAAACAAAAGATGTCAGGTCTTTTTCTAGACACGATCCCCCATAAGCAAAACCGGGCTTTAGATACGCTTCTGAGATGTTGAGCTGTGAATCAGCTCTAAATATTCTCAAGACTTCGTTAGGATTAACACCAAACTTAGAAACTCCTTTTGACACTTCATTAGCGAAACAAACTTTTAAGGCGTGGAAAGTGTTACTCGCGTATTTAATAGATTCCGCTGTTGCAGTCGAAACAACAAATTTTTCACATACAAAATCCTGATATATTTGAAGTATAATTTTTGCTCTTACTTCAGAATTGATGCCGTCAACACCAACGACAATAACAGGTGGGTTGAAAAAATCTTTGACCGCAGTCCCTTCCCTAAGGAATTCAGGATGAAAATATATGTCCAAATTTTTATAACGTTGCTTCATTTCACTACAGGTGCCTATAGGAATTGTACTTCTCAGTACTATCGGTACGTTGATGTTGGAATGGGCAAGTTCCTCCAAGCTCTTATGTAAAAAGCTCAAGTCTGTTTCGCCGTTCTCGTTAGTCGGAGTTCCAACGCAGACGAATATTACATCCAAATTTTCTTCACCAAGTGCAAACTTAAAATTTATCGAGTTGCTATTTTCTATAAGTAGCTCTGTTACGCCCGGCTCAACTATTACATTTTCTCCTCTAGCCAGCGCGTCACATTTTGGTGCGTTTACTTCATATCCATATATTGTGTGGCCCAGTTTTGAGAGGCACGCTGCTGTAGTAATACCCACATATCCTAAACCTATAATTCCTATGTTCACTCTATTTTAATCCTCGTATTGATTGTTCCTGTTTTAGTTGTGATCAACACACAAGTGTAACTTTTGACTTGTCCATATTTTACACCAAAATCTAAATTTCTAAGCAACAAATCCGCTTCTTTGCTAAATGAAAAGCTAGCAATTTTTGATGCTGCACCGAATATTGAAATCCCACTCTGACACGTTTGCTTCACTTGGAGCTCGGGGTTTATTAGAAATTGAACCTGCAAGTGTTCAACATTCCGTACACTGTCCTTTACCCAAACTTCATTTGCACCCACCGCTTCTACAGTTCGCACAAACGCTCCACGCTCACATGGAACTTCAATACTAATGGTTGATCCGCTAGAATAGCTAATCTTTGGGTCATGACGTCTTGCAACCCGAAATGAGCTCCATACCTCCTGTGAAAAACCCAATGATATCGGCCGCGAGTAAGCATAACGTGATCGTTCCAGCTTTCTTTGCGTCGATCGGTCATAGGTCGAAGTACCACTACAAGTAACGAGCTCTAACGACCGAGCTTTCATCAACAGTGCGCCCGTTGAGTCATGAGCATGCCCAGGTTGAAAACTTGGACTCGGTTTACCTGCGTCAATCGCCAAACAAAATTTTTGTCTATTTAACAATATATATGAATCGTTGGATATTTGGAACGAATCCTTTTCATTACCAGACTCTAGTGGGCCGATATTTCTTCGAATAAAATCTGACAACCAATGTAGAGAACAGCACTGCTCGTCAATATTATCTCCAAATTTAAAATTACCAATATTTTCTTTTCTGGTCAAATTGTAGTAGATAGACTTAATTCTACCACTATACTCGATTTGCTCTTCTTTCGAACAAAGTTGGTAATACAAGATGAACTCGTATAAAAGTTGCTTTGAATAACTATAACTCCTCTCGTAATGTTCATCACCACTAAATTGCTCTTCAAATTCTTTCAAATATTTTTTTTCAAATTGTTCCAAGCTTTGTACTCGTGTTATTTTATACACAAGTGCTAATGCAAGAAAATTAGTTAAGATGTGATTGCCATCGATATGATATTCGATATTTTGTGTAAGAAACGAAATATCCTCAGATAATCTATTGTTAATCTCCAGCTGTAATTGCGCATCTATGACGTCATTCTGCCGATAACACGATAAAATCACCAAAGATATTATTCGTTTTGACACCGTATAGGGATGATTGATATAGCTAGCAGACATCTCAAATGACGAAATATTTTGAAGTAAATACTTTATCGCTTCTACTGGAAGATCAGTACATAACAAAAATTCATAATAAAAGAAACTAAATTTAGACAGATAATCGTTTGAGTTAATTGCGTTACCTGTACCATCCCAATAGTATTTATTTAACTCAAACAGGCTAATATACCTTTCACCACAATTAATTTGAAAATAAGCAGGTGTATAATACTCTAGTTTTGGTGTAACAGTAGGAACGCAAACTTTAATTTTCCTAAACGATGTTTTTGGTACAGTCTTGTGTATCAATTGAAAAAATAATTGCCGATATTTTAAATATTTTATCGTATTGCAATATCTAAGAAAATAATTAAACATAGGCTATCGCTTTATTATTTAATATCAGATTTATTAAGTTTCGCTTTAATACAATCTACATTTCTTTTAAATCGTTCCCAAGAAGAACGCTCGTTTGGATACGAATAATGAGACTTAGGTTCTCGATCAAGATAATCATTTAGTTTTTTTTCTGACCATCCCATTTTTTTTAAAAAATATTCACGGTCTTCAAGCAAATCTTCTAATTCATATGGCTCATTGTTTAATAGTTGCTTAGCGACTTTCCTGCTTATTTGATTTGTAATAATGAGATTTGATAAATGTATTCTCCTTTTGTCTATGTTAAATTTTTTTGGTAAAATATAGCCTTGGTAGAAACGCGTAAAAATAGATTCGTAATGTTTATAAGGGTATCTACGGTATTTATAATTTTGCTCCAACTCTATCAATGCATCTTCTTTATTATATGGTATATAATCTAGAAATGGTATCCATTTAATACCATAAATCAATTCATCAACAACTCTATTAATGGAAGAGTGAAATGGAAATGATTTGAAGTTTCGTACATTCTGTTTTTTACAAATTCCTTTGATATTTTTAACATCTCTCTTGTACCAGTTCCATTCATCTGGCATTTTCATACCTTCAGTCAAATAATTAGATCCAGATAATATATGTTTTACATTGAATTTTTTCGCAGCTTTATAGCAAGCACCTAGCATCGCATTGTCATACAGAATTTCAACGTCTACAACGTCAGCTGCAAATAATGCCTGCATCATATCTCTATAGACATCCCATTCAATGACGTGCGTATATAAATCCACTCCTAATGAGTTAATAAGGTTTTCAATGTTTGATTGCGCCAATTCTGAATTCCAGCCGTTATCCATATGTACAACCAATGGTCGCAGCCCGAGTTCGATGACTTTAACAAGTGTGTATGCTGAGTCTACCCCGCCAGACAAACCAACGACACAATTATATTCACGCTTACCATTTAACTTGATCCGCGAGATTAGCTCATTAACGTTTTTATCGACAAAAATCGCTTTTTCTTTAGACAAGAAGTCTTCACAAAAATTACAATGACCAGCCGCGTTAAAAGCTATATTTTTTGCCGTGGTATCCATCACACAACGCTGACACTCGATGTAATTCATGTTGTTACTCAATACTTGTTTCTAGTGGATATGAAATTAAAACAGCCTTGTGTGGCCGACTTAGGACGAAAAAAGAGCTGCCCGCAATTCCTGAAATCGCGGTTGTATCGCAAATAAGCTGATATTCATCCATTGAAGATAAACCTCCGTTAATGACTAAAGGGATCGAAAGTCGTTCAGCCATTTTTGCCACATAAACATAGTCCATTCCAGAGAAAGTCCCATCCCGATCTACAGAAGTAACTATTATTTCCCCTACTCCCAAATCTTCACAACGCATGAGGCAGGTCTCAAGGTCTTTTGACGGGGGTAAAGTACCATCGGTAGCGTTTTGCACTTTCACTGATCCAAAGATAGTCTTTCGATAATCTAACGATGCGACGATGCTCTGCGAGCCAAAATTATCTACTAATGATTTTACTAAATTTGGATTGCGGTACAAAGTAGATTGTAAACTGATCTTCTCAAAACCCATTTTAAACAGCTTTTCAGCTTCTTTCATTGATTGTATACCGCCGCCATATGTTAAAGGACTGAAACATTCGCTGGCAGTATTCTCAAGCAAATCAAAGTGAGGTTTACACCCGCTGCGCGTCACATCTATATCTACGATAATCAACTCATCCACATTTTTTTTGTTAAAAATTTGAACAGCATTAACAAGATCGCCAATGTACTTTCTTTTTCTAAATTTTTCTGTCTTGATAAGTCTGCTTCCAGCCATCGTCAGGATCGGTATCAGTCTCTTCACACTAACAACTCCGCGTAAGCTTCAAAAAATCGACGACCAAAAATGTGACTCTTCTCAGGGTGGAACTGAACACCCATAATATTATTAACTTTAAAACCTGCACAAAATTTTATGCCATATTCACATTCAAAAATGGACTGATCCCCAATATCCAAATCCACATAATAAGAATGCACAAAATAAAATTTGCAATTGTGTGGCAGTGTAGAACACCAACTATTGTTCTTGTTGACTTTAACAGCCGCCCACCCCATGTGAGGTACCTTGAATTTTTCAGGCAGACGTCCTTTAAATTTTAAAACCTTAGCTTTTATAGCTCCAAGACCATCAACGTTTCCCTCTTCGCTAGATTGACACAGTAATTGCATACCTAGACAGATCCCCAAAATCGGTATTTTCCGATTTAAAGCTGCATCGAAAATCGCTTTGTCCAACTCAGTTTGGGTCATAATCGACATGGCTCTTCCGAAGTTCCCAACTCCCGGCAGAATTAGAGCTTCGGACGCTCTTACTTCCTCTGAGGTGGTGATGATCCGTGATCTAATCTTAACAAGTTTAAGAGCATTTTGAACTGAACGGACGTTGCTAAGTCCGATATCTAATATTGACACTGTCTTAGGCATCATCTTTTCTCTTTAGAACAAACCAAACAGGCAACTGAGTTGAATTTCGATCATTGGCGATGAACCCCGAAAATTCCTGAGAAAATACCTTCCAGTCCATCGACCCGACTACAGTGAATTCTTCCAGTAAATCCACATCTAGAGCCTTGCTTGCATTTGTATAGCACAACACAAATTCACAATTATAAGCATCCATATTTTCGTTTATGGATTTCACATCTCTACCCCAGACATTCCCAGCCGTATCTCTATTATTGTCGGTTACAAAATGGAAATCAGGCAATAACGTAATTTGATTCCGGTTGGCTATATAGAAAGCTGCTTCGTTGAATGGTCGATATCCATCAAACAATAGACCATAGTCTTCTCCCGGATCATCGAATGCAAATAGAACCCTTTTACCTCTATCAACATTTTCAAATAACCGTCCCACCTCAGAAAATATTTTTTCCGAGTCAAACGGCGAAAATATGGGTATTTTAAAGACACTCCTGCGTTGATCCATGGATTGCAAAGACAAAGAGTTTGCAATTGGTGACACACAAAAATAAAAAGTCGCTAACCCCAGAAATGAAAAATCATTAAGAAACATTTCGGTAGTTGCAACGGTTGAAATGAACATTAAGAAAGATTCTTCATCAGCAATTCTTACAAGGATTTGATTCATAAAAAACCCCAAAATGGCTATTCCGAGTAGGAACGGAAGCTCCTCCCATAACCACCAAAAGATAACAAAACTGAGCAGATAATGTGTGCCGAAGTAAACTGTATTTTTGAGCGGGAACGGCCTCTTATACCGGACTACCCCACCGCCAATGGCTCCTATCAAGGACAAGGTACCTTTAATGTGTTGGCCATTGAATACCAAGTGCCTAAATTTTAAACACAATAAGGCTACTGATACAAACAAAATGTACAGATCAGTAATTTCAGGAATAAGTAAAACCTTTACAAATAATAGCGACGTCATGAGCACGTGCACTGTTATATTCAACAAAACGATACACGTTAGTAGAATTACTGCGAACTCTAAATGATTATTCTCCAGTGTATAAAATAATAGTGGTGTCACCGCCCAGCCGATTATTTGGTAATTTTGCCTTGCAAAAGCCATTGAGTATGCAGTGCTACTTAGAAATAGAACAGAAACAATTAAAACTACCTGGTGTAAATGGATATTATTTATCCAAACACTGAAATTGGCGATCCATAACAAAGTGAATAATAATGTAGTAACTGCTGCAGCATGAGAGTAAACATAACTACTTATTAATGATAAGTGGAACCATTTCTTGAGCTCGAAATTACCCCCTCCCACAAGTGAACTTTTTGCTTCAAAACCAAAACGATCGATATTCAGTAATTGGGTTCTATAAAATAAACAGTTTAAAGCAGTAATTGGATGGTATCCTATAAAATATGACCAACGTCCGTTGGTCAGAATTAAAGCATTTTTTAAACTTAAATACCAAGCGATAGGCAATGCTACGAGCTGTATCACTGGATAAAAAATAAAACTTATAACTGATACATACATAGTATTTGTTAACCTAATCCTTTTGCACGCTTTCACTTATGCGTAACTTACAAAAAGTAATCCTGCTACTATGCTTGAGATAAGAAATGCATAATCAAAATATCTTACACTGTGAGTTTTATCAACTCTATTACTTCCTATGTCACTAAGTATATTAAGTAACAAAAATGTAAGGCAGGTTGATGCCGCAGCACCCTCAATTCCCATAACTGGGATAGATATGTAATTTGCTATGACACAAAATATCGCACAAAAAACTGATATTTTCATCATTGAAACTGCCTTTTCGGCTCGCATCAACCCAAATGAGGTTAGCATATAATTTCCATATAAAATTTTGTTTAGGCATAGAAAGAACAGAAGCAGCCAACTCACACTATAATCCACTGGTAGAAACCTCGGATATTGCGCAAACAAAATACTGGATACCAAAAATACAAAAAACGTCCCAGCTATAATGTACACTATGCGAATAAGCCGGATTGATCGTTGATCACGTTGCTCTGCTGCTAAAGACAAAAATGGAAAAGCTGATTTTCTAAAGGCTTCAACACCCACTCCAATTACAAGGCTCAGTTTGCAAGCCAAAGCAAATTTTCCAACTTCATTCAGATTAGTTATCCAAGAGATGAACCATCGATCCGCTCCCTCCATAAAATAATACGAGAGTCCGGCGAGACACAGAGGAAAACCGACCTTTAAAAGTCCAAGCAACTTGCCATAATCTATTTCACCACACAATAAGTATCGCCGGTTATTGATCCAAGCACTACCCCCAGCGACTAAATACGCTATGACGGATGAGATTAAAATTTGAACCACCCCAAAATTAAAAAAAGCGACCCCGGTAGCTGAAACTGAAGCAAAAACCGAAGAGTAGATAAAAGAATAAAAAACGTATGACTTAGGTTTCTGTTCTAGCCTGTTTATTTCATTTGCCATCACAAAGACATGTTGCGCTACTATTACTAATGCCGATATTGTTAATACTTTATCATATTCTTTAACGAACGGTAATAAATCACCCAAACTTAAATAAAGCAGAAATGTTATTGATAATGCAGTGACTATCAAAAAGGACCGAAGAAAATACGTAGTAAGAACAACACTTGCTTTTTCCTCGAATGTTTTTTGTTTAAAATATTTTATCGACAGGACGCTGTCTAAACCGAATATAAGTACCTCACCAACAAACGCTATGGTAATCAATACAAGGTCTAGCCTACCAAATTCTTCTACTGAAAGGAAATATGCGAATATAGGATAAAGGAAAAAACTTATACCTTTCGCGATTATAATGCCGAATCCGTAAAGTACGACATCAGTACTGAACTTCTGCAAAGAGTTTTCAGCTGAAATCATTTGCAATAGCGTTTTCTAATAATATAATTCCGGCATTATATGCTTGCTCTTCATTTTCAAGATAGCTCTTATTTGGATCTAAAAAATAAGGTACCTCCAACAAAACCTGCCCTCCATCGATTTTGTCCGTAACGACGTGTAAAGAAGCGCATTGCGAATAGTCACCCGATTTCAAAGCTCTGTATATTGACGCTAGTCCGCCAAACTTCGGCAATTTTGCAGAATGAACATTATAAATCTTCGAATTTTTAGGGAAAGCACGTCTAGTTATAACCAAGCCAGCTCGGAACAAAATCATAACCTCAGGCTTATGATCATTATATATTTCAAGTAAATCAGAATTATTTCGAATAATACTACGATTTTTAGTGTAGCTCAATTTTTTGCGCACCAAATTTGCTGCAAACATCAGAAATGCTGCTAGCACAGGTATACGTCCTTTTAGTACTAATTTAAGCGAGCTCACTATATTTCGACTATGGTCTTCTACGATAGTAACATTATCAAATTTTTCTTCAAAATCTCTAAAAAGATTATTTGTTATTTTATCGCTTCCAATAACCAACAAGACTTTAATTGTCATTTCAATTTTTCTTATAAACAAAACTGGTGACTAAATTGAGATCACTAAACGGTATTTGCCCCAATGGACGTTGAAAAAGCACAAGTTTTTTAAAATCGTTTTTCTCAATAGCATCAATGATATCATCGCAATAATTAGGGTGTTCCCAGCAAATTATCTTGTCATAGTTAATATTTGTATGTTTTTTAACGAATCTTCGACTTGTTAAGTACCGGCCAAGGCCCCAAGCGAGACCGCCCTCGTTAGGGATCGCTCCAACTAGCAAACCCCCAGGCTTAAGAATTTTATAAAAGTATGATAAATACCCGTCCAGATCTTGCAAATGTTCCAGCGAGTAAAAGCTTAGCACGACATCTACACTACCCATTGCGATGTTCGCCTTCTCACCCCTTGAAATCAAGTATGACTCCGACTGGATCCTTAAAGTATCTAGCTTTTTTCGAGTAATGTCTAGAAACCTCTCGTCTACATCAACAGCTAAATATCGAAATGGCATTCCCTGCCAATAATCCACGTGCGGCAACGAACCAGGCCCAATTTCAACAATCGTCTTCCGATCTAGATTTATTTCAGAAAGAATTTTATATCCAAAATCATTAACATGTTTTCCCAAACCTCGCTTTTGCGTATTAGAATAAAAATCTTCATAAAATTCTAACCAAGCAACCCAATCAGGATCATTAATATCAATTTCGTGACCAAATTCCATTCGTCTACCAAATAGTTTGTTGTTCCATGTAGTCGGTAGAAACTCACGTAGCATTGGTAGAAACTCCATAATTATATTCGAAGATGACATCTAATTTTGGGAAAACGTCAATTTCAATATGCGGTGACAACAAAGGTAAATTTAACGTCGTTTTACTGCAAAATTCTGAGTTTGGATACGATACACGGCAGTGATCTCTGTATTCCGGCAATTTCGGAATGCTGTATTGTATCAACTCACCAAATTCAATGCCCTCATGTGCTGCTTTTTCCATAATTTTGAGTTTAATGTTTTCAGGCACTGTCACAGGATAGTGTGAATACGTGGCTCCAACATTAAATTCCACTGTTTTAACAAAATCATATTTTTTCAAATACGATTGATACTTTTTTGCGTTACTTCGTCTAAGCATAATTAATTCGTCATATTTTAACAACTGTATAGATCCAATTTCAGCTTGCAGATTACTCATTCTAGTATTGGCATCAGGTGGAAAATGTATTTTATTATCCAAGTGATATGCTTTAGTGAAATGATCCAAAAGTTTTGTTCGGTTTTGTAGCAAGTAAATAATTCGGTAACATAGTGGCTTGAATGCTACATATGTTGCCCAAAGATAAAGCACTAATTTTATTTTTTGCGTGAATGTTTTACTTTTCGTGTGCTTATCGCGCCATTTTCTTACTGTTTCACCAATTTTTTCATCGTTAAAGATTAACATACCGCCAAATATAGTGGTTATTATTTTACTGACATTAAAAGCATATACTGCAACGTCACAATTCATATTAATCAATTGATTGTCGGTTGTCGCTCCAAAGGAATGGCAGCAATCTTGAATAAAGTAGATTTTTCTTCCATACTTTTTTTCAGCTTCTTCAATCAATTTATGAATGATCTTATTATTTTCTGGGTTGCCAAATGTATTAGTACAAATGATTGCAGAAGTATTCTCAGTTATAGTATCTCTAAGTTTGTGCAAATTCATGTTGAAGCTGTTTTGATCAATATCCACAAAGATAGGTATGTTATCGCTAAGTGTCACTGCATGTGCCACTACTGAACAGGTGTATGCCGGCATAATCACTTCAGTTTTTGAAATACCTAAAGCTTTAAAAAAGGAAAATTGTGCATATCTCCCATAAGAGAATGCTAAAGCAGATTTAGCGTTAAACTTTTCTGCAAATTTTTCCTCAAACCGCTCTACTGAATCAGATTTACTTGTTAAAAATGCAACCAGTTCTTTGTAACCAAGGTTAGGTTTTATACGAGAGAGTAGCTTAATTTTCATCTTGTATCTGCCAATAGCCTTTACTTGCCATATGAATTGGGACAACGGCCTGCTTAGGCTGAATTTGAATAAACTTTTTTGGTATCGATAAATTGTCCTTCACGCTTAGGTTTTCGCCTAATTTGATAATTCGTGTATTAGAGCCAACTCCACTTTCTCTTTGAGATATGAGCAACCATACCAAAAAGCTTTTAATGATTTCTCGAACAAGCCGTATTCTAAACATAGTCATACACGCCAAGCGTAATATAAAAAATTGCCATGGCTTAGGAAGGCGCTTTTTCTGTTTTCGAAAATCACTTTCTATAGTGATAGTATTATTTTGCTTATCAAAGTTTATACTAGAACTATGATGGTTACAGTAAATTTCTTTCGTATTCTTTTTAATTATTAATCCTAAACATTTGTTTTTCAGATAGCCGTCAACGAAATGGTAGAAAGCTCCACCTCTTTTTAAGGCTACAACCGTATAATGTCTATCTCCCTTGTCGAAAAGTAAACCTGCAGAAGGGAATATTTTTGTAAAATTCAGTTCGCTATTGCATGGTAGTTTTTCAGCATTTTCTGGTATTATTTCAGAGAATTTATCATATGAGGTTAGTGCCATACAATAAGAATTGAAAAGAGGGATAAAATTAGGTTCGTCAATACATGATAGGGACACGACAGCATTATTGGATATACTCTCAGAAATGGGTGCCAGAAATTTCTCCGCATAGGAGATTTCACCACGGAATTTATAAAATGAAGATGGGTAGATAAAACGAGTATATCTGTTTCCGTAATTTCCTGAGAATGACCCATCCGGATGCATACAGTAACTTAAAAATGACATAGAGTTTTCAATTGCTCGCCTTAACCGCTCGTCGGGATTGCTACGATATATGTCGGTTAAATAGTGCAAACAAAGACTCTCATATCCAGGATCTGCCCCACCATATTCAACAAACCAACCCTCATCCGACTGGTTTTGCAGTACCCTCGCCAGAAGAATTTCAGCCTTTGCGAATGCTTGGACATCGGATATCAATTCGTGCCAGCAAAACAATGCAGCGCTAGCTGTGGCCAAGTGATTAGAAATCAGAGCGTGATGTTCATCAGCATTTTTTAAATACTTGATGAGTGGTCTAATCGTAGCTAGCCATGATTGCGCCAATTCATCATTTATTTCTTCACGCAGCAAGGAATACGTGCGTAATAAATCGAAAGCCACTAACGCAGTGACGCAATATGAACCCTCGTTAGGGAATGCCTCTTCTAAACTACCGTCGAGTCTCGTAAGTTTTTTCGTACCAATAAATAGCGCATCTATTCGATCCAAAAATAATTGCGGGTCAGTTTCGTAAGGCCATTTATTGCCTATCCAAAGCAATGACAAACCATGCGCCATACCTTGAAAGGTAGCATTTCCAAAATCGGTCAATCCCCAAGCCCAATAATATCTATCACCAAGTCCGTAACTTTCACTAGTGTCATCAGTATCTATTAAGGACAAAAGGCGAGGTAGGTTATTATAAACCTCACGGGCAAACACGTCTCTCATAGCTTTTGGCTTCCAGTTTTTGCTTCTTGCAATATCAATAGCAATTCATGAAAACCTTCTGACCAGCCATATTCTTCAGAAAGAGTTTGTGGATGCCATAGTACCGCGATTTGGCCCCCAACGTCTAGACACTCTTGGATCCAAGCAACCATGTCTAGTTTTCGCTCTTTGTCAGTTAATTCGTTGTAATCGTAAAAATGGGAGTCCATAAAAACTGTTGGTGTCGCATTAATATCTATGGAGCTTTGAGAAATTGGACACCACGGCTTCCATCGAATTGCAGATGAGTTGCGAAATCCAGGTCGGTCATTAAACATCAAAGTCGTATCTTCTACGATGCCTGCCAGCGACTGTGCATGCCAAGTTTTTTCCCAACTAAATCGTAGCCAATGTTGGCGACAAGAAGAAATTGCATGACCAAAAATATTCTGCAAGTGAATTGTTTTATTTTTCAATTTCTTGGCATCTTGCCAACAATCATATCCTGGATGAATACCAATCGAAAACTCTGGATCATCTATTTTTGAAACAAATTGTATAAGTCTCTTATCAGTCGGATCGTAACTAGGATCAGTCAGTAATAATTTTAGATTGGGCTTATCACTATGGTTAGTGTGCACATGAAACCGAGCGACAATACCAAGTTTTTTTTCTGCTTCTAACATTTCATCGAGAAACCACCACTCACTTTTTATAGCGAGAAATTTATAAATATTTTTATAATTTTTTACTAAATTCTTGAACCGCAATTGGTATATATTCTTAAAAATTTTTATTATATTGAATGCGATCTGCTTAAATGTAATCACCATTGTTTTATCGATAGCATCAACGTCGTGAGTTAATAGAATATTGGCTCGTGGCCTATCCCCGAACATTGATGCCTCATCCTTGCCATAATTAATTGCTGCATACATTCGAAGAAAAAGAGCAATCCGATTTACCCAAGCATGCCTCCAAATTTTGGGGTCAACCGTATTCAACCAAACGCTATATGAATGAATCGGCCCATTACAAGCCTCGTGATTACGCTCGTGCCAAGCCTCCAGCATCATAAATGCAGCTAACCACCAATCGACGTTCTGCCACGACCCAGGTCCTAACACTGCCTCCGATGGAACTAAAATTTTACCATTAACACCACATTCATGGGCCCATGTTGGTAATTTAATTTCTACAAATTTAGATTCACTTTTTGTGCACCTGATATCTGCTAAAGATACTTCGATACTTTCAAGATACTCTTTTCCCACGGGCCAATAGATGCTCAACGACTTGATTACATGTTTACGCATTACCTCGGGCGAAGGTAAATTATGCATTGTCATCAATAAATTCTAGATGCCATAGCTCCAAGCAAAGAGCACCCCAAATTTCTCTGGCGGATATGCCCGTAAGGTCGACCATCTCCTTTAAAACACTTCGTTTGAAAAAGCCTCGCTCCAGAGCTTTTGATGAGTTCAAAGTATCAGATACGAAATCCCGAACTACACCCTTCTCTAACCATCTGTTCAAGGGGACGGGGAAACCCATCTTATCCTTGCGTAGAAGAATTTCGTTAGGGACTATTTCTGAAACTGCTTTTTTGAGTAATGCTTTGGTCATACCACCTTTAAACTTGAAACCCGGTGGCACTTTTGCAGAAAATTCAGAAATCCGGTGATCGAGAAAAGGCACGCGCGATTCAATCGAGGCTGCCATACTTACTCTATCCTCAACTTGTAGCAAAGCGGGTAACGAATATTTTTGATCAAAATCTAACATTTTATTAATGTATGACGCTGTATCAGAGGAATTAAATTCTTCTTTAAATACACTGAATTGGTTACCATTTTCCAATTCATTTTTAAAATCGTCTGTGAGTAAATGTTTAATACCTTCACTTCTGTTCAACAGTGCATAGTATCTTTCATCGAAGCTACCAAAGGCATTGTTTGACATAAAACTTTTAAGCATTGGTATATATTGTTTAAGGATGGGAAGATTGGGAATAATTGTTGATAATGCGACAACGTGTTGTTTTTCTTCTACAGTCTCATTAATTGCTCCCTTTATGGCTTGCTCTAAATAAGCTACTAAGTAACGCGCATATCCAGCAAATATTTCATCTCCACCTTGACCTCCGAGCACGACTTTTACGTGTTCCGAAGCCAATCGACTTACGGCAAACTGGGGAAAGACGCCAGGCCCCGCTACTGGCTCATCTAGTGCCTTTATTAACTTTGGCATATATTCTACGAAATCTTCGGCAGACGGTACAACCTCAAGATAGTCTAAGCCGCTATGTTTGGCCAATTTTTTAGCATAATAGGATTCATCAAATTCATGCCCCTCTACGAACCGACCGTGAAACGTTTTAAAATTTCCGTCATGATGCTTTTTTGCCATTGCACACACCAAGCTCGAATCTAAGCCTCCAGACAAATAACCACCAACCGGTACATCGGAGCGCATCTGCATCCCAACAGCATTTTCAACAAGTTCTGTTAACCGGGAAACAAACCAATCCTCATTATGATCCTTGTCTATTTCATAACTGTTTTGCCAATATCTTACTTCTGATCGTACTTGACCTCCATTGCCTTTCAAATAGTAGCCAGGCCTTACCCTCTTGACACATTGAAAGAGGGTCCTGTCTTCTAGACAATATTGAAATGTAAAATATTCATTTAACGCGCTTCGATCTATCTGTCTTACAAATTTGTGGTGCTTCGTAAATGCCTTAATCTCAGATGCAAATCCTAATTCACTATCTGTTATTTGCCATAAATACAGGGGCTTGATTCCATTTCGATCTCGCGCTGCGATCCAGCAATTAGTTTTGTGATCGTAAAATACAAAAGCAAACATGCCATTTAACTTATTTATTGCTTCTTCGCCTTGATTCAATAATAACTGAAATAAAACCTCTGTGTCTGATTTAGTTTTGAATCTTACACCTGCCGTAATTAATTCATCTCGTAATTCAAGGTAATTATATATCTCACCGTTAAATACTAAGCTATATCTATTGTCCGCGGTTACTAAAGGTTGGTTTGGAGAACTTACATCAATGATTGATAGCCTGCAGTGACCTTGTACCGCTCTACTAAAGACCTCAATTTTGTCGCCATCTGGCCCACGATGCTTTATGCTATCCAACATTTTTACGGCTGTTGAGTAAGAATAATCTTCTATATTATTATTGTGGTGAAGTGAAATAAACCCGCACATATAAAATGCTCCGTTTAAACGTTTATTAAAGGTTATCGTTTTTAGCGCGCATATTAATAATTTTATTTTTATAAGTCTGACGCCATCCACCGAAAGGCCAATGATAAAACAAAGCTAGAGTGAAGTAACCAAAAGTTGTCACACTACTAATCATTTTACTATCACTTACTTTTTGATCATATCTTAGTATAAAGGGAACCTCAGTGAATGACGCACCTAGCAACTTAAGTTTAACTAATTTTTCGAGCGTACATGTAAAACCAAGTCCTTTTAATTGGATTAAGTTTCCTCCATATACCGACACTGCTTCCTTAATAATTTTACCAGAATATGCTCGAAACCCGCATGAATATTCACGAACTCCTTTTATAGGAAAGAATATTTTCATGAATAAATTTGCCGCAAGACTTATAAGCGTCCTATACTTTGAAACACCTAATTGTTGTCCACCTTTTGCAAAACGGGACGCGATTACTACATCAAAACCAGCGTTAACTTGCTCCGCTAGCTGATGAAAATATTTAGGCTCGTGGGTGTCATCACAATCTAATCTGATGATTACATCGCTATCATCACACTTCATTGCCGCATATTCAAAGAGATCACGAACTGTTTCGCCCAAACCACGATTGATTGGGTGACGCAGGATTGTTAAATTGTAGTAATCCTTATTGTTGTTCAGGTAATCAAATGTATCGTCGGTACTACCATCATCACATATTATTATTGATGAGTCCTGTCCAACACTCTTCAATTCAACTGCAATTTTTGGTAAAATATTAGGTAAAGATTTTGCTTCATTATAGGCTGGCAGTAACACGTAAATCATTAGGTAAGTCCACTTGTAAGTCTGGTGATAATTTCATCGCACGCATTTCCATTTCCGTATTCTGAAATATTGTTCAATTTTGATCGAGAAACTGGAGCTTTCCATAGTCTATTCCAACCATATTCTATTGTTTCTACCCACTCAGTTTCGTCGCGTAAGGTTACGCATTCACATCCATGGAAATAAGCTTCTTTCTGCAAGCCACCAGAATCGGTCAACACTAAATTCGTCATACTCAACAAGCCTTGCATCTCCAAGTATGAAATAGGTTCAATCAATTTAATCGGGCCAAGGTCAATGGAAAATTGTTCAAGAATTTTCCTGGTATTAGGATGGGCTGGAAATATTATTTGGTACTCTGCTGAATATTTTTTACAGTATTCAACAATCTCATTCATTACCTCACAATTAGTAACATTTTCGGCTCTGTGTACAGTCAATAAAGCAATTTTATTATCACTTAAAGCGCCAATTCCTTTTGGTGTTTTAAACTTTGCTTTAAACATTTTGATCGCATCAAACATGATATCACCAACATGGAAGACACCTTGCGTAATATTTTCATTCTGCAAGTGTTTAACCGACTGCAGTGTCGGGCAAAATAAGTATGTTGATACGTGATCCGCTATAATACGATTTACCTCTTCGGGCATTCGCTTATTAAATGATCTAAGCCCTGCTTCAATGTGAGAGATGGGTACATGCAATTTTGCCGCAGCTAACGCTCCTGCTAGAGTGGTATTAGTGTCTCCGTATAAATTAACTAGATCGGGTTTTATATCTATTATTGTTTGCTCGATTTTAGTTATTAATTCACCGGTCATCCCGCCATGTGACCTAGCTGAAAGAGTATAACTAATGTCAGGCGCTTTTACATCCAATTCATCAAAGATTCCTAATGACATCAAATGATCGTAGTGCTGTCCGGTATGAAGTAATACTTCATCTATTCCGACATCGGCACACCGTTTACGAAATACTGCAGATTTTACAAACTGAGGCCTGGCTCCAATGATTGAAAGGATTTTCATGTTTATTTATTTACCGCATCAACAATTTTACTAAAAATTTCAGGCTGCATATATGCATGAATAGGCAAACTAAGTACTCGATTTGATAGTGTTTCACTAAATGGCACATTGGCATTTGCGTCTAACACGGCAGGTTGCAAATTCAAAGGTAATGGATAGTGAACTGCTGTTGGGACACCACATTTTTCAAGTTTTTCAATCAAATCTCTGCGGTTTTCAACTTTCAGAGTATATTGAGCACAGCTCGTAGTTGCAAAATGACTGATCTTTGGGGTAGTTACCATGTCGTTGTCTGAAAACGCGATATTATAACGAGCGGCAAGTTCATTTCGTTTGCGCACTTCATCGTCGAGTATTTTCAACTTAGGAAGAAGTATTGCAGCTTGTATTGTATCCAAGCGACTATTTATGCCCACACGGACATGATGGTAACGTTGCTTTTGTCCGTGCCGCGCGATTTGGCGAATTAGTGTTGCTAAGTTTTCGTCCGACGTGAAAATAGCTCCACCATCACCATAACAACCTAGTGGTTTAGTTGGAAAAAATGATGTGCAGCTAATTGTGGATAGATTACAAGATTTTTTGCCCTTGTATGTTGCGCCGAAGCTTTGCGCGGCATCTTCGATAACTGGCAGGTTATACTTTGAAGCAAGCGCATTAATTTCGTCGAAATCTGCCGGTTGCCCATATAAGGATACAGGAATAATAGCTTTGGTCCGATTGGTGATTTTATCTTCAATTAAATTATGGTTGATATTATATGTGACAGGGTCAACGTCTACATACACTGGCTTTGCACCAAGTAAGGCAGTTGCTTCAGCGGTCGCAATATATGAAAATGATGGCGTTATTACCTCGTCACCAGGACCCACACCTAACGCCATTAACGCGATTTGAAGTGCGTCAGTGCCGTTTGCGCAACTGATGCAATATTTTGCTCCAGTATATTCGACAAGGCGTCTCTCTAACTCTGCAACTTCTGGGCCCAGTATGTACTTACCATGGGCTAGCACATTTGCTATATTTTCATCAATTTCTTTACGAATTAGCTCTTGTTGCGCAGCAAGGTCAAAAAAAGGTATCAATTATCTGTCTCCTTACGCAAAGAGCCGTCGACTAATTTGTACGTCTTTCCAGTGTGTAAACATGTTATGGATCCGTCCCCGTTCACCGGCAGATCTAACTGCTCACCGTACTCACTCATCCATCCAATTTGCTTCGCTGGTACGCCCACTACTAGCGCGTAGGGCTTAACATCCGAAGCTACAACCGCACCTGCTCCGACAAAAGCAAACTCACCAATGGTATTTCCACAGACAATTGTGCAATTTGCGCCTAGTGTAGCACCCCTCCTGACAAGCGTCGGGCGATATTCAGACTTTCGTTCTATGAGAGATCTTGGATTATATACGTTCGTGAATACCATACTCGGGCCACAAAATACACCATCCTCTAGATGTACATCATCATATACGCTAACATTGTTTTGAATTTTACAATTATCACCGATTGTCACTTTATTGCCAATAAATACGTTTTGTCCTAACGAAACACGTTTACCTATCTTGGCACCACCACAAACATGCGCCCAATGCCAAATTCGGGTGCCGACGCCGATAATTGCACCTTCATCAACTATTGCGGTTTCATGTTTAAAATAATCAGCCAAATCTTTTGTCCAAGTTAAATGTGAAGTGGCAGTCCAACAGTCGTGCGATCTCTCGCAGCAATGTAAGCGGCAGTTAAAAATTCGAGTGACTTTAAGCCTTCACGGCCATCAGTTTCAGGTTCAGCATTCCCACGCAAAACGTCGATAACGTTACGGTAGTAAAGCGGGTGTCCGAAACCATAAACTGAAGTGGTTTCATAGTTAGCTGCTTTCACTTCAGCATCATAATCTTTCTGATCAGCGAACTCCCATGTCTGTATGTCGTTGACGGCAACGCCGCCAACTCTAACAGTTCCTTGGTCGCCAAGGATTGTAATGCTGCCCTCGAGATTTTTGGGATACGTAAGCATTGTTACAGCCATTGATCCGAGAGCGCCATTTCTCCATTTAATGTTCAGAACTCCCGTATCTTCAGCCTCAATGTCCCGCGTCGTACTCATGAAAGCCTGAACGCACTCCACTGGCCCAATAAGCCACTCAACTAAATCAACGTAATGACTGGCCTGGTTCATAAATGCACCACCATCATACTCCCAAGTGCCACGCCAACCGCCTCCGGCATCATAGTATTCTTGCGGACGCGTCCAAAACACATTCAGGTGAACCATTTTAATTTGTCCAAAACGTCCCTCACCTACCGCCCGCTTTAGTAATTGCAGCGTTGCATTGCGACGGTTTTGTTTCACAACAAACAATCTAACATTTGCGTTGTCGCAGGCCTCAACCATTGCCAAACCATCGGAATATCTAGTTGCCATTGGCTTTTCACTAATAACATTCACTCCATACGAAGCCGCAAGGGTCGCATGCTTAGGGTGCAGCCCACTTGGAGTACAAAGGATGACTAGGTCAAGTTTTTCATTCTTAAGCATAGCCGAAAAATCATTGTAGCCCGATACCTTGTATGTATTAACCGCTTTGCCTAGAGCTTCCTGGTCAGTGTCACACACAGCCACTAGCTCTAAGTCTTCTTTATATTTCGCTATAGCACCGAAATGGTTGCTTGAAATGCGACCACAGCCAACCAAGCCAACTCTTATTCTACGTTGTTCAATTATCGGAAACTGCATAATCCAACCCACCTCATAATCTAAAAACTCTTGCGCCAGCTTCAGAGAGTTGTTGCTTATTGTATAGAGACTTCAAATCTCCCAAAACACACTTATTTTGATCTTTCATAAAGCTCAACAAATCTTCGATACTAAGCGATCTATATTGGTCGTGGCCAACGGCAACAATGAGCGCGTCAAGATCAACCAATTCGCTGGCCTCAGATAGTTCGACATCATACTCAGTTTTGACTTCCACTGGATCTGCCCAAGGATCTGCAACTTTGACGGAAACATTCCAATTTTTCAGTTCATTGACTAAGTCGACAATTTTACTATTCCGAATATCTGGACAATTTTCTTTGAAAGTTATGCCTAGCAATCCAACGTTAGATCGAGGAACATCTATGCCCAGCTGCAACATATTTTTAATAATTGTTTTCGCCGCATATTTGGCCATGTTATCGTTTATCCGACGTCCAGAAAGAATTACTTGGGGGTTGTATCCAACCTCCTCAGCTTTGTGTGTCAAGTAGTATGGGTCCACACCGATACAGTGTCCGCCAACCATTCCGGGACTGAACGGCATGAAATTCCATTTTGAGCCTGCCGCGTCCAAAACCTCAGTCGTGTCGATGTTCAAACGCTCAAAAATTACAGAGAGTTCGTTTACAAACGCAATGTTTAAATCTCGCTGAGAATTCTCAATGACTTTTGCAGCCTCTGCCACTCTTATTGAACTCGCAAGATGTGTCCCGGCCTCAATAATTGAACCATATAATTCATCTATTTCTGTGGCGATTTGCGGATTGCTGCCGCTGGTAATTTTCTTAATTTTTGTGAGCGTGTTGACTTTGTCGCCCGGGTTAATTCTTTCTGGGCTGTATCCGCATGAAAAGTCTTGATTGAACGTAAGGCCACTCTCGGCCTCAAGTATCGGGATGCAGACTTCTTCAGTAGCACCAGGAAAGACGGTAGATTCATAGATAACAATATCGCCAGCGTCTAAGATCGATCCAACCATTTTGCTAGCTGACTTCAAGGGAGTAAGGTTTGGCCTCTTGGCGTTATCAATTGGTGTTGGCACTGTCACAATGTAAATTGATGCATCCCTTATGTGTCTAAGATCTGAGGAAAGCTTCAAATTTCTAGCTCTGGCTAAATCGGCGTTAGAACATTCATTAGTTCGATCAAATCCACCCTCAAGTTCCGTTACTCTTTGCGCGTTGATATCAAAACCGATGGTTTGTCTGATTTTACCAAATTCCACGGCTAGCGGTAATCCGACGTACCCTAATCCAATAATTGCAATTTTCTTCAATACTTTTTCCTAATTATCTTGATTTCTTGCGTACCGATCTTCGTAGCGTACGATATCGTCTTCGCCCAAATATGAGCCTGTCTGGACTTCAATTAAAACCATGGGATAATTTTCATTATTCTCCATACGATGCTTTGCTCCAACAGGTACGTAGACAGATTCACCAACCCCCACGGTTTGAATTTGGTCGTTTATCGTTACAGTTGCCACTCCTTCGACCACTATCCAATGCTCAGAACGAAATCGATGGCTCTGCAAACTTAAGGCGGCCCCCGGTTTGACGTGAATACGCTTTACTTGGAAACAACGCCCTAATATCAGACTTTCGAACCAGCCCCATGGGCGGTGATCTTTCGGAAAAACCTCGGCTTGATCAACTTCTTGGGTCTTCAGCAATTCAACTGCCTTCTTAACCTCTTGCGTGTAGTCTTTATGCGCGACCAGAACTGCATCTGGCATGGCTACTGTAATAATGTTTTCTAATCCAATGCCTACGACTTGCTGGGAGGCACTTTCTGAGCGCAGGAGTGTGTTAGAACAGTCTATTGCGTTTGCCGTGATTGAAGTCACGTTGCCTGCCGCATCTGGATTGCTTTCCGACCAGACAGCGTCCCACCCTCCTAAATCAGACCATTTGGACTTGAATGGAATAGCTACCAAATTCTGAGCCTTTTCCATAATTGCATAATCAATGCTGATGTCATCAAGCATCACCCAAGGCTCCACCGCCAGTCGCAAAAACCCTAAGTCTTGTGTTGCATTAGAAACTGATTTTTCTACAAAATCTGACGTATCCGGTGCGTAACTTCTAAATGCGTCAATCATTTCAGCGGCGCGGAACATAAATATCCCAGCATTCCACAGGAAGTTACCAGCGTTCAACATACGCTCAGCTTTTAATAGGTTCGGTTTTTCAACGAAGCTATTGAGGTTTGAAGTCCCAGCGTTATCGATAGTGTCTGGCGATAGTTCGAGGTAACCGTATGCCGTCGCAGCATGGGTTGGCTGAATACCAAATGTAACAATTTTTCCATTTTTGGCATGTGATAACCCGAGTTTGACAACTTCATGGAAGGCATTCGCGTCTGGAATGACATGATCAGACGGGGCAACAATAATAATAGCATCCGGATCTTTTGAATGCGCAAATATACTAGCTGCTAAAATCGGAGCCGCTGTATTTTTCGCTTCTGGCTCAATTAAAATCGGGCCCGGATCAATATCTATGTCTAGTAGTTGTTCTCCAACAATGAAGCGGTACTGGGCATTGGTGATTGTAATGTGAGGCTCAAAGTTAACAAGATCAGATGAGACGAGCCGTAACGCACTACCTTGAAAAAGCGTTTTGTCGCCAATGAGCTTCGAGAATTGCTTTGGATAAGACTTTCGAGAAAGTGGCCACAACCGTGTTCCAGACCCACCAGCCAAGAGAGTAGGGAATATTTTTACCATATATTCAAATTCTTTGTTTCATGTTTGAGGAGCACCTACCCACAACACCCCATTATCGGCAGCCTCAACCACGCGCACCACCAAGCACATCCGCAATCGTGATCACATACCCGTTAAGTGCGTCCGCTGTGCCCTTGCCCTCAACATTCAAGCGCACCAATGGTTCCGTATTTGACCGGCGCAAATTAAACCGCCAATCCTCAAAGGCCAGGCTCACACCATCTGTTTCATCCAAGGAACGAGCGTCCGCTCGGTAGGCTGACAAAACCTTTTTAATCGCCGCGCCCGCATGATCTACTTGAAAATTCATTTCGCCTGAACTTGGGAAAGCGGCAAATCGATCTTTCACCCAATCACCCAGTGAGCGGCCCGAGCGGGAAACGAGCTCTGCAATCAAAAGCCAAGGGATCATTCCGCTGTCGCAATAGGCAAAATCACGGAAGTAGTGGTGCGCTGACATCTCGCCGCCATAAGCCGCCTCGTGAGAGCGCATCGTCTGCTTGATGAAGGCGTGACCCGTCTTGGATTGTACCGCGATACCACCCTTTCGGGTTACAATATCTTGCGTATTCCAAATCACTCTTGGGTCATGCACAATCTTGGCACCCACCTCTTTTTCCAAAAAGATAGATGCCAGCAGGCCGACGACATACTCTCCTGGCACAAATTGACCTGCCTCATCGAAAAAGAAGCACCGATCGAAGTCACCGTCAAATGCAACACCCAAGTCAGCACCCTCAGCCTTGACCACATCAGCCGTCGCAGCGTGGTTTTCCGGCAAAAGTGGATTGGGGATACCATTTGGGAATGTCGCATCCGGCACGTGATGCACGCGGATAAAATCTAACGGCGCCCCAAGCTCCATCAACCGCTCCGCAATTGCATCAAATGTTGGTCCCGCTGCGCCATTGCCAGAATTCACAACAATTTTCAAAGGCCGCAAGGCTTTGATATCAACGAAACTGAGCACACGATCAACATAGGCCCTGCGTGCCTCCGCTGAACGGTCAAGCTCTTTGCCGATTTCAGCACCAATCAACCATTCCTGAGAACCCGCCAGCGCCTTGATCACCTGAAAATCCGCCGCGTCGTCCAGTGGCTGCGACGCAGACTTCACGATTTTCATCCCATTGTAATTGATAGGGTTGTGCGATGCGGTCACCTCAATCCCGGCGCAGGCCCCAAATTCGGTGACGGCCCAATACATTTCCTCGGTTCCAGCCATGCCGATGTCCAAAACATCCGCACCAGCGTCCATTGCCCCCCGCGCCGCCGCCACGGCAAAGGCGGGGCTGGTTTCGCGGGCATCAAACCCGATCACAACAGATTGTGCGCCGAAATGCTGCGCCACTGCGCGCCCAATGCGATAGGCAATGCCTTCGTCGATATTCACGCCGATTTCGCCGCGAATGTCGTAAGCTTTGAAGCAGCTAAGATCGCTCACTGCTTACCACCCCTTGATAATGGCGCTGCTTCAACAGCAAGACCTGCTTCTTCTTCAAGTGCTTTGATTTCTGTTTTGAGCGCTTTGAACTCTTCACGCTTGCGCTCAATGAAGCTGTGCGTGAGCAGAGACTTTTCGCGAATGCCTTTGGGCGTCAGAAGATAGGCATACTGACCCTTGCGGGGGTTCTTCTTGAAATTCCCTAGCTTGACAAAACCTTTTTCAACAAGAGCGGTAAGTACGTAATAGGCTGATCCGTTTGAAATCCCAACTTCATCGGCAACCTGCCGCGTGGACATCTCGGGGTTCTGCGAAATCAAACGCATGACCTTTAAACGGATCTCCGCCTGCTGCTCTTCGCGCCGACTAGCCAAAATGATGCCCCAGAACGGCTACCGCACCGAGCCTCGCAATCTGCGTAAGCTCAGGTTTCAAAGTATAGCGATGTAGGTCAAGAAATTTCATGACTGTTCAAACATGATGAATATTTCAAAAGATCTCCGACTTCAACCATAAAATATCAAGGTGAGACGAAATTTCAATCTTCCGTGAAAGTTGTGGGGGAGGGTGATAGAACTATTGCTAATCAAGCACTTAGTTCAATTAATTATCACGGTATGTCGCCATTTTTAGGTAAGGCAAGGAATTCCAGAATGACCATTATCAGTTTACCACACGTCTCAATTCTGTTATGTTTGTTCAATAGTGAGCATTTTTCTTTGGTAGGTGGCAATATGAATCAGTGGTATTTGATACAGTTCAAGCCAAACAGCCATCGTCTTGCAGAACACAATCTGCACAGGCAGGGGTTTGATACGTTCCTGCCCATGCAGAAAATCAATCGCAGAAAAGCCTCTCGCTTTGTAAGTGATCTCAAGCCTCTTTTCCCAGGATACATGTTTGTGAGTATACATTCAGAGTTGGCCCCTTGGCGCTCAATCAACAGCACGATTGGGGTATCAAGGCTTGTGAGCTTTGAAGGAAAACCCAAGCCGCTACCACTTCAGTTGATTTCAGGTTTGATGCTGAGATGCGATGCATCCGGCACACTGCTTCCACCCAAAAGTCTGAACGAGGGAGATAGCGTGGAAATGCTCACCGGACCTTTTGCCAATTTCATCGCAACGGTGGATACAATTGATCCTGAACAACGTATCTGGGTACTCATGGATTTCATGGGACAGAAAACACGCATGCAGGTAACCGCTGATCAATTACAGATCGCTAAGTAAGCTCTTTCCTAATTTCCTAGCCTTTTCAATTCATTGAGATCTTTTCGGTCGTCCAAGTGCATGTCTGACCATACGCTTTTTATGTAAACACATAAGGAGCAAATTATGGCACCACTTTCTAAACTTATATTGACGTCCTATCGGCGCACGCAGCCCAACAGAGATCCTGTCGAAGAGCGGCGTAGTAAAACCCTAGCAGCACTCGAGCAGCAAAAGCTGGTATTAGCCGCCGCACTGAACGGACAAGAACATATAGTCACAAAGCCAGGTTGGGCACGCGACGGAGATGGGAACCGACAACGAATCGAGAAAACACACGCCGTGCGCCCTTGGTTTTTTCAAGATGCTGAAGGCTGGGTTGTTCAGCTCAAATACGGCGCGCGTGTTGTGCCACTCGATGCAGACAATAACGCTGTCATTGTTCAAAGCTTAGATGACGTTGCTGCAGTGCTAGATATATTTGGCAAAGCCGTCGCAGCAGGTGAGATGGACACAGCACTCGCTGCCCTCGCACAACGCAGGAAAGACTCGTCGGAGGCGCAACATGCTGACGACGCATAATCCAGCAAAAATAGCAGCCCTGAACGATGCTGCCCGCAAGTCCTTTTCCGGATGCCGCGTTTATATGACCCCAGGTGTTCAGGCGCTCTATCAAACGCAGGCTATTGCGGCGCGTGTGCAAGCTTATGATGATTTTAATCAGCGAAACGACCCGTACGGCGAGCATGATTTTGGTAGTTTCGAGTTTTGCGGTGAAACCATCTTTTGGAAAATCGAGTATTACGATCTCGATTTTCAAATGCATTCTCTAGATCCAAGCGATCCAGACATCACGGCGCGTGTTTTAACAATTATGCTCGGCCATGAATACTGAAGCGCCACACTCGAAAAGCGCATTCAAAGCAGCCCAATACGTACGGATGAGCACAGAGCACCAGCAGTATTCCACGCAAAACCAAGCCGACAAAATCCAAGAATACGCTGACAAGCGTGGAATTAAGATTATCAAAACCTATGCAGATGAAGGTAAAAGTGGCTTGAGCATCGGAGGGCGTGCGGCACTTCAACGGCTAATTTCCGATGTTGAGGCAGGCGTTGCATAGTTCAACATCATTCTTGTCTATGACGTCAGTCGCTGGGGGCGGTTTCAAGATGCGGATGAAAGTGCCTACTACGAGTACATCTGCCGACGCGCTGGCATTCAGGTCGCCTATTGCGCAGAGCAATTTGAAAACGACGGCTCCCCAGTGTCTACAATTGTCAAAGGCGTCAAACGCGCCATGGCGGGCGAATATAGTCGGGAGCTCTCTGCAAAGGTATTTGCTGGTCAATGTCGTCTGATTGAAATGGGTTTTGCCAAGGGGGGCCAGCCGGGTTTGGATTGCGCCGTGTTTTGGTCAATGAACGCGGTGAGCTCAAAGGTGAATTAAAACCAGGAGAGCACAAAAGCCTTCAGACAGATCGCGTGATCCTCATGCCAGGACCCGAGGAAGAAATTGCTTGGGTCAATCGCATGTTCCGCTGGCTCATCGATGAAGACATGAGTTTTCGAGAAATAGCCGATCGCTTAAATGAACATGGGATTGCTACAGATTTGGAGCGCCCCTGGACGACAACATCTGTGCGGACAGTCCTCACAAACGAAAAATACATCGGCAACAATGTTTTCAATCGACGCAGTTTTAAACTAAAGCGGCATCACGTAGACAACCCACCAGAGATGTGGATCCGCAAAGAAGGGGCTTTTGAGGCCATTGTCCCCATCGAAATCTTTATGACGGCCCAGGAGATTATTACTGCGCGGTCTGCAAAAATCTCTGATGAAGAACTTCTGGAGCACTTGAAACGTCTTTACGCCGAGCATGGCCAAATCAGTGGCGTGCTTATTGATCAAAGCGACGCGCTCCCTTCTGCCAATATGTATCGCACCCGCTTCGGATCTCTCAGACGAGCTTATGCCCTCATTGGCTATCAAACGAATTTTGATCACGAACGGGCTGAGATTAATGCCCGCCTTCGAGCGATGTATCCCGAAATAGTCCATGACACACTTACGCAGATTGATGCCATAGGCGGGGCTGTCACACAGGCGCCAGACACAGGGCTTTTAAACATCAACAATGAGCTTGCCGTCAGCTTGGTGCTGTCACGATGCCAAACATCCGGAGATGGCAAGTTTCGATGGCGCGTGCGCTTTGATCCTGAGCGTTTCAATGCAGATCTCTCACTGGTGGTGCGTCTCAATCACTACAATGCAGCTGCGCTCGATTATTATCTGTTGCCTTGGTTGGATCTGCCCAGAAACCATCTCGCCATAAACGCACGCAGCGCCACGCAATTCGAAGCTTTTCGATTTGATGATCTGCAGTTTTTCTATCGCATGGCCTGCCGGGTCAGCATTTGGAGGCAGACGTCATGAGCTCAGGTACCACGAATAAATATCCTAAACAAACTTTTCAGCAGGAGTTGCTATGAACACTGATACGCCAGAGCGGGTGACGCTCATTCCAATAGAACGCATTGAGGTTTTAAATTCCCGAGATCGCAATGCCAAAGTTTTTGAAGAGATTGTCGAAAACATCCAAGATATTGGCCTTAAAAAACCAATCACGGTCACTGAGCGCGAGGGATTAGACACTGAACCGAAATATCTCCTTGTCTGCGGCGAAGGGCGTCTCAATGCGTTTCGCATATTAGGAGAAACTCATATTCCGGCCCTGATTGTGGATGTCTCTGGAGAAGATGCCTTCATCATGAGTTTGGCCGAAAACATTGCGCGCAAAGGCCATCGACCTCTGGAGATCCTTGCAGACATTGAACTGCTGCTTACAAGAAACACGAGTATTGACGACATTGTTGCAAAGACGGGCCTCTCGCAAAAATACGTGCGCGATATCGTGTTTCTGCTCGAAAAAGGGGAAGAGCGGTTAATAGAAGCCGTTCAACATGGCACCCTTCCGCTCAGTGCTGCCATTCAAATCGCACGCGCCAAAACCGATGACGATGATTTAGGTGACATGCTCGAAGAGGCTTATCAATCAGGCGAGCTCAAAACTACGCAGCTTTATGAAGCAAAACAGCTTCTCGCCAAACGCCGCGACCAAGGTCCAAAGGCCAACAACCGCCCCAAACTGCCAAACTCCGCGCATTCGCTTGTGAAGACATACCAACGCGAAGTGGAGCGGCAACATAAAATGGTGCTGAAGGCAGAACATGCCCAGCAAAAACTGCTGCTTGTGGAGCAAGGCCTCAGAACTCTGTTCGCAGATACAAATTTTGTGACGCTCCTGCGCGCCGAAGGTTTAGAAACACTGCCCCAATATCTCGCAGAACGGATTGAACTTAAAACACTGAACGGAGGTGTATCATGAACGAGCCAATGTCTATTCAAGAAATTTTTCCGGGCGCGGCAACTGAACTGCCAGAAGAGGATGCGTTTGGTTTTCCAAAAGCGCCCCTCAATCTCACGCTGGGGTTTGATTTAGAAACACATCAGATCCCCATCGAACATCTCACGCCCAGTAAAAAAGTGCCTGACGGCGTGATGACCACGCGCAAATTCAAGCAAATCTTGTCATCGATCAAAGAAATCGGATTGATCGAACCGCTCTCGGTCATCCCAACAGATGAGCAAAACGAAACCTTCCTGCTGCTCGATGGCAATTTGCGTGTGCTCGCGCTCAAGGAGTTGGGAGAAGATCAGGCCCCGTGTCTTATTGCAAAAGACTTTGAAACTTATACCTACAATCATCGCGTAAATAGACTGTCTACAGTGCAGGAACACTATATGTTGCGTCGCGCTATCGACAAAGGCGTCAGCAAAGAGCGCTTAGCACGCGCGTTTAATGTCAATCTCTCGACCATTAACACTCGTGTGAACCTGCTGCATGGTGTATGCCCGCAAGCCGTTGAGCTTTTACAAGACCAACAGTTCAACCCAGAAGTCACACGTTTCTTGCGCAAAATGAAGGCTGCGCGCCAAGTGGAGGCCGTCGAGCTGATGATCGCTGCAGATAAAATCACAGGACCCCACGCTGAAGCCCTATTAAAGGCAACTCCACCAGAACAGCGCACGGACACGGCGCCCTCCAAACCAGACATTCCTCAAGGAGATCCACTAGAAAAGATTGTTAAACTTGAAAAAGAAATGAGCCAGGTTCAGACGAAGTATAAAGATGCAGAAGCCAATTACGGATCTGATCTCCTTAACTTAGTTGTAGCACGCGGGTATTTGAGCAAACTGATCTCGACACCAACCGTCAAAGACTACCTGACGCAGAACCATCCTGACATTCTCGATACCTTTGAGCTTGTAGTGAATACCGTCAGCATGGACGAGGCCGTCAGCGTAGAAGATCAAGATCCAAGCACGGGCTCAGGCGATGTGGATGCTGACAACGATGGCTTGTCCGATGAGCCTTCGGACGATCAATAACCGCGAATATATGGTAAACCATTCTCACTATGCCTCTCAGGCAACTGATTGGACAAGTCTAGAATGAATATATCTTTACAAAAATCATGTATTTTTCAATCAAAAACAGACACATGGCTGCGTTATTGTTCAACTGCCGTTTGCGCTTAACGCTCCGATAGGACGCACGGGCTTCACCTTTTCATAATCAGCCTGTGAGATGCTGGTGCTGGTAGCTTGAGGCATGCCGCTGACAGAGTCCTGCGGTTTTGGTAAGTTTCCACGCCCGCATCCACTGTTTGTCATGGCTTTGGATGCACTAGGGTGCGTTGCTGAAAAGGTGGCGCGTAAAGCTGACAGAGTAACCCCAGCTTCCTGTAACAAGGTTGCGCTCATGACAGACGGTAGCAACTCGGATGAGGTCATCGTCATACCAAGGCCGCAGTAAGCCTTGGTATGAATACACAATCTGGATGAGATCCCAGTTATATAAATTCACAATCACAAAAGCTGTTTGAGCTTATTAAGTTTGAAATACATGACTGAAGGTGTTTGTGAGTGAGCGAAAGCGATTGAACAAACAGCGAAGGTCAGCTCGGCGAAGCTGAGCTTGAAATACCACAAACACAATAGGGTTGGAGCAGCTCTGACTGAATGATCAGCGCTTTCTACGATCAGCCACATGCATGATGGCATCCAGGTAGCCCTGTACACTGCCACAATCAAACCGACGTCCATTAAGGGTCACGGCTTCAACTGCATTATTAGCAGCTTGTGTATTGATCGCATCTGCCAGTTGGACTTCGCCACCCGCGCCTGCAGGTTGATTGCGCAGAATATCAAAGATGTCTGGGGTCAGAACATAGCGTCCGATGCTGGCAAGATTCGAAGGTGCTTTGTCGGCGTCTGGTTTTTCCACAAGACCCGCAATTGATCCTCGCGTGCCATTTGGCACAACAACCCCATACTTGGAAATATCAGGTCCATTGACTTCCATCACGCTGAGTTGGGTTTTGCCAGATTTTTCAAATGCGCTTGCAAGATCAGCTGTGACGCTTGCACCCTCATAGGTGAGAAAGTCATCTGCTAGCAGCACTGCAAAGGGATCATTACCAACAGCGCGTTCCGCACACAACACTGCATGGCCAAGACCAAGTTGTTCCGGCTGACGCACAAAAATGCATTCAACACCTTCTGGCAGGATGTTCTTGACCATGTCGGCTTGTTCAGCTTTGCCTTTGGCGCGGAGCGCCATTTCGAGCTCTTGGTTGTTATCAAAATGATCTTCAATGGCGCGCTTGTTGCGGCCTGTGACAAAGATCAGTGTATCGATGCCCGCTACAATAGCTTCCTCAGCCGCATATTGGATCAACGGCTTATCCACGATGGGCAACAGTTCCTTGGGCATAGCTTTGGTAGCTGGTAAAAACCGTGTCCCAAAACCTGCCACAGGGAAAACTGCTTTGCGAAGCTTCTGCATTTTGGGGCCTCATTATTTTAACCCTAAGTATCCCGTGCCATCTACGATTATTTGAACACAAGTTCAATGCTGCGTAGATGCTCGGATGAGCTGGGCGACAGCGTCCAAAATCTCATATAATGCACATTATATGAGATTATCACGTAAGTTATTGATTTTATATATGTATGCAGCGGCACCTCAAGTTATGTCAAAATAAAATCTCACGATTTGCATTTAATCCAAACAAAACGTGAGATTTTGGCCGAATTGGCCTTTAAAATAATGTGTTTCTCAATGCAAAAATCGGTCGCCCAACCCAAACCTCAGACTTTATAGTCGTTATAGCGAGAAGATGAGATTTAAGGGTTTTACGCTATGAGGCATGCACAGACACTGAATGAAGCCCAGTTCCGCAAGGTGCTGCACTACTGCCGCACAAGACGACATGCCAATCGGGACACAGCTATTTTTATGGTGAGCTTTTTTGCAGGACTTCGTGCTAAAGAAATAGCTGCGCTTAAATTAGGTGACGTGTTTGACGCCAAGGGTCGAGTACGTGAACAGTTTACGCTGGAATGTGATCAAACCAAAGGTGGGCAGCGGCGCAGCGTGTTCATCAATAAGCGCCTCGCAAAAGCACTAGATGACTATGGGTTGGATAAAAACCTGAGCAACTTAGATCGGCCCCTTTTTGAGAGCCAAAAAGGTGGTCACTTCTCAGCTAATACGATGTGTCAGCTATTTTTAGACATTCTGAAAAACTGCGGGTTCAAGGATGCCTCAAGCCATTCAGGTCGCAGAACCTATATCACCAGATTAGCAAACAAGGGAGTAGGTGTGCGCTTGCTTGCAGCACTTGCGGGACATTCTCATATCTCGACCACACAAAGATACATTGATGTGAATGCAGATCAGATGAAAGAAGCAGTGGAGCTGCTGTGAGCGTCTTTGTTGGCGTCACCGCAATGTAAGGCGATATGCCAACTGTCCCACTAATTCTCGAATTAGAATATTCAGATTGCCTAAATTACGGTCAAGGTTCCAACCAGTATGATCCTCAAAAGAGGCGGTCCGATAATCGACAGGATAAGCCGTCACGTTTTGCCAGCCTGCTGTTTCAAAGCTGCGCATCGCGCGCGGCATGTGAAACGCGCTTGTGATCAACACCCAGCTTTGAGCTGCTTCAGGTTGGATTAAATCAAAACTCAGCCGAGCGTTTTCTGCTGTGTTGCGTGAGTGCCGTTCGATGATCAAACGGGGTTCAATAATATCGTGCGCCGCAAAGAAGATTTGCGCCAAATCACTCTCAGATTTTTCTGTGCCTAACGCGTCTCTTAAAGCGCCACTGCCTCCGGTGAAGACCACGACAGCTTCTGGATGCCACTTAGCTAGTGCGAGTGCGGCAGTATAACGGTCTCCACCCTCGCTCAACTCTGGTTGCCCCCAGCGTCGGAACGCATCTAGGTCGCCTCCGCCGCCAAGTATGATGATGCCATCAATCTGACCAAGTGTGGGATTTGCTGAATAGGTCTGCTCAATACGGGCTAGTAAAGATCCCCCCACCGGAAATACGCAGAGGGCGACCATACAGACGAAAGTGATTGTTGAGATCCAAAGAGCAGTGCGATGTTGCTGCCGTAGCAATGCTATGATCAAAACAGCCAATGCGATCACCAGCCAAGTTTCTGCACGCAGAAGTGCTCCAACCAGTTTAGCAATTATGAAAAACGCGGTATCCATGCTGCTTCATAGCAAAAACAGCTTTTGTCTTCCAGTAACACGGCGCTGATTAACTCAGCAGTTTTATCATAGCATCTTCTGACAGGCGACTTTCTTCAAAAGCTGTCAGCGTGCGCAAGCGTAGGTCTTCAGCAAGTTCAAAACCACTACGTTCTGCTCCAACTGCAATCAGCAGGGCTTTTTCTGACAGCTTCCCACCATCAAAAAGATCAAAGGCTTTCTCATGCGCTGATGTTTTAGAGTGGGCAGGTTGATTTGTGGCCGCTGCGTCTTGTGCAGGTGTTGTATTGTTAGCAACTTGCGCCTCTTGCGGCTCTCGGTCGCCCTCGGCCTTTGTTACCGCTTGCTGCGGCTCTGTGACGGTCTTTGCCGCGTTACGCTGCTCCTGCTGATCGCGACCGGAATGCAGACCTGGGTTCATGAAGGGCGACAGCTTTGAGTAGAAACGATCTAGCACGCCCGTGCTGTTGCCCATTTGTCTGCTTAGGGCGTGGGTGCTGATGCCACGCTGAAGATCTAACATGGCGTAGAAATGGCGCCAGCTGTAGAGCGTGCGCTTTTTACCATCGGCGCCGTATACGATTTTGAGAGACTTAAGCAGCGTCTCAAAATTACGCGAAAGGTTGGGCAGTGCTGCCCGCTCGCCGTAGCGGGTGACAAATACATACTCTTTGCATTTGCTCTCAATCACCTCATCTAGTGTTTTGCCCTTGAGATTGGGATTGAGCTCCAATTGTCGCTCAAGGGGCCTAATAGCGCGATCCCTTGCTATTAGTGGCCTCTGACCCGTTTTGCCCGCTACAAACAGCCCCAAATAGGTCTGATCTTCTTCTTTGATCCACAGCAGGTTTTTCCATTTGAGGTTCAGAGCCTCAGTGCCATGCCGCATGCCAGTGTTGGCAAGAACCAGCACGTAGTTCCTGAGTACTTCACGAGTAGCCTGAGTATTGGGATTGTCAGACGCCTTATGAAACGATCTTAGTGCTTCATAGATTGTTTTGTATTCTTCTTTGGTAAAGCTGCCACGGCTTTCTGTCTTGATGCCGTCATTGATGGGCTTGGGCCGAATGGCATGTGTGATCCAACCACGTTGTTCCGCTTCATCCAGCACTCGATTTAATGCCGTGTTATGCGTGTTGATGGTACTATGATGTGCCTTGCGTCCCAGCTGCTCTGTACGCCACTTACCAAAGTCCACCAAAGCTTTGGCATTGATATTGGCTACGTCATAAGAACCGAAGAACGGAATGAGATATTTATCAAGCGCAGTGATGTAATCTTTGTAAACGATGTGTCCGCTGCCTGAGCGTAGCTCTTCTTGCATCCTGTCTCGTGCAAATTCTGCCACTCTGCAAAACTTGCGCGTGCTTTGTGGCAGGTTATTTTTGAGACGATCTTCGGATGTGTAGAAAAACTTCATCGCGACTTCTGTGGCGCGTTCTAAGCTTTCTGTCTTTGTTGAAAATCTATGCCAAGAGCCATCAGCCAGTTTAACCCGTGCTTGCCACTTTGCACTGCCAGGTCTGGTATCCAGTCGAATGTGTTCGCTGACTTTGATGGTTCTGTTGGTCTCCTTCATAAACCAAGTGTACGATCAAAAGTCTCAAAGGAAAACGAAACTTTGCAGCAGTAATTGCTACGTGTTCAAAATCTTTGCTGGTAAACAGCAGAAAAGTGCCGCGCGAGCAGAAATTGCTGAAAAACACTGCAAATGCAATCACACTGTTCAACACGGTGATTCTGGACACACATACACAGAAAACTGTGTATCGACTGTGTATGAGAAAATTGTGAGGGAAAAGCGGCTAAGTGCTTGATTTTATTGGAGGCGGGTACCGGAATCGAACCGGTGTACACGGATTTGCAATCCGCTGCATAACCACTCTACCAACCCGCCTCGGTTGCTGTTGCGTGTTACACAAAGGGAAGAAGATGTGCAAGCGGTGTCGTGCTAGACGGGGCGTGATGATTACCTGCGCCTTGCGTATGCCACGGTTTGTCAAACTTATAGTAAAACATTGATTTTATACGGTTACCTCCTGAAGCGTGTTTCTTTGTAACGTATTTATGCGCGCACAAACCCAGCAATTCAAAAAAGACTTTATTTAAAAATTGTGCAATATTCTTTACGCTATCAAAACGTGGGTCCTATTAAAAAAATTTGAACCACGCAAATTTGGCCGCAGATTTTGAAAGTGGCTCAATTCTCTCCAAATAAGTCGCGCGTGTAGGTTTTATCAGCTACATCCTTTAGCTCGGACGACATGCGGTTTGTCAAAATCACGTCGCAAGCTGCTTTAAAGGCCTCTAAGTCTCGCATAACCGGCGAGTTGAAAAACTGCTCTTGCGCGAGCGCAGGCTCATATATCACAACCTCAATTCCTTTGGCCTTAATCCGCTTCATAAGGCCCTGTATTGAGGATTGCCGAAAGTTATCGCTGTTCGATTTCATGGTGAGGCGAAAAATTCCAACGTTGCGAGGTGACCGCTTTAAGATGTCTTCGGCCAGAAAGTCTTTACGCGTTGTGTTTGCATCTATAATTGCGCGGATCATGTTCTGAGGAACGCTGTCGTAATTTGCTAGCAATTGCCTTGTGTCCTTGGGTAAGCAGTATCCACCATAGCCGAAAGAGGGGTTGTTATAATGTGCGCCGATCCGCGGATCAAAAGAGACACCTTCAATAATTTCCCGGCTGTTTAAGCCGTACGACATCGCGTAACTGTCTAATTCGTTGAAAAAAGCCACCCGCATTGCGAGATATGTGTTTGAAAAAAGCTTTATCGATTCCGCCTCGCGGGTGCCCGTTAGCAGCAAGGTTGGGTCTTTTGAATGTGCGGCCGACTTGAGCAATCCTGCGAATATTTTTGCCTTTTCAGACTGGTCCCCCACAATAATACGGCTTGGGTTTAAGCTATCGTATAACGCAGAGCCTTCGCGTAAAAACTCTGGTGAGAAAAAGATGTTTTGGTTCTGCAATTTGCTGCGCAACCCATCCACAAAGCCCACTGGTATTGTTGACTTTATCACCAAGCAGGCCTCGGGTGCGTGTTGCATGCATTCAGCAGCCACGTCTTCAACGGAACCCGTGTCGAAAAAATTCAGCTTCTCATCATAATTGGTGGGTGTTGCAATGATAACATAATCACTGCCAGGTAGAGCCTCGTGCAGATTTGTTGTCGCGCTTAGATTTAGATCGCCCGTAGCAAGGAAATCGGGCAAGTCTTGATCCCCGATGGGAGATTTTCGGGCATTTACAAGAGCCACCCGCTGGGGTGAAACATCCACGCCTATCACCTTACAATGTTGCGCCAGAACGGCCGCATTGGCGACCCCCACATATCCCAAGCCTACAACAACTATTTTCATTTCTTAAACCTTTCGAGTGCCGCGGCGTGTTACGCTTTGAATTGCGCTTTGATAATCGCGCAACTGAACCATGTAAAGAAACGCATTGAGAGCAGGGCACGTGCAAGCTGTGCTGATAGAAGGAATGGGTCCAGCATTATCTGTCAGGCGTTTTCTCAGAGGGAGAAGGCCTTGAGCGGGCTTTTTTTATTTTAGGTCATGCTTGAACGGATACAGGTTTACATGTCTGGGATGAAATTGGCCGTTCTTGATTAAGCGCTTGAATGCTTTACTTGGGGATTAGGAAGGGGATCGGCTCTTTCCTCTGTCAGTCGGCTTACGCTCCACTCTTGTCACAAAAGGCAAACCACATGAACATCTCGCTTCCAAAGCTTTTGGATCAGGCATGGAGCCTTTTAGAGGAAGGGCAGGCGGATGGGCAGTCGCCCTTCCGGCTGATGTCCTTAGCGACAGTGGATAGAGAGGGTCAACCACAGGCGCGCCATGTGGTGCTGCGCGGCGTTGATCGTGCGGGCGAAAATTTGGAATTTCACACCGATATTGGCAGTTCGAAATGCGCCGAGTTGCAGGCCAATCCACAGGCTCAATTATTGTTTTGGGATCCGGATCGCGCTATCCAATTGCGGCTTCACGCCCGCATCGCGCTCCGCCAAGATGCCCATCGCGATGCGCAATGGCAAAACGTACCCGGACCCAGTCAAATTGCTTATGGCAAAACCCCGCGCACCGGCCTTGCGATCCGTGACGCCTTTGCCTATGCGCTCACCCCGTCGAAATCGCAGTTTATGGTTTGCAGTTGTGCGGTTCAAAAGCTTGAGGTCCTTTCGCTGAAAAAACAACATTTCCGGGCGGTGTTTCAAGCTGACGACCGCTGGGCCGGAACATGGCTTTCGCCCTAATGTAATCGGTTAAAGCGATGTTTGAGGCGGCAATCCCGCAAAAAAATGGAAAGCGCCATTTTGGGATATAGAGGGTGATTTTGTAAAACCTGAATGCGCCTGTATATAGCACCTGCGCAAAGTTGGGCAGGGCCGCCAGAAAACCTTGTTAGACAGACGCTTCAGCCGCGTGAAATTCTGAGTATTAAAGACCAGTAGACCAAGAGATAAGACAGAAAACAGGGGTTAGAGCAGCAGCAATAATATCGCCTTAAGCGTTGTTTTGATTTATATGTTTAGAAGTGTCATTTTTTGCCCCAATGCGCAAACATATGTTTGGGTTGATCTGCGCCATCAGGCTGCAAAGCCTGCGAGGGCTGCCGTTAAATTTGTGCCCAATTCTGGGCAAATATACCCGCCTTCTTGAATTAAAAGGATCGGGCAGCCCAAAGCGCTGATGGCCTGTCCAATTCGGGTGAAGCCCTCGCTGCTCACTGCAAGGCCCTGGAAGGGATCGCCTTCATAAGCGTCAAGGCCCAGGGCAACCACCAAACAATCGGTGCCATAGGCTTGAATTTGCTCTAAAGCTTGCGCAAGGGCGGTTAAATAATCGGCATCATCGCTGCGGCGGGGAAGCGGCAGGTTCAGGTTATAGCCTGCGCCCAAACCAGCTCCGGTTTCAGCGCTATGCCCCCAATAAAAAGGATAAAACCGCGCCGGATCTGCATGAAGTGACACTGTGAAAACATCGTTTCGGTGGTAAAAAATATTCTGCGTTCCGTTTCCGTGATGCACGTCTATGTCCAAAACGCTGACGCGCCGGCCGGCTTTGCTTAACAGACCCGCAGCAATAGCGGCATTGTTCAAAAAGCAAAACCCGCCAGCCAATTCGCTCATGGCGTGATGGCCAGGGGGGCGGCATAGCACATAGGCGCGGCTGCCACCCTGCAGCATATATTCTGCCCCAGCGATCGCTGATTGAGCCGACCAATAAGCCGCCTCCCATGTATTGGCTGAAATCGGGCAGGCTGTATCGGCTTGATGAAACCCCGCCTGACCCACCGCAGAGGCCGGATAAGAATCCACTCGGTTGGCGGGGTGGATATTTGGTATCACCTCATCACCACCGTCTTTCATTCGCGCCCACCGGGTGTAAATATTTTGCAAAAACGTCAAATAACGCGGAGAATGGATGGCGCCGATTGGGCCAAGCCCGTAATCTCTTGGGGCCTCAAACGCACAGCCGGCGGCTTCAGCGCCTGCCTTTAAAATTTCGATACGTGCGGGGGTTTCGGGGTTCTCTGCTTGGCGGCCATTAAACATGAAATGCTTTGGATTGTGCAAAGTTTGCCTTGGGTCTAAAAAACTTTTCATACGCATCCTCTTTTGGGCTGGGCCAAGCCTAACAGGCCCAACGCGGTGGGGATATCAAAATATCGCGGATCGCTTTGATGCCTCTGTCTTGGCTGATACGTTCCTATCAGAGGCCCCCATCGTTGTTTAATAAAACCCGATTTCATCTATCCAAAGATCTGCTTGATGATCTTTTCCGTAGGCGACGATACCCAAGCTTGAAATGCTTGCGGGGTCGATTTCCGCCCCCAAGACCCAGCCGGATCGTTCAAAGCTGGAAAACGGTATGGAAAAGCTTTGCCAGTCTGAACTGCTGCCAAAGCTGGCCTGATAATAATGCCAGGGAAGCCGCGTTTGTTTTGTCCGCAGATGCAGGTAATAGCGTTCTCCATTGCCTTTAACTTTGAGCGTCACGCCTTTTGCATCAGGGTAGTTGGAGCCGTTGATCTCGCGGCGTATTTGGATGAATCCACCATTATTCTGCGTCGTGACCCAACCCGATAAATGGGCGCTAAAGCGGGCATCGGTTTTAACGAAATTTGCTTGGCCTTGTGATAAACCGCCCATCACTTGATCGGAAAAATAACGCCAGCGGCGTTCTGGCTGCTGTTCAAAGGCGTCGATCATGTTCGTATCGCTCCAGCTGGGGCTGATGAGCAGGCTAAAAACCAACCCGTAGATCCATTTTGTCATCTGCAATTCCCGTCAATTTCAAAACCTTAACAGGGTAGATCTAGCGCGCCCGATACGATCGCCAAGTCTAGGCGCCGCGCCGAGTTAGGCATCTGCGACGCGGTTTTCAAGCGATAGCTGCGCGCCAACTTGAACCTCAACAAGGTCACCCGGGCGTAAAAACGCTTTTGGATTGCGCGCGCCGCCCGTCCCATCTGGAGAGCCGGTTGCAATAACATCTCCCGCTTCAAGCGGAAAAAGATGGGAGATATAGGCGATTTGCGCGGCGATTGAAAATACCATTTCTTTGGCGCGGCAGCTTTGGCGCAATTCGCCATTCACAAAGGTTTTGAGGTGCAATTCATCCGGATCATCCAGCTGATCTTTCGTAAGAATTGCCGGTCCCCAAGATCCAGACTGATAAAAGTTCTTGCCTGCATAAATGCTGTGCTTTTGCCAATCGCGCACCGAGCCATCATTCAAGGCGGAATAGCCTAATACATGGTCCAAAGCCGTTTCTGCGCTGATTTGAAACGCACGCTTGCCGATCACCACGGCAATCTCGCCTTCATAATCAAAGCTTTGGCCGGCCATGCCAGCGGGGGGCTGCAGCGGCTCGTGATGGGCTACCATGCTGCTTTGTTCTTTTCCAAAAAGAATAATATGCTCCGGGTCTGGCGGCGCGACCCCGTCAACCGGATAGGGCTTTCGATAATTGAGCCCAACGCAGATGATTTTTGAAGCATTGGGGATCGGTTGGCGCAATGTTACCGCTTCTAAATCGATGCCCGCCTCCAGTTGCGCTTTTAAAACATCCAGCGCATCATCGGCGATCAGGTCTTTTAGGCTGGGCCAGCGCCCTAGAACATTCGCAGTCGCAGGAAAAAACAAGCTTGGCCCAAGCACGCCATAAACAGGGGTATTCTTTACGAAAGCAGAGGCAAGCAGCATAGCGTTAACCTTTAAAACTGGCTTCTTTAAGTCGGACTTTGGCGACCAAATCATCATTCACAGGGGTGGGAAGGCCCAGTTCTTTGCTCAACACAGGAACCATACCATTAATCGCGTCGAGCTCAGAGGGTTTTTGGGCTATGAAATCCAATAACATTGAGGGGCGCGCATCGGGCATCTGCGCCCCAAAAGCGGTTACATAGGCCACCGGATCTTCGAAGCTAAACGCAATATTTTTGGCTTGCCCCAACCGATAGGCCTCTTGCATTGCAGCCAGCGCAACCATCCAATGATCCTGATCCTCCATCAAAGCGCCAACAGTTTGCTCATAGACAGTGCAGGGCGCGCTGAAGGTGACGTTGCATAAAAACTTTTCCCAAATCAGTGTGTTTATATTTTCAAAGGCTTTTGCGTTGAACCCGGCGTTTTGAAACAGCGCTTCCAGCGCGCTGAGGCGGGGGCTTATGCCGCCCGTGATTTCACCGATACGGATAAGCTTCATCGCATTGTGATGCGCGTGTCCGGGGCCTTTCATCGATGCACCAAAGCCATCAGCCACCCCGAGCAGCACGTTATGCATCGGCATATGCTGGGCAAGGCGCCGATCTGCACCCAAGCCGTTTTGAATGGTTAAAACCAGACAATCGGGCCCGATGACAGGGGCAATGGCTTTCGCGGCCGCAGCAACGCCGGAGGCTTTCGTGGCAATCACGCAGATATCGCATTGCCCGACTTGCGATATATCAACGCTGGCCCGCAGCGCCTTTATAACCCGATCACCGCTTGCCCCTGACAAGCGCAAGCCGTCAGCGTTGATCGCCGCCACATGCGCCGCCCAGGGATCAATGGCCCATACCTCATGCCCGGCTTCGCTAAGCATACCGGCATAAATTGAGCCCATCGCCCCCACACCAATAATCGCAATTTTCATATTTGGCGCCCTCGGCCTTTTTGTTCGCGTGATGGCGGTTGCCTGCGCAAGCCGCGTCATCTCGGGGGGTGAAGGTAACGGTCGTGATTTCTTTGTCCAGTTGCTTTTCAACTCTAACCGATAAAGATGCGGTTTTTTTGTTGGGTTTCGGCTCAAGGCAATATCTCGGGCAAAGGCTATATGAAATCTACAGTGCTGGCCGGAAAGCGTGATTTTTCAAACTCAAAATCAATGTGGCCGTTGCCCCTGCGCGTGCTTTATGTCAAAACGCGGGCAATTGTAGATTGATAGAGCGCCAATATGAGTGATTTTGCAGCCCGCCGTTTGATGATGGTTGATACCCAGGTCCGCCCTTCGGATGTAACCAAATTTCCGATTATCGACGCCATGTTAACCGTTCAGCGGGAATTATTTGTACCGCGGGACAAACGTGAAGCCGCCTATATTGGTGAAAATGTTGGTTTAGGCGATGGCCGCGTTTTATTAGAAGCGCGTAGTTTGGCAAAAATGTTGGACGCTTTGGACCTTCAAAAAACAGATTTGGTTCTCGATATCGGCGCTGGGCTTGGATATTCCGCCGCGGTGATGGCGCGGATGTCGGAGGCGGTTGTGGCGCTCGAAGATACCCCCGAGCGCATTGCAGAGGCGCAAGATGCCCTCACCGAAGCTGAGGCCGATAACGTTATTTTACAGCTGGGACACCTGGTTGAAGGGGCGGCGCAGCACGGTCCTTACGATGTGATCGTTATTGAGGGGGCGGTTGAGATGGTACCGCCAGGACTTGTAGCGCAGCTAAAAGAAGGTGGACGGATCGCGTGTATCTTCTCGGATGCTGCGTTGGGCACGGCCAAAATTGGATATAAATTGAACGGTCGGGTGACGTGGCGTGCGCTGTTTAACGCGGGCGCTCCACTCTTGCCGGGCTTTCAGGCCGCGCGTGATTTTGCCTTGTAAAGCGCGCGTCTTGGGCTAAACTTTTCTTAGGCAGGGTCGCTATCTAGTGTAAGGGTCGATGTGCACGATGAAAGTTTTCAAAACACTAAGCTTGGTTATTTTATCGGTTGCGCTGGCGGCACCCGTAGGGGCTGGAAGCCTGCAACAAACGCTCGTGGATGCCTATAATAACAAGGGCCTTCTAACGCAAAACCGCGCTCTGCTGCGCGCGGCAGATGAAGATGTGGCGGTGGCGGCTGCGGCGTTAAAGCCGGTGCTGAGCTGGAGTTCAAGCTTGCAACGACAGTTTGGTTCCAGAAACACCGCGCCTCTAAATACCACGTCAGGTATATCCACGAATTCCGCAAACCTTGATGTGACAGCGGCGCTGACAGTCTATGATGGTGGGCAAAATAAACTTGCTATAGACGCTGCGAAGGAAGCGGTGCTTTCAACGCGTCAGTCGCTTATTTTGGTTGAACAACAAGTGTTGTTTTCAGCGATTGAGGCTTTTGTGAAAGTGCGCCGCGATATTGAAATCGTGGGGCTGCGTAAAAATAATATGCGCGTGATTAAAGAGGAATTGAGGGCTGCGCAGGATCGGTTTGACGTGGGTGAAATTACCAAGACGGATGTCGCTTTTGCCGAAGCACGCTTGGCGGCGTCAACCAGCGCTCTGGCCGCTGCGCAGGCAAATTTGGTTCAGGCAAAAGAATCTTATAAACAAGCTGTCGGCGCGGCGCCGGGAAAATTATCGGCACCCAAAAAGGCGCCTAATCTTCCGCGCAAAGCCTCTGAGGTAAAAGCAAAGGCGTTGCGGGCGCATCCCGAACTGATCGCGCTACAGCATGATATCAAGCAAGCCGAGTTAAACGTGCTGCGCGCAGAAGCAGGCACGGGCATGACGGTAAAGCTTTCAGGCTCGCTGGGCTATTCAGACAGCGAAGGGGATAATTTTTCAAATTCAAATTCTTTTGGCGTCTCTGCTTCTGGTCCGATTTACTCTGGTGGAAGGGTGTCGGCTTTGGTGCGCCAAGCCAAAGCGCGGCGTGATGCGCAGCGGGCCGGTCTTTACGTGACAAAAGCCAAGATTGAGCAACAGGCGGGAAGTGCGTTTGCTCTGTTGCAGATGGCCCGTGCGAGCCGCGCGGCAACCGATGAGCAAATTCGTGCCGCGGTGGTGGCGTTTGAAGGCGTGCGTGAAGAGGCTGCTGTGGGCGCGCGCACCACGCTGGATGTGTTGAATGCAGAACAAGAATTATTAGATGCCAAAGCAGACCGGGTGACCTCACTTACCGATGAGGTGATCGCCGGATACCGTGTGTTGATGCGTATGGGTCAGCTCACGGCAGAATCGTTAAATCTTCCGGTACAAAAATTTGATCCGGCCGAATATTATAATTTGGTGAAATCTGCCCCTACCAAACGCAGCGCGCGGGGCAGCAAACTGGATCGTGTTTTAAAGGCGCTTTCGCCCTGAATTAAATACGCAGCGCGCCTTGCTTAGGGCGATTATGCGGCAGTTTCTGCCTTTCACTTGTGCGTAAACTCTATCAACGTTATATTTTTGTGAAGACTGGTAAAGGCGATCTGGATGGACGGACCTGTTTCACAAGCGAATCTGAGCGACCTGTTGGTATCGCTTAAGCAACTGATTGCGGATGAAGAAAGTGAAGCTGCGGATCCGGTTCTGCAGAAAAAAGCCGAAAGGTTGTTTTTAGACCCGTCCCTGCGGATCAATTCAGGCGGACATGAACCGGCTGTCGAGCGCATTGTGCGCACGCTAAGTTTAAAAGATAAAGTTGCAAAACTGGAAGATTTAATCGATTTGGGTACTGGCTCAGAGCCTGAGGTACAAAAAAGTATTCTGGCTGATGACGGCCCCGAGATTTCAACCTTTTCTTCTGCCATGCCACTGCATGCGCGCGATCACAGATTAAGAACGCCGGAAAATTCAAGCGCGACACAGAGCACGGATAGCCTGTTGCAAATGGATAACGAAGATCTTGAACTGATGATTTCTGAAATCATTCGGCGTGAGTTGCGCGGTGTGCTGGGCGAAAAAATTACTAAGAACGTGCGCAACTTGGTTCAGCATGAGGTGCGCGCCGCGTTGAAAGCCAGTGACGGATAAGAGCACGCGGATAAAACTCCGGGGGGCGTTTATAAAAAAAGGCGCCAGATCCGCAGACCTAACGCCTAAAATTTAATTCATGCCAGTGGTGTTTAGGCGGCTTCTGCTTGTTCGGCTGCGTTCCGGCGTTCGCTTTCTTCGCGCGACAGCGCAACAGAGGTTCTGACGCCTTTGCCGACAAATTCCATCAAACCGTTCACCACGCGCTCATTCGGGTCAATCCCAGCGCATGACAGAACTTCACGCCCATCGCGCGAACGGGCCCAACGGGCAATCTGCTCTGGACCATTGCCATATTTCTTATCATCGGCAATCGCATCATCGAGAGCGGCCAAAACCACAGCTGCAAATAATTTGCGGGCCCGGTTGCCTTGCTCGCTGTTAAACGCTGTTGCGTCCACAAAATCTTTCATTTCGCGTCCTTTATTCTTGCTCTTGTATTTTTGACGTGGAGTTGCTTATGACCTATTTGAACCGATTCGGGTAGCTTTATTTTGCATATCTCCCATGCGCGCTGTGCATGCCTTGCGATTCAATACCGTCTCTTCGAATAGGTTGCCAAGCCCCTGTACCGTGGATATAGGGGGGCAAAGCTTAAATTCAACTTCTTTATATCAGGTGTGTGATGCCCAAAATAAATGGTAATGAAATTCGCCCAGGTAATGTTTTAGAGCATGAGGGGGGGCTATGGGCCGCCGTAAAAGTCGATCATGTGAAGCCGGGCAAAGGCGGTGCATTTGCTCAGGTTGAAATGCGCAATTTGCGCAACGGCTCAAAACTTAACGAGCGTTTTCGCAGCGCTGACAAGGTTGAAAAGGTCCGGCTTGAGCAAAAAGACCAGCAGTTTCTCTATGAAAGCGATGGCATGCTGGTGTTTATGGATGCCGAAACCTTTGACCAGATCGAACTTCCCGCCGAGCTTTTGGGTGAGCGGCGGCCGTTTTTGCAAGATGGCATGACAATCGTGGTTGAATTTTACGAAGAAGAAGCGCTTAATGCTTCGCTACCGCAAAAAGTGGTGTGCCAAGTGGCTGAAACAGAACCGGTGGTCAAAGGTCAAACAGCGGCGAATAGTTTCAAACCTGCTATCTTGGATAATGGCTTGAAAGTGATGGTACCGCCGTTTATTGCACAGGATGAAAATATCGTGGTGAATACAGAGCTGATGGAATATTCCGAACGCGCCTAAGCCGCTGTCATTTACGCTGCCTGAAGAGATGCGATAGCACGCTGAGACAGAATGCGATCGCCGGACCGATGCCAAAGGCAAAAAACACCGTTCCAAGGCCAAGCGTGCCGCCCAGGGCAAAGCCTGCAAGAACCACCGTCATCTCTAAGGCGCTGCGCACCAAGGCCAAAGGGCGGCCACTTAGCGCTTGGAGCCCGGTCATTAAACCGTCGCGGGGGCCAGGGCCTAAATTTGCAATAAGATAGATGGCGCCCCCTAGCCCAGTGGTGAAGACACCCAGAAGTGCCAGAAAAATCTGCGGTAGAAAATCTTCAGACCTTGGCAGATACGGCAATGAAAAATCCAACATAAAGGCGACTATCAAGGCATTGAGCAGCGTGCCAAGGCCGGGTGTTTGGCGCAGCGGAACCCATAAAATTAAAACGCTGAGACTGATCAGGAAGGTTGTGATGCCAAGGCTGAGGCCAGCGGTTTTGGCGACCCCCTCGGCCAAAACCGTCCAAGGGCTGACGCCGATTCCCGCCGCCACCAAAAGCGCCTCTCCCAAGCCAAAAAGGATCAATCCGAAGACCAGACTCAGAAATGATCTGAAGGGCGGGCGCAAGGTTAAGGCGCGCGGGGCGCTCCACCACAAGCGCGGAATCGATTTTACGGTTAAAAATTTGAAGGTGATCGGCATGATATACAGCCTATCTCTTCAGGCGATCTGGAGGTAGCGGCTGCATCTGTTCGGATAGAGGCTTGTGACGCGGGCGCCAGCACATCGGGCGGTCGCGCAGATGGTAATTGAGATGTGTATAAAACACTAAATCTTCACTCCTCTGAGCGATCTAAAACCATGACGGGCACGCCGGCCGCGGTCATTTCATCGCTGATGCGGTCAAAGCGCAGATAGGCTAAGGCCTCAGTGCCGCTTTGGGCTCCGATAAACCCGACCTCTTTGCCTTTGGAAAGAATTGGGGTGTGAGGTGCAACCGCTTCGGCGCAGGTGACGCGGCGCAATCCTTTGCGCAATTGGGTTTTATGTTTCATTCTTGCGATGATTTCTTGTCCGACATAACAGCCCTTTTTGAAATCAACGCCGTTCATCTGTTCGAACCCCATTTCCAAAATATAGCTATCGGGTGTTAATTCGCTGGGGGCTTGGGGAATGCCCAAGCGAATGCGATGGGCCTGCCAATCAAATGGCATTTCTGGGGGCAAGTCTTGACCGTAAAGCCGCCAGCCCATCTTGGGGTGGCGCGGGTCTTGCAGCGCGCCCTCAGGCGCCCTCTCCACGCCGCGCACCACGCTCAAATCTGTTTTCTCAAGGTGAACGTCAGCGCGTAAGCGGTATAGCATCAACTTTTTTTGCAACGCGCCCGCCATCTCTTCATCAATATCCATCATCAGATCTTCGCCATCCGCGAATAGAAAGAAATCATATTGAAATTTCCCTTGGGCGCTGAGCAATGCCGCATAGACCAGGCCGTGGTCGGTTTTATGGATGTCATTGGTGATCAATCCCTGCAAGAAGCTGCGATTGTCTTTTCCCGAAATCCGAATAATGCAACGCGCATCGAGGTGTTTTTCTGCTAGCATGGTAGGGCCTCCAAATTGGTTGCAATATAAGGCGCCGCGTCGGAAAGCGAAACCAGGTTTTGCCTGATGTTACCGGGCGTAAAAGAGCCCTGATTGCCTTCATGTTGTTTTTAGCGGCACAGGCATAACTGATTTTTTGAACACCGTTTAAAACATATCCATGACGACAAGCCGGCCACATCTACTTTTTCTGGTATCGCATTAATTCGATACCAATTGTGAAGGGGAGTAAGGCTTAGCGCCATCAGTTTTAGCCCCGCAACCGCCCCTGTTCCAAAGTGATGGTGCGATCCATGCGCGATGCCAGCGCTGGGTTATGCGTTGCGATCAGCGCTGATAGCCCGGTTTGGCGCACGATGCTTAATAATGCGTCAAATACTTGCTCAGATGTGGCTTGATCCAGATTTCCGGTTGGCTCATCGGCCAATAACAATTTTGGGTTATTTGCCAAAGCTCGGCAAAACGCAACGCGCTGTTGCTCGCCCCCTGACAATTCGGCGGGCCGATGTTGGGCGCGGTTTAGCAATCCTACGGCCTCTAATAAGTGCAAAGCGCGGGTTTTGGCCGCAGATTTTCGCTGTCCATCCGCCATTTGTGGCAACATAATATTCTCGGCTGCGGAAAATTCAGGCAGCAAATGGTGGAATTGGTAAATAAATCCAATATCGCGGCGGCGAATGATCGTGCGGCGGCGATCCGATACGCCCGCCAGATTTTGCCCCGCCACCAGCACATCCCCAGTATCGGCTTGATCCAAAAGCCCTGCGATATGCAGCAATGTGGATTTTCCCGCCCCTGAAGGTGCGGTCAGCGCCACAACTTCGCCCTTTTTTAGCAGCAGATTGGCCCCCAAAAGCACGTCAATCTGATTGGATTTATTTTGGTTATAGGATTTCTTCAAATCCTTTAATTCCAATATTGCATCACTCATAGCGAAGCGCTTCCACAGGGTTTAAACGCGCCGCTCTGCGGGCGGGAAACAGGGTGATGAAAAAGCTAAGGCCCAAAGAAAGCCCGATGGCCGATAAAACATCCGACAGGTATAATTCCGCGGGGATTGTGTAAAGGCCGCGGATGCTTGGATCCCAAACGCCGCCGCCAGCCAGATAGTTGACCAGAGAAAAAATCGTGTCGATATAGATCGCAAACAGGCATCCTAAAATCACGCCAAAGCCCGTGCCGATCAACCCGGTTCCGGCGCCGCAAATGAAGAAGATGCGCATGATCGCCCCTTCACTCAGCCCCATCGTACGCAATATTCCGATATCACGGCCTTTGTTTTTTACCAGCATCACAAGGCCAGAGATAATATTCATTGCTGCAATCAACACCAAGATCGACATAATAATGAACATCACATTATCTTCAATTTGCAAGGCGCGCAGGAAATTGCCCGATGCCTCCTTCCAGCTCCAAAGCTGCGCGCGGGGGCCTGCGGCGTGCAACAAATCGGGGATCAAGGCTTCTATCTGTTCTGGATTTGTGACCATCACCTCGATTTCATCTGCCGCGCCTTCCGTATTGAAATAGGCTTGAGCCTCTGAAAATGGCATATAAAGGCGCGTCTTATCAATATCATAGCGTCCTGCCGTGAAGATATAGGTGATCGGATAGCTTTTGACCCGCGGGCTGGTTCCAAAGGCCGTTTTGACACCATCGGGCGAAATAAGCTTTACGCTATCGCCCAAGCGGGCGTTTAAAAGCCGTGCAACGCCTGATCCAATCGCGATGCCGCGGTCAAAATCTTCTATCGTGCCTTGAAAGTTTTCGGGGGCCGCGATGCGGGGCAAGGTGTTCAGATCCTTTGGGGACAAGCCAAACACTTGAACACCGGTGTTCTTGCCGCCAAAGCTTGCCATCACTTGGCCTTTGACCAATGGCGCGGCGCGCGACACGCTTGCAAGCGCGCGCAATCGATCGGCCATGTCTTGATAGTTGTAAATTTTACGGTCCAACTGGCCCGCTTCATTGGCAATGGGAAGCTGATACACCGTGATATGGGCATTGGCGCCTAAAATAGTATCGACCAGCTCGCTGCGAAAGCCGGAGCGCACCGCCAATGTGGCGATCAGCGCAAATACGGCTAGCGTGATACCGATCAGGCTGATCCAAGTCATAACGCTTACACCGCCCTCGGCGCGGCGCGCGCGCAAAAAGCGCCAAGCGATCATCCATTCAAAAGCGGCAAACGGGGCGGGGTTGCGTGACACTTAAGCCTCTTTTTTGGTTTCCTCAGCAGTACACGGCTTGGCAAAAGATCACAAACCTTTGCTGCTGCTTTCGCAAAAAATATATCACTGGCGCAGAAAATCTAATTTTGCGGTGTGGCGGGTCATTGTGCTCTTGATGCTTGGGACAAAATATTCCTAAACTGCCCGCATGACCCATGCGCGTTTCACCCCCCTGCTATCGCAATTGCCGGCAAGCGTTCCTTTCGTTGGCCCCGAAACCCAAGAACGTGCGCGTGGAAGTGCGTTCGATGCGCGCCTTGGCGCCAATGAAAGCGTGTTTGGCCCATCTCCGAAGGCCATCGCCGCGCTGCAAAGCGCGAGCGCCGAGATTTGGAAATATGGAGATCCGACCAGTTTTGAATTGCGGCGGGCTTTGGCGCGCCATCATAAAGTCAGCCCTGAGAATATTGTGGTGGGTGAAGGGATAGATGGGCTTTTGGGTTATCTAGCGCGTATGGTGATCGGCCCGGGCGATGCTGTAGTGACCTCGGATGGTGCTTATCCAACTTTTAATTACCACGTCAGCGGGTTCGGCGGGGTTTTGCATAAAGTGCCTTATAAAGAGGATGCTGAAGATCTGCCGGCGTTGTTGGAAGAAGCTGGTCGCGTTGGGGCTAAATTGGTGTATTTTGCCAATCCGGACAATCCGATGGGCACATGGCATAGCGGCGCTTTCATTATGGAATGTTTGGCCCGCCTTCCGATGGAAACATTGCTGATCTTGGATGAAGCGTATATCGAGTTTGCTCCTGATGGTACGGCGGTGCAGGTCGCGATAGACGATCCGCGTATCATCCGCATGCGCACCTTTTCAAAAGGCTATGGTTTGGCGGGCGCGCGGGTCGGCTATGCGCTTGGTGCGCAAGACTTGATTGGTCAATTTGAAAAAATCCGCAATCATTTTGGCATGAACCGCGCGGCGCAAAGCGCCGCCGAGGCGGCGTTGAACGATCAGGCTTGGCTGCTTTCTGTACGCGACAAAGTCGAGGCGTCGAAACAAGAAATTGCGCGTATTGCTGACGAAAATGGGCTGAGCACCGTTGAATCAGCCACCAATTTCATGGCCATTGATTGCGGGCGCGACGGGGTGTTTGCCCAGGCTGTTTTGGCGCATTTGGTGCAGGCGGGCCTGTTCGTGCGCATGCCATTTGTCGCCCCGCAAAACCGTTGCATTCGCGTTAGTGCAGGCCGGTCAGAAGATATGGATTTGCTGCGCCGCGCGCTGCCTAAAGCTTTGGCCGCCGCTGCTTCAGCGGGCTGAGCCAATCACCCGGGCAGCAGCCTCTAGCGCCCCTGCTCCATGCGGCAGAGACAGGGCGCATAACCCTGCTTCAACGCTGCCCAAGAGCGCCATAATCATTTGTGCATTGACATGGCCCATATGGCCAAAGCGGAAAAACCCCTTTCCGTCTGGATCTGTGGGCGTTGACATGCCCAAACCGATGCCCACCGTAACCCCTGCGTTTTGTTCAAGCCATTGCCGAAGATTTTGCGTGACGGGCACCCCCAGATGCATGGCCGTGACAGCATGGCTGCGCTGCGCGGGATCTGCGATATTCAGGGCCATCGTTCCCCCCGCTTGCCCCCAAATATCAACCGCGCTCCAAATCGCTTGCGCCAAGGTTTCATGGCGCGCCCAAATATGCGGCAGACCTTCAGCTTTCAACATATCAAGCGCGATGCGCAATCCGAATAGATGATGGGTGGGCGCTGTGCCGCAGAAATATTCGTAGAATAATTGCGGGGCAACGCGCGGTGCCCAATCCCAATAAGAACTGACTTGGCGCAAAGCCTTTTGACGTTTTGCGGCTCGATCGCTGAAAAACACGAAAGACAGGCCCGGCGGCACCATCAATCCTTTTTGGCAGCCCGCCACCATCACATCAACGCCCCAAGCATCAAATTCAAATCTATCACAGGCCAAAGACGCGATACAATCCACCGCCAATAGGGCAGGGTGGTCTACCGCATCCATCGCTTGTCGTATCTGCAAAATATCATTGCGCACGGAAGTTGAAGTATCGACATGGCAGATCAACACGGCTTTGATCTGCCGGTCGCGATCGTCTTTGAGAGCCTGCGCAATTTGGGCCGGCTCTGTCATGCTTTGCATTCCGAAATCGATCAACTCTACGCCAATTCCCATGCGGCGCGCCATCTCGGCCCAACCATGCCCGAAACGGCCCGTTGCCGCCACCAGCACCTTATCCCCAGGCTCGGCGATATTGGCCAAAGCCGCCTCCCATGCGCCATGGCCATTGGCAATATAAATCGCCACATGCTGGGTGCTGCAGGCCGCCCATTTCAGATCCTCAACAATGCTTTTTGTCAGATCGATTAGAGGTCCTTCGTAAATATTAGGCGCGGCTTGATGCATCGCTTGAAGCACCGCATCGGGGATCACGGAGGGCCCTGGAATTGCAAGATAGCCGCGGCCTTGGGATAATGTCATTGGTTTCATCTCATCGTTTTCTTCATAGGTAATTGTTTGACGGATAAGGTCAATCCATGGTTTGACTTGTCACTCTGGCGCAGACGATCTACACCTCGGCAACTTGCGTGAAAAGGGACCTTAATGCTGAAAAAGATTGCTCAGCGGCTGAAAGCCTCGCATCAGCGGTTGCGCCGCGCCTATGCGGCCAATTTATCTCCAACGCAGGATAACTTTTGGGCGCGGGTTGATTACTATTGGTTTGACCATGCTATATTGCGTACGTTTTGGACCAATTTTTTTGAAGTTGCACCCGGTGTTTACCGATCCAATCAACCCACTGAACGACGTTTGGAAGACTTCAAGAAAATGGGTGGTAAATCTGTTTTAAACCTGCGCGGTGAAGATAGTTATGCCCATTTTCTTTATGAATTATGGGCCTGCGAGAAATTGGACCTGACATTGGTCTCTCGAAAGCTTTGGGCGCGTGATGCACCCGCGCGCGAGGCGATTCTGGCTGCCATTGACGCGTTTAAAACGCTGCCCAAACCGCTTTTATTTCATTGTAAATCTGGTGCAGATCGCGCCGGGTTTACGGCGGCAATGTATTTGATGGTCTGCGAGGGGCGCCCGGTTGCAGATGCAAAAAAGCAGCTGGGGTTACGTTATATTCACCTGGATTTCACAGCCACCGGTGTGCTTGATTACATTTTGGCGGTTTATGAAGCGCGGGTTGAACAGCATCCTATTGATTTTGAAGATTGGATTCGAAGAGAATATCATCAAAAGCTGCTTCAACAGGGGTTTAATCTGCGGCGGCCGCTTTCAGAAACGCTGGACCTTATTGCGCAGTCACCATAACGCAATCTCAGCCCGAAAAGACTAGGAGGCTTTATGCCAAAAATATCGATTGATGACATTGCAACCACGGCCAAAACTGCCTTGATCAAACATGGGGCGGATGAATCGATTGCGCTGCATGTTGCGCGCGCTGTGGCGCAAGCGGAAAGCGTGGGCAACCGTATATGTGGCCTCTATTATCTTGAAAGTTATTGCGTCCAGCTACAAAGCGGCCGCGTGCGCGGCGATGTGACCCCCGCGGTTAGCCAGCCAAAACCTGGCGTGGTGCATGTGGATGCGAAATTCGGCTTTGCGCAGCCTGCTTTTGCCGCCGGATTGCCCGCGGCGCTTGCGGCAGCGAGGCAAAACGGCGTGGTCAGCTTGGGGATAGGTCATGCGCATACATGTACGTCTTTGGGCTATTTTACCCAGCAAATTGCCGAGCATGGGATGATTGGTCTTGGGTTTACAAATGCCTCGCCCATCGTCGCCCCCCCCGGCGGTAAGGCCCGCACCATTGGCACCAACCCAATTGCGTTTTCTGTGCCCGATGGCCAAGGCGGTGTGGCCTTGCAATTTGACCAATCAACCACGGTTGTGGCTTTGGGCAAGATCACCATGGCAAAGGCGGCGGGTGAAAAAATTCCATTGGGTTGGGCCTTGGATAGCGACGGGCATCCGACAACGGATCCGGATGCCGCATTGGCGGGATCTTTGGTGTCTATTGGCGGCTATAAGGGTTGGGGCTTTGGCGTAATGGGCGAATTATTGGCCGCTGGCATGGCAGGCGGAATTTTGTCGAGCGATGTAAAGCCGCTTAAGGCTGCTGATGGCGCGCCGCATGATTTGGGTCAATATTATATTGTGATTGATCCGGGCCAAGGCCATGCGTTTTCCGAACGGCTAGAGGCGTTGGCCGAGATTGTGGCCCAAGAGCCGGGAACGCGCTTGCCCGGGCAGAATAAAAAGCCAAACCAGACGGTCGATATTCCCGAGGCACTCTGGGCTTTGAGCCTTGGATTGGCCGCAGGTTAGCTGTTTTTGGGATCCGCACGGATGGCGAATGCCCTTGGCCTTTTTTAGGGGTTCCTTTCGGTTTGGATTTCATGGCTTTTACAGATAGCTTCTAAAAAATAAGAAAGGCGATTGTTTTTGGCACGCGAAAAAACCCAGCAAAACCTGAAGTATTTGATTTATGCATCAAAGCCATTTGGCTTTGATCAAAGCGTTTTAAACGGAATCTTGGTGACCGCCAAAACCAATAATCAACGATTTCAAATCACTGGCGCGCTGATTTGCCGATCAGACTTATATTTACAGTTTTTAGAGGGCCCTGCTTCTGAAATTGATCGTATTTATCAAAATATCCGCCGCGATGATCGGCATGTTGAGATCACGCTTTTGGCCGAAGGTGGAGCGCAAGCGCGGCTTTTTCCTGATTGGGCGATGCGCGATGACCCAGTGCGTAGCTGGATGTGGAGCCGCGAAGAAATCGCGGATGGGGCTTTGGAAAACGTCTCTGCCAGCGAGGCGTTTGCACTCTTTTTGCGCCATGCAAAAGAATTGCTCTGACCGGCAACGTGACGCTGGCTGCTTTGCGTTTGGAACTTGAACAATTAGATGCGCTTGGGCTGTTATGATTGGCCCGAGGAGATCCTTTCGTTAAACGTCAAGCTCTTCTACAAATTTTGCATTTTCTTGGATATATTGAAACCGCAATTCAGGCTTTTTGCCCATCAATTGTTCCACCAAATTGCCCGTTTCGCCAGGTTCATCTTCATCAATATTGACGCGGATCAATTTCCGGCTTTTGGGGTCCATCGTGGTTTCTTTGAGGTCTTTGGCATCCATTTCACCAAGCCCCTTAAAGCGGCTCACGTCAATTTTGCCTTTGCCGCCAAGGCCTTTTTCAAGCCAATGATTGCGTTCAACTTCATCCTCGCAATATACGCGCACCGCCCCTTGCGTTAGGCGGTAAAGCGGCGGGCAGGCCAGATAAAGATGGCCACTGTCGATCATCGGACGCATTTGCGTGAAGAAAAACGTCATCAACAGGGCCGCGATATGCGCTCCATCTACATCTGCATCGGTCATGATAATCACTTTATCATACCGCAGATCGTCCAGATTAAAGCGGGTGCCCAGCCCCACCCCCAGCGCTTGGGAAAGATCGTTAATCTCTTGGTTTGTGCCAATTTTATTGCTAGCGGCCCCCAGAACATTCAGAATTTTACCGCGCAATGGCAGCAGGGCTTGGGTTTTGCGGTCGCGGGCCATTTTGGCCGATCCGCCGGCGCTGTCCCCTTCGACCAAGAACAGCTCGGTGCCGGCCCGGTTGGTCGCAGAACAATCCACCAACTTGCCCGGTAGCCGCAGTTTTTTGGTGGCGGTTTTGCGCTGCGTTTCTTTTTCTTGCCGGCGGCGCATACGCTCTTCGGCGCGCAAGACCAGAAAATCCAGAATTGCACCGGCCGATTTGGTATCGGCCGCCAACCAATTGTCAAAATGATCGCGGACTGAATTTTCAACCAGCCGCTGGGCTTCATTGGTGGCAAGGCGATCTTTGGTTTGGCCAACAAATTCGGGCTCGCGGATAAAGCAGCTGACCAAGGCGCAGCCGCCGGTGATCAGATCTTCGCGGGTGATCTCTTTGGCTTTCCGGTTATTGGTCAATTCGCCATAGGCGCGAATGCCTTTCAAAACCGCAGCCCAGAAACCGGCTTCATGGGTGCCGCCCTCTGGTGTTGGCACTGTGTTACAATAAGATTGGATGAACCCGTCGCGCGATGGGGTCCAATTGATGGCCCATTCTACTTTACCGGGAACTCCGAAGCGCTCTTGAAAATCAACCGTTCCGGCGAACGGGTTTTCGGCATAGGTTGAAGCGCCGTTCAACGTTTCTGAGAGGTAATCGGCCAATCCGCCGGGGAAATGAAAATTGGCTTCGGTGGGCGTATCGCCATCTTCAATGGCTGATTTCCATCGAATTTGAACGCCGCTGAACAAATAAGCCTTTGAGCGCATCGACTTGAACAAACGCGCAGGTTTAAATTTTAGGCTGCCAAAAATCTCTGGGTCTGCGTGGAAGGTTACATTGGTTCCGCGCCGGTTTGGCGCAGCTCCAATTTTTTGAATGGGGCCTAAGGGAAGGCCGCGGCTAAATTTTTGCTCATACAGTTCTTTGTTGCGCGCCACTTGCACAACCATCCTGTCTGAAAGCGCATTCACAACAGATGCACCAACGCCGTGTAGACCACCCGAGGTTTGATAGGCTTTGCCGCTGAATTTACCGCCCGCGTGCAATGTGCATAAGATCACCTCAAGCGCTGATTTATCGGGGAATTTGGGGTGTGGATCAATCGGGATGCCGCGGCCATTATCCCGAATGGTGATCGAATAATCCGCGTGTAATTCAACATCTATGCGATTGGCATAGCCCGCGACCGCCTCATCCATTGAATTGTCGAGTACCTCGGCCACCAGATGGTGCAAAGCGCGCTCATCCGTGCCGCCAATATACATGCCGGGCCTTTTTCGAACGGGCTCTAAACCTTCTAAAACCTCGATCGAACTGGCGTTATAATCCTCGCCTTGGGCTTGGTTTAATAGATCACTCATCTGACTGCTCATTATTCTTTTTTAAACACTATGTCATTTCGACGGGTCTAGGGAAAGAGCTCATGCAGATAATTGAGTCGGCTTTTCCGTGCATAGGGGTTTAGGGAAGCTGCACGGAAAGCTGGGTTTGGTAAAAATCTGTATCGTTACAGTTTTGGCATAATACGGTTTTGTGACATGATTGTGCGGGTTGTAGCGACCCTGACGCTACTTTGCGTCAAAACGTTTTTTATTGATCATTAAAGTTTAAATATTTTGAGGACTTTATTCTTTATTCACTGTTATTTTTATAATAATTTGTCAGGATAAAGTTAAATAATGAGAAATATTTTGAGGTTTCAAATAAAAGACAAATGTGCCTTTTAACAGATGGTAAAGGTATATAACTACTCAGCTTTGTGGCGCATTCTGATTAATCCTCCCTCAATATTTGAATGAGAGAGCATATTGGTGTTGCAGGCTCTTCATGGCGGGAAGAGCAAGGCAGGGCGAGTAATGGCGGCCGGTATTTCGCTCACCTTGCCGGTTGTGTCGTGGCCCAAACAGAGAATAAATACAAATTGTCTCCCTGTTTGGGCTACATCGGCCTTGCAAATTTGACCTGTCTTGAGAATCTGCCTTGAAAACTTGCCTGGTGAAATATTTCAGAAATTTTGCGCCATAGCTTTGGGTATTGTTCTTTTACAAGCGGGCAATCGCTGCGTCTGAAGGCTGCCTGACGCGGGTGGCGATTTAAAGCTTGCTGCTGCGGCCCTATGGCCTATCAAGGTGCAGGAGGTTGACTTGACCCGCTATCAACATTTCCGAGCCATTTGTTCGTTGGGATTGCCGCTTATCCTTGGCAATATTGCGCAGATTTCTATCGGCGTCGTCGATACCGTGATGACTGGATGGTATTCTGTTGAGGCGCTGGCAGCCTTAGTTTTGGGCAGCTCTTTTTTCTTCGTTGTGTTCATATTAGGCGCAGGGTTTGGGCATGCTCTTTTGCCGCTGGTGGCAAGCGCAGCAGCGCGCGAGGATGCGGTTCAAATTCGCCGTGTAACCCGCATGGGATTGTGGTTGTCCATCATTTATTCCGCAGGGGTATTTTCGCTTTTTTGGTGTTCGGAATTTGTTTTTGTGGCGCTGGGGCAAGATCCAATGCTGGCAGACTTGGCGCAGAATTATCTGCGGATTTTAAGTTTTGGGTTGATCCCGGCTTTGGTGGTTTTGGTGCTGAAAAATTATCTTGCGGCCCTTGAGCTTACGCAAGTGGTGTTGGCGATTACGGTCGCGGCGCTTTTGCTCAATATTCCGCTGAACTATTTGCTTATCTTTGGCAAATATGGAGCGCCCGAACTTGGCGTAGGCGGCGCGGCATGGGCATCACTGGCCGTGCATCTGCTCAGCGCGCTGGCCATCGCGCTTTATGCGTGGCGGCGCTTGCCAGAGCATAAATTATTCCTACGGTTTTGGCGGCCTGATTGGAGCATCTTTTCAAAACTGTTCAAAATAGGAATGCCGATTGGATTGACGCATTTGGCGGAAGCGGGATTGTTTTACGCCTCTTCGGTTATGATGGGCTGGTTGGGGGTGATTGCGCTGGCGGCGCATGGCATTGCGCTCCAAATTTCAAGCGTTACGTTTGTGGTACATCTAGGCTTGGCTGCGGCGGCGACGGTGCGGGCGGGAAACGCTTATGGCCGCAAAGATTTTGTCGGTTTACGCGACGGCGCCGTGGTTGCAACTTTGGCCTCAATCGGTCTTTCTTTACTGACATTGATCCTGTTTGTAACCTTTCCAACGGCTTTGGTGGGGCTTTTCATCGATGCGCATGATCCTGCCCGCGATCAAATTCTTGCGCTGGGCGCGGTTTTACTTGTGGTGTCTGGGTTGTTTCAATTCGTTGATGGCGGCCAAGTGATGGCGTTAAGCCTTTTGCGCGGCATTCAAGACACGTCAGTGCCACTGCTGATTGCGGTGATTGGATATTGGGCTATCGGCCTTCCGGTTGGGTATGTTTTGGGGTTCTGGCTGGGGTTTGATGGCGTCGGTATTTGGGCGGGTATCGCCGTAGGGCTGGCGATCGTGGCCCTGACCCTGGGCCACCGATTTATTAAGCTGCTGGGCCAGATGCTGCGCCGTGACGTTTTGCGCTTAAACTCTGATGTTGGTTCAGATTAGGCGATCGCAAAATTGTGCAATCCGGGCACAGGCTTCGCTCAGCTGGCTTTCCGAAGTTGCATAACTGATCCGGAAATTGGGCGATAAGCCAAAAGCGGCACCAAAAACCGCTGCAACGCCCGTATCCTCCAATAAGGCGATCGCAAAATCTTCGTCAGTCGCAATAACTTTTCCACTGGGCGTGGTTTTACCGATCAAACCGGCGATTGACGGATAGACGTAAAAAGCGCCCTCGGGGATCGGGCATGTGATACCCTCAATCGCGTTTAATCCGGCAACGACCAAATCGCGCCGACCTTTGAACAGGGTTTGGTTGTCTTGCAGAAATGCTTGCGGTCCCTCTAACGCTTCCAGCGCGGCCCATTGGCTGATCGAACAGGGGTTTGATGTTGTTTGGCTTTGTACTTTGCGCATCGCGGCGATCAAAGCCTCGGGGCCTGCGGCATAGCCAATGCGCCAGCCGGTCATGGCGTAGGCTTTTGAAACCCCATTGCAGGTTAAGGTGCGCGCGTAAAGTCGCGGTTCGACTTGCGCAGGCGAAACAAATTTGAAGCCGTCATAGGTAAGATGTTCATACATATCATCCGACATCACCATAACATCAGGGAAATCCAGCAAGACATCCGTCAACGCCTTTAATTCGGGTGCCGTATAGCCCGCGCCGGTTGGGTTTGAGGGCGAATTGAAAATAAACCATTTTGTATTTTCGGTGATGGCGGCGCGCAGCGCTTTTGCGGTCAGCTTATAATTGTCTTTCACATCGGTGGCGACAACCACCGGGGTGCCGCCGGCGAGAAGCACCATATCAGGATAGCTGACCCAATAGGGCGCAGGGATAATCACCTCATCTTCTGCATTTAATGTGGCCATAAAGGCATTAAACAAGGTTTGCTTGCCACCGGTTCCGACCGAGATTTGGCTTGGACTATACTCTAAAGCGTTTTCACGGGAAAATTTCTTACAAATTGCCTGCTTGAGTTCGGGCATGCCGTCGGGTGCGGTATATTTTGTTTTGCCCGCTGCGATTGCTGCGGCTGCGGCCCGTTTTATATGCTCGGGCGTGTCGAAATCGGGTTCGCCAGCGCTGAGGCTGATAATATCCCTTCCTTGGGCTTTCAGCTCTTGCGCCAAAGTGGTCATGGCGATTGTGGGCGATGGTTTGACACGTTTTAACGAGAGCGATTGCATGGGCTGCGCCTATTTGAACTTAAGATTGATATACCATAGGGTGCCGCTGCGAGGCCTTCAAGCGCCCATCAAAATGTTAGGAAAACCTATGACGGATTTGGCAACAGACTGGTATGGTGGCCATATCGCCACGTTTGGCGATCGGCTGGCGGCAGCGCGTGATGCGGCGCAACTGAGCCAGCAGCAGTTGAGCAAACATCTTGGTGTTAGGTTGAAAACGCTAAAAAGCTGGGAAAATGACAGCTCAGAGCCGCGCTCAAATAAGCTGTCGATGATCGCTGGGGTTTTAAACGTGTCTTTGATTTGGCTTTTAACCGGCGAGGGGGAGGGGGTTCTGGCCCCGGATGATATGCCCCAACCCGCCCCAGAACTGGCCCAAGTAATGAGTGATATAAAAGATTTGAAAGAAATTTTGGCAGGTGCGGTAGAGCGTTTGGAGCAGCTGGAAAAACGGCTTCCAACGGTGTTGGGGACGCCGCGATGAGCGAATTGCCAGCCATTCGCTTAAAGCGATTGCAGATGCGATCGATGCGCCGTGGTATCAAAGAAATGGATTTGATTTTGTCGCGTTATGCGCAGGCAAAATTGGCTGTTTTTGACGCAGCGAGCCTGGATTGTTACGAAGATTTGTTAAATGAAAATGATCAGGATTTATATCAATGGGTCTCTGGGCAAGCGCCTAGCCCCCCCCGCATTTCAGAAATGATTGAAGATATTCAAGCGTTTATCGCGCAGGCCCGCGGTTAGAGTCATCCCTTTAACGGATTGTTTGGACTTAGCGGCCAGACTGGCGGTGATTTTGATTTGATGGTGGAGTTTTTTCATGAACAGTCCAACCCCGGTTGAGGCCAGCAAACAAGCGCTGTTTATGAGCAATTATCTTGACACATTATGTTTGGTTGAGCGCTTGCACCGCTTGCTGCTCGATGTGATCAAGGATGAATTTGAACGATTAGATATTTTTGACATCAACGCTGTTCAAGGCCTTTTGCTGTTCAATATCGGTGAAAATGAAGTGTCCGCCGGCGAGTTGAAATCGCGCGGCTATTATCAAGGTAGCAATGTCAGTTACAATCTGAAAAAACTGGTTGATATTGGCTATATGCATCACCAGCGTTGCCGGATTGATCGGCGGGCGGTCCGCGTCGGCCTGACGCAACGCGGCCAAAATATCCGCGATATCATTGCGCATTTATTTGCCCGTCATGCGCAAGGCTTGATTGAAGGCAATACGCTTGAGGCGCAATCAGTGATGGATATTTCCCATATTTTAAAGCGGGTTGAGCGCTTTTGGAAAGGTCAAATCCGTTATATTTATTGATCCTGTGGCCCCCCAAATGAGGGGCGAATTATGATTGTGCTCCAGCGCCGTAGAATTTGGTTCCGTTATTTTGTTGGATGAGCGGCGTTTACCAATGGCCGGTATTGCCCATAGACACCCACGGCTCAGCGGGCGGCAGCGCATCGCCCTTTTGCAGCAGTTCCACCGAGATATTATCGGGCGAGCGCACAAAGGCCATATGGCCATCCCGCGGGGGCCGGTTGATCACAACGCCATTCTCCTGCAAATACTGGCACATGTCATAAATATTATCCACCAAATACGCCAAATGGCCAAAATGCCTGCTGTCGCTTGGCAATCCTTCATCGCCATCCCAATTATAAGTCAACTCGACCGGGCAATCTTCTTGGCCCTCGGGCGCCATGAAGACTAAGGAAAACCGACCCTTCTCATAATCCGAGCGCCGCGTTTGAACCAACCCCAGTAATTTGAAAAATGCGATTGATTTATCAAGGTCTTTGACCCGAACCATCGTATGTAAATACCGCGTGCCCATGCGTAACTCCTTTATTTGATTAATCCTTTAACGCTATCATGACAGCGGCCTCTGTCTAGAGGCAATCGCCGTGTTTAAGGCAGAAGTCATTTAAATTTTCCAATGCGAGGCCCACGCAAGCGGCTGTCAGCTGACTTTTTGACCATTTCCGCAGTGTTTTTCTGAAATCTCCTTCATATCGCGGTTTTTTGTTTGCTAACCTCAAGATATAGTAGGAGCACTTGAGCAGTAAAAAGGATTCGTCAAATGCCCCTTTCACCCGATCAGCAGGCGGAAATCGCGGAACAGCGCCGCCATACGCAGCCGACTTTAAGGGCTGTCAGTCAGGGGATGGAGGATCACCTATACACTGCCTATCCCGTGCTGGATCACGGGTTTGTGCGCGTGATTGATTACATGGGCGATGATGCGGCGATTTGCCAAGCGGCGCGGGTGAGCTATGGCAAAGGCACCAAATCGGTTCAAAATGATGAAGGGCTTGTGCGCTATTTGATGCGGCATTGGCACTCAACGCCTTTTGAAATGTGCGAGGTGAAGCTGCATGTGAAGCTGCCGGTTTTTGTGGCGCGTCAATGGATCCGACATCGCACGGCCAATGTGAACGAATATTCGGCCCGCTATTCTATTTTGGACCGCGAATTTTACATTCCTGCGCCCGAATCCCTTGCATCGCAATCGGTGGTGAACAATCAGGGGCGCGGCGCGGCGCTCACTGGGCAAGAAGCCGAGCGGGTACTGCGCTATCTGCGCGATGATGCGATGCGCGCCTATGATCATTATGAAGAAATGATTTCTCAAGATGGTCAGGATGGCTTGGCCAGAGAATTGGCGCGTATGAATTTGCCTGCGAATATTTATACGCAATGGTATTGGAAGGTGGATTTGCACAACCTTTTGCACTTTTTACGTCTGCGCGCTGATGCGCATGCGCAATATGAAATCCGCGTCTATGCGGATGAAATTTGTAAACTGGTGGCCGATTGGGTGCCCTTCGCCTATCGGGCGTTTGAAGATTATCGTATGGGCGGTGCAACGCTCTCAAGCACTGCGCTGGATTGCGTGCGGCGGATGCTCAGAGGCGAGGCGGTCACGCAGGAAAATTCTGGGATGAGCGCTGGTGAATGGCGCGAGTTTCAAACAGCGCTGGCAGATTAGCCGAAGCAGACGCGCTACTGGGTGATCTCAACGGTTTGGAACAGTTTGCCTTTGGGTGTGAAAAGTAAGATTTTATTCTCTTGCGTCACCACAGCATACCAGTCGCGGGTTTGCGTGAACGCAATTGGTGTGACGCCGCTGGGCAGCGTAATTTCTGGGGGAACGTTCAGTATATCTTGCTGAAAACGAATGACAAACAAGATGATTAAGATTATCATTCCGCCAATCATCGTGGCGCTTAGTAGCGTCACCAGACGCCGCAAATAATCGAGATGCGGCACCTTATTTTCAGGCTCTGTAGGTTGCTCCATGACGACTACCCTTATTGAATTTCAGATCGCAGCGGACCCTCCTCAGCGCCTTGATAAAGCGCTTTTTCGCGATGCACCAGCGCAGGCTGAACTTTCCCGTACATATTTAACGCGTTTGATCCTGGCAGGTGCGGTTCGGATCAATCTGGCGCCACAAAACAATCCAAAAGCCAAAGTTGTGGAAGGGGCGCAGGTTCAGATTGAACTTCCCTGTGCTGCCGAGCTCAATTTAACGCCCGAAAATATTCCCTTGCGCGTGGTCTATGAAGATGACGCGCTGATCGTGATTGATAAACCCGCTGGGATGGTCGTTCATCCCGCGCCCGGATCGCCAACCGGTACGCTGGTGCATGCTTTGTTGCATCACTGCGCCGATAGCCTGTCGGGCATTGGCGGTGAAAAGCGCCCGGGCATCGTGCATCGCATTGATAAGGATACATCCGGGCTTTTGGTGGTTGCGAAATCGGATAAGGCGCATCACGGTTTGGCCAAACAATTTGAATTGCACAAAGTAGAGCGGGCTTATCGCGCGATTTGTTACGGGGTGCCAGATGCCAATGAGCCCCGGTTAAGAGGGGTGCGCGGGGTAAATTTTGAAGCGGGAAATGTGATGAAAATCACCACGCATCTGGCCCGCCATCGCACTGACCGCCAGCGTCAAGCGGTGTTTTTTGAAGGCGGCCGCCATGCCGTAACCCGGTCGCGATTGCTGGCAAGCTATGGATGCCCTGCGACCCTTTCGTTGATTGAATGCCGGCTTGAAACCGGGCGCACGCATCAAATTCGTGTGCATCTGGCGCATACTGGCCACGGCCTATTGGGGGATCCGGTTTATGGTGGCCGGCGAAAGATTGGGAAAAAAGCCTTGTCTGAGGCCAGCTTGGCCCTGGTCAGTGGTTTTTCACGGCAGGCTTTGCATGCGGCTGTTTTGGGTTTTGAACACCCGGTTTCCGGCGAGAATATGCGTTTTGAAGCGCCATATCCCACCGATTTCAAAACCCTTCTAGAGGCGTTGGAAAAGGATGGCTAAAGGCGCGGGGTCGCCAGCGCGACTGGCTTGGCTTTGCCGTTTATTTTTTTCTGTAAACTTTTCCAGAAGCGCTGGCCCTGATCTTGAAATGCCAAAGCCCGGCTCTTATCTCTTACGCATAAGATGCGTGTATGAGGTAACCGATGGCAAATTATTCTAACCTTCCCGCCCCAACCCCAGAAGGGGGTTTGAGCCGATATTTGCAAGAGATCCGTAAATTTCCAATGCTTGAGCATGAAGAAGAATATATGCTGGGCAAACGTTGGGTGGAAAAACAGGATACACAAGCTGCGCATAAAATGGTGACCTCGCATTTGCGGCTGGCGGCAAAAATTGCCATGGGCTACCGCGGCTATGGGTTGCCGCAGGCAGAAGTGATTTCAGAGGCCAATGTTGGTTTGATGCAGGCCGTAAAGCGCTTTGATCCTGAAAAGGGGTTTCGCCTTGCCACCTACGCCATGTGGTGGATAAGGGCGAGCATTCAAGAATATATTTTGCGCAGCTGGTCTTTGGTAAAAATGGGCACCACAAGCGCGCAAAAGAAGTTGTTCTTTAACCTTCGCAAAGCCAAGTCGCGAATCGGCGCGCTGGAAGATGGGGATATGCATCCCGATAAAGTGCATAAAATTGCAACAGATTTGGGCGTCAGCGAAGAGGAGGTGGTGAATATGAACCGCCGTCTGTCCGGCGGGGATGCCTCTTTGAACGTACAAATCGGGGCTGATGGCGAAGGCTCGATGCAATGGCAGGATTGGCTGGAAGATGAAGACGCGGATCAAGCTGGCGATTATGAGGCCAAAGATGAGCTAGAGCTGCGTCGCGCCATGCTTGAACAAGCGATGGAAGTGTTAAACCCGCGTGAGAAAGATATTTTGATCAAACGCCGGCTTGATGAGCAATCAATCACTTTGGAAGATTTGAGCGAAGAATATAGCGTAAGCCGAGAACGCATTCGCCAGATTGAAGTGCGCGCATTTGAAAAGTTGCAACAGGAAATGCGACGGCTTGCCCATGACAAAGGCATGCTCAGCGCCGGCTAGGGCTTTTGTGCATTGCTAAAACCCGCTAGCCTGAAGGAAAAGGCAATCGGGAGAATATGTAATGACGAAGACAGTGCGCTGGGGAATATTGGGGGCGGCTCATTTCGCCAAACAGCATATGGCGCCGGCGATGCAATTGGCCCGCAACACAGAATTGGTGGCGCTTGGCACGTCGAATGGTGCAAAAGCGGCGCCTTTCAAAGCGCTGGCCCCTGGCCTGAAAGTGCATAGCAGCTACGACGCCGTTTTGAACGACCCTGATATTGATGCGGTCTATATTCCTTTGCCCAACCATCTGCATGTGGCATGGGTCAAAAAAGCCATTGCCGCTGGCAAGCATGTTTTATGCGAGAAACCAATCGCGATGCAGGCGTCGGATATTGATGAGCTTATAGCGCTGCGCGATAGCGCGGGTTTGATGCTGGTCGAAGCCTATATGATCGTTCATCATCCACAATGGCAATACGCAAAGGCACTTTTTGAAAGCGGTGTGATCGGGGATCTGGTACAGGTCGATGGCGTATTTTCGTATAATAATGCAGAAGATGTGGCTAATATTCGCAACCGCCCGGATACGGGTGGTGGCAGTTTGCCCGATATCGGCGTTTATACATTTGGCAGTGCGCGCTATGTCACCGGACAAGAGCCTGAGGCGATTTTGGACGCCACGATAACGTGGGAAAACGGGGTAGATGTTTGGGCTGGCGTCACTGCGCAATTTCCCGGCTTTCGGTTTATGGGCGTGACATCAATGCGTATGGATGCGCGGCAGGAAATGAACTTTCATGGAACCAGTGGGTTTATTCGCCTTACGGCGCCTTTCAATCCGCAGGTTTTTGGACAGGCAGAGGTTGAACTACACCAAGGGGGCGAGGCGAAACACGTGAAGCGCTTTCCAAATGAGAATCATTATACGCGCCAGCTTGAAGCGTTTCAGGCCAGCCTTCATGAGGGGAAAGATTATCCTTGTCCGTTAGAGTTTTCACAAGGCACGCAACGGATGATTGATCAGGTTTTCCGAAAAGCCCGCGGCTAAACCTTGGGCTGATTTGCTTTTTTTGAGCGCGTTTCTAGACGCCGTTTGCTGTTCGCATCGATAAATTCGAGCACCAAGGGGCGAATGTTGTTGCGCCAACTTTTGCCAGCAAAAATACCGTAATGTCCGGCATCAGGTTCTAAATGGCTGGCTTTCTTATCCGCTGACAGCCCCGTGCAAAGCGCCAACGCTGCGACGCATTGGCCCGGCGCTGAGATATCATCTTTGGCACCTTCTACGGTTTTGATGGCCACATCCGTTATCGCGCCAAAATCAATCGCCTTACCCGCGATGCTAAACGTGTTTTGCGCGATCTCGCGCGATTTGAAAATGCGTTCAACGGTGCTCAGATAAAATTCAGCGGTCATGTCCATAACTGCAAGATATTCGTCATAGAACTTGTTATGCGGATCGTGATCCGATGCCTCGCCGCGGATCACTTTCAAAACTTGATCGCGAAAGGCCAGGGTGTGGCGCTCGGCATTCATCGACATAAATGAGGATAATTGAAGTAACCCGGGATAAACTTTTCGGCCAACGCCAGCATATTTAAACCCAACGCGCTGGATCAGGGTCTGTTCAAGCTGCCCCATTGTGACGCGATGGCCAAAATCAGTGACATCGGTTGGGTTTGCATCCGGATCAATTGGCCCCCCGATTAAGGTCAGGCTGAGGGGCTGCGCCTTTGGATCTTCTTGCGCCAGATAGGCTGTGGCGGCCAGCGCCAAGGGCACGGGTTGGCACACGGCGATTACATGCGTGTCGGGTCCCAGATGGCGCAAATAATCCACCAAATAGAGCGTATAATCTTCAATATCGAATTTACCATCCGATACAGGAATGTCCCGCGCATTATGCCAATCGGTGATATAAACTTCACAATCGGGGATCAGGCTTTTCACTGTCGAGCGCAGCAAGGTCGCATAATGGCCTGACATGGGCGCCACCAACAACACTTTTCGCGGCGCGGTGGGCCGATCTTGTACGTCAAAATGCACCAAGTCGCCAAAGGGGGCTTTCAAAACGGCTTTTGGCTCTACCACATGATCCCGCCCATCTGCACCGGGCATGCTATCAATTCCCCAATCAGGCTTTACGCTCATCCGTTGAAAACTGCGCTCGGTCACTTGCCCCCAGGCGGCCATCCATTCAAGCGCAGGGTTGGGCATCATTGCGAAACCGGGATTTGAGGCAAAGGCTTGCGCGCTTGCGCCAATCCATTGGTTGGTATTGCGCATGGTTTCCATGAAATCATAATTCGCCATAAACCGCATTTTCTGCTCCAAACTTAACCATTTTGCCGCTTTGCATCGCCGCTTGGAATTTTTATCCGGCGCTGTTATGCTGCATAGCAGAAATATTAACTGAAAAATGCAAAAATGACAAGAAAAGACAATGCAGTTGCAGAAAAAGATGACCAAATGAGTGAAAATTTGGTCAAGCTGGAAGAGCTGTCGCAGCGCTTTTTAACTCTTGTGCAGAACAAACAGGCCGTAGCCCCGGCTTTGAGCGGCCCCGGCCCGGATTTGATGGTCAAAGCTTCGCATGCTTATTGGGAAGAGGCGGTGAAGAACCCGGCGCGATTAATGGCGCAGCAGGTTGAATATTGGGGGAAATCTTTAAGCCACTTTGCAACGCTGCAGCAAAACCTTGGTGGAATGCAAAGCGTGGGTGGGGAATCATCAGCCACTAACTCGGATCCTCGGTTTTCCAATCCGATGTGGCAGAGCCACCCTTATTTTAGTTTTGTAAAAGACCAATATTTGCAGAATGCGGCAGCTTTGCGCAGCGCGGCGCGCAGCATGGATGGCTTAGCGGCCGTTGAACAAAAACGCCTGTCATTTTTTACCGATCAAATCATTGATATGATGGCGCCCACAAATTTTCTAGGCACCAATCCAGATGCGCTGGAGCGCGCGATCGAAACAGATGGCCAATCTTTGATTGATGGGTTGGAGAACCTAATCTCGGATTTAGAGGATAACCAGGGTGAACTGGTTGTGAAGCTGGCAAATGACAAAGTGTTCGAATTGGGGGTCAATATTGCCAATAGCCCGGGCAAGGTTGTTTTTGAAAACCGGATGTTTGAATTGCTGCAATACAGCCCCTCCAGCGAAGTTGTGCACGCGATTCCTCTTCTCATTTTTCCACCTTGGATCAATAAATTTTACGTTTTGGATTTAAAAGCCCAGAACAGTCTTATCAAATGGCTGACAGAGCAGGGCTTTAGCGTGTTTGTGGTGTCTTGGGTCAATCCTGATGACAGTTACCGTGATGTTGGGTTGGAAACATATATCGAAGATGGGTTTTTGACCGCTATCCGTGAAGTGAAGGCGCGCAGCGCGCAGAGCCAAGTGAACGCAGTTGGCTATTGTATTGGCGGCACAACATTGGCGCTGACTTTGGCCTTGCTGAAAAAACGCGGAGATTCTTCGGTGAATTCGGCAAGTTTTTTCACCACGCTAACGGATTTTTCACAACAGGGCGAATTCACCCCATTCCTGCAAAATGATTTTATCGATGGGATTCAACAAGAAGTTGCGCAGCGCGGTATGCTGAAAAGCTTTGTTATGGCGCGCACGTTTAGCTTTTTGCGCGCCAATGATCTGATTTATAAGCCAGCGATAAAAAGTTATATGATGGGCGAAGCGCCGCCGGCGTTTGATCTGCTGTTTTGGAATGGAGATGGTACCAACCTTCCCGGGCGGATGGCCGTGCAATATTTGCGCGAATTATGCCAAAGTGATGCTTTCGCCACGCAGGGCATAACGTTGTTGGGAGAGCGTTTACACTTAAAAGATGTCAAAGTTCCCGTGTGCGCAATTGGCTGCGAGACCGATCATATCGCGGCCTGGAAAGACAGTTACCGGGGCGTGCAGGGAATGGGCAGTCGCTCAAAACAGTTTATTTTATCCCAGTCAGGCCATATCGCAGGCATTATCAACCCTCCCAGTAAAAAGAAATATGGCCATTTCACGAATCAAGATTTAACCCTCTCTAGTGATCAGTGGCAGAAAACAGCAGATTTTAATTCTGGCAGCTGGTGGCCCAGTTGGAGCGCATGGCTGACCCGTCGGTCCGGTAAAAAAATCGCCGCGCGCCATTTTTCCGAAGCTGAGCGTGAAAACCTTCCCGATGCACCCGGGCGTTATGTGCGGCTCTAGCCGCTTTCAGCGGTGGTTGCGCAGCTTTTAACATTTTTATGCTGCACTGCAGAAAAAACTTGCAATGCTGCATTGCAGCATCTATATGTTGCTTAAGTGATCGCGGATATCGCCGCCCAGCTGAGGAAAGTAGAATGACAAATTTGAACGATATGACGGGTTTTTTCAAAGATATGATGGGTGCATTTCCTGTTGATACAAAGTCTTTCGAAGAAGCGATGAAAGGCACGATAGCCCTGAATGAGAAATTTGCCAGCGTGGCAGTGGAAGCTGCGGAAAAAAGCGCTGAAATCTCAAACAAATGGACAAAAGAGACATTGTCGCGCTTAAGCACAATTTCAAAAGCAAAAACAGATCCAGCCGATTACGTAAAAGTGATGACAGAGTTTGCCTCTGCGCAGGCTGAAGTTGCGGCCGAAAATATGGCAGCCTTTGCCGAAGTGGCAAAGAAAGTTCAAACTGACACGGTTGATTTGATGATGACCGCGGGTAAGGATTTTAGCGAAGATGCATCTGCTGCGGTTAAGAAAGCCACTAAAAAAGCGGCCGCCTAAGCAAATAGGACCACATGATAGTTTTGCCTTTCCTCCCAGAGGCAATTCACAGTAAAGGGTGTGCTTCGGCGCACCCTTTCTTTTCTTTTCGCAAGCGCGTAATGTTTTTCTGCACTGCTGTATTTTTGGGAGGTCTGCGTGTCTACAGCCAATAAACCTTTGTTGATCAAGCGCTATGCGAGCCGGCGCTTATACAATACGGAAACCAGCGATTATGTGACGCTTGAAGATATTGCAGGTTTCGTGCGTGACGGGCGCGACGTTCAAATCGTTGATTTGAAGTCCGGGGATGATTTAACCCGCCAATATTTATTGCAAATTATCGCCGAGCATGAAAGCCGCGGTGAAAGCGTTCTTCCAATCAATGTGTTGAATGATTTGGTGCGCAGTTACACGACGCAGGCATCGAGTATCGTGCCGCAGGTCTTGGCCATGTCTTTTGATATGATGCGCGATGGTCAAGCGAAAATTTTTGAAAATATGGGCGGGGGTAACGCTTTGTCGCAGGTACCCGGTTTTGATGCTTTGCGCGCGCAGCAAGAGGCGTTTGTGAAAGCGATGACATCGGGCTTCGCGGCCTGGCCAGGTGCGGCCGAGGATAATCCCGCAGCGGCAAGCCCTGCGCCACAGGCCGCGCCTACAACGTCAAGCGCGGCTGATGAAGATTTGCAGCAAATCAAAAGCCAATTGGCGGATCTTCAAGAAAAGCTGAGCAAGCTGGGATCTTAATGGTCTCAGCGAGGGGTAGCAGCCTGTCAGCAGCGCGGCATAGGCCCTGTTAAAGTCCCAATCGGTCGCGCAGACTGTACCATGTCATGGCCAGTACAAGCAGCGGCAGGCGTGCGTAGCGGCCCCCCGGGAATGGAAGCTGAGGGATCTGCGACATCGTATCAAATCCGTTGGCTTGGCCCACAATTGCCTGTCCGATCAATTTTCCGGCATGCGTAGCGGTGCCCACACCATGGCCCGAATATCCCGAAGCTGTGATGATGTTTTTTGACATCCTTGCAAAATAGGGCGTTCGGCGCATAGTGATGCCAAGCGTGCCGCCCCATGCATATTCAAGTTTAACATCTTTGAGATGCGGAAAAATTTTCAACATCGGTGTGCGGACTTTGGCTGCAATGTCGGTGGGGAAGCGATAGCCGTAGCTTTCACCCCCGCCAAAGAGCAGCCTTCCATCATGCGACAATCGGAAATAATTCACCACGAACTTGGTATCTGCCACCGCCACATCTTGGCTTAACACGCGTGTGGTTGCCGGGCCCAGCGGTTCTGTTGCAGCAATGAAATTATTAATAGGCATCACGTGCCGGGCTATTTTTGGGTGGAGCTTGCCCAAATAGCCATTGCAGGCCAGAATTACCTGCGCGCAGATGATCTGTCCGTTTGCAGTTGTAATGGTTGGCTTAACCCCATCTTTTAGATCGATGACGCGGGTATTTTCATAGATGCGAACGCCCGCGGCTGCGGCTGCTTTTGCCAATCCCAAAACATAGCGCAAAGGATGCAGATGCGCGCTTCCGTGATCCAAAACCCCGCCTTTATACAGCGCAGAAGGGCAGAGCGCTTGGCTTGCCGCTTCATCGAGCAGCGTGATTTTATCATAGCCATAGCGTTTCTGTAAAAACGCTGCACTACGATGAAGGTTTTGCCTGTCTGCGTTTGAAAACCCAAGCTCGGCGATGCCGGGTTTTAAAAAGCAATCAATTTTGTGCTGCTTAATCAAGGATTTGCTACAATCAATAGCCTCTTCCGCCAGATCCCAAAGGGCATCCGCTGATTGTGGCCCCAGCCAGCGCAGCAAGGTTTCTTGATCCAGCCTTTGCCCTGACCCTAATTGGCCACCATTGCGCCCCGACGCGCCAAACCCGACGCGCTGCGCCTCTAAAAGCGTGACTGCACAGCCCTGATTGGCCAAATGCAGCGCCGCTGATAAGCCGGTATATCCGGCTCCGATAATGCAAATATCCGTATTATCCGTTCCGTCAAAGCTGGGAAAGGGCGGTAAAAATTGCGTTGTCGCAGCATACCAACTGGGCGGGTATTGCCCGGGTTGATCATTGGCGTCGAGCAGGTTCATACGTTTAAAAGAAGGTGTTCGCGTTCCCAAGGGCTAATCACCTGTAAAAACTCGTCATATTCGGCGCGTTTTACAATAGAATACACCCGCGTAAATTCGGATCCTAAAATTTCATGCAATTCGGACGCGTCTTCAAAAAGCCCAAGCGCTTCGCCCATGCCGCGGGGCAGGTCTTCGCGCCCCTCATATGCATCGCCGCGATATTGTTTCGAGGGCCGCAATTCATTTTTCATTCCCAAATATCCGCATGCCAAAGACACAGCGATCCCCAAATAGGGGTTGCAATCCATCCCTGCGATCCTGTTCTCAACCCGCCTTGCCTGAGGCTCAGAAATCGGAATGCGGATCCCCGCTGTCCGATTGTCACGCGCCCAAGATAGGTTAATTGGGGCGGCATGGTCTTTGACATAGCGGCGATAGGAATTCACATAGGGCGCCAGAACCGCAATCGCTGATGGCAAATGCGTTTGCAGCCCTGCGATGAAGTTATAAAACAAATCTGTTTCGCCACCTTGGGGGCCGGAAAACACATTTGCCCCCGTTTCGATATCGATGATCGAATGATGAAGATGCATCGCGCTGCCGGGTTCTTCGGCGATCGGTTTGGCCATAAAGGTGGCAAAGCAATCATGGCGCAGCGCCGCTTCGCGTATCAAACGCTTGAAATAGAATACTTCATCTGCAAGCCGCACCGGATCTCCATGGCGGAGATTGATTTCCAGCTGACCGGCGCCGCCTTCTTGGGTGATCCCGTCAATCTCAAACCCTTGGGCTTCCGCAAAATCATAAATATCGTCGATCACTGGACCGAATTCATCTACCGCAGTCATAGAATAGGACTGGCGCGCGGCGGCCGGACGCCCCGAACGCCCCATCATGGCTTCGATGGGTTTGGCCGGATCAATATTGCGGGCGACCAGAAAAAACTCCATCTCCGGAGCGACAACCGGTTCCCAACCTTCTTTTCTGTAAAGCTCGACAACCCGCTTTAGCACGTTGCGGGGAGAAAATAAGATTGGCTCATCTTTGCGATCATAAGCATCATGGATCACTTGCAGCGTAAAATCACCCGTCCATGGCGCGGCAGTTGCGGTGGAATAATCCGGTTTCAACAGCATATCGCGTTCGATAAACCCGCCTTCTCCCGCGGCTTCACCCCAGCCGCCCGTGATGGTTTGATAAAAGATTGAATCGGGTAAATAAAACGTGTTTTGCCGAGCAAACTTGGTTGCTGGTACAGCTTTTCCGCGCGCGATTCCGGGTAAATCAGCGATCACGCATTCGATCTCATCCAGCTTTTGATCTTTTAAATAGGCCAAAGCGGCGTTGGGCATTTGCTTAAAAATTTCATCAAGACTGGGCATCTTAACCTGCTTTCGATTTGAAAAATGCGGCAATTTTTTCCGCCAAAATATCGTTTGAATTCGGATCAGATAATTTGCTTTGGGCCGTTTCCAGCAATGTTTGCGGCACGTTTTTTTTGCCCCGGAACTGGATCAATCCGTGGATGAAGGCGCTGTCGAATTCTGGATGCGCTTGCAGCGAAAAAATAGCGTCTTCATATTCGAGGAAGGCGTATTTGCAAAAGCCGTTAGAGCCTGTGCAGCGGGCTTTGGGGGGCAGAGTGACCACCTGATCTTGGTGCCAAGCGTTTATGCGCACCTTCTGGCCTTCAAATTGATAGTCGGTCAGGCCGATGCTCCAGCCGCCGGAAAATTTTTCAACATGCCCACCCATGGTTTGGGCGATGATTTGGTGACCAAAACATATTCCAACCAAGGGTTTTTTCGCAGCAACAATGCGCAAGATGAGCGCCTTTAAAGGTTTGATAAAGGGCAGATCTTCGTAAACTCCGTGTCGCGAGCCGGTGATCAACCAGGCATCGGCTTGAAATTCATCTTTTGGAAACTGCTCATTGACCACGCTGAACACGTCAAATTTAAAGCCATGCCCGTCTAATAAAGCGGCGCAGAGTCCGCCGTAATTCTCTGTCTGCGGGCGCATTTCGTCCGGGGTGTGGCCAGCCTGTAAGATGCCGATTTTCATAAAACCCTACTTGCCGTTCGGAAGGCGTTGTATCGTTGCAGGTGTAGGTTACACCGTTTCAAGATATATTTTCCAGTGCTCTTCTTGCGGAATATTCTTCAAGCCGTCAAGTTCTTGGCGCTTGGTTAAAGAAAAGTTTTCAATAAGTTGTGCGGACAAGATCCGGGCAATCATCGGATCGTTTTCAAACATATCTATCGCTTCAGACCAGCTATGGATCAATTGTGGCAGATCTTGGCTGTAAGCGTTGCCCGTGATGGGCGGCGGCGGAGTAAGATCATCTTCGATGCCAAGCAGTGCTGCACCTAGTATAAGGCTCAGCGTCAAAAAAGGGTTTATATCGCCGCCTGCGACACGATGCTCGATCCGCCGGGCTCTATGTGCGCCTGCAGGAATGCGCAGCGCGGCCGTACGGTTTTCGTAGCCCCAACAAATTGATGTGGGGGCGTGGTTTTCCGGATCCATACGCGTATAGCTATTGGCATGGGGTGCAAAGCCAAGCGTGGCGGCACGCATCGTGGCAAGGCAGCCTGCGATGGCGTTTTGCAGCAGGGGTGATCCCTGTTTTGTGCCGTCATCAAAAATATTTTCTCCGGCCTCATCAATAACTGAGAAATGCAGATGTAAGCCATTTCCTGCATCGTTTGGGTAGGGTTTGGCCATAAAGCTGGCGGCATAGCCATGCTTGCGTGCCAGGCCTTTGAGCAAGGTTTTAAAAAGCCATGTATCATCCGCAATGCGCAACGCATCGCCATGTTGAAGGCTGATTTCGAATTGCCCGATACCCGCTTCAGAAGAGGCGGCTTGTGCGTTGATCCCCATCTGTGCGCAGCTTTGATAAAGCTCCGAGAAAAAGGCTTCAAACGCGTCTAACTGTTGCAAGGATAGAATTGCGCTGGAGTCGATTTTGCGATTGCTGGCGGGGTCTTTTGGCGGCCTCAGGCTTTCAGCACTGTCATCGATCAGATAAAATTCAAGCTCGGTGGCGGCCACAACCTGCCATCCGCGCGCGGCGTAGCGGTCCAGAATTTGGGCCAAAGCGTGCCGAGGATCTCCTTCAAAAGGGCGTCCATCCTCTTCAAACATCCACATCCCTACCAATGCGCTTGGTTGGTCAAGCCAGGGCATTGGCACAGGCCCTCGATTGGTTGGCAGCAGATAGCCATCGCCGTCGCCAGACGCAAATAAGAGCGGGCTATTGATAATATCTGCCCCCCAAATATCTACGTTCAGCACAGATAATGGCATACGCAGATCGCCCGAGGCCAATTTTCTCTGATCTTTTTGGGGCATGCGCTTGCCGCGCATTTGGCCGTTTAAATCGCAGGTGGCGATTCGAAACGTATCGAGATTATCCAGATCCATTGGTCTGCCCTTGTTTGTTTATTTGAACCACTCACAGCCTCCTAACGAAGGGGTTAGACAGATTGTGTTTAAAGAGAATGGCTTGAAAAATCTAGCGAATTAGCGTTGGGCGCAGTTTCAAGCGCGCGGTTTGATCGGGGGGCAGGTGCCGGTTAAGGCGTTTGTTGATAAGGCCAAAAAGAACCAAAATCAAAAACGTCAGCAAAACGAAATACCCGGCTAAAATTGGATAGGGAATAAACGGGTTGAAGGTTTTATCGGCAAAATAGTTGGCGTAGTATAAAGCATCTCCGCGCTGCTGCCAGGCTGGAAAAGCTGAAAAAAACACCAGCGTTGTAGAGTGAAATAAAAAGATTGCCTCATTGGTATAACCAGGCCAGCCCAGCCGTAACATGGTGGGCCAGATGATCCGGCGAAACCGCGCCCATCCAGAGAGCGCATAGGCATCAGCAGCATCCAAATCTCCCTTGGGAATAGATTGCAGCGCGCCATAGAAAATTTCGGCAGAATAGGCGGCTGTGTTCAAAAACAGCACCACCAGCGCGCCCATCCAGGCCGAGGTTAAAGGCGCAAAGATCGGGACGTTGCTTTTCAAACCCAGAAATAAAAAATACGCGAAAAAAAGTTGGATAAACAAAGGCGAACCGCGGAATATAAAAATAAACCACTCACAGGGTTTGCGTAAAAGGCGGCGATGTGACGCTTTGCCAAGCGCCAGCGCCGTGGCCAAAAAGAAACCAGCTGCCAAGGCCAAAACGCCAAAATACACGTTCCAGATCATCCCCGAGCCGATCAGCGTGAATTGTTGACACAGCGTGAAATCCGAGCGTGGCAAGAGTCGCTCGCCGATGCCCAGCGATCTAAGGCCATACTCTGCAATTGTGTCCCAACAGCTCATGCGGATCCTCGCGCTTGCGCTTGGCCGCCCAGCGTGGCCTGGCCTTTGTTGAGCCGCCGCATCAAGCGGGTTTGAACGCTTTCAGATAATTTTGTGAAGGCCAGATAGAATACCAGCAGCGCAAAGAAATACCACATACGGTAATCGCCATGTGGATAATCGGTGAATTTTGCGGTTTTTGTGCCACCCAATTCGCGGGCCCAATAAACGATATCTTCAATGCCAAGCAAAAACAGCAGGGGTGTGGCTTTTATTAAAAGGATCCAAATATTACCAAGCCCGGGCAGCGCATATACCCACATCTGCGGCACTAAAATGCGCCAGAAAACTTGCCTTTGGCTCATTCCATAAGCAGCGCCTGTTTCAAGCTGGGCTTTTGGCACTGCGCGCATCGCGCCATAGATAACGTTTGAGGCAAAGGCCCCGAACACAATGCCAAAGGTGAAAACCGCCAGTGCAAACCCGTAAAGATCATGCACCCAAGGGGCGGCGCTGGACAGCGGCAATTTGGCCGCATCGCAGACCACAAAATCATTGCCTTGGCGAATGGGCTCTGACCAATCGCGGCACAGTGCCTTGTGGCGCATCCATTCGAGAATTTGATCCAAAGCAATGACGAAAAACAGAAAATACGCGATATCGGGAACGCCGCGCACGATCGCGATATAGCTCCGACCGAGCAGGCTGAAAATAAGCGTGCTTGATCGCGCGGCCATTGCGCCAAGAAATCCCAGAGCCAGTACCACGGGCGCGGTGATCAATAATAGCAGCAAAACGGTGCCCACAGCCCAATACAATCCGACATGTTTGCCGGTTGTGAGGTAGCAGGCCCACCACTGCGAGTCTGCCAGCAGATCAGGGTTTGTACAAAATGAAAAAATAACATCCCCCAATTGGTGTTGGGATGGGAAAGATCGGACCTTTTGGCAAAAGCCAAGGCCCGATCAAAACGGTGTTTCGGCTTAGAATGTTTCGCCGATTTCCCACTTGGTAATCAAAGCGTTCAAGCTGCCATCGGCTTTCATCGAGTCAATCGCTGCGCTAAATTTTGCTTTCATTGCGCCATCGCTTTCACGAATGCCCATGCCAACGCCACCGCCCAGCATCACTTTATCACCCACCATCATCAGATCGGCGTTTTCATCCGCGATTGGGGCCAGATAGGCCAAATCGGCTAGAACCGCATCAGCTTCGCCATTGCGCACCGCGGCAATGGTTTCTTCTGGTGTGGCAAATTCCACCAAAGTGGCACCGGAAGAGGCGATATAGCTTGATTGAATGGTGTTTGATTGCGCTGCAATCACGCCGCCGCTTAAATCAGCTGACTCCGATATTGCCATATAGGCAGATGGATCAGGCTGCGTGTAATTGCTTGTGAAATCAATCACTTCATCTCGCTCGGCTGTGATCGACATACCGGCGATGATTGTGTCATAATTGCCGGATACCAAATTTGGGATAATGCTATCCCAATCATTGACAACCCACTCGCAGGTTAAAGAGGCACGCGCGCAGAGCTCGTCGCCCAATTCGCGCTCGAAACCGTCAACCTCGCCAGCATCATTGATGAAGTTATACGGAGGATAGGCTCCTTCTGTGCCCATACGCACAACATCGCCGGCAAATGCAATACCGGTTGACAGCGTCAATGCTGCCGCAGTTAAAAGACGGATAGTCATGATAGATCTCCCTTTGGTCATGTTAAGCCGCCACAGTCGAGCTTAAAAACTGTCGCAGCCGGTCAGATTTTGGTGCGTCGAAAACGGTTTTCGGCGCGCCTTGTTCTTCGATAAGCCCTCGGTGCAAAAATATAACATGATTTGACACATCAGCGGCCAATTTCATGTCGTGAGTAACGAGCAGCATCGTGCGCCCTTCGGCCGCAAGATCTTTGATCACGCGGATAACTTCTTGTTCCAGCTCAGGGTCAAGCGCTGAGGTGGGTTCATCAAATAGTAAGGCTTCTGGCTCCATGCACAGCGCCCGCGCAATCGCCGCGCGCTGCTGTTGCCCCCCTGATAATTGCGCCGGATAGGCATCGCATTTATCGCCAATGCCCACTTGCTCAAGATAGCGGCGGGCGCTAGTTTCAACCTCGGGGCGGGGGCGTTTGAGCACGGTGACGGGTGCCTCCATCACGTTTTCCAATATGGTCATATGCGCCCATAGATTAAACTGTTGGAACACCATAGATAGATTGGTGCGTATCTTTTGCACCTGCTGTTTATCGGCTGGCATACGGTTATATTTCCCGGCGCTCCAAAGCACGGCCTCGCCGTTAAACAGGATCTCGCCCTGTTGGCTATCTTCCAATAAATTCACGCAGCGAAGCAACGTGGATTTTCCCGAGCCGGAAGACCCGATCAGCGATACCACATCCCCCTTACGGGCGGTCAGGCTTACGCCTTTAAGAACCTGTAGATCTCCATAGGATTTGTGAAGTTTGGAGATCTCAATAACATTTTCTGGCTGTGGCAATATCAACTCGGCGTTTTGTTCAGGCTCGCACTACGCCGTAAAATAAAAGGTTATGCAATCAAAAAATATCTGCTCGCAGATGTTTTTGTGGTTTTTTAGCTGTGCGGGTGGCCTTGTTTCTTATGCCTGCATCACGCGGCGGCGTGCAGAGGCGCTATCGACATCTGTAACCCCCAGCAAACTGACAACCAGACGCAACAGCGCGTCTTCTTCAGCGTCGCGATTGCCATCGGCCAAGGCCACCTGCCATAAGGCTTCCACGACTGCGATCCGGTCTTCATAGGCAACGCGGTCTTTAATGGCGCGGGTAAAGCGCACGGTGTCAGGAGCCTCTTGTTCCAAAGTTTCTGCGGTTTCGCGCAGCGCGATCGCCTCTGGTTCGGCCAGTTCGTAGCGTGCCATAATCACCTGCGTTATGCGGTGGATTTCTGCGGCTGCATATTCATTATCCGCGCGGGCCAAACGCACCAGCAAAGCGGTCATAGCGAGGCGCGCATCATCGTCGTGAAGCGGCTCTGCTTGGGGTTCGAGCAAGGATTTTAAAAACGATCCAAACATATGTGATGCTTTCTGAGTAAGGGCCCTAATAGACCATATAGGGCAGGAGATTAAATTTCAATAAAGGTAGCGCTGCGGTTCGTCTGCGCGCCGGTTACTGCGTTTGGCCCTTTTTAAAGCAAAAAGACAGGCGGTCCAATTCATCCATTAGCCCATAGGGCGGATTGATGAAGAAGAGGCCAGAGCCCACCATTCGATGGTTTTCTTTTGCGGGAGGAAAAAGAACTTCATGGCGCAAACCTTCTGGATATATCGCTTCCAATTGCGCCAACATTTCCGTATGGGCCGCGCTGCGCAGTACGGGATACCAAAGCATCACGCTGCCCACGTTCCATTTGCGCGTTACTTTTGTAAGCGCTTTGGGGATTTCAGCATAATCTTGTTTAAGTTCATAGCTGGGATCCATCAAAACCAAGCCGCGCCGCGGGGTGGGTGGGCAGAGCGCTTGCAGCAAATCCAAGCCATTCTGGAGGTAAAGCTTGGCTTTATATTGCGCCAGATTATCCCGTAAAGCGGCGTGTTCTTGCGGGTGCAATTCGGCCAGATGAAGATGATCCTCTTTGCGCAGAAGCGAGGCGGCAATCAAGGGCGAGCCCGGATAGGCATGCGGCCCATGCAGGGCGCGGCAATCTTGCAGGGCGCGCAGATAAGGGTGCGCCGGGTCAAAACACCCGGTTTTTAACGCCAGTGTGATCCCCGCCTCGGCCTCGCCCGTTTTCGCAGATTCGCGCGAAGTAAGGTCATATAATCCGCGGCCTGCATGACTTTCGAGATAGGTCAGAGGTTTAGGTTTTTTAAGCAGATAGCTCAAAACCCATGCCAAAGCCGCATGTTTGTGAATATCTGCCAAGTTCCCGGCGTGATAGCTATGTTGATAAGATAGCATAGCGGTGCGTTAACCGCGTCTGGGTGTTCGAAGAACGCCCCAAATCTCAGCCATATTCAAAGCCGTTTTCAAGCTCAAACCAATCGCGAGACGTCTTTTGCGGCACGGATGAAATCTTTGAACAGCGGGTGCGGATCAAAGGGTTTTGATTTCAGCTCGGGGTGGAACTGAACGCCGATAAACCAGGGATGATCTGTCCACTCGACAATTTCTGGCAACCGCCCATCCGGGGACATACCGGAAAAGCGCAGCCCTGCAGCTTCAAGCTGGTCACGATATTTGATATCCACCTCGTAACGATGGCGATGGCGTTCATCGATCGCTTGCGTCCCATAAATATCAGCAACTTTTGAGTTTTCTAGCAAAGTGGCGTCATAGGCGCCGAGGCGCATCGTGCCGCCTTTGTCATCTGAGACGCTGCGCGCCACTTTGTGATTGCCTTGCACCCATTCTTTCAAATGATACACTACGGGCTCAAAGCGCCGTTTTCCGGCTTCATGATCAAATTCTTCTGATCCTGCGGCTTTCAGTCCGACCACGTTACGCGCCGCTTCGATCACCGCCATTTGCATGCCAAGGCAAATGCCCAAATATGGCACGTTGTGCTGACGCGCAAATTCAGCGGCTTTGATCTTTCCTTCTGTGCCGCGCTCGCCAAACCCGCCTGGCACTAGGATCGCGTGGAACCCTTGCAGATGCGGCGCAGCATCTTGGCTTTCAAAAATTTCCGCATCGACCCATTGAATTTGCACGCGCACGCGATTGGCCATGCCGCCATGGGTAAGGGCTTCCGCGATCGATTTATAGGCATCTTCCAATTGCGTATATTTTCCCACAATGGCAACATTCACCGCGCCTTCTGGGTTGTAAATCCGATCGGCCACGTCTTCCCAACGCGCCAGATCCGGCTTCGGAGCTGGGGCAATCTGAAACGCGTCAAGTACCGCCTGGTCTAAGCCTTCGCGGTGATAGGCCAACGGCGCCTCGTAGATTGACTTTAAATCTTGCGCTGCGATCACGCTTTCCGGTCGCACATTACAAAACAGCGCTAGTTTTTCGCGTTCTTTTTCGGGGATCGGGCCCTCTGAGCGGCAGACCAAAATATCTGGGGCAATGCCGATTGAGCGCAATTCTTTGACGCTATGCTGGGTGGGTTTTGTTTTCAGCTCGCCGCTGGCTTTGATGAATGGCAACAAAGTTAAATGCATGAAAATACATTCACCGCGAGGCTTATCCTGCGAGAATTGGCGAATGGCTTCAAAAAAGGGCAAACCTTCGATATCGCCAACCGTTCCGCCGATTTCACAAAGCATGAAATCAACCTCATCCTCGCCAATTTTGATGAAATCTTTGATTTCATTGGTCACATGCGGGATCACCTGAATGGTTTTTCCCAAATAATCCCCGCGGCGTTCTTTTTCCAGTACCGTAGAATAGACCCTACCGGAAGACACAGAATCGGTTTGCCGCGCCGCGACGCCTGTGAAACGTTCATAATGGCCCAAATCTAAATCGGTTTCGGCGCCATCATCGGTCACAAACACTTCGCCATGCTCAAACGGGCTCATCGTGCCCGGATCTACATTCAGATAAGGATCGAGCTTGCGCAATCGCACGCTATAGCCGCGGGCCTGCAGCAAAGCGCCCAAGGCGGCCGAGGCCAACCCCTTGCCCAAAGAGGAAACAACGCCGCCTGTGATAAAAATAAATCTTGCCATATTTGGCTGTCTCCCGTGGTTTTCGCGGTGCAAAATCTGCCGAATGTGCCGCCTGAATTCATACGTGAAACAGGCAGGCCCACGGGAGTTAAGCAATAAAGGATTCGCTGCCGTTAGGCAATATCACCACAAGATAATGTTGTGGTGATTTTATCACCTTCAAGGATTGGCTGCTCAGTCGGCGCTTGGAACCAAAGGCGCTTCGGCTGGGGCCGTCGGGGGCAAAAGCGCATCGGTATCCAGCGCGTCGCCTTGTTGCTCACTTTGTACGGCGCTTGCGCCGCCAAGCCGGTCAATAACCGAAGAACCGGCTGATTTGCGCGCTGCGATCGCCGTTAACGTTAACGATGTGATGATAAACGCCACCGCGAAGATCCATGTGAGCTTGGTTAAGGCCGATGCGGCTGCCCGCCCAGACATCACGCCATCACCACCTCCACCGCCGCCAAGACCAAGGCCGCCGCCCTCAGAGCGTTGCAGCAGCACCAAAGCGATCAGTGCTAAAGCCAGAAGCAAATGAATGGTCAGAACGACGTTTTCCATGTCAAACCCAATTTTGTAGAACTTCCGGCTAGATAGGTAAGTTTTAGCCTCGGGGCAAGGGGCAATAGCCGCTTGACCTGCGACAAACGTCTTGTCAGAGTATTTTAATGCCCCATGATCACTCAGATGACGCGCATCCGCATAGTTTGCTGCCTTCAGATCCCGCCCTGCGGGTGAAAGCGCTAGAAAGCCTTTTGGTCGAAAAAGGACTGGTGGATCCGGCTGCGTTGGACGCGATTATCGAGACTTATGAGCATAAAATTGGCCCTCAAAACGGGGCGGCCGTTGTGGCGCGCGCGTGGCGAGAGCCGAAGTTTCGCACGGCGCTTTTCACAGATGCAACAGCCGCTGTTTCCGAAATGGGGTTTTATGGCCGCCAAGGCGAGCATATTGTGGCCTTGGAAAATACCGATAGGCAGCATAATCTTGTCGTATGTACCTTATGCAGTTGTTACCCGTGGCCCCTTTTGGGCATACCGCCAGGCTGGTATAAATCGGATGCATATCGCGCGCGCGCGGTGCGCGAGCCGCGTAAAGTTTTGGCAGAGTTCGGGCTTGAATTGGCGCGGGATGTCGCCTTGAAAACTTGGGATTCAACCGCTGAAATTCGGTATTTGGTTATCCCGCAGCAGCCCGCGGGTACGCAAGGGTGGAGCGCAGAGGCCTTGGCCGCATTGGTCACGCGTGATGCGATGATTGGCACCGCCATCGTTCCGAGCCCGGCATGAGCCGCGTGCACGATATGGGCGGGCGGTTTGGTGATGGCCCCGTTCGCAGAGACGCGGATCCCGAGCCGGTCTTTAAAGAAGAGTGGCAGGCCCATGCGTTGGCGCTGACGCTCGCCGCGGGAAGCCTTGGACGATGGTCGCTGGATGAATCACGCCACGCGCGCGAATGCTTAGAGCCGCGCGATTACATGCGGTTTTCCTATTATGAAAAATGGCTCGCAGGCTTGACAGATTTGCTGGTGGCAAAATTGATTGTCACCCCGGAAGAGCTGAGTTCTCTATCCGCGCAACCGGCCGCGCCAGAGCTGCAACAGCGGCGTTTGCCGGCTGCGAAAGTGGCGGCTGTCTTGTCCAGCGGCGGCCCTACATTGCGCGAAGAGGCCGGAAACGGTATTGCCTTTGAACTTGGGCAAAAGCTGCGCGTGCGCAGAAGTGGCAACCTTGCTGTTGCGGGTGGGCATTCGCGTCTTCCCGCCTATGTTATGGGGCAGGTGGGCACCATCATCACGCTTCATGGCAACCATGTTTTTCCCGATAGCAACGCCCATCGCGCGGGTGAAGCGCCGGAGCCACTATATACGCTTAGCTTTGCTGCGAATGATCTGTGGGAAGATGCTGAGAGTGATCAGGATCAGGTGATGCTGGATTTGTGGCACAGTTATTTGGAACCGCTATGAGGGCTGATTTAAGCGCACCCGTCTTTGATCAACCATGGCAAGCGGACCTTTTTGCCGTGACCGTTTGTTTGAATGAACAGGGGCATTTCTCTTGGAGCGAGTGGACGGGTTGGTTCGGGACAGGACTGGCGCGACGCGGTTTGGAAAAGCAGTTAAACGGCGGCGAAGATTATTTTTTGGTTTGGTTGGAAACCCTCGAAGCCGTTTTGCAGCGGTTGGATATGGCCAGCATGGACCAGCTTGCGAGCGTGAAAAACGCATGGCAAAACGCCTATTCGGCAACTCCGCATGGGGCGCCGGTGCGCTTGCCCGATCGAAAATAATCTCTTAACAAAATTCGAGGTTCACTCTTGGGCAAAGCCTCGTTATACCGGCGCGGGTTTTAACTTATTTTGAAAGGTCCTTTATGGCAAACGTCGTTGTGGTCGGCGCTCAGTGGGGCGATGAAGGAAAAGGCAAAATAGTCGATTGGCTGAGCGAACGCGCCGATGTGATCGTTCGGTTCCAAGGCGGTCATAATGCCGGGCATACGCTGGTGATTGAAGGCCAAGTGTATAAGCTTTCGCTTTTGCCCTCCGGCATCGTTCGAGGCGGAAAATTATCGGTGATCGGCAATGGCGTGGTGTTGGATCCCTGGCATTTGCGCGAGGAAATTGCCAAATTGTCGGGCCAAGGGGTCGAGATCAACCCTGAAAACTTGATGGTGGCGGAAAATACTCCTTTGATTCTGCCCGTTCACGGAGAATTGGACCGGGCCCGCGAAGCACAAAACAACGTGGCTAAAATTGGGACAACGGGCCGAGGTATAGGCCCCGCTTATGAGGATAAAGTTGGACGGCGCGCGATACGCGTTGCGGACCTGGCCGATCCGGCCACGCTTGAAACCCGCGTCGATCGCATGTTGCAGCATCACGATACATTGCGCCGTGGTATGGGGCTGCCCGCAGTTGACCGCACAGCCTTATTGGCCGCGCTGCATGAGATTGCGCCAAGCGTGCTGAAATTCGCTGCGCCCGTTTGGAAGGTTTTGGCAGAAAAGCGCAAAGCAGGGAATCGTATTCTGTTTGAAGGCGCGCAGGGCAGTTTGCTCGATATTGATTTTGGAACCTACCCATTTGTAACCTCATCAAATGTGATTGCGGGTCAAGCGGCGACAGGGTCTGGCGTTGGGCCGGGATCCATTGATTTTGTTCTGGGCATCGTCAAAGCCTATACAACCCGCGTGGGCGAGGGGCCATTTCCCACCGAGCTTGACGATGCGGATGGGCAGCGGTTGGGAGAGCGGGGCCATGAATTTGGCGTTGTTACAGGGCGTAAGCGCCGCTGTGGCTGGTTTGACGCGGCTCTCGTGCGTCAAACTTGCGCCACATCTGGCGTGAGCGGCATCGCCTTTACAAAGTTGGATGTTTTGGACGGGTTTGAGACGTTGAAAATCTGCACAGGCTATACGCTTGACGGCACCCAATTGGATTATTTGCCGACAGCCGCGGATGAACAGGCCCGCTGCGTTCCAATCTATGAGGAAATGGCGGGTTGGAGCGAAAGCACCGAAGGCGCGCGCAGCTGGGCAGATTTGCCCGCCAATACAATTAAATACGTGCGCCGCGTGGAAGAGTTGATAGGCTGTCCTGTTGCGCTAGTTTCAACTTCACCCGAACGGGATGACACCATTTTGGTGACAGATCCTTTCGCGGATTAAAACGGTTTAGGTTCGGCTAACAGGGAGATAGGCTTTGGCGTTAAGTTATAAAGCCCGGCGGCGCTGGTCATTGTTTGTGTTGGTGATTGGATTGCCGCTCTATGTGGTGGCAGCGGTTAATCTGGTTGGCGTCTTTGAGCGCCCCTCAATCTTTGTTGAGCTGCTCGTCTATGTTGTGCTTGGGGTGGTTTGGGCGTTTCCATTGCGGTTTATATTTCGCGGTATCGGACAAGCTGATCCCGATCAGGATGATGCGCTATAGCGCGGCTTTAAACGGCGATTTGGCAGCACTGCCGGATGTTGTGACCCTGGTGAAGCAAGTCTAAGCAGTATTGCTGGGAGCATGAACTTACGCTGGTGATTGTTGTTTAAAGATGATCTGAAAAAGGATGATCCAGATGGAGCCGCAGTTTTCTTACCCGCATCCGGTCACGCTGGTTGGTGCAGCGCCGCTTGATGCAGATTTACTGCGATTTGCGCTTAACTTTGCTCCCAAAGCGCTTGCTGCAGATGGGGGTGTGAACCATTTGCGCGCCCTTGGCGTTGACCCGCTCGCGGTGGTTGGAGATATGGATTCTGTTGCTTTGGAAAACCAGCAGATGTGGGAGCGCAACCTGTTTTTTCCAATAGCTGAACAAGATAGCACCGATTTTGAAAAAGCGCTGGCGCGCCTTGCCGCCCCGTTGATCTTTGGGGTCGGCTTTTTAGGCGGACGCTTTGATCACGCTTTGGCAGCGCAAACAGTCTTGGTGCGCTATCCCCACCGCAAATGCATTCTTTTGGGGTCGGAGGATATCGTATTTTTGGCACCGCCGCGGCTTTCGCTGGATTTACCATTTGAAACGCGGCTGTCTTTATATCCAATGGCACCGGTCAAAATCTTATCAGAGGGCCTATATTGGCCGACGCGCGACCTAACATTCCAACCCGATGGTCAAATCGGAACGTCAAATAAGGTGAGTGGTGCGCTTCGGCTTCAGCCAGAGAATGCCAAAATGTTGGTTATTCTGCCGCGATTACATCTTGCGCAGGTCGCTGCTGCGCTGGGCGCTGCGCCGTCTTGGCCTGCTCTTGGAACATAACGTATAGGCCAGAGGCCATCGTTATCACAATGCCCGCTGATGCGAGTGGGTTCGGAAGTTCTGAAAACAGCAGCCAGCCAAATAAGGTGACAATCGGGATTTCCAGATATTGCAGCGGCGCCGTAGTCGCCGAGGGCAGATAGCTGAGAGACCAGGTCATGCTGAGCAAGGCAAAGGTTCCCACAGAGCCAAAGCTGATCAACAAAATGATTTTATCCGAGCTGATGGTGGAAAAATCAAACAGGGGCACAGAGCCGTCTTTGAAGATCAGCAGCGCAGGGGCGATCAGAACCACCGCCATAACACCGTTCACGGTTTGAACTTTAATCACATCATTTTCTTGGGTGATGAAACGCGTTATCAACATGAAAATTGCGAAAATAAACGCCACCAGAAGCGGTAGAACTGCATAGAAACCTACCTCTTGAAATGACGGTTGGATAACCATCAACGTGCCAACGAACCCCACCACACAGGCCAGCAAGCGTTCTTTGCTGACGTCTTCTTTCAACACGGCCCATCCGAGCAAGATCACCAGCAATGGCAAGATGAAAACAATGGCAACGGCATCGGCAAGTGGCAAATACTGAAGGGCCACCACCATTATTGCGATCCCTGTGATTTGCAGCACTGTGCGGATTGCCGAGAGGGTTAAAAACTTTCCAGAAAAATGCCAACTGCCCCCGATGGCCAAAGCCATTGGCGCCAAGATGATCACTTGTATGGCGAAGCGAATGAAAATGAGCGGTCCCAGGGCAACGGTTTGGCCAAGGATTTTGGCTAAGGCGTCGCCGAGAGGGGCCAGTGTACAGAAAAGCAGCATAAAGCCGATACCGAAAAGGGTGCGATTTTGTTCCATACTTCTACTATAGGTTGAAGTGAGATCAATTGCAATCTAAAGTTGTTTTAATTTTTCAAGCTTCCGCTCACGGTAAAATACGTAAAGCCCAGAGCCGATAATAATGCTTGTACCGATGATGGCCGTCTGGTTGGGAATATCGTTAAAAATCAAATACCCAAAGAACAAGGCACTCACGATTTCAAGATAGTGCAGGGGCGCCAAAGTGGTTGAGGGTGCAAACTTCAATGCATAGCTGATCAGCAGGTGTGAAATAGAGGCAAAGGCGCCCACAGTGAATAACCAAAGCCAATAAATCCCGACTGGCATTACCGGTGCGAAAAGGGGTGATTCTGTTGCAGATCCCCAGATCAAGAATGGCAAACATAAGATCGTTCCCGTCAAGGCGGTGTGAAATTGTAAGGGAATTGGGTGAAGGTTTTGCGATAAGCTGCGCGTCACCAACATGTAAAGCGCAAAGGTCAGAGCGGTTGCCAAAGGAAAGAAAGCCACGGCTCCAAAGGCAGAAAAACTGGGCTGTATTACCAAAATCACTCCGCAAAACCCCACAAGGCTAGCGGTTAATCTGCGCGAACCAACGGGTTCGGAAAAGAAAAACCGCCCCAAGAGTAAAAGAATAAACGGCTCAACAAAAACGATCGCTAATGCATCGGCGATCGGCATCACCGCAATCGCCGCAACGAAACAATAGGTTGAGGCAATTAAAAATATCGCACGGGCAATCAACGGCACCATCAAAGCCCGCGGCACTCGAAAAGAAAAGCCTAAAAGCAACGCCACCGGAAACATAATAACGCTCTGTACCGCAAAGCGCGCAGTGGTAATCTGTGCCACTGGAATTTTATCTGCCGCCAGTTTTGCGGCCACATCCAACAGAGGCGCGCAGGCGCAAAATCCAAGCATCATGGCGATGCCCAGAACAACCCGATCGGTGCTTAGTGCCGTAGGGGCGTTCGTCGATACAGACATTGGTCTTCCTTACTATTGGGCGCGGCTGCTGCAGATTTACCTTTAAAAGGCACGGGTGATCCGCAGGGTTTTAACAATTGGGAACATTTACCGCCAAGCCGCCCAGCGAGGTTTCTTTATATTTGGCATTCATATCCTCGCCGGTTTGCCGCATCGTTTCAATACAGGCATCTAACGGAATCAGATGTTGACCATCGCCGCGCAACGCCAAACTGGCGGCGGAGACGGCTTTAATCGCACCGAGGCCATTGCGTTCGATACAGGGCACTTGCACCAGACCTGCAACCGGATCGCAGGTCATTCCCAGATGATGCTCTAAGGCAATTTCAGCGGCATTCTCGATTTGCTCTGAGCTTCCTCCAAGCGCGGCGCAAAGACCAGCCGCGGCCATTGCGCTGGCGCTTCCTACTTCTGCCTGACATCCGGCTTCGGCGCCGCTGATTGAGGCATTATATTTGACCAACCCGCCAATCGCGGCCGCCGTCAGCAGAAAAACTTCAATTTTAGCGCTATGCGCACCCGGCACATGATCCAGATAATAGCGGATCACCGCGGGCACAACGCCGGCCGCCCCATTGGTCGGGGCCGTGATCACTTGCCCTCCGGCTGCGTTTTCTTCGTTAACGGCCATCGCGTATACGCTCATCCAATCGTTGATCGTATGCGGAGGCGCAAGGTTTAACCCGCGCTCTGCCCGCAGCTGATCCACCACACCTTTGGCACGGCGGCGCACTTTTAAGCCGCCAGGCAAAATCCCCTCACTTGCAAGGCCGCGATCAATGCAATCTGACATCACGCCCCAAATCTGTGCGACGTTGGCTTTGAGCTGCGTTGGTGTAATGCGGGTTAATTCATTGGCCCGCTTCATTTCTGCGATGCTGCGTCCCGATGTGCGCGACATCTCCAACATTTCTTTGGCAGAGTGAAACGGATAGGGCACCGCGGGGCCGGTATCCACATCTTTGCCTTGCGCCAGTTCCGCTGCGGTCAATACAAACCCGCCACCGATCGAATAATAGGTTTCTTGCAAAACGACATCCCCCTGCGCATCAGTGGCCATCACAACCATTCCATTGGCATGCCCGGGCAGATTTGGTCCGTAATCAAACACCAAATCTTCTTTCTTATTAAACTTGAGGCTAGGTAAATCTGGCGGTGTAATTTCCCCGGTAGAGGCAATTCGTGCCAAAACGCTTTCGGCTTCCTCGGCTTTATAAGTGGCCGGGGTGAAACCCGCCAATCCAAGAATAGAGGCCCGATCTGTGGCATGCCCAATGCCAGTAAAGGCCAAGGACCCATGAAGGCGCAGTTTGATCCCGCCAAATTCAAAGGGCGATTGACGCATCATGGCCAAAAACCGCTCAGCGGCACGCATCGGACCCATCGTATGTGATGAAGACGGGCCAATCCCAACTTTGAACAGATCAAAAACAGAGAGAAACATGATCATTCATCCTTTTAAACTGAGGTCCTGTAAACGGATGATGTTTCTATATCAAAACAGTATCGCGTTTCAAAGTTTGGGGCCAATGCGTCTCTCTAACTGTGCATCTGTTTGGATTTAGACAGAAAAACGACCTTTCGATAAGAAATTCGCCGCTGATAGGATAAAAAGCAGCCCAAAGCCGATTGGATTATCGCAAAAGCCCCCTCGCACATCGAGCAAGAGTGCTTTATGGGTGGCGCAGGTTTAAAAGGGAGATCGCGTTATGAACCAACCGCTGGCTGCTGCAGATGCGGCGAAATTCGCTGCTGCAAAGCGGGCGTCTGAATTGGTTGAAACGGGTATGAAGGTTGGCTTGGGCACTGGCAGCACCGCGGCGTGGTTGGTCCGCGCCCTGGCCGCGCGTCAACACGAGGAAGGTTTGCGCTTTCAAGCCGTGCCAACATCCACGCAAACCGCGGCACTGGCCGGTGCGCTTGGAATTCCATTAACCACGCTCGATGCAGCCGGTTGGCTTGATTTAACGATTGATGGGGCCGATGAGGTTGATGCGCAGTTCTCTTTGATAAAGGGCGGTGGCGGCGCGCTGTTGCAAGAAAAAATTGTTGCCAAAGCCAGCGATCGAATGGTGGTGATCGCTGATTCTGAAAAGCAAGTGGCGCAGCTGGGTAAGTTTGCATTGCCCGTGGAAGTGATTGGCTTTGGCAAAAGCGCAAGCGAAACTTTGATCAAAGAGGTCCTGAAAGATTTGGGGTTCGCAAATCCTGTTAGCAAATTCAGGCCGGGCCAAGCGGGCCTTTTTGTTACTGATGAGGGCAACCATATTCTGGATATTGAACTTCAGACTATTTCTAATCCCACAGCCTTAGCGCAGGCGTTGAACCAAGTGCCGGGGGTGGTTGAAAATGGATTATTCATTGATATCTGCAGCGCATTGGTGATCGGCCATTCGGATGGGCGGGTATCATATACTGATGTTGCCACAGGCACCGAAGAGGCTGGCCAGATCGATCTAAATCAAGCCGCGCGCTTGGCCGAAATGGGGCGGTGAAGATGCGGTTTGATTTCAATTTGTTTGTTATTGGCGGTGGATCGGGCGGCGTGCGCGCGGCGCGCGTTGCGGCTGGTGAGTTGGGGTTGAAAGTCGGCCTTGCCGAGGAAGATCGTTATGGCGGCACCTGCGTAATTCGGGGCTGCGTGCCGAAAAAGCTGATGGTTTATGCCAGCGAGTATAGCCAGATACCCAGCCAAGCAAAAGCATATGGTTGGCAGATCGATAACGCCCGGTTTGAATGGCCGCAATTGCGCGGCAATTTGCATGCCGAGCTTGATCGGCTAGAGGGGGTGTACCGGCGCTTACTCAGGGAGTCCGGCGTTACAAGTTTTGACGCCCGTGCCCGGATCGTTGATCCGCATTGCGTTGAACTGGCAGATGGCACGCGCGTGACGGCAGAGCATATATTGGTGGCCACTGGCGGAAACCCTGTTTTGCCGGATATCCCCGGGATCGAGCATGCGATCAGTTCAAATGAAATGTTTTTATTAAAGAGCTTACCCAAAAGCATTTTGATCGTGGGCGGTGGATATATCGCCTGCGAGTTTGCAGGGATTATGAATGGGCTTGGCGTTACAACCACGCAGTTTTACCGCGGAGACCAAATTTTACGCGGCTTTGATGACGAGGTCCGCAACCATTTGGCCGTGCAAATATTGCTGCGCGGAGTTAATCTGCGCCTCAACAGGAATGTTGCATCGATCGAAAAAACTGAGCAGGGCCTTTTGGTTGCCGATAGCAATGGCGAAACAGCCACGTTTGACCAAGTGATGTTTGCAACTGGTCGGCGCGCCAATAGTGAGGCTTTGGGCTTGGAAACGCTGGGGGTAAGGCAAAAGCCGAATGGCGCGATCGAGGTAGATGCCTATTCGCAAAGCTCAGTGCCCTCGATCTATGCGATTGGCGATGTGACCGATCGGGTGAACCTTACGCCTGTGGCAATCCGCGAAGCTATGGCGTTCACGTCCACTGTGTTCCAAGGCCAGCCGGTGGCGGTTGATCATGATTTGATCGCTACAGCCGTGTTCACCCAGCCAGAATTGGGCACGATCGGGCAGAGCGAGGCAGAGGCCCGTGCCAAAGGCCCGGTTGATATTTACACCACGCAGTTCAAGCCTATGCGCCAAGGCTTTGCGCAACAAGACGAAAAAACCTTTATGAAATTGGTTGTCGATCAAGCTTCCCAAAAGGTTTTAGGCTGTCATATCATCGCCCCCGGGGCCGGTGAAATGATTCAAATGGTTGCGATTGCGATCAAAATGGGGGCGACGAAAGCGGATTTTGATCAAACCGTGGCGGTTCATCCGACATTGGCCGAAGAACTGGTTACGATGCGCCATCCATCACGCAGCGGTTGAAATTGAAAAAAATACGCCCATGTAACGAGATGGGGAAATTCACAAATATGCAAGGTCAAATAAGGGAACGAATTTAATGACTGGAAACTCAGGTGGCCCATGGGGCCGCGGCGGCGGCGGCGGTGATAATGATGATCGCAACCGTCCCAATGGCAACGGCGGCGACGATCGTCGTCCGCGCAATGATGGCCCGCAAATGCCGCCAGAATTGGATGATATGCTGCGCAAAGGCCAAGAGCAGCTAAAGGTCTTATTGGGCGGCGGTTCGGGCGGAGGATCCAACGGATCTTCGCAGCAATCCGGCCCCGGCATGGGCCGCAGCGGCTATTTATTGATCGCGGCTTTATTGGTGGCGTTTTGGAGTTTTTCCAGTTTTTACACTGTGAAGCCGGAAGAAAAGTCGGTTGAGTTATTCCTTGGCAAGTTTTCCTCTATTGGCAATCCGGGTTTGAACTTTGCCCCTTGGCCACTAGTCACCCGTGAAGTGTTGCCGGTAACCCGAGAACAAAATGAAAGCATTGGCGTGGGTGGCCGCGGCAGTGACGCGGGTTTGATGCTGACGCGCGATGAGAATATCGTGGATATTGATTTTGAGGTGGTCTGGAATATTAGCGATCCCGCAAAATATTTGTTCAACTTGCGCGATCCACAAATGACCATTCGCGCCGTGTCTGAATCTGCGATGCGCGAAATTATTGCCCAATCTGAATTGGCCCCGATCCTGAACCGTGACCGGGGTTTGATCGCTGCAAATCTTGAAACCCTCATTCAAGAAACGCTCGACAGTTACGGCAGCGGCGTCAGCTTGGTGCGGGTGAACTTTGATCGGGCAGACCCGCCCGAACAGGTGATTGATGCGTTCCGCGCGGTGCAAGCCGCCGAGCAAGAGCGCGACCGTCTGGAAAAGCAAGCGGATGCTTATGCGAACCGCGTCTTGGCGCAAGCCCGTGGTGAATCTGCGCAGGTCTTTGAAGAAGCCGAAGGGTACCGTGCGCGCGTGGTGAATGAGGCGACGGGTGAAGCCAGCCGCTTTAGTGCGGTTTTGGAAGAATATAGCAAAGCCCCCGAGGTAACCCGCAAACGGCTGTATCTGGAAACCATGGAAGAGGTATTAGGTGGACTTGAGAAGGTGATCATCGATGATCAAACCGGCGGTCAGGGCGTGGTGCCCTATCTGCCATTGAACCAATTGCGTCAGGAGAAAAACTAATGCGTAAGTTAAGTTTTATTGTTCCAGTCGCTGTCGTTTTGATCGCGCTGTTCATGTCAACCGTGTTCATCGTTGATGAGCGGAATAAAGCACTAGTTTTGCAATTTGGCCGCGTGGTTGCGGTGAAAGAAGATCCTGGTTTGGCGTTTAAAATTCCCTTTATTCAAGAAGTTGTCTTCTATGATGATCGGATTTTAAGCCGCGATGTTGACCCGCTGGAAGTGACGCCTTTGGATGATCGCCGTTTGGTGGTGGATGCGTTTACGCGGTATCGGATCACGGATGTGAACCAGTTTCGTGAAGCCGTTGGCACCGGCGGTGTGCAAGTTGCAGAAAGCCGTTTGGACAGCATTTTGAAAAGTGAAATGCGTGAAGTTTTGGGCTCGGTTAGCTCGAACGATATTCTCAGTTCGGATCGGGCTGTTCTGATGTCGCGGATCCGCAACGCGGCGATTGAAAAAGCGCTGCCGCTGGGCATCGAAGTGGTTGATGTACGTTTGAAGAGAACCGATCTACCGCGCGCCAACTTAGATGCGACCTTTGCCAGAATGCGCGCCGAGCGCGAACGTGAAGCCGCAGATGAAATCGCTCGCGGGAACGAGGCGGCGCAGCGGGTACGGGCTTTGGCGGACAGAACGCAAGTTGAGATCGTATCTGAGGCGAAGCGCGAATCTGAAATCATCCGCGGTTTGGCGGATGCAGAACGAAACGCAATCTTTGCCAGCGCGTTCGGGGCAGATCCGGAATTCTTCGAATTTTACAGATCTTTGGCGGCTTATCGAACCGCGTTGAAGGGTCAGAATTCGACGATGGTTATGTCGCCGGATTCCGAGTTTTTCAACTATTTGAAATCGGATGTAATCGCTAAATGATCGAAATCTGCCTATGGGCGATTGGATTGATTTTAGTTTTCGAGGGGCTGGTCTATGTGCTGGCCCCTTCTTTGGTTGAAGCGATGTTGCAATATTTGCAAGCCTTGCCGCTCTCGCAGCGCCGGTTCATTGGGGCCGTCATCGCTTTGCTGGGCGCTATTATTTTATGGGCTGCGCGGATAATCGCCTAGCGCACCGCATCAGCACACGTTTGTTCACATTTAGCTGAAGATTGGCTGTGGCCCTTGTCTGTTGGGGGGGGCGGGCTTATTTAAAGGCGGAGGCCGGATATTTTGACAATCTCCAAAAGATCCGCGGTCGAGCAAACCACATTGAGCCAATGACAAGGAGTTGCATTTATGAATATTAAGCGAGGCAGCGCATATGTGCCTGTTATAACCGCAAAAGCCCCGGGGCAGATAAGCTTTAAAGCCGTGAAACTGGCCTTTCTGGTGACAATTTTGGTTCTTTTACAAAGCCTAATGGCGGCGGCGCGCAGCGCTCCGGAAAGCTTTGCTGATCTGGTTGAAGAGATTAGCCCCGCTGTGGTCAATATTACGACAACGACAAAAATGTCGGAAAATGTAATGCCACGCGGCGTGGTGCCCGAGGGCAGCCCATTTGAGGATCTCTTTCGCGATTTTAATGAGCGTGGCCCCTCGCGGCCTGGACCGCGCAGAGGCTCGGCGCTTGGGTCAGGCTTTGTGATTTCAGAAGATGGCTATGTGGTGACCAATAACCACGTGATCGAAGGTGCTGATGAGATTATGGTTGAGTTTTCCGATGGGGCAGAGCTTTCTGCAACATTGGTTGGAGTTGATAAAAACGTTGATATCGCGGTTTTGAAAGTAGAGGCAGAGGGTCCGCTTGCTTTTGTTGCCTTTGGCAATAGCGATGTGGCGCGCGTGGGCGATTGGGTGATGGCCATCGGCAATCCTTTAGGGCAGGGATTTTCGGTATCAGCAGGGATAATTTCGGCTAGAAATCGTGAGTTATCAGGTAATTATGACGATTACATTCAGACGGATGCAGCGATTAACCGCGGCAATTCGGGCGGCCCTTTGTTCAATATGAACGGGGATGTGATCGGTGTGAATACGGCCATCCTCTCGCCGAATGGCGGATCGATAGGGATTGGCTTTTCCATGTCGTCCAATGTGGTTTTGCCCGTTGTTGATCAAATCCGGGAATTTGGCGAAGTGCGTCGGGGCTGGTTGGGCGTGAATATTGGCAATGTCACCGATGAAATGGCGGATGCGCTTGCGATGGATGAACCATCTGGTGCCATCGTGTTGGATGTTTTTGATGGCCCGGCGAAAGCGGCAGGCCTGCAAGTGACCGATGTGATCGTGATGTTTGACGGGCAGGCGGTTACCGATTCTGGATCCCTGGTCAAATTGGTTGGCAAATCGCCCGTGGGCAAAGTTGTAAAGACGATCGTATTGCGCGACGGGCAGCGTAAAACGCTGGACGTGATTTTGGGGCAACGGCCGGGTGAAGAGGCAATTTTGGCAACCGCGCCAGTGCCAGAGGAAACGATAGAGGTGCCAAAAGCCGAGCTGCTTGGTTTAACGCTGTCAAACATCACGGATGAGTTGCGCGAAGAAAATGCTTTGGATGGCAGCGTTGAAGGGTTGTTAATCACTAATGTCGATGAAAGTTCGGATGCCTATGAAAAAGGGATCCGCGCAGGCGATATCATCACCGATGCGGGCCAGCAAACGATCAGCGATTTTGCCGAACTTGAAGCGCAAATTGTTGCAACGCGTGAGGCGGGTCGGCAATCGGTTCTCGTGTTGGTGCGGCGGGAAGGTCAACCGCGTTTTGTTGTGCTAAGCGTCGAATAAAAAAGAGAAAAAAGATACACGGGGCAGATTATATTCTGTCCCGTGCCTTAATGAGGGCGGTTAAGCCGAATGCGTCTCGCCTTGTGCTTTATCCTGCGTAAGCAAGTGATCCAGCAAAGGTGAGATATCTTCAATCTCTCGGGCAATCACATGCGTTACACCCGCTTCGCGCTGCAAATGCCCCGTGACCCGCATCAACCGCGCCGACAGAATAGCCCGCCGAAATTGTTCATATACTTTACGCCAAACCACGATGTTAATCGTGCCTGTTTCATCTTCTAAGGTGATAAAAATTACCCCTTTCGCAGTGCCGGGCCGTTGCCTTAAAATGACCAATCCGGCCACGCATATGCGATCAGCGGTGGCAGCATAGGGCAGGTGATCCGCCGGGCAGGCCGAGGGAGGCTTTGGATATCTGGGAAAATGAGGGTTTTGCATGAGAACAAAAATAGAACATTTAACTTTTATGACAAGTTGTAAATTTTCGCTCTCGCAAAATGGCGCTACTATGCGTATCAGCATGATTCAACAAAGCGAAGTGTTTAAGGCAGGCTGCAAATGGCAAAGATAACATATATTGAACATAATGGCACAGAACATAGCGTAGAGGTGGCCAATGGGCTCACCGTGATGGAAGGCGCTCGGGATAATAATATTGCTGGAATTGAAGCGGATTGCGGCGGCGCCTGCGCCTGTTCAACCTGCCATGTTTACATTGATCCAGCATGGGTTGAAAAGCTGCCAACGCGTGAGGCGATGGAAGAGGATATGCTCGATTTCGCCTATGAGCCTGATCCCGAACGTTCGCGCCTGACCTGCCAGTTAAAAGTGACTGATGCGCTTGACGGATTGGTTGTGCAGATGCCCGAAAAGCAAATTTAAGCCAATCTTCAAGTTCTGAGCATCCTGAAAAAAACGGATCGGGCGCTTACAGGGCCCGCCATCCGATATCGGTGCGGTGGAAGCCGTCTGGCCAATCAATCTTTTCCAGCAGCTCATAGGCGCGGCTTTGCGCCGCGCTCAGCGTTTCCGCGCGCGCGGTGACGTTTAAAACCCGCCCACCATTTGCGCGCAGCGTCGTGCCCTCTTGTTTCGTGCCAGCATGAAACACCATCTGTTGGGAATCAAAGGCCAGATCGTCTAAGCCTTTTATCTCGCTGCCCTTTTGATAGGCGCCCGGATAGCCTTGGGTTGCCAAAACGACGGTGAGCGCGTGATCATCTGCCCAATTTATTTTGGCGGTGTTCAGTTGCCCCTGCGCCGTTGCCAGCATCAGATCAAGCGCTTGCGCGCCAAGACGCATCATCAGCACTTGGCACTCAGGATCGCCAAAGCGGACGTTATATTCCACAAGGCGGGGTTGCCCTTCTTTGATCATTAGTCCTGCATAAAGCACGCCTTGATAAGGGATACCGCGCCGGCGCATTTCGGCCATCGTGGGGCGGATAATCTCATGCAATGCTTTCTCAGCAATCTCCTGTGTCAGCACCGGCGCTGGCGAGTAGGCCCCCATGCCGCCGGTATTGGGGCCGCTATCACCATCGCCCACGCGCTTGTGATCTTGGGCGCTGCCCATCGGCAACACATTCTCGCCATCGCAGAGCACAAAGAAAGAGGCTTCTTCACCTTCCATGAACTCTTCAATCACGACTTCTGCGCCTGCGCTGCCAAATTCACCCGCGAACATGTCATCCACGGCAGAACAGGCAGTTTGGATATCTTCGGCGATAATCACGCCCTTGCCTGCGGCCAAGCCATCGGCCTTTACCACGATTGGTGCCCCTTGCGCGGCGATATAGGTTTTCGCGCTTTGCGCATCGCTAAAATGCCCATAGGCTGCGGTTGGCGCTTTGGCGGCATCACAAATTTGTTTGGTGAAGTTTTTGCTGGCTTCCAGCGCCGCGGCGGCTTTGCTAGGGCCAAAGGTTAAAATATCAGCCGCTCGCAACGCATCCGAAACACCCAGCGCCAGCGGAGCCTCTGGGCCGATAATCACAAAATCAATTTCCTGCTGCTGTACGAATGTCAGGATTGCGGCCGCATCCTCAATATCTATGGCAACGCACTCCCCCAACGCCGCCATGCCGGGGTTTCCGGGCGCCATCCAGAGCCGATCACATTTTGGGTTCTGCTGTACGACCCAGGCCAAAGCATGTTCGCGCCCACCGCTGCCCAATATTAAGATATTCATTGCGCCTGCTCCTCTTGGCCTTTGCTTAACGGCGTTCTAAGCTGGCCTTCAGCAAGACACAAGTGAGGCGTTTATGTCAGATTTAATCGATGATCCGGTCGCTGGTTTTAACCAGCCAGAATTTACTGTTTCGGAAATTTCTGGTGCAATCAAACGTCTGATCGAAGGAGAGTTTTCGCATATCCGCTTGAAGGGCGAGATTGGACGCGTGTCCTATCCGAGATCGGGCCATGTCTACCTAGATCTGAAAGATGAAAAATCTGTGATTTCGGCGGTGGTCTGGAAGGGCGTTGCCGCGCGCTTGCCAATGCGCCCCGAAGAAGGGCTCGAAGTGGTTGCAACCGGGCGGGTGACCACCTTTGCTGGCCAGTCAAAATATCAATTGATTATAGAGGATCTTAAACCGGCCGGTATGGGCGCATTGATGGCGATGTTGGAAAAGCGCAAAGCTCAGTTGGCGGCGGAAGGTTTGTTTGATGCCGGGCGTAAAAAGCCTTTGCCGTATTTGCCCGACGTGATTGGCGTGGTGACATCGCCTTCCGGAGCGGTGATCCGCGATATTTTGCATCGATTGCGCGACCGCTTTCCCCGCAAAGTGCTGATTTGGCCGGTGGCTGTGCAGGGCGAGCGCTGCGCGGGCGAGGTCAGCCGCGCCATAGCTGGCTTTAACGCGCTTGAGGCAGGCGGAGCAATTCCACGCCCCGACTTGCTGATTGTGGCGCGTGGCGGCGGCTCGTTAGAAGATCTTTGGGGTTTCAATGAAGAAAGCGTGGCGCGCGCCGCCGTTGCGTCAGACATTCCGCTTATCTCGGCTGTGGGCCATGAAACCGATACCACGTTGATTGATTATGTTTCAGATAAGCGGGCGCCAACCCCCACAGCAGCGGCCGAACTGGCGGTGCCCGTGCGCCACGAGCTGGCGGCTTGGGTGAACGCTCAGGATGCGCGCATGAGCCAAGCTTTAAGCACATCTTTTGGGCGAAACCGGCAACGTGTGGCTGATTTGGCGCGGGCCCTACCGCGATTAGAGACGATTTTGGAAAACCCCCGGCAAAGGCTGGATTTTCTGTCAGAGCGTTTACCCACCGCCTTGCGCGGCTTGGTGCAAAGCCGGCGTTTAGCGCTTTCTGAAACCGCAGGCCGCCTTAATTTTGATGGGTTAAGGCAGCGTCTGAAAACGGCGGGTTTGAAATTGCACGCCTGCGAGCATCGTTTGGATCCGGCATTGCGTCATGGATTGCAACGCAAGCAAGATATTTTGACGCAAAAAACGCAGCAATTACATCCGCGCGCGCTGCGCCGTGACATCGCGCAAGGGCGCAAAGATCTTGCGCAGTTGGCGCGCCGGTTACGGGATGCAACCGATGTAGCGCTGTTAAAATCAAAGCAGCAATTGGACGGGTTGGAGCGCTTGCGCGAAACGTTGGGCTATAAGGCGACGTTGCATCGCGGCTATGCGGTTGTGCGCGCGCAAGACACAGTGATTACTTCGCGCCAAGCCGCCAAAGCAGCCTCTGGATTAGAAATTGAATTTGCCGATGGGCGTTTTGCTGTGGGCGAGCCGCGCGCCAAGCCAGCACGGGCGCATTCTAAATCTTCCGATCAAGGGTCGTTATTCTAGAGGCCTGATCGCCGTTTTGCCGTTTGTTGGCGCCTTGCTATGAGTCTGGTGAAACCTTCAATCTTCGGGTTTCCTGCGTTTTGAAGCTCAGGGTTTGCAGTGAAGAATTTTCGCTGAGCGGCAAGATTATTGTCTGTGACGCAAATCTTTTTTGTAAATAGGCGTTGCCCAACGGACCTACGCGAGATTGCTGCATGATTTGCCCAAAGCGCGGTTTTCATCGCGCTTGCACAGAGTAGAATGTTTCCGATCCGCGCCTTTTTCTCGGATATTGTTAAGCTTAGAACGTATCTGCACAACGCTATGTCGTTTTTGGGCTTCATAAAACCGGCCAAGCACAGCTAGGGTGGCGCGAGAAGCGCAGGAGCAGATCGCATGGCATTGGATGAACGTAAAGGCGTTTGGAAATCGGGCAAAGGCAAGGGGCGTCATACGCCGAAGGGCCGCCAATATGAAGATCAAGCGCTGCAAGAGGTGCAAGTGTTGCTGGGCCCGCAACCTCGCGAGCGGGATTTACTGATCGAGTTTTTACATCTTATCCAAGATGAGTATGGGCATTTATCCGCGGCGCATTTGCGGGCCTTGGCGGAAGAAATGCGCCTGTCGATGGCTGAAATATACGAAGTGGCCAGTTTTTTTGCGCATTTTGACGTGGTCAAAGAAGGCGAAACACCGCCTCCTGCCTTGACCATTCGAGTTTGCGACAGTTTGAGCTGCGAATTGGCGGGGGCTGCGAATTTACAAAAGGCTTTGCAGGATGGGTTAGATCCAAGCCAAGTGCGGGTGCTGCGTGCGCCCTGTATGGGGCGTTGTGATACCGCCCCCGTGCTAGAGCTTGGCCATAACCACATTGATCACGCCACAGTTGAGGCCGTCGAGCGGGCGATTGCGGCGCAGGCCACGCACCCAATAATCCCAGATTATGAAACCCTGTCTGAATATCAACAAAATGGCGGCTATCGCGCGCTGCAAGAGCTTCGCCAATCTGGGGATTGGGAGGCGCTGCAGGATAAGGTTCTGGCCTCTGGTTTGCGCGGGCTTGGTGGTGCGGGTTTCCCGTCGGGTAAAAAATGGGGCTTTGTTCGGGCCAATGAAGGCCCGCGGTATTTGGCTGTGAATGGTGATGAAGGCGAGCCGGGCACATTTAAAGACCGCTATTATCTTGAGCGCATGCCGCATCTCTTTCTTGAGGGTATGTTGATGGCGGCATGGGCAGTTGAGGCGGAAAAGGCCTTTATTTATATGCGCGATGAATATCCGGCTGTGTTGAAAATTTTAGCCGATGAGATTGCTGCGCTTGAAGCGGCGGGTCTTGTGCCTGCGGGCTATATTGACCTACGGCGCGGCGCCGGAGCTTATATCTGCGGCGAAGAAAGCGCGATGATCGAAAGCATTGAGGGCAAGCGTGGCATGCCCCGCCATCGCCCGCCTTTTGTGGCGCAGGTTGGCATTTTTGGGCGTCCGACGCTGGTGCATAATGTCGAAACTCTGCATTGGGTGTGCCGGATCGCCCGCGAAGGTCCGCAGATTCTTAGCAGCGTAGAAAAAAACGGTCGTACAGGTTTGCGCTCATATTCTGTGTCAGGGCGGGTCCAAAACCCCGGCGTTTACCTTTTGCCCGCCGGCTCTACGATTACCGATATAATCGCGGCAAGCGGCGGGATGGCGCAGGGGCATGCGTTCAAGGCCTACCAGCCGGGGGGGCCGTCTTCTGGCCTATTGCCCGCCTCGATGAATGATATTCCGCTGGATTTTGATACGCTGCAACCGCATGGATCCTTTATTGGTTCTGCCGCGGTTGTTGTTCTGTCAGATCAGGACCGGGCCCGCGATGCGGCGCTGAATATGCTGCGGTTTTTTGAAGATGAGAGCTGCGGCCAATGCACCCCCTGCCGCGTTGGCTGCGAAAAGGCTGTGAAGCTGATGCAGTCTGAGAGCTGGGATCAACCATTGCTGGGGGAATTGTGCACCGCGATGCAAGATGCCTCGATTTGTGGTTTGGGGCAGGCGGCGCCAAACCCGATCTTAATGACGATGAAGCATTTCTCTGACGAGATATAACTAACTTTTTCGGGCGCCTTAAGGCGCTTTTTACGGCTTTACGCTGGCGATAAGCGGGCAATGTCGTTGAAGGCAGGTAGAGCCGTAAGCCTGCCTCTGCTTTGTCCCCTCTTCCATCTGGCGCTGATGTCGCTTAGGTGAAGGAGAAGACGCGGAGGCAGCCATGGCATTTTTTAAAAAGCTTAAAGATCGTTTGTTTCGATCATCCTCAAAGCTGGAAGACGGCTTAGACTCAATTGTGGCCGAGGGTGGAAGCCTTGAGCAGAATATTGTGGAAAACCTGCAAACAAGCGCCGAGGCCTCTGTACTGGTTGATACAGAGCAACAGAGCGCATCAATCGATGAAGCCGATCCAAGCCTGGGCGGAAAAAAGCCTTTAGATGACCATTTTGCAGCGCAGAGCGATCAGCACATATCTGCGCCCTCTTTTGCGCCGCAAGCCAAGCCTATAGAGGCGGTTGATGCGCCCTTGACCGACAGCGCCCCTGCGCAACAAGGTGAGAGTTTGAAGGCCACTTCTTCCCTAACATCAGCGCAAGGCTCTGCGGGCCGCGCCATGCCGCCGACGGTCGATCCTATGACAGAAGAAATGGCGCAGGATCAGGCGCAAATAATGGGTAAAACAGATACGGATTTGGGTGTTGATGCAGATCGTATCGCCGCGGCGCCTGCTGCGGGTGAAAGAGACACAGACACCGTTGTTAACCAAGCTGCTGCCAGCCAAGCTGCTGCCAGCCAAGCTGCGCAGCCCCTTTCAAATGAAACCGCGCCGGAAGAAGGCTCTGCCTCTAAACCTACAGCCGCCGCGCAAAGCGGCCAAAACCAATCGGCCCCGGGGTTTTTTGGACGCTTAATGGGGCGGGTGCAATCGGCGGGCGTTTTAAAACGCAAGCTGGATGATGAGATGCTCGAGCAGCTCGAAGAATTGCTGATCACCTCGGATATGGGCGTGGATACGGCTTTGCGGGTGACGGGCAATATTGCAGAGGGCCAATTTGGCAAAAGGCTTTCGGTAGCTGAGCTGAAATCTATGTTGGCGGATGAGATTACGCGCATTATGGATCCCGTCGCGCGGCCTATGCCACTTTATGCACAAACCCCGCAGGTGGTGTTGGTGGTCGGCGTCAATGGCTCGGGCAAAACCACCACGATTGGAAAATTGGCCAGCCAGTTCAAGGCGGCGGGTAAGTCTGTGGTCATTGCCGCGGGCGATACGTTTCGCGCCGCCGCAGTGGAGCAATTGCAAATTTGGGGTGAGCGGGCTGGTGTTCCCGTGCTTACAGCCCCAGAAGGCTCTGATCCGGCCAGTTTGGCCTTTGACGCGATGACGCAGGCGCAGGCCGATGGCGCTGATTTGCTGCTGATTGATACGGCCGGACGGTTGCAAAATCGCGCAGATTTGATGGAGGAATTGGCGAAAATTGTGCGGGTGATCCGCAAAAAAGATCCAGAAGCACCGCATAACACCCTGTTGGTGTTGGACGCGACAACTGGCCAAAACGCGCTGAGCCAAGTGGAAATTTTCAAATCGATATCGGATGTTTCTGGTTTGGTGATGACCAAGTTGGATGGAACCGCAAAGGGCGGTGTGTTGGTGGCCTTGGCGGATAAATTCGGCTTGCCCATTCATGCGATCGGCGTTGGGGAACAGATTGATGATCTAGCGCCTTTTGATCCGGCAGAATTTGCCAGCGCCCTGACTGGGGCGGACCTGTCTTGAGCGATAGATTGCACGCCTGTGGCGATCAGGGGTTAGGGCGCCGCTGCCTCGGCTACAGCCGTTGAGGTTTTCGCAGTGAGCGCTTGGATTCTGACGGTTGAGGGGACGGAAGTAGGCCACCAGCTTGCGATGGTGTTGGCCCTTTCAGCGGCGTTTTTGCACGCGGTTTTTGGCGCTTTGCAAAAAGGGCAACACGATCCTTGGCTGTCACGCGGTGCGATTGATATCTGCTATTTTATGATGGCAATGCCCATTGCCGTCTTCGTCTTGCCTTGGCCCGAGCCGGGGCTCTGGCCCATATTTTTGGGAATGGTGATCATTCATTTGATCTATAAGCTGATGCAGGCGGCAGCCTATAGCCGTGGGGCTTACACGGTGGTTTACCCCGTGGTGCGCGGCACCGGGCCGGTATTTACGGTTTTGGGGGCTTATTTGATTTTCGGTGAAACCTTCACGATGCTGCAATGGGTGGGGGTGGCGGTTTTGGTGCTGGGGCTATTTGGCTTGGCGCTTTATAACGCGGTTTATCTGATCGAAGATCGAGCGACCTTGCGCGCCGCTTTGGGCTTTGCGCTGGTGACGGGGCTGTTTGTTGCGCTTTATACCACCTATGATGCGTATGGCATTCGCGCGGCGCAAGATCCCTTTGTTTTCTTAATATGGTTTTTTGTTCTAGATGGTCTGTCGATGCCGCCCTTTGCCTATCTGAGATGGCGTAAAATGCGCAATCGACCAGATCTATTTCCTTTGTTTTTGCGCGGCATGATTGGGGCTTGGGTGGCGTTTTTTAGCTTTGGGTCGATTATGTTGGCGACACGTCTGGACAAAGTTGGAGAAGCCGCGATATTGCGGGAAACGTCAACGGTGTTTGCGGCTTTGATCGGATGGTATTTTCTGAAAGAAGCGGTAGGCCCAAGGCGCGTTGCGTTGATTTTGTTAATCGCCGCTGGGGCCGTGATCGTGGAAGTTGCAGGATAGGAGTTCCGCTATGTCGGAGAAAAACAATTCACCTCTTTTGTCATCCTTGCTTGAAATTGGGCCGGTGATCATTTTCTTTGCCGTGTTCATTTGGCGCAAGGGCGAAGTGATGGTGATTGGTGGGGTTGAATATTCTAGCTTAATTCAAGCCACCGCAATTTTTGTGCCTTTGATGATAGCCTCTACCTTTATCGGCTGGTTGGTGAATGGGCATCTTTCCAAAGTGCAGGTTTTGACGCTTGTCTTGGTTATTTTCTTCGGGGCGTTAACCGTGCTGTTGAATGATGAACGGTTCTTTAAAATGAAGCCGACTTTGATTTACGTGCTGTTTGGCGCGGCGATCACCTATGGGCAGATGCGGGGAAAGGGCTATTTAAAAGCGTTGTTGGGTGAGCGGATCCCAATGGAGGATATTGGCTGGCAGCTTATCAGTCGCAGATTGGCGATGTTTTTCTTTGCTTTGGCAGCTCTGAATGAAATTATTTGGCGCACGCAATCCAGCGAAACATGGGTTTATTTCAAAACCTTCGGACTGACATCGGCCGTGTTTATTTTCATGATTCTACAATATCCAATCTTAAAGAAATATGGCCGAATGGACGAGCTTTAAGCACGGCGATATATCGGGCTTTTCCGCTCTACGTTGAAACCTACTAGGTTTGACGGAATAAAAGCTTTTGGGCCTCTCGGTCTTCTTCCAATTGGGTTGTGCGGCGCGCGGCCTCTAAAGCCCGCCCAGCTTGAACGCCGGGGCGCTGCTTTACAATCTCAAGCCATCGGCTGAAATTTGGCTTGTCATCAAGGGTTTGCTCTTGGCGCCGCCAGAGCGAAGCCCAAGACCAAATGGCCATATCCGCGATGGAAAAGAAATCACCTGCCACGAATTCGGATACTGAAAGCTGCTTATCAAGCAGGGTGTAAAGCCGTTTGGTTTCGGCCCGATAGCGGTTTTGCGCATAGGGCAGAATTTGGGGCGGATCCATGGCTGGGGCATATCTTAAAAAATGATGGGCTTGGCCCGCCATTGGCCCGACGCCGCCCATTTGCCACATCAGCCATTGATCTACCGCGATGCGTTGGCGCTCGGTCTCGCCGTAAAACAGCCCGGTTTTTCTGGCTAAATATTGTAGGATTGCACCCGATTCAAACAGCGAAATCGGGGCTCTATCCGGCCCGTCTGGATCAACAATCGCAGGCATTCTACCATTTGGTGAGAGTTTCAAAAACGCCGCGTCAAACTGTGCCCCTGCGTTAATATCAATAAGATGGACCTTATACGGCAATCCCATTTCTTCTAAGGCAATCGAGATTTTCCAACCGTTTGGGGTGGGCCAATAGTACAGATCAATGGGATTTGTCACGATACACTCCTTGCATGCGTATTTATAGTAAGGGCCTGTTCTGCACCGCAAGCATAAACGCCTTTGAAAAGCGAATTTTCAAAGCAACGCGCTTTGTTGGGATCCGCCATGCTGCAAATAAAGGAACCCCAACATCCCCATTTGGCGTTTCAGGCCGGGCATGGCTGCATACGCGCAGGCAAGCCTAGCAAAGCTTGCCAAATTCGGTTCTGATGCTTGACCCAAATAGAGCGCTGGGGTACCCACGGGCAAGTGGTGATTTGAGTCCAGATTGCGGGCCACGTAAAACATATTCCGCTAAAAGGTCAGGAGAAAGCCCCCCTTTCGCTTGGCTGCGTTTGACGGGGATTTTGACGCCGCGCATGTGGCAGGAGTTTATAATGAAAAAGAGTTTGAAAAGCCGCACCAAAATGGTGCATGCGGGCCATCGGCGCAGCCAGTTTAATGAGGTCAGCGAAGCGGTTTTTTTAACCCAAAGCTATGTTTATGACAGCGCCGAGCAAGCTCAAGAACGCTTTGATGGCGACGATGAGGGTCATTTTATTTATGCGCGGTATGGCAACCCGACTGTGGCAATGTTTCAAGAGCGTGTGGCTTTGTTGGAAGGGGCCGAGGCAGCCTTTGCCACCGCCTCTGGTATGGCGGCGGTCAGTGGGGCGCTGCTGGCTACGGTGAAGGCGGGCGATCATGTTGTGGCGGCGCGCGCGCTTTTCGGCTCTTGCCTTTATATTTTGGAAGAAATCCTACCACAAAATGGTGTTGAGGTCACTTTTGTTGATGGAACCGATTTAGAGCAATGGGCGCAGGCGGTGCGCGCGGATACGAGATTGGTGTTTTTTGAGACTATTTCAAACCCGACTTTGGAAGTGATCGATCTGTCAAAGGTTGCGCAAATCGCGCATGCGAACGGCGCGTTGGTGATGGTGGATAATGTGTTTTCAACGCCGGTTTTTTCGCGGGCTTTGGAGCAGGGGTCCGATGTGGTTATTTATTCAGCCACCAAGCATATTGATGGGCAGGGGCGCATGCTTGGCGGCGTGATTTTATCAGATGCTAATTTCATTTCGGGTACGATAGAGCCCTATATGAAGCATACGGGCGGCGCGATGAGCCCGTTCACGGCTTGGGTTATGTTAAAAGGTTTGGAAACAATTGAATTGCGGGTGCGGGCGCAAGCTGAAACGGCGGCCTTGATTGCCCAAGATCTATCGGAGCATTCAGCCTTAACCCAATTGATCTATCCGGGGCATCCTGCGCATGCACAATATGAGCTGGCGCAAGCGCAACTTGGCACAGGTGGCACGCTGATCTCGGTTGAATTAAAAGGTGGCCAGAGAGCGGCGTTTGCCTTTTTGAACGCGCTGCAAATTATTTTGATTTCAAATAATCTGGGAGATGCAAAATCAATCGCGACGCATCCTGCTACGACGACGCATCATCGCCTACCGGCCGAGCAGAAACAGCACTTAGGTATCAGCGCTGGGTTAATTCGGATCAGCATTGGTTTGGAAGATAGTGAGGATTTGATTGATGATCTGCGACAGGCCTTGGCAGCTGCTCAAGCCGCGTGTAATGTGTAAAGTTAAAGTGACAAAAGTGATCCAGCGAGGTGGGTCATCCGTATAGGATATGATGAAATGAAGATCTTGTTTGGTTTCAATCTATAACGCGATCTTATGCAAAAAGGGCATAGCATGAATATTCATACCCGGAACGTGAACACACAGCCTGATCAAAACGCCGTTGAAGAGGCGTTAGATATATTGCGTAACTGGGTAGGTCACGCGGATGAAACCGAAATTGCGTCGCTGGATGCAGACTTGCTTGCGCAGATACTGCCTCAGCAATATCCTGAGTTTTCCGCAAGTTATAATTCTGATTTTACGGTCAATGAAGCTTATCGCGACAGTATGCCCGATTTGCAAAACGGGCCCACAGCGCTGATCCGCGGCGCGAAACAGCAGATCCAGCATGTTGGGATTTCAAATTTCCGGCTGCCGATTTGTTACCAAACCCGCAATGGCTCAGACCAGACCTTGCAGACATCGGTCACCGGTACAGTCAGCCTTGATGCCGATAAAAAGGGCATCAACATGTCACGGATCATGCGCAGTTTTTACCGCCATGCTGAGAAAAGTTTTAGTTTTGATGTGATGGAGCATGCGCTTGATGATTACAAAAGCGATTTAGAAAGCTTTGACGCGCGCATCCAGATGCGTCTGTCTTACCCGATGAAAATGGACAGTTTGCGCTCGGGACTGCAGGGCTATCAGTATTATGATATCGCGTTGGAACTGGTTGATCAGGGTGGCGTGCGCAATAAGATTTTGCATTTGGATTATGTGTATAGCTCAACATGCCCTTGTTCACTGGAATTGAGCGAACATGCGCGAAAAGAACGCAACCAATTGGCGACACCGCATTCGCAGCGCTCAGTGGCACGTCTCTCTGTGGTGCTGAGCGGCGAAGACTGCTTATGGTTCGAAGATATTATCGATCTATGCCGTAAAGCGGTGCCCACGGAAACCCAGGTCATGGTGAAGCGCGAAGATGAACAAGCTTTTGCCGAATTGAATGCCGCCAACCCGATTTTTGTTGAAGATGCGGCGCGTTTGTTTTGCGCTGGCCTGAAAGCGGATGGGCGCATTGGGGATTTCAGGGTGATCGCCAGCCACCAAGAAAGCCTGCACAGTCATGACGCGGTGTCTATACTGACCGAAGGCAGTACTTTCGCGCAAACCTCGCTTGATCCCAAAATGCTCGCGAGTTTAATTCACAGCGGATAAGCGCAATTTCGTTTCCGCTCTTGACAGAATTGGCCTGATTGTCCAACCGTCATCGCTATGATCGATTTGCGACCTGTCGGCTATGTGATTGGAATGCTTCTTGGCATTCTGGGCGCCTCAATGATGTTCCCGCTCTTGGTTGATATTGCCGAGGGCCGCGGCCAATGGCCTGTTTTCATGTATAGTGGCATTCTGACAGCCCTGTTTGGCAGCTTGCTTGCTATGGGCTGTTCAACGGGGGTTAAGCAAGGGCTTAGCATCCAACAAACCTTTTTGTTAACCACGGGCGTGTGGGTCGCTTTGCCTTTATTTGGCGCGCTGCCCTTTGTCTTTGGAGCCACCGAGGCCCGCTATGTTGATGCGTTCTTTGAGGCCATGTCGGGGCTTACAACAACCGGATCTACGGTGTTTACCGGATTAGAAGATTTGCCTAAAGGTCTGCTGCTTTGGCGGGGTATTTTGCAATGGTTGGGCGGTATCGGGATTATCGTTGTGGCCATGGTGTTTCTGCCTGAACTGCGCGTTGGTGGCATGCAAATTTTTAAAGCCGAGGCCTTTGATACTTTGGGCAAGATCTTGCCACGGGCCACAACCATCTCGATACAGATTTCGATCATCTATATCGCGATTACGATGGCCTGCACTTTGGCGTATTTTGCAGTTGGGTTGTCGGCCTTTGATGCCACTGTGCATGCGATGACCACCGTCGCTACGGGTGGATTTTCAAATTATGATCGTTCATTTGCGGCTTTTTCAGGGGCGGCGGAATACGTGGCGGTGGTTTTTATGATTTTGGCGGCGCTGCCATTCGTGCGCTATGTTCAACTGATCAATGGGCAAAAAACCGCTTTGCTACAAGACCGGCAAATCCGCGGATTTTTGATCGGCTTGGGGCTGATTGCGCTGACCAGTTGGATCGTTTTAACGTCGCAAACCAATATGCTCGCGACAACAGCCCTGCGCAAAGCCCTGTTCAACATCACCTCAATTATCAGTGGCACCGGATATACAAGCGCGGATTACATGCAATGGGGCGGATTTATGGTCACGCTGTTTTTCCTTGTTGGATTGATCGGAGGTTGCGCTGGCTCCACCAGCTGCTCCATCAAGATCTTTCGGTACCAACTGGCCTTTGCATCTATCTCGACCCAATTGCGCAGAATTCGATCGCCCAACGGCGTGTTTCAACCCCGTTATGATGGCCGCAAAGTTGACGAAGATGTGCTGACCTCGGTGATGTCTTTTTTCATGCTGTTTATGGTAACCTTGGCGGTTGTGGCAACGCTTCTGGGCCTGACGGGACTCGATTTTATCACGTCGCTATCTGCGGCCAGCGCAGCTTTGGCAAATATTGGCCCTGGGCTCGGGGATCAAATCGGACCCGCAGGAAATTTTGCGGGTTTGAATGATGCATCAAAGTGGATTTTATCGATCGCCATGCTTATCGGGCGGTTGGAGCTATTGGCGGTTTACACGCTGCTAACCCTAAAATTTTGGAGAGCGTAATATTGCGCAAAAATCTATGGCGCCGCTTGGGACGCAAATTTCTTATGTTCTAAAAGCACGGGGTGTCGATGTGGTTTTTGGAATTCCGGGGGTGCATAACCAAGAATTATATCGCGAATTGGAAGAGGCCGGGCTGCGCCATATTCTGGCCCGTCATGAACAAGGGGCGGGGTTTATGGCCGATGGCTATGCGCGGGCCACGGGCCGCGCGGGCGTTGCGTTCGTGATCACCGGCCTTGGGCTGTGCAACATTATGACGGCTTTGGGGCAAGCTTATTCGGACAGCGTGCCGTTATTGATGTTTTCGTCCTGTTTGGATGATATCGAAACCCGCAAGGGTCAATTGCATCAGATGAAAGACCAGCTTGCGGCCGCGGCAACCGTTTGCGATTGGTCAGAACTGGCGCAATCTGACGTGCAGGTCTATCGCCTTATGGATCAGGCTTTTGCAGAATTTGCGCATCAGCGGCCGCGCCCCAAGCATATTCAGATACCGATCACGTCTTTGGCCGCGCCGGCTGCGCAACCGCTGCCCCGCGCCCCAGCGCCCGTGGCGGGAGATATCGCAAAAAGCTGCCGAGATGCTGCGCTTGGCGAAAAAGCCGTTGGTTATTTTAGGGGGGGCGCGCGCGCGCGCGGTTTCCGTGATGCCGTTATTGCAGCAGCTGGATGCTGCAAGCTTTACCACTTACGCAGGGCGGGGGGTGGTTGATCGCGCTTATCCGCTTCATTTTGGATCTTTACTGGCGCGTTCCGGCGCGAAATCGGTTCTTGGATCGGCGGATTTGGTCTTGGTGATCGGCAGCGAATTGTCCGAAGGCGACCTTTGGCGCGCCGATCTGGGCCATAAGGCCCCTTTAATTCGGGTGGATCTAGACCCGGAGGTGTTGACGGACAGCCATCAAGCAGAGCTGGCAATTTTGATGCGGGCAGAGGCATTCGTGCCCGCGCTTTTATCACAGCTGCAGGGGCATAAAGCGCAAACGGTTTGGCGCGCGCAACAGATCCAGACGCAGCGTCGAGCTTGGCAGCGGCAAGTGGATTTGGAACGCCCAGGTATCCTACCAATCTGTCGGGCTCTGCAGGCTGCGTTGCCCCAAGATACGATGATCTTTTCGGATATGACCTAATTTGCCTATTTTGCAAAAGAAATTTGGCCGATGTCGAAACCGGGCCATTGGCATCATCCGACAGGATTTGGAACTTTGGGATATGCGCTGCCCGCTGCTATTGGAGGTGCGATTGGCCGCCCCGGTTTGCCGAGGGCAGCGATTATCGGAGATTACGGATTTCAATATTCCCTGCCGGAATTGGGCGTTGCAGCTGAGCTCGGATTATCGCTTCCGATTATCCTATGGGACAACACCAAGCTGCAGGAAATTGAAGATAGTATGATCTCTGCGCAAATTGCGCCTCAGGCTGTGCAGGCGTTAAACCCGAATTTCTCAACCTTGGCGGAAGCTTATGGATGCGCCGCCAGCAAGCCCAGCTTGCTGGCTGATTTGCCTGGTATAATAGAGGCTGCTTTCTGCGCGGGCCGCCCCACATTAATTCATCTAACGCCTGATATCGATTGACGGGTTTATTGGGCCCAACAACTGACCAAAGCGGCAAGTGGCCTGGCCGCGCGGGTGATTTGAACGTCCAATAATGGCTCCGAGGACAGCCCGGTATTTGCGATCAATCCGGCATTGAACAAAAGCTCTTTGAGCGGTTCTGCTTTTAAAGCATGATGGGTTTTGCCCGGTAAACTGCGCGTTCCCGGCCGGGTTGCCAAAAGCAATCCCGCCACCGCACCACTGCGATCGAGCAAGGGCCCCCCGGCATCGCCGGGCAGCGCGTCTAATGAGAGCCGGAGCCTATTCTCTTCTCCGCCAAGACCCTTGAGATCTTCAATTTTTGCCGCTGTAACGCTGGCGCCGCCCAAGCGCCCTTCGAAAGAATGACCTGCCAATAAAAGCGGATCGCCAAACGCCGCGGCGCGCCGGGCAAATTTCGCAACAGCAATGGGGGATAGCATCGTTTGAGGCTGCAACAACGCCACGTTTCCGCTGATATCCATTGCCAAGACCTTGGCCTCATAGGAATCTTCTAACGTGACCCGGCCACATTGGGTTAAATCCAACGCATCTGTCAGAACATGGCCTTGATTTGATACATAAATACCCGAGCGTACAAAGATGGGTTTTTTGGTATTTAACCCATAGACTTGATCAGGCATCTCTCCATAGGCGCGCCCTAAATCGGGATCCAACGCACCGCTAAGCACGCCAAAGCTTTGCCGCATTTCACGCAATAAACGCTTTTGCTGGCTTTTTTGTTGCGCCGGCCATACCAAAACAAAGCCTTTTATGCTGCCCTCAACCAACTCGGCCTGCGCGAAAGAAATTATCGCACGATCCTCGCCCCTGATCGAAAAGCGGTCATCATAAAGCCGGCGTGGTCCATTCTCGGGGATGATTTCGGTTGATCCCAAGGCTTTATAGATGGCGCGCAAAGCTTTGGAATCGCCCGCTTGCGAAATCAGATAGATCGCCGCGGCGCTATCATCTTTGGCTTTGAAATGCGCAAGCGGAGGCGCATAGCGTTCAAATTCCACCAAGCCCATTGGCATTTTCAAGCTGATGCCGGCTTCTAGATCGGTCATTAGCCTTAGATCAAGATCTTCAAGAACCGCATTATATTGCGCCAAAAGCTCTTGTCTTTGTTGGCTGGTTAAAACCCCCGTCGCGTCAAACCCGTTATCCTCTTGCCATGCCTGCATAGAGCTGCGGGTGCCTTGCCCGAATAGGCCATCAATAACCGATGTGTAATAGCCTTCGCTTTTCAGCGCGGTTTGTAGGTTTTTCTTTTCGGGCATGCTCAATTGGGATTCTGTTAGCCGCGCCTGTTCCAGGGTTTCGTCTTCCAAATCTATTTGCGCGTTTGAATCCTTAAGCGGTTCGGTGATGATGCGGCGTTGCGTGCGACCCGTCCCGTCTTGTGGGGCTAGCGTCGCCGTTTCCACACCGCTTCCGCTTTGCAAGCTGCTTGGCCAGATTTGCGCCCCATAGCTCGACCCGGAGGTGACGAAACTATCACTTGGAATGGCCAAGCGCGATTGCAAATCGCGCCGCTGCGCGTCTGCAATTTCTTCGCTGAACGGGCCCATCGCGATCACATACCAGCCTGATCCAAGCGAAAAGGCGTTAATATTGGGCAGCTTGGCGGAATAGGCCCGTGCCCGATCTTCAATTTCAAGCAAGCTTGGCCGGGTTTCGATTTGAATCCAAACCGGTGTTTGGGCCATCACAAAATTCGAAAACGTTATGCTCAAAACGGCACACCATAATACTACCCGATAAAAAATCACTGCGACCCCTATTGCTTGCCCTGTTTGGGTTTATAGTCCAATTTTAAGATGCTCTTTGTTTAAGGGAGTAGCGCTTATTTGGAAAGTCCTTTCAAGCAGAGTTTTTGCCTAGTTTAATGACTTTTTACGCGCTCAGCTCGCCATGTTCCGTTTGTTTGTTGACCCCTGTCACGGCTTTGCCTAGGTAGGGCGGGCGCATAACTCAATGAAAAAGATACAAACCCATGACCCAATCGCCTCCGCGTTGTTTTCAAGATATCATACTTAGGCTGCAAGCCTATTGGGCAGCGCAAGGCTGCGCCATCATGCAACCTTATGATATGGAAGTGGGCGCGGGCACGTTTCACCCGGCGACCACGTTGCGTTCACTGGGCGCGCGGCCTTGGGCAGCGGCCTATGTGCAACCTTCTCGGCGGCCCACCGATGGTCGCTATGGGGAAAACCCGAACCGGTTGCAGCATTATTATCAATATCAAGTGTTGATAAAGCCCAGCCCCCCCGAATTGCAGGCGTTATATTTAGGTTCGCTAGAAGCGATTGGCATTGATATGGCGCTGCATGATATTCGGTTTGTCGAGGATGATTGGGAAAGCCCGACCCTGGGCGCATGGGGGCTAGGTTGGGAAGTGTGGTGCGATGGGATGGAAGTGTCGCAATTTACTTATTTTCAACAGGTTGGCGGGCATGATTGCCACCCGGTCTCGGGCGAATTGACCTATGGTTTAGAGCGATTGGCGATGTATGTGCTGGGCGTCGATCATGTGATGGATATGCCCTTTAACGCGCCGGATGCCCCGATCCATCTGTCATATGGCGATGTGTTCAAACAAACCGAAGAAGAATATGCGCGGTGGAATTTTGATGTTGCCAATACCGATCAATTGCTGCGTCATTTTGAAGAGGCCGAGGCGGAATGCGCCGCGATTTTGGAGCAAGAGCATATTGACCCAAAAACCCAAAAGCGCATCATCATGGCGCATCCGGCCTATGATCAATGCATCAAGGCCAGCCATCTGTTCAATCTGTTGGATGCGCGGGGCGTGATTTCGGTCACCGAACGCCAAGCCTATATTGGCCGGGTGCGCGCGCTGGCCAAGCAATGCGCCGATGCGTTTGTGTTAACCGCCGCTGGGGGCCAAACACAATGACTGGCAAACTTCTTGCATTGAGCATTATCCTTGCCGCGATGGTGGCGGGTATTTCGATTTATTACCTGCAGATCTATGCGTTTTACGATGAGGTTGTGGCAGATGGGGAAACGGATGTGGTGTTAACCCGGCGTGGTGACGGCGCAGTGACCCCGATCGCCTATCAAGATTTTCAGGCGATTGACTCGGGCAGCTCGCCAATCCGGTATCGGGCGTGTTTTACAACTTCTGAACCTTTGGTGGCGCTTCAAAGCAAATTTGTGACGCTTGAGACAGCCGAACCCCTAGTGGCTCCAAAATGGTTTGACTGTTTTGACGCCGCGTTTTTAGGGGCGCAAATCGAACAAGGTAAAGCGCGCGCGTTCTTAGCAGTGGAAAACTTGACTTACGGGATCGATCGCATCGTGACGATCCTACCGGATGGACGGGGCTTTGCCTGGACCAAGATTAACCGCTGCGGCAAGGTGGTATTTGATGGGAAAACCGCCCCCGAAGATTGCCCCAAGCCTGTCGAAAGAGACTGACATGCCCGATTTATTGATAGAATTATTTTCCGAAGAAATTCCGGCCCGTATGCAGGCGAAAGCCGCTACTGATTTGCAAAAGGCGATGACGGATGGTTTGGTCGAGGCCGGGCTAACCTATGCCGGCGCCGCCGCTTTCGCCACGCCCAGACGTTTGACGCTGACAGTGCATGGCCTGCTGGCGCAAAGCCCCAGTCTGCGCGAAGAGCGTAAAGGCCCGCGCGTTGATGCCCCCGAACAAGCTCTTGCTGGGTTTTTGCGCGGTGCAGGCGTGGCCCGCGAGGCGTTAAGCGTGCGCGCTGATAAGAAAGGTGATGTGTATATCGCCACGATCGAAAAGCCGGGTCGCCCGGCGGCTGAGATTATTGCCGAAACGCTTGAAAAAACTGTGCGGCAGTTTCCATGGCCAAAATCGATGCGCTGGGGCTCTGGCAGCCTGCGTTGGGTGCGCCCATTACATTCGATTCTCTGCCTTCTCAGCGATGAGGCGGGTGCGGATGTTATTCCTATTGAGATTGAAGGCGTGAGAGTTGGCGATACGACCTACGGGCACCGCTTTATGGCACCAGATCCGATTTCCGTAACCGGTTTTGAGGATTATCAAGCCAAATTGAAACGGGCGTTTGTGCTGTTAGATGCACAAGAGCGCAAAGAGGCGATTTGGCAAGAGGCCTCAAATCAGGCCTTTGCCGTAGGTCTTGATCTTGTGGACGATCGTGGGTTGTTGTCTGAAGTGGCCGGATTGGTCGAATGGCCGGTTGTTTTGATGGGCAAAATCGACGCGCAATTTCTGTCATTGCCCGCTGAAGTGTTGCAAACATCGATGAAAGAGCATCAAAAATTCTTTTCTTTGCGCAACCCGAAAACAGCGCAGATAGAGGGGTTTATCACGGTTGCAAACCGAACCACTGCGGATCAAGGCGCAACAATTTTGGCAGGCAATCAAAAGGTTCTGTCCGCGCGCCTGGCAGATGCGAAATTCTTTTGGGAAAACGATCTCCGCTTGGCGCAGAATGAAGGTATGAGCCGTTGGGTTGATCGTTTATCGAATGTGACGTTTCACAACAAACTGGGAAGCCAAAAACAACGCGTCGATCGCCTGGTGCAATTGTCAGCAGATCTTGCGCCGCTGATTGGCGCGGATCCGGCTTTGGCCGCGCAAGCCGCCAGCGTGGTGAAGGCCGACCTGTCTTCAGAAATGGTGTATGAGTTTCCCGAATTGCAAGGGCTTATGGGCAGTTATTACAGTCATGCGGCGGGTTTACCCGATGATGTGGCAAAAGCCTGTATCGAGCATTATGCGCCACTTGGCCCTAGCGATCAGGTGCCGCAAACGCCACTGTCTGTAACGGTGGCTTTGGCGGATAAAATTGATCTTTTAACAGCTTTTTGGGCGATTAATGAAAAGCCAACGGGCAGCAAAGACCCTTTTGCTTTACGGCGTGCAGCACTTGGGGTGATCCGATTATTGATTGAGAATAACGTATCTCTTTCTTTGCTTTCGGTGCTACAAAAAGCCTATCCGAACGCAGATTTGCAAGATTTATTAGGGTTTTTCCACGATCGGTTGAAAGTATTTTTGCGCGATCAAGGGCTGCGCCATGATATTATTGATGCCTGTATCGCCGTGTCGGGCAATGATAACCTGACGGTGTTGGTAAAGCGCGCACAGGCTTTATCGCAATTCTTGAAAACCGATGATGGTGACAATCTTCTGCAAGCCTTTCGACGCGCAAATAACATTCTTAGCCAGGCTGAGGCAAAGGATGGCGTAGAATATTCTTACGGCGCCGATGTGAAATATGCCGAGAACGCGCAAGAGCGCGCTGTCTTTGAAATATTGGACCGACAAGAGCCGCTTATAGAACAGGCTATGAATGCTGCTGAGTTTTCAAATGCGCTGGCTGGTCTTGCTGCGCTGCGCGCGCCGCTTGACGGTTTTTTTGAGGCGGTTCAAATAAATGCCGAAAATGCGGTGATCCGCCGAAATCGGCTGAACCTGCTAAGCCGGATTCGGGCGCTGGGCGTTCAAGTTGCAGATTTAAGTAGGGTTGAAGCGTAATTTAAGCGGGGCGGCGGCGCAAAAGGCCGTGTGACCTTTGGCTTGAAACTGGCTTTATTCTGGCTATGCTGCAGAAGAGAAAGAAGGGTGCCGCAGTGCAGCAAAAGCAATTGGATATCACGCTTGTGACCCCCACTGCGGCTATGTCGGCAGAGGCATATGGCGGCCGTGCAAAATGTTTGCAGCGCCTGGTTCGTTTGGATTTGCCGGTCCCCCAGACGGTTGCCTTGTCTTTCAAAGCCGTGCATGAGATCGCATCGGGCATTCCTGCTGATGTAAATGCCATCCTTGGCTATTTTGATCATTCGGATTTGATTTGTGTGCGTCCGTCATCGCAAAGCGCCGATTGGGGTGGCCCGGGCGCAGTGCTGAATATCGGAATGAATAAGGCGCGTTATGCTGTGTTATGCGATACGCTGGGCGCAAAGGCAGCAGCGATATTATATTTAAGTTTTGTGCAGGCCTATTCTATTCACGTGGCCCGCCTAGACGCTGATATCTTCGATCATATCAAAGGCCAAGATCACGCAGCCCTCGAACAGGCTTTGCGGGCCTATGAGGAAGAGGCAGAGGAAGTGTTTCCGCAAGAGCGCGATGCGCAATTAACCCAAGTACTGGCATCAATGGCGCGCGCCTGGGAAGGCACATCGGCACGGTTGCTACGTCAAGCCAAAGGCGCTCCGGCGGGGGCTGGGCTTGGCTTGGTGGTGCAGCAAATGGCGTTTGGGCTGGGGCAGGGCGAATGCGGCTCGGGGCTGTTGCAATTGGTGAGCAGCGCGACCGGCCAACCCCAAGTGACCGGGCGCTACAAACGCCAAAGCCAGGGCCGCGAAGGTCTAAGCGGCGATCAAGGGGCAATTTTTCTGACCAGCGACCCGCGCGGGGCCTCTTTGCAAGAGGCTGCACCAGAGATTTTTGAAACTTTGATCGAGCAGGCCAAACTGATGCGCATTCGGTTGCGCGAAGAAATGCAAATTGAATTTACCATCCAAGATGGGCAGCTTTACATGCTGGATGGCGTGCGCGTGCAGCGGCGTGCCCCGGCAGCGGTGCGCATCGCTGTAGCCTTGGCAGAAGATGGTATTATTTCGCAAAAAGAGGCGTTGTTGCGCGTGGATCCAAGGTCTTTGGGCGAATTACTGCACCGCCAAGTGGATCCGGATGCAGCGCGCGATGTGCTATGTGAGGGGATGGCGGCCAGCCCCGGCGCTGCGGCTGGAAAGATTGTGTTTACCTCTGAAGCCGCGCAGGCCAGCGCGGCGCGCAATGAAGCCTGCGTTTTGGTGCGCCGCGAAACCAGCCCCGAAGATATTCGCGGGATGCATGCCGCCAGCGCCGTTTTGACTGAACGTGGCGGGATGACCAGTCATGCTGCGGTGATCGGCCGCGGCATTGGGCTGCCTTGCGTGGTCGGGGCCAACGAGATTTCGCTTAACCTGTCCGAAAAAACCTTAACCACGCCCAATGGACAGGTGTTTCAAGAGGGCGATGTGATCACGGTGGATGGCACCAATGGTCAGATTTTAGCCGGCCAACCTGCGATGATTGAAGCGGCTTTGAATGACGCCTTTCAATCTTTGATGACATGGGCTGATACGCATAGTGACATCAGGGTGCGCGCCAATGCGGACACCCCGGCCGATGCGCAAACGGCGCGGAATTTCAACGCTCATGGCATAGGTCTTTGCCGAACCGAGCATATGTTTTTTGAAGCCGATCGGCTGACCTTGATGCGCGAAATGATCTTTGCTGATGACAGCGATGAGCGGCGCGCCGTGTTGGATCGTTTATTGCCAATGCAGCGCTCAGATTTCATCAAATTGTTTAAAATCATGCAAGGTATGCCGGTTTGCATTCGCTTATTTGATCCCCCTTTGCATGAGTTTCTTCCCTCAGATCGGGCTGGGATCCGCGAATTGGCCGATGCGCTTGATCTGCCGATTTCGCATGTGAGCCGCCGCATTGAAGATATGGCGGAATATAATCCGATGCTGGGTTTGCGGGGGGTGCGCTTGGGCGTAACGGTGCCTGAAATTTACGAAATGCAAGCGCAGGCGATTTTTGAAGCGACGATTGAGGCCAGTCAAGATGGTGACCCGGTGGTACCGGAAATTATGATCCCCTTGGTTAGCGCAAAGCGTGAGGTAGAGTTGGTAAAGGGTAATATTGACTCTGTCGCTGCGAGGGTTCGAACCTCGTCAGGCGTTGATTTTGCATTCAAGTTGGGGGTTATGGTCGAAACGCCGCGCGCGGCGTTGCGCGCCAATGAAATTGCCCAGCATTCTGCTTTTCTGAGCTTTGGAACCAATGACTTAACGCAGATGACCTATGGGCTGTCGCGCGATGATGCGGGGCGCTTTATGTCGCGCTATGTCCAAAAACAAGTGTTTTTGGAAGATCCGTTCCATGTGCTTGATACGGATGGCGTGGGTGAGTTGTTACAATTGGGCGCTGAACGGGCCCGAAAAGCCCACCCTGATGTGACAATTTCGATTTGCGGTGAGCATGGCGGCAATCCTGAATCAATCGCTTTTAGCCGCGCGCATGGGTTTGATTATGTGTCATGTTCGCCTTTTCGGGTGCCCAGCGCCCGATTGGCAGCGGCGCAGCTTGCAATTCAGGAAGAAACCGCCTATTCGGGCGCTCAATAACCCATCCTGACGCCTCATCAGGCGTAGTGTTGTGAAATATTTGACGTCTTATTTGCCTATTTGGAGATATGCTTTGAGCTTGTTCAAATCGCTTTTGGTATTCGTTTTTATAGGGCTTGCGGCCAGTGCGGCGCAGAGTGATACCCCCAAAGAAATGGTGGTGCTGGGTCTGCAGGTCGATCAGCAGTTTCGCCAAAATCTTCCTGCTTGGAGTTTTAACCAGTTCTTGTCGCGGCAAAAAGCCTCTCAAAACATGTTATACTCGGCCATCTATATAGAGACATTACCCGTTGCGAAGGGCGGTAAGCAATGGAGCTGTTTGGCAGAAGCGCTTTATTTTGAAGCCCGTGGAGAATCGATTGCAGGCCAATTTGCTGTCGCAGAGGTGATCATGAATAGGGCGGATAGTCGGGCGTTTCCAAACACAGTATGCGGTGTTGTTAATCAGGGGATAGAACGCCGACATGCCTGTCAATTCAGCTATAATTGCGATGGGCTGGCAGAACGCATTCACGATAAAACGGCCTATCAGCTGGCGGGTAAAGTGGCTGATCTTGTGCTGAATGGGGCGCCGCGGCGCCTGACATCGGGGGCCATGTTTTATCATGCTAAATCGGTTGCGCCACGCTGGGCAAAAAAACTAGATCGCACAACCACCATCGGAGAACATCACTTTTATGCCCATGAGGCCGGAAAAAGCTGAGAAAACTTTACCGGAAAAATGACGCAACTGACGGCTTTGGTGACGCCTCTGATCGCAGCCAAAGAAAAGATCCCTTGTATCGCTGTGATGAAGCTGGAAGAGAGGCCCCGCATGACAGAAGAGATCAGGCTGGCGTTTGCCCATCCGTTGGAACGCGCGCAAGCCAGCGCTGAAGGCAAATATGACCGGATTTCCCTGCGCGACCATATTGTCGAGGTTGAGATCGGTGCGTTTCAAAGCGAACGGGGCGTCACGCAACGGGTGTGTTTCAATGTGGTGGTGGAAGTGCGGCCCGCGGCAGAATATAGCGATGATGTAGATCAAATTTTATCCTATGATCGGGTGACCGAGGCCATCGCAGCCGAGCTGAATTTTGAGCGGTTGAATTTGTTGGAAACCTTGGCAGAGCGCATAGCAGGGCGCATCTTAAGCGAAAAGCAAGCTGTGCGGGCCTTTGTGCGGATTGAAAAGCTTGATCGGGGTCCGGGTGCGCTGGGGGTTGAAATCGTACGCTCGAGCACGTCTGCCTTGCCCGCCTTTAAAGAGGCGGAAGAAGATCGCCCCAGACCACGGATCATACATTTGTCGAATTTGGCGGTAACCTCGCCCTTTTTGACCGGCTGGCTCGATGCATTGGAACATAACCCACAGCCAGTGATTTTATGCGTGGGCCTGCCGGAGTTGCCCCAGCCTAAGGCAGAAAATGCGCAAGTGGCACGGCGTATTGGTTTGCTGGCGATTGAGCAGAATGCCTGGTTGCTTGCGGCGCAGGATCCGCGCTGCGTTGTGGTTGCCACGCATACAGAGCTGGATTGGGCGATGAAAAATGGTCAAATCAGCGTTTGGGCGCCGTCAAAGATGGTGCTTGATGCGACGCACCCACCGCAAGGTGATCTGCAAAACAGCCTATCCTTAACGCGTTGGCTTGTGGATCTTTTAGAGGCGCAGGATGGTTTGTATATCGGCGCTGAGGCGCCGGTTGACCCTGCGTTGCGCTTGCGAAGCCAGCCGATCCAAGCGCAGCTTTTGTAAGCTTGCAATAGGTCAGGTTTTTGCGCATCACTGCACTATGACAGAGTATTATCGCCCTTTGCTGTGTAGATCCTATCCGCGCCCCGCCGCTGCGCTGATTTGCGCAGGCGGAAATGCGTGGTTTCAATTCGTTGAAAAAATCACCCGCGAGGGTGGCAGCGAAGTGGTTGATGCCAACAGCCTGCCGGCTGACTGGAAGAGCAAATTGACGCGGCCCCGGCCAAACTTTTGCGGTATGGATTTTCGCCGCGCGAATATCATGGGTATTTTGAACGTAACCCCTGATAGTTTTTCGGATGGCGGCGCGTTCTTAGATGCGAGCCTTGCGGTTGAGCAAGCGGTTCAAATGGCCGAGGACGGGGCCGATCTTATCGATATTGGCGGCGAGTCTACGCGGCCGGGGGCGGCTGAAATTTCGGTTCAAGAAGAAGTTGCGCGGATAACACCGGTTATCGAGGCGCTTGCGCAAAAGGTAAGCGCGGCGATCTCTGTTGATACGCGCAAATCCGCGGTGGCCGATGCGGCCTTTCAATCGGGCGCGCGTTTGGTCAATGATGTGTCCGGTTTTACCTTTGATCCCGATCTTTTAACGGGCTGTGGAGAGAATATGCGCCCGGTTTGCGTGATGCATTCACAAGGCCTTCCGGGAATGATGCAGAATAATCCGCAGTATGATGACGTGGTTTTAGATGTGTTTGATTTTTTGCAGGCGCAGATCGCAAAATTGGTGGCTGCGGGGGTGTCAGAGCGATGTATCTTAGCTGATATCGGAATTGGTTTTGGTAAAACGCTCTCGCATAATTTGGCGCTTCTCAATCGGATTAGTTTGTTCCACGGTTTGGGGGTACCTTTGTTATTGGGCGTGTCTCGAAAGGGTTTCATTGGTCAGATTGCCGGTGTAGAAGACCCCCAACAGCGATTGGCTGGATCTCTTTCGGTGGCGCTTGCTGCCCGGGCGCAGGGGGTTCAGGTGTTTCGCGTTCATGAAGTCAGACAAACCCGAGAGGCGTTTGATCTTGATAGAGCGGTAGAAAAGGGTGAGGCTGATGGGGCGTAAATATTTTGGAACCGACGGTGTGCGCGGCCCAGCGAATACCTTTCCGATGACCGCCGATATTGCGTTGAAACTGGGCGCAGCGGCGGGCCGATATTTCCAAAACTCAAAAAACCTTTCTAAGCGGGTCGTGATTGGAAAAGACACGCGGCTTTCTGGATATATGTTTGAAAATGCGCTCACGGCAGGGCTGACCTCAACGGGAATGAATGTCTTGTTGCTAGGGCCTGTTCCGACGCCGGCGGTTGGATTGTTGACGCCGTCGATGCGGGCTGATTTGGGGATTATGATTTCGGCAAGCCATAACGGGTTTGAAGATAATGGCATCAAATTCTTCGGGCCAGACGGGTATAAATTATCCGATGAGGTGGAAAATCAAATTGAAACCCTGCTCGAAGAAGGGGCAAACGGTTTGGCCCCTGCCGATCAAATAGGCCGTGCGCAGCGGATTGATGATGGTTTGTTTCGTTACGTAGAGCGCGCCAAGTCAAGTTTTCCCAGCGGAGTGCGGCTGGATGGTATGAAAGTGGTGATCGATTGCGCCAATGGGGCTGGATATAAAGCGGCTCCGGAAGTTCTTTGGGAATTGGGGGCCGAGGTTATCCCCGTTGCCGTCAATCCAAACGGAAGAAACATAAACCATAATTGTGGCTCCACCAAGCCGCAGGTGGCGGCAGAAACGGTTGTGGCACATGGCGCTGATTTGGGAATCTGTCTTGATGGTGATGCCGATCGGGTGATTTTGATCGATGAAAAAGGCCGGGTTGCAGATGGGGATCAATTGATGGGTCTTTTGGCGCAAAGATGGGCGTCTGAGGATCGGTTGCGGGGCAATGCTTTGGTCGCCACTGTGATGTCGAATTTAGGTTTAGAGCAGTTTTTGCAAGGCCATAAAATTGATCTTTTACGTACCAATGTCGGGGATCGTTACGTTGTTGAAAAAATGCGTCAGGGCGGGTTTAACCTGGGCGGTGAGCAATCTGGACATATCATCATGACAGAGCACGCGACCACCGGCGACGGTTTGATGGCCGCGCTGCAATTTTTGGGTGAAATGAAGCGCAGCGATACCTCTGCGAGCGATTTGGCAAATGTGTTCCAGCCTGTGCCGCAACTTTTGAAAAATATTCGTTTTTCTGCGGGTGACAGGCCACTTGACGCTGAACCTGTGCAAAAAACCATCGCTGCTATGGAAACAAAGCTTGCCGGTCAGGGGCGGTTGTTGATCCGTAAATCGGGTACGGAGCCTCTGATCCGGGTGATGGCTGAATGCACCGAACCTGCGTTGCTTGAACAGGTTGTGGATGAGGTTGTTGGGGCTGTTGAAGCCGTCTGCCAAGCGTGAGAAACTTGCATGTTGCGCCCTGTTTTTTTGTTTGGCTACAGGGCTGAGCGTGTAAAAAACGCGTCCAACTTAGCATGCGCATGCCTATCTTTAATCTTTAGGATTTGGCTCCAAAGAAAAGCCTATTAAGTGCTTTATACTGGCTGAGGTAAACGCCAATGATGATCAAAAGCAACGCCGCCAGCAAGCGGATTTGAAACGGCTCATTCAACAATATAATTCCAAAAACAACAGACCAAAGCGGCACTTGATAATTGGTCAAGCTCATGAAGACAGGACCAGCGGTTCTGATCACCAACACCCGCAAAAGATTTGCCAGCGCGGTCGGAAACAGGCCTAAAAAAATCAATAAACCCCATCCGGTGCTGCTTATTGCAGGCGGCGGCCCCTCGATGACAAAGGCTGTAATAACCACAAAGCCACTGCCAATTAGCAAGCTTACAGCCGCCAAGCCTATGGGATCCATTGGCGCCAAGCGCCGCATCACAACCGAACTTATCGCATAGCAACTGGCGGCGCCAAAGCAAGCGATGCGTCCGGGCCATTCTAAATCTGCGCCTGTCATGTCTAAGGCTTTTGAGCCAATTAGAACCAACACTCCCACAAATCCGATGCCAAAGCCGATCGAGCGGCGCAATGTCATTTTTTCACCTGGTATCAATAAATGAGAAAGCGGAAGCACCAAAAGGGCAACCGCTGCCATGGTAACGCCTGAGAAGCTTGATGTTACATATTGCTGCGCCCAGCTGATCAATTGAAACGGGATTGCAGTGCTGAGTAATCCCACGCAAATCAATCCACCCCAGCTGCGTGTTTTATCCAGGTGCAAGCGGCGGCCGCGCAATTGCCAAAGCGCCCCGGTGACACCGGCCGCAAACACGATGCGCCCGGCTGTCAGCCAAAACGGCGTAACATGCTCAAGGGCCAGTTCGATGACCATAAAGGTGCTGCCCCAGATCACGCCCAGAGCGGCAACCATAAGCCAGCTGGCTTTCGTAATATACGGGGTGTCATTCATATTTTGGGGCAGTCCTGTTCAGGAAAGGCAATTGGGCGCCCATGCCCCAATGTGATCAGGGGCGCCCAAATCTTGTTTAGTTGCGGTCTTTATCAACCATTTTACCGGCAGAGATCCATGGCATCATGCCGCGCAAGGTTTCGCCCACGGCTTCGATTTGATGCGCATCATTCATCCGGCGGGTGCCCTTAAAGAAAGGTTGGCCAACGGCATTTTCTTGCATGAAATCGCGCACAAACTTGCCCGTTTGAATATCGCTGAGGATAGATTTCATCCGCGCTTTGGTTTCATCATAGGGCAAAACGCGCGGTCCGCTGACATACTCACCATATTCAGCCGTGTTTGAAATTGAATAGTTCATGTTGGCGATGCCGCCTTCATAAATCAGATCGACGATCAATTTTACCTCATGCAGGCATTCGAAATAGGCCATTTCAGGCGCGTATCCGGCCTCTACCAGTGTTTCAAAGCCCATGCGGATCAGTTCAACCAAGCCGCCGCATAAAACCGCCTGTTCGCCGAATAAATCGGTTTCACATTCTTCGCGGAAATTCGTTTCAATGATGCCAGAGCGCCCGCCACCGATTGCCGAGCAATAGCTAAGACCGATTTCCAAAGCTTTGCCTGATGCGTCATTATCAACGGCCACAAGGCAAGGCACGCCGCCGCCTTTGGTGTATTCGCCGCGCACGGTATGGCCAGGGCCTTTTGGAGCCATCATGATCACATCAACGCCAGGTTTGGGATCGATCAATCCAAAATGTACGTTCAAACCATGCGCGAACGCAATCGCCGCGCCTTCACGGATATTGTCATGCACATATTTCTTATAGGTCTCGGCTTGCAGCTCATCGGGCATGGTAAACATGATCAGATCACACCAGGCCGCCGCTTCCGCGATGCCCATGACGGTTAAGCCTTCTCCTTCGGCCTTTTTCGCCGAGGCCGAGCCCTCGCGCAGCGCAACAACTAAGTTTTTGGCGCCGCTATCGCGCAAATTTAGCGCATGTGCATGGCCTTGTGATCCATAGCCCAAAATTGCTACTTTTTTGTCTTTGATCAGATTAATATCGCAATCGCGGTCATAATAAACGCGCATAAGAAACCCTCCATTTGCATTTCAATCCGCAGCGTTATATCGATATTTTAAGAATGCGGGTTTCTTATTTGGTGTTTATATGCTAAATATAGTATAAATCATTCTAAATTTTTTATAAAAAAGAAAAAATCATGCTTGATGTCACTGATCGGCGCATATTGCGGGTTTTCCAAAGCAACCCGTCGCTTTCAATGTCTGATTTGGCCGCATTGGCTGGAACAACGCCAGCGGTTTTATCGCGCCGGCTTTCTCGGCTGCGTGACACATATGTTCTATTGGGCCAAGAGGCGCTTATCGATTGGTCATCGCTGGGCTATAGCGTGGAAGTGTCTTTAAGGGTGGCTTTGGATAAAACCCAAGCCACCGCCTTTGAGGTGTTCTGCGCGGCGGCGCGATTGGTGCCAGAGGTCACCGAAATCCAAAGTTTTCTTGGCCGGGTGGATATTCGCTTATCGGTGATTGCCCGCGACATGGCGCATTATCAATCGATTTACCGCAATCATATTCTCGCCCTGCCGCATATTGCCGATATCGAAGCTTTGATGCATGTGGCGCGGATTAAATCGGATGAAGTGTTGCCCGTATGATCGAGATCGATGCCATCGACAGAGCGCTTTTGCGCGCATTGGTTGAAGATGCGGGGCAAAGCGCTGGCGCGTTGGCCCGCGTTTTGGGGATGTCGCAGCCTGTAATATGGCGGCGGATAAAGCGTTTGCGCGACACGGGGGTGATCAAGGGAACGCGGCTGCGGCTTGATAAAGCGGCTTTAGGATTCGGGGTGACGGTGTTTTTGGGCATAAAGCTTGCCACTAAGGGCCGCGTGAGTTTGGACGATTTTGAACGGGCTGTGACGGGTATTCCTGAGGTGCAGAACGTTGAGCATGTTTTGGGGCTCTATGATTATCGGCTACGGGTTGTGGCGCGCGATATATCTGATTTCGAACGTATTTTACGTCGCCGTATCATGACCTTACCGGGGGTTGGTGATGTTGAGGCAAATGTCTTGCTTAGCGAAGAGCGCCGCCCGGGCCCGCTAGATGCTTTGGAAATCTAATCGGGTGTGGCTAAGCCGTTTCGCTTTATCTCGCGCTGGAGGCTGTGACAGAAGGCCCCGCTTAGCAACTAGACTTTGCCTTTAGGGGCGCGCTGCCCTATTTATAAGCAAAATTGGAGGAAAAACGCGATGCCTGCTTTGCTAAATACAGTAGATCCCGAGGGACTAGAAGAATTTTCAGTCGTCTTTACGGATAGATCGTTAAACCATATGTCGACGGTTTTTCAATCCGTGATGACCGATATTTCTGCTATGCTGAAACAAGTTTACAATGCGGATGCAGTGGCTTTGATCCCCGGCGGTGGCACTTTCGGGATGGAGGCAGTGGCCCGCCAATTTGGCCGCGATGCGAATGTCTTGGTGGTGCGCAACGGCTGGTTTTCTTATCGATGGTCGCAAATCTTTGAAGCCACATCTGGCGCCGCGGCTGTTGAGGTGATGAAAGCCCGACAAGCTGGCAATGGCACGCAAGAGCCGTTTCGGCCCGCTGCGATCGAAGAGGTGGTTGCAAAAATCCACGATACGCGACCAGATATTGTGTTTGCACCGCATGTTGAAACCTCAGCGGGGGTGATCTTGCCGCCCGAATATTTGGCGGCTTTGTCTTCAGCGGCCCATGAGGTTGGGGCTTTGATGGTGTTGGATTGTATTGCATCGGGCTGCGCTTGGGTGGATATGCAGGCCAGTGGCGTGGATGTGCTTATTTCAGCGCCTCAAAAAGGCTGGTCCGCATCGCCCTCAGCGGGGTTGGTAATGCTGTCTCAGCGCGCGGTCGAGCGCATGGAACATACGGCCTCTGACAGTTTCGCGATTGATTTGAAAAAATGGCATGGCATCATGCAAATATATGAAAATGGCGGCCATGCCTATCATGCGACGATGCCAACTGACGCGTTGCGCGCGTTTCGTGATACGATGCTTGAAACCCGCGAATTCGGATTTGATAAACTGGAAGCGGCGCAGTGGGAATTGGGAAATCAAGTGCGTGCGATGCTGAAAGCGAAAGGGATTGTGTCGGTGGCAGCTGACGGGTTCGGCGCGCCAGGTGTTGTGGTAAGCTATACCAACGACCCGAAAATACAAAACGGATCAAAGTTTTCGGCGCTTGGCATGCAGATCGCCGCCGGAGTTCCATTGGCCTGTGATGAGCCGGAAAATTTCATGACCTTCCGGCTTGGGCTTTTTGGCTTAGATAAATTATACGATGTCGATGCAACGGTGGCGCGGCTTCAACGGGTGCTCGATCAAGTGCTGTAGGCGGCGCCTGTTTGCAAGCCAAGACGCATCATCGCTTTGCGCAGCGGCGCTGGGCTGTGCAGCGCATTTAGGCCAAGCGCCCGCGCATCGCGCAGCGCCTGAGCCTGCGCCTGCGAGGCTGAATTTAGCAGGGAAACACCGGCAACGCGCAGGCGCAAATCACCAATGCGTTGGCGGTGGTAGCGATCCAGCATTTCAGCATCCCCCAAACGCGCAGGCTCGGCTTTGGCCAGCGTGAGCAAGGCATTGATATCCCCCAAACTCATATTCAAACCTTGCGCGCCAATGGGGGGAACAACATGCGCCGCTTCGGCGATCAATGCCACGCGCTGTCCGCTTAGACGGTTTGCCAATTGGCTGATGATCGGCCAAAGGCTGCGCCGGGTCACCAGACGCAAAGGCCCAAGATGGTTGCAAGACCGCGCGCTCATTTCTGCTTCAAAAGCCTCGGTGGGCATGTTTGATAAGGCCAGCGCATTCGGCCCGGTTTCCATCCAAACCACCGCAGAAGAGGGTTGCCCCTGATAATCTGGAAGCGGCACCAGCGTGAACGGGCCACCGCTGCGATGGATTTCCGTTGACACGTTTTGATGGGGAATAGGATGCGTAACCGCAAACGCCAATGCTTTTTGTCCAAACCGCGTGGTGCTCACAGAAATTCCAGCCTGGTTTCGGATTTCAGAGCTGCGCCCATCTGCTCCAAGAACCAAACGGGCCTTGACCTGCGTGCCATTGCTTAAGCTGATTTTGGCCTCTTGATCGCGGGTGAACAGCTTTGTGCTGGCTACGCCGGGTAAAAATTGAACCCGCGGTTCTGCCTCTAAAGCCTGAGAAATTTCGCGCCGCGACAGCCAGTTTGGAACGTTCCAGCCGAAGGGTTGCTCTGAAATGTCAGAGGCTTTGAAATCTTTGATTTGGCGCGGTTCGGGCGTTGTTTCAGGACCGCCTGCATCAATAATGCGCATTACGTCAAGCGGCATGGCATGATGTTCAAGCACAGACCAAAGGCCAATATTGTCTAAAAACGCCTTTGAGGGTTGCAGGAAAGCAGTTGTTCGTAAGTCAGAATTATCTTCGTTTCGGGATATAACGGGTGGGATCGGATCTGCGCATATGACCGAAAAGCCAGCCCTGCCGAAGGCGATCGCTGCAATCAATCCTGCCAGACCACCACCAGAGATGAATATATCAGCTTTTTCCATCACGCACCTGCCTTTCTTGCGTTTCCAACACATAACCTGATATCAGGACAAGTCCAACGGAAGCGACGGGCTTAGACGATCTGCCGCAGAAACTGCACGAGATCATCCGTTTGGTAATCAATATGGGGTTTATTCCCGGTTTGAGAGGCATTCACCAAGATCGTTTTCAAGCCCAGCTGATGTGGCACGTCTAAATTGCGAGGATCATCTTCAAACATGGCGGCTTGTGTCGGCTGCAAGTCTTCGCCGTCGAAAATAATGGCATAGGCCTGTGAGGCGGGCTTGGGATGATAAGCCGCGTGCTCAACCCCATAAAACGCATCAAATTGTCCCGCCAAGCCCAAAGCATTCACCACGTGCCGGGCGTACGGCGCGGTTCCGTTCGTATAAATAATTTTGCGCCCCGGTAACGCCTCAATGGCTTTCGCCAACGCGTCGCTTTTGGGAAGGTTCGAAAAATCGATATCATGTACCTGTTCTAGGAATGGATCGGGGTCTATATCATGTTCCTGCATCAAACCGGCCAAGGTTGTGCCATAGCGCCGCCAATAAGCATCGCGCAGCGTATCCGCCGCTTCCGGGGTCAGCTGAAGGTTTGATACGATGTAATCCCGCATTTTCACTTCGATTTGATCAAATAGCCGGATAGAGGGCTGATAGAGTGTGTTGTCCAGATCAAAGACCCAATGGCGGATGTGGCGCAGCTTCTGCGGCATGATGGTCAATCCTTCTTGTAAAAGCTGCCCTGTTGGGGTTGCTTTCCAAAACCGTAAATCGCTAAATTAGGGACTTATCACCGGAGTGCAATATGGCCCTTAACCGATTACATCAAAAAGACGCATATACGCTGATTTTAGAGGCGATTGATATGGGGGTTTTTAAACCAGGTGATCGGTTGGTTGAAAGCGATTTGGCAGAGCGCTTCGGCGTCTCGCGTACGCCCATTCGCGAGGCGCTGCAGCGGTTGGAAACACAATCGCTTCTGAATCGGGATGGCCGCAGCCTTTTTGTCTCGTCTCTGGATCACAATCAAATCGCAGATCTGTATGTTGTGCGCGCTGAATTAGAGGGGCTGGCGGCAAAATTGGCGGCGCGCACTGCGACCAATGAAGAACAGCGGGTGCTGGTTGAAATGGTCGAGCAAGATTTTGAACTGGTCGATGATCCTTCAGCTTTGGCGCGGGCCAATCGGCGGTTTCACAAGCAAATCCATCTTTCAACGCATAACCGGTATTTGGTGCAGCAGCTCGATCTCGTTCACCGTTCAATGGCGCTGATGGCGACCACGTCGCTTGCTGCAGATGGGCGCGGCTTAGAGGCGATGAAAGAACATCAGGCGATTGTTACAGCGATTGTCACACGCGATGAAGACGCGGCGTATCAGGCGTTGAAACATCATTTATCTTCCGCTTTTGTCACCCGTTTGAAACAAAAATCTGAGGCGATATAGGGGGAAGATAAGCCACCCCAGCTTTGACTAAATTGATCACCATGCGCGGTTTTCGCCCAATAAAAGCGGTTTACGATCAGCTCATAGAGCGCTTTATACGCCGATAGGGTGGCCATTGCGAAATATACAAGTTGCAGCGGCAGCCAACGTTTGAGACCTTTATGCCCTGATTTTTCCACCGCCATAACCCCGATCGCACCATCGACCAGCAAGGCCAATGCAAATAGCGCACCGATTGCATTGCTATAGCCGTGGGAAAGCGCCAGATCTTGCCGCGCCATAAGCCCTGCCGCCACGCACCAGAATATCCAAAAAAGCGGCGCAAAAAGGAAGGTGGCAATCGCAGGAACGAATAATGCGTGCAACCCAACCCAGCGCCAAATACCCAGATCAGCCAGCAGCCGCTTTGGAGATCGATTATGGCACCAATAGGTCATAATATAGCCCTTTTGCCAACGTGAGCGCTGTGTGATCCAAGTTCGCGGCGTTTTGGTGGCCTCTTCAAAGGTTTTGCTATCGAGCAACGCGCATCGTAGGCCCGCTCGTGACAACCGCAGGCCCAGATCAGCATCTTCGGTAACGTTAAAAGCATCCCAGCCCTTTAAATCAATCAGGGCCGCGCGCCGGATATACATGCTGGTTCCCCCAAGCGGAAGCGCAAACCCAAGCCGTGCCAACCCGGGTAAAATAACCTGAAACCATGCCGCATATTCCAAAGCAAAACAGCGTGTTAGCCAATTTTTATGCGCGTTGTAAAAATCCAAACGCCCTTGAAGGCAAACGAGACGGGGATCGGCCATAGCGAACTGGTTGGCAACTTTTAAAAGCTGATCTTTTTCCGGGGCATCTTCGGCATCCAAAACGCCGATAATGTCACCGCTGCTGAAGCCAAAGGCAAAGTTTAACGCGCGTGGTTTGGTTTTTACACGCCCTTTTGGCACCGTTATAACGCAGCACCAACTTGGCAGATCGGTCGCTAATAATGCGGTTTGGGTTTCCACATCACCATCTTCCAAAATCAACATAACCTCAAGATGCGTGCGCGGATAGTCAAGCCTTTGCAAGTGATAGAGAAGGTGATGCAGGATCCTTGGTTCTTCGAGCAACGGGATCAAAATTGTGATACTGGGCAGAACTTGGGGCCGGTTGGATGGCGCTGCAGAGGCTGGTTTGTGGCCAAGGGCGCCAATAAAAATTGTGATTTTCAAGATGGTTGACAGGCTTAAGCTTGCCAAGGCCACGCCCAAGAAAATGTGGAATAGGCTCACTATCGCAGTGAGCTCGCTGCGCAGCAGCAAACCCGCCAAAACGCAACACAGGGCGATAAGATATGGGAGTTTCAGATTGAGTGATCGGCAGCTTTGATGGCTGGGCAAACCTGTTTCTGCCTGCTCAAGCAATTGCGCGGAAAAAAGCTGAAGCGTTTGGCTTCGAATTTGTGCAGGGCTGGCGAGAACAAGACTAAAATCACCGCATATCTGGCGCAATTCTCTAAAATTTTTGTAAAAATCCTGAACATTTGCGCAAGCAATCTACCAATGGCCATTTGTAAACCGCCAAGGAACCAATCCTGTCTTTAACCAGAAACCTGCTGCCGATTTAGGAAAAACTGAAGGCTTATCGGGGGTTTCCGCGTGGTTTAGACCCTGCTGCTGCGCCAAGGCTTTTGCTATATTGTAATGAGAGACTGTTTTTTCTGATACCAAAAGCTCGCCCAAAGGGCAGGGGTGTAGGCTTTGTTGGTGCAAGGCAAGCCTGAGCTTCGGCGCAGAAATTTTGCCTTGTTCAAGAAGTATCTGCCCCAGTTTTTTACCAAATTCAGGCATCTAAACAGAGGTTAAGGTTGAGGTCGCGGCGGCAGGCCTTTGCAAGCTGAATTTACGTGCCATAAGGCACAGAACGCCAAAATAATTAAGATTAACCTAAAGGTTTACGCGTTAACCTTTGCCTTCATCGAGGCAGCGAAACGTTCAAACAGATAAAAACTATCTTGCGGACCCGGGCTCGCTTCGGGATGATGTTGAACCGAAAACACCGGGCGGCTCTGCATTTTTAACCCGCAATTTGATCCGTCAAACAACGAGATATGCGTTTCAACCACGCCCTCAGGCAGCGATTGCCCATCGACAGCAAACCCATGATTCATCGACGTGATTTCAACTTTACCACTTTCTTGATCGCGCACAGGATGGTTGGCACCGTGATGACCATGGTTCATCTTTATGGTTTTTCCGCCAAGCGCCAAAGCCAGCATTTGGTGGCCAAGACAAATACCAAATATTGGCAAATTGGTGCTTTCAAGGATTTCTTGTATCATCGGCACGGCATAGCGGCCGGTTGCAGCGGGATCGCCTGGGCCATTTGATAAAAACACCCCATCCGGTTGTAACGCCAAAACCTCTTGTGCCGTCGTTGTTGCTGGCATCACGGTGACATCACAGCCTGCAGAGGCCAAACAGCGTAAAATGTTACGCTTGGCCCCATAATCAATCGCCACAACTTTATGTTGGGCGCGCTGCTGAGGCTTGTGCCCATCTTTCCAGGTCCAACGTTGCTCATTCCAGTGATAGGTTTGGCGGCACGTGACCTCTTTGGCCAAATCCATGCCTTCCAGCCCGTTGAACCCGCGGGCTTTTGCGATCAAAGCCTCGCGGTCTATGTTACCTTCAGGATGATAGGCTATGGCGACATGCGGAGCCCCTTGTTGGCGGATTACGCGCGTTAAGCGGCGGGTATCGATGCCGCCAATCGCAATGCGGCCGCGGGCGCGCAGCCAATCTGATAATTCTGTTTGTGCGCGCCAATTTGAGGCGCGCGTTGGATCCCATTTCACCACCATCCCCGCGGCAACCGGATCCACCGCTTCATCGTCTGAATTATTCACCCCGACATTGCCGATATGTGGAAAGGTAAAGGTTATGATTTGGCCGCAATAAGACGGATCAGTCATAATTTCCTGATACCCTGTCATTGCGGTATTAAAGCACAATTCTGCCACAGCTTCCCCTGGGGCACCAAAGCCATTGCCATAAAATACAGTGCCATCGGCCAATGCGAGGCAGGCGGTCGGCTCAGATCTGAGAGAGGAGGCCATTTTTTCACTTTCTTGAGGAGTAAATTTGCGGCAACCTAATGAGTTGTACCGTAAGCGTCAAGCGGCTCTGCCTCGGCGATTCCTTGCTGATTTTTAATCTGTGCTTGCTCTTGGCTGTGGTTTTCTCTACTGCTTGCGGCCGTCACGATGTTAGAGGTGTTTAATGGACCTTCGCGCCCGAATACTTGCTTCAATGAAGCAAGCGATGAAAGAAAAAGATGCCGAGCGTCTTTCGACCGTGCGCTTGATCAGCGCGGCGATCAAAGACAGAGATATCGCGGCGCGCGCGGATGGCAATGATGACGGCGTTGACGAAACCGAAGTCATGGCAATCCTTGGCAAAATGACTCGGCAGCGTCAGGAAAGCGCCCGCACATACGAAGAGGCTGGCCGGTTGGATTTGGCCGAGCGGGAAATGGCTGAAATTAAGGTTATTGAAGAGTTTTTGCCCAAACAGTTGAGCGCGGATGAAATTTCTCTTGCGGTTGAGACAGCGATTGCAGACATGAACGCCAGTTCTATCCGGGATATGGGGCGCGTCATGGGTGTTTTAAAAAGCCAATATATAGGTCAGATGGATTTTGGTCACGTTGGCCCCTTGGTGAAAGAGAAGCTGACGGCTTAGAGAAAGTCCGGGTGGATTTTATCAAGCTGCGAGGCGCTCCTTATCTGGAACAGCTTCGCAAATCGTTCTTTGAATTTACCTTGGTTAAGGCGGCAGCAAAGGCCTGAACTTTTGTGAGCGACCCACTTTTTATCCAGTAAAGTGCAGGCGGCTTGATTATCAATCTTAATTCGGTTTTCACTTTTCAAAAAGCTATACTAACGCTATACGCGGCCCTATGTAGGCACTTATTAAGCGAATAAAAAGGAAATTTATGACCCGTGTTCTTGTTGATATGTCCCTAACGCTTTTTCACCACGGTCACGTTCGCCTATTGAAGAAAGCCGCTGAATTAGGCCATGTGACGGTTGCATTAACGATAGACGAAGAAATTAAAAGGGTTAAGGGCTTTGTTCCTCCACTTAAATTTGAGCAAAGAAAAGAAATTGCGCTTTCAATCCGATATGTTGACGAGGTAATTCCGTGCAATTGGTTGATAGATGAAAGCTTTTTAGACCTTCATAAGATTGACCTGCTAGTTCATGGTGAAGATTATGAAAATTCGGTCCCCGATCATAGAACAGTTATTTTTCCTAGGACGGAAGGCATAAGTAGCAGCTTGTTAAGGAACGACGTTTTCAATTAGGAAATTCATCATTATGTAAAACGCTTTAGGAAATAAATTGTTCAGCGCTAACACTTTGCAAATTAAAATTTCCAGGATTTGGGTTTAACCAACGTAGACAGATGTAATAGATATGACGAAAAAAAATGTTTTGTTGAAGAAGTTTTCGCTTGAATCGTTGAGATCTCAATTTCTAGAGATAATTGATCTTTTGAATGCAAGAGGTGTTAATTACTATTTAGTGGGTGGCGCTCTACTGGGTATTGTACGGAGTGGAGATCTGCTGCCTTGGGATAGAGATACAGATCTCTTTGTGAAATATGAAGATTTAAATGAATTTTTACATGTAGTTGATGAGCTTAAAAACTCAGGCTGGCGTTGCAATGTTGAAACCTTTTCCGAAAATTGCGCATTTGCGAATTCATCTGATCCGAGGGTTATAAAAATTTCTGATTCATGGCTTTCGGCATTTCGAGGACCAACTAGAATGGATGTAGATATTATCTATCCAATGGACTCCTACATGTGCTGGAACGCCGCGCGCAGATATTCTCGGATAGATAAAATTTTTTTTGAAGGTAATGAGATTATTGATTGGTATGGTCGCGAACTTAAAGTTCCAAAATTTTACAAGGATTTTTTAACTGAGGTTTACGGCGATTGGTCTGTAACAATTAAGAAGTGGAGCTGTAAGGGGGATTTGACTGTGTACGCAGCAGAAAAATCGGTGCGTGGTCCTGCATTTGTTGATCAGCAAAAAAAGAATGTAAAATGAGTGAGTATGTAAACTGCCAATACCATTCCTTTTTGAGTATTGAATGAAACGCAGTTTTGATAGATATGAACCTTGGGCAAGCTAAGCGCCCGTTACGAGAAAGCAAGCAATATGATAAGACGCTTTTCTTTTAGCCACTATCGCCCGGTTGTGTGTTTGATATGAAGACGATGGCTACCAGCTGGGAACGCATATGGTCAAAAAAAACTGTTGGTAATTTTGACAAAATTACGCTTCGTGACCTGATACTGGCAAATGGATATGATAATGGCGTAGGTTCCTACAGCGAAGATACTTGGCGGCTTATGGTATCAGACTTAAGCGCAAGAACTCAACTTCTTCCCGGTAAAAAAGTCTTGGAGATCGGATGTGGTAGTGGAGCAGTTTTGTATGCTCTTAATGAAATCGTAAAAATTGAAAGTTATGGTATCGATTACAGCGAAAGCCTTATTGAAGTAGCCAAAGTTGCAATCCCCGAGGGAAATTTTGTGGTACAAGAGGCGGATAAACCGTGCTTTTCTGAAACTAGTTTCGACATGATCTTTTCAAATGGGGTTTTCTTTTATTTTCCTGACCAAGAATATGTAAAACGGGTGATAATCAATTGGACTAATCAGATTTCAACTGGTGGCCAATTCGTCCTGTTGGATTTGCCAGATAAAGAGTATGAAAAAGTATATCATCAAGAAAGAAAGAAAGCTTATAAGGATCCGGCTAAATATGAGGCTGATTATAAAGACCTTAGACATTTGTTTTTTGATAAGAATAGTGTCGCTGAATTTTTGGAAACGATCGGTATGAGAGATGTGCGAGTATTTCCACATGCTGTTCCCTCTTACGGAAACGCACGATTTCGATTCAATATAATCTGTTCAAAGCCGTGAAATTCAAAGCTATGGTGCTCTACTTTCGTATATCCACTTCAGAGGCATTGAAATTTGTGATAAGATAAACAAAAATGACGTGGGACAAGAAAAAATACATCTAAGCAAAAACTGTTATGAATATTTGAAATTGTTAGATTGTTTTGAGGGTGACCTATCCTTATTCACATTCTGATACTTTTATTATAGAGAATAAAAAATTTATGCCGATACTTCGGTAGAACATAGAAGGTGAATTAATGGCTCAAGTTTGTCACAATGCGAAAGCTAAAAGATTTTTTTTTGTTGTCAGCAAGAGTTTGATTTTTCTAGCGTTTGTTGTCTTTTTCTTTGTTATAGCCTTTGCTTCAGTCGTCTACTTACATTTAAATCGAAACAGTATTTCTGATGTTTTGTCTGAATATAATTCTGAAGAGGACGATATCTTTTGGGCTAAAGAAATTTTGAACGGAGGATATATTCTGCACTTTAGGCATGCCGAACGCGATAAATGGATAGATGTGCAAATGTATGATGCACTTGAAAGCGACGTTCACGAGAATGGCGCTGACGACAGTCGTTATGCGGAAAATGATTATTTTTCGGAAGCAGTTTGCCTAAATGACCGAGGCAAAATCCAGGCAAAAGCTATTGGTGAACATCTTACCAACATTAATCTTCCAATTGGTTCAGTTGTTTCATCAGTCTCTTGCAGAGCAAGGCAGACAGCGGTTTTAGCGTTTGGTGGATACGACTCGCTTCATCGTATTTTAGTTCACAAAGGCCCTTATAATGAGACGAAGAAACAAAGAGTTGCTTCGTTGGTCGATTTTTATAACGACTTACCAGTCTCTAAGGGTTCCAATACTGTCATTTCAGCCCACAATGGCGTTGTACATTGCGATATGTTCGAAAATTATTGTGACAATCCAAGTCTTGAAGAGGGTGGATTTTATGTAATATCGAGGAAACCCGATGGTTTATACCTTGAGCATGAGTTTCATAACTATAACCGCTTTAATAAAGTTTTTTACGATCGTTAAAATTAGACCTGTCACACAAGCCAGTTTATAAGTTAATTTATTTCGTAGCTAGATAACATTAGACAGTGCTCTAGGGCAATGATTTGCGATATTTAGTCAAATGACTTTGTAATTCTTTAAAAAGAGATTTGCGTTCGTGTTCGCTTAAAAAAGCTCCTATTTCAACCTCTCTTCCATTTCCGCTTAGGGTCACGTAATTGGGAAGCGGTCCTTCGGTGCCGTATAAATGCACCTGTGCCCAATATCCGTTACACTCCCATGATTTAATCTCGCCTTTTGGCTCTTGGCGCACCAAGCGCAAATTATCGGCGGTGAAGCTCAATTGCTCTAATATCTGGCTGTCAAAATAGTTGCGCCGCAACGCCCACCAGATCGCCCAAACGGTGAGCATTAAGAAGGGGAGTAGGGCCCAAAAGAGTTTTGTACCCAGCAAAGCGTAAAGCGGAAGCGTAATCAAGATGAAGGTCGTCATGATGAAAGCGGCAAAGCCCTGTGGCTGCAAAGAGCGATGCGGCCACAGCTCTAAGCTGGCCTGCGCTTTATCCTCTGTCTGTTCTAACCAAATATATGGCATTTTACCTACTCACCTCTCACCTTCCAAGTTATTGCGCGTATATGCAAAGAAAAGGGTCTAGCCGAATTTGCGTTTAAAAAATCCATTTAAATGCGTTTATTTAGCGCGTTTTTATCTACAAAACGGGCCGTCTTCGTAAATTGCCATAAGGGGGCTTGGACCATTCGCCCGTTCTAATAGAAGCGATCACTTTATATGGGCCATTTACCATCGCATTTAATACAAAAAACCCCCGCCTTTTGAGCTCATATAAGCAAAGGCGAGGGGTGTTTCTTTTAGAGGCGCGATCGCACCAATATCAGCCCATTTTTGTTAATGGCTAGGGGCTTTGTCCCATTCTTCCTGCTTCGGCAGGATTTCGAACGTGTGCTCTGGAGGCGGTGAGGGAAGCGTCCATTCCAGCGTATCAGCGTATTCGTTCCAATAATTATTCTCGGTCACTTTCGCCCCGCGCAGCAGCGAATAGGCAATGATACCAAAGAAGAAGATGAACGAGGCGAAAGACAGGAATGCCCCCCAGCTCGACCATTGGTTCCAATAGGCAAAGGCTTCCGGATAGTCGATATAGCGACGTGGCATACCCTGACGGCCTAAGAAGTGCTGGGGAAAGAATGTCAGGTTTGCACCGATAAACATCATCCAGAAATGCAACTTACCAGCCCATTCAGGATAAGCGCGCCCTGTCATCTTACCGAAATAGTAGTAAATCCCGGCAAAGATGGTGAACACGGCACCAAGGCTCATCACATAGTGGAAATGTGCTACCACGTAATACGTGTCATGATACGCTCGGTCTACGCCTGCTTGCGCCAGAACAATGCCGGTGACCCCGCCCACTGTGAACAGGAACAAGAAGCCAAACGCCCATAGCATTGGCGTTTTGAATTCAATCGATCCGCCCCACATGGTGGCGATCCAACTGAACACTTTAACGCCTGTGGGCACCGCGATCACCATAGTGGCCAGCATAAAATAGGATTGCTGAGTCAGCGACATGCCGACGGTGTACATGTGATGCGCCCAGACAACAAACCCCAAAGCACCAATCGCGATAATCGCCCATACCATGGGCAAATAGCCAAATACGGGCTTGCGCGAAAAGGTTGCGATTACGTGGCTAATCAAGCCAAATCCGGGAAGGATGATAATGTACACCTCTGGATGTCCAAAGAACCACAAAATATGCTGGTACAATATTGGGTCTCCGCCACCGGCAGGATCAAAGAAGGTTGTGCCAAAGTTACGATCCGTCAACAACATGGTGATCGCGCCAGCAAGAACCGGAAGCGACAGCAATATCAGCCAGCTTGTCACGAAGATTGACCATGAAAACAGCGGCACTTTGAACAGAGACATCCCGGGGGTACGCATATTCAAGAAGGTGGTGATCATATTGATCGCACCCAGAATGGAAGAGGCGCCCGAGACATGCACCGCAAAGATCGCCAGATCCATCGACATACCGCCTTCGTTCACCGAGAGCGGCGGATACAGAACCCAGCCCACACCAGAGCCCAGTTGATCATTGCCGCCTGGCGCTAAAACCGAGCAGATCGCCAGCGTCGTACCGGCCACATAAAGCCAGAAAGAAAGGTTGTTCATGCGCGGAAATGCCATATCCGGTGCACCAATTTGCAAGGGCATGAAGTAGTTACCAAATCCGCCAAACAACGCCGGGATAACCACGAAAAACATCATCAAAATACCATGACCAGTGATCAAAACATTCCAAAGGTGGCCGTTCGGAGTACAAGGGGTAGATGCATCTGCAAACATCCGTGCGCCTTCGAGGCACATGTATTGAACGCCCGGATCCATCAATTCAAGCCGCATATAAACGGTGAAGGCAACCGATACGAATCCGACAAATGCCGATGTGATCAGGTACAGGATTCCGATGTCTTTATGATTCGTAGACATGAACCAACGCGTGAAAAACCCTCGTTGATCTTCATGTTCGTGGCCATGAATGGCTGCATCTGCCATAATTGCCTCCTAATTGAGTTATTGTGGTGGAATTAAACAGTTTGATAATCCCTTGGCTTAGGCTTGCTTTTAATGCGCATTTGCGGGCTCGGCAATGTATGACTTTGCCGCAGGGTGGGAAAAAATGACGCGGCCTTATCCGGCCTGCGTTGTCATGCCTGCGGTGGGCCCGCTTTCTGATGCGTTTAGGGTGTCAAAAACTGTTTTTCAAACTGGTCTTTCAGAGCCATATCAAGATCCGCCATGCTTACGGGAAGCCCAAGATCCACCAAACTTGTCACGCCATGCTCGCGAATGCCGCAGGGTATGATCCCCTCGAAATGCGATAAATCGGGATCAACATTGATCGAGAGCCCGTGAAACGAGACCCATTTTCGAAGCCGTATCCCGATCGCGGCTATTTTATCTTCTTGGCACAATCCTGCCGGCGTTAACGGCTTTTCCGGTCGATCAACCCACACGCCAATACGACCGTCGCGAATGGCTCCTTGCACGTTAAAGCAGGCCAATGTGGAGATTACCCACCGCTCTAGCTTTTGTACGAATGCGCGCACATCCTTGCCATGCCGGTTTAAATCGAGCATCACATAGACAACCCGCTGGCCCGGCCCATGATATGTATATTGCCCGCCGCGTTTGCTGCTGAACACAGGAAATCTGTTCGCGTCAATCAAATCCTCGCGATTGGCGCTGGTCCCCGCAGTGTAAAGCGCGGGGTGTTCAACCAACCAAATGGCTTCCGGCGCATCGCCTTTAGCGATAGCATCGGCGCGCGTCTCCATAACCTGAACAGCCTGCAGGTACCCTGTCAGCCCATCGCTAATGTTCCATTCAATCGGCAGCATTGTCTCTTATGATTTTGATTTGCTATTTTGGCAAATCTACCTTTGGATCACTGTTTTTTCAACCAAAGGCGTCTTAAATCATAATCCATCAAAAAATCGATGATTTCATTGTTTTCTTTAACGGAAACGAATGGCGCCTTGCTGTCAGAAACTAATTTGAACGCGTCTTGTGTCGTATTCTCGATATCTATTTCTGGCATGCCATCGCTGAGCGACTTTAGTGATTCATAGGCTTCTGTATTCTTCGCCATGGTTTCCATCAAACGGCCTTTGGCAGCCGCTAATATTGAAAGGATTCCAAGGAATTTGCCATCAACTTCGATCGGAAGGTTACGAAAACGCCCCTCGATCATTATTTTCAAGGCGTCTATGCACAGCATCTCCGGCGTGCCCGTTTTGGGATTTTCCGTCATTACGGCATCTACGGTAAGGTTTTCTTCGATCACGCGATGCGTACCCATGTATAAAACGATATCACGCCCAGTGACGATGCCGACCACGTGGTTATTTTCGTCCACCACTGCAAGGCTTGCCTCGCGCGGGTCGGATAAAGTAACGATCATGTCTAAAACTTTATCGGTTACTTTGCAGTATAACGGGATATCCGATGTGTCTTGCGTATACCAATCTGCAACTCTGCTGCGTTTTCCGGCAAAATAGTCTTTGATCTTCATGGGGCCGCCCTCTTGTACTCTGTTTGAAACAGAATACACGCCACACCCTGCTAATCAACGCATAATACGGCGCTGTCTTTGCCTTCAGCTGGCAATTACGGATATACCTCTACCCCTGCTGAAAAACGAGGCGAGAAAGATTTGTTTGAGATTAAGTTCAAACTTTTAGACGCGGGTTAAACGGAGCGCATCCCAGCGTCCGAATTTTGTCGGCAAAGCGCAGTCCGTGACCGATAATGCTGAAAAATAAGTGATTTACTTTCGGCTTGCGTCAAGATTGGACGGGCCGGTTTTGGAGCATAGTGGGGGGGGGGGGCGTCGCGAAGTTCCGGAAAAATTTGGTATATTTCTGCGCGAGCTTCCGCGCCAAGCATCTTTAATGCCTCTGGCCCGGTATACAGGCTTTCGGATGCGGCTCCTTCTGCAAACACCACTTGATGTTGATCGCAGATAAAATGCCAATAGGTGATTTCGGTCAGGTCGATTGCGATTTCTATGCCCGGGACGCCGATTAAATCTTTTGCAGCGATAAATATTTCCTTGGATCCGGTTTCCGCAGAGCTCAAATCTGAACTGACAATCATCCGATGATGTTGTGAGATGATCAAATCACGCTTTGGCAGGCCTTTTCCCATAGCGCCGGCTTTTATGCGAAATGGCACCAGATTGGGGTGGGCTTGAAGTTCGGCATGGAAAATTGTTCTACCGCGGATCCAGCGAATGGGGTGGTGGCCATTACCACCTGTTTTCACCAAATCACCAGGTTGCAGGCGGTCGATCTCTACAAGCCCGTCAATCGTTTCGATACGCGTTTTGGCACCATAGCAGACGACGCCTGTATTTGTTTGCGTTAGATCCGACGCGTTGATGAAAGCTCCGTCATTCATCAGATTGATTGGAACTCCATTTTGGTTAAGCCCTGCCAAACCATCGCCATCGGCTTGATCTGATTTCAACCACTGTAATGGAGTGCTAAAGGAATTATTGGGGTTCTCTGCATTCCAAAGCGCCAGCGTATCAAAGTTGTAAATATCGTCTAGATCAATTTTTTCTTCCTCTATGTCAAAATCTGTGACCGTATCGCCCGCTTCTACTTTAAACTCATCGCGGCCGGCCCCTCCGGTAAGTGTATCGGCGCCGGTGCCGCCATCCAAAACGTCATTGCCGTCACCACCGTCTAAACTATCGTCACCATCGCCGCCTTGCAGATCATCTTGACCATCTCCACCTTTTAAGCTGTCATTGCCCGTATCACCCCTCAGCAAGTCATTGCCCGAGCCGCCATCAAGCGTGGCATCTCCCACGCCGCCATTCAAAATGTCGTTTCCAGTTCCGCCATGAATTATGTTATTGCCGGGATCAAACCGCCTTGTGGCACGATCGGTATCGCAACCACATCGGGGCTTTCGTGAAAAAATTCAGCCGCAGGATACATCATAACGCGGTTGCGCTCGGCAATGAACAGAAACCCGTCATCCGAAAACGCCACCCCGTTGGGAATATCAAACGTTAATGAGGGCGCAAAATCCTTTACTTCATCGCCGATATTATCGCCATCGCGATCCATCACGACCCAGACTTTTTCTTTCTTCGTGCCCACGAAAAGGGCTGTGCCTTGGGGCGCCATCGCCATGTGGCGGGCATCGGGCACCAACGCGTATAGGTCAATTGTGAAGCCGGGGGGCAGCTCGATCGTGCGCAAAATGTTGCGGACCGAATTTGCGGCGGGCCCGTCCTGCGCAATGGTTGTGAACTCGGTTACGCCGGTGGTTTTAAATTGCCCCAGCTTGGTTAAATTGTCTTCTGCAAGCGCGCCACTGGCCAAAAGGATCGCCGATAAGACCGGTAACAGCTGTTTACTCCGCATGCGTTTCATAAGAACCTCCGAATATGTTGAAGGGCCTTTCTACAGGAAATAACACCAAAAATATACCTTTGATTATAATTTAATTCAAAAGTATATATTTGATGCGCTGGGTTTATATTTTGTTACAGGCGCGGTTTCAGGTTGACCGGTGTTGGGTTTAGATTGTGAGCACCGTGCTTCCCGTTGTTTGGCGGCTTTCCAGCGACCGATGCGCGGCGGCAACATCCTGCAAGGCGAAGCGTTGGTCAATCCGGATCTTTACCGCACCTGTGGTGACTTTATCGAATAAATGTCGCGCCATGGTTTGGCAGGTTTCATGCTGCGCGATATGGGTGAAAACTGAGGGTCTGGTAATTTTCAACGATCCAAGCGGCGCAAGCTGCGCTAGGTCGAACGGGGGGGTCTTTCCAGATGAATTGCCGAATGTGATCATCATCCCGAATGGTTTCAAACAGTTGAGAGACTTGTCAAATGTATCTGCTCCGACCGAGTCCATCACCACATCAACGCCTAAGCCGTTGGTCAGTTTTCGAACCTCGTTTGGAAAGTCTTCACGTTGATAATTTATACAATGTGCCGCGCCGTGGTTCAGCGCATGTTGGCATTTTTCATCGCTGCCTGCAGTGCCGATCAACGTGATTCCTTCAGATTTTGCCCATTGGCAGGCGATCAAGCCCACCCCGCCCGCCGCCGCGTGGAACAAAACCGTATCGCCGGCTTTTAAGGGCGTGGTGCGGTGGAAAAGATATTGAACCGTCAGGCCTTTCAGCATCATTGCAGCGCCTTCTTCAAAGCTGATCGAGTCAGGCAAAACGCAAACCTGATCTGCGGGCATAACGCGCATTTCACAATAGGCGCCGGCAGGGGCGTTGAACGCATAGGCGACCCGATCGCCCGCGTTCAGATGCGTGACATTGCTGCCAACCGCGTCAACAAGGCCGGCGGCTTCTGTGCCCAATGTATGCGGCAGGGGCATCGGGTAAAGCCCCGTGCGCTGATAGATGTCGATGAAATTCAAGCCGCAGGCTTTATGCGCAATGCGCACTTCATTCGGCCCCGGCTCACCAACCTGTTCTTGGATGACCTTTAATTGATCGGCCCCGCCAAATCCTTCTATTATGATTTTTTTGCTCATCCTGAGGTCTCTTTTTTTGCGATTACGCCCTCTTATCTAGCATAGCCAGCGCCCATAACCATCCCGCGGCAAGGCTGTTCACGGGCAGGGGTGCGGTTTATTTCAAAAATGAGTGCTTTTTGTTCGTATTTAAAAGCTCAACGCCGCGCCCGCTTGCGGGTCTGATCCGCCCGGTCAGGTTAAGGATTTATACATCTGAAGTTCGCTCCAGATCTTTTCATTCGTGCTATTGGCTTCGGTCAGGCGGGTTGCCAAGGCGCGAATAATGCCCTTAATTGCGGGGTCTACTTTTTCCATTTTTTGGGTCAGCACTGCCGAAGAGACATGCGTTAAAATGCAATCGGTACGCGCAATGGCATTCACCGTTCGCCGTTCGTCGAGCAATTGACCAATTTCGCCAAAAATTTCGCCCGCGTGCAATGTGGTCAGATGCATATGGCCGGGCGATACGAGATCCACCTCGCCCGAATGCACGATATAGGCGCCGTCGGGCATCGTGGAGGCTTTGTAAATTGTTTGTCCGGCCTTAAAGTTAAAGAAGACAGCCATGCGAGATATCCTATCATAATTTAAGAAGACATGCGCCGTCCAATCTTTGCAGTTTTGCCTAAATATGCGCGCTTCTGCTTTCAGCGAAAGCGAATTTTTACCGTAGATCAAGGGTTAATTTTGACGACATGTATATTTTAGCAATAGAGACCAACCGAACTTTAGCAGGCGGAGCCGTCCATTGGACCGGGACGAAGCGTGGCAGGGCGATGGCAAGACCTGCGTTGTTTTTGTGACGCGCCGCCACGCGCGAAGGTGCAAAAGATGCCGCTGCGCGCAGCCCCTTAATATAGTTGCGGCCGCGCTTGTGGGAGGACAAGAGCAGCCGCCGAAGATCGAAAACCCTTGGGAGGTAGGGATTTTCGAGTTGCCTTTTAAAGCGCGTTGGCCGCGTCCAGTGCTAAACGGCGAATTGACGCGCGGCTTACCCCTAAATCGGAGAGATCGCGATCGCTTAACGCGCTTAGCTCGTTCACGGTTGTGCGGTAAGCCCGCCGACGCTGCATTGCTTCGGTCAGTTTGTTGAGGGCTGCGAAAATGCCGCCAAATGCGGCTGGTTTGGCAAATGAACTGTCAGCTGTGTAAGCCATATTATTGTCCTTTATGAGAAGAGTTGTCTCTGTGTCTCTGGTGATATTAGAAATAAATTTATTCTGCGATTGCACAATGGATAAGCCTGCAATGCCGCTATGCAGCATTTGCATGATTGGGGTTGGGGCGCTAAGTCGCGCAGGCGGATATATGATCCGGCTTGCATGTTTATTCTAAATTCGGCATGTCGGCTGGAAAGCGATGAAAGGCAAGAACATGCGCGATCAAATTATTCAAGAATTAGACAAAATTAAGATGCCAAACGGCCAATCTATCGTCGCGCTTGATATGGTGCGGGCGCTCACGATCGACGAGGGCCATGTACAATTTGTGATCGAAGCCCCATCTGCTGCGGTGGCCGGCGCGCTAGAGTCGCTGCGGCAGCAAGCGGTTGAGGCCATTACCGCCTTGGCCGGTGTCAATAAAACCAGCGTCATTTTAACCGCCCATAGTGGCGCTGCCGAAAAGCCCGAGCCGCCTCAATTGAAAATTGGGGGCCACCCCAAGCCGCAGGCGGCGCCGATGAAGCCGGCGGGTGTGGCGCGCATTCTGGCCATCGCCTCTGGAAAGGGGGGGGTAGGAAAATCCACCGTTTCGTCAAATTTGGCGGTTGCTTTGGCCAAGCAGGGCCGCCGCGTGGGCTTGTTGGATGCGGATATTTATGGGCCATCGCAGCCGCGTATGATGGGGGTGCAACAGCGCCCGGCCAGCCCGGATGGTAAAACCATTATACCGCTACAGGCCCATGGGGTGACGATGATGTCGATTGGCTTGATGCTTGACCCTGACAAAGCGATTGTGTGGCGTGGGCCGATGCTAATGGGCGCCTTGCAGCAAATGATTTCACAAGTGGCCTGGGGGGAGCTAGATGTTTTGATCGTTGACCTTCCGCCTGGAACCGGCGATGTGCAGCTGACGCTGTGCCAAAAATCAGAAGTCAGCGGGGCGATTGTGGTGTCAACGCCGCAGGATGTTGCGCTGATAGATGCGCGCAAAGCGCTGGATATGTTTTCCACATTGAAAACACCCGTGCTTGGGCTGATCGAAAATATGTCGGTGTTTCATTGCCCACATTGCGGGGAACCCAGTGAAATTTTTGGGCATGGCGGCGTGGCAAAAGAGGCCGAGGTGCTCAATCTTCCGCTCTTGGCGGCATTGCCGATCGATCTCGAGACGCGCACAGCGGGCGATGCGGGATGTCCCGTCGCGGCGGGCACTGGCCCGGTGGCCGAAGCCTATGGGGCGTTGGCCGCACGTCTTGTACAAGGCGGTATGGCCTGATTGGGCGTGTTTGCGCAGGGCCTTGCACGAAAGCTTAACGGCGCTGGGGCCTTAAAGAACGCAAATTCCACAAGAATTGGGAATTCGTGGGAAGCCTCTATCTGAGGCCTATCTATCGCAATTTTTTCGTCAGAAAGCTCGAAATATATCTGTCTATTCAAGAAACTCTACCAGTTCTTCTGCAAAATTGTGGGAATAGAACCGTGAGGGCGGATTTTTGCACGTTATGCTTCCCTCACAAATAAATCTACATTTAGTATTTTTTTATATGGTGCATACACTATGTGGGAGAATCTGAGTGATCTGTTTTGAGTCTCAATTTCAACTTGTATTATTTTCCCATAATTTACCATAAAATCCCAAATTTTTCTTGATATAAGGCGACTGACATGGCATCAATGGCCATAGGTAAAGCGGGATATCAAAATACGGACGCTAAGATCCGAATTCCTTTGGCAGGTTTCATGCAGGCCCCGACTTTACCGCAGCAAGATGTCCGGCGCGCTCACGTTCTCCCCCCCCCAGGTCTGCGCCGCCGGACGTTTCCGCCCCGCGGAGCAAGATTGGCGGATTGGGTGTATGTCTCCTGATCCGCCGCTTTGTTTTAAAGGGTGTTGGGGAAAGGCGTTGGGCGCGAATGCGAAGATTTAGAGGCGAAAGTCTGCATAAGATCGATGCGAAGGGCAGGGTGTCAATCCCGGCGCTATTTCGCCGCGTGATCCAAGCCTGCGATCCCAATTGGCAAGAAGGCTTGCCCCCCGAATTGGTCATTGTCTACGGCGATGCGCGCCGACCCTTTCTGGAATGTTATACGGTTGAGGCCATCGAAGAGGTGGATCGTAAAATTGATCAATTGCCGCGCGGATCGGTGGGGCGAAAAACGCTGGAGCGGTTATTTCACGGACAAAGCCATCCTACCTCTGTTGATGAGACGGGTCGTTTGGTCTTGCCTGCCAAGTTGCGTCAGAAAATTGCGGTTGAGGGCGAGGCTTATTTTATCGCCGCCGGCGACACGTTTCAAATTTGGAACCCCGACAGCTACAGCGAGGATCAGGCCAAAACCGAGGCGTGGTTGAGCGACCAGCCGGATGATTTTGATCCGCTAAGCTTTTTGGATGGCGGTCAGGAAGGGTGAGGGTGGCATCTGTGGCGATTGCACAGTCAGACAAGCCTCATATACCGGTTCTGATCGAGCAAATCCTTTCGCAGATCGCTCCGGTTTCGGGCCGCTGGTTGGACGGTACTTTTGGCGCCGGCGGCTATACGCTTGCGCTGTTAGAGGCCGGGGCTGAAAAGGTTTTTGCGGTAGATCGTGATCCTGCGGTTTTTGATCTGCCGCGGGCTTGGCCGACGGCTTTGCAAAGCCGTTTAGAGTTTATTCCGGGCTTGTTTTCGAAGCTTGATGACTATGCGCAAGAGCTGGATGGGATCGTTTTGGACCTTGGGGTCTCTTCCATGCAGCTTGATCAGGCTGAGCGGGGGTTTTCATTCATGCGCGATGGCCCGCTGGATATGCGGATGAGCCAGTCGGGCCCCAGCGCGGCTGATTTGGTGAATGGTTTGCCCGAAGCCGATATTGCCAATCTGCTATATTTATACGGAGAAGAACGCGCCAGTCGCAGAATTGCTAAATCGATTGTGCAACGCCGCAGTGACGCCGCTTTTAAAACCACGTTGGATCTGGCGCAGCTAATCGAAAAGGCGCTGCCGCGCACCAAACCTGGGCAATCCCACGCGGCGACGCGCAGCTTTCAGGCGCTGCGCATCGCAGTGAATAATGAATATGGTGAGCTTTTCGCAGGCTTACTTGCAGGCGAGCGTGCGTTACGGGCAGGCGGTTTGTTTTGCGTTGTGAGCTTTCATTCAATTGAAGACCGCATGGTTAAACGTTTTTTCCAAATGCGCGCGGGCCGCGCAGGCTCAAACAATCGTTACGCGCCGCATAGCGCGCCATTGCCCATCCAATTTGAATTGGTTTCGCGCAAGCCAATTTTGGGAACGCCCGAAGAAATTGCACAAAACCCCCGCGCACGCTCTGCGAAGTTACGAATTGCGCGGCGCACCGACAGCGCGGCGGGCGGGGTTGTTAAACCCTCGGATTTGGGAATGCCGCTCATGGATTTGCCGCTATGATGCGCAGTTTTCTTTATATCACCACGGCAAGCGCTGTGATCGCGTTGGCCTATTGGGCCTATACGGAAAACATAAAAACGCAAGCGGCCATAACTCATACCGAGCAGTTGCAGGCTGAAATAGGCAAGCAGCGGGCCCGCTTGGCCATTTTAAAAGCCGAATGGGCCTATCAAAATCGGCCCGAGCGGTTACAAGATTTGGCCAATCTGAACTTTGATCGGTTGCAATTATTGCCTTTGCGTGCGGATCATTTTGGCATTGTTGAGCATGTTTCCTACCCGCTTTTGCCCAGCTTTGATTTATTGCTGGTTGATCCGGTTGATGTGGCGGAAAGGTCGGTGGAACGTGACTGATTTCAGCCAATTTTCGGGCCTGCGCAGCCCATTGCGTCCGCTCAGTCAGATTTTGCCGGCGCGGGCGCGTGGCGAAGATACGCGCCAAATCGAACAAGACAATATCAAGGCGCGGCATCTTGCAACGCGCGATAAATCCCGCCTCACGGCGCAGGGGCGTATGCTGGTGCTGGGGGGGATTTTCTTGTGCTTATATGCGGTATTGGTTGTGCGTATTGGCATGTTATCAAGCGCTGAGCCGACTGAGCCCACCGCGCAAGATTTGGGCCTGTCAATTGTGGCGCAACGGGCCGATATCGTGGATCGCAAGGGCCGCATTCTTGCGACCAATATGGAAACCCATTCCTTATACGTTGAAACCCCGCATCTGGTGGATGCGGCCGGCACGGCGCAGGCTTTGGCGCGTATTTTTCCCGATTTAGACGCGGAAAAACTGTCTAAAAGTTTCACAGATGGGCGAAAGTTTTTATGGATTAAGAAAAAGATAAGCCCAGAGCAAATGCAGCGGGTGCATGATATTGGCGATCCGGGGTTGCGGTTTGGGCCCCGTGAAATGCGGCTTTATCCCAATGGAAACTTGGCCGCGCATATTTTGGGGGGCACCAGCTTTGGCCGCGAGGGCGTACATTCGGCCGAGGTTGTGGGCGTTGCGGGTGTAGAAAAATCTTATGATGCGCGTTTGCGTGATCCCAGCCAATCTGCCACAGCTCTGAAATTATCGATTGATTTATCGGTTCAGGCCGCAACCGAACAGGTTTTATGGGGCGGTATGCAATTAATGAATGCTAAAGGCGCGGCGGCGGTGCTCATGGAAGTTGAGACTGGAAAAGTGATTTCATTGGCGTCTTTGCCCGATTTTGATCCCAATGATCGCCCGGCGCCGCCGGTTCAGGGGCAAGCTGCCGACAGCCCTTTGTTCAATCGCGCCGTTCAGGGCGTGTATGAGTTAGGCTCTACGTTTAAGATTTTTGCCGCAGCGCAAGCGATGGAGCTTGGGCTGGTTAACCCGCAAACCATTATCGATATTCGAGGCCCTATTCGGTGGGGCCGGTTTTCCATCCGTGACCACCATTATCTTGATAAAGAGCTGTCAGTGGCAGATATCATCATCCGTTCAAGTAATATCGGAACGGCGCGGATTGCACAGTTGATCGGCGCTGAGCGCCAACAGATCTTTTTGGGGCAGCTTGGTCTGCTGACGCCAATCCCGTTTGAGATGATTGAAGCCAGCGGTGGCAAACCAATTTTGCCTCCAAAATGGTCCGAGCTCTCCGCGATGACGATTTCTTATGGCCATGGCCTTTCGGCGACGCCGCTGCATCTGGCCAGTGCTTATGCCACCATCGCCAATGGCGGATTTAAAGTGCAGCCAACCTTGTTTGATGCGCCGCGCTCTGGTGAAAAAGAACGGCTGATCTCACCAGAGGTGGCCAGCGCGTCTTTGGCTATGTTGCGCGAAGTTGTGCACGGCAAGCAGGGCACGGCTTCCTTTGCCCGACTGCCGGGCTACGCGGTTGCTGGTAAGACGGGCACAGCTGATAAGCCAAACCCGCGTGGCGGCTATTACAAGGATAAGGTCTTGGCCACGTTTGCTTCGGTTTTTCCGGCAGGTAATCCTAAATATGTGTTGGTTGTAACGCTTGACGAGCCAGAAGAACGCTCGGGCAAAAAGCCCCGCCGAACCGCCGGTTGGACGGCCGTTCCCGTTGCCAGTGAGCTGATTGCCCGCATCGCACCACTTCTGGGGCTGCGCCCGCAGATTGAAACCCAGCCACAGGCTGCTATAACCTTCGCATCCATCAATTAAGGGAGGGCGCAGACCTATGGTCCGGTGTCTTGGTTTTCAAACCCGACGATGTCTTCGGATGCTGAGGGCGCTGCGTTGAAATCCCTGGCTGAGCTGGGTCTCACCGCTTTAAGGCCATTTTCAAAGCCACTTTCGGGGCTGTTTATTGACAGCCGTCTGGTGCAGGAGGGGGGCCTGTTCATCGCTTTGCCTGGCACGCAAAGCCACGGGGCTGAATTTGCCGCGCAAGCGATTGAGCATGGAGCAGCTGCAGTTCTGACCGACCAAGATGGTCACGCTCTTATGCGCCAATCTTTGGCAGAGATATCGGTCGCGATCGTGGTTGTTGAGGATCCGGCCGCCGCGCTTGCATCTGCCGCGGCCCTTTGGTTTGAGGCGCAGCCACAAAAGATTGTTGCGGTGACCGGCACCAATGGAAAAACATCCGTGACGCATTTTTGCCGACAAATTTGGACAGAGCTTGATTGTCAGGCCATCAATCTGGGCACCAATGGTGTGCAAGGGGCGTTTACGGCGCCGCTATCTTACACCACCCCGGATGCACTTCTTTTGCAATCGCTTTTGGCAAAAGCGGCGTTGGCCGGGGTGACGCATGCGGCAATTGAAGCCTCCAGCCACGGTTTGCAGCAGCGCCGGCTGGACGGGGTGAAACTTTGCGCTGCAGGCTTTACCAATTTCACGCAAGATCATTTGGATTATCACAAAGATTTTGAGGATTATTTTCGCGCCAAAACGGGCTTATTTGATCGGCTGTTACTGCAAGATCAGCCCGCTGTTTTAAATATTGATGATCCTAAGCTGGCTGAGCTGGCAGCGCGGCTTGAACAATCAGATCAAGCGATGATCACGATTGGGCACTGTCCCGAAGCTGATATCCGCATCGATAATTTGCGCTTTACCGCCACCGGGCAGGATATGCGATTTACCTATCAGGAAATACCGCGACTTGTCAGCCTGCCGCTGCGTGGAAAATTTCAAGCTGAAAATGTTCTGATGGCCGCGGCTTTGGTGATTGCTGCCGGCGCAAAGCCTGCGTCGGTGTTTGAGACTTTAGAGCATCTCACGACCGTGCGGGGCCGGATGGAATTGGCGGCGCAGCGTGAAAATGGAGCGCTGGTTTTTGTCGATTATGCGCATACACCCGATGCGCTTGAAAAGGCTATTTCCGCTTTAAGGCCGCATGTTTTGGGGCGTCTGGTGGCGGTGATTGGGGCCGGCGGGGATCGCGATCCCTTCAAACGGCCATTGATGGGGGCTGCGGCTGCGGGCGCGGCTGATTTTGTGTTTGTGACCGATGATAATCCGCGCAGCGAAGATCCAAGCGAAATTCGCAAAATGGTGATCAGCGGCATGTCAGAGCCAGCGCAGGTAAAAGAAGTGGGGGATCGCGCCGAAGCTATCTTGCGCGCGGTTGATATGCTTAAGCCAGGTGATGCGCTGTTGATTGCTGGCAAAGGGCATGAAACCGGTCAAGTGATCGGAGATGATATTTTGCCTTTTGATGATGTTGAGCAGGCCAGTTTGGCCGTGGCCGCGCTGGATGGAGGGCTTGTATGAGCTTATGGAGTGCACAAGACGCAGCTTTGGCTACGGGCGGAAAGACTGCTGGAAAGTGGCAGGCTGAGGGTGTTTCGATTGACACCCGCACCCTTCGGGCAGGGGATTTGTTTGTGGCGCTTGCGGATCAGCGCGATGGCCATGATTTCGTTGCTGATGCGCTGCAAAAGGGCGCTTCAGCAGCACTTGTCTCGCGCCGACCTGCAGATGTTTTAAGCGATGAAAACCTTCTCTATGTTCAGGATGTTCAAATTGCGCTTGAGGGGTTGGCCCGTGCGGCGCGCCAGCGCAGCGCGGCGCAGGTGATCGCGATCACTGGATCAGCGGGAAAAACATCTACCAAAGAAATGCTGCGTGTGATGCTGCAAGCTCAGGGCAAAACCCATGCCTCTTACGCCAGTTACAACAATCATTGGGGCGTGCCCTTAACTTTGGCCAGCTTGCCGCACGACGCGGCTTTTGCAGTGGTTGAAATTGGCATGAGCAATCCAGGGGAAATTGCGCCTTTGGCGCGTTTGGTGCGCCCGGATGCGGCTTTGATCACCACAGTGGCGCCGGCGCATTTGGCAGCCTTTGAAAGCCTTGAGGGTATCGCGCGTGAGAAAGCCGCAATCGTGCAGGGCCTTTCTACGCGAGGATATGCGGTTTTAAATGCCGAAGCGCCCTGCATATCGGTGATGGAGCAGGCGGTCGCAGCACAGGGATGCCAGAGCCTTTGGTTCGGGACCGGTGCGGCGCAAGCCAGGATTGCGCAACTGAGCTTAAAAAATGGCCTGACGCAGGTGATGGCCAGTATTGGGGATTTATCCCTAAAGTTTGAACTGCAAACGGTGGGTCGGCATTTTGCCTTAAATGCGCTGGGTGCGTTGGCGCTCTTGTCTAAACTGAACGCGGATGTTGAAAAAGCAGCGCGAACGCTGGCGCAGTGGCAGCCTGCAGAAGGTCGGGGGCTGCGCCACCAGTTGAACGCGTCCTTTGGCGCGGTTGAATTGATCGATGATGCCTATAATGCAAACCCTGTCTCGATGCAGGCAGCGCTGGATGTTTTGGCGCAAGCCACGTCATCCCGGCGGGTGGCTTTTTTGGGTGATATGAAAGAATTGGGTCTGGATGAGCGGGCGCATCACAGCGCCTTGGCGCGGCTGCCCGCCATAAAAAATGTTGACCTTATTCATACGGCAGGCCCGTTGATGGCGGCCTTGCATCGCAGCTTGCCGGTGGAAAAGCGCGGGCAGCATTTTGCCAATGCCGAAGAGATGGCGGCCTGTGTTGAAGATTTGCTGCAGGCTGATGATTGCATTTTGGTAAAGGCCTCTTTGAGCAGCGGTTTGCGGCAAGTGGTTGACGCGATCAAAATAATCAGCCAATTCGAACCCGATTGCGCGGCGCGCCCGGTGGAAAGGAAACGATAATGCTGTATTGGCTAACAGCTCTGTCAGACGGCGGAGATGCTTTTAACCTTTTCCGCTATATTACCTTTCGCGCCGGTGGAGCGTTTTTCACCGCGCTGATATTTGGTTTTTTATTCGGTCCGCCCTTGATCAATGTGTTGCGCCGCCGTCAGGGCAAAGGGCAGCCCATTCGCGCCGATGGCCCGGAGGGGCATTTTGCCAAAGCGGGCACGCCCACGATGGGGGGCTTGTTGATCCTTTTGGCCGTGCTGAGCTCTACTCTGCTTTGGGCGCGGCTTGACAACGGGTTTGTTTGGATTGTGCTTTTTGTAACCTTTTCTTTCGGGTTGATTGGTTTTGCTGATGATTATGCAAAAGTCAGCCGGCAAACCGCGGCAGGTGTTCCGGGCAAGCTGCGGTTGGCTTTGGGCTTTGCAATTGCAGCGATTGCGGCCTATCTTGCCACCTCTTTTCATCCTGATCCGCTTCAATATCAGATTGCCTTGCCAGTTTTTAAAAACCTTTTGGTAAATTTCAGCTTCTTATTCTTACCCTTTGCGATGCTGGTGATCGTCGGTTCGGCGAATGCGGTCAATCTAACCGATGGGCTCGACGGGCTTGCAATTATGCCCGCTATGATCGCCGCAGGGGCGCTGGGCGTGATCGCTTACGCCGTTGGTCGGGTCGATTTTACCACTTATCTTGATGTTCATTATGTGCCTGGAACAGGCGAAATTCTAATTTTCTGCGCCGGATTGATCGGCGGTGGCATGGGGTTTTTGTGGTATAACGCGCCGCCTGCAGCGGTGTTTATGGGTGATACTGGATCTTTGGCCTTGGGCGGCGCGCTGGGCAGTATCGCAGTGATCACCAAACATGAAATCGTTTGGGCGATTATTGGGGGTTTATTCGTGCTTGAGGCGCTGTCAGTGATCATTCAGGTCTTGTCGTTCAAACTCACGGGTCGGCGGGTGTTCTTAATGGCGCCCATTCATCATCATTACGAAAAAAAAGGATGGGCCGAGCCAACAATCGTGATCCGGTTTTGGATTATTGCACTGATTCTTGCGATGATTGGTTTGGCGACCTTAAAGGTGCGCTAACGCCTTTGCCGGGGGCATATTCGCGAGGGGGTTGCCCCGTGTTTTAACCGCTTGTCAGATCCCGCTTAGGCGATAATTATGGGCATAATTGCCAGTTAGAAGGGTGTAATATGATTCCAGCGCAGGGTGTGACGGGCAAAAACGTAGCAGTGCTCGGGCTGGGCCGTTCGGGTTTAACCGCGGCGCTAGCGTTGCGCGCTGGTGGCGCTGAAGTGCGCGTGTGGGATGATCAAGCGCCGGCGCGTCAAGCCGCCGAGGCGCAAAATCTTATTTTAGAAGATTTGGGCGCGCGCGCAGATTGGACGCAGATTGACCTGTTGATCGTCAGTCCTGGCATTGCGCATCTCTATCCAAAGCCGCATCCGGTGATCGCTACGGCGCAGGCTGCAGGTGTGACCATTGATAATGATATCGGTTTGTTTTTTCGCTCTTTTGCAACGCGCGCGTGGGATGAGTTTGATCGCCCTGCCAAAATTGTTGCGGTGACAGGCTCTAACGGAAAATCCACCACATGCGCGCTGATCCATCATATTTTAGAGCAAAACGGCATGCTCACGCAGCTGGCGGGGAATATCGGTCGCGGCGTTATGGATCTTGAGCCGGCGCGCTCAGGCGAAGTAATCGTTTTGGAGCTGAGCAGCTATCAAACCGAACTTGCCCGCAGCTTAACGCCCGATATTGCCGTTTTTACGAATTTATCCCCCGATCATCTTGATCGCCACGGGGGGCTTGGCGGGTATTTTGCGGCAAAGCGCCGGCTTTTCGCAGAAGGCGGGCCGGATCGGGCTGTGATCGGCATTGATGATGCTGAGGGCCGCTTTTTGGCGGCGCAACTGCAACAAGGGCGCAATGATGACAGCGTGCTTCAAGTATCGGCCTGCAGAAAATTAACCGGGACAGGGTGGATGGTGTTTGCCCGCAAAGGGTTCTTATCGGAATATCGCAAAGGCCGACAGGTTGCCGCTTTTGATTTGCGCCAACACGCCGCCCTTCCCGGAGCGCATAACCATCAAAACGCCTGCGCGGCCTACGCGGTTTGCCGCGCGCTGGGCCTCTCGCCTAAAAATATCGAAACCGCGATGGCAAGTTTCGCTGGTTTGCCCCATCGATCACAATTGGTTGCTGAAATTAATCAGGTGCGGTTTGTAAATGACAGCAAAGCCACCAATGTTGAGAGTGCCAAAAAAGCATTGATGGCTTTTGCAAATATACGTTGGATTTGCGGCGGTGCAGAAAAAGAAGGCGGCTTAGACGGGTTGCAAGGCGCGGCAAGCGCTGTGAGCAAAGCCTATGTCATTGGTGCCGAGGCGGCAGCCTTCGCGGCCCAGTTGCCCTGCCCTTATGAAATTTGTGAGACAATGGATGTGGCCGTTAAGGCCGCCAATGCACAAGCGCAACCGGGGGATGTGGTTTTGCTGGCGCCAGCCGCGGCCAGCTTTGATCAATATAAAAGTTTTGAGCAGCGCGGCGAAGATTTCGTAGCACAGGTTGCGGCGTTGTAACGGATGTCAAAACCGAATTCAGCGCGGCGCTTCGGGCTGATGTGCAATCGCTTGCCCTGCGGCCCATCCTGAAGACCAGGCCCATTGGAAATTATATCCGCCCAGCCAGCCTGTGACATCCACAGCCTCTCCTATGAAATAAAGCCCGGATACGGTTTTGCTCATCATGGTTTTTGAGGACAGCCCGTTTGTGTCCACCCCGCCCAAGGTGACTTCTGCCGTACGGTAGCCTTCGCTGCCGGCGGGCCTGAGCTGCCATGCATGAAGCTGCCGCGCCAAAGCATGAAGCGCTTTATCAGATTGATCGGCTAGATTTCCAGTTAATCCCAGATCCTGCACGATGAAATCAGACAGGCGCGCCGGCATAAACCCCGCCAAGATGGTGGATACGTTTCGCGCGCCTTTTTGTTGGCGCTGTGCGCGCAACGCCTCATAAATCGAACTGTTGGGAAAGAGATCGATCTCAAACGCTTCGGTTTCTTCCCAATAAGAGGAAAGTTGCAATATTGCCGGCCCAGACAGGCCGCGATGGGTGAAAAGAACCGCCTCGTCAAAGCTGGTCTTTGCGTTTGAAACGCGGGCTTCAATGGCAATGCCTGCCAAAGGCTTGAAGCGCTCTGGCTCAAAGGTCAATGGAACCAGCGCCGGGCGCGTTCTGGTCACGTTCATTTGAAATTGTGCCGCAATGTCATAAGCCAGCCCTGTGGCACCCATTTTGGGAATAGATTTGCCACCGCAGGCAATCACCAAATTGCGGCAGCTTATGGCGTATCGTTGCCCCTCGCGCTCAAGGTTTAACGCAAAGCCCTGATCGGTTTTGTTAAGAGCTGTTAGGCGCGTGTTTATCCACAACTCTGCGCCGCGCGCATCCAGCTCATCCAGGAGCATTGTGATAATCTGTTTGGCGCTAATGTCGCAAAACAGCTGGCCCAACGTTTTTTCATGATAGGCAATTTTATGTTTTTCGACCAAATTGATGAAATCCCACTGTGTGTAGCGGCTGAGTGCACTTTTGTGAAAATGGGGATTATTGGATAAAAACCGATCGGGTTGAATGTTAAGATTGGTAAAGTTGCAGCGACCACCGCCTGAAATGCGAATTTTTTCGCCGGGGGCTTTGGCGTGATCGATCACCAAAATCCGCCCCTGCGCCTGCGTTGCGCACATCAGGCCGGCCGCACCTGCTCCGATTATGAGTGTATCAAATTGCATAGATGATCCGATGCAGGGTTTTGCTCGGTTTGACAAGAGTGAAGCTTTTTATCTGGTCTTGAGACAATATATTGCGTATGTTTGGCTCAAGATCCCATCAATGGGGCAAAGCAGGTTTGAACAGGCAGGTTAGGCGCGTCGTATGACAGAAATGGTCTATGGATCAGCCCCGGTGCATCGGGATGAGCCGTTACTTTCAAAATGGTGGAGAACGATCGATAAATGGAGCTTATCCGCCGTGCTAATCTTGTTCGGCATAGGGATATTGCTTGGTTTTGCCGCCTCTCCTCCGCTGGCAGAGAAAAATGGATTTCAGCCGTTTCATTATGTCCACCGGCAAGTAATGTTCGGCGGCTTAGCCCTGTTGGCAATGCTGATCACCTCGATGATGTCGACGCGTTTGGTGCGTCGCTTGGCCGTTTTGGGATTTATCGGGGCTTTTGTGGCCGTTATGCTTCTGCCGTATTTTGGAACAGATTTTGGAAAAGGCGCGGTGCGCTGGTATGCGCTTGGATTTGCAAGCGTGCAACCCTCTGAGTTTTTGAAGCCTGGTTTCATCGTGGTGACAGCTTGGTTGATTTCTGCAGCCGATGAAATCAACGGCCCCCCCGGGAGGCTTTGGTCGTTCCTTCTGGCGGTTACCGTGGCGGCTTTATTGGTGATGCAACCAGATTTTGGGCAAGCCTGTCTGATTTTATTCGGCTGGGGCGTTGTTTATTTTATTGGCGGTGCACCGCTTTCACTTTTGTTGGTATTGGCCAGTCTTGTCAGCGCCGCGGGGGCGTTCGCCTATAATATGTCGGAACATTTTGCGCGCAGAATTGATGGGTTTCTGTCCGCAGATATCGATCCGCGGACTCAATTGGGCTATGCCGCCAATGCCATTCAAGAGGGTGGGATCTTTGGGGTTGGGCCCGGGGAAGGGCAGGTTAAATGGTCATTGCCCGATGCGCATACAGATTTTATCATCGCGGTCGCCGCCGAAGAATATGGCTTTGTGATGGTTGTGCTGATCATTGCGATCTTTGCCAGTATTGTGATCAATTCCTTATTTCGCTTGCTGCGCGAGCGCGACGCGTTCAACCGATTGGCGGGGGCTGGTTTGGTCTGCATGTTTGGCGTGCAAGCGATGATTAATATTGGGGTGGCTGTGCGCCTTTTACCCGCAAAAGGTATGACTTTGCCTTTCGTAAGCTACGGTGGATCGTCCTTGATTGCAGGCGGTATTGCGATTGGTATGGTACTGGCTTTCACGCGAAAGCGGCCGCAGAAAGATGTGTCTGATCTGCTTGGAGCCCGGTCATGAGCCGCAAACCGCTTTTGGTTCTGGCTGCCGGGGGCACCGGTGGGCATATGTTCCCGGCACAGGCCCTTGCAGAGCATATGCTGGCGCAGGGCTGGCGCGTGAAACTGGCAACGGATCGGCGCGGAGCGCGCTATGCAAAAGGCTTTCCTTCCGAGGTGAAGCGGGTTGTCCTTTCCTCTTCAACATTTGCCCGCGGAGGAATTTTTGCAAAACTGATTGTACCGTTTCAGATCTTTTTTGGAATTTTATCGGCGCTGATCACGATGCTGATCGATCGCCCCACCGTGGTGATCGGCTTTGGTGGATATCCCAGTATTCCCACGCTTAGCGCCGCATGGGTGTTAAGATGTCCGCGTTTGCTGCATGAACAAAATGGCGTTTTGGGGCGGGTCAACCAGATTTTCGCCAAACGTGTAGATGCGGTTGCCTGTGGCTTATGGCCCACTGCGCTTCCGGAAGGTGTTAATGGTCATCACACGGGCAATCCGGTGCGCGCGGCTGTCAGAGCCCGCGCCAAGGCGCCTTACATCGTGCCTGGGGATTACCCGTTATCGGTTTTGGTGATCGGGGGCAGCCAAGGCGCGCGCATATTATCGGATGTGGTGCCGCCAGCTTTGGCGGATTTACCTTGGAATGTTGTGCAAAACCTCAGGGTCAGCCATCAAGCGCGGATTGAAGACCAGCCACGCGTGTCTCAGTTTTACGCTGAGAATGGGATCACGGCAGAGGTCGAAACGTTTTTTGAGGACATTGCCACGCGGATGAGCGAAGCGCAGCTGGTGATCAGTCGGGCAGGGGCGTCGTCGGTTGCAGATATTGCCGTGATTGGGCGACCGTCTATATTGGTGCCCTTGGCAATCGCGCTGCGCGATGAGCAAAGCTCGAACGCTTCCGTTTTGGTGCAAGCTGGGGCGGCTATTTTGTGTAAAGAAGCTGATTTTGAAGTGGGGCCTTTGAATGCAATCCTGACCGATTTTTTTGACAAGCCGGAGGTAGCCTTGAAAATGGCCCAATCGGCGGGCAAGTCAGGGATTGAAAACGCCACCGACCAGCTGGCGGCGTTGATGCATAAAGTGATTGAGGCGGCAAAGTCATGAGCGCGATGACCAAATTGCCGATCGATATTGGGCCAATTCATTTTATCGGGATTGGCGGCATAGGCATGTCGGGGATTGCGGAGGTTTTGCTTAATCTGGGCTATCAAGTGCAGGGCTCAGATTTGAAGGAAAGCAAAATCACGGCGCGGCTTGAAGCGCTGGGTGCAACGATTTTTATCGGGCAAAGCGCAGATAATTTGGGCGCGGCAGAGGTGATTGTGATTTCTTCGGCGATCAAAGCGGGCAATCCTGAACTGGACGCGGCGCGGGTTGCCAGCTTGCCGATTGTGCGGCGGGCCGAGATGCTGGCCGAATTGATGCGGCTCAAATCCAACGTGGCGATTGCGGGCACGCATGGCAAAACCACAACCACAACGATGGTTGCTGCGCTTTTGGATGGGGGAGGTCTTGACCCTACGGTCATCAACGGGGGGATTATCCACGCTTATGGCTCCAACGCACGATTGGGGCAGGGCGAATGGATGGTGGTGGAAGCAGATGAAAGCGATGGTACCTTTACCCGCTTGCCAGCCACCATTGCTATCGTGACCAATATTGATCCCGAGCATATGGAGCATTGGGGGGATTTTGAGGCACTGAAAGCTGGTTTTTTGAACTTTATCTCTAACATCCCTTTCTATGGGGTGGCGGTGTGCTGCACGGATCACGCTGAAGTGCAGGCATTGGTAGGAAAAATAACCGACCGCAAAGTGATTACCTATGGGTTTAATGCCCAAGCTGATGTGCGCTGTCTGAATCTGCAATATAAGGATGGATCAGCCTTTTTTGACGTGGCTTTGCAAGGTGAAGACACCCTAATCACGGGCTGTCATTTGCCGATGCCTGGGGACCATAATGTATCAAATGCGCTATCAGCGATTGCTGTGGCGCGGCATTTGGGGCTCAGCGCCGCCGAAATTCGCGCGGCGTTAAGCGGTTTTAAAGGTGTGAACCGGCGCTTTACGAAAGTTGGTGAGGTCAATGGCGTTACTATCATCGATGATTATGGGCATCATCCGGTTGAAATTGCTGCTGTATTAAAAGCAGCTCGGCAAAGCTGCTCTGGAAAAGTGATCGCCGTGCACCAACCACATCGCTACACCCGATTGCACAGTTTGTTCGATGATTTTTGCACCTGTTTTAATGATGCGGATGTTGTGGCTATTGGTGATATTTTTGCCGCTGGTGAGGCGCCGATCGTGGGGGCCAGCCGCGATGATTTGGTGGATGGGCTTTTGCGCCATGGGCATCGGGATGCCCGGGCTTTGGCATCAGAAGATGCGCTTGAAGCCTTGGTGCGGGCGCAGGCGGGGCCAGGCGATATTGTCGTGTGCCTTGGCGCGGGCACGATCAGTGCTTGGGCCAATCGCTTGCCCGAACGTTTGTCCAGTTTCCATCTTTAAGGTCTTTTAAAGACCGCGCTAAAGCGGCTTACCCCAGTGAACAGAATAACAGTGGCTGTGATCCGAAATATGTGATGCACCGTGATCAAGGCTGGGCTGGTTTGCAGACTAAGAGCGATCAATGACATTTCTGTCACCCCGCCCGGCGAAAAGCTGATCAGCAAAACGTCAAATGGCAAACCGGTATAAAGCGAGAGCAGCGCGCTGAGGGAAAGCGCGAGGCTCAGCATGGCCAGCGCGCTTAACAATCCAAGGCTGGCGCTGCGCCTTAGCGCGGCGTAGCCAAATCCAACAAACCGGCTTCCCAAGCTGACCCCGATTATGATCTGGGCGATGATCAACAGGCTATTGGGCAATTGTACGCTGCCATAGCCGGACAGGTTGAGCAGGCCGGCGGCTAAAGCGGGCCCAATGAGTTGCCCCGCTGGTAATTTCAGTCGGCGCCCCAAATATAAACCGATCAAACCAACCACCAGCGTGAGTAAGAGGTTTTGAGTTGTAAACAGCGAAGGGTCAGATCCGGGCAAGGCGAGGCCGGAAGCGCTGCCCACAGGGCTTCCCATCCAAAGCGACAGACCGCTTGGAACCAGGATGATAACAAAAATTACCCTTAGAAATTGCTGCAGGGTTAAAATGCGGCTGTCACAGCCATATGTTTCTCCAAGCGCAATGCTTTCCAATAAGCCGCCCGGGGCGCTGCAAAAAAACGCCGTTGCAGGATCATATCGGCCCAAGCGTCTGAAAATCAAAAAATTGACGCTCAAAGCTAGGCCGATAAACGCGATTAACCCAAGCAAGCTGGGCAGTATATTGGGCACGTGTTGTATCATTTTCCAGGTGATCTGACTGCCAATCATTACGCCAATCACGGCAATGAACAGCATACGAAACCTATGCGGGAATTGATAAGAAGAAGGAATATTTCCCCATCCCAAAATGCTAATAAGAGCCGTTGCCACTAACGGACCCAGCATCCATGGTAATGGCAAAAGGGTTTTGCTGCAGATAAAGCCGGCAAGCGCCCCCAGGCTACTCAGCGCGGCTGTTGTTTTTAAAACCATGGCTTTTAAGCACCGTCTCACTCAGGTAGTAATGCGGGAATGCTGCAAAGCCTGAGGCTTGTCAAATCGCTTAAGCGTCACGCCTGTTTTGTACCAAAAACGCATGCAGCTGTTCGGCCAGGGGATGGTTGCTTTCAAGCGCAAAAATATAGGCTTGAGTTGCAAGAAAGCATTGTTCGTCAAGCGTTTGAGCCGTGGCGCTGCCGGCGGCATAGAGCTCTGCCAATGCGGCGGAATCTTGGCGGGCATGCGCCGCTTGCACCTGAATATCGAGCTGCATCACGGTGCAGGAGCAAAGGCAGAGGCGGGCGAATGCTGGGCCGGTTCGTTTTGTGCTTCTGTCAGCGTCTTAGCCACCCAAGCGTGAAAGCAATGCGTCGGAGCATCCATCGCGGGCGAAAAACGCCCTCCGTCAAACCCCGGTCCATGGCGCCCGCGCTGCATCCCCTCGACCACAAAAATATCTTCTTCCAAGACAGATTTCCACTGCGCGGTGTTCTGTGCCCGCAAGGTTGGTTCGGTTGCGTCTGTGGCATAATATAAATGTACATGCTCGATACTTTTTTCAGGCCCTAAGGGCGCGATAATCACCGCAAAAGCATGATCACGATGGGTGCCCAGAAGCACATTTGGATAAATGGCCAGATATTCAGCGGCTTGGTTCCATTTGCTACTTAGATTTTTGAAATCAGGGAATTTTTCGGCCCGATTCCCGGTTAATTGCCGATAGACGGTGGTGCCTTGGCCAGAATAACACCCCGCGGATTGAATGTTGTAATGATCTTCGAGCCGCGAATAGCTGTTCAACCCGGGATGCACCCACGGCAAGTGATAGCTTTCGCAATAATTCTCAACCGCCAATTTCCAGTTGGTGTTCAACGCAAGCTCAAAACGGCTATCTGCGCCGCCATGAAAAAGCGGTTGGTCAAATTCAGACCAGCGTTCCATTGGCTCGGCCATGGCTATTTCAAACGCGGGCGCCGTGCCTGAAAGGTTGACCCAGATAATATCGCGCCAAATATAACTCGCAACTTCGATCAATCCCAGCGCGTCGCGATCTATATCTTCATGGGTATTTATACCCGGACCGCCCACATGGGGGGTACTGATCAATCGACCATCTGTGGCATAGCACCAGCTATGATAGGGGCATCTGATTGCCCCTTCGATTTTTTTAGGCGCGTCGATCAAGATCATACCACGATGCCTGCAGATGTTTTGAAACACTCTAACGCGATTTGAGCGATCGCGTATCATCACCAGTGGCACGTCTAAGAAATCAACTGGCTTTGCATCCCCTATCTGTGGAATATCTGCGGCAACGCCCAAGCCTGCCCATTGCCGAAATAGCAAGGCATGTTTTTCAACCTCATAGACGGACAGGTCCGTGTAATGTGCGTTTGCAAGCCCTCTGGCCCGTGCAACGGGGTTTTGGACTGCCTCTAAATCAGAAAATGGTTCCATCATTTGCCTCACCGGTTTGCTTGAAGCCTTGTGGCAGTCAAGTCTTTAAATCTGGTTCCGTGCGCGCCAATTCGCGACCTGTCGATGCCGCAACTCACCTAATTTAAGAAAAACCGTCCTCGGGTTTGAGCAAAGTTTTGTGGTAGGGAACCAAATCATCGGCCTCGCAAAACCCTGCATTCCGCGCCGTTGATAGGATTGCGGATCGGTTTTGCCCAAGATGCTCGTAAACCAACCGGGTGACACGATCGCCGGTGGGTTTTTCTTGCACTGTGCGGGTGCTATATCCAAGCCAGTAATTGTTTTCAAATGAGGGAACCGGCGTTAAAAAATTAAAAGAACAACTCATCGACTCGCGGCGAAAAACCAAAGCCGCTATGCCCCCTTCCTGCGCGATTACAAAGCCTCGAAATTCGCGAATTTTTGGCAGACTTGCTAAGCCTTGCCCCGAAATGGCCTCTTTGGCTTCCATGCCGCGTAAAAAGCATTTCTTGTTTTTACGATAGACAAAAATCAAGCCTTGGATAAAACGTTGATCATCCACAAAGCTGCGCCGCGAGAAGCGGTAAAAGCCGCTGGGAAAGCTGTTTGTGTTGACAAGGCTTGAGGCTGCGGTGAGGAAATCTTCCATCTCATTGCTAAAAATCACATCCGTATTACTGTTTTGCACTTCGTGCAGGGGCTGTAACAGAATACGTGCATCCACTTTAAAATATGCGCAGATTCTTTGTAAAATATCTGGCCGTGGAAAGCTTTCACCCGATAGGTAGCGGTTAAATTGGGTGCGATTGATGCCCAATTCGCGGCATAGCGCCGAGACCGACGCGTAGGGCTGGCATAAGAGGCGCAGATTTCGCCCAAACATGGCACGAAGTTCGGCTGGCGACTCGGATCTTTCTGAATGGTTTTCTATCATTTTCATTAATCGCGTTTAAATTTAAAACACTAAATAAAATCAACCCTAACGGGTGCACTGATCGTTTAACGTGTAAATTTATGCTTTGTCGCGTCAGCGGCGACACAATATGAAACTATGTTGAAGTTTTTCGACACAAATTGCAAGTCAGTGTTCAGATTCAAAGATAGAGTATGGCCCGCTTTTCCCGCAAAATCAGTTCATGGTTAGGAAAGGATGATGTGATGAACGGCGTTATTATTTGGAGTGAACACGTATCGAAGCGCGCAATTATCTGGTGTGAGGATCATGGGCGTTTGGCATTTTTCAAAGCTGAGGAGACGCTTCAAGGTGAGTTATCTCGCAAAAATCAGGTATTTGCCTATGAAAGTGGCGATATGGTGTCTTTCACCGTAGATGAGCAAGCTGATTTACGGCTCGCCCGCGATTTACAATGGGTCAGCCGTCAGAAATATCCGCATCTTGCCGAGCAATTGAAAGCGGGTTCTTCTTCTGTCGCTGCGGTTGCGCGCCCCTCGGGGAACATTGTTCAATTCAGATGCGTTGAACCAACGGATCCGGGTGCTGAAGCTTATGAGGTGGCTTGAAGCGCGGGATTATAAAACTGCACTACTGTTCCCTACGATGCAATTGGCTTAGCGAAGCAGAAATTTAAACCCAAGACGAAAGCGTCTTAAGCGCGGCTAAATCTTCGTCAGGGATGTGTCAAAGCCTGAGTGAGCCATGCAAAAAACCTAACCTTTTGTATGTGCGGCGCAGGAAAATAAAATGGAAAAAAGGATGTAATCAAATGGGCATTCATCAAATTTTATACGATAGGCGCGTGCAAGAGGCTTTAGATGCGTATAATGCGGCACATGGTTCTGATCTTGTGTTACGGTGTGGCCCCGATGACCTTTGGGCTTTCATGTTAACCGTAGAAGCTCTTGGCCCTCAGACGGAGTTACCCCCAGATTTATTGGCATGTTTGCAGCATGCGCCGCAAAGTAAGGCGCAACCAAGGATCGTAAACGAATAGCAGGCGCGAAACCGCGGCTTAATTACGTGCTAAATCCAGTCTTAACAATTTGCTTTAAAAGAGACCAAGCGTCACCGTAGTCAAGATAGCCGGTCGAACGCCAAAAGCACCCTCAGCGTCCAAAAACCATTGCAGTTTAGCCGCGCGAAAGCGCCGCCACGCCCGTGCGCGCTATTTCAGTTAAACCAAGAGGGCGCATTAGATCCGCAAACGCGTCTACCTTTTCGATGGTACCGGTTATTTGGAACACAAAACTGTCTAGCGTGCTGTCTACAACATTCGCGCGAAAAATATCTGCAAGGCGCAGCGCCTCAACCCGCTTTTCGCCGTTTCCCGATACTTTTATCAGAGCCAATTCGCGCTCGACCGATTGGCCTTCCACGGTGAGATCACGCACTTCATGCACGGGCACAATTCTGCTCAGCTGGGCTTTGATTTGCTCGATCACTTGAGGTGTCCCTGTGGTTACGATTGTGATCCGGCTGAGCTGGCCTTGATGGTCAACCTCGGCAACCGTTAGGCTATCGATATTATATCCACGGCCTGAAAATAAACCAATCACCCGCGCAAGCACGCCCGCCTCATTATCGACCAAAATCGTTAGAGTATGCGGTTCTTCCATTTCAGCATAATTGGCGCGCAAGTTATACGCCGAATGCTTTGATGAACCCTTTTCGATTTTTAAAGCTGACATGCCATTTCCTTTACTGCGCGGATAAACCGCTGGTTACACCAACACGGCGCCTGTGCTATCGATTGCGTCTTGCGTTGAGGCCTCACCCAAAAGCATCTTATTATGTGGCTGCCCTGATGGGATCATAGGAAAACAGTTTTCGTGCTTTTCAACCAAACAATCAAAAATCACTGGACCATCATAGGCCAACATTTCCATAATTGCATCATCTAGATCAGCCGGATCGCTGCATAAAATACCTTTGCACCCAAATGCCTCTGCCAATTTAACGAAATCGGGCAGGGCTTCCGACCAGCTTTGCGAATACCGCTCTCCATGCAGCAATTCTTGCCATTGGCGAACCATCCCAAGGCGTTCATTGTTTAAGATAAACTGCTTAACTGGCGCGCGATATTGAACCGCAGTGCCCATTTCTTGCATATTCATTAACCAGCTGGCTTCGCCTGCCACGTTGATCACAAGCGCATCTGGATGGGCGATTTGCACGCCAATTGATGCAGGAAACCCATAGCCCATCGTTCCCAAGCCCCCTGAGGTCATCCATTGATTTGGGTGCTCAAATCCCAAATATTGCGCCGCCCACATTTGATGCTGACCAACTTCAGTGCAGATATAGCGATCTTGGCGATGCTTTGTCAGCGCTTCTAGGCGCGTCAATGCATGTTGCGGTTTGATGGTGGATGTATTGGGCTTAAAATCGAGGCAGCGCACTTTTTGCCATTCGTTGATTTGCGCCCACCATTTTGTAAGGGCCGCGGCGTTGGTCTTGCGGCCGCGCGATTTCCACAGCTTCAGGATATCCTCTAAGATATGGCCCACATCCCCGATGATCGGGATATCGGTTCTTATCACTTTATTGATTGAGGAGGGATCAATATCGATATGCGCTTTGAGCGAGCCGGGGCTGAACGCATCCAAGCGCCCTGTGATCCGATCATCAAAGCGCGCCCCTATATTGATCATTAAATCGCAATCATGCATGGCCAGATTGGCTTCATAAAGACCATGCATGCCCAACATGCCAAGCCAGTTCTCACCCGAAGCGGGATATGCCCCTAGCCCCATCAAGGTTGAGGTGATTGGAAACCCACTTGCTGCCACCAATTCGCGCAGCAAGGTGCTCGCGGCAGGGCCAGAGTTAATGACACCACCACCCGAGTAAATGATCGGCCGCTCAGCCGTTTCCAACGCCTCCACCAATTTGGTGATTTGGTCCATATCGCCTTTGACGCGTGGGTTGTAATGCTTTGAGGCCACTTTTGTTTTTGGCGTGTAGGTGGCTTCGGCAAATTGTACATCTTTGGGAATATCGATCAAAACCGGGCCAGGGCGGCCCGACGTTGCGATGTGAAAAGCCTCGTGGATCGTAGAGGATAAATCCGCCGTGTCTCGAACCAGCCAATTATGCTTGGTGCAGGGGCGGGTGATGCCCACCGTATCGGCCTCTTGGAACGCGTCAGAGCCAATCATAAAGGTTGGAACCTGCCCAGTTAAAACAACCAGCGGGATTGAATCCATCAACGCATCTGTCAGCCCGGTCACCGCATTTGTGGCGCCTGGCCCAGAGGTCACCAGCACAACGCCGGGCTTGCCGGTTGAGCGCGCATAACCTTCTGCGGCGTGTACAGCGCCTTGCTCATGCCGCACCAGAATATGCTTAATATCGTTTTGCAAAAATACTTCATCATAGATCGGCAGCACCGCTCCACCTGGATATCCAAAGATAGTATCGACGCCCTGATCTTTTAGGGCTTGTACAACCATTTTTGCTCCACTCATTTGGCGCGTCATATTCATCTCCAGTTTAACCTTATCGCTGCAATGCAGCAGCCTTCCTAATATTCTGAATTCAAAAAAAAACCCCGATTATTCGGGGTGCGACGGACGAATGATCAAAAGGATCTTTACGCCTCGCTCTATCGCACCACCACAGAAATCAAAATTTTCATTGCTCCAGCCTCATTCTCTGAATTTTCCTTAAACTAAGCAGGCGTCTAAGGAAGGTCAATACGCAATCAAATAAAAAGCTGGCCAATTCTTTTCGAAAATTATCAAAGCCCAAGTAATTTTTGAAACTTTTAGAAAGATACCTCTGTTTTTTGGCAAGGCGTGCATGAGTTTCTTTGGTTTTGTTGGGGCGGGCGGCATCCTTCCTCAACAATTCTGGGCATCTGATAAAAAAAGGCGCCCCGACGTGTATGCGGGGCGCCCTTAACGAAGTTGTATATCATTTAGCCGTGTTAGCCGTCTTGATTGCTTTCGTCATCTGCAGCTGGAGCGGCGGGGGCCGCGCTGTCAAACTCATCCTCTGCGGCTGCACCGCCGATATCGTCAAACAGCTCTGCAATTTCAAACTCGGCAGCAGCTTCTTCTTCTGCGGCCAATTCTTGGATCGATTTGCCCGAGGCTTGCAGTTCGGCTTCTTCGGCTGAGCGCGCCACGTTCAGAACGATCGTAGCAGAAACTTCTGGATGAAGACGCACGAGCATCTCATGCAGGCCCAGCTCTTTGATCGGACGGACCAAGGCGATCTGTTTGCGATCTACACTGAAACCGCCGGCCGTTGCCACTTCCATCGCATCGCGCGGTGTCACAGAGCCATAAAGAGCCCCTGCATCAGAGGCCGATCTGAGCACGACGAATTGTTGTCCATCGAGGCGCGAGGCCAGATCTTCCGCTTCTTTCTTGGTTTCCAAGTTGCGCGCTTCTAACTGCGCCTTTTGGGCTTCGAAATTTGCGATATTGTCTTTTGACGCGCTACGGGCTTTGCCTTGCGGCAATAGGAAGTTGCGCGCATAGCCTGGTTTTACATCAACCACATCACCCATTTGGCCCAATTTGGCCACGCGTTCCATAAGGATTACTTGCATGATCAGATCTCCCTATTTCACAGCATATGGCAAAAGAGCAAGAAACCGTGCGCGTTTGATTGCGCGGGCAAGCTCTCGTTGCTTTTTGGCTGACACAGCCGTGATCCGTGATGGAACAATCTTGCCGCGCTCTGAGATATAGCGTTGCAATAGTTTTGTATCTTTATAATCGATCGCCGGAGCTTTATCGCCAGAAAAAGGGCAGACTTTGCGGCGGCGGAAAAAAGGTTTGGTTGCCATGATCTATCGTCCTTTTCTACAAACTTAATCGCGACGTTCGCGGCGTTCACCGCGGTCACCACGATCATCGCGGCGTTGCATCTGTGCAGATGGTCCTTCGGCGTGCTCTTCAACTTTGATCGTCAAAATCCGCATCACGTCTTCATGAAGACGCATCAGCCGTTCCATCTCTTGCACCGCAGGCGCAGGTGCGTCCGATTTTAGCATCGCATAATGGCCTTTGCGATTTTTATTGATCTTATAGGCCATCGTTTTAACACCCCAATATTCGCTTTCAACGACGTTTCCGCCATTATCTGCAAGGATTGTTGTGAAATGTTCAACAAGGCCTTCGGCCTGCGTGCTGGATAAATCCTGACGCGAAATAAAGACATGCTCATACAGGGGCATGCGCTCTCCAGTTCTATTTTTGGCACGTTTCAAAGGGCGGCTATGAGGTTTTCGCGTCCACCCACGAGGGACCGTGCGATAAAAGTAAGTGCGAAAACAGATGTGCCTTCTACAGGAAAACCAGAGCGGTGCAAGGCTTTGAGGTGTAAAATGGCCAAGAATCTAGATAATTTGCCCTATAAGCCTTTAAGTTTCCGCTATAATGACAAAGTCTTGCCTTAAAGGGCGCTTAGCCTCTTAGGTGAATAGGGGGTGTTATTTATTTTAGCACCAACTTATTTATATGTGGGGTTTTCCCGCCAGAGCTTGAGGTTTCGGTGAGCACATATCTATGCCTCGAGTGATTATCTCACCCCCTATTCTCAACACCTAATCAAAAACGCCAAAAGACCGGCGGATTCCCCTAGGGATGCCATAGCCCATCAGGGCGGCCCAAGCAGCGGCCTGCCAAAAATACCAACTGTCTGAAATGGCAGCCTTGATCCGTCAATTTGCGCTCCACAGGGCTGTGCAGATCGGATGCTCTAAGGCGGCTTTGGGCGTTTGCCTTGCCAAAGAAAGGCATAAGCCAAGCAAATCTTTATGCAGCTTTTCGATATCTTTCAGGAGGTTTTTGTTCGCCACGCTTGCCTGTTTGATTTCGAACCTTTCGTTTGGTTTAGAATAAAAATACCCTGTATCAAGGCCCGTTTGAAGGCATGTTTCCGCGCGCCTTATCAGGGTATCATCCCGCAAACTCCGCCAATTTTTCATCTGAAGCGCCATAGATTGAATGGTGCCCTGATCATTGGTTTGAAGCGCGGTTTCGCAGATTGTTACAACCGCCCTGTGCTGGGAATTTGCAAAGGCCGCGTGCATAGGCAGAAGGCAAGACAGCATCAGCGTGATATAAAAAGGCTTTTTGGGGAAACAGATCACAGGCTTTCCTTTACGTTCAACGAAATGATACACCGCCCCGCCCCATGCTCCAAACGGAAACTATAGGCTTACATATCTTCAACAGGGCTGCCATTGATTTAAACGATTGATCTGCCTCCCCGGCTTTACAAGATTGCAACGGATCTGAACCAGGTGGCGCCAACGCCATGCAAGCCGCTGGCAGACAGAGCAAGGCTTGTGGAACGGATGTTTTCTTCTTAAACAGAGCGCTCGACCGTTTTTTTATTGCAAAGGACCTTTGATGCGCCTGTCCCGCTATTTTATCCCCGTTTTGAAAGAAAACCCTGCTGACGCACAAATTGTGAGCCACCGTTTAATGTTGCGGGCCGGCATGATCAAGCAATCGAGCGCCGGCATTTATTCATGGTTGCCGCTCGGGTTTAAAGTGTTGCGCAAATTGGAAGATATTGTGCACGAAGAGCAAGTGCGCGCCGGCCATATTCCAATGCTCATGCCGACGCTGCAATCGGCGGACCTTTGGCGTGAAAGTGGGCGCTTTGATGATTATGGGCAAGAAATGTTGCGCATTCAGGATCGCCATGGGCGTGACATGCTTTATGGGCCAACCAATGAAGAGCTGATTACGGATATTTTTCGCAGCCATGTGGGCAGTTATAAAGACCTGCCGATGACGCTGTATCACATTCAATGGAAGTTCCGCGATGAAATCCGGCCCCGGTTCGGTGTGATGCGGGGGCGCGAATTTTTTATGAAAGATGGTTATAATTTTGATATCGATAAGCCCAGCGCCATGCATGCCTATAACCGCCATATGGTCAGTTACCTGCGCACCTATGAGCGGATGGGGCTGAAGGCAATTCCGATGCGCGCCGATAGCGGCCCGATAGGAGGCGATGACACGCATGAATTTTTGGTGTTGGCGGATACGGGCGAGTCTGAAGTGTTTTATGACAGCCAGATCCTAGATTTGACTTTGGGCAATCGCGCGGTGAATTATGATGACTGGGAGGAATGTGCCGGAATCGTAGAGGAATGGACCACCCCCTATGCGCGCACCGATGAAACCCATGATGCCAGCCTCTTTGACGCTTTGCCCGAAGAGCGCCGGTGCAGCAGTCGCGGTATAGAAGTTGGGCAGATTTTTTATTTTGGAACCAAATATTCTGAAGTGATGGGCGCCAATGTGGTGAATGATCAAGGCGTCCGGGTGCCGGTTCATATGGGCAGTCATGGGATCGGCGTGTCGCGTTTGATTGGTGCGATTATCGAGGCCAGCCATGATGAGAATGGAATCATTTGGCCAGAAGCCGTCACGCCTTATCACTGTGGGATTGTGAATTTGAAGCAGGGGGATGCGGCAACAGATGCAGCTTGCGAAGCGCTCTATACCAGCCTCACAGCTTTGGGGCTTGAACCGCTTTATGATGATCGGCAAGAGCGGGCAGGCGGCAAATTCGCCACCATGGACTTGATTGGCCTACCTTGGCGGATCACCGTAGGGCCGCGTGGTTTGAAAAATGGTGTGGTCGAGCTGACGGCGCGCAAAACTGGAGAAAGCCAAGAACTTCCACTGGAGCAGGCTGTCGAAGCGATTGCGCAGATTTACGCGGCGCTTTAGCCTGTCACGGCAGGCGGCATAGGATTAGAGCTGATAGGCTTGTAAAATCTCAAGCGAAACGATTTCTAAGGCGCGCGCATGCGTGGCAGAGAGATTGACTTTTGGCGCGCAACCTTCTTCATGGGCCTGCAAAAACCGGCCTGCGCAAAGGCACCAATGGTCACCGGGTTTTAAGCCTACAAAGCCATATTCCGGCCGCGGCGTGCTAAGATCATTGCCAAAATATTTTGAATAGGCCAAGAACTCGGCCGTCATCACCGCGCAGACGGTGTGGCTGCCTTGATCCGCTTCGCAGGTGTTACAATGCCCGTCGCGAAAAAAGCCCGTGACCGGATCCTGTGAACAGGCGGCCAGCGCAGCGCCAAGGACATTAATTTCTGGATCTTTTTGCATGATCATTGGCTCCTATTTTGGGGAAACTTAGCGATCAGCCAGCTTAAGACAAGCCCTTAAACGGGCGATTTCCGACCCATGTGATCCAGCGCCTGTGAAAATCTGCTCGGCCCAGTTCAATCACATGTTCGCCCGGCCATAAAGTGAAGCACGACGCCGCGCCTAAACCTTGGTGATCAGCTTCCATTGAAAAATGTGCCATTGTGGTTGCGCTGCTTGCCTGTTGTCTGGCGGTTTCTGGCGCTTGCCTGCAGTTTTGTTGCGTTTGGAGAGAAAAATATTGCCACGCGACTGTGTTGAAGACCAAATGGAGATGCCCAGGATATCCCGTTGCGAGCCGGAGGCGAAGCCAATCAGCTGCATCACCTTGCGCAATGGCAAGGCGCTGCGTGGGGCAAATACGCGCCAGTTGCTGCAGGCGTTCGGTTTGGTCCGGCCAAGTATAGGCACAAAGCCTCAAAAATCCTTCAGAGCTCCGAGGGTTTATCGGCGACAGATTAACGCCGGAGCGCCCGGCGATTTTGGCTCTGCCCGGTGGGGGCGCTGGGCCGCGCCAATCGGGCGTGAGCGTCAACTTGGCCTTATGGGGCTGATATGTGAACCCAAAAGAGGATAGCGCAAACCGGTCAAATAAGAGGTTTAATCCAGCGCTTGCCCCCAGCTCTGACACAATCAACGGCAGGTTTAAACGCCGCTCTATAATCAACGCGGTGACAACCAACACGGCGTAGCGCCGGATTTCATTTGTTTGCGGGATATAGTTTAGCAATTGCAAGATATGCGTTGCGTGATTGCGCAGCGCCGCTTTAACTGCCATGAGCAGTTTTACCAGTGGCGCGGTTTGTGGGGGGGGGCTTATAACACGCCTTAAGCGCTGGGTTCTGGCCGCTCAGGAGCAACGCATGCAGCCCTGCAGCCAGTTTGAGCAGTTGTGTTTATCAGGTGCAGGACCGCCAGACCAGCTGTTTAGCCGGTTGATAAGTGTAACGGGGTATAAATCGCCATCGGTAAGCAGATGCAACAGTCTGCGCATAAAGCATGAGCCTAAAGCGCTGCAGGCTTCGGCTTGCTGGTGAAAGTGATTGGAAATCGTTATTTGAATTTATCGATCAACCTTTGAAGTGGATTTCTTACGGGATCTTCCATATCTGGCGATTGTGGTTTTTCAAGGGCGGCTTCGTTCTTGTGCGGCTGGGCCGCTTTTGGTTTTTGGGGTTTTTGCGCCTGCGCTTTGAGCGCGACTTTATTCATAAAGCCTGCCGGATCTTTACCAGCTAATTTTACAACGCCCTCGCCAATACCGCTGAGTAAATCATCTAACCAGGCCTGATCTGCTTTGGCAAAATCATGAAGCACATATCCGGCCACGCGGTCTTTATGCCCTGGATGCCCGATGCCCAAGCGCACGCGATGATAATCAGCCCCGATATGCTGGTGGATTGAGCGCAAGCCATTATGCCCCGCATGGCCGCCCGCTGTTTTTAGGCGGCATTTTCCCGGTGCTAAATCCAATTCATCATGAAACACAATGATCTCATCGGGCGTCAGCTTAAAAAACCGCATCGCCTCTCCGACCGATTGTCCGGACAGGTTCATAAAGGTTTCCGGTTTTAACAAAACCAGTTTTTCTGATCCCAAGCGGCCTTCGCTGATCACGCCGTTAAATTTTTTTTTCCAAGGTGAAAACCCATTTTCAGAGGCGATTTTATCAAGCGCCATGAATCCAATATTATGGCGGTTCTGGGCGTATTTTGAACCGGGATTCCCCAATCCGACGAATAGTTGCATGTAAACGCTCCTGCTCAGCGATATGGTGTCTATAGCGCTGCCCGTTCGAAACGCAAAGCGCATAAAAAAAGCAGAGCGGTTGCTCTGCTTTTTAAATTTTTACTGACCGCCTGCGAAAACGCAGTTGTCTTATTCCGCGGAGTCTTCTGCGGGTGCATCGCCTGTTTCGGCTTCGGCTTCTTCTTCCTCGGACGCAGAAATGCCACCCGGCGCCGATAGATTGGCGATTACAAAATCGCGGTCAATCGTGGGGCGTGCCCCCTCTGGAAGACTGATTGCAGAAATCGTAATCACATCCCCCACGGCAACCTCCGCAAGGTCGACGGTAAGCTTTTCGGGAATGTCGCCCGCGGTAACCACCAATTCAACTTCAGGGCGTACGACGTTCAAATAGCCGCCGCGCTTGATCCCCGGACATACGTCTTCATTTAGAAACTCAACGGGGATAAATAGGTTGATTTTTGAGGTGCGGCGTAAGCGCATCAGATCCAGATGGGTTGGCAGATCTTTTACGACGTCACGCTGTACATCCCGGCAAATCACCCGAACATCCTCATGGCCTTCAACTTTTAAGTTAAACAGAGTTGATAAAAAGCGCCCCGCTTTCAGGCGCTTAAACAACACGTTGAATGGGATTTGAATGGGCAGCGGATCAACGCCGCCTCCATAGACAACACCCGGCACCATGCCATCGCGCCGCGCCTGACGAGCGGCGCCCTTGCCTGTCCCCGTGCGTGGCAAAACTTCAAGATTTGGAATCTCTCCAGCCATAATTCTCTCCATAATAAATGCAAGGGGTCCCTCCAAGGCTGTGACCCCAATGAAGACGCGCGTATAAACCAGTTATTTACGGTTTAAAAGGCCAAAATACAGAATTATGAAGTCGCCCCAGCGGGGGGGGGGGCGTTAAGGGGGAACGCCGGTTTTATTCCCAATCTCCCGCAAACCCTTTCGGGATCAACAACGTGTTGCGATTTAGGTCCTGAACCCGTTTATGGCCGCATAGTGCCATGGAAATATCGAGCTCTTTGTGAATAAGCTCAAGGCTTTTGCGCACGCCTTCTTGGCCCATTGCCCCAAGCCCATAAATATGCGAGCGCCCGATATAGGTGCCTTTCGCCCCAAGCGCTAAGGCCTTCAAAACATCTTGGCCAGAGCGGATGCCACCATCCATATGCACTTCAATCTTATCGCCCACCGCTTCAACAATGCCTGGAAGCGCTTTGATCGAGCTTAGCGCGCCATCCAATTGCCGCCCGCCATGGTTGGAGACGATAATCGCATCCGCGCCCACTTTCAGGGCCATCTTGGCATCGTCTTGATCTAAAATGCCTTTTAAAATGACTTTGCCGCCCCAGACATCCTTTAATCGGGCCACCTTGTCCCAATCAAGCGCCGGATCAAATTGCTCGGCTGTCCAAGAGGATAGGCTGCTTGGGTCGCTGACGCCTTTGGCATGGCCGACAATATTGCCGAAAAACCGCCGCTTCGTGCCCAGCATTTCTGTGCCCCAGCCCCATTTTGTGGCCAAATTGGCGATCGATTTGGGCGTCAGTTTGGGCGGTGCCGACAGCCCGTTGCGAATGTCTTTGTGACGCTGGCCTAAGATCTGTAAATCCAGCGTGAGAACCAAGGCAGAGCAATTTGCGGCGCGCGCGCGCTCGACCAAGCGATCATTAAAATCATTGTCCTTCAGCATGTAAAGCTGCATCCAAAAAGGCGCCTCAGTATGGGCCGCGACATCCTCGATTGAACAGATTGACATTGTGGACAAGGTATAGGGCACGCCAAAGCTTTCGGCCGCCCGCGCGGCTTTTATTTCGCCATCGGCAGATTGCATTCCAGTCATGCCAATCGGGGCCAAAGCCACGGGCATGGCAACCTGCTGCCCCACCATGGTGCTGGTGGTGCTGCGCCCTGTCATATCAACTGCAACCCGCTGGCGAAGTTTAAGCTGTTGAAAGTCAGTTACATTTTCATCAAAGGTTTGCTCTGTCCAGCTGCCAGATTCCGTGTAATCATAAAACATGCGGGGCACGCGGCGCGCATAGATTTTTTTAAGATCGTAGATATTGGTGATTACAGGCATTTAAGCTTTACCTTACTGGGTTGTCGCGGTCATATCTACAGGCGATATAACATCGTTAACCTATAAAACACCAGAGCAGGAGCGGGCGATGTATTTTGAAGATTTTGTGGTCGGGTTTCATTTTGAAGCCGAACCAAAACAGATTTCGAAAGTGCAAATTCTTGCCTTCGCGCAGGACTGGGATCCTCAGCCGTTTCATCTCGATGACGCGCAGGCCGAAGCGTCCCCCTATGGTGGGATCATCGCCAGCGGCTGGCACACCGTTTTAATCGGATTTGAAGCGGTTTTTCGCACCAGGCTGTTTGAAAAATGTTCAATCGGGTCGCCAGGGGTGGATGAGGTGCGCTGGTTTATTCCGGTCTATCCAGGCGATATTTTAACCTGCGCGATTACGGTAGAAGAGGCGCGCCACTCACGCAGCAAGCCAGATCGCGGATTTATCAAAACTCGGTTTGTGATCCGAAACCAAACTCAAAAAATCGTGAGCAGCTTTTTGGCCACGCAAATGCTTCTTCTGGCCGCATAAGTCATGCCAACAGAGCTTTAACCGCGATGCGCCCCATCTGAGAGGGTTTTGACAAACGCCAAAACCTCTGGGACTGGTTTGCCATTGGCCAATTCACTGACAATCGCGGACCCTACCACGGCGCCATCGGCAATTTCAGCGATGCTTTGCGCCGCTTCAGGGGTGTTGATGCCAAATCCAACGATAACCGGCAGATCCGTGTTTGCTTTAATTTGCGCTACTTCAGGCCCCACGTTTTGGGCTTGCGCTTCGCCGGCGCCCGTGATGCCGGTGATCGACACATAATACACAAAGCCTGATGTATTCTGAAGAACCTTTGGCAAGCGTTTGGCATCCGTTGTTGGCGTTGCGAGGCGAATAAAATTTAAGCCCGCGGCTTGCGCCGGAACGCAGAGTTCATCATCCTCTTCGGGGGGCAAATCCACGATGATCAACCCGTCAATTCCAGCGGTTTTTGCATCCAGCAGAAATTGGTCCACACCATGATTATAGATCGGGTTGTAATAGCCCATCAGAACGATAGGCGTTACATTATCTTGCTGGCGAAATTCGGCGGCTAAATTAAGCGTTTTTTGCAAGGTCATGCCGGCTTCAAGCGCGCGCTGCCCCGCCAACTGAATCGTGCTGCCATCTGCCATTGGATCGGTGAAAGGGAGCCCCAGTTCAATAATATCCACACCCGCTGCGGGAAGGCCTTTCACCAGCTCAAGCGCGGTGTGGTAATCTGGATCTCCAGCCATGACATAGGAGACAAATGCCTTTTTCCCATCTGCTTTTAATGCGGCAAATTTATCGTCAATCCGAGTCATATTAGGCACCTTTCGCTTCGTCATGCTCTCCCATGCCCAATCGAATACGAAAAATCAATGCCAAGCGAACATTTCACGAAAAAGCTTGTGCTGGAAAAGAAACCGTAAGTCGCAGCGCGGCTTTTGCATCTTCGCCGCTTGCCTCCGGGCAGATCTGTCACTAGAAGCCCTCAACAGCGCTAAAAGGAGCAGAGCCATGGGGTTTAAGATGGGTATTGTCGGGTTGCCAAATGTTGGTAAATCCACCTTGTTTAACGCGTTAACCAAAACCGCAGCCGCGCAGGCGGCAAATTTTCCGTTCTGTACCATTGAGCCGAATGTGGGCGATGTGGCCGTACCCGATGCACGGCTTGATACTTTGGCTAAAATCGCCAGTTCAAAGCAAGTGGTCCCAACGCGTATGACATTCGTTGACATTGCCGGGTTGGTCAAAGGCGCATCAAAAGGCGAAGGGCTTGGCAACCAATTTCTGGCAAATATCCGCGAGGTCGATGCCATTGCTCATGTGCTGCGCTGTTTTGAGGATTCTGATGTTACCCATGTTGATGGGCGCGTCGACCCGGTATCTGACGCCGAGACGATCGAAACCGAGCTGATGCTGGCCGATATTGAAAGCATTGAGAAGCGCCTGCAAGGCCTTAGCCGCAAAGTGCGCGGCGGTGATAAGGAGGCAGTGCAACAAGAGCGCTTGCTCAAAGCCGCTTTGGTGGTGCTTGAAGAAGGAAAACCAGCGCGCAGCGTTGAGGTTGAGGAAGAGGATCTGAAAGCTTGGAAAATGCTGCAGCTTTTGACCAGCAAGCCGATCCTATTTGTGTGCAATGTGGATGAAGAGACCGCGGGTACGGGAAATACTTTTTCGCAACAGGTGCATGATATGGCGGCTGCGCAGGGCGCGGGAACCGTCGTTATCAGCGCCCAGATTGAAGAAGAGATCAGCCAATTAGAGCCTGAAGAAGCCGCCATGTTTCTGGATGAGATGGGCTTAGAAGAGGCTGGATTAGATCGCTTGATCCGCGCCGGCTATAAGCTCTTGGAATTGGAAACCTATTTCACCGTTGGCCCTAAAGAGGCGCGAGCCTGGACGATAAAGGGCGGTACCTACGCCCCCCAAGCCGCGGGGGTGATCCATGGCGATTTTGAGCGCGGTTTTATCCGCGCCGAAACTATTGCCTATGAAGATTATGTTGCCCTTGAGGGAGAGCAGAAATCCAAGGAAGCCGGAAAAATGCGCGTTGAAGGTAAATCTTACATCGTGAAAGATGGCGATGTTTTGCATTTTCTGTTCAACGCATAAGGCGCTGCGCACAGGCAATTTGCTCTTCCTGCGGGGCGTGGCGCAATAAGGTTGCATGCTGGGCCATATTTTAAACGCTGCAAAGCCTTTTATTGAAATCGTGCGTTCTATGTCAGCTTCTGTCAAAGAGCTAAAGGAAGAGGGACTTGCCGGGTTGCGTCGTTGGACAAAAAAATGTCAATGGCGGTTTGGTGACTAGTCAAATGATGCCTGAATTGCGTAGGATGCTCTCTTTCAACGCTATACTGTTAAGGCATTGAGAGTTTTTTTGTGCTTTGGAAACAAAGCGGATACGCAGTTAGCGCTACGCTTGCTGTTATTTTATTTGCCAACAGACGATCTCTTTGCACGATGCGTCAAACATTCGATTTATTTCCTATGTCTGGGCGGGTTGTTTGGATGGAGTTTCTTAAAAAATGCACAGCAAAAGTGCAGGCGTTGCGCGTCAGCTGAGGGTGTAGGAACGAACAAATCGTAAAAAGTGAGGGTTTCTTATATTTTCCGCTTGTTTTGCTATTCGATAAAATTGTAGACCCATCAGCGGAGACGTGGCCGAGTGGTCGAAGGCGCTCCCCTGCTAAGGGAGTAGGCCCGGAAGGGTCTCGAGGGTTCGAATCCCTTCGTCTCCGCCACAAATCGATGCTATTTCACATAGTTAAGCTGTAAGCTCTCAATAAATTTAAGCGAATGCAAAAGAAAAATAAGCGCAACTTTGCGCTTATTCGGCGTATGGCATTCGATTGTGAAAAATTGTAATGCAGAAAGTCATGCAACAAAATTTAAGTTTTGAACTTACTCTGATACTTTGTGTGGAGGTGTAAGCTGCGAAATGCTGGAATACCCCCATGATAAGTTTCCATTTTCTTCATCGCTTACAATAATACCATGCAATTCAAGTACGCCTTCCAGAGCCTTTAACTTCGAATACATTTTTATATTTTCAGTGTACCAACCAGAGCCCTCGGGATTAATTTCAGCAGCCTTAGGAGGTTTACCCTCTTGCTCTCTATCAAGACTTTTTACGATTTCGTGTATGTTTTCACTATCCTTTATGTTCGATCTGAAAATTCTAGACGTGTAATGTATATCCTCGATTTCTAATGATAGGCGAGACTCTACCATTTCTGATGGAACTATTGTTGAAAACCTAAATTCATCTGTTGCAAATTCGTCTTCTATGATTTCACATTCGCGCCCAATACTGCGGTGCTCCCAGTACTTAAGCATGTCGTGATAAAAGCCCGTAAACATATGCAACGTTTGGTATTTATTTGAACTAATTGAACAAAGATCCATTTGAGCTGGGTCATGACGTACAATCTGCATGTATTCTTTATTCTCGAAGATAATGATCATCGTACCATCACAAAATTTCGCCCAAATCTTCGCAAGAAAGAAGTGAGTCTTTCGTGACGTACCTAGGACTTTGCATAGCTCCTATTTTGGCTGTACCAAAGGGAATATCTTTGATTTTATCAGCTTTTTTTGCAAAGATTATTTTATATCTATTATCGTTTCCTTCACCATACGGTTCAATCGACGAAATCTTTGCAAAGTGTGTGACTGCTGACTCTGGAGATGGTCTATAAGCAGCGATATATTTAAGTTGGCTTTTTGACTTTTCTGACAGTCTTACAGAATACCAACAGTCGGATCCTAAAAATACTTCTTCAAAGCCTTGCCCCGTTTTTCCAGTCGGGACTATTACTGTGTCGCGTTCAGCTAAGTTTTGATCACTGATGCCAAGCGCGTTTTCTTCGAGTTTGATATTGTAAGTGGCTTCAGATGGCGTCTCAAATGCACTTAAACCAATGAGTGGAAATATTTCTAGCATACGTTTTAAAAAAACTTGGCTCAAAGACTCATCTTGCAAAGATAAAGATGGTTTGGAAGGTGTGTTTTGATTGGTCAAACTCCGGCTTCCAATCTCTTTAATTCGTTGAATTAAATTATATTCCAACCATCTTATATGTCCCGCGTTCAAAATATTATTTTCAGAAGTAAACGCAATGGCATTTTTCCAAAACTTTTTTGATTTATTATGCTCTGAAATTCTTTGAGAAACAACTTCAGACTGACCGATATATAGCTCTCCGCTACTTTGATCATGGTCCCAAAGAATATACACACCACACCGTTTCAAAAGGTCAAAGTCGATACCTTTTGCTAGCTCCTCACGTGGAAAAACGATGCCGCAACCACTCCAATCGGCTGGCCGGTTAATTATCCTAAAGCCATTGGGGTTCCCATCAAGCACGTGTATTTGAATGGTGTAGGGGTCTGCCATGATGAGTGTATCTCTCTTTTATTACGCTAAAATAGTATCGTTTGTTTACTTTGGATATAAGGCTTTAATTCAATTCTTTATTTTACTCGTTGGCAAACATTTTTTGTCTGAGGCGTGGTATTCCGTTTTTTAAATTATTTTGCATGTTTAGTAGTTAGATTTAAAAATGATATAAAACGATTGAAAAGAATTCATTATTTTTGACCGTTACCTGTAGAATAATTTTTAAAGCGCAAATTTGCGCTTAACTACTGCATTAGGCCTCATTACGGCGCAATTTGAGCGTCAAGGATTCTATAGTTTGCAGGGCGCTGCGTTAAAAGGTTATCCCCTGCTAAGGGAGTAGGCCCGGAAGGGTCTCGAGGGTTCGAATCCCTTCGTCTCCGCCACTATCTCCAAAAATATGTACATTTATCAAATATTTAAGAGATTATTGGTAGATCTATATACATTTCCATATACAGTTAAGTTTCTCTTCATAGCTGCACATGGCTATTTGTGGCGTCACAAATGAGCTTCAAATATGTTTTGATTGCGTTATCTTCGCGTTATGAAATTCGCTCTACAACGCGATCAAAGAATTGAAGCAACACCTAATGCACTAGGTGTCTGTCCTTGCTGTGGCACTGAAATGATCGCCAAGTGTGGCAATAGAAAAGTCTGGCATTGGGCGCATAAGACAAAACAAACCTGTGATCATTGGTGGGAAAATGAAACTCAATGGCATCGTGATTGGAAAGACCAGTTCCCTGTAGAGTGGCAAGAGGTAGTCCATAAAGCAGACTATGGTGAAAAACACATTGCTGACGTCAAAACACCTGATGGATTGGTGATTGAGTTTCAGCATTCAGCAATTAGCCCAGACGAAATTCTTTCCAGAACGAACTTTTATGAACGCATCATTTGGATCGTTGATGGAAGAAAGTTAAAAAACGATTTTGAGCTTTTTGATAGTAGGCCGCATCTGTTTCCTTGGAGAAAATTTGATTACCCACGGTTCACTCAGGTCAACCTCCCCAATAATGCTTTCCCTAGTTACAGACGATGGGGTTTCTTGGAGACACCCGTATTATTTGATTGGGGTGCAGTTAAATCTGAGTACTGGACTTCTGATTGGGAGGCATTGGTAGGCTTATGTAGCCGTGGCTGGTTTACCATTGAAAAGGCAGAGCTTCTAAACTTGCTGAGAGATCGTGAAAGCTTCTTTGATGAATTGATAACACCTTTTTAGATTAGAGTTTCCAAAGTGAACTTACAAAATAAATCCCACCCGCTTCGATCTCTCAGTGGTGTCAGATAAAGTTTCTGTGAACGGGTTAGGCCTCAGACTGGATTTTAAAATGCGCTGGTGAGATCGCGGGGGGGGGGGGACTGAACCAAGCGAAGTTGTTGCATAGAACATGATTTTCCGTAATGGTTTGTCTTAAATTGAGAGGTTTATTATGGAAGCTCTAGCGTTACTTCTGGTCATCATTATGTGGTTCTTGCTTAACCGCAAAATTAAAGAACTGTCAGAAAGAGTTGCTCTGCTTGAAGGTGAAAACGATCAAGTCGTTAAGCAGATTAATGTGATGCTAGAGAATGAAGAGGAGAAGTAACGTGATGCGCGCCATACTGCTACTATTTTTTATTACGCTTGCACCACAGGCTGACGCTTTTAATAAAAAAGTGTGGACGAGGTACAATGAAACTGAGCAGATGATACATCTGTTGGGCGCGTTTGAAGGCTTAATGATGAACCCTAGCCCATCAGAGCAAGTTCTTTATGAATGCTTTAAAAAAACAAAAACTTCACTGGTTGAATTACATGTTTTAGTGGTTGAAGAATACAATTCTTCATTTTGGAAGCATTCAAATCAAGAAAATATGCCAGCAGCAATTATGTTAATTTCCGCTCTCAAAAAATACTGCATCGCCAAGGGATACAACTTTGATTAGTGCCGCTGCATCTCAGTCAAATCAACATCATCATCTGTAATGAATGATGATCGAAAAAACCGTCAATCACCTTGGCAGAAGAACCAATATTTAAAAGCCATAAAAGGTGGTAATAAACCTAAACGCCTCTATCGTAAAAAACCCAGAAACATAAGTTCAAACCGCATCCTATTTCTTTTTAGCATGGCTGTTTTAGGCGGCTTCTGGCTCTATGAAAACCCAGAGTACATCACTTCCAAGTTATCTGGGTTTCCTAGCTCTGATACGCGACCTCTGCAAAATAAGAACATTCTAGAAGGTAAAATCACGCATGTGCGCGATGGGGATACGTTTGAGGTAGTGGGAAAAGCAGTACGAATTGCCGCTTTAGACTGCCCTGAAAATAGTACACCTGAAGGCAAACGCGTCACGAAATTTGCGCAAAGGTTTCAAGGTCAATATGCGGTTTGCGGCCTAACTGGTGCGACCACATACGATAGAGTAGTGGGTTATTGTAAAATTAATGGCGTCGATTTTGGAAAAACAATGATGGATAATACATCATGCAAGCTTTGGAAAAAATACGATGTTTGGAATAAATATTAAGCCTGTTCATACTTTATATATAGCAATACTAGCTCTGACTGCTGAGCCTTTGTTAGGTGAAGAAAAATGTGATGTTTTGGGCTCTCTTCAAGCTGATCCATTGGCTGTTGCGGAGCCAGTTGATTTTTCCAATATTGAACCAATAGCACTTATTGCGGCCTGTGATAGCGTGTTGAACCGCGGCAGTAAAAAACAAGCTCGTCATATTTTGTACAGGGCGCGTGGCTATTTGCGACTAGGTGAAAGCTCTAAAGCTATAGCAGAGATAAAGCGATCTCATGAAATGGGGTATCCTGCAGCTACGTTTGCGCTCGCTGCAGCATATTTTTTTGGGGACGATGTGCAACAAAATCACGCAAAAGCAGAGGTGTTGTTTTTCCAAGCCTATAATAAAGGCGTGTTTTGGGCTTCACGAGGGCTGTCCTCACTCTATTCAGATGAATTTTCTGATCTGTTTGATGAACAAAAAGCAAGTGAATGGGCTTCTAAATTTGATGCTGAAATGAAGAAAAACTGAACATAAATGCCAGCTATTTTAGTTCTTCTAGTTTTATATTTCGTCTCAGAGTTCTGAGCCGCTTTGCTTCTCCATCATTTGGCTCAATGAAACGAGTGACAATCAAGGGTGGTTCATACCGTTTTGCCACTTGCAACTGTTCCAGATGCTTAAGGCGTTTTTCAAACTTCATTTTCTAAGCGCCTTTGCCGCCATTTCTATTTCTGCTTGCACATCAGGGTCTCCCCCTGCTTTGCGGGCGGCTAATTCATCTAGATAGGTAATAATGGCTTTGAACGCCGCCTCTGCTTCTTGATTGGGCTTCTCAGGCACCTTAGCGGCTATACGTGAGAGACGCTTATCAAGCTGTTGCGAGGTCATGTTCTAAAGCCTTCAAGCGATTTTCAATATCGGTGAGTTCAAGAGTGCGCCTGACGCTGTCTATAAGCCCCATAACGCGGGTTGCCTCGATTGGTGTAAGTTCGCCGCTACTTACAGCGCTGAGAACGCTTCCCGCCGCCTTTGATGCATCACTGGCAGTAACTATAGAGGGCAAGGAGAATTGAACCGTATTATCTTTTGGGGCGGGCGCTATCCTATCCAGACAAAGCTTGAGGGCAACACTGTCGCCCTCGAGTGCTTTGGATATAGCTGTTTGCGTTAAAGCCTCTGCTTGACCCTCTAGCAAGCTCTCAACGGCAAGTGTTTTTTTGT
>LGRT01000022.1 GCA_001642945.1 Rhodobacteraceae bacterium SB2 | reverse complement strand
ATCAGTCATCAAGATGATGACTTTACGTTCTAAACCTAAAAAGCCTTACCATCCACACGGTAGGCTTGAGTGCCATAACGTTTACTTTCAAAACTCAGAGAGCAAAGCGGTCTTTCGGTGCAGTGGACTCCAATGTCTGCTTTGCGGACAAACCGGGCTTGTGCAAACGCAGCATTTTCTGGCTTTCGCAGCGGTGAATTTACGGCGATTCAATAGACATTGCCAAAACTTTCATTGGGCATCATTGATGACCTAAAAATGCAGAATAAACGCCAAATGCCCCGACAGTAATTAGGCTGAGCGCCCAAAGTAAATCAAGATTGAACCAACTTTTTGAAATGAATTTCAAACCAAACCAAGTGTAGACAAAGATCGCAATCGCAGCACCTGCAAAAGTCATCGCAAAGGTGTGGGTTGCGGCCACTAAAAAGGCTGTCGTTATATTGTTGCTCATGAGCACTTGTGCAGCGGCATGACCTGTTTCTGACACACTTTCGCCCAGCACTAAAAGCCCGCAAATACCAAGATAAATAGGCACCAGCATTAGTCCCGCACCATGGGCAGTGGCGGCCAGAAACGACCAGAGCCCTAGCTTGGCAGGATGGATGCGGGCTAGAATTTTCGGGTGTCGCCGATTGGTCAAAAGATAGATCCCCATCGCAATCACTAGCGCGCCTGCACCCATCCGAATTTCACGCTCGTTATTGACGAAGAAATACATCATTGAAAACGGCAGCAAGATGATAATCATCGCCAGAAAATGACCAGTCGCAAGCATTGCACTGGCTTTGATCATGGCGCTTTTCTTGCGTTCAAATAGAGCCGCGGAGACAGCCAGAGGCCATCCCATACCAGGGTTTACGCCATGGTATATACCCGAAAAAATGACGGCCCACCAAAGGGCCGTCGCAGTCATGGTTTCCATATTTTATACAGAGGGGTAACAGAAACTATCGGTGGAACAATCGCCGCCTTCCAGACGAATTTGGTGGGCCCGGGTGTTCTCTGGGAAGTCAATGTAGAAGTCAGGATCAAGGGCAAAACTGCCATCTTCTCCAACATTCGCCATCACCATTTGCCCGCCTTCCTGATGCGGATAGAACTGGTTGTCCCATGAAGAATAAAGCGAATTTGTCCAATACACTCTTTTTCCGTCGCGGCTGATCTCGACCATTTGCGGTCCGTAGATAACCTCCTTGCCGTTAGGGTGCTTATGTTCGGTGGCGATACCGCCAAGCTGCACCTTACCGTTGAGCACGGGGTTCATTGGATCAGATACATCATATTGATGCATCTCGCCCAAGCCCCAACAGGCGACATAAAGGTATTTATCGTCAAGGCTCAGGTCGATATCAGTGACCAAGGGTGGCACGGCTCCGAAGCCTTTAAGCAAATCAGGAAGGTTTTCTGGATCTTCCGGGCGTGGATCGATCGTGATCGTCTTCTTGGATTGCCACACACCATCATCACCACGCCACCAGGTAAAAATCGCGCCTTGTAAGTTTGTTGTATCAACCACGACACCGCAGAACCCATAAGATTTGGTCGGATCATGGGCAGGGCGGATCTCTAACGCCATCTGGTAGTTTTCACCGAAATCCATCGTTTGGATGTTTTTGCGTGCGCGCAGATCCCAGAAGTGGATCGAATGGCCGTATTTGTTTGACAGTAAATCTTCTGGTACAACGCCATTTTCATATTGGGGCGGCAGACCCCATTCAGAACTGACCATATAGTCTTGTGGCAGGTTCCACCAGAAATCGTAATGTTTGTCTTGTGCACCGCGATCCATTTCGTAGCGACCGATAATTTCAAATGTTTCACAATCCATGATGAAAATACCGGGAGGGCCGTCTGTGCCATCAGCTCCGCCTCCACCAAGAGTTGATACATAAATCCCTTCAGGCCCACAATGAATTGTATGGGGACGCGAATACCCTGTCTTTTCGAACAGTTCTTCCGGTTCAATAATTTTATGAATATGAGCCTTTAGTGGATCTTTGACATCAAAGATAAAAATACGCGACGAGCGAATGCCTGGTACGATCAGATAGCGGCGTTCTAAAAATGCATGGCCCGATAAGGGCGACAGAGATGATGAACACGCGTTCCAGCCAAAGTGGTGAAATTCGTCCCCAGTGGTTTCAGTCATCACCTTATGAACAATCTCGCCATAGGTTTTCGACCCTTTGCGCAGGTCAATAACGGCTAGTCCATCGTGTTGATCAGCGTCTTTGCCCAGCATTACCGTAAATGCAAAATTTTCAGGTGGTGCTTGCATCGCTAGTTTTGCGGATGCATGAAATGTTGGATCCGGCTTCATCGGTTTATTCATCGATCTTCCTCCCTAAAGTTATTCCCCGCTCATTGGGGTTTGATACATCATTTCCGCGGTTCCTCATTAGACCTCGGCCACGTTGCATAGTTGAATGGCACCGCTGATCTTTGTTGCAAGCTGTGTCAGCTGACGGCCGATATTATGTCTGTAATCTGTGCCAAACCTGCGTACGGGTCCGACTGCGCCGACGCTAAAGGTGGCACCGATATTCCCGATTGTTATTGGGGCGGCAACGCTTGAGATGCCAATGTCAATCTCTTGATCGCAATCGGCAAAACCTTGCTTTCGGATGATATCGAACTCTGCAAGCAGGTCTTCTCGCGTCGCCTTTGTGTGGTCTGTATAGGCTTGAAGACTTCCTTGCAAAATTTTGTCTTGAAAGTTTTGTTCTGTGAAGGCTGCGATTGCCTTTGAACAAGAACAGGCATGCATCGGGCGTTCACCAAGCCCTGGATGGATGAAGGCACGGGCGGGATCGTCCGGTGTTTCGACATGAATAATTTCCACTTTGCCATCTCGGAAGCGTGCCAGAAACACAGTTTCATTGAATTTGGTAGCGGCCACTTTGAGAAGAGGCGCCGCAACACGGCGCACATCCACGTCGGATTTTCCCAATAGAGCAATGCGGATCAGCCGTTCACCAATCACATAGCGCCCGTCATTGTTTGGTTCTTCGATCAGCCCTTGTTCTTGCAATGTTTGCATCAAGCGATAGCAGGTTGGCTTTGGCAACCCACTTGCTATCTGCGCTTCGGTTGCGCTGATCGGACGACCGACGACGGCGATAATTTCAAGCAAATGAATAAGACGTTCTAGATGCACTTCAAAGGTACCTATTGAAATATGAGACACTTTCTCAGATGATGAGAGCGAATCATGGAAAAAATCAAGCAATTTTTTTAGGAGAAAAAATGCGAACACGTGCTGCTGTCGCCTTGGAGGCTGGAAAACCACTTGAAGTTATGGACGTTGAACTCGACGGCCCGCGCGCTGGAGAGGTTTTGGTTGAGATCAAAGCTACAGGTCTATGTCATACAGATGAATTCACCCGTTCGGGCGAGGATCCGGAGGGCATTTTTCCGGCAATCTTGGGTCATGAAGGTGCAGGCGTAGTGATCGAAATTGGAGAAGGTGTGACCAGTCTAGAGGTGGGTGACCATGTGATCCCACTCTATACACCCGAATGCCGTGAATGCGAATATTGCTTAAATCCTAAAACTAATCTTTGCCAGAAAATCCGAAGTACCCAAGGCGCTGGGCTTTTGCCTGACGGATCGACACGATTCAAAATGCTCGATGGGACGCCAATCCACCATTATATGGGATGTTCTACCTTCGCCAATCACACCGTTGTGCCCGAAATTGCTCTGGCGAAAGTTCGAAAGGACGCTCCGTTTGATAAAATTTGTTACATTGGTTGTGGTGTCACAACCGGCATAGGGGCAGTGATCAACACTGCTAAAGTTGAGATTGGGTCAACTGGCGTGGTCTTCGGCCTTGGCGGTATTGGACTCAATGTTATCCAAGGTTTGCGCCTTGCGGGGGCAGACCAAATCGTTGGCGTTGACCTGAACGAGGGTAAAGTCGAGATGGCCAAGCGGTTTGGTATGACCGATTTCGTGAACCCTTCAAAAGTGGCCGGGGATCTGGTTGCGCATCTGGTTGAGCTGACACGCGGTGGTGCGGATTACACATTTGACGCCACTGGCAACGTGGGCGTTATGCGCACGGCGCTGGAATGCGCGCACAAGGGGTGGGGCGAAAGCATCATTATCGGCGTCGCGCCTGCTGGCGCAGAGATTAGCACAAGACCGTTCCAATTGGTAACAGGGCGGGTTTGGCGCGGTACTGCATTTGGTGGCGCATCCGGGCGCACCGATGTACCCAAAATCGTGGATTGGTACATGGACAGCAAGATCGAAATCGACCCGATGATCACTCATAAATTGAAGCTAGAGGATATCAACCACGGGTTCGATTTGATGCATGAAGGCAAATCTATCCGCGCCGTCGTGGAGTTTTAAAAAATGCGGCAGTCCTCTCCCGAGGTGCATACGTTCTTTGATGAAGCCACGAACGCAGCTTGTCATATCGTAAAAGACCCAGCTTCAAACGCTGTGGCGATTATCGATTCCATCTTGGATTTTGACGCCGCAGCGGGCAGTACCGAAACGACCCATGCCGATAAGCTGATCGATGAAATCACGCGAAATGACTGGCAGGTCGCTTGGATACTCGAGACCCATGTGCACGCCGATCACCTGTCTGCTGCACCCTACCTGGCCGAAAAGCTGGGTGGCAAAATTGCGATAGGAGCCAATATAACCGCCGTTCAAAAAGTTTTTGGCAAGATCTTTAATGCAGGTACCGAATTTGAGATGGACGGCAGCCAATTCGACAGATTGTTCGCAAATGGGGATGTCTTTGACATCGGTAACCTTAATGTCACAGTGATGCACACGCCGGGGCATACGCCTGCCTGTATAACCTACGTCATCGGCGATGCTGCCTTTATCGGTGACACGTTATTTATGCCCGATTTTGGCACCGCTCGTGCAGATTTCCCGGGCGGGTCTGCAACCAATCTTTATGCTTCTATCCAACGCATATTAAAGTTGCCTGAAGAGACGCGCTTGTTCTTGTGCCACGACTACAAAACCAAAACGCGTGAGACGTTCTGCTGGCAAACAACAGTAGCAGAACAAAAGGCAAAAAACGTTCATGTCGGTGGTGGCAAATCCGAAAAAGAATTCGTTGACTTTCGGACCAAGCGGGATGCGCAATTGGCAATGCCGAAACTTATCATTCCATCAATTCAAGTGAACATGAATGCAGGCCACATGCCTGCCGCTGATATGGACGGAGACGTCTACCTGAAAGTGCCAATTAACAAACTGTAAAGCTCGTTAGGGCAAGGGTTGGGAGGCCCCTAATATAATGGCAGATCATCAAATACTTATCGTAGGTGGCGGAGCCGCGGGTATCGCAACGGCAGCCAGCCTGCATAAACGGGACGCGTCTCTGGATATAGCTATTATCGAGCGCTCAACGACCCATTACTACCAGCCAGGCTGGACCATGGTGGGTGCGGGCGTTTTCAAAAAAGAAGAAACGGCACGATCCACGGCCAGTGTCATGCCTTCTTATGTGACACAAATAAGAGGGACCGTTGCATCGTTTCAACCAGATGAGAATAGCGTCAGGCTTGAAGATGGAAAGGTGCTTACTTATGGCTCTCTCGTAGTGGCGGCGGGGCTTAAGCTAGATTGGGCTGCGATTGAGGGGCTTGAGGAAGCGCTTGGTCGAAACGGTGTGACCTCGAACTACCGATATGATCTTGCACCCTACACATGGGAACTGGTTCAAAAAATGCGCGGGGAAAAAGCTATTTTCACCCAACCGCCTATGCCGATCAAATGCGCAGGCGCGCCGCAAAAAGCAATGTACTTGTCATGCTCAACCTGGATGCAGGTGGGTAAAATCAAAGATATCGATGTGTCATTCTGCAATGCAGGGCCGGTCCTCTTCGGCTGCGCAGATTATGTGCCTCCGCTAATGGAATATGTTGACCGCTACGGTATAAATCTCGACTTTGGGTATAATCTGGTGAAGGTCGACGGCCCCAATCAGATAGCAACCTTCAAGGTGACCAAAGAAGGCGAAGACCCGCGGCTGGTAGAGCGTAAATTTGATATGCTGCATGTCTGTCCACCCCAATGCGCGCCAGACTTTATCAAAGACAGCCCCCTTGCAAACGAAGCTGGCTGGATGGCTGTTGACCAATCGACGATGCAAAGCACTATCGCCCCAAATATCTTTGGCCTTGGGGATGTGACCTCAACCCCAAATGCCAAAACAGCAGCCGCCGCGCGTAAACAAGCCCCAATTGTGGCTGACAATCTGATTGCGCAGATGAAGGAAGCTGCGATGCCGCAAGCCTATGATGGGTATGGATCGTGCCCGTTAACCGTCGAACACGGCAAAATTATTTTGGCAGAGTTCGGTTATGGTGGAAAACTCATGCCCAGCTTTCCGTGGGACAGCACAAAGCCAAGGCGCGCCGCATGGTTCCTAAAAAAGTCAGTTCTGCCCTGGATCTATTGGAATGCCATGTTGAAAGGCAAAGAATGGCTGGCAAAAACGACCTCTTAGATTAGCGCTTTAAGGGTTGTCATGTTCGAATTCGTCCGAAAAACGCTATGGACGTTTAAAAGTATTATACGAGCCAAATGAACGATGGGCTCTAACGCGGTAGTTTGACATGACAACACGCGAATACAAAATTTTAGGTGCTGCGAGCGCGCGCAGCACAATAGACGAATTCACAGTATGGGCTCTCAGCTGCCATTCGCTGCGTGATCATCTGACGGCTACTACGCGGACGATGCTGCCGCTCTGATAGATTGAATTGAGGACCGGTCTCGGCAAAAATTCTGGCGCTCCTGCAAGCACGCGAAACTGACGCGACTATTGTGAGATTGTCTTGGCCAGCGACCGTCCAACCGCTGGCTCGGCTGTCTCATGTGGAGGGCGTAGGTTTAGCCAGCGTCTTTCGCCGGTCTGGTATGCCTTGAGGCTTTTCAAACCGCTGATCAGCCCCGCGTCCTGCACTGCATTTCTGTGTGCTTCCAGACCGAGTTGCAGTTTTTCGGTCTCGTTCCAAACCCCAACCCGCAGCGCCTCGTACAGTCTCCGGATCGCCGTGATGTTTGAATTACAGGTTGCCGAGATGCAACCGCCGGCGCCCAATGCTATGGCCTTGCTCAACAAGGTTTCAGACGCTGGAAAGACCGAAATGCCTGGCGCCGCCCTGATCACGGCGGTGGTATTGTCCCAGTTGCCCGAGCTGTCTTTGTAGGCGGTAACGACATCCGGAAAGGCCGCGTTCAGACGTGCGGACAGCGCGGGTGAAATCGGAACGCCTGTGTTCTGCGGGATATTGTACAGGACGATCTTCGGCGCTTGGGCACCCAGGGTTTCGATCAGTCGGCTGTAGTAGCGATACAGCCCCTCGTCGCTGGGGGGATAGAAGAATGGCGGCAGGACCATCGCGGCGGCGCAGCCAATTTCGGCGGCATGACGGGTGAGCGTGACCGTCTCCTCAAGATTGCACAATCCGGTGCCGGGCATGAGCTGCCCGGGCGTAGCGGTGCCCGAAGCGACAAGTCGCTCGAGCATTGCCATCCGCTCGCCCATGGTGTTCGAGACCGCCTCGCCCGTAGTTCCGAAGGGCGACAGGTAATGCGCGCCCCCGTCCAGACAATGTGCTGCATGCTCCAGGTAAAGGCCCTCTGTGATGGAAAGGTCGTTCTCGTAGGGTGTTAGCAGCGGTGTCACGACCCCTGTCAGGCGTTCAGTCTTGGCCATCCCTTCAATAGCCACGTGCTGGGTCCACGATGTTCAAGAGCTTCTCGCCCCGCGTCCAGCGGCCTAAATTGTCCAGGAAAAGCCGGAACGAGGCTTCTTCCCATTCTGCATGAACCGACGAGCAATGCGGTGAGACGATGACATTATCGAGCGCCCAGATCGGGCTGACCTGAGGCAAGGGTTCAGTCTCGAAAACATCCAGTGCCGCCGCCGCCACATGCCCGTTTATCAGCGCATCATGAAGGGCAGACTGGTCCACCACGCCGCCACGGGAGACATCGGCGAGGATCACACCGGGCTTCATCCGCGCGATCTCTTGCGCGCCGATCAAGCCGCGCGTCGGGGGGATGAGCGGCGTCGAGACCGCGATGAAATCCGCGCGCGGCAGCAGGTCGGGCAAGTCACTGGCAGCGTGCACTTCGTCAACATGATCCATGCGCTGAGGTCGGGCCCGCGTTCCCAGCACGGTCATACCAAAAGCCTTGGCTCGTTTCGCCACCGCCTGCCCAGTATGGCCAAGCCCGACGATCAGGAGCGTCTTGCCAGCAAGCGGGCTGACAAGCCGGGCGTTCCAGACCCGTGCTCCCTTGTCCCGTTGCAGTCCGGGAATATCCAGCGTGAAATGCAGAAAGCCACCGAAGATGTATTCCGCCATCATCCCGGCGGCCACGCCTGCGGCATTGGTCACCGTCGTTTTTGCCTGGTCCCATTGCCCGTAATGGTCGGTTCCCGCCCCTCCATTGGCGACCCAACTCGGGCCGCGAGGGCCGAACAGCGCGTCGCGCGGAAAACCCGGCGTACCTGCGAAGCGCACGGAATAGACCACTTCGGGACGGTAGCTTTCGATCAGTGAGGGAAGGGCGTCGTAGCTGTCGCATTCACGAAAATCCGCGTGCGGGAAGCTGGCCCGCAACCACCGGGCCAGCGGCGCGGTATCACTGTTGTGCAAGATAATACGCGGGGTGTCAGACATGAGGCTTCTCCATTGGCGCGCGAACAAGTCGCGCGAGTTCCTCGAATTTCGTTTCCGGCTGCATAAGCTGTTCGCGCATCTCCCAGATGGCTCGCCGCCGCGGTTCGGGGAGGGCCGAGGCCATAATGTGAAACTTTGCTTCGACTTCGTGCATGTCCATCGGTGCTTCGGATCCGCCGCGTGCGTTCACGTCTCCCGATGCCAGCCTCCTGCCGTCTTTTAACGCTAGGGTCACATCCGACCAGCGGCCCTCGGGGAAGCGCTCGGAATGCCGGACTGCTTCGTGCACTGAAATCCGCGGAAGCAAAGCTGCAACTTGCGGATCGCTCAGCCCCGCACCGGTGATCTCATCCGGTCCGATCCGACCATGGACGAGCATCGTGGCAAGTGCGAATGGCAAGGAATACTGCGCTTGAGACGTGGTCGCTGGCATTCCCGGAAAAAGCGCTGCAGACTCGGCGAAGGTGTTCACTGTGATATTGGCAACGTCGTCAGCGTGAAACCCGTGCGCGCCCATCAACCTGGACAAAGCATCTAGCGCTGCATGCGCCCAGCGGCAGATCGGATAAGGCTTGATATAGTTCTGCTCGATCGTCCAGACCTCGCCCAGATCAGCCCAGAACTGCGCCGCATCTTCGTTCTCCACAGTAATTGCCGGAGCGCCAGTAAACCCGTCCTTCGCCATGAGCGCGGCCATTGATCCCACCAGAGCCCCCATGCCCGAGCCGTCATGCAGCATGGTCGGGTTGGCAATCTCGCGCATCATCTGGCTGCGGGGTCCGTGATACTCTGCAATGCCAAAAGCTTGACGAAGCTGATCTGGGTTTGCGTCCCCAAGGCGGCACCCGATTGCTGCAACCCCCAAGGCATTCCATGCCCCCGAGGTATGGTAGTCGCTGACGGAAGTATGCAGTGCGAAGGCGGCCCGTGCCGCGATCTCGTAAGCCACAACCAGCACCTTTAGGGCATCCCGCGCCGAAAGCTCTGGCCTGTTTTCCGCAAAGGCGAACAATGCAGGCACCACGGCGCAGCCGATGTGACCCTTGGTTTGGTTGAGCCCGTCATGCGCATCAAGATTGTCAATCTGAGTGGCCGTGGCAAAGGCTGCCCCCGGGATCGACGCGCAACGGCCATCGAACATCATGTGGGCTGCGTGTTCGGGCGCACCGGCTCCGTGAAAGGCAAAAACGTGATCGCGCGCGATACGACCGGCTGTAAGGCCTGCAGCACCTGCCGCCACACCCACCGTGTCGATCAGAAGCGTCGCGGCCATGTCGAGCGTACTTTGCGGTATATCCCGACCCGAAAGAGCAAATTCGGCAATCCTGTCAAATCTCATAGACGTTTCCTTTCCAGAAGCTGTCCGAACCCCGTCATGAGTTCCCCGATACCGGCCAGTTGCATGGCCTGAAACATCATCGCCTGGTTTGAGCTGATCACCGGCTTGCCCACGGCCTGCTCAAGCCGCGCGATGGTCTCGACGCTGCGCATATCTGTGCAGGACAGGACCAGCACCTCAGCTTCAGGATGATCGGCGGCAAGACCCAGATCATACACGGCTTGCGGGTCCAATTCGCCCTGTCCGTAATTATCCAGCGCATCGCCCACCTCGGAGCGAGCCACTGTTTCGACACCGGTTTCAGCCAGGAAATCGATGGCCATATTATTGATCGCGGATACATAAGGCGAGGCAAAGCCGATACGCTTTGCCCCAAGAAACTCAAGCGCATTAACCAGAGCCCCTGCGGCGGTAACGGTTTCGGCTGCGCCTTGCGCATTGATCCGTTCGGCGAGCGCACGGTCAAAGTCAAATCCGTGGGTAAGCGTGGCCGAGGTGCAGCCATACAAGATCACGTCCGGACGCACGCCCTGAAGCAGGTGCAAGGGTTCGGAAAGATCAGCCGCACCCAGCCCGTGCATCTGGTCGGCATCGGGTATTTCATCCTGATCATAGCCCCCCATGCGGGCGAAATGCAGGGATACACCGTCGGGTCGCAAGAGAACCATATCAGGTTCAAGGTTGGTGTTTGTGAAGGGTACGAGAATGCCGAAACGCTTCCGTCCGCGTGATTGTGTCATGCCTTTCCTCCCATAGCCCAATGTTTCAAAAGACTTGCCGCAAAATTGAGCTCTTCTGCCGTCCCGATTGTAACACGCAGGCAGTCGGACAGCCCGACACCGCTTTGTGCACGCGCAACCACGCCTTCTGCGCGCAAGGCCGCATCCGCCTGCTGTGCCGCCCGGGCATCGTCAAAGCGGATCAGCGCGAAATTTGTAAAGCTTTCAGCCACGTCAAATCCTGCCTCGCGCAAGCGGTGCAAAAACCCGTCGCGCAGGCGGGCGGTTATTGCGCAGGTCTCGCGCATGTAGGCCTGATCCGACAGGGCTGCTGCCGCAGCGGCCTGCCCGGCATCAGAGATGTTGTTTGGGTTCATTACCTTGCGAACCTCACCGGCAATGCTCTCGGGGAACAGACCCCAGCCAACCCGCATTCCGGCCAGTCCATAGGCCTTGGAGAACGTGCGCAGGATCACCGTGTCGCCACGCCCGACTAGATCAAACACGGGCTCGCCCAGATGGTCGGCGAACTCGCCATAGGCTTCGTCGACGACCAGCAAGATATCCCCACGCAGCCCTTCACGTAGGCGAACAAGCTCGGCACGCGGGATGCGGGTGCCAGTGGGGTTGCCTGGATTGGCGATGAAGACGATGCGGGTATCCGGCTGGACCGCAGCAAGTAGGGAATCGACCGAAGCGGTCACACCTTCCTCGGGCGCGGCATCGTAGCGCGCCCGCGTCAGCTCAGTGGCGGTTAGGAAAAACGGATAGGCATGGGCCGGTGCGAGAACCGCGCCTTGCTCATCGCAATAAGTTTGCGTCAGGCAGGCAATCAGCTCCATCGACCCATTGCCGCAAAGGATGGCCGAGGCCGGAATGCGATGCAGCGCGGCCAGTTCATTGCGCAACCCAGCCCACTCCGGATCGGGATAGAGATGCGCGTTCGCCACGGCGTTGACCAGGGCGTCGCCCACCTGTGGGCTTGGCCGGCGCAGGCTTTCATTCTGCGACAGCGAGATAAGGCGCTTGCCCGCGGGCGCATTCAGTTCGGCGAGCGAATAAGGCGACATTGCCACGACATGAGGGGTGGGTCTGATCATGGCTCAACCCCATAGATTTCGCGGGCGGTCTCGGGGCTGATCAGCCCTTCCTGAAGGTCGCGCCTGATGTCCTTGCGGCTTCGCTCTTGCGGCAAACCGAAGCCCGCGCCGCCCGGGGTTTCGAAGATCAGTGTTTCTCCGGCTTTCACGCGGACCTCTCCTTTGCCCGGCAGGTCGGATCCGTAATCGCCGATGCGAATACGCCCCGCCGCCCCATTGCCCCCGCCATAGCGGCCACGTGCAGGGTTCAGAACCCGCTCGACCGAAAGGAACAGCATGAAATCTTCATGTTTCGAGGAGCGCATCTCGATATGCTGCCCCAACCCGCCGCGCTGTCGCCCGGCGCCGCCGCTGTCGGGCTTGAGCTCGCGCCGCGTTATCAGTACCGGTGCCACCGCTTCGGTGGTTTCCACCTGTGATCCCCAGACACCGGACGGGAACGCCGTGGCCGAAAGCCCGTCCAGACCGGGCCGCGCACCGGTGCCACCGGAAAAAACCAGTTCCAGCGCGAATTGTTCATCTCCGCGCGACACAGCTTCGGGCACATGGCGCAGCGGCAGGTCGTACATGCAGGACGCGCCCTCGGCAGGAATCTTGTCGGGCAGAACCTGCGCAAGACAACCATAGACCAGATCGGGGGTCATTTGCCCCAGCGTATGGCGCATGGCCACCGGCGCCGGGGGCTGGGCGTTCAGGATGCAATCCTTCGGACCGGTGACGCGGAAAGGAGAAAGCGAGCCAGCGTTATTTGGAATATCCGGGCCGATGATGCAGCGAAGGGCAAACACCGAATAGGCAGTGGCATAGTTCAAGGGTACGTTGATGCCCTTATTCGACAGGCCCGAAGTGCCGTCGAAATCCAAAGTGATGTGATCCTCGGCAATCGTCAGGGCGGCGTGCAGGTCGATCTCCTGCTCATATCCGTCCACTGTCAGTACATTACGCCATGTCCCTTTGGGTAGCTCCGCGATGGCGTCAAGCGTGCCGCGATAGGAGGTGTCGATAATGTAGTCGGCCAGCTTGTCCAGATGGTCGATGCCGAATTCTTCCATCATACCCGCAAGCCGTTTTGCCCCGTTTTCGCAGCAGGCGATCAGCGCATAGATATCGCCCTCGTTGGCGATGGGTTCGCGTGAGTTGGCTTTGACGATCTCCATCAGAAGCGTGTTCAGCGCGCCCGCGTCCATCAGCTTGCAGGAAGGGATCAGCAGCCCTTCGTCATAGATATCTGCGCCTTCGGGGCCCATGCCCAACCCGCCTAGATCAACCAGATGCGAGGTGCAGGAGGTAAAGCCGACCACGTGATCTTTGTAGAACACCGGCATCATCAACAGGAAATCATTCAGATGCCCCGAGGCGATCCACGGATCGTTGGTCATGTAGATGTCGCCGGGCTTCATGTCCTGAAGCTTGAAGCGCCCGCGCAGGATCTTCACCGCTTCGGCCATGGTGTTGATATGTCCCGGCGTGCCGGTCACGGCCTGCGCCAGCATCCGGCCTTTAAGGTCGAAAATACCTGCCGAGATATCCCCGCATTCGCGCACGATTGGAGAAAAGGCAGCGCGGATCAGCGCTTGGCCCTGTTCCTCGACCACGGCCAGAAGCCGGTTCCACATGACCTGCAATCGTGTGTCTGTCATTTTCATTCTCCCCCCTCCCGATTGCGGTTGAGCCAGATATTGCCGCCGCCATCCACATTGGCCGAGAAATCGGCGCTGACGAAGGTGGTGGTCTGCGGCTCGATGATCAGGGCGGGGCCTGAAAGGTGATCGCCTGGGCGCAGCGCAGCGCGGTCATGGCTCTCCGCCTCGCGCCACGCGCCGGTAACATCGCACAGGATAGAGCGGTGCCCGTTGGGCTTTACGCTCTGTCTTGTGGAAGGTTCGGGATAGTGCTCCAAGGCGCGTGGCTCAGAGGACACCTCAAGCGCCCAGTTCAGGATTTCGATGGTCATGCCCGGCACCGCGCGGCTGAACTGGCGACTGTATTCCTCTTCAAAGGTCCGGCGCAACGCGGGGATGTCATCCTCCTCCAACGCACGGTCTGGTAGCGAAATTTCGATCTCGTGACCCTGCCCGTGATAGCGCATGAACGCCCTCCGCCTTTGTGTTAGCGCGCCCTCGGGTGCACCTGCCCGCACAACTGAAAGGGCTTCGTCGTTCATCTCGTCAAAAAAGGCGTTGAGCCCGTCGCGATCAAGCGCCTCGAGCGTGGCATAGCGCGAGCGGATGATTTCGAACGAGACCGGTGCGAACAGGAACCCTACCGCTGAGCCGACGCCGGGATCGCGCGGGATCAGGATGCGGTCGACCTGCGAACGCCGCGCCACCCGGGTTGCGTGCAGAGGGCCGTTGCCCCCAAAAGCAATCATCAGGCGTGCCCCTAGATCCTTGCCAGATTCCACGGCATGCATCCGGCCCGCGCTTGCCATGTTCTCGTCAACGATCTCGCTGATCCCATGCGCGGACTGCGCCGCATCAAGCCCCAAAGCCTGCCCGACACCTTGTTCAAGTGCCACTTGCGCTGCCTTCATGTCAATCGCCAGCCGCCCCTCGGCAAACCGGCCAGGTTCTATCAGCCCTTGCATCACGTCGGCATCGGTCACGGTGGGTTCAGTGCCCCCCTTGGCAAAAGTCGCGGGTCCGGGTTCCGAGCCCGCGCTTTCCGGCCCGACCTGCAAACGGCCCAGCCGGTCCACATGCGCGATGGAGCCGCCACCGGCACCGATCTCGATCATTTCGATCACGGGGATGCGCACCGGCATGCCCGACCCCTTGATGAACCGGGCCGCCCGCGCGATTTCAAACTTGCGAGCGCTTTGCGGATGGAAATGGTCGATCAGGCACAGCTTGGCGGTGGTGCCTCCCATATCGAAACTCAGCACCTCGCGCTCGCCGGTCTCGGCCGCGATACGCGCCGCCAGAATGGCACCGCCTGCGGGGCCCGATTCCACCAGCCGGATCGGAAGTCGTGCGGCGGTTTCTATCGTGGTCATGCCGCCACCGGCGGTCATCATCAGGATCGGGCAGGTCAGCCCCTTGTCGCTGAAGCGCCCCTGAAAATCCGCCAGATAGCTGGCCATTTGCGGCTGGATATAGGCGTTGGCGATGGTGGTCGAGAGCCGGTCGAACTCGCGGGCCTCGGGGCTGACTTCATGCGAAAGCGAGATCACCAGATCGGGCATCCTCGCTTGCAGAAGATCCCGCAGCCTAAGCTCATGCGCCGGGTTGGCATAAGCATGCATCAGGCAGATCGCCACCGCCTCAGCACCGCTGGCCGTTAGGTCCTCAACTAGCCGGGCAAGCGATTCCTCGTCAAGCGGCCCCAACTCCCGCCCGCGCGCGTCAATCCGCCCCCTGATGGTGAAGGCGCGCGAACGCGGCACGATCAGGTCTGGTTTGACCAGGTTGATGTCATACTGGCTGTAGCGCCGCTCATAGGCGATTTCGAGGATGTCGCGAAACCCCTCGGTCGTTACGGTTGCCACAACGGCGCCCCGCCGCTCGATCAGCGCGTTGGTGGCCAGCGTGGTTCCGTGAATGAAGCCATCGATCTGCGACCAGTCCACCGCAGCCTCGGCCAGCACCCACCTTGCGCCATCAAGCGCCCCGAGGGTTGGGTTATCAGGGGTTGTCGGTGTCTTGGTAGTGGCGAGGATCTGACCCCGTCCATCGACCAGAACCGTATCAGTAAAAGTTCCGCCGATATCGACGGCAAGGCGAAGCCCGTTCTTGTTGTGCATGGAAAATCAACCGGAATGAGAAGAGGCGGTACAAATCCGGATACCCGGAAAGGATAATGCCGAAACGGCAAACGACCGGTTTCACGTCGCACGACGAGATCACATCCGGTCGCCCGGCGTCCCAAATTCATCCTTAAGCCTTTAGCCAGCATTCGGCCGCCTTCATTCACTCTGATAACTTAAACACTGCACGAGCTATTGATCGGCTGTCAATAAAATTCCACTCCAGTCTCGCGATGAAAAAATGCTCTCCAGCCAGCAAGACGCCGCCGCTGTAAACATGCCGGAAATGCGGCACAGGCAAACTCGCGCGTCTTTATCGAGACTTTGG
>LGRT01000021.1 GCA_001642945.1 Rhodobacteraceae bacterium SB2 | reverse complement strand
AACATCCGCAACCCCCTTTCGATAACTATTTATATCTTTTTTTACTTTCATGGAAAATTCTTGATCCAAGACGAACCCGCAAAGCACAATTTCCCATAAAACACTGCGTTTTGGCGGGGTTCACTGCTTTGCAGACCCCTTAACGACTTTTAAAGCGTTGGCGCTTTGGGCTTTCTATCCGCTGCGAAAACACGCCATTTTCCAATATCGACTCGCGCCAAAAGTAAAAACAGCATCGATCCTAAGTAAAGAAGCGGTTCGATCTGGAGACCTTTGCGCAGCATCACAAAATGCAGCCCCCCCAAGATACAGATCCCATAGGTTAGCCGATGCAATTGACGCCATCTTGAACCCAGCCGGCGTTGCGCAACATTATTTGACGTGAGCGCCAAAGGAATCAGCCCCAACAGCGCCAGCATCCCAATCGTTATATAAGGGCGTTTCATTATATCCGCCCAAACCCGATTGAGATCCCCAAGATCGAGCAAGGCCCAGGTCAGAACATGCAGGAGCACGTAGCCAAACGCAATCAATCCAATCGCCCGCCGAAACTTAAACAGGTTGATCCCAAAGATACGGCGCAGCGGTGTAATCGCCAACCCAAAAACCAACATTTGCAGCGCAAATTCGCCCAGCAAATGTTCTAATTTCGCAATCGGCTCTGGACCCAGCTCGTTGCGAACACCGAGCATGATAAAATAAACACCGGGCGCCGCCCCGATTAAGTATATAAGCCAAACAGGAAGTTTGCGGCTTAAATGATTTATGTGCTCCACCACGCGCAGATCACCCCTCAACTTTCAGGCTTATTAGATAAACTTTGTCAGATCCATGTCCTTATAAAGTTCTGCAACATCCTCTTGATAGCCATTGAACATCAATGTGGGCTGGCGTTTGGCAAACAGGCCTCCTCCGATGCGCCGCTCTGTTGCCTGCGACCAACGCGGGTGATCAACCTGTGGGTTCACATTGCTGTAAAACCCGTATTCCCGCGCATTCGCCAAAGACCAACTGGTGGGGGGCATCGTATCGGTCAGGGTAATCTTTACGATCGATTTAATTGATTTAAAACCATATTTCCATGGCACCACCAGACGCAGCGGCGCGCCGTTTTGATTGGGAATTTGTTTCCCGTAAATACCATTTGCCATCAGCGTCAGCGGATGCATTGCCTCATCAAGCCGCAGCCCCTCTACATATGGCCAATCAAGCACTGGATAATTTTGTCCGCGCATCTCTTCGGGCCGGTATAAGGTTTGAAAGGCCACATATTTCGCCTGCGATTGAACCCCTGCCATATTCAAAAGATCCGCCAGTTCGAACCCGTTCCACGGCACCACCATTGACCATGCCTCGACGCAGCGAAACCGGTAAATGCGTTCTTCAATCGTCATCTTTTGGAGAATATCTTCAAGGTGATATACCGCAGGGCGATCCACCAACCCATTGATTTCCACGCTCCACGGAGTGGTGCTTAAAGCGCCTGCATATTTGGCGGGATCACTTTTTCCCGTACCGAATTCATAGTAATTGTTATAGTTGGTAATATCTTCCCATTCATTCGGCACCAGCTCTTCAGCGCGTTGCGCTGCGCTTGACGCAGAGGCCAAACCACCCGCCAACCCAATCCCCGCCAGACCGGCGAGCAAATGCCTTCTGTTTACAAAAACCTGCTCATCGGTCACCTCCGACGGTTTCAGATCAGATCTCCAACGATGCCCCATGACAAATCCCTTTTACACACTTCCCACTGTGAACTTAGCGCGTTCCGCGGCATCTTCAAAAAACAACCTTTTTCACAAAAACGTGTTGTTTTAGTGAAGCACCGCATCCTGCGGCGTCACCGCCATGGGTTTCGCTAGCTGTCCAGCAATCACGAGCCCCGCATCCTCTGCGGAAATAGGCACCTGCTGATCCTCAGCGATTTCACCAGAGAGCAACAGCTCTGCCAAAGCATCTTGAACATGGCGTTGAAGAACCCGTTTCAGCGGCCGCGCGCCAAAGCTGGCATCATAGCCATGCTGCGCCAACCAACTTTTGGCCTTCGCATCAACCTCAAGCGAAATATTGCGGCCAGAAAGTCGCGCCTGTAGCCGCGCAAGCTGAATATCAACGATTGCCCCCATATGCGCAGGCTGCAAGCGGTTGAAGACCACCAATTCATCAAGGCGATTCAAGAATTCAGGCCGAAAATGACCACGCACGGCCGCCATCACATCTTCATTCGTCGCAAAGCGATCCTGAGACTCGGGCGCGGCATTCAAGGGTTGCGAGCCCAGATTTGACGTGAGAATGATCAGCGTTTGCTTAAAATCAACGTGATGGCCCTGACTATCGGTGAGCATCCCTTCATCCATAACCTGCAATAACAGATTAAACACATCCGGATGCGCTTTTTCCACCTCATCAAACAGCACCACTTGATAGGGCCGTCGGCGCACCGCTTCTGTTAAGACACCGCCCTCTTCATAACCGACATAGCCCGGAGGCGCCCCGATAAGGCGCGCAACGGAATGCTTTTCCATATATTCCGACATATCGATGCGCACCATCGCGGCATCATCATCAAATAAGAATTGTGCAACGGCTTTCGTCAATTCGGTTTTGCCAACCCCCGTCGGGCCCAGAAACAAAAAGGACCCCAAGGGCCGGTTTTCATCATTCAATCCGGCGCGCGCCCGCCGCACCGCGTTTGCGACAGCGGCTAAAGCAACATCCTGACCGATCACCCGCTGGCTCAGCGCTGCCTCCATGCGCAGCAACTTATCACGCTCTCCCTCAAGCATCTTGCTGGTGGGGATACCCGTCCAACGCTCGACCACCGTGGCGATATGTTCGGGGCGTACCGCCTCTGTGATCAGCGCGCCTGCAGAATCAACGTGCTCGGCATCGGAAAGTTGCTTTTCCAATTGCGGAATAACCCCGTATGACAATTCACCCGCCCGCGCCAAATCGCTTTGGCGCGTTGCCTGATCCAATTCCGCCCGCGCCCGATCCAATTGTTCTTTAATGCTACGCCTGCCAGCCATTTTATCGCGCTCTGCCTGCCATTGCGCGGTAAAAACAGCGCTTTCATCCTGCAGCATCCCCAAAGCTTTCTCAATATCTGCAAGCCGCGCAAGGGATGCGGCATCATCTTCGCGGCGCAGCGCTTCCACCTCGATTTGCTTTTGCAAAATTTCGCGATCAAGCGCGTCTAAGTTTTCCGGCTTGCTGTCAACTTGCATTCGCAACCGGCTGGCCGCCTCATCCATCAAATCAATGGCTTTATCAGGTAAAAACCGATCTGTGATATACCGGCTAGACAAAGTGGCGGCTGCAACCAGCGCCGAATCGGAAATACGCACGCCATGATGCAACTCATATTTCTCCTTGATTCCGCGCAAAATGCTAACGGTGTCTTCCAAGGTTGGTTCGCTGACCATAAGCGGCTGAAAACGCCGCGCCAGCGCGGCATCTTTTTCAACATATTGCCGGTATTCATTCAATGTGGTGGCGCCAATGCAATGCAACTCACCGCGCGCCAGCGCTGGCTTAATCATATTCGCCGCATCCATGGCGCCATCCGCCTTACCAGCCCCGATTAAAGTGTGCATTTCATCGATGAACAAAATGATCTCGCCCGCTGCGGCGGTGATTTCCTTTAAAATTGCAGTCAGGCGCTCTTCAAATTCGCCGCGATATTTGGCACCTGCAATCAAAGCCCCCAAATCCAACGCCATCAGACGTTTATTCTGCAAAGATTCGGGCACATCACCGTTCACAATGCGCAAGGCCAAGCCTTCGGCGATGGCAGTTTTGCCAACGCCGGGATCGCCGATCAAAACCGGGTTGTTTTTGGTGCGCCGCGACAGCACTTGCATCGCGCGCCGAATCTCTTCATCGCGCCCAATGATGGGATCGATGCCGCCAGAGCGGGCGCGCTCGGTCAGATCCAACGCATATTTATCCAAAGCTTCAAAACCATCTTCGGCATGCGCGGTTTCTGCAGTGCGCCCTTGACGCATCTCTGCAACCGCGCGGGTCAGGCTTTGAGCCGTCACGCCCCCTGCCACCAACACGGCCTGCGCCGGTGATTTCACCAAAGCCAAACCCACAAGAAGGCGCTCAACAGTGACAAAGCGATCCTGGGCTTTTTGTGCCTGATTCTGCGCCTCTGAAAGCACTTTTACAACGCTGCCATCCAGTTTTAACTGCCCCGACTCGCCCGAAACTTTTGGTAATTTTCTAAGTTCAGCCTCGACAGCAGTGGCGATAGCCGCAGGGCGCCCTTGCGCCCGCTCGATCAGATTGCGCGTCAATCCTTCGGGGTCATCCATCAAAGCTTTCAATAAATGTACCGGCATAAACCGTTGATGATCTTGCACCGTCGCTAGGGTTTGCGCATTTTGAATAACCCCGCGTGCGCGTTCCGTGAACTTGCTTAAGTCCATCGCACTCTCCTTTACTAAAGCGCCTATTACGTCAAACACCCGGCTTTCGGCATATTTACACATCAGGCCTTTCTGAGATGTGATATGGGCAATCGACCAATTGGTTTCAAGAAAACTCAGTTTATTTTACTGATGAGGCGTTGCAAGCGATGCCGATCACGGGTCAATGGCTTGACGGCAAGCCCATGCCAAGCTTAGACCCGCAACAACCCAAAAAGGACCAAAATAATGCCAGATTCCAGATTAATTGTTGCCCTTGATGTTCCCGATGCGCTTGCCGGATTGGCCTTGGCGCAAAAACTTGGCGATCAGGTGGGATTTTATAAAATTGGGCTGGGCATGTTGACAGGGGGCGGTTTGGCGCTGGCCAATGAATTGAAACAAGAGCACGGCAAACAGATCTTCCTTGATATGAAGCTGTTCGATATTTCAGCAACGATCGAACATGCCACGCGCGGATTGGCGCAATATGATATTGATTTTTTGACCGTTCATGGGGATCCGCATGTGGTCAGAGCGGCAAAAGCAGGGGCCGCGGGCAAGAATTTGAAGATTCTTGCCGTGACAATCCTTACATCGCTTGATCGCGCAGATTTAGATGCTTGTATGATAAAAGGCGGCGCCATTTCCGATCTTGTCATCGAACGGGCCACCCGTGCATTCGACGCTGGCGCCGATGGGGTTATTGCCTCTCCGCAAGAAGCTGCTTTGATCCGCAGCCTTCCGATCAGCGCTGGTAAATTAATCGTCACGCCAGGCGTGCGCCCAACTGGCGCTGCTCTGGGGGATCAAAAGCGCGTCATGACACCCGCTGAGGCGATTGCCGGCGGCGCCGATCATCTGGTGATTGGCCGGCCGATTACCGCAGCCAACGATCCCGCAGCGGCCGCAGCGGCAATTCTCGCTGAAATCGAAGGCATAAAATGAAAAACCCCGCCAAGATGGCGGGGCGTTTCGAAAGCTTACTGACCCTGTGGGTTCAGCCCTGACGGGCTTTGAACCGAGGTTGCGTCTTGTTAATGACGTATACGCGGCCTTTGCGGCGCACGACACGACAGTCGCGGTGACGCTGCTTCAGCGAGCGGAGTGAGTTTTTGACCTTCATGGCCTTCTCCTTCAATCGCGGCGCGTCTTTGCGCCAGTTGCTGTTGACCCCATAATGAGGGGCCGTGAAACCCGTGGTGGGCGGTACTGGGATCGAACCAGTGACCCCTACGATGTCAACGTAGTGCTCTACCGCTGAGCTAACCGCCCGTCTTGGCGATGCGCGCAGCACCAAAAAACGGAGCGCGGAAAGCCGCGCCGGTGGAGGGTCTATAAAAGGTTGGTTGCGCGGGATCAAGGGCTTTTGCAATTCTCTATTTTTAAGCTATCCTGAACCCATGGAAAACCTGCCCTTGGACCATTGCGCCTATAAAATTGTTGAACCCGAGGCTTTAACATCCTCTGTGGTGTTTGCCTCCCCCCACAGCGGGCGCGCGTATCAGGGCAGCTTTTTGAAAAGCTCTATTCTCGATGACTTAACGATTCGCAGTTCGGAGGATGCTTATGTCGATCAACTGATCGCCTGCGTCCCCGGTTTTGGCGCGCCGCTTTTAACCGCCAAAGCGCCCCGATCCTTTTTGGATCTTAACCGCGCTGAGGATGAGCTGGATCCAGCCCTAATTACCGGCGTTCCGAGCGCCAAGCAAAATCCACGGATTGCCTCAGGGCTGGGGATCATCCCACGCGTCGTTGCAAATGGGCGCGCAATCTACCGCGGGAAAATGTCTAAAGAAACCGCCCAAGCGCGCATAGACACCTATTGGACGCCCTATCATAAGGCTTTAAAAGCGCTTCTGGCGCGCGCGCAAACCAAATTTGGGCGCGCAATTTTGATCGATGTGCATTCAATGCCCCACGAAGCCGTTGCGCAAACCGGCCGCGTACACCAAACCACCGAGATCGTTATCGGGGATCGCTTTGGGGCCTCTGCCGAGTCGCGACTGGCGGAGAATGTGCTTGATATTTTTAGCAGCCACGGATTTCGCGTGGCGCGCAACGCGCCTTTTGCCGGTGCTTATATCACCCAGCGCTATGGCCGCCCCCATTTCAATCAACATGTTTTGCAAATCGAAATTGACCGCGCGCTTTATCTGAATGAGGCCAAGATCACCCCCTCTGAGCAATTTGAGTTTTTTCGTCAACGATTGCGCAAAGTGCTGGCCGAGATCGCAAAAACCGGCGCAGCAGAAAGAAGCCTCGCCGCCGAATAGCCACTAGCGCAGCGCCCGGCCTTTAAGAATCGCATCCTCGCCAAATTTTTTGCGGATTTTATCCGTGGCACGCTCTGCAGCGCCGCGCTGATGGGCCTGTGGGTCCAAAAGATCCCCAGATCGCTCCGCCTGGCTGGCCTCGCATAAATCTGACAGACCCGCTCCGATCAGCCGGTAGGCTTGCCCTGCTGGAATTTGCGACAGCATGGCCCGCGATACGCGGTAGACACGATCGGCCAATTGCGTCGCATCCTCCAACGTTTGACGTTTGGTAATAATTTTATGGCCAGCGGTTTTAAGCTTCAGCGTTACCACACGCCCCGCCAACTCTTTTGCCTTTGCCCGATCCGATACTTTTTCGCACATCCGCCATAAATGACCGTCCAATAAATCAGGATCGGCGGTATCTTCAAAAAATGTGGTTTCATTAGAAATCGATTTCACCGGTGTGTTCCGGCTAATCCGGCGATGATCTTGGCCCCGCGCAAGATGCCAAAGCCTGTCGCCCATCGACCCAAATTTTTGCGTCAAGTCATCGCGTTGCCACCGCAACAAATCGGTAAAACTGCGAATGCCGGCCTGCGCCAAAGCGGCTTGCGTGGCGCTGCCTACCCCCCAGATCATCCGCACAGGCTTATCCTGCAAAAACACCGCCGTATCGTCTTTTCCGATCACAGAAAACCCACGGGGTTTGTTTAAATCAGAGGCCACTTTTGCCAGAAACTTATTATGCGACAACCCGATCGATCCGGTCAGACCCAACTCTTGGCGCATCCGATACACCAGGCGCGCCAACATCACTGCGGGGGGCGCTCCATGCAATTTTTCTGTCCCGCGTAAATCGAGAAAAGCTTCATCTAAAGAAAGGGGCTCAATGGCCGGCGTCAGATCTTCCATCATCTGCCGGATTGCGCGGCTGACCTCTGCATAAACCGCCATTCTAGGCTTTATAATCACCGCGTCGGGGCAAAGCTTTAAGGCTTGGAACATCGGCATGGCGGATTTCACGCCCCGAATCCGAGCCACATAGCAGGCGGTGGACACCACACCGCGCCGCCCACCGCCAATAATCACCGGCTTATCTGCCAAATCAGGATGATCGCGCTTTTCCACGCTGGCGTAAAAGGCATCGCAATCCATATGCGCGATACTCAGCGTAAAAAGCTCTGGATGCGTTACGATATTGGGCGCATGGCAACGCGGGCAGCGCCGGCCCGTTTCAAACGGCTGGCAGCATTCTTGGCACAGGCTAGGCATTAACCTGCCTTGCAGCTGCCCATGGCGCCCGATATTGCTGCGCTTGTTTCAGGAAGAAGCTCACACTCATGTCCATCGGCCCAACGATTGGCATATTTTAAATATTGCCGACGATAACAAAAAACGCCGCGCAGGCAAAATGCAAAATCAACCCTTTTCGCGCCATGCATTCACGATAGGGTAGCGCCGATCCAGCCAAAATCCCCGCGCCGATAGCCGCGTTCCGGGCGCCGCTTGGAAGCGTTTATATTCGCTTGCGTATAACAGGTTTTGCACGCGCAACGCCTCCTGTCGTGAAAACCCTTGCGCCACACATTCATCAATTGATTGATCCTCATCCACCAATAGCGTCAAAATCGCATCCAGAACGGGATAATCAGGCAAGCTATCGCTGTCTTTTTGATCGGGACGCAATTCGGCACTGGGGGGCTTATCAAGGATAGTTTGGGGAATAATAGCACCGGGTGGGCCCTGCATCCACTCGCGATGATGCGCATTGCGCCAATGACAAATTTCAAAAACGCGGGTTTTATAAAGATCTTTGATCGGGTTATAGCCACCGGCCATATCGCCATAAATTGTGGCATATCCCACGGCCACTTCTGATTTATTTCCCGTTGTCAGCAGCATTTCCCCAAATTTATTTGAGAGCGCCATTAAGAACAGTCCCCGCAAACGCGATTGTATGTTTTCTTCCGTTAAATCGGGCTGTGTGCCCTCAAAAAGCGGGGCAAGGCTATCATGTATGGCCGCTTGGCCCTGCGAAATCGGCAGAAAATCATACCGGCATTTCAGATTTTCAGCCAAATCTTTGGCATCCTGCAAAGAGCCTTCAGACGTATAATCTGAAGGTAACATAACAGCGCGCAGATTCTCAGCGCCCAGCGCATCGGCGGCAATTGCCGCCACCAAAGCGCTGTCAACACCCCCGGACAGGCCCAGCAGAACCCGCGGAAACCCGCTTTTTGCGCAATAATCACGCAAGCCTGACACCATCGCATGATAATCCGCCTCTAGGCTGCTGGGCAAAGGCGCCAAAGCGCCTTGCATCGCGCTCCAACCCGAGCCCTGCTTTATCAGAACCACATGCGCAAGCGCCGATTCAAACATCGGCATCTGCACGGCCAATGCCCCGCCGGGATTCAGCACAAAGCTGCCCCCGTCAAACACCTGATCATCTTGGCCACCCACCATATTTAGGTAAATCAACGGCAAGCCCGTTTCGATCACACGCGCCACCATAACATTCTGCCGCTCTTCAGATTTCTGGCGGTGATAAGGGGACCCGTTGGGCACCAATAAAAACTCGGCGCCGGTTTCCTGCAAGGTTTCGGCCACATCCGGATGCCATGCATCTTCACAAATCGGGCTGCCAATCCGCGTATTCCCCACCGAATAGGGCCCCGCAATTTCACCAGAGGAGAAAATACGTACCTCATCAAATACGGATTGATTGGGCAAATGATGCTTTTCAACCACAGACACAATACGGCCATCATTCAAGATAAAATACGCGTTAAATAAAGCGCCCGCTTCCACCCAAGGCCCGCCGATCGCCAAAGCTGGACCTTCTTTGCACGCCTGCGCCAACCCTTCAATTTCAGCAATTGCCGCACGCTGAAAGGCCGGTTTCATCACAAGATCCTGCGCGTTATAGCCAGTGATAAACATTTCGGGAAAGGCGACCAGATCACTGCCCGCCGCTTTTGCCTGGCCCCAAGCCTCTTTGGCCAATCTGGCATTGCCCTGCAAATCCCCAACCGTAGGGTTTATTTGGGCCAGCGTTATTTGAAATCTATCGCTCATCGCTTCGCTTTGCTCTTAACCTTTATCCTGTGTGACTTAGCAGAATACGACTAAAGGGAAAGTACCCAGACAGGGTTCAGCGTAAAAAACCGCCTAAAGCTCTTCTACCTGCAACACACCACCCAAACTTTTGATCGCACCTTTGATTTGCGGTGTAACGGGAAATTCCTGACCAATGTCAATTTCAACTTCGCCGGGCAAATCCGCATTCAACAAGCAAAAATAAATCGGCCCTTTGCCGCCGCGTTTGCTGGTGCCCGCCGCCTGCTGCAACACCGAAGCCACGGAGGGCACGCTGTCCAAATTATCGATAAAAATACGCAAACCCGTCGCCCCCGCATCCGCAATCGCCCCATCTAACGGTACGACCGAACGCGCCAAAAGCTTCAACTGGTCCGATTCAAGACTGGCCTCAACCCCAACAAGGACCTGCGCGCCCGCTTCTAAAAACTCTCTGCTTTTTTCCAGCGCATCAGAAAATAACGTCACCTCATAGGCGCCGCTCACATCGCTCAGTTGCGCAAAGGCAAAGCGATTGCCTTTTGCTGATTTGCGCTCCTGCCGGCCCGCAACAACGCCTGCCAGTTTTGCAACCAGCGGACCATTTTGGGCTTTTTTCTGAAGCTCTTCCAATGTCATCACGCCTTTGCGCCGCAACGGCGCCATGTAATCATCCAGCGGATGCCCCGATAGATAAAAGCCGATTGCAGAAAATTCTTCAGACAAACGTTCTGCGGGCAGCCAATCTTCCATTGAGATCAGTCGCGGTTCGGGCAAATCCTCACCCGCCTCGCCGAATAAAGAGACCTGGTTAGAGGCTTTTTGTTCATGAATTGCGGCTGAATAGCCGACCAAAGCATCTAGGCTGGAAAAGACTCTGCGCCGATTGCCGTCCAGTTGGTCAAACGCCCCCGCCCGGACCAGCATCTCCAATGGCCGCTTGCCAACGCGCTTTAGATCCACCCGCCGCGCCACATCAAACAAGGTTACAAAAGGCCGCTCAACGCCCTCTACATGACGCGCCTGCGTAAACAGCCGCATCGCCTCCACGCCCACATTCTTTAATGCCCCAAGCGCATAGACCAGCGCGCCCTCATGCACGTCAAACGTCGCTTGTGAGCGGTTGATGCAGGGCGGCACGAACGGCAATGACAGACCTTTGCGTACCTCTTCAAAATAAACCGCCAGCTTATCTGTTAAGTGCAGGTCACAATTCATCACCCCGGCCATGAATTCGACCGGATGGTTGGCTTTGAGCCACGCGGTTTGATAGCTGACCACGGCATAAGCGGCGGCATGCGATTTGTTAAACCCGTAATTGGCGAATTTCTCCAACAAATCGAAAACTTCAGAGGCTTTTTTTGCGTCTACTCCATTTTCCGCCGCACCCGTTTCAAATTTAGGGCGCTCGGCATCCATCGCCTCTTTGATCTTTTTTCCCATCGCGCGGCGTAAAAGATCGGCCCCGCCAAGGCTATAATTCGCCATCACCTGCGCGATCTGCATCACTTGTTCCTGATAGACGATAATGCCTTGGGTTTCTTCCAAGATATCATCGATAAGGGGGTGGATAGAGGCCCGGTCTTTCAAGCCGTTTTTCACTTCGCAATAGGTTGGAATATTTTCCATCGGACCCGGGCGGTACAAAGCTACAAGCGCCACAATATCTTCAATACAAGTCGGCTTCATCCGCTTTAGCGCATCCATCATACCGCTGGATTCCACCTGAAACACCGCGATTGTTTTTGCCGCCGCATAGAGCGCGTATGATTTTTCATCATCAAGCGGGATCGCCGCAATATCATCCTGCGTACCCGTCGCTGGCTCATATAAACTGCTGCCATCCGCCGCGATATGCAGCGCCCGGCCGGATTTAATCACCAAATCAACCGCGTTCTGAATCACAGTTAGGGTTTTCAATCCCAGAAAGTCGAATTTCACCAGACCGGCTTGTTCTACCCATTTCATATTGAACTGCGTGGCGGGCATATCCGATCTGGGATCCTGATATAGGGGCACCAGCGCATCCAGCGGCCGATCGCCGATCACCACCCCGGCCGCATGGGTCGACGCATTGCGCAACAACCCCTCGACCTGTTGCCCGTAAGTCAGCAAACGGTCCACAACCTCTTCATTTTGCGCCTCTTCGCGCAAACGTGGCTCATCAGCCAAAGCTTTTTCAATGCTGACGGGCTTCACCCCTTCCACCGGAATCATTTTGGAAAGGCGGTCGACCTGACCATAGGGCATTTGCAAAACCCGGCCGATATCTCGAACAGCCGCTTTTGATAACAGCGCCCCAAAGGTGATGATCTGGCCCACTTTGTCACGGCCATATTTTTCTTGCACATATTGGATCACTTCATCGCGGCGATCCATACAGAAATCGATATCAAAATCCGGCATGCTCACGCGTTCTGGATTTAAAAACCGTTCAAACAAAAGCGAATAGCGCAACGGATCCAAATCGGTAATGGTCAGCGAATACGCCACCAAACTGCCCGCTCCAGATCCACGCCCGGGACCAACCGGTATGTTCTTTTCTTTCGCCCATTTGATAAAGTCTGCCACGATCAGAAAATATCCTGGAAAGCCCATGCCTTCGATAATCTTCAGCTCAAATTCAAGCCGCTTTTCATAGGCCTCCACCGTATCCGCATGCGGAATAATCGCCAAACGCGCGGCCAATCCCTCTTGCGCCTGGCGGCGTAATTCCTGAACCTCATCGGTTGCAAATTTTGGCAAAATCGGATCCCGCCGATAAGCTATGAAGGCGCAACGGCGCGCGATTTCTAGCGTGTTGGCAACGGCTTCGGGAAGATCGGCAAAGAGCGTCACCATTTCTTGGGGCGTTTTGAAATAATGCTGCGCGCTGAGCCGGCGGCGCGGTGCTTGCTGATCCACATAAGCCCCTTCGGCGATGCAAATCAACGCATCATGCGCCTCATACATGTCGGGTTTGGGGAAATATACGTCATTGGTGGCCACCAAAGGCAAATCCATGCGATACGCAAACTCGATAAATCCGGCCTCTGTCAGCCGTTCGGCCTTGGGAAGCCCCGTCTCCCCGGGATGGCGCTGTAACTCAACATAAAGGCGATCCCCATAAATTTCGGAAAATTGCTGCATCAACGCTTCTGCTGCTGGCGCTTGGCCCGCTCTGAGCAGGCAGCCCACAGGACCATCTGCGCCCCCCGTTAAGCAAATCAGATCTTTATGAAAACGCTTCAAATCCTCTAAGCTGACTTGCGGCAGCTCGCCATCCGCCTTGAGGTATAAGCAAGAGTTCAATTTGAGTAAGTTTTCATAACCCGTTTCCGATTGCGCCAGCAGCACGATCGGCGCTGGTGGTGGTTTGCGCCCACCCAGCGGCACAGGCGCATAAGCCAGATCAATCTGACAGCCCAGAATGGGTTGCACACCGGCCGCGCTGGCAGAAACCGAAAATTCAAGCGCCGCGAATAAATTATTACTATCCGTCACTGCAACGGCCGGCATCGCCATGTTTTGGCATAAATCTGGAAGCTTTTTCAGCCGCATCGCCCCTTCAAGAAGGGAATACTCGCTGTGCAATCTCAGATGGATGAATTGGGCATTTTTTGTCATAATTTTAGAATAGACCAGCCGCGGCACGACCCCAATGCCTAATTTCAAAATTTGCCCTAAAAATCGCCAAATTTGAAATAAAGAGCCCTCTGGCACGCTTGCATGAAAATAAATCTTGCCAGAATGGTAAATCGGCGGCTAGCCTTAGCGCCATCGCACCTCACATCTTCTACGCCGCATCGAAGGTTTTGAGACAGGGAAATATGGTAAGGCGGCAGGTTTAACCCGATGAACATATCGTTTCTTCTAAATGGAGAGACCGTGGCCCTGACGGAGATCAGCGCTACGACAAGCTTTTTGGATTGGCTGCGCGAAACGCGTGGACTGACGGGAACCAAAGAAGGCTGCAATGAAGGAGATTGCGGGGCCTGCACGGTGGTGGTGATAACCCCAGAGGCTGTCCAGGCGCTGAATGCCTGTATTCTCTTATTGCCGCAATTACATGGAAAAGCCGTGCGCACCGTGGAGGCGTTGGGGCAAGGCGGCGCGTTACACCCGGTGCAAAGCGCGATGATCGACGCGCATGGAAGCCAATGTGGCTTCTGCACACCGGGGTTTATCGCCTCAATGGCCGCCGCGCAGATCAATCAAGATGAAGATCATGCAACCACGCTGGCAGGTAATTTATGCCGCTGCACGGGCTATGCGCCTATTTTACGCGCTGCTGACGCCAGCGCGCGTTTGCCACAGCCCGACTGGCTGCGCGGCGACCGACAAAAATTGGCCACAATGGATCTGCAGCACGAACAAGCCTATCTGCCAAGCTCGAGCGATGCCCTGGCCAGCCTATTGCTTGCGGCGCCGGAAACGGTTTTGGTCGCCGGCGCAACCGATCTGGCATTATGGATCACAAAAGATCTGCGCAACCCCGCCCCACTGGCGTTTTTACATCAGGCAAAAGATCTAGCACAAATTGAAGAAAATGACGATTATACCCGCATCGGCGCTATGGTGTCTATCGAAGCCCTGCGCCTATGGGCGCAAACGCCTTTGCCGCATTACAGCGAAATGTTGCGACGTTACGGATCAACGCAAGTGCGCATGGCGGCCACATTGGGTGGTAATATCGCCAATGGATCGCCCATTGGAGACAACGCGCCCGCCCTGATCGCACTTGGTGCCAAACTGGTGCTGCGCCGCGGTGCAAATCGCCGCGAAATTGATTTGGAAACATTTTTCCTGAGCTATGGCAAACAGGATCTGCAAAAGGCAGAATTTGTTGAAGCTATTTTGCTGCCAAAGCTGGGAGCATCTCTATATTGCTACAAGCTTTCAAAACGCTTTGATCAAGATATTTCTGCGGTATGCGGGTGTTTTAATATTGGGATCAAAGAAGGTTATGTAGACAGCGCGCGGATTTGCTTTGGCGGTATGGCTGGCACGCCGCAGCGCGCGCATAAAACAGAGGCTGCTCTGCTTGGCCAGCCATGGCAAGAAAGCAGTCTTGAAACCTGTCGCGCAGCTTTAACAGCTGACTTTCAACCCCTCAGCGATATGCGCGCCTCTGCCGCCTATCGCCAAGACGCTGCCTATGGGCTATTGCTCCGTTGTTATCTTGAAAGCCAAGGGCGTGCCGTGAATCTGAGAGGTGTAAACGCATGAGCTATGGCCACCCGCTTCCCCATGATGCCGCGCATCTGCACGTGACCGGCGCCGCGCGCTACGTTGATGATCTGCCTTGCCCTGCCAATTGCCTTCACCTAGCGTTTGGGCTTTCCAGCATTGCCTCGGGACAGATCACCGATCTCAGCTTAGATCGGGTGCGCGCCCATGAAGGCGTGATCGCCGTCTTAACGGCCGACGATGTGCCATTTTCAAACGATGTCTCGCCGGCAGCAGGCGATGAGCCGCTTTTAAGCGAGGGCCGCGTTCATTATATTGGTCAACCCATTTTTTTGGTGATTGCGACCAGCCATTTGAGCGCGCGCAAAGCCGCGCGCTTGGCACAGGTTACCTATGCTGAACACGAAGCGATCCTATCGATCGACCAAGCCCTCGCCGCCAATAGCCGTTTTGAGGATGGCCCCCGTATCTACCAAAAAGGTGACCCTAGCGCGGCCATCGCACAAGCCACGCATAAAATCCAAGGTGAGATTGTGATTGGGGGGCAAGAACATTTTTACCTTGAAGGCCAAGCCGCGCTGGCCCTTCCGCAGGATGATCAGGAAATGGTCGTTCACAGCTCGACGCAACACCCCAGCGAAATACAGCATAAGGTTGCCGATGCTTTGGGTCTTCACATGCAAGATGCCCGCGTTGAAGTGCGGCGGATGGGCGGTGCGTTTGGGGGCAAGGAAAGCCAAGGCAACGCATTGGCCGTTGCCTGCGCCATCGCTGCCCGACATACCGGACGCCCCTGCAAAATGCGTTATGATCGCGATGACGATATGATGATCACTGGCAAACGCCATGATTTTCGCATTTCTTATCAAGCAGGTTTTGACGCAGAGGGGCGCATTTCCGGGGTCACATTCGTGCAATATGCGCGCTGCGGCTGGGCCCAAGACCTTTCGCTGCCCGTGGCGGATCGGGCGATGTTACATGCCGATAACGCCTATCATCTGCATCATTGCCGCATCGAAAGCCACCGTTTGAAAACCAATACGCAAAGCGCTACGGCCTTTCGCGGATTTGGTGGCCCGCAAGGCATGTTGGGAATCGAGCGCGTGCTCGACCATATTGCGCATTATTTAAAGGAAGATGCGCTGGATATCCGGCGTCGTAATTTTTACGCTGATATGGCGGCAGCGCCGCGCTCATCTGCTAGGTCTGAAAACGCTCAAACCACACCCTATGGTATGCCGGTTACCGATTTTATTCTGCATCAATTGACCGATCAGTTGGCACAAACAAGCCAATATACAGACCGCAAGGCCGCAATTAAAACCTGGAATACGCAAAATCCCATTTTAAAACGCGGAATCGCGCTAACCCCTGTTAAATTTGGTATTTCCTTTACCTTAAGTCACCTTAATCAAGCGGGCGCTTTGGTGCACCTCTACCAAGATGGCAGCATCAGAATCAATCATGGCGGAACCGAGATGGGCCAAGGTCTGTTTCAAAAACTTGCCCAAGTGGCGGCTTTTGAATTTGGCGTTGATATGCAACAGATCAAAATCACGGCAACAGATACCGCAAAAGTGCCCAATACTTCTGCCACTGCGGCCAGTTCGGGAAGCGATTTGAACGGCATGGCAATCAAACGGGCTTGCGAACAGATCACCGCGCGCATCAGCGATTTTGTGAAACACTATTTTCAAAAACCCAACGCCATAGTGGGCTTTGAGAACAATCATATAAGCGTCGATTCGCTGCGCGTGCCATTTCAAGAAATTGCTAAATTATGTTACGAAAACAGGATTAATTTATCGGCAAACGGGTTTTACAAAACACCCGGCCTTAAATGGGATCGCATCAAAGGCGAGGGGCGACCCTTCTTCTATTTCGCGTATGGCGCCGCTGTCAGCGAGGTTGTGATCGATCGTCTCACGGGTGAAAATCGCATTTTGCGCTGCGATATACTGCACGATGTGGGGGCCAGCCTTAATCCGGCGCTGGATATTGGCCAAATCGAGGGTGGATATGTGCAAGGCGCGGGCTGGTTAACCACCGAAGAATTGGTTTGGGATCAAAGCGGTCATTTGCGCACCCACGCGCCCTCAACCTATAAAATCCCAACCATTGGCGACAAACCGGATATTTTCAACGTTGCACTTTGGAACGGCCAAAACACGGAAAACACAATTTACCGCTCAAAAGCCGTAGGAGAGCCACCCTTTATGCTGGGCAACTCGGTCTTTATGGCGCTGAATCATGCGATTTCAGCATGCGGCGGTGCCTATCCCGACTTGCAAGCACCGGCAACGCCCGAACAAGTGCTTCGCTCTGTGCAGAGAGCGCAAGCGCATGGGGTTTGATTTAGACGCGCTGACCCAAGCGGCCCGCCAACACGGGCCCATCGCCCGCGTGGTCGTGGCGGATGTTGTAGGATCCACCCCGCGCGATACCGGCGCCTCAATGTTGGTTTGGAAAACCGGACAAAGCGGTACGATCGGGGGCGGTGCGCTTGAATACCAAGCCGCCCGCGCCGCGCGTAAAGCAATAGAGCAGGGGAAATCAAGCGCGCTGTTTAGCCGCCATCCGCTGGGGCCTGACTTGGGCCAATGCTGCGGCGGCTCAGTCGCGTTGGTAACCGAGTTTTTTTCAACGCAATCCATGCCCAAAGCCGATGGAAATTTGCTGATAAGGCGCATCACCGGCGCGCCGACGCTGCCCTTATCGGCCAAACGCATTCTGGCAGATCAGCGCGGACAAGGGGTTGTGCCAAAACCCGGTCTCTATGATGGCTGGATGATCGAACCTGTTTTTGCGCCCAGCGCGCAGCTTTGGATCTGGGGGGCCGGTCATGTCGGGCGCGCCTTGGTGCATATGTTTGCCACGCTGCCCGATTTAGAGATCACTTGGGTCGATACGGATCTTTCACGCTTTCCAGATCGCGCTCCGGAACGGGTAACCGTGCTGCCTGCAAAAGCCCCAGCCGCGCTGATCAAGCATGCACCCCAAACGGCGCAGCATCTTATCCTGACATTTTCGCACAGTTTGGATTTAGAATTGTGCAATGGGTTGCTGCGGCACGGGTTTGACTGGACAGGGCTGATAGGATCTGCCACCAAATGGGCGCGTTTTAAAAAGCGTCTGCAAGCTCTTGGGCATAATCCGGCCAGCATCAACCGGATCACCTGTCCCATCGGATCACGCGATTTTGGCAAGCATCCAGCCGAAATCGCCATCGGGGTTAGCGCAGCGTTTTTGGCAAGGCGCGTTGAGAACCGTGCCTTAACAAGGAAGAAAGCGTGACAGACGTTCTGATGGAAATCCGCGGGCTCAGCAAAAGCTACCCGGGCGTGGTTGCAAATGACGAGGTATCATTTGATATCAAGCAGCATGAAATCCATGCGCTTTTGGGGGAAAATGGTGCGGGAAAATCAACGCTTGTAAAAATGATTTATGGGTTGGTCCGCCCGGATCAAGGCGCCATGAAGCTGAGCGACCAAGCTTTTGCTCCTGGCGAGCCAAAGGTTGCGCGAAGCCAAGGCGTTGGAATGGTGTTTCAGCATTTTTCCCTTTTTGATGCGCTGAATGTGGGGGAAAACATCGCCTTAGGCATGGAAAACGTATTGCCTCAACGCGATTTGGCGCAGCGCATTCGAGAAGTTTCTCAGGCCTATGGGCTGCCGCTTGATCCAAGCCGCATCGTTGGCAGCTTATCCGCAGGAGAGCGCCAGCGCGTTGAAATCATCCGTTGCCTGTTGCAAAATCCGAAATTGCTGATCATGGATGAGCCCACATCGGTGCTGACACCGCAGGAAGTGCAAACCCTGTTTGCGACCCTGCGAAAGCTCAAATCAGAGGGTACTTCAATCCTTTATATCAGCCATAAGCTGGAAGAGATCCGCAGCCTGTGTGACACGGCGACCATCCTGCGACGTGGCAAGAAAGTGGCGGGCTGCACGCCCTCGGACACCTCGGCCGCAGCTTTGGCCGAAATGATGGTTGGCGCAAGCTTTAAAGCCCCTCAGAAAAAACAGCACGAGCTGGGGAAAACCCGGCTTTCACTGAAAGCACTTACGCTTGCAGGCAAGGGTAGCGGAAAATCACCGATCAGCGACCTCAGCTTTGAAATCGCAGCAGGGGAAATTCTTGGGATCGGTGGCATCGCCGGAAATGGCCAAGAAGAATTATTGGCCGCTCTCTCGGGAGAGGCGCTTTCTGCGCCGCAAATGTGCCAGCTTAACGGAGAGAATATTGGTCATCTGGGCCCGAATGCGCGGCGAACGCTTGGTTTGCTCTGCGCCCCCGAAGAACGGTTGGGCCACGCAGCCGCGCCAAATATGAGCCTGATTGAAAATGCACTGCTTACCGGTGCGCTGCGCAAAAAGCTGGTTAAAAACGGATTTTTGAACTGGGGTCGCGCAGAAAACTTTGCCAAAACCATCATCCATGAATTTGATGTCAGAACCCCCGGCACCGCGAATACTGCGGCCTCTTTATCGGGGGGAAATTTACAAAAATTTGTTATTGGGCGCGAGGTTTTACAAGATCCTGATGTTTTGGTGGTCAACCAGCCGACATGGGGCGTTGATGCCGCCGCCGCTGCCGCCATTCGCCAATCGCTTTTGGATCTGGCCGCCAAAGGCGCTGCAATTTTGATTATTTCGCAGGATTTGGATGAACTTATCGAGATTTCAGATCGCTTTGGTGCGCTTTATGAAGGCCGCCTATCGCAGATCAAAAAAACAGCTGGGTTAACGATTGAGGATATTGGCTTGATGATGGGCAGCGCAACCGCAGAGGCAACCCCATGATCCATATGGAAAAACGGCTTAACCCCTCGGCGCTGCTCACAACCATCACGCCCGTGCTGGCGGTACTTTTGACGATGGTGATGGGGGGCGCAATGTTTGCCATTTTGGGCAAGCCCCCGCTCGAAGCGATTCGGATTATTTTTTGGGATCCTTTGTTCGACCCAACATTTGCGTCTTATTCACGCCCGCAGCTTTTGGTAAAAGCCGGCCCGCTTATTTTAATCGCGATCGGGCTTTCATTCGGCTTTCGCGCGGGCATATGGAATATCGGCGCGGAAGGGCAATATATTATCGGGGCTATTTGCGGAGCCGCTGTGGGTTTGGCACTTTATCCACTGGAAAGCCGCCTAATTTTTCCGCTGATGGTTCTTGCCGGTGCTTTGGGCGGCTGGATCTGGGCCATGATACCCGCGTTGTTGCGCACCCGTTTCAACACCAATGAAATTTTGGTTTCGCTGATGCTGGTCTATGTCGCGGAATCCTTTCTGGCCTCTGTGTCGCAAGGCCTGTTGAAAAATCCAGAAGGAATGGGGTTTCCCGGTTCGCGAAACCTACGCCAATATGACAGCACGCATAATGCAGAATTGATCAGCGGCTCGGGGATGCATTGGGGCGTCGTGGTAGCGTTTATCAGCGTTATCTTCGCCTATATCCTACTCACCCAACATCTACGCGGATTTCAAATTCGTTTGACCGGCGAAGCGCCGAAGGCGGCAGAATTTGCGGGGATTAAACCCTCAAGACTGGTGTTATTTTGCCTTGGTTTTTCAGGTATTTTGGCAGGTATGGCCGGACTATTTGAAGTCAGTGGTCCAGCTGGGCAGATCACCACTGATTTCAATTCGGGCTATGGGTTTACCGCGATTATTGTCGCCTTTTTGGGGCGGCTGAACCCTTGGGGAATTCTGGCAGCAGGGCTGTTGATGGCGCTGACCTATATCGGTGGCGAGTTGGCGCAGTTGATGCTGGGGGTTCCGGGGGCCTCGATCCAGTTATTTCAAGGCATGTTATTATTCTTTTTGCTCGCGACTGATTTATTTATCAATTACCGCATTCGTTTTGGAAGGGGAAAGTAATGGACCTTTCATCCATTAACCCAATTTTACTTTTGGCCTCCCTTATGGTATCGGCCACGCCTATTTTATTGGCCGCCATTGGCGAAGTTGTGGTGGAACGCTCCGGCGTGCTCAATTTGGGCGTTGAAGGCCTTATGATCACGGGGGCTGTGATTGGCTTTGCAGTTGCGATCAACACGTCGAGCCCGGGAATAGGGTTTATATGCGCCGCCCTCGCAGCGGCCCTCTTATCACTAAGCTTTGCCGTGTTAACCCAGATTTTCCTGTCCAATCAGGTGGCAACGGGCTTGGGCTTAACCTTGGTTGGGCTTGGATTATCCGCGCTGATTGGCAAGCCGTATGAAGGCATGAAATCCCCCAGCCTTGATAAACTGGATTTCCCTTTGCTGTCTGATTTACCGGTTTTGGGGCCCTTATTATTTTCACATGACGCGATGGTATATGTTTCAGTGATTATCGTGATCCTGGTGGCCTACACATTAAAACGCACGCGGGTTGGCTTGATTTTACGGGCGGTGGGTGAAAACCACCACGCCGCCCACGCGCTTGGCTATAAGGTGATCCGGATTCGAATTTTGGCCATCATGTTTGGTGGCGCCTGCAGCGGGTTGGGCGGCGCTTATCTGAGCTTGGTGCGGGTGCCGCAATGGACCGAGGGCATGACAGCCGGCGCCGGATGGATCGCCTTGGCCATTGTGGTCTTTGGCAGTTGGCGCCCCTGGCGGGTGTTGATTGGTGCCTATTTATTTGGCGGCGTAACCGTTTTGCAGCTTAACTTGCAAGCTGCCGGGGCCGCGATTCCGGTCGAGTACTTGTCCATGTCACCATATCTGATAACTATTGCTGTGTTGGTTTTCATTTCGGCCAAAGGCAACCAAGGGGCACCTGGATCTTTGGGCCGGGCGTTCCATGCCTCATCTTGAGGCACTCATAATCTGAAAAGGAGTAGTTTATGACGATAAAATCTATCTTAGCAGGGGCCGCGGTGGCTCTTGGCCTATCCACAGCCGCCTTCGCGGCCGATGTAAAAGTTGGCTTCGTCTATGTTGGGCCAACCGGCGATCATGGTTGGACCTATCGCCATGATATTGGCCGTCAGCAGGTTGAAGAGGCCTTTGGCGATCGCGTCGAAACCACGTTTATAGAATCAGTGGGCGAAGGCGCCGATGCAGAGCGCGTGTTTACGCAGATGGCGCTGCAAGGCCACGATATTATTTTCGGCACATCCTTTGGCTATATGGACCCAATGGAAAACGTTGCAAAGAAATTTCCAGACGTGAAATTCGAGCATGCAACAGGTTTTAAGCAAGGGCCCAACTTTGCCAATTACGGTCTCCGCTTGTACCAAGCTCGGCACGTGCAGGGCGTGATCGCGGGCATGATGACCAAAACAAATAAAATTTGTTACGTCGCAGCTTATCCGATCCCAGAAGTTATTCGTGAAATTAACACCTATTATCTGGGTGCAAAAACTACAAACCCAGACGTAACAATCGATATCGTATGGGTGTATACTTGGTATAATCCACAAAAAGAACAGGACGCTGCTGTGGCGCTGATGCAGCAAGGCTGTGACGTGATCGCCCAGCACACAGATTCGCCTGCACCTTTACAAGCCGCTGAGAAAGAAGGCCGGTTTGGGTTTGGGCAAGCCTCAGATCAAATCAAATTTGCACCTAAGGCGCAATTGACTGCAACGATCGATAACTGGGGGCCATATTACATCAAAAAAGTCGGTCAGGTTCTGGATGGCACCTGGACCACAGGCGATTACTTTGGCCATATGGATGATGGATCCGTGGAAATGGCGCCTTTCACAAACATGCCGGCCGATGTTGCCGCCAAAGCCCAAGAGGTCAAGGATGCGATCCGTGATGGCAAATACTTTGCGTTCACCGGCCCGCTGAATGACAATGAAGGCAACCAAGTCTTAGCTGACGGAGAAGTCGCGGACCGTCAGCATCTTGATACAATGATGTATTACGTTGAAGGAATCGACGCAACCGTTCCGAATTAAGAAAAACGACTGCATAATCTCACAAGGCGCTTAGCGCTTTATGATAAGCTGATGGGGCCTGCAAATATGCAGGCCCCATTATTTTATGACCCTTAAAATACCCATGTTTAACAGTCTGGACAATGCACCTTATAAGAAGCAGGATGACAGCCAGCCCATTTGGCAAAAACGCTTCCCTGCGCCAAGCCGCATGATCAAAACACGCTTTGAAACCGAAGCGGCTTTTGGTTATAAGAAAGCGATACGCAATCTCTTCGGATATGCGGCTCTTAAGACAATGCGGAGACCCGATGGAACCAATTTTAGAGCTTACAGAACCACATGCCATCGCTCTTTGTGATAGTATCCAGACCGGCGGCGTTCATCCAATACAGCTGCAAGATGTCGAACTGGTTTTGTGGCGTGACTATGCCGGTCAGGCGCATGTTTGGCATGACCGCTGCCCCCATCGCGGCATGCGTTTGAGTTTTGGTTTCGTAAAAGAAAACCGCCTGACATGTCTGTATCATGGCTGGGAATATGGCTCTGATGGAGGCTGCCGAAAAATACCAGCGCATCCAGAGGTCACCCCGCCAAAGACATTATGCGCCGATATTTTGAACGTAAGCGAATGTTATGGGATGGTGTTTGTTAGTGCTGGCAAAAATACCGCCAAACCAAATACTGAATGGGTTTCGGTACGCAGCATATTTTTAGAATGCGATAGAGCTCAGGCGCTTGTGGAGATTGCCGAGTTTGTAGAGATTGCAGAGGCACAAGAAAACCAAGTCTATTTGAACAAAAGCAACACGGTAGCCGTTGCGGTGCAAACCTGCAGCCGCAAAAGCTGCGCCATTCATCTGAGCACAAGATCGACAGATCCAACGGAAAGGCTTGCCTTGGCCAAACGGATGGTTGCCTTGCGCCGAAAGATCAATCAAGGACTACGCGCATGACAGTAACTTCAGATATAGTCGCCTTAAATCAATGGCTGCCAGTTGCATATCCGGGGCAAGTGACCCCCACAAAACCCCATGAAACATTGCTTTTGGGGCAGCTCATTCGCCTGACAGCGGCAAGCGATGGAACCGTGACTGCGGTTGCCCTGAAAGCAAGCGGCGCGCCAGAGCGTGATCTGCCAATTATCGAGCAATTCGCAGTTATCTTCACAACCCTTGGAGACAATCCAAGGCCAATGCCGATCATTCAGGCCTTCGACGAACCCGATCGCCGGATTGTCAATTGTGGGTCAGTGGGTGTGCATGCAAGCCCGTTTCGAATTGTTGAAAATTTTTTAGATATGGCCCATTTCTGCTTTGTGCATACCGATATCTTAGGTGCGGAAAACGAAACTGAAGTGCTCAGTTATAAAACCGAACATCGCCAAGATGTTGATGAAATCTGGGCAACAGGGTGCCAGTTCTTTCAACCCGCCGCCTCGCCCGCCGCGGCAGAGGCCGGTGAAGGTCAAATGACCGATTACACCTATCGCGTTTTATCGCCATTCGGGGTGATGCTGTATAAATCGGCCCTTGGCTATGCGGATCGTTTGGATGCGATTTGCCTCTTCATCCAACCTAAGACAGAGACAGAGTGCATAGGATATATGCCGATGGCGCTGCTTGATGATACGTCATCCAACACTGGCATGATCGATTTTCAACAAACCATTTTTTTACAAGACCGAATAATTCTTGAAAATCAACGCCCTAAATTGCTGCCTCTGACACCGCGCTCGGAAATGCCAACAAGAGCGGATCTCAGTTCGGTTGCCTTCCGCCGCTGGCTCAAAGACAGCGGTATGAGATTTGGTTTGTTGCATGAAGAGGCCGCATAAATGGCCCTGACGCTGCATAATTATACCTTATCCGGAAGCTGCTATAAAGTGCGGCTGTTGCTTGAATTCCTGCAAATCGATTATCACACAATATCGGTAGATTTCTTCCCGGGAAAAGAACATAAAACACCCGAGTTTCTAGCGCTTAATCCACTGGGCCAAATACCAGTGCTTGAAGATGGCGCGCTGCAGCTGCGCGATGCGCAAGCCATCCTATGTTATCTGGCGCGCAAATATGATCCCTCGGCGCAATATTTACCGGATGATCCGGCCACATTTGGGCAAGTCATGATGTGGCTTGCCTTTGCCGGAAATGAGTTGATGGCCGCCTCGGCTGCGCGGTTGCATGATGTGTTGGGCTATGCGTTGAATGTTGAGAGTGCTCGCGCGCAGGCGCAAAGCGCCTTTGCCATCCTTGATGATCATCTGGCAGAACGGGCAATCCTTGGAAAAACATGGATCGTTGGAGATGCACCAACGATCGCAGATATCGCCTGTTTTCCCTATATTGCGCTCTCGGGTGATGGCGGTATCGGGCATGAGCCCTACCCATATTTGCGCAATTGGATGCGGGCCTTTCGCAAACTGCCAAGGTTTCATGCCATGCCTGGCATTCCAGAGTTTGCATGATGCCTTTGCGGCATAAATCACGCGCGGCTTACCCGCAGGTTCGGCGCGAGCGATCCACCAATCTCTGCGTTCAAAAGGCCGTTTTTAAGATCTGCGCAGGCGGCAGCCGGTTTGACCACAGCAAATCGAACTTAGACGGTGCATAGGTCCGTTCAATCCGGTGGGTTTGGCCGCGGCGGCAATGATTTTATGCATGTCAAAATGACCTTCCATGGGCAGTTCTCGCGTTCGTTCATAGCCTTCATTGAAGATAAAGCTGCTCAGCTTTCAATCAGCGTGACCGTGACCCTAAACGCGGCGCAGGCAACGGTGGAGGCGCAGGGCTGCTCCGCATTGATCGGAGCACTGGAAATGGCTGCTTGCATTGCCCCGGATGATTGCCGGGTGGACAGCTGGGAACTTGACTAGAAAAAGGCAATTTTTTTAAAAGCCCTTCTGAAAAACCTACCAAACTGAATAATATTAAAAAAACAGCTATTAAACCGGTACACATACTGTCTTAAAACGCTTTTTAGGATCCCAAAGCCAGCCAAAACGGGCCGGTAACGGCCTGTATCAGCCCTGATATTATTCCCTATTTTCTCAATGCAATGAAGGAATAACTGGCTGCGAGAAAGGGGCCGTCATGAAGCTTATGCCTGCGCCTCTTGGCTTAAACTCTTTTGGTGCGAGCGCCTCAACCATTTAGGCTCTTTCCTAATATCTAATACATCACTGGTTTAAATTGCGCCCTGTATACTGCGCTGCATGCGAACGCGCTTGAAAATTCGCCCTGACTAAAACGCAGAAAATGTGTCAGAGATTGTATTTTTTACCGATTTTGCACCAGACCTGACACAAGCTAACTGTGGCTTAAAGCGCATAGCAGATTATTCTGGTCATTATTACACGGCGCCGCAAGTAGGCGCGGATGAACAATTTTATTTGAACAACAGATTATAGAGAAAGGGAGACCCATGCCTTCAACGGATAAAATTAAAGACCGCTTAGAAAAGCTTGATTTAGAAAAGGCTGAACTGAAGGGTCAGCTTGATCGCGATCGCTTAATGGCCGCAACAAACACTGTGATTGAAACCATTACCTCTCCAGAGTTTGTAGAAAAAATGCGCCAAGCTCGGGAGGAAGCCGAAAAAGATGGAGGTTACGAAGCCGTTGCGAAGATACTGAGCCTGGAAGGGCTTCGCGCCGCAGGCGCAAAAATTCCAGAAGATTTCAGGCTGACCAGCCGTATCTTCGAAGATAAAGTAAGGGGCGAACGCTTTGAGATTTCTCCGATCAATGATCCCGATGGCCCGCTTCAGCCATATGACCCATTAGGATGGGGCGCCTGCGCTGGCGGGGGAGCCGCTACCATCTGTGGCTGCGGTGGCTTTTCAACCTAACAGGTGGGTAGTTGCAGCCTACCACCCGTTAAAAAACCTCTGAAAACTTCTTTGCAAATTCAGGAGAAGAAAATGCAGCCTGCCAAAAAACCACACGGATACCAAGGCTTAAGCTATGAACGCCCAGCGCTACAAGCGGCGATGCGAAATGCCTATAACAGCTTGATTGATTTCATTACCACCGACGCATTCAAAACCCTGATGGACGACCTAGGGGCCTTGCATCCAAGCCATCGCCCCAAATTCGTTTTTGACGTGTTGCTAAGTGATGACGCCTTAGCTGCCCGCGGTATTAAACGGCCCAAGCACATTCTTATCCAAAGGTCCGCGTTTGGGGATCGACGCCCCACAATTTTTGTAGTGAAGCGTTTTCTCCCAGAAGAGTTTTCGAATGTTTGGCAAAACGTAAACATTACCTTTGATAACCAATTTATAGATTCAACGGTAAAGCGCGACCTCGATATCAGCTGGCGCAAACCCCTGCCTATCTCAGACCAGGCGGCGGCTATGGCGCGGGGGGACGCCCTCGAGCATCTGGCTTAAACGCACCACACGGAAAGACCCGCCGGGAAAAATCGAAAAGAACTGTACCGCCCCGGTATATTTTGCCAGTATTCCACAATGGAGTATGATTTAAAATTATCGCCGCGGGTCACAGACTTCCGGCATATTTGCTTTTTTGGGCCCGATCAAACGCTCAAATCTAAAGCGCCTGCCCTACCCATCTGGCAGATTAAAACGCGCATCATAATCATCCGCCGTTTTACTGATTTTATCTATGCATATGCCGCATTCAGAGAATTACCCTATGCGTCGCATTGGCAATTTTGCGCTGTTTTCTTAAACCTCGCCTTTCCAACAAGCCCGCCTTTTTCAGCCTTCCAAACATGAGCGATATAATCATCATCGGTGGCGGTATTGCCGGTATTTCCGCAGCCGCACGTCTGTCAGAACAAGCAGATGTAACGGTGCTTGAGGCAGAAGACCAGCTTGCCTACCATGCCTCTGGGCGATCCGCAGCGGTTTTTATCAAAGATTACGGCAACCCCACAATCCGGGCCTTAAACATCGCCAGCTTACCGTACCTAAGGGCCGAAAGCGGAGGTTTTTTAAGCCCAAGAGGTATGATGCTCTTGGCAAAACCTGACGATCGGGCCGCCTTCAGCGATGAGGCGGTTGAGTTTGGGCTTCAACCCATTTCTGTTTCTGAAGCGATAGAAAAAGTTCCCCTAATTAATCAATCTATGCTGGGATATGCCGCATACCGCTCAGATGTTTACGACATTGATACAGATAGATTGCTGCAAGATTTTCTGCGTAAAGCACGCAATCAGGGCACAAAGATTCATGTTTCTCACCCTGTTAAGGCGCTGAATTTCTGTGGCGGGAAATGGCAAGTCAAAACCCAAAAAGGCGATTTTCAAGCCAATATTTTGATCAATGCAGCGGGGGCCTGGGCTGATCATATTGCAAAAATGGCATCAGTGCCGCCCCTAGATCTGATTGGGTATAGACGTTCAATAGCAAGACTGCCCGTGCCAGGGGGCTACGATCCGACCTATTGGCCCGTTATCGATGAAATTGGCGAAGCATGGTATGCAAAACCAGACGCAGGGCAGTTGATCGTTTCGCCTGCGGATGAAGATCCATTGCCTGCACAAGATGCTTGGGCGGATGATATGATACTGGCCCAGGGCTTGGCCCGTTTCGAAACCATGATCAAGCATCCCATAACGCGGCCCAGCGCAAACTGGGCAGGTTTACGCACCTTCGCGCCAGATCGCGCCTTAGTGATCGGCTCTGATCCAAAGCTTCCAAATTTTTTCTGGCTTGCCGGTCAAGGGGGATATGGGTTTCAAACAGCTGCGGCCTCTAGCCAATTAATCGCGGATCTGGTGCTTGATCAGAGGTCAGATTTGCCAAAGGATATTCAAAATCAGCTTAGTCCAAGCCGGTTTCACCAAAAGGCATAAAACAAAGATTGTAGAACATAGAAACTTTTCATTGCAGATTACCCTCACGAGGAGGGAAGATCCGCTATGGCTTTCCGCACGGTCTCAACCCGCGCCTGATTGGGCGGATGGGTGCCCAAAAGCTGGTCAGCCGGATCCGACATGCGCATAAAAAAGGCAGCGCCGCGCAAAGCATCATACCCCGCGTTCGTAGCAATCCAAGTGCCCAGCCGATCCGCTTCCAGCTCATACTTTTTGGAAAATTTACGCCCCCCCAAGCGCGCGCCAAGGCGCTCTGCATTCCGAACCAAACGATCCGAGGCGCCGACAAGCGAAATTAGCCCACCAAACCTCTCGGCGCCGCTGCGAGCGGTATGATATTGCTGATACAAATGCCCCTCAAGATGATGCGCCATCTCATGCCCTAAAACAAAGGCCAATTCATCCTCATTGCGGGCATGCTCAATCAATCCCTGCGAAAACACAACCAATGGGCGCCCATTAGATCTTATCGTTTGAAACGCATTCACCAAATTTGGGTTTTTCTTGTAAACAACAACTTCAAAATCGCAGTTCAATTGGGGTCTAAAACGGCGGCATAAATCTTCTCCCACCGGCTCGACCTCAGCGACAACAGAGGCAAAGGCCCCGCTTGGTGGAATAAAATTTGGCTCCATCTTCTGGGGCTCATTCGAGGTTTCTGCTGATGCGCGGTCAAAATCTTTAGTTGCGGGGGCGCTTGCACAGGCAGAAAGCAGAAGAACGCATAGCAAACCCACCAGTTTCCCCCCGTTCAAAGCCAAATCCCCCTTTTTATCAGAAATAAACCGACCGCAGCGAATTGCATTACAGCGCAAGCCGTTTACACTGTGCCTATGTTTACTATTGAACACGATTTCGATGCAACTGTCGTCACTTTGGTTGATGAAGGACAAACGCCCCTTCAAGAGGATGTGATCGTCAATAACTTTGCGGAATGTATTACGGTAGAGCAATATGATCCCAGAACCGATCGACTTCAAAAAATCACGCTTTCGATCACGCAAATGCGCGATCTTGCCGCGGCAATTTCGTTGCCAGAAGGGGCCTATTCCCGGGTTCATCATCAGAAATAACGCAATTGCGCATTTAAATGGCCACTTCTGCAGGTCTGATCGATAAGGTTTTTACGATTGCATAACAGGCAAGATCGGGCTGCAAGCACAAGCGCTTTGCAGAGCGTGCTGTGATGCGCGCGAGCAATCGATCATTGCCCGAGTTTAGTTCAACAATCATTCCGGGCCCATCCCCAGGGCGCAAGGATATGATATGACAGGGCAAGATATTCAACGCCGAAATTTGTTCTGGCTTTTGCACCGAAATCATCACGTCTTGTGCCAAGATCCGTACCCGCACGCGGCTGCCCAATGGCGCTTCTATTCGGGGCAAAAAAAGCTGGCCGGCTGAGGTGTTCAAGGTGCTCAACCCATCCTCTGACTGCGCCGTTAAACGCGCAAGTACGCTTGCACCCGCCGCCGCCAGCCCCAATTGTGGCACCAAACTCGGATCAGACAAAAGATCAGAGGCTGGCCCGCAGGCAACCAGTTTGCCCGCATCCATAACCACAATATCAGTTGCCAAGCGGGCAAGTTCGGGCACCGAGTGGCTGACATAGAGCATCGGCAAGCGCAATTCATCGCGCAACCGCTCAAGATAGCTTAAAATTTCTAACTTACGCGCCCTATCTAAGGCTGCCAATGGTTCATCAAGCAGCAGCAAATCAGGGTTTGATAACAAAGCACGGGCAATCGCGACCCGCTGTTTTTCTCCGCCAGATAATGTATCCGGGCGTCGGTCTGACAATTTTTCAAGGCCCAAAATATCAATAATTAAATTTGCATCTATCTCAAAAGAGCGCGCCGGGCGGCGCCCATAATTCAAATTGCGCTGCACGCTCATATGAGGAAATAATCGGGGGTCTTGAAAAACATAGCCGATGCCACGCTGATGCGGGGGAATGTTTAGACCCCGCCCAGCATCAAAAACCGCGCGTCCCGCGATTTCAATGCGCCCTTTCTGCGGAGTAATCAAACCTGCAACCGCATTCACAAGCGTGGTTTTGCCCGCACCCGAGCGGCCGAATAGAGCACTAACGCCGTTGGGAACCTGAAATTTGAGCGCAAGATTGAAATCGCCGACGGAATGATTGAGATCTAAAAAAAGCGTCATTGGCCTGTGCCATGCACAACGCGCCGCGCCATCCATTCGGACAGCGCCAGCGCAAGAACAGAGATAAAAACAGACAGGACCAAAAGCCGAACCGCAGAAGCATCCCCCCCTGGCACCTGTAAAAAAGCGTAAATCGCCGATGGCAGCGTTTGCGTCTGGCCCGGTATATTTGCCACAAAGGTGATTGTTGCTCCAAATTCTCCCATCGCTTTGGCGAAGGCCAAAACCACCCCTGCCACCAAGCCGGGCGCCATCATGGGCACCGTAATGGTTAGGAAAACCCGGATTGGTCCGGCGCCAAGCGTGGTGGCCGCCTGTTCTAATTTGGGATCCACCGCCTCGATCGCCAAACGGATCGCGCGCACCATAAGCGGAAACGCCATGACCGCAGCCGCCAGCACAGCGCCCGTCCAACGAAATGCCAAAACGATACCAAAGGTATCATTCAGGAAACGTCCCACAGGGGCCGTCTGCCCGAAGACAAGCAGCAAAACATACCCGGTGACAACCGGTGGCAGAATGAGTGGCAAGTGAACGCAAATATTCAGCAGCTGACGGCCCCAAAATTGCCAGCGCGCCAAAGCATATGCCACCAAAACAGCCAGGGGCAGGCTGAGCAAACTGGCCCAAAACGCAACCAGAAGCGACAGCTGCACGGCCTGCCATTCTGTAGGGGCTAATCCAAACAAAGGCATACCATCTGTTTTGAAATAATCAAAAGTATCATCTTTTCTGTTTTTTCACACTGAGGGCAAAAGGCAAGCCCGTTCAAACCCTCATCGGCCGCGCCTGTTTTCAGCTGAGAACTTTTTGTCAGATCAATACCCCTGTCAGCTATGCGCATAAACGAGGGAAATTCACCCCAATAAAAGATGTTTGCGGGTGGACCAAATCGCGTAATCCGCTATCACCATTCAGCGGTAGCCCCAAATAAAAAGAGGGCTTGCAGCAAATCGAAAAACCTCTTAAAAGCCTGATCAACAGCGGCGCGTTGGTTTCAATGCTCCACCGGAAGTTCATACGGGCCGCGGGCCCGTTTTTTTATGTTTGGATCCATGATCAACGATTTGATAGCAAAAGCTGCCATTGACCAACGTTTGGCTGAAATCATCACCCCGGTGATTGAGGATCTGGGCTTTGAATTGGTGCGCGTGCGCTTGATGACCGGCAAAGAAACCACTTTGCAGGTGATGGCGGATAACGCAGATGGCGGCATTGATGTGGATAATTTGGCCGAAATCTCAACGGCGATTAGCGCGGTTTTAGACGTGGAAGATCCGATTCTAGATATGTATACGCTGGAAGTGTCGAGCCCGGGCATTGACCGCCCATTGACCAGGCTAAAAGATTTCGAGCTCTTCGAAGGCTATGAAGCAAAAATTGAGACCCATGACTTGATCGATGGTCGGCGGCGCTTCAAGGGCGTTTTGGCCGGAATTGAGGGCGATGATGTGCTGATTAACATCGAAGAGGGCACAATTGGGCTTAATTTTGAATGGATGTCTGACGCAAAACTGGTCCTAACGGATGAGTTGATTAAAGAAATGCTGCGCCAACGCAAAGCCTCTGGCGCATTAAGTGAAGATAAATTTGACGATATCGAGACCGAAGGGTCGCAGGAGGACTAACAATGGCTATTACCTCTGCAAATCAGCTTGAGCTGTTGCAAACCGCCGAAGCCGTGGCACGCGAAAAAATGATCGATCCCACTCTGGTGATTGAAGCTATGGAAGAAAGTTTGGCGCGGGCTGCCAAATCCCGCTATGGCAGCGAAATGGATATTCGCGTTGCTATCGATCGCAAAACCGGCCGCGCAAAATTCACCCGTGTGCGTACGGTTGTGGAAGAGGCCGAGCTTGAAAATTATCAGGCGGAAATGACCGTTGAACAAGGCAAGCAATATCTTGAAAATCCAAGCGTTGGTGATCAATTTATCGAAGAAATCCCACCGGTGGATATGGGACGAATCGCTGCGCAATCCGCCAAACAAGTGATTCTTCAAAAAGTACGCGAGGCCGAGCGCGACAGACAATTCGAAGAATTCCAAGATCGTGCCGGAACCATTATCAACGGCCAAGTTAAACGCGAAGAATACGGCAATGTGATCGTTGATGTCGGTCGTGGAGAGGCTGTTTTGCGGCGCAATGAAAAAATTGGCCGCGAAAGCTATCGCCCCAATGATCGCATACGCTGTTATATCAAGGAGGTGCGCCGCGAAAGCCGCGGTCCGCAGATTTTCTTAAGCCGCACAGATCCACAATTCATGGCCGAATTGTTTAAAATGGAAGTGCCGGAAATTTATGAAGGCATTATCGAAATCAAAGCTGTCGCCCGTGATCCCGGATCACGCGCCAAAATAGCAGTGCTCAGCAATGATGGATCTATTGATCCGGTTGGCGCATGCGTTGGGATGCGCGGCAGCCGCGTTCAAGCCGTCGTGAATGAGCTTCAGGGCGAGAAAATCGATATAATCCCGTGGAACGAAGACCAACCCACCTTCTTGGTGAATGCCCTGCAACCGGCCGAAGTTAGCAAAGTGGTGCTTGATGAAGAAGCAGAACGCATCGAAGTGGTTGTGCCAGAAGAGCAGCTGAGCTTGGCGATTGGCCGCCGCGGCCAAAACGTACGCTTGGCAAGCCAGCTGACCAATCTTGATATTGATATCATGACGGAAGAGGAAGAAAGCGCGCGTCGTCAAAAAGAGTTTGAAGAACGCACGCAACTGTTCATGGAAACGCTCGATCTGGATGAATTCTTCGCACAGCTCTTGGTATCTGAGGGCTTCACCTCGCTTGAAGAAGTGGCCTATGTCGAAGTTGACGAATTGCTCGTGATCGACGGCGTTGACGAAGATACCGCAAAAGAGCTGCAGGTGCGCGCGCAGGAGTATCTTGAAGAAGCGGCGCGCAAAGCGCTTGAGCGGGCCCGCGAATTGGGCGTGGAAGACAGCCTTGTCTCTTTTGAGGGTTTGACGCCTAAAATGATCGAGGCATTGGCCGAAGATGGCATCAAAACGTTGGAAGATTTTGCCACTTGTGCGGATTGGGAATTGGCCGGCGGCTGGACAACCGTTGATGGCGAGCGGGTGAAAGACGATGGCTTACTGGAAAGTTTTGACGTGAGTCTGGAAGAGGCACAAGACCTCGTAATGACCGCGCGGATCGTTCTAGGCTGGGTGGATCCGAACGACCTTATCACCGAAGGTGATGATGAGGATGACGCTACCGAAACAGAAGAAGAAAGCTAAGCATCTGATTTATGTCGCGCAACCGATCATATGACACAGCCGGCCAGGCCCAAGAGCGAAAATGCATCGCAACGGGCGCGCTATGCCCAACGCATGACATGATGCGCTTTGTGGTCAGCCCCGATGGTCATCTGGTTGCCGATGTCTTGGGCAAACTGCCGGGGCGCGGCATCTGGGTGTCTAGCAATCAACAGGCCTTGCAAAAAGCGGTGAAAAAACGCTTGTTTGCGCATAGTGCAAAGCAGCCTGTTCAGGTTTCTGAAACGCTTTTGCAGGATCTTGAGGCCCAGCTATCGCGGCGGGTTATTGATTTGTTAAGCTTAGCGCGCAAGTCAGGGCGTGCGATCGCCGGGTATGAGAAAGTGAAAGATTGGCTAAGTAAAGAGCAGGCCAAAGTGTTGGTGCAATCCAGCGATGGATCAGAACGTGGCAAATCAAAGCTGAGTACGCCCTATGGAGGGCGCTTCATAGGCTGGCTGCGCTCAGATGAGCTAGGGATGGCATTTGGGCGACAGACTGTAATTCATTGCGCACTTGCGTCTAGCGGAATTACGCAACGTGTAGTAGAGGAAGCGCATCGGCTGAAAGGCCTGCGCATAACGGAGGGTGCAAAATCACCCCTCCAGAAGGAAAAGACAGCTAGATGAGCGATAGTGACGGCAAAAAAACTTTGGGCTTACGCGGCACGCCCCGTTCGGGAAACGTGAAACAAAGCTTTAGCCATGGCAGAACCAAAAATGTTCTGGTTGAAACCAAGCGCAAGCGCGTGGTTGTGCCAAAGGCGGGTACACCAGTGCAGCCGGGCACAAACCCTGCGAAGACACAATCCAGCAATCGGCCCGCGGGCATCTCAGATACAGAAATGGCGCGCCGCTTAAAAGCTGTGCAAGCCGCCAAAGCCCGCGAAGCCGAAGATACGGCAACCCGCGCCGCGGAAGAAGAGAACCGCCAAAAAGAACGCGAGCGCCGTCGCGCAGAGCAAGCAGAGAAAGAGCGCGAGCAACGCGAAGCTGAAGAAATCGCGCGTAAGAAAACTGAAGAAGAGACCCGTCTGCGCAAAGAACGCGAAGACTCTGCGAAGAAAGCCGCCGCTGATGCAAAATCAGCCGTGGCAGCGCCCGCGGTCAAGAATGAAGGCGAGGTCAAACGCCCCACGTTGAAATCGGCCGCGCCGACCTCGCGCAAGAAAGAACGCGAAACCGAACAAGACCGGCGCAACAATAAAGGCCGTGATGATGGCCGGCGCTCTGGTAAGCTTACCCTATCACAAGCTTTGGAAGGCGAAGGCGGCCGGCAAAAATCAATGGCCGCAATGCGCCGCAAACAAGAGCGGGCGCGGCAAAAAGCTATGGGCACCAGCGCCGAGCGGGAAAAAATTGTGCGCGAAGTGCAACTTCCCGAAGCGATCACAGTGTCTGAATTGGCCAACCGCATGGCCGAACGCTCGGCCGAAGTCGTGAAATCCCTGATGAAAATGGGAATGATGGTCACGCAAAACCAAACGATTGATGCCGATACGGCGGAACTGATCATCGAAGAATTCGGGCATAAAGTTGTTCGGGTTTCTGATTCGGATGTTGAAGATGTGATCAACGAAATCGAAGATGATACGGAAACATTAAAACCACGGCCGCCAGTGATTACGATCATGGGCCATGTCGATCATGGTAAAACGTCGCTGCTGGATGCTATTCGCAAAACCAAAGTGGTGTCAGGGGAAGCGGGCGGAATCACGCAGCATATCGGGGCCTATCAAGTGTCAACCGATAGCGGCGCGGTGCTAAGCTTCTTAGACACGCCCGGTCACGCGGCCTTTACCTCAATGCGATCACGCGGGGCGCAAGTCACCGATATTGTGGTTCTGGTTGTGGCGGCAGATGATGCGGTCATGCCGCAAACAATCGAAGCCATTAACCATGCCCAAGCGGCCAAAGTACCCATGATCGTTGCGATCAACAAAATGGACAAACCTGATGCCACCCCGGATAAGGTGCGCACTGACTTGCTTCAGCATGAAGTGATTGTTGAAAAAATGTCGGGCGAGGTCCAAGATGTTGAAGTCTCCGCGATCAGCGGGATGGGGCTGGATGATTTGCTGGAAGCCATCGCGCTGCAAGCCGAGATTTTAGAATTGACCGCCAACCCTGACCGCGCCGCGCAAGGCGCTGTGATTGAAGCGCAGCTGGATGTGGGCCGCGGGCCCGTTGCAACGGTTTTGGTGCAAAAAGGCACCTTGAACCAAGGCGATATTTTCGTCGTTGGTGAGCAGTGGGGAAAAGTGCGCGCCTTGATAAATGATAAGGGCGAGCGCATCAAAACCGCGGGCCCATCAGTACCGGTTGAGGTGCTCGGCATCAATGGAACGCCCGAAGCGGGCGATGTTCTAAACGTGGTGGAAACAGAAGCTCAAGCCCGCGAAATTGCGGATTACCGCGCCAATTTAGCCAAAGAAAAGCGCGCGGCAGCGGGGGCAGCCACAACCCTTGAACAATTGATGGCAAAAGCCAAAGAGGATGAAAATATCTCGGAACTGCCCGTTTTGGTGAAAGCTGATGTGCAAGGCTCTGCCGAAGCTATCGTTCAGGCGATGGATAAAATTGGCAATGAGGAAGTGCGCGTGCGCGTTCTGCATTCGGGTGTTGGTGCGATCACCGAAAGCGATATTGGGCTGGCCGAAGCATCCGGCGCGCCCGTGATCGGCTTTAACGTGCGAGCCAACGCGCCTGCGCGCAATTCAGCCAATCAAAAAGGAGTTGAAATCCGTTATTACTCGGTGATTTATGATCTTGTTGATGATGTAAAAGCCGCAGCCAGCGGCTTGCTCAGCGCCGAAATTCGCGAAAACTTCATCGGCTATGCGCAGATCAAAGAAGTGTTTAAAGTCTCTGGGGTTGGTCGGGTTGCCGGCTGTTTGATCACCGAAGGTGTGGCGCGGCGCAGCGCTGGCGTGCGCCTGCTGCGTGACAACGTGGTGATCCATGAAGGCACGTTGAAAACGCTTAAGCGCTTCAAAGACGAAGTACCAGAGGTTCAATCTGGTCAAGAATGCGGCATGGCGTTTGAAAATTATGAAGATATTCGCGCTAATGATGTGATCGAAATCTTTGAGCGTCAAGAGATTGAGCGGGTTCTCAGCTAAACAGCGACATCTAGACGAATAAAAAAAGCCGCCCCGTGCTGGGGCGGCTTTTTTATGCGGAACTGCTTGAGCTTGGTGTGTATCGCAGGCCAGGTGATACGCAGGCTGCTATAGCCAATCGCGCAAGATGGGAATCAGCGGTATATCCGCAGCCGGCATTGGATAATCGCGCAGCTCTTTGGCGTATACCCATTTCAATTTCTGCCCCTCTTTGGGCGCCACAATGCCCTGCCATTTCCGGCAAATAAACAAGGGCATGAGCAAATGGAAATCTTCATAACTGTGGCTGGCAAAGGTCAGGGGCGCCAAACAACTATCCCAGGTTTCTATGCCCAACTCTTCTTTCAATTCGCGCACAAGCGCCACTTCGGGCGTTTCACCTGGCTCAATCTTACCACCGGGAAATTCCCACAACCCAGCCATGGCTTTGCCCTCAGGGCGCTGTGCAATCAGCACGCGCCCATCGGTATCAACCAGCGCGACCGCTGAAACCAAAACCGTTTTCACGAGCGATAATCCGCGTTAATTGAAATATAATCATGGGTCAAATCACAGGTCCAAACGGTGGCCGCACCATTGCCTATACCCAAATCAACCGCGATTACCAATTCCGCGTTTTTCATATAGGCCGCGCCCCGTTCCTCGCTATAGCTGGCAGCCACCCAGCCCTGCTCGGCAACCAAGATATCGCCCAACCAAATCTTGATCAAATCCCGCTCAGCAGCAGCTCCGGATTTTCCAAGAGCCATAACAATCCGCCCCCAATTGGGATCCTCACCCGCCAGCGCGGTTTTCACTAAAGGCGAGTTTGCGATCGCATTAGCATGTTGTTTGGCATCCTGATCGCTGGCGGCGCCCGTCAGCCTTACTTCAACAAATTTACGCGCGCCTTCGCCATCGCGGACCACCTGATGCGCAAGATCGCGCATCACCTGATGTAAGCCTTCCGCAAAGGCCGTATTCTGCGCAGACACGCAGTGCCCCGAAGCTCCGGTGGCTGCCAAAATCAACGTGTCTGAGGTTGAGGTATCGCTATCGACGGTGATGGCGTTAAACGTCACCTCGTTTAACAACGATAAAAGACCCTGCAACTCAGCCTGTTCTATCTGCGCATCGGTAAAAATATAGGCCAGCATTGTGGCCATATCGGGTGCGATCATGCCGGACCCCTTTGCAATGCCAACAATATTGACCGGTCCAGACGGGGTTTCCACCTGCGCGCTTGCGCCCTTGGGATAGGTATCCGTGGTCATAATCGCTTGCGCGGCCATGGCGATGCCTTCTGCGTCAAGATCGGCAATCAACTCTGGCATCCGTGTTGAAATTTTTTCATGCGGCAGAGGCTCACCGATCACGCCAGTCGAGGCGGTGAAAACCCGCGTTTCAGACAGCTTAAGCTGATCAGCAAGCGCCTTTGTCAAAGCCTCAACAGAGGCCATACCACGATGGCCGGTAAAGGCATTCGCGTTGCCAGAATTCACCAAAATAGCAGCGCCCTCAGCCGCTGGCAGGCCCAGCTTTTTTTGGCAATCCAATACCGCTGCAGAGCGGTTGGCCGATTGTGTAAACACGCCCGCGATGCTGGTGCCAGGCGCCAATTCTGCCAACATCACATCCGAGCGGTTTTGGTATTTAATGCCAGCCGCCAGGGTGCCAAAGCGCACCCCTGCCACATTGGGCAGCGTGGGAAACTGCGCTGGAGCCAAGGGGGACTTTGCCATATTCAGGCTCCTTTACTGGGATAACAGCTCAAAGTTTTTCACGGCGCCAGGATCGATTTGTGGATCTTCAATCAGTTTAATATCGGCTTGGCTTCTTAAAATAGCCATCTCAGCCTCAACCGCGGCGCGGCGCAGATCCTCAACGAGCATCTCGCGCACATCCTCTAGGGCGGGGCTTTCCACGGCGCGCGTTTCATTCAAAAGAATAACATGCCATCCAAAATCTGTTTTCACCGGCTTGGACACTTCGCCCACTTCAAGTTCTATAACCGCCTGCTCAAATGGTGGCACCATCATACCCTTACCAAACCAGCCAAGGTCGCCGCCCCCCGGGCCAGATGGCCCAGTCGAGAAGTCACGCGCCAAAGCCGCAAACTCTTCTCCGGCGTTCACCTTCTCGATCAACTCAAGCGCTGCCGCTTCCGTTTCCACCAAAATATGCGCGGCTTTATATTCCAAGCCTTGATCAACGCCTGAATAGGCTGCTTCATAAGCGTCTTGTATAGCGCCTTCACTGATCGGCTTTTCTGACCATTGTTCAATCATCCGCGCAGCCCGCATCAAACGACGATCATTTTCAAGCGTTAACCTGATTTGCAAAGAATCGGGGGCCGAACTTTTTTGCGATAGAATAGTCTGCTGCACCAATTGCTCTAAGATCCCATCAAACAATTGGCGATCGGGCAAAGATTTATATTCATTCGGCAAGCTTTCCCGCACCAAGAGCATATGCCCAAGCGTGATTGCTTCGCCATTCACGCGGGCCACAACCGTTTCAGCCGAAACCGCCTCTTGCGCCCAAGCACCACTGCCAAATGCGCAGCACGTCGCTGCGAGCAGAACCAATTTATGAAAACCCATCGCCTTTTTCCTTTATTTATAACCCGCCGCCTCTGGCTGGCGTTGACACTCACTATCGGGACCCTTACATCGCTTATGGTGTTAAGGTTGCCTGCTTTACACCTATTCAGACTTGCCCATCAGAGCAAGGCCGACATGCAGATAGTTGCGTGATTATTGATTGGAGAGACCATGTTAGGGTTCGGAAAACTGGCGAAAAAAGTATTCGGTTCCCCGAATGACCGCGTGATGAAATCAACCATGCCGATGGTTGAAAAAATCAATGCCTTAGAGGCTGATTATCAGGCCCTCTCTGATGAGGCTATCATTGTCAAAACCCAAGAGTTCAAAACCCGCTTAAACAGCGGCACAACATTGGATGAGTTGTTGCCCGAAGCGTTTGCCAATTGCCGAGAAGCCGCCAAGCGCACTTTGGGTTTGCGCGCGTTTAACGTGCAATTGCTGGGGGGGATTTTTCTGCATCAAGGTAATATTTCAGAAATGAAAACCGGTGAAGGCAAAACCTTGGTGGCGACATTTCCCGCCTATTTGAACGCGCTGACGGGCAAGGGCGTTCATGTTGTTACCGTAAATGACTATCTTGCCAAACGTGACAGCGAATGGATGTCAAACGTTTATGGGGCACTGGGTCTTACCACGGGCGTGGTCTATCCCAATCAAGATGAAGGTGAAAAACAAAAAGCCTATGCCTGCGATATAACTTATGCCACCAACAATGAACTCGGATTCGATTATCTACGCGATAATATGAAAACAGAACTCTCGCAAATGTATCAAAAGCAACATCATTTTGCGATTGTGGATGAGGTTGATAGCATCCTGATCGATGAAGCCCGCACGCCCCTGATCATCTCAGGGCAAGCGCAGGACCGCTCGGACTTATATCAAGCGATCGACGCTGTGATCCCAGAGCTGACCGAAGAGCATTACACGCTGGATGAAAAATCCAGAAACGCGAACTTTACGGATGAAGGCAATGATTTCTTAGAAGACCTATTGCGGCAAAAAGAGATCCTGCCCGAAACCCAAAGTCTGTATGATCCGGAAAGCACAACGCTTGTACATCACGTCAATCAAGGCCTGCGCGCACACAAGCTTTTCACCCGCGATAAGGATTATATCGTGCGCAACAGTGAAGTTGTGTTAATCGATGAGTTCACCGGGCGTATGATGGCGGGGCGGCGCCTGTCGGACGGGCTACACCAAGCCATCGAAGCCAAAGAGAATTGTACGATTCAGGCAGAAAACGTTACCTTGGCCAGCGTGACGTTTCAAAATTATTTCCGGCTTTATGATAAATTGGCAGGCATGACCGGTACCGCCAATACCGAAGCTGAAGAATTCATGGAAATCTATAAGCTGGGCGTCGTAGAAGTGCCAACGAACCGCCCGATCTCGCGCATTGATGAAGATGACCGCGTGTATCGGACCGCAGATGAAAAATATACCGCGATCGTCGAAGAAATCCAAACAGCGCATGATAAAGGTCAGCCAATTTTGGTTGGCACCACTTCGATTGAGAAATCTGAAGCCCTGTCTCAAATGCTGAAAAAAGCCAAAATCCAACATAATGTGTTGAATGCGCGTCAACATGAGCAAGAGGCGCAAATCGTCGGAGATGCCGGAAAATTTGGCGCGGTGACGATTGCCACCAATATGGCTGGTCGGGGAACGGACATTCAACTGGGCGGCAATGTTGAGATGAAAATGTTCACCGCCTTGGCCGAAACCCCTGAAGCAAATCCAGAGGATTTGCGCCGTACGATTGAAGCAGAAACCAGCGCAGAAAAGCAGCGGGTTCTGGAGGCGGGCGGTTTATTCGTTTTGGCCACCGAGCGTCATGAAAGCCGGCGGATTGACAACCAATTGCGTGGCCGTTCGGGCCGCCAAGGCGACCCGGGTCGATCTTCGTTTTTTCTCAGCCTTGATGATGACTTGATGCGGATCTTCGGCTCTGAGCGCTTGGATAAAGTCTTGTCAAAATTCGGAATGGAAAAAGGCGAAGCCATTACCCATTCTTGGGTTAACAAATCTTTAGAACGCGCTCAGTCAAAGGTTGAGGGCCGCAATTTTGATATACGAAAACAATTGCTTAAATTCGACGATGTGATGAATGATCAACGCCGCGCAATTTTTGAGCAACGCTTGGATATTTTGCAATCAGAAGACTTGTCGGATGTGACGCAAGATATGCGTCATGATGTGATTGACGATCTTGTCACCACCTATATGCCACCAAAATCCTATGCCGAACAATGGGAAAGCGAAGCCTTACAGACGGCTGTTGCAGAGCAGCTGAATATGGATTTGCCGATCACAGATTGGGCAGATGAGGAAGGCGTGGATGACGAAAGCATTCGTGAGCGCCTTGAGGATGCTTCAGATAAAATGATGGCGGAGAAAGCCATAGCTTTTGGGCCCAAAACTATGCGGCAAGTCGAAAAGCAGGTACTTTTGCAAACGATTGACAGCAAATGGCGCGAGCATCTGATAACGCTTGAGCATTTACGCAGCGTGGTTGGCTTTCGCGGATATGCCCAGCGCGACCCATTGAATGAATATAAATCTGAGGCTTTTCAATTGTTTGAAAGCCTGTTGGCCAGCTTGCGCACCGATGTAAGCAAACAATTATCATTGGTGCGGCCAATGACAGAGGCCGAGCAGCAAGCGATGATGCAGCAGATGGTTGCGCAGCAAAAGCAATCCCAAGCAGAGATGCAAACATCGCAAACAGCCCCAGCAGAAAATGGATTTGTTGAAGGCGATCCCTCAACTTGGGGAAATCCAGGGCGCAATGATCCCTGCCCCTGCGGCTCTGAAAAGAAATTTAAACATTGCCATGGCCGTTTGAGCTAAGCGCAGTTCACCAACTAGAAGCTGCTCAAAGCCGTTGAGCGTTTGACATGACGCCAGCGGCAAAATAAGACGGTGTGAGAGTCGATGCTCCCGTCGCGGGTCCCTTAGCTCAACTGGATAGAGCAACTGCCTTCTAAGCAGTAGGTTGCAGGTTCGAGTCCTGCAGGGATCGCCATATTTTCAGCGCAACTTATTGGAATTCCTTCGAATTTGATCATCGAGGGAGACCGTGGTGTTGCACATTCCGTACACAATATGCCGTTCAGGCACCTATTATTATAACCGCCATGTACCTAAACACGCAGTGGAAGCTTACGGTGCATTCATCAGGCAAGCCTTATCCAAATGCCCGGAAGAGGCTGAGGCTTATGTAAAACGTCTGGGTAATGTATTGGAGGGATCTTGGAGTAATACGACCTCAATACAGCCTGTCGATATTCCAACTATTTTATTCAGCTTCAAACCAAGATCTTTTAAACTTTCTGAAATTGCAACGGACTTTGATGGTCTTACTGCGCATTGCCTTAGGCATACCTTCAGAGACCGTCTGAGAGCTGTGGAATGCCCAATGGATCTGATTGATCAGATTGGTGGGTGGGAGTCGGTAAGCTCAATTAGGAATAGTTATGAGCAAGGATACACAATTGAATGCATACCCTTTATTTTTTCTAAGTTTATTATCAAGCTGAGCTCATGAAAGCGCCATTCACTCAAGACTAAAACTTAAACCTGCACCATATGAAACTTGTGCAGTGTAGTCACTGTAAGTCGCACTCAGAGAATATCTCATATTCGAATCTGGGAGAACACCACCAAGACCAACTGCAATTGCATTTTCATTGTCCATCGAGCCAAGACCAAACCCCAAGTCTAGTACGCTGTCAGGATTATATATCATATTCAATTGTGCAGCAGCCATTACCATGGCGCCAACACCGTCAACATAACTCTTGTTGGCCGCTTCATTGCCAGTCTTGGGCTTAGGAACCTCTAAAGTACCTTTGATGATCGTTTTATGGCATCGAGGACGCGCCACAGCAAGCTTAGCAGTTTCAGGGTTGGGTTCATCTGTTGCAGCATCAGCATGGGCCTGTGCCTCCTTTACGAGGTTTGTGAATGTTTGA
>LGRT01000003.1 GCA_001642945.1 Rhodobacteraceae bacterium SB2 | reverse complement strand
GTTACAAACATAGAAAACGTTGATTTTAGTCTTGTTGATTGGGACTTATCGCTAAGTGGAGATAATTCAGACAATATTCTAACAGCAGGTTCTGGTGATGATACGTTAACCGGTGGGACTGGTAATGATACGCTTTCAGGTGGCGCAGGCAACGACACGCTAAATGGTGGTGCTGGGGATGATATATTAGATGGCGGTGCTGGGGATGATGTTTATGAATATTGGGGTCATCAAGGCTTTGATGTAATTAGTGAGACCTCTGGATTTGATAAAATCATCTTTAAAGATGGTCATCAAGACAACGCTGGTTGGGGGTCACCATTTAGAGAGGGTAACGACTTAGTTTATATCGCCCAAAATGAGCTAAGTGGTTTTAGAGTGCAGGATCATTTTTTAAATCCGAAAAATAGCATTGAGCAGTTTGAGTATGAGGTTTCCGGATACTCAGTCTTAGTCAGAAACTCAGATACTCCGATTGAAAGTGATACGTCCAGTGAGTTGCTAGTTGGAACTTCGCAAGATGATACTTTGATTGGAACGGATAGCGCTGTTGGGCCTCATACTGAGTTCTACGCTTATGATGGCGATGATGTAATTGACAATTCTAATGGTACGAAAAGCTGGATAGAAGCAGGCGCCGGTGATGACACTCTGATAGGTGGCAATGCAGAAGACCGAATGAGAGGTCAGCTGGGAAAAGACACTTTATATGGAAATGACGGTAATGATTCCTTATTTGGCGGTGATGGTAATGATACGCTTTCAGGTGGCGCAGGCAACGACACGCTAAATGGTGGTGCTGGGGATGATACGATTGTGTATGCTAAGGGTGACGGCAATGATACGATCATCGACTTCGTTGCGGGAACCGACACTCTTGAATACCAAGACTTTACAGATCAAGAGAAGTCCAGCTTTGTTGAGAGCATAACCGATAGCGGAGATACGCTGATTACTTTAAGCGACGGCGCAACAATTACCCTCAAAAAACCAACACAAGATATTGGCATCCTTTTCGGATCAGAGGCGGATACGAAGACATCTGTCCCAGATCAGACTTTGGTTTTTAAAAGTAGCACTGATACAACTCTTTCACTTTCATCAGGTAAGTTAGAGAGCCTGTCCGAAGACTTTAGCTTTACTCATGTTGAGTTTGCTAGCCAGAGCTATGATCATGGTATAGCCATCAGCGATGTTGTGCTGCAACTGCGTGATATTGTGGGTCTTAGTACTTTAAGTGGCAATCAAAAAACCGCTGCAGATATAGATGGTGACGGTGATGTTGCAATTAGCGACGTTGTCTCAAACCTGCGCCATATTGTAGGTCTTGATACAATCGAGCAATGCGCTTTAGTTGACTCCTCAGATCAGCTTGTAACCAACCTCACGGCCTCAACCATCGCAGACATAACACTTATTCAACTCGGCGATGTAGATTTAAGCGCAACGTTTGCAGAGATCATGTAGAAAGTTGCAAAAGTTACAGTTACGAGTCTTAAACACTTAAGGGCTGCAGTTGTGCAGATAAAAATCAAAGACCTTTTACATCACCCTTTAAACTCAGATATTTATAACTTGAGCAATCTTGATGATCTGACGGCTTCAATAAATGAAGTTGGGCTCTTAACACCTTTGGTAATCGATGAACGCAACCAAGTTATTTCTGGAAACAGGCGTTTAAAATGTATTCAGATACTAGGCTGGAAAACTGTAGAAGTTAACCAAATCCATATTGGCGATCAAAACCCTGCATTACTTATTATTCACCACAACAAACAAAGGCAAAAAAGTTATCAAGAGCTTATTAACGAATATTTACAACTTTCAAATGTTTATAAGTTGGGAAGAGGGAAAAGATCAGATCTCACTTACGGTAGATCTACCGTAAGTGCCGACATCAGACAGAAGACCACCAGAGATCTTATAGCCGAACAACTTAACTTATCTTCGTCACAACTTTATAAGCTAGCATATATCCATAAACAAAACTCTCAGTTGATAAAAAAGCTTGATGATGGTGAGCTGACGATTAACAAAGCTTACGATACTTTAAAAAGTGGGATGAGATGGCGGCTCGCTGGACCTAGAGAATCTGTGCTAGATTTCTATGAAACACCAAAGATTATCACTGAACAACTGTTAGCCAATGAACCCTTTGATTTCAGTAATACAGCACTAGAGCCTGCGGTTGGAAAAGGGGCCATAAGTTCAGTATTAGAGCAACATTTTTCAAGCGTAGTTTCTTATGATATTGAAAGAGACTTCTTGCAAGAAACTCAACAATATGATATACTTATAACTAATCCACCGTACTCTAAATCAATCGATTTTATCCAGAAAGCAATGCATGTTGTTAGGGATAAATTTTGTTTTTTGTTGCCGATAGGTTACCTCAATGGAAAGCAAAGATATGGCCCTGCATTTGGATCAAAAGCCTTCCCTTTAAAAAGAGTGCTTGTCTTTGTACCAAATCTCCATTTGGGTCATCCCAAAAGCTCTGCAGAGAACTTAGTTGAGGGGGGCTTGTTAGGATATGCGTGGTTTATATGGCAGCGAGGTTATGAAGGAGATCCGACAATAAGTTGGATCGAAAAGCCAAAGAAAAAGGAGTAATTAAAAGTAAACTTACGTCAGAAAATAGAAAGTCGCCTGGATCGACTAGAAGAGATGCTTAGTTATCAGCATCATATTGAAAATCCAGAAGGTATTTTAGAAATTTTAATCCTGTGCACTCAGATAGCCAAATTCTGGCGTATCTTATCAGAAGAACAGAAAGAGTATATTCAAGCTGTGCGTCTTGCGGTTGAAGAGCAAAACGAGTGGAATGTGCGTTAGCACCTACTCAATATGAGTGGCTCAAAAGTAAAACTCTTATATATACTTACAACACCAAAAAGGGTTGGGCATCCCGCTTAATATATTGTGCCCTCATAAGGTCGGAAAACCCGATGTGAAAGTACCTCTACGATTGGTGGTGGGGGGGTAGTCTTAAAAAGACTATAAGGCACCCAAGATGGAAATGGTGCATAAAGATTATCCATTGGATGGAAGAACCGAATTCCAGGTAACGAAGCTATTATCCAATCAGTACTTTGTTACTCCCGTAGTTTGTGTAAGTAGCAGTAAAGGCAATCTGATTACCCTGCCTCCCATTAAGTGGTTTGCTGATTGGATGTGTTGATGGGCGTCATAGCAATATGAGTTCAAAAGACATACTTATCCTCATAGGGGTAAGTGTGTCTTCTAACATCTTAGCAATATTTTATAAGTTTATAAGTTTTATATTTTTGATTTTATCCATTTAGGGTTTACCCAAATATTACAGATCGGATGTTACGATCACCCTGTAACATTAGAGTTCATTTTGAACTTAAGTTTACAAACTCACCCAATCTCTAGATCCAAATGAAACAACCAAAAGAGACTTAATGAAGATAGGTTACAAAAGAGTATCCACATTAGAGCAGAACTTAGACAGACAAGACTTCCAAGATGTTGATAAAATCTTTGAAGAGAAAACATCAGGATCCACATCCAACAGACCAGTTCTTGAAGAAATGATAGAGTTTGTTAGAGAAGGTGATCAGATTTTTGTATGGTCAATTGATAGATTGGCTAGAAATCTCAGAGACCTTCAAGATATCATCAAACAACTCAACGATAAAAACGTTACGATCTCATTTCTATCAGAGAACCTAACCTTCTCATCAGATCAAGAAGATCCATTTGCTGAACTACAGCTTCATCTCATGGGAGCTTTTAGTGAGTTTGAAAGAAACCTTCTCAAAAGAAGACAACGTGAAGGAATTGAGAAAGCAAAACTTCGTGGTGTTTATAAAGGGCGCAAGAAAAATACGGATTATGAGCAGATTAAAGACCTCAAGAAACAAGGTCTAGGAGCCTCTGAGATCGCACGTAAGGCGGGTGTGAGTAGGGTAACTGTTTATAGGGTACTCAGTATCACAACTTGAGCTAGTAAACTTATGGAGCACTATAAAAACTATAACATCTTTAGTAGCATCATTCGTAGAACAAATCTGTAACTCTGAATAAAGAAAAATGAAATATTAATAAATAATATCAATGACTTAGTTACTTTACGGGTGAGTTGAATCCTCCCCGGTGCGCCATAAAACCCAATAAGCCATTGTTATCATTATAAAAA
>LGRT01000020.1 GCA_001642945.1 Rhodobacteraceae bacterium SB2 | reverse complement strand
CACATCTTCATCAGAATAACGCTTTCGAGCCATGTTTCCTTACTCCCTTTGCCAATATATACTGGCACAGTTCTAGGGGGCTAAGACACTTGTGTTCAGCAGATTTCGGAAGTGACGAAGGTTCTGCTCCGAAGCCAAGTCATCAATCTTTTGACCGTTCACAAGCTGCTTCTCCGTCAAAGTTAGATTGATGGGATTTGGCACTGAATGCTGATCATAAAATTGTTTGATATGGGCTTGGATACTCAAGACAGACCTCTGGTGTTGTTTTGAGTATTTATAAGAGCAAGACCCTCTCTTTATGAAAAACAGCAAAAAAAATGAAATTATTTTTCACTATTTTCAGCAGCAACGAGCTTGTTTTGAGGTTCATTTTGAAAATTCCGATTTTGAGCTGCAAAGACGGAAACTGACATCTTTAAAAGTCTTAAAAAAACGTAGAGGAAAGTGAGTGGCAGAAGAATAGTAGTCAGCACAAGCGACACCAACAACGTTATTAAATCATTTATTGTTTGATTAATCTTTTGAGAGATTTGACTAATTTTCTCCGGGCTAAACATCATTTTAAGCTTTGACCAACCACCCTCGCAGCTCTCTCCAGAACTTCTCAGTTCCGCACATTCTATTTGAGTTTCAAGTGCTTTCAACTCTGTTTTGAATTGTTTGATATCCAATTTTTTTTCATCGAACTGCTGCTCGAGAGCTAACCTTTGAGGACTTTTTTCTTTACCTCTTATTTTACCCCAAAGTGACGGTTTAGGTTCCTCGCCAAGGTTTTCCTTTAAAACTTCAAGTTCACCTTGATAAACTTCAATCAAATCCGATAACCGAACTTTTGCTACTTTAAGGCCCTCTAATTCTTGATCAATATCATCCTCAATCGAAGCGACTTCGTTTATTCCGGCGGATATTTCAGAATTAAAGGATTGAACCGTTTCCAAGCTGGCCTGCTCTATTTTTTGTAGAAAGCTATAATCCAAAGCAGCAGTAAGTACGCAGACAATAGCAATCGAAAACCTTAGTGATGCAACAATCAGAAAAGTAATCCATACCTTTTGTAAAACCTTAAGCGACTTAATTATTTTGTTAGCAAACAAAGCAAAAACACAAAAAATAGTGAATATGACCTTGAATGAGTAACTGCTAAAGATAGACAAAAGAATTTTTTGAAGGACGAGTGAACTCAAGCTCCATGCCATAACGGAAGAAAATCGTTCTATCAGGTCGTTGATAGGATCCAATAACTCCCCAGGGTGAACAGATCCAACTATCGCCCCTATTTCAGCGCTTTGAATAAGGGAAATGACACCATTTATTGAGCGGGCTACTCCATATATCACCGCAGCATCTTTGATACTGGAGCCATTAACTACTGAAGCAAGACCGTCCAATGCTCCCCACCAAGAAATGATTAATAAGATGATGATAAAGAGTGGCTGCTTATAATCGCTAAACTGCATCAAAAATTCATTCCCCAAAGCTCTGCAGATTCTTCGCCATCTCTTTGGACAGCGGAAGGAACCGAGCATAAAATCGTTCAATCTGATCAACAGATGTTCCAGCATTCTTAGCAAGGTTAAAGATATTCACCTTACCCTCGCTGTTAATGATCCTCATACAAATTGCCGTATGACGCAAGGAATACAGAGTATGAGTTTTACCAGTGGGAGTATCTATTTGAAGCTCGCCATACCTTAGCACCTCTGTGAACAATCGCTGGATCATTCCAGAAGCAGTGGTTCGGTTTTTATATTCAGGATAAAAAATATAGTCCTCAGGCTCAGCATCAGGATAGCGTTGCAAAATGCGCTCATAAACTGACACGGCTGCGGGCATGGTGTTGGCACCCCTAAAACCCGTCTTCCCATCTCTTACGGTCACGATCAGCCTTCTAGGATCATCTGCAATTGTTACATCGCTGTGTTTGATCGCATAGAGCTCTGACGAAATAGGTCTGACGAAGGAATGCGTCAGGAATAGGATTAGATCATAGAACTCATCTGTAACTGAGAACCCACGGACACTAACCCCCTCCTCGGCTGCTCTTTTCACGGTCGCTAGAAGTTTTTGGTAATTGTCATCCTCTTTTGCCACTAGTGGATGAAACCTAAAGAAAGGCCTTGGGTTGTCTTTGCTTTTCACACGGGGCGTTTGCGGTACGACCTCAACAACACCCTCATCTCTGGCAATCTTCATAACATTACGAAACGCAGCCATAAGCGTGTTCTTGGTTGAAGCAGCCAAACTTGGACGACGCTTGGTTAGGTCAGCTATATACTCTTGAAAAGTGTGGGTACGAATTTGCCTAACGTCTCTTTCACCAAAGAACCGTAACAGCCCCCAATCTTCGTTCTGAACGGCCCAATGCAAGGCTTTGATGTAGCCTTGGCTGCGCTCACCAGTTTGATGCTGCAACCTGGATCTATGCAAAAGCTTCAAAGCAAAGTGTCCAAATGTATATTCACGCTCGACGGGCTTTTCGGATTTAAGCAATGAGAGTGCGAGTTCCTGCGCAACCTCCCTTGCTCTTATGATCGTATCTTCGCCGGTTGACTTGACCAGATACTTTTTGGTCTTCTTGTCCCACACACGAACGTACCATTTGCTCGATCGCTCAACACGGTAAAGCGATAAGCCTTTGTAAAGCTTGATAGCTGATGGTGCTTTAGACATAATCGAGATCCAAAACCAAAGTTATAAACCTTAGTTATAAACCACCTATTAACTCATTGAAACTGTTAAATACCAAGATACCTGTTAATCAATTGGTCGTAGGTTCGATCCCTACCGCCGGAGCCAAATTGAACAATAAAATCAATATCGTGCATGATTTATGTGGACATTTGGTTGTTTAGTTCAAAGTTATAAACATTTCTTAGTATGCGCTTAGAGATACAAATATTCAAAATATGCCTAAGAAAGTTGCAGCGTTCTCGCTGCCGTTTCAGTTGATCATATGGAGGCTTTTTGTTTCCAGACGGACACTAGTCTAGGGTGTAATGCTTTACCCCATATAGTCGTCCAATAAATTTAGCTTTTTCTAAAAAGCTTTCTGGTATGATGGGTGTTTTGGTAATTTACTATTAAGTCCAATCTAGAACCAAAGTAATCATCAAAGTTCATAAATATTTTAAAACCATTTTTTAAACAAAATTTTACGATTTTATGTGCTATTCCAAACTACACATAATGCATTAACGCTTTAATCAAGCCACTTGTCTGATAGGAAAAATCGGAGCAATTTTCGCTTTCATTGATTCTAATCTGTAACTTTCACCAGCGAATAACTTGCGTACGGTTACACCAAAATCTTGTTCAATATTGGCTATCCTTCGCTGAGATACATCTTTCTCTCCAGAGTAAAATTCCGTTGCCGCAATGAATGCCGATGCTACTGGCCCGGGCATTCTTATCCTAGATAATAGTATCCTGCTAGCTTCGTGATCATCTAGCCAGAATTTGAGTATCCCTTCAATCTCATAGAGTAGATCCGACCCTGTTGGATTGATCTCTTTCGCTCTATTTAGCTCTTCTTCGGCTTCCTCCAGACGCCCATCATACATTAAAACTTCACAGAGTTTTGCCGATATATACAAGTCTGAAGGGCATAATTCCGCAGCATGTTTATGATGAGCAATAGAAACTTCGAAATTGCCTTTAGACCGCTGAATTGAGCCCATTATTCTATTAGATTCTGCATCATCTGGATCAAGCTCCAGCGCTTTTTCAATCTTTTTTATTCCGTCGTCGAGCCAATTTTCAGGAACCGATTTAGGGTCCCAGGACTCAAGCCATGACGTCGAACATACAGACCATGCAAGTGCTCTGGGGTAATTAGGGTCTAATTCTAATGCTTTGTTAAATAGCGATGTGGCTTTCTTGGCATCTTCGTAAGAAACCCCAGCATTTCTGTGGTGCTTTAATCCTTTTAGCACCAAGTCGTAAGCTCCGGCATTTTCAGGTGGTTTATTTGCCGCAGAACGAATTTCATCAGCCTCAACTTGACCCACGATTTGATAAGCTACTGATGAGGCCAGTGTTTCTTCTAGATCCCATAGCTCTTCTTTTGACGATTCAAACTTTTCTGACCAAATGGTTTGGTTAGTCTCAGTATTATCCAGTTTAATCCCGATTCTTACTCTTGATGCCCCGCTTCTTACGTTTCCAGATAAAACGTATTTCACGGACAAAGCTGATCCTATTTCCTTTGGCGAATACTTTTTATCACTGAAAGCAAAGCTTGCATTACTAGAGGTCACTCTCAAAGATTTATATCTAGAAAGAGTGTTAATTAATTCCTCTGAGACACCCTCACAAAAATATTTCTGTTCTTCATCGGAGCTTAAATTTTTAAGCTCTAAAACCGCCAAAGAGCCTGCTATTTTTTCCGCCTCATTTACTTTGGTTGTGTCAGATGATCCATATCTTCCAGTTTGATAACCTGGCGTCCACATATAAACTTCCACATCTGAGGAGATGTTTTTTAGAGAAAGAGCCCCTAAATAAGAAAACTTTTCTGACATTTCTGGATTTAAAGTTTTGTGTGCTGTTTCGCTCATGTAAACGCCTTCAGGCGTAGATGCCGCTTCCAGTCTAGCGGCAATATTGACAGTATCGCCGAACACGTTTCCATCCGAGTCTATGACTTCACCATAATTTATTCCAGCTCTGAACAGCATTTTACGTTCAGCTACAGACCCCATATTTAGGCGTACCATTTCAGTTTGAATATCTAAGGCGCTCTTGGCAGCCGCTTCATTCGTAGGAAATTCAGAAACTATACTGTCCCCTGCTTCATTGAATACTCGTCCTTCGTGTGAGCAAATAATTTCGTGAATAACTTTACGTCTGGCTGAGAGTGTTTCCAATGTAATCTCAGGGTTTTCTCCCATCAATTTGGAAAACCCAACTACATCCAAGGCCATAACCGAAGTTTCACGCATTTATTTTTAACCTTATGTCAAACAGTTTTCTTAGTCTCACCAATTTAATCGTCTTAGAGCTCAACTATTGATGAATTTAAACCTTATAGCAATTTCAAACTCATGAGTTTACTGTGGTGCAACAAAGTTTTTTGTCACCTAAACCTCTTTACGTGTAGGGAGAGCCCGTAGAATTGGGGAAGCATAGCCCAATTCCAACCAATTGGTCTTAGGTTCGATCCCTAGCGACGGAGCCAATTTTAGAAAATAAATTTACATATTACACGATTTAAGCGGATACCTTTGTATTTAACTACAAGTTATAAAAAGGTGTAAATATTTTGGCATGAACCTAGCGCTTTAATATTGAAATCGCTACTTTAGACGGTCTGAACGATCGATCACCATTTTAAATCTGACCCTGAGTAAACTAAAGACTCAAGTTAGAGAAAAACTTTAACCTTTAACAGTCTATAGATCCCAGATTGGGTTCAAACCTTCCGTTAGATAATCCATAGCTATGCTAGGAGCGACACGCTTATAATCTTCAACAGATATAATCTCAGAACGTTGATCTTTGAACTTCTTTAAATATGATTTTGCTTTTTCAATGTCACCGAGATGAGCAAAGATTGCTGCCCGAAACCCATCATAACGACTATGGGGATTGCGATCGCTTATTATATTACTCCACTCCAACGCCTTTTCAGAATCTCGCATTGCCAAATACAAAAGTGGAAGGAAACCCTCGTATGATTGTCTCCTCATCGGATCCAAATCAATTGCTTTTTGAATATGATACTCAGCGTCGGTGAAATTAGCATCGTTGCAAATTGCCAGTCCATAATCATAGTTGGATCCGGCATGACTAGGATTCAAATCTAAAGCTTGCTTGGCATATCGGATTCGTTGCGCAAAATCCTTCTTGATATTAAAAGAGCGACTGTATGCAGTTGCTGCCTCCGGGTTGTTTGGATCGATAGAATACGCTTTAGCTGAAAATTCATGAAAAAGCGCTTCGTTTGCTTGGCGTTCTTCTCTGTATTCATGAGAGAAGAGCCTATTATAGATACTTCTTGTTTTTAATACAAAGGCATCACAGAGTTGTGGGTCGCTTGCGATAGCAGCATCACAAAGAGCCATAACTTCTTGATGGGCAGTCGTAGATGCCTCGAAATCATTATTACGATTGAATACTGCCAGCGCTTGTAAATAGTTGTCCCAGGCAGAAAAAGATTTTGGAGATTTAGTTTTTATTCGATCTTGCTCTTTGCCCTTAAGCGCAGGCAGTATCTGTGCTGCTACTTCTTGGGAGACTTCATCTTGAACTTCAAATATGTCATCGAGCAAACGGTCCCAGCGTTTAGTCCAAATTTCTTGATCGTCTTTGATATCTACCAAACTGGCGGAAATTCGAACTTTGTTACCACCTTTTCGGATACTGCCTTGCACAGCATAATCAGCACCCAACTGTTTACCAATTTCAGATGTTTTAATTTCCTTCCCTTTAAAGCTAAAGCTCGAATTTCTTGAAATTACCGGAAACGACTTCCAGGACGAAAGATTACCAATAATGTCTTCTGTAACACCGTCCGCAAAGTATTCTTGTTCTTCATCATTACTCATATTCTTAAATGGCAGAACTGCGATTGTGGGTGGTTTACTACTTTCAATACCGCCCCCTGTGTCTTTGACAGACGCCGCCTCGAGGATCCTGTTTTCGACACCCTCAATAGATACATCAAAAGCATGTATCACCGTATTTTTTACTTTCTGGTTTCCTAAATCGGCAAAGTTCAGTTCCACTTTTTGACTCACAAAATCATGAATAGATTTTGATAGCGATACCCCACCAGGTTGGCTTAAGGCCTCAAGCCTTGCCGCAACATTCACTCCATCTCCATAAAGGTTAGTTCCCTCTACTATCACGTCCCCCATATTAATGCCGACCCGGAAATGCATTTGCGAAATTTCTTCGACTGACGCATTGCGTTGCTTGATGAGTTTTTGAAATTCTGTTGCACACAGAACTGCCGAAACAGCACTTTGAAATTCCGCTAATACGGAGTCACCTGCAGTATTAAATACTCGGCCTCCATGCTCAAGAAAAAGAGTGTCCATAATATCACGACATGAACGCAAGCTCTTTAACGTAGCATCTTCATTTTTTTCCATAAGCTTGCTAAAACCCACAACGTCCGTTACGAAAATTACTGCGATTTTTCGTACGATTTGATCATCTGCCATTTTATTTCCTGTCCAGCGATATCTTTTAATTGTTCAAGGTTAATTATAAGTGCGACCTGCACAAGTTAAATAGTTGAATAATTGAACCTGTATGCAACGAGTTAACTGATAGCACTGTCGCTACTATCTGAAATCCAAAATCAAAGTTATAAACTCTATTTATAAACAATCTATTAATCCATTGAATTTGTTACATACCAAGATACCTGTTAATCAATTGGTCGTAGGTTCGATCCCTACCGCCGGAGCCATTAAAAACAACACCTTAGCAGATTTTGCGAGGTGTTTTTTTATGTCAATTTGCCTTCAGGGGTCCACTGGGAGTCCAATATTTTGAGCAAATCACTGTCCAACAATCAAAAATCGTGGGATATGGACACCTATAAAAATGATCAGGAGGCTATGTATGACACTGCGCGACAAATTATTACAAAAACAAAAAGAGATCCGCGCAAAATATGCGAAAGAGAAAACGACCGCTTAAAGTTTAGCTATTTCAATGCTTTGACTGCGTTTTCCGTCGGCCGACGGAAGATTTTTACGCGCAATATCAACGCGTTGTTTGCTCTGTACGTCGCGCGACGTCAGTTGCAAATCTACCAGCCGTCATCCCACCTAGCTTCTTAGAAATCACAGATTTCTGTAAAAGCTCTTACAAGCTCATTTTGATTTGCATCACAGAAAGCCTCAGCAATCTGGTGGGCGACGAAAAACCAGACGGTTTTAAATAGAATAATCAATATACGCCCATGTAATATTAACAAAAGTAATATGCAGAAATTACAAGCTTAAAATTAGTCTGCTCTTGATACTTAGACCAGAAATTCTATAGGCTGGATACAGGATACAAGGATTTTGTTTAGAGTTGTTCTGCGAGGAAATTTGAGATGGCTAATGAAGAAAATATTGCCACCTTTACTGTTTCGGAAGTTAGCTATTCTTCCTCAACCTATGTGTCCGAAGGAAGTAGTTCCACGGCAACATACACAGTGACCGCAAACGGATTGACCGCCTCTGATACGCTGGAACTGATTATTTCGGCATCCGGTCTTCAGTTTTCATCCGCCACAAGTTTTAATCTTACGTCAAGCTCGCCAACTGCAACAATTGTGGTATCTGCTGATGATGACATCACAATCGAGGCCGGTAGCAATAACGATGGAATACATTCTCATGCAATTACTCACACCATTAGTGAAAATGGCTGGGTAAGTGCCACTTACCTTAATGCTATTTCAAATAAATCTATCGCTGTTTCAGATAACGATGATCAACCACTCACCTACGCTTACGTACCGGTGTTAGATTTTACAAATATTGGTGCCCCAATCACTATCAATGACTTTACAACAGGTAATCAGAGGGCTCCTGCCGTTGCACCGTTGTCTGAAAATAAAACGATCGTACTTTGGGAAGATCGCAGTGGACAAGATACATCATCCAGCGGGATTTTTGGACAAATCCTTGACGGGAGCCTCACGAAGCTGGGGACAGATTTTATAGTCCCGGTTGATATGTTCAATTGGCAGACGGTGCCGAAAATTATAAGCGACGGCGTTGCATCATACCTCACAAACTGGAGTGGAAAAATTGGACGAACTTTCAATTTGGATGAAGTCGTCGAGGGACCGCAATTTTATATACCGCCAGTGGGCTCACCCAATCTAAGTTTAGACTCAACCGGAAATTATATAATTTCAGCGGAGCACCAAACTGGTATTCTTAGGGTCACCGTATCTCCAGAAGGTGAAGAAATTTCAGAGCTTAAAATCAATCTAGATCACGGCACCAAAGTTAGAAAACCTGATGACACCGTAACTGAAATTGGAAATATTTTTTACGTATGGCAGGGATTGGAAAGTGATAATTATCCCAACGCTGTAAATTCAGACATATTTGCGATGATTTTAGATCCTGAAGGAGCTGTTCTTACCTCAGAGTTTAAAATCAACAGTGATGACAGTGGTGATCAAACTGATCCAAAAGTTGCATTACTGGCAAATGGCAACCTTGCTGTAATATGGGAATCTAAAAGCGACGATAACGAGTCGACTGGAATTTTTGGCCAAATTTTTAGCGAAAACGGCGGTTTAATAGGCCAACAGTTTCGCGTCAATGCCGAGACACCTGGCACTCAACAAGATGCTTCAATTGAAGCACTCGATAACGGACATTTTTTAGTTGTCTATACAGATAGCAGGTCGTCAGAATCTCAAGTCGTCGCGAGAGAATTCTCTTCAACGGGAGCGCCCTTAAAAACGCAAAGCCTCGGAGAAAATGCCGATCGAGAAGGTTTCGCGCCTTCAATTGCCACTCGAAGTGATAGTTCCGTTATAGTGACATGGAAAGGCGACACAGCGGCAAATGGGGATATTCTGGCCGTCGTAATACCTCGTAGCTTACCAGAAAACAGCGTTCCCGAAATACTATCAATTTCAAAGCCCGAAAACTCACACACCGATTTAAGTCTTTCATATGAATTCGACCATGGCCTATCAGGTGCTGTCAAATTTGGTCTTTCAGGCCCAGATGCCTCCTATTTTGAAATTGACCTTTTAAATGGGGATCTGAATCTCAAAAACTCTGCAAATTTCGAATTTAAAGATAAATTTGATTTATTTATATTTGCAGTGGACACTGAAACTGGTTCTTATTCGTCTAATCCGACTTTTGACGAGTTATTTGATAATGATACAAACAGTTTTAAAATCGCTCAAGTTACTGTTTCCATACAAGATGTCAATGAAACTCCCACTATATCATCCACCCCTAATGAACTAAGCGTAGTTGGGCGTGAATATTTCTATCAGGTTACAACAAATGATCCTGACGCAGGCGATAGTATTAAAGTAACCATATCCGACCTTCCAGATTGGTTATCATTTGACGAGGCTAGTGGAGTTATTTCTGGCACACCCTCAATTTCTGATATTGGACAGTATGACTTTAATTTAGCGTCACAAGATTTTTTCGGTCTGCAATCTCAACAAAACGTAATTGTGAACGTTAGAACACAAAACTCCATTCTAGACTTGGAAACCATAAGTAATCCAACGATCGTAAATTCGAATTTAGAAGGTCTGCAAAGGCAGCCTGACCTTGCACTTGTCGAAGATGACCAACTAATGATTGTTTGGGAAGATAGGCACGGTCATGACGGATCCTATGGCGGAGTGTTTGGTCAAAAACTTGATTTAAGCCTAAATAAGGTAGGTGACGAATTCTTAATTTCGGAAACGACTTTTAATTGGCAGCACAGTCCAAAAGTTTATAGAGGAAGTGATAACGACTTTTTGGTGCAATGGGTTTCACAAGGCACGTCAAAAGGTCGAGTATTCAATACAGAGACTTTAAGTGGTGGTGAAGAATTCAATCTCGATATCTCCACCCAAACCGATTTTCTCGATGGGTTTGGAATAAAAACCGCTGATTTATTACCTTCAAACTTTGACCCAAAAGCTATCACTTTTGATGCTTCGACGGATGGCGTCTTCGCTATAACTTGGGAGCTCTGGCAGACAGAAGACAATTCTTTTCCGAACGTAATAGGAAAAGATGTATATGCACAGACTTTTGATGCTAACAACAGCGCTCTCTCTGAGGTCGTAAAATTAAATTCTTATACACAAGGAAATCAAGCGAAACCTAAAGTCGCTAATCTAAAAGATGGCAACTTTGTTGCGGTTTGGGAATCATACGGTCAAGATGGTTCTCTTTTCGGATCCTTTGGGCAAATTTTTGACCCGTATGGAACTCATGTCGGCTCCGAATTTCAGATAAGTAATGAAACCTTAGGCCACCAACATGATCCAAATGTCGTAGGCTTGAATTCTGGAAACTTCTTAGTCGTCTTTGAGAATCGAATAGGAAATACATCCGAGGTGATCGCTCAAGAGTTTTCCGCTCTAGGATATAAGATTGGCGCACCAATTAGTGTGGGTGAAAATTATATCGGTCACTTTACTGAGGGTGAAGGCCAATTTAATCCAGAATTAGAGGTATTGAGCGATGGGTCAGTGGCAATAACGTGGGCTAGTCCGTCTAATGGAAGCTCAGATATTGTTTCAAAAATAATTCCCACAAAATCTGGCTTCAGCCTCTTTGCGGAAATTGAAGAAAACTCTGACATCTCTGATCCCATTTTAAATGCAGCTAACGCACATGAATTAAATGGCTCAGTAAGTTACTCGTTAACAGGATCGGATGCAGCATATTTTTCAATTGATGTGAGAGACGGTGAAATTTCTTTAAATCAGAGCCCAAACTTTGAAGTAAAATCTGGTTATAATTTCGATGTTAGAGTTTCCGAGTCAGCGCCACAATGGAACGATATTATTTATAGCTTTGAGTCAACGTCTTATGGCTATGAAAATGATTTTTCGTCATCCGATAATATTGAAACATTAATTCAAACTTATTGGACAGTAACCGGCACGAACCCCTTCGGTAAAACTGGCGAAGCTTCTGGAGCCACGCAATTTTTTCTAAATGGCGAGGAGTATTTGTCATTAGAAACCAACTTAATTAAGGAGCTTGGAAGTGAGGCCGTCCTCTATAACTCATCGGGGCACCTAAACGATTTATATTTTACAGATATAATTATTTCTGATTGGATTGAAACAGAATGGGATGACAACTATCGGGATCACCCATTTCGTTCCGATATACTTGCAACGATTTATTCTCAGACGACTAGTAGCGAATTAACCACCGAGAGTAATAATATTGAAATAAATGCGCTCGTTAATGTTTTAGATATTAACGATGCGCCTGTTGGCTCAGAAGATGCGCTTGAATTTGAGGTGGCCGAGAATGCTGCTTTATACACGGAAGTTGGTTCAGTTTTTGTTAATTTTTCTGACGAAGATGATGGAGATGAGCTCTCATATTCAATTGCTTCGGGTGATGATGATGGTGTGTTTTCGATTAATCAGACCACTGGTCTTTTAAGGGTCTCAGGAAGTTTAGATTTCGCCTTAAATCCGAGCTACGAGCTTGAAGTTAAAGCAACGGATCTAGCAGGCGCATCAGCAACTAGCGAAGTTAACATCAGCATAACGGACGTTCTTGATGACATTACTGAGCCGAATGATAGTTTTGATGCAGCGTATGATATAAATACGAAGAGCGGA
>LGRT01000019.1 GCA_001642945.1 Rhodobacteraceae bacterium SB2 | reverse complement strand
GATGTTAAGTTCTTTGGCGATACTGCGTCAGCTTATATGCTTTGGGACGCTTCGGCAGATGATTTAATTCTTGGCGGTGCGGCTGGGCTTTCTGTTAACGGCACTGCCCTAGTAACAGGCGTCCTGACCACCACGGCTGCGACTGTCTCAAATGGCGGTGGGCAGTTTAACGGTGCAATAAACGTAGGCGTAGATGACACAGGCTATGACGTTAAGTTCTTTGGTGCGACTTCTGGGGCGTATATGCATTGGGATCAAAGTGCAGATGATTTAGTTCTTGGTGTGGGATCGGAATTGGTTATTGGAACTACCGCCTCTGCTCAACTTCTGGGTGGTGGTATATACATCGATTCTGGTGGCTATGCAGCAATTACACTGAAAAAAGGAGCATCTAATACTGGTCATGCCATAGATTTCAATGATGAAAGCAATGCCCTACAATACCGCATTGCAACAAATGTTGCTAGTGGCGGTGAAAATCTTTTGTTTTGTAATGGTGCAACTCCTGCCTTGCAGCTTACCGCAGCGGGTGATCTTGTTTTTCTAACTGGAAGCGATATTCTAACAACCACACTAGGTTCTAACAATATTCGTATTGGCCTAGACGCAGGGGATAACATACTTAGTGGCGGTAATCAAAATGTTGCAGTCGGAGACTATGCGGGAACGGCTATCACGACAGGGGATGGCAATACCGCCGTGGGCTATAACGCCCTAGCCTCTGAGGATACTGGCGGTTCAGACACCGCCATTGGTCACAGTGCTTTAGCTAACAAGGATAAAAATAATGATACTTTCAACACGGCTTTAGGACACTCAGCGGGTATATCTACTACGAGTGCGTCTGCCAATACTTTCATTGGTGGTCAGGCGGGTTATTATGCTACTACGGCTCAGCACAGTGTTTTTATGGGCTATAACTCAGGTTTTGGTGTTGACGGTACTCCACTCACGGGAGACAACAATGTAGCTATAGGTTCAGCAGCGGGAAAAGACCTTCAAGGTGTTGCACACTCTAATGTTTTTGTAGGCCATAATGCGGGAACGGAAGTCACCGTGGGGTTTGAAAACACCTTAATAGGACATTTAGCAGGGGATGACTTAACAAACTCTGACCGCAATACAGCCGTTGGTGCGTATGCCTTACACACAAACACGTTAGGTCAGTACAACACTGCGGTGGGTTATGGTGCGCTTAATACAGCAAACCATGCTACAGCCACAAATGCTTATAATGTAGCAGTAGGATATTCGGCAGGTCAATCAGTCTCAACTGGCACAAATAACACCCTTATCGGTGGTCTAGCTGGTGATGGACTTACTACTGCAGCTAACAATACCGCCGTAGGTTACTCTGCATTAAGTGCAGCATTAGCAGGAACAAGCTGTACTGCAATCGGGTTAAGTGCATTAGCTCTTGCTACGGGTAACGAAAATACTGCGCTAGGTGTTAATGCAGGAAATGTTATTACATCAGGAACTAATAACTTAATAATTGGCGTAAATGCTGACCCAAGTGCAGCAACATCAACTAATCAAATGGTTATGGGTCGTGAGGTTACAGGTTCTGGAGACAACACTTTTACCTTTGGAGCAGGTACTTCTGATTCAGCTATAGCCAATGGTGCAGATAGTATTTCTCAGCCATCTGACCAACGATATAAAGAAGAAATAGCCGATGCCACAGCTGGTCTGGCTTTTATAAAAGACTTACGTCCTGTTACATTTAAATGGAAAAAAGAAAAAGACTTACCCACAAGCCACAGGGCATACGTTGAAGGTTCTGAAACAAGGACCATGAACGATAGTACAAATCATGGCTTTATTGCACAGGAAGTAAAAACAGCTATTGATGCTCACTCAGAAATTAAAGATGGCTTTAATATGTGGTCTACTGATGATCAGGCTGATGGTGGAAGACAAAGACTAGCTGGTGGTGCATTAGTACCAATCCTAGTCAAAGCAATCCAAGAACAGAACGCACTGATTGAAGCCTTAACGGCTCGTATAGCAGTATTGGAAGGATAAGACATGGCAATTACATTCACATGGTCCGTCAAGGACATGCACAAAATTACTGCAACAGGTGCAGTATATAAAGTTGATTGGTCTTGCAGTGGCGTTGATGAAGACACTGAAGTAAGTCACAGTCGGTCAGGCACATATCAACATATGAGTTCGGTTGATGTACCCGCAATAACGAAAGATATTCCAGAAATTACAAAAACTAGCCGCACAGGATTAGGTGATGAAACTATTACAGTAGTTTATCCAGCTTACACTTCAGTAATTATAGAAGCACACACAAAACTTGCCTCTGCTATACCTGACCACACAGCAGCAGGGTTCACAGCATACGCAGACTTAACTGAGGCAGACGTATTGGCTTGGTGTAAGGCTGACGGTGTAGGTGCTAAAACAGAGGCTCGTATAACGTCTAACATCACTAACAGGATAGCTGCTCAAGCAAACTCAACAGGTATGCCGTGGGCTGCTGAATAATTTTAACCCCAACCCCGAAAGGAGATCACAATGGCTGAGAAAAAAACAAACACCATTACGATCAACGGAACTGACTACACTGAAGACCAACTAAATGACACCCAGAAGGTAATGGTGAACCACGTTGCTGACTTAGATCGAAAGATTGGCTCTGCTAATTTTAACATCGACCAGCTAAAAATGGGACGCATGGCGTTTATGAACGCGCTGACCGTATCATTGGCATCTGAGCCAGAAGAAGCGGAAGCTGCTGAATAATGGAAATGGACGCGCTTTTGAACATAGTATTTGCCGCAGTAATTAGCGGTTTAGGGTGGTGGATTAAATCCCAGCACGATGAGATAAAGCGCGTCACCATTTTGCTTAACAGGACTCGTGAAGAGATGGCAAAGGAGTATGTAACCAAATCGGATAGTTCTGAAGTTCTCTCCCAGATAATGAATAAGTTTGATCGTCTTGAAGAGAAAATGGACCGCCTCATAGAGCGGTAAAACGCATCGCGAGGTATATGGACGTATGATTGATCCTGTTACAGCAGTCGGCCTCGCCACTTCCGCGTTTAATATTCTCAAGCAGGGTATTAGCGCGGGTAAGGACATCCAAGAAATGTCTGGAACTCTGGCAAAGTGGGGAAGTGCTTTTAGTGACTTCCAGTATGCAGAGGATAAGACAAAGAACCCTCCATTCTACAAGATGATGAGCGATAATTCTGCAAACGCGATAGAAATCTTCGCCCATAAAAAGAAGATGGAAGCCATGAGAGAGGAAATAAAAAACCATATATCAT
>LGRT01000018.1 GCA_001642945.1 Rhodobacteraceae bacterium SB2 | reverse complement strand
CAGAGCCTCCGTAGCTCAAGCCGACCTTATGTCCCAATTTATATGACGACGGACAACTATGCGCCACACAGTAAAGCCGCCCCTTCATTTATTCCGAGCTTAGATGTTTTTTTTTGGGGAAGAGGTGAACATCATGGTGCCTGAAGCCGACTTTGTTAAAAATCAGGCAAAGGACTTTAGCAGGCAGATCTGGGCGGTTTGCAAGTGTAACCATTAGCGAGCCTGAATCAGGATTTATGCGAAATTGTACAAACTGGGAGTCTCATTTATCACTTGGTGTAAAAAGAAATTTAAAATTTACACGAGTTAAGTAATAATATATCCGTGTGAAGTTATTGATTGAGGTTAAACTTCCGTGAATTGAGTGGAGTTCGCTATGAACGATAAAATAAAAAACATGGAAGACTTTGCATCCGTGTGCGGCATTTCTAGACCGACCTTATCAAAATATTTTAACGCGCCTGAAAGCGTGCGAAAATCAACACGGTTCAAAATTGAAGCGGCTTTAGAGAAATTTGACTATCGTCCGAATATCTACGCAATTAATCAGAACAGACGGCAAACAAAAAATATTGGATTGGTTGTGCCTAATTTGACCGATCCGTTCTTTGCAGGGATTGCGCGCACGATCGAAGGGCTGATTATTGATGCAGGCTATAATCCACTTCTTCTCAGCTCGCATGGTGGGCCGCAACAAGAAATCACCAATCTTGAAAGCTTGCGATCTATTAAACCTGCAGGCGTGCTACTTGCGCCGTTAGGACGAGCGTCTGATCAAAGGCGGGTAAATGAATTTACGCGCGAAGTGCCAACCGTATTATTTGATGCCAATCTTGACGAAGCAGGTGAAGCTTTTTTCGGCTCGGACAATAACCAAAGCATTGGTTTAATTGTTGAATACCTGTGTAGAACGGGTGAGGCTCCAGCGTTCTTTGAGATGAAAAACCCAATAAACCCCAACGCTTTTAAGCGACGTACGGCGTATCTTGCTGCGATGGAGAAGCTCGGTCGTGAGCCTGAATTAATACAGGTTGACGGTGAGGGCTGGAACTTTGAAGAAGTTGGTTTTTTAGAGGGAGGGAAAGTCATTTCAGATGGCCGCCTTCGAACAAATACACTTTTATGTTCGAATGATCGGCTGGCCATAGGCTTGCTGTCAGCGGCTTTTGAGGCGGGTCTTCGCGTGGGGCATGCTGACGGATGTGATTTGCGGGTGGCCGGCCATGATGATCACCCATTCTCACGATATACATGCCCTTCTTTGACAACTGTTTCACAGGATTATGCGGCAATAGGTCAATGCAGTGTTGATACGATTATGAAGATCATTGATTCGAATGAAAAAAGCCCAGAGCGTGAAGTGAAGCTCTTTGAAGGGCGTTTGATTATGCGCGGCTCAGCATAAGCCATTGCATTAACGCAAGTATTTATAAAATTTTACACGCGTAAATTAATTATTGACGTCGCGTATCTTATCCATCTAGGATGTCGAGCATCATCCAATTAGGGAGGTTCCAGGATGTCTTTTAAGAAATCACTGTTTGCGGTAAGCGCGGTGGCCATGATGGCTGGCGGGGCTTACGCTGCAGACTCACTGACAATCGCGATCGTGAACAACGGTCACATGATCAACATGCAAAAAGTTGCAGAAGCCTACACAGCGGAAACAGGCGTATCACTGAACTGGGTGGCGCTGGAGGAAGGCGTTCTGCGCGAGCAAGTGACATCAGATACCGCAACTGGTGGCGGTCAATACGACATCATTAATATCGGTATGCAAGAAGCACCAATCTGGGGTGCGGCGGGTTGGATTGAAGCGCTTAACTTTGGCGCAGATTATGACATGGACGATATTTTGCCGGCGATCCGCGCGGGCTTGTCGCATGAGGGTACGATGTATGCAGCTCCATTCTATGGTGAATCTTCGATGGTCATGTATCGCAAAGATTTGACGGATGCCGCTGGTGTTGTGGTTCGTGATAACGATTCGTGGGCGAATATCAAAGGTGCAGCGGCCGCAATGCATGATCCAGACAATGGCGTCTATGGCGCCTGCCTGCGTGGTAAGCCAGGTTGGGGTGACAACATGGCCTTCATCACAACTGTTGTGAATTCATTCGGCGGTGCCTGGTTTGACGCAGATATGCGTCCAACAATCGATACAGCCGCTTGGGAAGAAGCGATCAACTTCTATGTAGATCTATTGGGGAATTATGGACCTCCTGGTTCAGAAGGAAATTCATTCAACGAAATCCTTGCGCTTTATAACGAAGGCAAATGTGGCATGTGGATTGATGCGACAATAGCGGCCTCATTCTTAACAGCTGACGGTGTTGCATATGCACAATCACCAAACGCGGGTAACCCTGTTGGTGCAAACTGGCTATGGGCGTGGGCGATGGCAGTTCCAGCGGGATCACCCAATGCTGATGCTGCAAAAGCTTTCATCGAATGGGCAACGTCCAAAGACTATGTTCAGGCCGTAGGTAACCATCCAGATTTCGGTTGGGGATCTGTTCCAACAGGTCAACGGGCTTCAACTTATGCATTGTCAGAATTCCAAGCCGTTGCAGGTTTTGCAGCAGCGGAAATGGCGGCGATTGAATCCGCGGCGCCTGCGGCGACAGATCTGAAACCCTATGTTGGTGTTCAGTTTGCAGCAATTCCAGAATTCCCAGAAGTGGGCAGCGCGGTTGCGCAGGAAATGGCGGCAGCGTTATCAGGTGCGAAATCCGTGCAAGACGCGCTTGCAGCCTCACAAGCAGCAGCTGAAGCGATCATGTCAGAAGCGGGCTATAACTAAACTTTCTCCCGAAAGTGAAATTGGGGCTCAGATAATCCATCTGAGCCCCAATTTTTTCCAGATGGCTTTTATAAAAAGCAAGCAATGAGAGCTTCTTTGAAGTACTACGCTGGGTTCTATCAATAATGGACAGAGTATAATGTCAGATCGAAGCCTTCCACGCCTACTCCAGACGCCCGCAGTGCTGCTCCTTCTCGTTTGGATGCTGGTGCCGCTTTCTATGACGCTGTATTTTTCATTCATTCGATATGTGTTGAACAGTTTGCGCCGCCCCGAATGGACAAAACCAGCGATCAGTAACTGGCGTGGATTTGGAAATTATGAATTTGTTTTGAATAACAAAGATTTCTTGTTGGCAATTCAGAACAGCCTTCTCATCGTATGCAGCATTATCATACTCACAGTGGTGCTGGGCGTGTTCATCGCAGTTTTGATCAACAAGTCATTTCCGGGCCAAGGTATCGTTCGGGTTCTTCTAATTTCGCCATTTTTCGTGATGCCGGCCGTGAATGCGGTTTTGTGGATTAACATGATCCTTGATCCTGTGCTCGGTTTGCAAGGGCTCGCCATAGAGGGCTTAAATCAGCTTATTGAAAATTTGCAAAATACACCTCTGCTGGGCAATTTCTTTTCACTTTGGCCTGAGTTTGAGCCGATTTCCTTCCGCGCAACGCAAACATCTGCCTATGCAGTAATTATGATGGTGACCTGGCAGTGGACCCCTTTCGCAGTGCTTATCTTTATGACGTCGCTGCAATCTGAGGACATACAGCAAAAGGAAGCCGCCATATTGGATGGTGCGGGTGCGTGGTCGCAATTTCGGTTTCTAACTTTGCCGCATCTGGGCCGGCCAATCGCAATTGTGGTGATGATTCAGGCGATTTTTCACTTATCTCTCTACGCTGAAATTGAGATTGTCAGCCGCGGGAATGGCAATAAAAACCTGCCTTATTTGATCGGTGAATTTGCGAATAACAACATCGGCGCTGCCAGCGCCACCGGCATTATTGCGGTTATTTTGGCGAATATAGTTGCGATATTCCTGCTTCGGATGCTTGGCAAAACCTTGATGGAATGAGGGGATAGAATAATGGCAATTGTTGCACAAACCTCAAAATTTGCAAAATTTGCGCGCCCTGTCTTAGCGTGGTGTGTCGGGCTTTTCTTCTTTTTCCCAATCTTTTGGATGGTTTTAACGAGCTTTAAAACCGATGCAGATGCGGTGAAGCCAGCGTTTTTACTGTTCTTCACGCCGACGCTAGAGAATTATCTAAATATGACGGAAAACTATGATTATTGGCGATTTGCTCAAAATTCGGCAATCACTGCGATTTCCGCTACGTTTTTTAATCTTATTGTCGGAATCCCTGCCGCCTATGCGATGGCGTTTAATCCAAGTAAGGCGACAAAAGATGTGTTGATGTGGATGCTATCAACAAAGATGTTACCTGCCGCGGCTGTTCTTTACCCGATGATTTTCTTGGCCAAAGGGCTGGGGCTTTATGACACGCATATTTTGGTTATCACCGTAGTCAGTTTGATCAACCTGCCCTTAGCGATCTGGATGCTGTTCACATATTTCAAAGAAATCCCTAAGGATATCATCGAAGCAGGCCAGATGGATGGTGTGAACACCTGGGGTGAAATTAAAGAGATATTGGTGCCGCTGGCTTGGGGGGGTATTGTCTCAACTGCTTTGTTGATTTTTATTTTTTGCTGGAATGAAGCCTATTGGACCGTCCGGCTGACAACGATCGATGCGGCTACGCTCTCAAAACTCATCGAAGGGAACCGCGCACCTGAAGGGTTATTCTTTGGCCGCTTGTCTGCAGTTTCAACTGCCGCGGTTGGACCGATCGTGGTGTTAGGGTGGTTTTGTCAAAAACAATTGGTCAAAGGATTGACCTTTGGCGCCGTGAAATAAGGAAAGATCATGGGAAGAATCGTATTAGATAAAGTCACCAAAAGCTTTGGTGAAACTCAGGTCATTCCACCATTGAACCTCACGATTGAAGAGGGTGAGTTTGCGGTTTTCGTGGGACCGTCAGGGTGCGGGAAATCTACGCTGTTGCGCATGATCGCAGGCTTGGAAGATCTTACTTCTGGTGAACTTCACATCGATGGCGCAGATATGACTGCGGTTTCGCCTTCTAAACGCGGTCTGGCGATGGTTTTCCAATCCTATGCTTTATATCCACATATGAGCGTTCGCAAGAATATTGGCTTTCCGCTTCGAATGGAAGGGATGAGCAAAGCCGAGATTGACGAGAAAGTGAATGCCGCCGCTAAATCGCTAAACCTGTTAAATTACCTCGATCGAAAACCCGCGGCATTGAGCGGCGGGCAGCGTCAACGGGTTGCCATCGGCCGTGCGATCGTGCGCAATCCCAAAGCGTTTCTGTTTGATGAGCCGCTATCGAACCTTGACGCTGCCTTACGGGTTGGAATGCGCCTTGAGATCAGTGAAATGCATAAGCGCATGCAAAATACAATGATTTACGTGACGCATGATCAGGTCGAAGCAATGACGATGGCGGATAAGATTGTTGTCTTGCAAGGGGGATGCATTGAACAGGTTGGGTCCCCTCTCGAGCTGTACAAAACACCAAAGAATTTATTTGTCGCAGGATTCATTGGATCGCCAAAGATGAACTTTTCGCAAGGCGAGGAGGCGTCGAGGCGCGGGGCTGCCACAATTGGAATTCGTCCCGAACATATCGACGTTTTATCTGAAGCTGGTATTTGGCATGGCACCGTTGGCGTAGCTGAACATCTAGGATCGGACACGTTCCTACACGTGCATGATACAGGGCTGGCCGACTCGATCACCATTCGCGCGCCGGGCGACGTAAATTTCAAATATGGCGATATAATCAGCCTTTCTCCACGTGAAGACGTTATCCATAAATTTGATGCGCAAGGACAGCGGATTGAATGAGACGACAAGAAGAAAATTCAACGTTAAATATAGACGTGGCAGGTGAAATTATTCCTAAATGTGGCAAAGCCATTGCGGGCGATTATGCCGATTATGCCGTTTCTTATTGTTCAGACATAGATCTTAAGCGGTGGATGAACGGATGATAAAGGCGACGCTAGAAAAAGATTTGCTGAAACTTTCTAATACGACTTTGGATAAGATTTCCGGGAATGTGAAAAAGCCGCTTTATGATCGCGCGCGGCTGAAGGCCGGTATCGTGCATATTGGTTTGGGAAATTTTCACAGAGCGCATCAAGCGTGGTTTCTTCACCAATTGATGCAAGCGGGCGAGGCGATGGACTGGGCAATTGTCGGTGCCGGCGTGCGTGAGTTCGATTCCAAACAACGACAGAAACTACTCGCGCAGGATTTTTTGACAACTCTGATTGAGCTAGACCCAAAAGGTCAATCTGCTGAGATTATTGGTTCGATGATCGATTATGTGCCGATCGCAGAGGGAAATGCTGACTTAATTGCGCGTATGGCACAAGAAGATATTCGTATCGTGTCTTTAACCGTTACAGAGGGCGGATATTATATCGATCCGCTATCCTCTTCTTTAGATGCGGCGCATCCAGATATTCAGCATGATGCAAAATACCCAGAAACCCCCAAAACAGTATTTGGTGCGATGATAGCGGCCCTGAAGCTGCGTCGAGAGGCTGGTGTGGGCCCTTTTACCGGCCAAAGCTGTGATAATTTACAAGGCAATGGTGCTATATTGCGGCGCACTGTTGTTTCTTTGGCCGCCCTTTCTGACCCTGATTTGGCTGTCTGGATTGATCAGAAGTGTTCGTTTCCAAACTCAATGGTTGATTGTATCGTTCCAGCGACGGGGCCTTTGGAATGTGAGCTGGTTAGAACCCTTGGGATTGACGATGCGGTTCCCGTGACTCACGAAAATTTTCGCCAATGGGTGATAGAAGATGATTTTTGCGCAGGGCGTCCAAACTGGGAAAAAGTTTCAGTAACGATGTCATCTGATGTGCATACTTTTGAATCTATGAAAATCCAAATTTTGAATGCTGGCCATCAAATTCTGGCAAATCTGGGCGAGATAATAGGTCTGAATACCATAGATCAATGCATGCAACACGATGAAATATCTTCATTTTTTGAACAAGTGCAGCGCCGGGAAATTGTGCCCCACGTGGCGGCAGTTCCGGGCATGCAACCACAAGATTATGTTGGCCTTGTTGCCAGCCGCTTTGCTAACCCAAAAATTAAGGATACTGTCAGGCGCGTCGCTTTTGATGGCGCCGCGCGGCATAGCGGCTTTTTACACCCCACAATTCGGGCGGCATTGTCTAGTGATACAGCGGTTGCAGGGCTTGCTCTGGTTGAGGCAATTTGGGCAAGAATGTGCTATGGGATACGTGAAGATGGTTCGACCATAGCCGCCAATGATCCGAATTGGAGCTTTTTAAGCGCATTGGCAAAGCGCGCAAAAGAAAGCCCAAGCCTATGGTTGAGTGATACAAATTTATACGGTGATATTGCCGAAGACCCACGTTTTCACGATGCGTTTTGCACGAAGCTTACGCATATCTGGAAGCATGGCGCTTGCTCAACCATAAAGGATTATTGCTCCAGCGGCTTTTAAAGAAGCGTGACGGTTTTTAAATCTGAACCCTTACAAAAAAGATGCAAAAAGCATCTTTAGAGGCGGCGTAAAATTGATCGAAAAAGCAAACGGTTTTGAGTACGGAGCCATTGCCTAATATTACAGCGCAGGTTCCTTAGGTTCAAATAATATGGGGGGATGAATGACGCGATTATAAATAAAGCTCCTTTGGTGATCTCTGGCTATATGGTTGATTTTGTTTTGCTAAATACGTTTTGTGTGCGTGGCTTGGGGAAGTTCAACATCCAATTCATTTTAAATGGAGAGGGGGCGCGAATGGGTTCATTACAGTGAAGGAACATCGCGCCCGAATAGGAGAGCTGAATTAATCCTTTGGAAAAGTTGCGCTGCAGGCTTCGCTGATGCCCAGCTTGCAGGCGCCTCTGAAGGACCTTTTTTGCAGATGATTAAGAGATATTGGATTGAAAAGGACATATAGAGACCCAGACCATATCACGCGACTGTCCAAAACTGACGCGGGCAGCTTTCGTTATGTCATGCACCCGCGTTAACGGGAAACTCTAAGGCATATTCTGGGGCGGTGATGCTTTTTATATACCAGAGCTCTCAATACTCTGTCGCAATTGCATCAGCTATGACATGCAAGTTTGTTTGATGCGCTGGTAGAAAATCCTTACGGTTTCTTCTGCTTGGAGTGTTCATCTGACGTCTCAGTAGGCTCCTGAGGATCGAAAGCGATAAAAAATTGATGGGCGGCATAAAGGCTCAGACAGAGCGCAAGCATAGCCCAAATTTGATTATCCCCCCATAATTCGAGCCCCGTCCATAAAACGCAAGCTGCAACCACGCCAATGCGCCGCCAAAGAGGTTGAAAAAAGGGCAGTTGCAAATCGATTGCTTTTCTTTTCCGCATTTTTTGAACCTAACTCTGAATGGGCGCATTGGAATGCGTTATATTAAATCCCTTTTAGAGCAGTATAAAGCCATCTTTTCATGCAAAGATTTAATGCACGCCAAACAGGGAGGTTCTCCGTTGCCTGTGCTGGATACCGGTCTTATTTTTCTACCGACTTGCGCCGGCCAGGATACGAAACGGAACCAATGCTATCAGGGCAACTGACAATTTTACGATCCAATCCGCGACGGCCAAAGACACCCAAAGCGGGGCGTCGCTCCCAACGGTTAGCAATGGCACAAGGTCCCAAGCCCATGAGATCTCATCGTTGGCCGCATCGGAAAAAACCGAAACGCTTGCTGAAAAGGCAATCGTAAAAAACAAAGCGGTGTCCACGATGGATCCCACAATCGTAGACGCAAGAGGCGCGCGCCACCATTGGCCATTGCGCAGCCGATTAAAGATGAACACATCGACCAATTGAGCCACGAGAAAGGCACTTCCAGAGCCAATTGCAACGCGCAAAGCCACCGCCGGATACTCATAGCCATCGCCTTGCAACATAATTTGACTGCCGATTAAGGAGCAGAAGATACCTGTCACAAACCCTGAAAATACGACTTTACGCGCGTCTCCAGGCCCATAGAGCCGGTTTATCAAATCGGTGACCAAGAAGGCGAGCGGATAGGTGAAAGCCCCCCAGGTAAGAAGCCCATCGAGCAGCAAAAACTGCACTAAAATATTTGAGGCAACGACAATAGCCGCCATCGCGGCGATTCCGGGAAGTAATCTGTTCATTTTTTAATCCGTTTTATCAAGGTGGCGGAGACTCGGCCCATGACTCTCATGCGCAGCGCTGAGGTAGGCTGTCTATCTCGACAGGTCAAGCCCCGCAAAGCGTGTTGCTATCAGTTTCAACTTGGATGTGTTTGGACGACGTTCGCCCGCAGTTAAAATTGAAGCATAGATTGGTATGCAAGGCCAGTTGGTCGATCAAACGGAATTGATGCTTTTGCCCCTTAGCAGTTTTGCGTTGGCCCTAAGCTTGATCTAGCAAGACCAGACGCGAATGGGAAAGAAATTCACGGCGTAATAAAACGCTGAGCGTGATCAAAGTGGCGACAATAAGCGCTATTGGCCCCACCAGCCAAGCAGCAGCAGCGAGCGAGAAATAGATCGCACGCAAACCACGATTATAGCTGCGGGCGCCGGTAATATTCACTTCGCTGGCTTTGCGCGCTGTTGGCAGCGTCAGCGGGTCATTGGGGTCATTTGGAACCGCCGCCATCAATATGGCGCAATAGCCAAACAGACGGTGTGCCCAAACAAATTTTAAAAAAGCATTGGTGAGAAAAAACAAAAGCAGCAACAGTTTGATTTCCCAAACCACCTGAGAGCTGGCATTTAGATTAAGGTCGATAGCGACGCCGATCAATTGATCTGCATTGCCGATCAGTGCCAATGCACCCCCCGTAGCGATCATTGTGGTCGAGGCAAAAAAAGCAGTGCCTTGACGCAATCCATTCAAAACTTGCGCGTCAAAAATGCGCACATCGCGGGCGGCCATATGCTGCATCCAATTTCGCCGGTGCTCTGCCATTAATTGTGATACCGAGGGGCGCGCGCGCGGCGCATATTCGATCAGCCCGCCAATGGCGATAAAAGAAAATAAGAGCAAAGACACGGCTGCCAAATCAAGTTGCGAAAATAATGTGAGCCGATCTATCCAAGTCATACCGCTACCTATGGGCTGGTTGGGTGCTTGCCAATAAAAAACATCATAGAGCATGGCATTTTTCAAATATAAGATGCCGTTCAGCCGCAGATTGCGCGCTGCCGCCTCGTTTTTATCGGCGATTTCCGGCCTTGGCTTTCGCCTTTACCTGATAAAATTCGAACACCGGTGAAAACCGCGGTCCCCAAGCATGGACTTTTAAGGGGGCGTTGTACATGCGCTCATCAGTGGGCGCATTTTTTCCAAAACCTACATTGCGCAGAGGGCAGCGCTGCTAGCCAGCCATTTGAATATACGTTCTCATTCGGACGAGTGGAGCCGTAACAAAACGCGTGGGATGTGTTGATTTGGTCATTTTGGATCAAAAGTTAAAAAATGCCGCGGTTGAAAACAGGTTTTCACGTTTCTTATTCCATTTATCTTGGCTATTATCTGGACGTCTCGTATCTCAAGGAAACATCATGGCGCTTGTTTTAAGGTTTCTTCCAATTCTTCTGGTCATTGCTGTCCTGCTTTTGTTTTTTAGACGCTCAAGAGGGAAGAAAATGCCTTTTCCGGCAGCTCAGGGGGGCAATGTTAAGTTGTTTTTGACCCTAGGCGCCACGCTTGTGGCGTTCGTGCTGTTCGTTATGGGGGCAGAGCTGATAACGCGTCTGTAAAAGCGTCTATGAAAGCCTCTGTAAAAACGCTGTGAATTTTAGCGTCGGCCTTAGGCGATGCGTTTCACTCGGTGCTTCACAGAGATGCGGCGGGTGCAATTCAATAAAAAAGGGCAGTGCAGTTACCCAATTTGAGAATTCTACAGAGCGGTGTGGCGTTCAAAACTGAGGGTACCTTTAAACGCGATGGCGCGTAAAAAAAATAGAAAAGCCTTTTAAAAAATTTAACCAAATGCGGCCTTGATAAAATTTCAATTAATTTATATTTGTTTCTTATACGAAATTTTTGATCTTTAAACGCGTCAACAGGATGGGCTCATGGGATATAATACGAATTTTGAAATGGGATTAAAAGAGCTGGAAATCGTAGAGGACGCACTGCGTTTTCGGTTGAACCAATTGTCGAAAAGTTCGTCTTCGAACGCAAAGACATGCTTGACTGGAAATAAAGAAATTTCGGAGATTCAATCTGTTTTAGGCAGCCTGCACAACCAAAAGCTTTGGTATCGGCCAACAGATACGCCCTACGTGAGCGGATAGCTTCGGCCCAAAGTTTCGCGGCGAGACGTGGTGAATATTAGCCCGGCTTGTAGACGCGATCGGCCTCCGGATCGCCAAGGTCAAAAGAAAGTTGTGCCAATTCTGCCAAAGCGGATTCTGGCAATTCAAGCGCTGCCCATTCAAGCGTTTCCTCCACGCGCTCGGGTCTGGAAACGCCCACAATTGTAGATGTTACACGCCTCGCACTAAGAGAAAACTGCAACGCGGCTGCCCCTAAGGGGATGTTGTGGCGGGAACAGACATATTCCAAAGCCCGTACGGGTTGCAACTGCTTTGCGTTGGCGGGCTGATAGGTGATCTTTGGTAGGATATGGCTGCCCTTGGCAAGTACGCCCCCTGCATAGGGAGCGGCATTGAAAACAGCAATGTCTTTCGTTTGCGCATAGTCAAACATCGGGCCTGCTGAACGGTTCAACAAAGTAAACCGATTATGGCTAATCAAACTCTCAAACGGATATGCTTTTAAGATCGGAAACATGATGTCCAGCGCGCCCATCGCAAGACCGACGGCGGTGACCAAGCCCTGTTCCTTAAGTTTAAACAAGGCATCAATTGCGCCGCCATCGCGGGTTACTTCGTCTAAGTCATGCGCGTGTTCGGGATCATGAAGATGTAGAAGTGGAATGCAATTCAAGCCAAGGCGCGTCAGGCTTTCTTCGATTGAGCGCGCGACCCGATCGGCGTCAAAGCGCCCTGTTTGCATGTCACGGTCAAGCTTTGTCGCTAGCACAAAGCCGTCAGGTAACCCCCCTCGCGCTTTGATCGCTTGCCCAATCCGGCTTTCGCTACGCCCCAATCCATAATTATTTGACGTATCCAGAAAATTGATTGGCCCCTCAAAGATTTTTTGCAAGGTGATCTGCGCGCGCGCCTCACTTACCTCATACCCATAGGTATCGGGCATATTGCCCAGCGCCGATGCACCAAAGGCCACGGGTGTGACGCTGAGCCCGCTAGTGCCTAACTTTTGTTTTTTCATCGCCAAAAGGCTACGCTATTTTAGGGCGCTTAGCGAGTTTAAAGTGGCGCTATTTGCCCGATCGACGTAAGCTTCAATTGCGAGTGTTAAATCTGAAGGGCAGACCTGTTATGAGGCCAATTGATCATACGTTGAAACAAACCATTATGCGCGATTTTGGCACACCCTGCGCTGTTATTGATCTTGATAAGGTTGAGCAAAATATCCAAACAGCGCAGCGTTTATGCGCCGCCCAAGGCCTTGCCAATCGGCCCCATATAAAAACGCATAAATCGCCAATTTTGGCCAAAATGCAAATTGCTGCGGGGGCGCAGGGGATCACTTGTCAGAAACTTGGCGAGGCTGAAATTATGGCGGATGCCGGGATAAGCGATATCGTGATTGCAACCAATCTGCTGGGCGCTGCGCGCTCGGGTCGGTTGGCTGCGTTGCAAAAGCGCGTCGCTTTGAAAGTCTGCGCTGATAATCGCGTGAGCTTAACCGCCTATGCGCAGGCTGCGCAAGATGCAGGGCGCCCTTTAGAGGTTCTGATTGAATGTGATACGGGGCAAAACCGTGCCGGCGTTGAGACCCCACAGCAAGCTTTAAATTTGGCACAGGTGATTAAAGATGATCCGAATTTGAGGTTTGCTGGCTTGTTGTTTTACCCGCCGTTAAACGGCTGGCCACACACCCAGAGTTTTTTTGATGCGGTGCAGGCGGGATTAAACCATCTTGGTCTCATAGCGGGTATCGTTTCGACCGGTGGAACCCCAAATTTCAAGAATATCGGGCAGCTGCGCGGCGCAACCGAGCATCGCGCCGGAACCTGTATTTTCAATGATCGGATGATGATCGCCGCGGGGTTCGCCACGCAAGAAGCGTGCGCTTATCACGTTTTCACCAGCGTTGTGAGCCGAGCTGGCGCCGAGCGCGGTATTTTGGATGCGGGTTCAAAAACCTTCACCTCGGATATAGGAGGCTTAGATGGCTATGGGCATATTATTGAATATCCAAACGCTCGCATTGATAAATTTGCAGAAGAACACGGATTTTTAGATTTATCCCAAACTGCGCGCAAACCTGAGATAGGAGAGATCGTCCGCGTCATCCCCAACCATGTTTGTGTGTCCGTAAATATGTTTGATCAATTAGTCGCCATTCGGGGCGACCAAGTGGTTGCCTGTATCCCAGTGGCAGCGCGGGGAAAGCTTGTGTAAAGTTTTAAAATCAAACTTGGGCAAAAAGGCTTCAGAGCAGATCCGCCACAGAGCCCGCTTGTGCTGCCGGCCCGGCTTATCATGATGGTTAAGACGTAAGAGGCGCACGCTTCTTGCGCGGCACATCCGGCATCGATCCTCCATTTGGCAAGGCCCATCCGGGGCTTTGATTATGCAAGCTCGGATGAGGCGGCCCATAGGTTCAGGTCTCGATCAGTGGCATAGGCATTGATGCGCCGAAGTTCATCTTCGCTAAACTCTAAGTTCTGGATCGCACCGGCACAATCCACCACTTGCTCGGGCTTTGACGCCCCAATCAGCGCTGAGGTTACGCGCCCTTCGCGCAGCACCCACGCCAGTGCCATTTGGGCCAGGGTTTGACCGCGTGCCTCTGCAATAGCATTTAAACCGCGCAAGGCCTCGACCAGCGCATCGGCGATCCGGCCGCGATCAAGGCTTTTCTCTTGCATGGCGCGGCTATCGCTGGGAATTCCGTTAAGATACTTGTTTGTGAGAAGCCCCTGGGCCAAAGGCGTGAAGGCGATTGACCCCATGCCAAGGCTGTCCAAGCTGTCAAGCAGACCATCGGTTTCGACCCAACGATTGAACATATTATAACTTGGCTGATGGATCAGACAGGGGGTACCCAGCGCCTTCAAAATTGCCACGGCTTCTTGCGTGCGCTTGCTGTTATAGCTTGAAATGCCTACATAAAGTGCCCGCCCAGAGCGGACGATATGATCCAGAGCGTCCATCGTTTCTTCTAAAGGTGTATTTGGATCGAATCGGTGTGAATAGAAAATATCTACATAGTCCAAACCCATCCGCCGAAGCGATTGATCACAAGAGGCAATCAGGTATTTGCGGCTGCCCCATTCTCCGTAGGGGCCATCCCACATATTATACCCGGCCTTTGAGCTTATCAATAATTCGTCTCGATAGCCGGCGAAATCTTGGTGCAAAATATCACCAAAGGCTGCTTCCGCACTGCCGGGCGGTGGTCCATAATTATTGGCCAGATCAAAATGTGTGATGCCATGATCAAACGCTGTTTGGCAGATTTTTCGTTTGGTTTGATGTGGAAAATCATGGCCGAAATTATGCCAAAGGCCCAAAGATACTGCGGGCAGTTTTAAACCGGATTGACCGCATCGGCGGTAAACCATTGCGTCATAGCGTGAAGATGCGGGCGTATAGGTCATTTTATATCCAAATTTGTAGGGCAGATGCCATGCGTTTTAATAGGCGCTTTAAACAGGGGCGCTCAATCTGTTTATCTGACGCATCATCTCTCTGGCAAATGGTTTCAGATCTTAAGTCGTTAAATTTTAAACCTAAGTTACTGGGCAAACTCAATAGGTGTCTGAGGCCATTTGCTCGCTTTGAACAAATCACGCATGGGGCCAACGCGCCGCCCAATTGGACTGCGTTGCGCCCTGCAATCAATCGTTATGCGCTGGGCCGGATCTTTTTTATCAAAGATTCCCCCCGCTTAAAAGTTTCTTTGTGGGGACTTATTAAGCAGTTGCGCTGAAACTCTAGGCGTGAAGGGCTAGAGCGTATTCACAACGAGCCTTGAGCCGCTGAAAACCAAGCTTCGGCTGTGCGGGCGCGGTCTCTGATGATACCCGTAATGCGCAAACCTTAATTCCTCCCGAATTTTGTGCATCATTGAACGCGATCCCCCCAGACGTTTCAATGTTACTTTGGCCCCCTTTTTTTGGGGGGGCCTTTTTTTGTTTCTACTCGCGAAAACCAAGCTAAAACCTAGAACCTCAGCTGCGTAAGTGGGGATGGTCAATCCAGAGGCTTTGCAGCCCACTTTGAGAGAGAGGTGCGCGATTAAGATCCAAATTGTACAATCACGTGGTTTATGCAATCGTGCCGGACACTCAGCCGGAACGCGCTGGTGCGCGCAAGGCTTTTGAAAAAGCCGTGCGTTTTACCTGTGCTCCAGCTTTTAAAACGGGAGAGATCAATGATTGAATCGTGGCGTTGGTTCGGGCCGCTTGATAAGATTTCTTTGGATCATATTGCCCAATCTGGCGCGGGGGTATTGGTTTCTGCATTGCATGAAATTCCATATGGAGACGTATGGGATGAGGAGGCGATCAAAACGCGGCAAGCGCTTATTGCGCAGGCCGCTCGGCCCTTATCTTGGCAAGTGGTGGAAAGTCTGCCGCTGCATGAGAATATCAAAAAAGGCGAAGGCGATTTGCCGCGTATTTTTGCAAATTATCGACAATCAATGGCCAATCTTGCGGCCTGCGGCATTAAAACGATTTGTTACAATTTTATGCCTGTTCTGGATTGGACCAGAACAACGCTGGATCGGCAGATGCCATCGGGCGGCCATGCGCTGCGCTATTCTGCGGTTGAGATGGCAGCTTTTGATATGTACATCTTGCAACGCCCCGGCGCGGAAGACGATCACGCCGAACAGGTGATTTCGCAAGCTCAGCTATGGTTCGAAAAGGCGGATATGGAAGATAAAGACCGTTTGTTGTCTTCGATTATGACGGGCTTGCCGGGGGCTTATGATAGGTATGATGTGGCTGGCTTGCGCGCTGCTTTACAGGCATATGAGGGTCTGACACACAAAGATTTAAGGGCGAATTTGAAGCGGTTTCTGCAGGAAATCATTCCCACGGCGCAAGAGCTTGGCGTAAATATGTGCATTCATCCAGATGATCCTCCTTGGGATATTCTGGGCTTGCCGCGTATTGTCTCAACGCAATCTGATATCGCTTGGATTTTAGAGGCAGTAGAGGCGGATGAGAATGGGGTCACGTTTTGCACGGGTGGTTTCGGGGCGCATCCTAAGAATGATTTGATCGCAATGGCGCGCGCTTTTGCGCAACGTGTGCATTTCGCGCATTTGCGCAATGTCACAAAATCACCCGATGGATCTTTCCATGAATCAGATCATCTGGGCGGGGATGTCGATCTGGTAAAGGTGATGGAAATTCTACAGGCTGAAACGCATCGTCGGCATGCGGAACAACAGGCTCGCCCGATTTATTTTCGGCCAGATCACGGCCATGCTTTGGCGGGCGATAAGGGGGCTGGCACGCATCCGGGATATCCTTATATCGGGCGCTTGAAGGGTTTGGCTGAACTGCGCGGTGTATTGGCGGCGCTGAACGCGGCCTCTGTTTGAAACAAAATCGGTCATTTCCAGCTTCTAACCGCGAATGAAACAGGTTAGAGGGCAGGCAAATGGGAGATGGCATGACTGATATCGAGAATATAACCACATTAAGTGTTGCGGATGCGGTTCGCTTCGTAAGCCGGGCTTTTGTACAAGCTGGGGTTTCTGAGGCCAATGCAGCTACGGTTGCTGCAGCTTTGGTTGCCGCAGAAATTGATGGACAAAAAGGCCATGGGTTATCGCGGGTGAAAAGCTATGCGTTGCAGGCGCGGTCGGGCAAAGTGAATGGAACCGCGGTTCCGCAGCTTGAAATCTGCAGCGCTGGGCTGATACGAGTTGATGCGCAAAACGGGTTTGCTTTTCCCGCGATCGCTTTGGCAATTTCGGAATTGCTGACGCGCCTGCCAGAAACAGGCATAGCGGCTGCGGGGATCATAAGATCACATCATGCCGGTCAAATGGGCGCGCATGTCGAGGCTTTGGCAGAGCAAGGCATGATTGCCCTCATGTTTGCCAATACGCCCAAAGCGATGGCGCCCTGGGGGGGAAGCCAACCGGTGTTTGGCACCAACCCGATTGCGTTTGCCAGCCCTCGAGCCGATGCGGCGCCTTTGGTAATTGATCTTTCGCTATCCAAAGTCGCCAGAGGTAAAGTGATGGCGGCTGATAAAGCCGGCGACTCGATCCCCGAAGGATGGGCTTTGGATCGAAATGGCCAAGCGACGACTGATCCCAAAGCGGCTTTGGCCGGTTCAATGGTGCCCCTTGGCGATGCCAAAGGTGCCGCCTTAAGTCTCATGGTTGAAATTCTATCTGCCAGTTTGATCGGTGCCAATCATAGCTTTGAGGCCACATCCTTTTTTGACGCAGAAGGCGCGCCCCCTGGCGTGGGGCAAATGATCATAGCGATTGACCCAAAAAAATTCGGTGGCCAGGCATTCGAAACCCGCCTCAGCGCTTTATGTTCGGCCATCTTGGAGCAAAGCGGTACGCGCCTGCCCGGCGCAAGCCGTGGTCAAAGGCGTCAAGACGCCCGCCAAAACGGGGTCAATATTCCGTCACATTTGCGCAAAGAAGTTGAAGATCTGATTGCGGATGCTTAGCGCGCCGCAGGGCGAAACTTGTCATTCCGCGCTATTCTTAATGGCATGACGCTGTCTTGAATATTTTTCCGGGCGTTTTGCTTTTCTCATTTTGGTTTAATGTTGGTTCGAGTGCTTGGGCATATTTTCAAGTTGCTCAAGCCGTTGCGGGCGCAGCTGCTGAGGCTTGACATTAGAGCGCTCAGTGTAAAGCCTGTGAACGAACCGATTACCCTGTTATTTTAGGAGAAAAGAAATGCTCAACATAGCGGTTTTGGGATGTGGACGGATAGGGCGCATGCATGCAGATAATATCGCGCGCCACGCAGATGCTGAATTGGCTATGGTCTATGATGTCCACGTGCCAAGCGCCTCTGCCGTGGCCGAACAGCACGGTGTACCGGCAGCATCTAGCCCGCAAGACATATTTTCCTCGGGTCATGTGGATGCTGTATTGGTCGCCACCACAACTGAAACCCATGCGGATTTTATTGAAATGGCGGTGGCTGCGGGCAAGCCGGTGCTGTGTGAAAAACCCATTGATCTCAGCCTCGCACGCGTCAATGCCTGCGCAGAAAGAATTTCGGGCAGCGATGTGTTGATCCAACTGGGCTTTAACCGCCGTTTCGATCCGGGCCATCGGGCCGCGCGCCAAGGTTTATTGAACGGAGATATTGGTGATTTGCATCAAGTGATTATAACCTCGCGCGACCCTGAAATGCCGCCCAGATCCTATTATGAAAGCGCCGGTGGATTGCTGCGCGATATGACCATCCATGATTTTGATTTGGCCCGCTTTATTCTGGGCGAAACCCCGACAGAGGTTATGGCGATGGGGGGGCGTTTGATCGATCCTGCGTTGATGGAGGAGCTAGACGATCTTGACAGCGCGATGATCGTCATGCGGACCGCGGATGGCAAACAATGCCAGATTAATAATTCGCGAACGGCGGTTTATGGCTATGACCAGCGATTGGAATTGCTAGGTTCAACGGGCATGTTGATCAGCGATAATCGTAAGCCGTATGAGTTGCGCCGCTACTCGGCGCAGGAAAGCGAAACAAGCCAGCCCTATTTGCATTTCTTTTTAGAGCGCTATCACGAAGCCTTTATGGCAGAGATCGCTGCTTTTGTTGAGGCCGTGAAAAACCATAAACCCGCAGAGGTTGGCTTTGAAGATGGGCGTCAGGCCCTGCTTCTTGCTGAAGCTGCGTATCTTTCTATCTCTGAAAAACGGCTGGTGCAGGTCGAAGAGGTTTTCGAGCGTTTGGCGCAATGACCTTGCCGACATTCCGATTTTAATGTTCCGCGCTTCAGCTAAACGATTTGATAAGAAAGCCGTATTATAAGATGTGAAGTTGGTTTTTGTCTTCATTTCCTCCCATAAAAGACTGGTGGGCCTCGTGCCCACCTTTTTTATGGATTCGGCAACTTCTTTTTACGCCTTGCCAAGGGCGAATATGATTTCAAGCTGTCCGTTCTCTCGGCCGAAAGCTTGATACTTATCACTCAATCACAATAATTTTACCCAAATTTTGACGCCGGGGGATAGCCAAGGCTTTGGATCAACCCTGCTGCGTTTCATCTAGGTTTTATGAACGTTTTTGATTGAAAATCATAGTTTGTGTGGCATCGGGCATTGTTACTCTGTCTGGTGCAAGCAAAATCTACATTTTGCAGCGGGTGTTTTATGTGCGGATTTTTGGCGGTAGGTGTCAGTTGGCTATTTAAATCAGTTGGTTTCTACGGCATGATATTTGTATATTTATATCGACGGGCGCTGGCGCTGACGTAACAGGAGAATGCTATGAGAAAACGCGTGATAATATCGGTTCTTATGATCGCTTTGGCGGGCTGCCAAACTGCCGGCGGCGGTGTTTCTCAAGCACCGGGCGAGCCAGGCCGTAAAGAAACAATTGGCACGCTGAGCGGTGCGGTTGTGGGGGGCGCCTTAGCCAATCAGATGGCCGAGGGGTCTGATAATCAGCAATTTGCGACATTTTTGGGCGCTGTGGCCGGTATGGTAATCGGGGCAGATATTGGGGCCTCTCTGGATGAGTTGGATCGCCGGATGTTGAATAATAATTATCAAACCGCGCTTGAAACCTCGCCCACGAATACAGCCGTTGCGTGGAAGAACCCCGATAGCGGCAATAGTGGCAGCGTAAAGCCAACGCGCACGTTTTATCGCGCTGACACGGTGTGCCGCGAATATACGCAAGAAATCATCGTTGGTGGGCGTAAAGAGCAAGGCTATGGCCAGGCCTGTCGCAGCGCGGATGGAGATTGGCAAATCGTTAAATAAGCAAACGTGATGGTTTTAGAGCGCCGCTAATCGCGCAATTCGTTTGGGTAAACACCCCAAAGCGCGTCTTTTGGCAGCCATCCTTTAAATTGACCGGATCTTGCGCGGCACCAATCCAAGGTGCATTCGTCGATGCTGACGATGACATTATGTTCAATCCGTGCGCGCAAGGCACTGCTGCGATCAGGGCGTGAAAGCAAGGGGTGCATGTCGGTCGTTACAATCGCACTGCGGACACCAGAGAGCATCGAATAATGAACCCAGCCTCCGGCGCCGTCGATATCTCGCACCCGCCGCCAGTTTTCATATTCGGCATAAATTTCCAAAGGCATGTTTTTGCGTGTAAACACCCAATCAATCCGGTGCGATAAGGAAGGCCCGCGGCGGGCATGGGCTTTGCTGGCTTTCAAAGACACGTAGCGCGGCATGGGTAGGTTGGTCACTGGGCCGCGCTCTTGTGCGCAAAGGCTGCTGGCCAATAAAAAGCTGAGAACGATTGGGGCTATAATGCGCAGCATGTTTGACGCTCGAAATCCTGTTTCAATTTTTTATCTAGAGGTTCTTGTGCCCTGATGCAACTTACGTCACTTTATGCGGGTAACAGCTGTGTCAGTAAAGAGGCTCATATGCCATCAGATAAACTTCGCGTAGCCGTGACGCGCCGTCTTCCTGAAGCGGTCGAAACGCGTATGAAAGAGCTGTTTGATGTTCATCTGCGCGACCAAGATACTCCGATGGAGCGGGCCGAGCTGGGCGCTTTGATGAAGACAATCGATGTTTTGGTGCCGACCGTCACCGATGATATTGATGCGGCTTTATTGGCGCAAGCTGGCCCAGATCTAAAGTTGATCGCTAATTTTGGGGCGGGTGTTGATCATATTGATGTGAAAACTGCCAATCAACGTGGCATTCTGGTTTCGAACACCTCTGGCGTGGTGACTGAGGATACGGCGGATATGGCGATGGCGCTGATGCTCGGAGTGACGCGCCGGATTCCTGAAGGTTTAAGCATGATGCAATCGGGCCAATGGTCGGGTTGGTCACCGACCGGTTTTTTGGGGGGGCGCTTGGGAGGCCGCCGCCTGGGTATCCTTGGGATGGGTCGCATTGGTCAAGCGGTTGCGCAGCGCGCGCGCGCCTTTGGCGTTCAAATTCATTATCACAATCGCAAACGCCTGCATTCAGAAACTGAAAGCCAGTTTGAGGCCACCTATTGGGAAAGTCTGGATCAAATGGTGGCGAGAATGGATATTCTATCGATTAATTGCCCCCATACGCCGTCGACGTTTCATTTGATGAACGCGCGGCGCTTGAAGCTTATGAAACCCAGCGCGGTGATCATAAATACTTCCCGCGGTGAGGTGATCGATGAAAATGCCCTAACGCGGATGCTGTCAGCCGGCGAGCTGGCCGGTGCAGGATTGGATGTGTACGAGCATGGCACGGATGTGAACGTTGATTTGCGCCGTTTGGCAAACGTGGTTTTATTGCCGCATATGGGATCTGCCACGATAGAGGGGCGCATTGAAATGGGCGAAAAGGTCATCATCAATATCAAGACATTTGCGGATGGCCATAGACCCCCTGATCAGGTTTTTCCGGCGATGCTTTAGGCTGGACATAGCGCCAGGCAACGTGTCATTCGATGGCCATGCGCGTTGGCCTGGCATAATCGAATATGTCGCAGCTTTGGCATTCAATCGGTTTACCCCATGTTAGGCGACGGGCTTTTGCGACGCTGTTGAGGGTTATTTTTTAAACATCTGCAATTATTGGGGTATGTTTCAGTTCGGATTTAGCTCTATACGCCCCAGACCATTTTGCACCACCAAAGCTTACAGCTTACAGCTTACAGCTTTTGTAAAATCGCATTTCGCCGATGAAGAAAGGTCATTTACCCATGCCCCTGCTTTTTATTATAAGTGGCGGATGGAAAGCCCTGTTTGATCTCGTTAAAAAACGCCGCGCCATAGCTGCAGATCAAAGAGGTTCTGTAAGGGCGAGCGCGTCGCGCGGCAGAGGTGGCTATCCAGGTATCGCCCGCAGATTTTTTGCAACAGCCTGTGCTGCCATGGCCTCCCCTGACCGTGTTAGGGAAACGCTCACATATTTTGGGCAGCGTTTTGCGCACATAGCGCTGCCCAAACCATAATTGTAAAGTAAGCAGATGCCTTGGCTTAAGCCAAATATTGCGCGCCATTGGCGTTTAAAGTTGCGCCATTGATAAAGCCAGAGCCATCAGCGGCCAAAAAGACCGCGCAGCGTGCAATTTCCTCTGCTTGACCAAGGCGCCCCGCTGGAATTTGCGCCACGATGCCGTCGATCACTTTTTCAGACAGGTCTTTAACCATATCTGTTTCGATATATCCCGGGCAGATTGCATTTGCGGTGATCCCATATCGTGCGCCTTCTTGGGCAAGGGTTTTTGTCATCCCCAAATCACCAGCCTTAGAGGCCGCATAATTGGCTTGAGCAAATTGGCCTTTTTGACCATTGATCGAGCTGATTGTAATCACTCTGCCAAATTTGCGCTCGCGCATGCCGGGCCAAAGCGGGTGCGTCATATTAAAGACGCCAGAGAGGTTGGTGTCAATAACCTCGCTCCATTGCGCGCGCGTCATTCTGTGAAAAGGTGCATCGCGCGTGATACCGGCATTGTTGACCAGCACGTCGACGGGCCCCAGCGCGGCCTCAACCTCGGCGATGCCGGCAACGCAAGCATCATAATCGGCAACGCTCCATTTGAATGTTTTTATGCCATGCTCTGCCGTGAACGCCGCAGCTGCGGCGTCATTTCCGGCATAAGTTGCCGCGACCTGATAGCCGGCGGTTTTCATTGCGATCGAAATAGCGGCGCCTATTCCGCGGGTTCCGCCTGTAACCAGCGCGACTCTTAACATTATCTTCTCCTATTTTTGTATTCGAAATATTATTACAAATATTGTATATATTTAGCAATAACATTTCTTAGTAGTTTGTGATTTGTTCAGGGGCGCTCTAGGCACATGGCCACACCCATACCGCCGCCAATGCATAAAGTTGCCAACCCTTTTTTCGCATCACGACGCTGCATTTCGAAAAGCAATGTATTCAAAACCCGCGCGCCTGAGGCACCAATAGGATGCCCGATGGCAATGGCGCCACCATTGACGTTGACGATATCAGGATCCCAGCCCATATCTTTGTTGACAGCACAGGCCTGCGCGGCGAACGCTTCGTTGGCTTCAACCAAATCTAAATCGTCCACAGACCATCCGGCTTTTTCAAGCGCTTTGCGGCTGGCATAAACCGGCCCAACGCCCATGATAGAAGGGTCAAGTCCGACCGTTGCATAAGAGGCAATCCGCGCCAAAGGTGTGATCCCGCGTTTTTCGGCCTCATCGGCGCTCATTAGCAAGGCACCCGCTGCGCCGTCATTCAAACCTGATGCGTTCGCGGCTGTGACGCTGCCCTCTTTCGCGAAAGCTGGGCGCAGCTTTTGCATCGCGTCCATCGTTGCACCATGGCGGATATATTCATCCCTATCCACGACAATTTCGCCTTTGCGCGTTTTGATCACAACCGGCACGATCTCATCAACAAATTTACCCGCATTCTGGGCTGCTTCTGCCTTATTCTGAGAATTCACGGCAAAACGGTCTTGTATCTCGCGGCTAATTTGCCATTTTTCTGCCACGTTTTCTGCGGTTTGACCCATATGGTAGCCATTGAAAGCATCCCAGAGACCATCTCGGATCATGCTGTCAATATAACTGACATCGCCCATTTTGTGACCGGCGCGCAAATGCGCGACATGCGGAGAGAGCGACATATTTTCTTGTCCACCCGCGGCAACAATCTGCGCATCTCCCAGTTGGATATGTTGAGCGGCCAAGGCAACGGCGCGCAAGCCCGATCCGCAGACTTGGTTGATGCCCCATGCCGCGCTTTCAATCGGCAAGCCTGCATTGATATGGGCTTGACGCGCTGGGTTTTGGCCTTGGCCTGCGCTTAACACTTGCCCGAGAATTGTTTCAGAGACCTCCGCTTTCTCGATACCGGCGCGCGCGACCAGGGCTTCAAGCACTGTTTTGCCAAGATCATGGGCGGGCGTCGTTGCAAGGGATCCGTTAAAGCTGCCAACCGCTGTTCGGGCTGCAGAGGCGATTACGACATTGGTCATGGTGGTCTCCAAGTTTGCATTGATAAAACAATTGAACGTGCTTGCGCGGGTGTTTAAAGTAAATGCTGCATCGCAGCAACACAAGATTGCTTTCTGCAGATATCGAGCACGCTGACGCCACGTTAAGCGTTATAGGGGCGAACATACAATATGCCCCATCACCGCGATTTATAAAGATGTGCAAAGGAGCTGGGAGGCGCGCGCGCTACGCGATCTCGGCTCCTGGCCAGTCAAGCCTCAGCGTTGGGCGTCCGAAAAAATACCCTTGCTGGCATATTACGCCGCTCTTGTTCAGCCAAGCGCTTGTTGCGGATGTTTCAACCGCCTCGGCTATTGTATACATGCCAAAATGGCGTGCGATGGATAATAAGGCGTGCACCAACACCTGATGATTCGCATTATGCTCGACATCTTTGATGAATTGCCCGTCAATTTTTAAAAAATCGAACTGAAAATCTTTCAAATATCGAAACGACGTGGCCCCAGACCCGAAATCATCCAAGGCAAAACCAACTCCGCGTTGCGATAAATCGCGCATGAACGGGATCACAATTTCTGGAAGCCGCATCGCAGAACCTTCGGTGATTTCCAAAATAAGCCGTTTGCCGATAGAGGGGGTGCGTTGCAGTGCCTTTGATAAAATGTCAGTCCATTTGTGATATCCAGTCGAGCGCGCTGACATATTAATCGAAAGATATAGGTTCGGGTGATCGCGCAGACGCCTCAAACCAAGAGCAAGGGCATGGCAATCGATGGTACGCGCGATCTCTAATTCTTCGATCAGCGGCATGAATTTCGATGCGGGTATAATCTGGCCTGATGCTTCGCGGATCCGAACCAGCGCTTCAAAGCAGAAAACTAAATTGGGCTCGGCGCTTTTGACGATCGGCTGGAAGGCAAGCAGGGTGTCGTTTTGGTCTACAGCCCGGACCACCCTGCGCAGAATGTTTTTTTCATTTTGGGCGTTTGCAAAAGCCAAAGGAGACGTGTCTTCGCTGGATATATCCAGAGGATTGCCGATTTGCATGATTTACTCCATTCTGGATCCGAGGAATGCTTGCAAAAAATTAGATAACAAACCTCTAACAAAGCAAAAAAGGTGAATGAATAAAATGGAAGATCGGTCGCGCTGTGGGTGGCATGGGCAAGATCCGGTATATCGTGCCTATCACGATACGGAATGGGGCTTTCCAGAAACCGATAGCCGTGCGCTTTGGGAAAAACTGATTTTGGATGGGTTCCAAGCCGGGTTAAGCTGGATAACAATATTGAAAAAAAGGGATAATTTTCGCGAAGCCTTTGCTGGGTTTGATCCCAATATACTGGCAAGCTGGTCCGAAAAAGACGTTGCACGATTGCTGCAAAACCCCGGGATTATTCGACATCGAGGTAAAATTGAGGCAACCCTCTCGAACGCAAGGGTGTGGCAGAAAATCGAACAGCGCGTCGGGTTTGCAAATTTTTTATGGGCCTATGTGAAGTTTGCGCCTTTGATAAACCATTGGAAAAGTTTAGACGAGGTGCCCAATTACACGCCCTTATCCACGCAAATTTCAAAAGATTTAAAGGCTGAGGGGTTTAAGTTTTGTGGCCCGACAATCGTCTATGCGTTTATGCAAGCAACGGGCATGGTGAATGATCATTTGGTGGGGTGTTTTCGCCATTCACAGGTGGCGTTACAGCCGGCTTCCGGCATCGAAACTTCGCCCAATAAAAATAGAGGAGCAGGATTGACTCTGCCTTCTGGGCCTATATAAGGGCGGCCTCATTGGTGTTGGTGGCCCCCGCAAGGGGATGCCTGTCGGAAGCAATTCAGAGGACAACGCCCTTCGACAATTAACAGAAGGAGATCAGCCGTGACCAAACGCACGTCTGCCAAGCATAAAATTGATCGCCGCATGGGCGAAAATATTTGGGGTCGCCCCAAATCCCCCGTAAATCGCCGCGAATATGGCCCAGGGCAACATGGCCAGCGTCGCAAAGCTAAATTAAGTGATTTCGGTTTGCAGCTGCGCGCAAAGCAAAAGCTAAAAGGGTATTACGGCGATCTCACTGAGAAGCAGTTTCGTCGTATTTATGCCGAAGCCGAGCGTATCAAAGGCGATACAGGCGAGAACCTTGTAGGCTTGCTGGAACGTCGCTTGGACGCGGTAGTGTATCGCGCAAAATTCGTGGCAACGATGTTTGCAGCGCGTCAATTCGTGAATCACGGTCACGTGACCGTGAACGGACGCCGCGTTAATATTGCGTCATATCGCGTGAAAGAAGGCGATGTTGTCCAAGTGCGTGAAAAATCACGTCAGATCGCGGTTTTGATCGAGGCTACGCAATTGGCCGAGCGCGACGTGCCAGATTATGTGGACGCAGATCATTCCAAAATGTCTGCCACATTCGTGCGTACGCCAAGCTTTGGTGATGTGCCATATCCGGTGATGATGGAACCAAACCTCGTGATCGAATATTACGCGCAGAATTAATCAAAGTGCATTCCTGTTTGGGGCCGTGGCAGGAAACTGCTACGGCCTTTTGCGTTTTGGCGCTGGTGTTGGTTTCAGGGCATCGTTAAGAAGAAAGAGAGACGGAGGATGAGCATGGCAAAAATTTTACCGCAGCCTGGGATCAGCCAAATCGAGCTTTACCAGGGTGGTTCCTCTCATATTGAGGGTGTGAGCAACGTGGTTAAACTGAGCTCAAATGAAAATCCATTCGGCCCCTCTGACGCTGCAATCGAAGCCTTTCGGCGCACCTCTTTTGAGTTGCATCGATACCCCTCGACAGATCATGCGGGCTTACGCGCGGCGATCTCCGCAGAATATGATCTGGATTCCGAGCGCACAATTTGCGGCGTGGGCAGCGATGAAATTATTACATTGCTCTGCCAAGCATTTGCTGGGCCCGGCGATGAAGTGATCCATACCGAACATGGGTTTGCGATGTATCGCATTTCTGCCTTGGCGGCTGGGGCCACGCCAGTTGAGGTGCCCGAGCGCGATCGTCACACGGATGTTGACGCAATATTGGCAGCCTGCAGCGAGCGTACGCGGTTGGTGTTTCTGGCCAACCCCAATAATCCAACCGGCACCATGGTGGCGGATCGCGAAATACAGCGTCTGGTAGAGGGGCTGCCGGCGCATGTGCTTTGCGTGCTGGATGGCGCCTATGTCGAATATGTTGAGGGGTTTGATGGCGGCGCAAAGCTCGTTGAGGCGCATGAAAATGTGTTTATGACGCGGACCTTTTCTAAGCTCTACGGGCTTGGTGGCCTGCGCGTGGGATGGGGATATGGTGCCAATTTTGTGATTGACACCCTGTCGCGCATCCGAGGCCCTTTCAACTTATCCGCGCCTGCATTGGCAGCGGCTGAAGCCGCGGTCAAAGATCAAGCCTATGTTCAAAAATGCCGCGATGAAAACAATCGTTTGCGCGCCTGGTTGGCGCAGGCTTTGGAGGCGCATGGCGTTTCTTCTGATCGCTCCTTAGCCAATTTTATTCTGGCGCAGTTTCAGTCGCAGTCAGAGGCGGAAGAGTGCGACCGCTATTTGAAATCGCAAGGCCTGATTGTGCGCGGCGTGGCGGGATATAAACTGCCCAATTGTTTGCGGATTTCAATTGGTGATGAAACCGCTTGTCAGCGCGTTGCAGAGGCAGTTGGTCAATTTAAAGGGGCCGCGTCATGAGCCAAATCTATCAGCGCGTGGCTTTGATCGGCTTGGGGTTGATCGCCTCTTCGATGTATTGGTCGATAAAGCGCAGCGGCGTTGTCGGTGAGGTTGTGGGCTATGCTCGCTCTGCAAAAACCCGCGAGACAGCGCGCCGGATCGGCCTGTGCGATCGCGTCTATGACAGCGCCAGTGAGGCGGTTGAAACTGCAGATTTGGTGGTGCTTTGCGTGCCCGTTGGCGTTATGGGCGATTTGGTTGCCGAAATTGCACCTTCGTTAAAGCCTGGGGCCACATTAAGCGATGTGGGGTCGGTAAAGCGGGCGGTGATCGATGCGGTGATGCCGCATGTGCCTGATGGGGTTGAGTTTGTGCCTGCGCATCCTTTGGCCGGCACCGAACATTCGGGCCCTGAAAGTGGATTTGCCAGTTTGTTTGACAATCGCTGGTGTTTAATCGTGCCCACTGAGAATAGCAGCAAACAGGCTGTTGATGCGCTGCATCGCTTATGGCTTGCGATGGGGTCTAACGTTGATTTTATGGATGCCGATCATCACGATCGCGTTCTGGCCGTTACCAGCCATGCGCCGCATCTTATCGCCTATACGATGGTGGGTGTGGCGGATGATTTGGGCCGCGTCACCGATAGCGAGGTGATTAAATATTCAGCCGCGGGATTTCGCGATTTCACGCGCATTGCAGCCTCTGATCCAACGATGTGGCGGGATGTGTTTTTAACCAATAAAGAGGCGACGCTTGAGATCCTGGGCCGCTTCACAGAAGAGCTATTTGCGCTTCAAAGGGCTATTCGAACCGAAGATGGCGATCATTTACACGCGTATTTTACCCGAACCCGAGAAATTCGACGCGGTATTATCGAAGCCGGCCAAGATACAGATGCGCCGAATTTTGGGCGCGGTGATACTTCATAATGCGCAAGACCTAATGAATTATAAAATCCCTACTCTACTAGGGGTTTGTGGCGCCATACTCGTCTGCGCGTGAATCAGTACTTTAAAGTAAGCGGCAATCTTTTTAAAATCCAAAGCCGAACTTTTATCTCAACAGCGTTGAAAGGCTGAAAACGGCAATACAGCATGTAAATTGGGCTAACCTGGGGAAGCCTTTGGCAGCTCTAGTCTTTCTTATTCCACGCATCCATCATGGAAGTGAGATATTCGCCGGTTTTATTGAGCTGCGTGACCATGGCCTCCATCGAGCCGAATTTGGTGTTATAATCATTGGTCAATGCTTCGATTTTTGCGTCTAGATCGCTTTGATCATCCGCAAAGGTTGATATGTCTTCATTCAGCGCGTTGGTGCGGGTTTTAATATCACCCGAAGAGGCGGTGAGCGATGTGACATAATCCTGCAGCGTGTCGATCAAGCTGCGTCCGTAATATACTGTTCCGCTTGTTGCGGTATCGGTGACCAGCGTGACGCTGAGATTATCCGCATCGCCAGCGGTGCCGGTGAACACTTTTTGGCTATCGCCATTCGTAACCGCGGTTAAAGTTTCCCCGTTTAACGTGGCCGTGCTGCCGCTTGAATAGGCAAAACTATAGGCCCCTGCCTCAGGTGGGTAAGCGCTGATCCCGCTGGCTGTCAGATTTGCAATGCTCGAAGAATATTTTGAAGAAAACACCACATCCAAGATGTCTGGATTGGCGGTGATCGCGGCTTCAAACGCATCTTCATCTAAAGAGAGGCTGCCATCCCTTTCGGTTTGCACACCCAAATTTGCCAGATAATAATTCGTGCCGCCAAACCCTGTGATTGCCGTTGTGGTCAATGAGGATAATTTACGCAGGATGGATTGGGCCGTTACATCGCCGGCCAACACCCCCGGCTCTGCGCCGTTTAAGCCACGTTTTGTTTCTTCGGTGAGGAATGATTTAATCGTGTTCAGGCTGTCTAGAAAGCTTTGCATCCGCGTGCTGGCATCGTCTGTTTCTAACGATGAGGCAATCGTTACCGCATCTGATGTCACGGCCGTCAGGTCCAGCTGATATCCGCCAAACAAATCGGTGACTGAATTTGACGAGCGCGTCATAGATAATCCATCCACCGTGAAGGCGGCATCCGCGGCTGTTTGGGTCAGTGTTATTGGGCTTGAACTCGCATCGGACCCTGATGTGTTGAACTCTTGTAACCCATCTGAGCTGCTCAATGAAAAAGCGTTCGCCGTTCCCGTGTCTGAGCGTAAGATCAGGGCCAACCCGCCGCTGCCGGTTTGATCAACCAATGTGGCTTGCATGCCAGTGATTGCGTTAATTTCATCCACCAAATCTTGCAGGGTATTATTGGATGAGCCGATGGTAATATTTGTACTGTTTCCGTTGATTGTAAGACTGATTGTGCCAGTGTCGATTGTGCTAGAGGCGCTAAGCGATCCGGAATTGAGCAAGGACGCATGCGTCAAGTCAAAGGTTGTGACTTGACCGGCTGCAAGTGCTGAGACTTCAATTTCAGAATACACATCGTTTGCGATCGTTTCATCTGTGACAGATAGGATAACGGCGGTATTTGAACTGGCGACTGAGCGCGCTGTATTGCTTTTCAGCGTGGTCAAGTCGGTGTTCAAGGTGTCGAGCTTTGATGTCAATGTTCCAAAGGCCGAGATTGCAAGGTTCGTGTTTTCAACCTTTTTGGTAATCTGCGATTGCGCAACGGAAGTTTCCGCATTGACCAACCCCGTGACCAAGCTTTTTAGATTAATGCCCGAACCAGATTGGTTGACACTGGATATGATCTCACTGCCAGTGGTGGTCGTACCGGATGTCGAGCTGCCTGTGCTTGCCACTTGATCTTCCCTCGCTTTAGTTTGTTAACGGAGAAATTGATGTTTTGTTTAGTTTACATCCGAAAACTTGAAACGTCACAATACAAAATTGACACTAGCGCGTCCAGTTCGCGCAACAGTCGCTTCTCTTCGCGCTCCAGCGTAAAAGTTTCGCTTTGTTTTTTGAACATCACGGTTTCTTGGGATGCTTGTAAAATTTCAAGAGTACTTTCGCCATTTGCGCTGGTGAGAACGACGTTCTCGCCGATTTCGATATCGTTGAATTTCAGTTCAATCGTTTTTCCAGATGGGGAAGCGCAGGCATATACGTCATAAGAATAGCGCACCAGCAGGTTGGATGAGGTGACGGCGTAAAATATGCCAATGGCAACTGAGAGGATAACCACCAGTGTTAAAAAGGATTTCATTGCGCTAGGTGCATTTTACGCGGTTTCTTCCGCGGGCTCTTCGACGGCCTCGGCCACGCCATCTTCGAGAAGTTTTTTTGCAGCTATTTGTTCAACGGCAACGGTCGATTCAGCAGAAAGCTTTATACCGTTAATTTCGGTTTCCTTGAGGAGCTTTAGCTTAACCCATTCAACGGGTGTATCCTCTTGTGCTGCCGGTGCTTCTTCCGCAACATCGCCGGCGGCTTTTGCCATCAGGTTGGCTTTTGCTGCCAGATTGGTCTCAGTGCCTTCTAATAGATTGAGCACTTCGTTCATATCTATAAACTCACCACGTTTTAGCCCCAGAGTTCGCTTTTTTAAAATTTGGATACGGTAGATCAATACATCCAAGCGCATGGTAAGATCGTCGATATCTTGGTAAATTTGTTCCAGCACTGATAGCGATTTTCCCAAAGGCAGCTTGCTCAGTTTTTCTGACAGCAGTTTCCCCAAATCAACGTCGGGCGCCTCTGCCGCAGCTTTTTTTGACTTTGGGGCGGTTTTTTTTGCGGGTTGCCGGGGCTTGGCCATAACCAACATCTCCATTTTGGCACAATACTTGCAAGTTTCTTCCTGAAACAAAGTTTGGCAGGAACGTACGTTAGAATATGCAAGTTCTCAAGGATTATATTAGCTTCAACGCCGATGCGCTTAAACTGCGCGAGCGTCGGAACATGATCATTGGTTCAAACATAGCCAATGCGGCAACGCCGGGTTTCAAGGCGCGTGATATCGATTTTGAACAGGTTTTAAAGGCCAAAGCGGGTGAAGGTTCGCTGAAAAGGTCGTATGAGCAGCATTTTGGTTTCAGCGGTGCAGCCTCGTCTGAGAAGCTTAAGTTCCGTCAATCTATGAACCCATCCGCCGATGGCAACACGGTGGAAATGGCGGTTGAGCAGATGGAGTTTTCGGAAAATTCTTTGCGCTACATCTCGTCTCTTAACTTTCTCAACAAGCGGCTTGGCGGCTTGATGACGGCGATAAAGGGCGAATGATGAACAATATCAAGAACATATTTGACGTTGTCGGCCAGTCGATGGGCGCCCAGATGGTGCGTCTGAACACGATTGCCTCAAACCTGGCCAATATGGAAAGTAAGGCAAGTACCCCCGAAGAAGCCTTCAAACCAATTCGCCCGGTTTTTCAAACCGTGTTTAGCGATCAATATGAAAATGACGGGATGGCAAGCGTTACTGCGGATGAAATCGTGGCGTTAGAGCGTGAAGCAGAAAAGCTTTATGAACCTGGTCACCCGAACGCGGATGCAGATGGCTTTGTGTATAAGGCCCCGATCAATTCTGATGAAGAAATGGTCGAGATGATGGAAGCCAGTCGGCAATATCAAAATAATTTGGAAGTTCTATCGACCATGCGCGCCTTGATGATGCGCACGATCGATATGGGCAAATAAGCTGGAGTGTAAATGATGGAAATCGGCAATAACCCAAGCGCGCAGACGCAAAAAGAGATCCTCGACAAGCTGGGCATCAAGAGCGCCAGCGATGTTGTAAACGAGTCCAGTGATAAATTGGGGCAAGAAGATTTCCTGACCCTGATGACAGCTCAATTGCAAAATCAGGATCCTATGGCTCCAATGGATAATGGCGATTTCATCGCGCAGATGGCCCAGTTTTCGACCGTGACTGGTATTGAGGAAATGGCCAGCTCGATGAAAGCCATGGCCGCAGAGGTTCAACAGCTTCGCGTTGCCTCGATTTCGAATGTGATGGGCCATTCGGTTTTGGTGCCTGGTGATAAAGCTTCTGCGGATGCCAACGGGGAATTACACGGGGTGTTTGAGCTGGATAAAACCGCAGTTGATACGCGGGTGAATTTCTATGACGCCGAAACAAATGAATTGCTTGAAGAGCAGACGATGGGCCCACAAGCCTCTGGAATGATTGGTTTTCAATGGACCGATCTGCCGCAAGCTTATCGGGATGGAAATAAAAATATCCGTGTGGATGTGATGGTGAATTATGGCGAAGGCATGGAAAGCTTGCAGCCAAACCTATTCGCCAAAGTGATTGGAGCAGAGCTGAACAAAGACACCGGCGCCACCAATCTTGAATTAGAAAATGATCAAACCGTCGATGCCGCAAATGTTCTGCGGTACCGGATGTAATCGAAGACGTTACCAGGGTTAAGGGAGACTAACAGATGTCGTTTTATACCGCACTTACCGGATTGAATGGTTCGCAGGCTGATATTGCCGCCACCTCAAACAACATTGCAAACGTCGGAACCACCGGCTTTAAGAGAAGCCGGGCCGAATTTGGGGATATCTTCGCGACGTCTCCATTACAGAACTCATCTTCATCGATTGGTTCGGGTTCGATCTTGAAAGGCGTTAAGCAGCAGTTTACCCAAGGTAACATTGCCGCCTCATTGAACGCGCTTGATTTGGCGATTTCAGGCCAAGGTTTCTTTGCTTTGAAGCCCTCGTTAACATCAAGCCAGGTGGTTTATACTCGTAACGGCTCCTTTAACGTCGATAATAACCGAAATGTTGTTGATTCAACAGGTCAGTTCTTGTTGACCTACCCGGTGAACGAAGATGGGTCTGTGACATCGAAAACCATCAATGATGCGGTTCCCTTACAATTGCCGGTGACTTCTGGTGAACCGAAAGCGACAAGTAACATTGATCTTTCAATCAACTTGCCAGCGGATGCGCCTGTGATTACTGATAATCCGAAATTTGCGGATGGGTACCAGTTTAGCACATCAGATCCTGAAAGTTTCACCAACTCAACATCGCTGACCATATTTGACGATTTGGGTAACCCTACAATTGCAACGGTGTATTTTATCAAGACCCAAGCTTCGACTGCTGATGATCCGACGAATAAATATGATACGCGACTTGTAATTGATGAGACTGTGATCAACCCCGATCTGGTGGCTTCGGTGAACGATAATAACGAACAAATTTACATTGATCGATTTGGTAATGAAACTACCGTGGCGAGTATTCCTGACGATAACTACTTCTCCGAAGGAAAGGGTTCTGCACTTTATCGTAAAGACGATTTGAATCAGGTAATACCTTCGCAACCGGCCAAACTGACTGGTTCGCAAACCAGCTTCGACTTTGGTGAGGAAGGTAACAAACTTATTGAAATTACTAATGATCCAATGAGGTTTAATGCAACCCGAGAAGCGGGAAATGCAGATAGCTCGGTCTTTTGGGGAAAGGACTTTCTGCTTGTAAACGTGGACGATGGCGACGTGCCAGTAAGCATTGATCTGCGCCCTGGTTCATACAATGCGACACAATTAGCTGATGAAGTCGAGCGCGCAATCAACAGTGCGTACGGTGATGATAATAAACTTCAAGTTAGGTCAAATGTCGACGACACACTCACAGTTGACTTTTATACACTTAACACCGGCGACGGAACCCTCAGCGGTCTAACTACGCCAGTTTCTATCGATTTATTATCTTCTTCATACGTGACCGAGCAAGTGGGAATTGAAACAAGCGGATCATCTCCAGATTTCACACGTGAAGAGTTTTTAGCACACGCGCAGGTGCGTGTGATCGATACAATGAACGACTACGTGATCGACGGTACCGGTGATTTAGGAGTTAATGGCAGTTTATTTACGCGCTCTAGCGGCGGCCAGATGGACAACATATACGAAAAGACTGATCTCGTAACTTTTGACTATGCGAGCTCATCTTCAACATCGCAGCGACACCTAGCCTATTCTTACTATGATAAAACGCCAACTCTGTCAGTTTATGACAATAAAGAGGCTGTATCCTCTGGCAAGTCGATTGCATACGATTCATCCAATAATTTGTTAAGAATTGATTTGGACGATACTAGTAATTTTACTGTGGGGGAGGTTGTAAAACTTGCTGGAAACTTTGAGAATCAGGATGCAATTATTAATGGTCGTTCATTAACAATACTAAGCATCGACCCCAACAACTCGATCACGATCAACACTACTGGAGAAGGATTTCCAGATGGAGGGTTCACTCTGCAACAAGGTGACATAACTAGCGGTGATACATTTAAAGAAGCCTATATACTCAGCGACGAGTCGACTGATGTGGAAGCCTTTTTTGAGGGAGAGAGCCTCAGTCCGGCGGGCGCTGTAAATAGTTATAATAATAAGAAAATCGTTTTGCGGGAAACGTCTTCTGCCACTCATTCTTTCAAACATAATGAGGCAGATGTTGGTGCGATAAATGTTGCTGATGCTGGATCTATGACGATCGGAGACGAATATTATGTCACAGAAATCGGTTCATCTGACTTTAATAACGCAACAGATCCATTAGTTGTGAACACAAAAGATCTCAATAACGGAGAGACTGGATTAGGTCTAATTTTCGCAGCTAATGCGGAGACGCTTGCGGGGACTGGCAGAGTAAAGCCGATTCAAGATTTGTCTGTTCTTAATGCTGCAACCACCGGGAAAACGTTTAAGCTTGTGCAGGGAACGATCACTGACGGAGCCACAGAATATTTTAAGGGTGATTTGGTTCCTATCGATGCAAACTTAACCTACGCTGATGTTTCAGCAAGAGTTGAAATAACGAATGTCCCGCTTGATATATCAAACGTTGCTAACACTGGTGATGTGACGACTTTGACAGTAGGCACGACGGTATTGAGTTTTCCAGCGTCGGGCGATTCACAAACTCTTGCGAATATTATCACGGGGCTTCAAAATGACTCAGATTACAGTGGTGCTGCTTTTACAATCGCTGCCGGAACAAACTCCATTGATGTAACGTATAAGGCCGCTGGTGAGCAGACGGAGGCCATAACGGTCGTCACATCCGGAACAGCTGCCGTAACAACAACGGGAACGCCTTCACAGTTGGGAGTAAACGGGGATGCAACGAAAGCAATTACACATGATGAAGTCTTCTCAGGATTAACATCGGCAGGTCTAGGTGGTTCAACGACACTTGAGAATTTAGGAATGGACTCAACTAACTTCTCAAACAAAACTGTTTGGGTGGATGAGAAAAATCCACCAATCAAAGTCAGCTATGATGCAGTAAACCAAAGATTTGAGTTTGGTGTGAACCACACGGCTATTGGGCCAGGAACCGATTCGAATTTTCGGGCGTTCAAAGTTTATGGAGCTTCAGATGCAGATGGCACCAACAACTTAGGTATTCCGGCTTCGGATTCATCACCCCAAACGACAATTAGTTCGACGGCTGTAATTGCTGCAAATTCGTTTGTAGCGGATGGCGGTGAAATGCAAATTAACGCGAAACGCTTCGGTGCGAGCGTTGCTTATAACAGTGATACTAAAACCTTCACGTTCTTGAGCGGAACCACCGGTGAAACAATTTCTGCTGACGGTGCGCTAGGAGTAAATGTTGACCAGAATGCGTCCAACATTCAAGTTGGACGTTATTCTATCAGTGCAACAGATGGCAGTGTTGTTAATGCGACTTTTGACACGGCTACGCGCTATATGGGGGTTGGTGACAATGGACTGATGGGCGTTGGTGCTAGTAAAAATGATACTGTTTTTGAGACGGCAAGGGGTCTGGGCTCTGAACCAGCACGCGCTACCGGTGCTCCTGCAACCGAACCTTTGAATGAAATTTTCAATCTCTCATCTGCAGGTAATGCGAATGTGTTCAACGTGTCGGTAAATGGCATTAGCGGTATTATTGATGTTCCTTCGGGTAATTACGTTGGATCTACATTAGCGGCAGAATTGCAGACTAGAATTAATCAAATCTCTGATAACGTTACTGGTGAAGTTGTTGGCGGTGTGACTGTCAAATATCAGGCAGACACGAACAATTTTGTATTCACAACGGGCACAACAGGCGATCAATCCACGATTAAGGTGAAAGGCGCAGCTAAACTAGGCCTTGATGACGTACCTTTGGGTGTTGGAGCTGTTCCAACAATCGTAAATTTGGTCCAAGCGACCAATGCTGCGGGCGTGCCACTTTATGTGAATGCTGCAGGCGAGATAGTGGAAACACCACCTGACAACTTGGTGACGGATTACTATCCGTTATATGTCGACGAAGGCGAATTGACTTTCGATAAAACAGGTCAAATTATCAGCCCGTTAAACCGCGTTCATTATGAACAACAGGCGGCAGGGTTTTCTATCTCGCTTGACGTGGATTATAGTGCGTCAACACAGCTGTCACAGCCTTTTGCCGTAAACAATCTAGAACAGGATGGTTTCACATCTGGTCGATTGGATGGATTGGACATCGATGCCACGGGTTTGTTGCGGGCAAACTATACCAACGGTGAAAACCGCCCCTTGGGTAAAATTGTTTTGGCAAACTTTAACAACCAAAACGGTTTGAAACAGGTCGGTAACGCTACCTTTGTTGAAACGGCCACTTCTGGAACTCCGACCTTTGGAGAAGCGGGTGCAGAGGGTTTTGGCGCCATTCAGTCGGGTTCTTTGGAACGCTCAAATGTGGATATTACCGAGGAGCTGGTGAACTTGATCACGGCGCAACGAAACTTCCAAGCCTCTTCTAAAGCGATTGAAACCTCGACCCAGCTGACGCAGGCGATCATTAATATTCGCTCGTAAGGCTAAGGCGGGCATAGCAGGGGTCTGATATGGATCGGATGATATATACTGCGTTGAATTCTCTTTCGAATTCACGCTTTGACCAAAGGGTAAACGCGCAAAACCTGGCAAATTTAAACGTGCCAGGTTTCAAAAAAGATCTGTCGACTGTGCGCGCAAGCACCTTTTTGGCCAATATGGACCAATATCAAAGCCGATATTTCGCTCAGGCCAGCCAGGAAACGTTGTTTTCGTCACAAAACGGAGCTATCCAACGCACGGATGAACGGATGGATTTTGCCATCCGCGATGAAGGATATTTTTTTATTGAGCCTAAAAACGGTGCCGATATTGCCTTATCAAGGCGCGGTGATTTCGCCATAACGGCGGATCGATTTTTGACCGATGGCGCCGGCAATTACATGCTTGATAATGATATGGAAAAGATCAATGTGCCGCAAAGCCGCGATCTGATCATTGACGAGTCGGGCGTTGTTTTGATCGAACCGGTTGATGCTCCAGATGGAACGCGGCAACAAATTGCGATCTTAGGGACAACATTGGCCGAAGATGCGCAATTGGTGAAATCGATAGACGGATACATACGCCCATATAATCGAAATGAAATGCCGGTTGCGGATCAGCGCGCCGAAGTGGCTCAAGGCTTTTTGGAAGGCAGCAACGCAACAGCCTTGGATGCACTTTTGGCGAATATTGAGGGCCAGCGATATTTTGAATTGAACGTAAAGTTTATCAAAGAAGCTAAAAACCTAGACGAAGCCACAACGCGCATTATGCGCCTCCCGGGCACCTAAAAAGCCCTTTTCCTTGGCGAGCTTATGGTGGGGCGCTGCCTATGGCTTTTTGAGAGTAGGCGCTTTGGTTAATTTCAATAAACGCCGCCTCTTTTTAACTTTGGCATATCATTTGCATTACTATTTGCAAAAGAGAGGTGTCGAAATGTCTTCTTCAGCAATGTATGTCGCGAAAACCGGTTTGACGGCGCAGCAAACACGAATGCAGGTGATCTCAAACAATCTTGCCAACGTGAATACTGTTGGTTTTAAAAGTGACCGAGTGAATTTTGAAAGCTTGCTTTATCAAATATCACGTTCGGGAGGTGATCAAACCTCTGAAGATACGGCGCTAACATCTTCCTTGGCGCTTGGCACGGGTGTACGTGCGGTCAGCACTGAAAAAAAATTCTCTCAGGGCAGTATGATTACTACAGATAACGCCTTAGATGTGGCCGTTGATGGCGATGGGTTTTTTCAAATTCTTATGCCCGATGGGAATATTGGATATACGCGCAACGGTACGTTTTCGAGAAACGCAGATGGCCTGATGACCACGTCAAGCGGCTATGTGCTGCAACCTCAAATCACCATCCCCTCTGGGTCTTCACAGATCAATATTTCGCAAGATGGGCTCGTTACTGCGCTGTTGTCTGGTGATGCCGCGCCCAGCGAGTTGGGCCAAATTACTTTGGCGGGTTTTGCCAACCCTCGTGGGTTAAAAGCTTTGGGTGAAAACTTTCTAGTCGAAACGGCTGCCAGCGGCGCGCCAACAATCGGAGCTCCCTTCACGGAAGGCCGGGGTAAGCTGGTGCAGGGATCTTTGGAAAGCTCGAATGTAAACGTTGTGCAGCAACTGGTCGAGATGATTGAAACGCAGCGCGCTTATGAGGTGAGTTCGAAGTCGATCACCGCAGCGGATGAGATGATGAAATACATCTCTAACAACCTATAGGCTGACATAGAATGCGCATCATCAACCTTTTTTCTGTTCTGTTTTGCATCAGCTTGTCGGCGTGTTCGACATATGTTGAAGAATTGGCCAGCGATGAGTTCGCACCGGTTTTTCCAGAAGAAAACGACACCGAACAGGTGGCTGATGGAGCGATTTTTGATGGTAATGCGCAGGGCTTATTTGCCTCGGAACGAAAAGCTTCAAAAGTTGGCGATATCCTTACCATTTCGTTGAATGAAAGCTTTCAGGCCACTAAATCGCAATCTGCGACGAGTGGCAAAGATGACAGCTTCGGTGTCACATTGCCAAAAGGCGTATTCCCTAACGCCGTTGCAACAGATTACGGGTTGGGCACCACGCAAGCATTTACAGGCTCAGGATCGGCATCTCAATCCAATGCTGTTACAGGATTGGTATCAGCCTCGGTAGTGCGCCTGTACCAAAATGGGAATCTAGAAATTTTGGGTCAAAAAAAGCTGACGCTGAATAATGGCGATGAGTATGTGCGCGTGAAGGGGATCGTGCGCCCGCAAGATATTGGTAACGGAAATATTGTGAACTCTAACCGCCTTGCCAATGCGGAAATCACTTATATTGGCGCAGGAGAATTAGCGGACACATCTAAAAAGGGCTGGTTGTCAAAAGTCTTCAGCGTTGTTTCACCAATTTAAATAGGATAAAAGATGAAACTTTTGGTTAATTTTGTATTCTGCTTTTGGTTTTCAGCACTGGCCAGCCTAGCCCATGCGGATCGTATAAAAGACTTGGCCAGTTTGGCTGGCGTGCGCAACAATCAACTAGTCGGGTATGGATTGGTTGTCGGATTATCGGGAACGGGTGATGCAAATCTGGGGATCACCTTGCAATCTATGCAGGCCATGCTGTCGCGTTTTGGCATGTCAACGGATACCTCCGGTTTATCGGGTGCCAACGCAGCAGCGGTGATGGTAACGGCAGATTTGGCTCCCTTTATCAAACCTGGACAAACGCTTGATGTAACCGTATCGGCGCTGGGCGCTTCAGAGTCTTTGCGCGGTGGAACGCTTTTGATGACACCGCTTTTGGGCGCAGACGGGCAAACTTACGCGATTGCACAGGGAAATTTGGCTGTCGGGGGGTTGGGCGTTGCCGCGGCCGATGGATCATCATTAACCGTTAATATTCCCACGGTTGGCCGCGTGCCACAGGGAGCGACTGTTGAAAAAATGGTCGAAACACCTTTCTTGGAAAACGAGTTTTTAATCTTAAACCTTCATCGAAGTGACTTTTCAACCGCAAGCGCGGTGTCACGCGCGGTTGATGATATTTTTGGGAAAGGAAGTGCTGTTCCGATTGATGGTTCCTCCATTCGCGTGCAAGCGCCAGCGGATCCAACGCAGCGTGTATCCTTTGTCAGCCTGCTTGAAAACGTAGAGGTAGAACCCGCCACACCACCTGCGCAGGTGATTGTGAATTCGCGAACCGGTACAATCATCATCAATGGAAATGTGCGTGTAACGCCAGCCGCTATCACCCATGGCAGCTTGACTGTGCGAGTGACTGAAGATCCAAACGTACAAACACAGACCAATGTGGTTGCCAATGATGCTGGAGTTGTGGCTACGCCGGCCGCACCTGTTGTGACTCCGGATAGCGCGGTAGGAGCAGAAGAGAAACTTGCAAAAGCCTTTGTGTTTGATCCAGGCATTCAGCTGACAGATATCGTTGATGCGATTAATGCCGTTGGCGCAACTCCGTCTGACTTGGTGGCTATATTGGAAGCGTTGAAGGTTTCCGGTGCGCTTCGCGCGCAGTTGATTATTATTTAGGAAGTACAATGGTTGACGAATTAAGAGCATTTGTTTCACAGGGCGCCAGGGTGGAGCCGTCGGCGCTTGAGCGTATTGATCGCAGAGCTTCTTTGGAAGAGGTTGCGCAACAATTTGAAGCAATTTTTGTCAATGAGTTGATGAAATCCAGCCGGGCGGCGAAATTATCGGATGATATTCTAAGTAACTCCGGAACGCAGCCGTTTTTAGAGATGATGGATCAAGAGTTTTCACAAACGATTTCAAAACGTAACAGCCTTGGAATTGCAGAGGCACTTGTTCAGCAATTCGAACGCAAATAACGGAGTAGAGTTCGTTGGCAAGCTTATTTGACATAGGTAAAACTGCAGTTCAGGCGCAACGCCAAGCGCTGAATGTGACCGGTCAAAACATCGCGAATGTGAACACCGAAGGGTATCGCAAGCGCAGTGCCGACTTGTCGGAGGTTTCGGGCAGTCAAAGCGGGCTTACCTCTCTTACATCTCAGATTGGTTTGGGCGTTAACTTGAGCGAAGTCCGTCGTGCCTACAACGTATTTTTGGCTTCTAGTACTAATTCTTCACAAAGCCGCTTTGAATCTTCACAAACTTTCGTGGAATCGATGGAGAGGCTTGAAAATGCGATTTTGCCAGGTGAAGGTGATTTATCTTCCCAAATATCACAATTTTTCCTTGCCCTTTCAGATGTTGAAGCGAGCCCAGGTGACTTGGCTCCAAGGGCTGCTGCGATTGAGCAAGGAAATGGGCTAGCAAATGCGTTTAATGTAACAGCTTTTGTGTTGCGTGATTTGGAAACACAAATCGCAGGGACGATTGATCAAGAAGTAAGCGAAGTTAATCGCCTTATTTCTTCGTTAGGTTCAGTTAATGGAAAGCTCCGGTCATCTAATTTGGGTGGATCGCCCCCCAATGCTCTGCTGGATGAAAGGGATCGTCTGATAGCTGAAGTTTCTAAAAAGGTCCGTATTTCTGTAAATTACGGCCCGCGTCATGATGTAAATGTGCGGCTAGGAGAGCACCTTACTGGCCCCTTACTTCTCGATGGAGAAAAAGCACAATCACTTCAGCCAATTTATAGCGAAGAGAGTGGAGTCAGCTATAAGCTGGGAAGTTCAAGGGTCGTAAAAATTCTTGATGATGGTGGATTGAGAGGACTATCGACCGCGCTGTCGGTTATTCAAGACACTCAGACACAAGTGGATACGCTTGCCGATCGGATGATCAACGAAGTAAATACGGCCCATAGAAATGGAATTGATTTCGATGGACAGTTTGGGCGTTCCATGTTCACTGCAAGAGACTTTGTGGTTGAGCCAGCTCTTGAAAATAATGGTCCTTTAGAGGTTAGTGTTCTTACTGTTCCCGGCTTGGTAGATGGGGTTGGTGATACAACTTTTCGTTATAATGGACGATCTGGTGCATGGGAGGCCTACGATAGTAACAACAAAGCTGTTGGCACAGGTAGATCTGAAGTTGATCTGAATGGAGCAATCGTCCGCGTAGACAATCAAGCATTCCACGGTGATAGCTTTACATTAAAAAAAATGAGCGGGGAAGCAGACCGTCTATCGTTTTTATTAACTGACGGTCGCCAAATTGCTGCGGCTTCGAATTTTGTTATCACACCCAATAGTTCAAATACTGGTCCAGCTAAAATGCTCAGCGAAGCAGCTGTGATGGCTCGCCCCGATTTAGCATCGATTACAGATGTTACGAACAATGCATTGTCTTCCGTCGCCTATACAGAGTTTTTAAATGGTGGGGCCGTCGCCTACATACCAGCAGGCGTAAAAAACCTAGATTTGGCATCTTTGGGACAAGACCCAAATTTGACTTTAAACTTTAATGAGTTGAGCGAGCTCAGAGGTTTCACCTTCGGAATAGGTTCTGACACCTATGAAGTTGCCGTATCTGAAGATACGGTTTCTGTGATAAGCGGAGCGGGCACAGCAGCTATTATTGCTGGTGCGGAGTACACAGTCTCTGACGCGTCTGTTGTTTATAACAACGTTACATATGCTGTGGGAGCCACTTTTACTGGCGTAGCTTCGGCAACCACCGCAACTAATGTTGTCACCTCTGGGGGCGTAGCTAACGGTACAGTGACAGTCGCCAGTGGTTTTCCGATTGATAGTTTGCGGGATAATGTCCATTTGGCGGATTACTTAAATAACGGTTTTCTGACAGCTACGAAAAAGAATTCAAGCGGCGCTACGATAGAAACCGGATTGGGACTTAAGGAATTGGGACTGTTTTCAGCCGGATTTGAGGGCGGAATAAAAATCACTGGAAGCTCTGAATTTACATCAGGAAGTGTAAAGATAGAATCAAGCGGTTCTGTTACTCAGACTGATGCTATTGTTAAATCGGCTGAAGACGCTTCGAACTTTCGGGTGTTTACGCGTGAAGGGCGGCAGATTGCCGGTATTCCTCTGTCAAGCAATGAAGCTCATCTTCTCTTGACGGAGACCAATGGCTTTACATCACAAGCGGAATATCGCGCAGATTATTTGAATCCGCTTGATGGTATTGGCTATCGCGGCGCAACTATAAACAATATCCTTCCTGGAGGCTACTCAACCGTTACCTCGGCAGCAAGTATTCTAACAGCAGGATCAACTAGCTCATTGATCAAACAGGGAGATATGTTCAATTCAATCGCCAAGCAAACCCTTTCATTTCAAACTACGACGGTGGACAGTAACGGAACGGCCACGTCGACCAGTGATGATGTAGTAAATGTCAATATATCTGTAAATGCTGGCGTGAATATGAAAACCATTGCCGACGATATAAATGTTCAACTTGAGCCTTACGGTTTTGTGGCTGAAGCCAGAACACACGCCTCATTACAATTGGCTAACGGTGCGTCCTCTTCCGGTTCTATTTCATTCAGCCTCTCTTCCGGGGATAAGGATCCAGTTTCAATTTCGGGAATATTTGGAAACTCTGACCTTTCTCCGTTGGTTGACAAAATTAATCAACGCAACGTGCAGACGGGGATCACAGCAGAAGTATCGCGAGACGGCTCCCGCGTTGTTTTGTTGCAAGCAGATGGCAAAGATATTTCAATAACTAATATCGCCGGCGAAGCTCTGACTGTGAATTCTCTTGATAAAAACTTTAATGAATTATTAGCCTCGGACGTTGATTTAAATCAAGATACTAAAATCATTGGTTCTTTGAGCTTGCGCTCTCCGCGGGCATTTAAGATTGCCTCTAGCCTAGATGCCAGTAGCAGTTCTTTCTCGCAGACTTTTTCAAAAGAAGAAGGCGGGGTAAGCGAGACCTTAAGTCACGCGGGAACGGTAGGTAAATTCTCAATCGATATCGCACCAGAACTTTTAAAACCGCAGTCAAGTCCTGACGGGTTACGTTTGGCGGCAGCGAACACACTTTTCACTCTATCTGGGAAGATGAATGGATCTTCATTAGATACAGATATTGCAATAAACACAAATTCACTCAGCGATATATCGGTTGATAATATTTCAAAAACGCTGCTTACCTCCTTTCGTTCAACGTCGGCTTTGCCGTCATTGACTGGGGCCGCAATAAGCACTGACCCCAAAGAAGGCAGTACAATGTCTGTTCTTGTTGGAGCCTCACAATATGATATTCGATATGAAACTGGAGAGTTTGTCGTGCAAGGTCCCGAAAGTGGCCGAGTTTTGGCGGAAATTCAAACCACAGGAACGGGCACGTCAGTCGATCCATATATTGACCGCTTCGTAATAAACGTTCCTGGAGGTGTTTTAAACGGTAGCGGCATAGAAATCCTAGATGGCGGTGACTTAGCTGAATTTGGTTTGGCTACAAGTGAAACTACTGCTACGAGCGGTGTAAAAAGCCGCGCCTTTAGTGACTTTACCTTAGTAAGCGCCGCGACATTAAATGGCTCATCTAGCTCTAGTATTTCGTTGAGTTCCGATAATGATACTCTCTCGTTTTCAGGTGGAAGCTGGAGCAACGGCGACAATATCACCGTAACTTTGGGCGGTGTCACTGAGACTATAACACTTGCAACGGATATTTACGCGAATACAAATGCTGGAGTAGCAACTCAGGTTAAAGCGGAACTAGATGCGCTGATCGCGGCCGGTACTCTGAGCAACATATCAATTTCTGATCAAGGGGCTGGTGTTCTAAGTTTTGCAAAGACTTTTGATGCGATGGTGGGCGCGACGGCCACGAAATTTTCAGTACGTCATGTTGGTGATTCTACGATAAGCGGAGCTGGCACAGCAGCTATTGTTGCAGGTGCGGAGTACACAGTCGAAGACGCATCTGTTATTTATAATAGCGTTACATATGCCGCTGGAACCACTTTTACTGGCGTAACTTCGGCAACGACTGCAACTAATGCTGTCACCTCTGGGGGCGAAGCTAACGGTACGGTGACGGTCGCCAGTGGTTTTGCGATCACTTCTAGCAATTCCGCTGTTACGCCTACAATTTCTGCTGACGGGTCTTCCTATATTATTGGCCTTGACTTAGCATATTATAATAGCGACGGGACCGTGAACGGCCCGCTGCGCATAACTCCCAGTGCAGCGGCTGGCGATTTAGGCTTTGGAACAGCCGATTTTTCGATGGAATTAACAGAGACTGGGATAAGAACATACTCCTATAGCGGTGAGCCTTCAAACGTATCTCTTTCGGTAGATAACCTCAGCGGGCAGGTGCTATCGATAACCGGGCTACCGAGTGAAGACTTTATTGTTTTACTTGACACAAATGGAGCGAAACGCCTTTCTTCAAATTTTGAAATGAACAGTAAAGAAGATGAAAAAGCGCAAAGAGATTATCGCGTTAAAGTAGTTGATGCAGCTTCAGGCCGGGTTGAATTATTTGACGTTGAAACTGGAACTTCTGTGGCAACGCGCTTTACTAATGGTGTCGTGGAATTTGAAGCCAATGATTATCGTTTTGAACTGGCTGGTTTTGGAAATACCGGTGACTATTTTGACATTGCTTTAAATCGATCGAATGCGGGTGATGCGCGCAATATGATTGCCATGGTCGCTTTAAGCCGAACGACGGCCGATCGTAGCAGTTTTCAGGATGATTTCCGACACATTGCGTTGATGGTCGGATCACAACTTGAGTCTGGGCGGCTGTTGAGTGCATCGGCAACTGCTATACGCGATGCAGCTATTGCTACTGAGGACGAGCTTTCGGGCGTAAATCTTGATGAAGAGGCTGGTAAATTGATGGAACAGCAGCAGGCTTACAAAGCAGCCGCTCAGATTCTGCAAACTGCGCGCGATCTTTTTGATACGATCATTCGTATAATGTGAGGGTGATATGACCATTTCGAGCAAACTTTTCGCAACTCAAATGTTAGACCAGTTCAAATTTATTGAGAATAGATTGCAAAATCTAAATACGCAAATTGCAACTGGAACGCGGATTACGCAATCTTCTGATGCCCCTTTAGACGCTGTTACATTGACAGCACGTAACGAGTTAGAAGCACGCTTGGAGCAATTTCAATCTAATGCTGGGAAGGTTACATCGCGGCTTGGATTGGCAGATACAACATTAGAAACCGTTGGAAACTTGGTAACTCGAATGAATGAAAAATTCATTGCTTCCAATACGGCGACTGTCACTGATGCAGAGCGCCAAGCCATTCGTCTTGAAGTGCTTACTTTTAAGGAAAGTCTTTTGGGATTAGCCAATTCAACGGATAATAATGGTGATGCGCTCTATGGTGGGTTTTCCACTGAGGCCTCTCCTTTCGTGGCTAATGAAAATGGTCAGGTGCGATATCGCGGCGATGGAGGAGATCACAGTTTACAAGTGTCAGAAAGCGTTAAACTTCCAACAAGTTTGAATGGTAGTTCACTTTTTATGGAGGTTCAAGATGGTGCTTCCGCTAAAACTAGTTTTGATATTTTAGATAGTTTTGCTAATGCTTTATTGACAGATCGTCAGTTTGATCAATCCTATTCTGCAAATTCAGCCGATACCGCACAGGCGATTTCATATGATTTGTCTCACAGTAATTTCACAAACTTTTTCAATCCGACTACCACTAATCCATCGGTTTCTAGTACTACTCAAACCGGAACCTTTACCGTGACGATGAATGGATCAACCACTTCGATTGCCATTGACAGCAGTAATAATACTCTGCAGGGCATTGCAGATAAAATAAGCGCAATTAGTAATTTAACGGCCACTCTGGTTGAGGGTGATACGGGATTGAATTTGAAAATCAATTCAACAGCCGGTGAAGATAACTCGTTTTCAATTAACAGCACCGATACAGACTTTACCATTTTTAATACTGGCTCACCTGCAAGTAGTAGCACCAGCCCACAATTAACCGTCATTTCAGAGGCGGCGGATGCAGTATCTGGAGCAATGAAATTGCGAGTTAATGCATCTAGGGAACCTCAGAATTGGTCTATGATGATTACTGGGCCGGATGGCAGCGCGACAATAAATGCTAATATAAATTCCAACTCTATTAGCGCACTTGTGAGCGCAATTAATGACAGTGGAACTGGTTTAACCGCTACAGATAATGGAGATGGAACGCTAAGCATTGCGAAAACTGACTCTAGTTCGTCGGCTGATGTAAGTATTGAAGCGATTTCAATTGAAGGTTATGAATTGGCACAACGTGTACCAAAACATTATATAGAAGTTTTGGATTCTAGTGATGATGTGATTGTACAGTTAAGCGATCAAAACCAAGCATTATCCCAGCAAGGTTCGGCTATAGGCTCTTTGGTAGAACATTTTGCACTATCTCGAACTATTGTTGGTGCCCGCATTAATAATGCTGATGCTCAGAAAACTGTTTTAACGGACCGCAGTGTAGCTATAAAAACAGAAATTTCCGATCTCCGCGATGCGGATATTGAAACGCTGATTACGGAGCTGCAAACCATCATGGTTACTCGCGATGCTGCGCGGCAAACCTATTCAACGGTAAATTCGCAAACGTTATTTGATTTTCTAAAATAAGTAAGAGCTGCAAACTTGGTCCGGTAATTGCAACTCTTTTGCGAAAGGAGCTGCAATGCTGAATTTGATCCGCGCAGGTTACGTAAGTATAATATTGTTTTTCATGCCCCAATCGCTTTATGCAGCGGTTGAAGACAGCTCTATTTGTGATGAAAGCATCGCCCGTGCGTCGCAAGAGAGCACGGTTCCTCGGCCTGTGCTTATGAAAATCGCGCGCCTAGAGTCAGGCCGCAAGGTCAATAAAAAATTTGTGAGCTGGCCATGGACTTTGAACAATGGCGGCAGAGGGTATTTTCTGAACAGCCAAGCAGATGCTCTAGACTTGCTTACAAAATTATCAAATTCCGGCAAGACGAATGTGGATGTGGGCTGCATGCAATTGAATATTAAATGGCATGCGAAATATTTTAGCAATTTTTCAGAAATGTTAAGCCCTGCGCATAATACTCTTTATGCCGCCAAATATTTAGAACAACTGTATAAAGAAACCGGGTCTTGGATGAAGGCCGTTAAATATTACCATTCGCGTAACCCGAAATATAACGAACGTTATTATGCGAAGTTTTCGGAACTTCCCAATTTTGATACCATTGCGATGATCCGCACAAAGCCTTCGCGGCGCCCCATGCTCATCCCACCCTCGGCGCCGGAACGAGCGCCCGAGATGCCCAGCGTATTTGGCTCCGCGCGGGCAAAGTCAGTTTTGTTTTGGACAGTGCCGCAAGGCCCTTTAGTGCTGACAGCTCAGCTTGATTTATCGCAACCTGCTTTCACCGATCTCAGAAAATTCACAGGCAAGCCTTTGTTGGTGGCTAACCAATAAAGATTGATCCTCATTAAAGGGCTGATTTTTCACACCGATCACTTTGGCATGAAATATGCAAACTAATAATTAGAAATTAAAAGGTTGTGTCATGCTGAATATCATAAAATCTGCGTTAAGCGTTTCGAGCCATAAATTGAATGTGGTATCAAACAATATCGCAAATACCGGGTCTACCGGCTTTAAGCGCAGCGAAGCGACTTTCCGTGATGTTTATTTGGCCAGCGCGGGTGCGTCCGGCCCGAATGTTGGCCAAGGTTCGATGGTGGCGGTAAATCGCGTGTCCCATAACCCTGCTGAATTGAAACAAACCGGTGTTTCAACGGATATGGCGGTAAATGGCCATGGCATGTTCATGCTTGGCTCGGTTGAGGGCACCGACCAGGTGACGTTCACGCGCAACGGTTCTTTCCAGATTAACGAGGCGGGTTTGTTATCTGCCAATGATGGCAGCCCCGTGCTGACTAGAAACCTTGATCAGATTTCCGTTCCCTTTCAAAACAATGAAATTCCGCTTTCTGGATTGGAAATTAACCCAGAGGGTGATGTGCTCGCAACATATGGGGTTGGAATGCCACTGAATCTGGGGCGCATCGGACTGGCAAATTTTGATAATCCAGCGGCCATGCGCCAGCTTGGGAATGGGCGGTATTTGGCGACAGAAGAGGCCAGTTTATTTGGCGCGTTCGACCCCAAGAATGGTGGGGTGGGCAGCGTGATTTCAGGCCATTTGGAAGTGTCAAACGTTGATATCACCAATGAGCTTGTCGGATTGATCAATGCGCAACAAGCCTTCACAGCCGCGTCAAAAGCATTGCAGGCCGATAGTGATATGGTGTCTCGCTTCACGCGTTAACCCAAAAATAAGACAGAGGATAAACCTCTGAAGATAGAGCAGTAAGGTGAGAAGGCAGAGTTGATGTTCGAAAATATCCATATTTTTAGCGGTAAAAAAAATATCTATAAACCAACGGTATTTTCGCAAAATTTGGTTGAACATCTTGAGCAGTTTTTTGGAACTGTGCATTTGGCGCCTATGGAGATCACGCGGCGTATAGACGATCCTATTCGCAGCGCGCCTGCATTGGCCCCCGCGCAAGACAGCCGTAGATCCACACAAATGGAATATCAACGTCCTGGAGCCTGTCCAAGCAAAACCCTAAAGCGCTATCAAGCCGCACCATCGCCAAATGCGCGTGAATTGCGCAGATTGTCAGCTCGATCGCAGTGGGGCAAACCGGACCAATCAGATTTTGTGGTGTTTGACCATTCTTTGATGGATACGCATCCTTGTGATCTACGATTTGGGGCAAAGGATCGCTGTGCTTTATTATTGCAACACGAGGCCAGCGCACCCGCTGATATTGAGACCTTTTGCGCATTGGCGCAGAATTGTGATGTGCTGCCTGATTTGGGCATTATCGTAAATTTTGGGAATTCTGCGCATCGCGCAGCAGAAATTTATGCATCGCTCGAAACCAAGCGCGTGGATGGGCGGAAGATCGCAACCAAATTTATCGGCTTTGCCCCAGCTTTGCAGGGTGGTTCAAAGTTTCGGTCGCTTGCAACAATGTCGCTGCAAAATATCACGTTCGAGTTATTAAATTTGAAATATAATGCAAATCCGCATAAGGTGCCGAAAGAACTATTTGCGAGCTCTCTTCATTGAAACAAACAAGCTATGCAGAAATGAAATTAGATATAAACAGTATCGTGCGTAGCCATGAGGGTCTGGTGCGGCGCATCGCGTTTAAAATGCATGCGAAAGTTTCAAGCTTTATTGAATTAGATGATTTGTTGCAATCCGGCTTGGAAGGCTTGGTTGATGCAGCGCAAAAATACACCACGGTTGAAGGTTCAAGCTTTGAAAATTATGCGAGCATCCGGATAAAAGGTTCAATGCTCGATTTAATTCGCCGGTCTGGAAATTTGAACCGTTCGACGGTTCAGGCCAAACAGATGATCGATGGCAAACGCAACGAGTTGGCCGTTTCATTAGGGCGCACGGCTAAGGATGAAGAAGTTGCCGCGGCGCTGAACTTATCGATGGAAGAGTTTTATAGTTGGACAAAGCTGTTTGAAGCAAACGTTTCTGAAAGCCTCAGTCAGGCGTATGATGAGTATTCAATGGTGTTTGCCGCGCCGACGATTGAACCTGAACGCCTATTAGACAGTCAAAATTTGCGTGTCGAATTGGTAAATGCCCTAAAGATGCTCTCAAAACAGCAAAGCATGGTGATGCAACTCTATTATGTAGAAGATCTTAACACATATGAGATCGCCGCCGTTTTGGATTTATCACCGGGCCGGGTGTCTCAAATCAAATCAGAAGCGTTTAAAGCGCTGCAGTCAAAGCTTCAAAATTATTCGGATCTTCACTAAACCACTGCCGCGCCTGTGCTTAGCATATTGCAGATCACTTCTTGCGCCGCTTAAGCGTCAATAATAGCGCCATGCACCTGCACAACCTGCGCCGCGCAAGCATGGCCTTTTTGCAAAGCCCTCTCTTGGTTTTCACCGCTGAACTTCGCCCCCAAATACGCGCCATTAAAGCTGTCGCCTGCGGCCGTTGTATCCACCACGGTCGGACTGGCAGGGTAGCGGGTTGCAGAGATCCGCTCCCCCAAGGACAGGGGGCCTTTTTCTCCGCGTTTTAGTGCCCCAAGGCTGCCATAAGCTGCGAAGCGTTTTTGCACGGTTTCAAAGTTTTCTTGAAACAGTTCCATTTCATCATCCAGCGAGGGTAAGGCCAGATCACTTATCTCCCAAAAGCTGTTTATCGTCTTACGTGCCTCTTGCGCATCACCCCAAAGCGCGGGGCGGTAATTGCTGTCAAAGGCAAAGAGCGCATCGCTGGTTTTTAGGAAATTAAGCAGCTCGTGACGGATATCTGCGGGCAGGATAGCCAGCGTAATTCCTGAGAGATAAAGCGCATCATAGCCATTCAAGGCTGAAAACTCTGCGCCATTGGCCGTTTGAAACAGCTCCCTTGCCGCAGATTGCGCGCGCCAATAGGTAAAGGCGCGCTCTCCGTTGGGCGAGGTTGAAATTGCATAGAGGCCCGGATGCCGCTTTTGCGATTTTTCAATTGCCTCTATGCCGATATTTTGTGCGGCGATAAATGTTTTGATTTGGGTTGAAAAAGGATCGCTGCCAAGGCGCGTAATATAATCAACTTGCAGCTTTGGAGCGGCTCTTTTTAAGTATATCGCTGTATTCAATGTATCGCCTGCCACGCCAATGCTTGGGGTGCTGCCGCGAAAGGACAGCTCAATCATGGCTTCACCGATACAGGCAATTTTCATTGCGTTTCCTCTTTTAATTTTGCGCGTTTCCAGATGATCAAACCCGAGATGACAACGATAGATGCGCCGGTCAAGGTCCATCGGTCAGGGAATTCTGCGAAAACAATATAGCTTTCTATGGTGAGAAAAATCATGAAACTATAGGTATAGGGCATTAAGGTATTCGCGGGGGCCAGCCCATGCGCGCGCGTTAATAAACCATGCCCGGCCCAAGCCCAAACCCCGAGCACGCACATCAACACCCATTCGAATAAGGAGCTTGGAGTTGCCCAGTCTAAAAAAGCTAAGGGCAGCAAGCTGAAGGTGCCCAATGCCCCCATGTAAAATTGCATGGTTTCCGCGGCAACGAGGCCAGAGAGGCGGCGGGTGATGATCGAATAAAGCGCGAGCGCCACGGCGTTATAACAAGTGAGCAAAGCCGCCCAGTGAAAGCTTTCTCCCAAAGGGCGAATGACGACGAGAACACCGCTAAAGCCTAAGATAATCGCAAACCAGCGCCACGGGCCAACGCGCTCACCCAAGAGCGGCCAAGAGAGAAGGCAAACGATTATTGGTGCTGAAAACATGATCGCCGACACCACCGTTAAAGACAGATAGCGCAAAACGATAAAATTCAGCGCCGTCGCGCTGACCAATAAGAAGCCTCGAAACAACACCAATCCCAAATGTGGCGTTGCAAATCTACTCAGGCTGACGCCGCCCCAAGCGATGGTGCTTAGGCTGATAACGAAATGCGAGGCATAGCGCATAAAGGCCAGTTGAAAGGATCCAAGCCCGGCATAGAGCAACCATTTTACCGAGGTATCCACCAAGGAAAAAAGGAAATAGGTCACCAGCATCATAAGAATGCCCAGGCTGGGATTATCCCTGTTTGCCAGTGCGGTCAGCGCCATAGCTAGCGGGCGAACCGATCGGCATAGAAGTCGACCATTTGACTGACCATATGCTCACCGCGACCTTCGGCAACGGCCGTATCCAAGGCGGAAAGGGCGCCTTGCGACATCACGCTGTCAACGCCTGCTGAGTGCGCCATTTGGGTGTAATATCCCACATCTTTGGCAGCATTCTTGATGGAAAACGCCAATTGGTTGGGATCCTTTTCGACGGCATAGGCTTTGACAAAATCCATCATACCACTGTGCAATGGGCCTGCCGACATGGCTGTATATAGTTTGTCACGATCAAGGCCAAGCTGGTCGGCCATGGCAAAGGCTTCTGCCATGGCGTTGGCCACCGTCATCCCGAAAAAATTATTCATCAATTTGATGGAATGGCCATCCCCTAGATTTCCCAGATGGAATACATTTTCGGCAAGGTTTTTTAAGACGGGCCGCGCTCTTTTATACGCAGCGGTATCGCCCGCTGCCATAATGTTCAATTGGCCGATCAGGGCATGCTGCGGCGTACGCCCGAGAGGCGCATCTAAATAATAGCCCCCCGCCGCTGCCACCTCTTGGCCCAAGGCCCGCGTACTGGCTGGTAGTGAGGTGCCAAAATCAATCACAATCGCACCTGTTTGCAGGCCAGCAATAACGCCATCGGGGCCACGCATTCTGGCTTCGACGCTGGCGCTTGTATCCATACAGAGCAGAATGATATCGCTGGTTTGTGCAAGCGCGCATGCGGTTTCAACCTCATGGGCACCGCGCGCGATTGCGGCCTCAATATTCGGCCGAGATTTATTGGCGCAGACGCTCACTTGATAATCCAAGTCTTGCAATCTGCTAACCATCGCAGATCCCATCAGGCCAAGGCCGATGAACCCAATATTTTCATTTGGCATCTTTATTTCTTTCTCATTTAATCACGTCAAACGCGCGTTTTTTTAAGCCTTTTTGAATTTCATATATTGAAATTGGCACATCGGACTGGGGTTGCGGGATGCGCACGGGAATATCTTTTAGGCGCGGATTCAGGGTTGGGGTGCCGCAGAGCATGCGGGTGTTGTACTCTTCAATTCCATCCCAGCGCGTCATTGATCCCATTAGGGGAAACGCATCTGCAGCCATCATTTCGTAAAATAAGATGCGCCGGGCCCGCTCTGATGTGTTCAGCGCGGATCCATGCACCATCCGGCCATGATGAATTGAGATGGACCCGGCCGGCCCCGTTAGAGGCACAGCATCATTGGCGTTCAAACCATTGTCTTCGGGCAGCATTGCACCGGCAAATACACCCTCAACATGATGATCATAAACAGGCCCTTTTTGGCTGCCTGGATACACCATCAAGGGCCCATTTTCGATTTTCATATCGTCAATTATAACCCCGATGGCCAAAATATCGTCATTTGTATGGGGGTAAAACGCATAATCCTGATGCCATTCCACAGCCGCGCCATATCCGGCTGATTTCATATTCAGCTTACTGGTGTGCAGGCGCAAATTCGGTCCGATCAAGTCTCTTGCTGGACCCAAAATATGATCAGACAGCATCAGTTCATGAAAAAGTGTGCTGATCATATGCGGCAGCTTAATCCGGCGCAAACGTGGCGCGGCGCGGGTATGGCTGTCTTCAAGGTCAAGCCGGTCATTGCTGTGCTCAAGCTCAGCTGCCTCTTCTTCAAAACGGAATATTTCGGCGCGTATTTTAGCAAGCCAAGCGTCGGGAATTTGATTTTCAATTACCAAATATCCGTTCTTTTCGTAAAACCTTATTTGCTGGGATGTCAGTTGCTCAGGCATGGGATCAGGCTCCGGTGTGATGGACTTATTTTTTTCGTAATAGCTCGTTCAAATCGGTTCAATTTGTTGGGCCAAAAGGGTTTCCAATTCCAGTGTATTTGCCAATGTTTTGGTTGCATCAAAGACCGAGATCAGCGGTTCGGCTTTGCCGGCCATCACATCCAGAAAGTGCTGCAATTGTTGCTGCAGCGGCACCGCCGTTGCAATTTTCAATTTGCGCGGTGTCGGCGTCTCTGACCAATCCGCCGCTCCGCCCCATTGGGTCATTGAGGGAAATGAAATCCCACCCTGTGTTCCCGTAATCCACAGCATATCCTGGCGGCTTGTTGCAATATTGGGGTTCTCTCCCGTGCCGGCCTCAAACCCCCATGGGCTGGGGGCGGTGTCGGCAAAACTAATGCTTGCTGTCATTCCGGTTTCGAACAAAATAGCCGCGGCGCCGCTTTCCACGCGGGCTTGATTGCGGATTTGAGAGGACCCAAAGCCGGTTATTTTGGCAATGTCGCCAAAAATAAACCGCAGCAGGTCTAAATCATGAACGATATTGATCATCACCGGACTGCCTTCGGTGCTACGCCAATTTTGTTCAAAATAAGCATCTGGTTTGCGCATTGCCCAAATCATGCTGGCCGTCACGGCGGTGCCAATTTTTTTGTCTTTAATAAGGGATTTAAGCGCTTGTACGCTGGGATGATAGCGTCGGTGATGTCCCACCAGGCTTGCGATTCCGCTTTCTTGGACCACCTGCGACAATTGTTTGGCTTGCTCTAAACTGGCAGTGACGGGCTTTTCGATAAGAATATCCCAGCCTTTGCGCGCTGCATAGATACCATTCTCGCAGTGCAAATTTGTGGGCGTGGCGATGATTACCCCGTCCACGGGGGCTGTGACCTGCGATATATCTGAAAAATAGGTGGCCTTGGCGTCTCGATATAGGCTTTGGTTGGGTTCGACCACACCGACAAGGTTACACCCCGCATGGGCCTTGATCGCTTGGGCGTGCCGCGCGCCGATCAGCCCAGCACCAAGCACCAAAAGCTGCTTCACATTACTGCTCCTATTTGCCAGGGAACGAATTCGAAATCGCCCAATCCCTGCTGTTCAGATTTGCTGGTTTTGCCGCTGGCGACGTCTAAAAACATCTGATAAATTTCCCGGCCCTTTTCTTCCACAGAACATCCGCCGTTTAAAATACTGCCGGCGTCGATATCCATATCCTCGGACATGCGCGCGGCCATTTCCGAATTGGTAGCGACTTTGATCGTTGGGGCTGGTTTGGAGCCAAAGGCCGATCCGCGCCCAGTCGTGAAACAGACGAGGGTGCAGCCGCCTGCTATTTGCCCCGTTACGCTGGCTGGATCATAGCCCGGGCTGTCCATAAAGGTGAACCCAGATGCAGTGACCGGCTCGGCATATTTATAAACTCCGGTAAGCGGTGTGGTGCCGCCTTTGGCGGCCGCACCAAGCGATTTTTCCAAAATCGTTGTGAGTCCGCCTTTTTTATTTCCGGGGCTTGGGTTGTTGTCCATATTGCCCTTGTTCCGAGCGGTATAATCTTCCCACCAGCGGATCAGTTTTATCAGTTTTTCGCCGGTTTCTTGGTTCACCGCCCGCCGCGTGAGCAAATGCTCAGCCCCGTAAATTTCGGGCGTTTCTGCCAAAACGCCAGTGCCACCTTGGGCGGCGAGTAAATCGCAGGCATATCCCAAAGCGGGATTTGCCGTAATGCCGGACCATGCATCAGATCCGCCACATTGCAACGCAACTTTCAAGGCGCCAGCAGGGCAGGGGCTGCGGGTATTTTTATTGGCGAGCGGCAGCATGGCGCGCACTTTTTCGATGCCGATCTCAACGGTGCGCTTTAAGCCGGCAACAGATTGAATATTCATTGTTTGAAACAGCGGCCCTTGTTTGAGGCCATAAGCCTCGAGCAACCAATCAAGCTGGTTCATTTCACAGCCCAATCCGACCATCAGAACCCCAGCGTGGTTCGGGTGGCGCGCATAGCCCCACATGACGCGTTGCAAGGCTTCAAAACCGTCGCCATCCCCTGCCATTCCGCAGCCGGTGCCATGAACGAACGCGGCCACACCGTCAACATTCGGGTAGTCTGCCAAGACCTCAGGGGTGAATGCGTTTGCGATCATCCGCGCTGCGGTTGCAGAACAATTTACCGAGGTGACAATGGCGATATAATTGCGGGTGCCAATGCTGCCATTTTCGCGGCGAAAGCCCATAAAACTGTCTTGCTGCTCTGATGCAATTAGATCAACAGGCCGCAAATCGGTGCTGAACTCATACGAGGCTTCGGTGTTTCTGAAAGACACATTATGATCATGCACATGCGCGCCGGCAGAGATATCTGTTGAGGCATAGCCTATCAATTGTGCGTATTTGCGGATTTCTCCCCCAGAAGGAATCGCTGCGGTGGCAATTTTATGGCCAGAGGGAATGGGTTGAACGGTTTTGGTCGTTTCAACAATATGCCCTGCAGGCAGGCGGCCCGCGGCTGTAACAACATTATCCGCAGAATCAAGCCGAATGAAATCCATAATCTACCTTTACGCGCAAAACGGGGCATCCGACTGCCACCGATGGATCGGGATATGCTCCCCGTTTGAAAGTTTCCTGCGGGCTGTTTCCCATAAACCGCGCCATTCTTTCCAATCCTGTAAAACGCGCTCGGGTTGGCTTTGACTGTAAGCGATAAAATCTGGGAAATGTGATCGGCCCGTCGGTTGGCCGGTTACGTTATAGCGCAGATCGAAAGACCATCTAAAGCCATTCGTATGATTGGGCAAGGAGGCATGCGGTATCAGCGGATGTAGAATAACCAGGCTGCCCGCCTTCACTGGTAAGGCTTTGGCATCCGCCTCGTTGATCCAGCCATCGGCGATGGCGGTTTGGGTTTTCGGGCAATGGGGAAGCATTTTTTTATGCTTGCCTGGAATTACCTTTAGGCAACCATTGTCTTGGGTGGCATCCGTGATCGCAACCCAAACCGTTATCATATCCGTCTGATCAGCTTCCTCGAGCGCGACGCCGCGATCTTGGTGCCAATCTGTTTTGGTAATATGGGCCCTGATCTCATCCTCGGCCAAGCGCTTGCTGGGCGGTTTGATCCGCACATGCTGAATCGGATTTGACGTGATTTCAGGCCCAATCAGATCTTCAACGATTTTTAAAACCCGTTGATGCGTGATCATAGCAAAGACAGCAGGCCCCAAATGCATGGGCGTATCGGGAAAAATTTGATCCCCTGGCAAGCTGATATCCAGAGGTTGAAACCAATCGCAGCCGGCTTCGTAAGACAGCGCCAGTTTTTGCCAGAAATCTAAGGTTTCGGGCGCAGTTTTAACGCGCCCGTCTTTGAACCATTTGTGATAGAGCCCCTCTAAGAGCTGCGCATATTCGCTTTGAATATGCGCCAACTCTTGAGAGGTTAGAACATCTGGAACAACCAGATACCCATTTTCCTCAAATGCGTTTTGTTGATCTGGGCTCAACATATGCCGCTGCCTTTCCTATAACAAAACTGAAACAATCGGTGGCCAGATCAGCAAGACTGACAAGGCTATCAGCTGGATGCCGATAAAGGGTAAAAATCCTTTAAAAATATCGGTCAGCGAAATATGCGCAGGCGCCACTGATTTGAGGTAAAATGCGGCCGGCCCAAAGGGTGGTGATAAGAAGCTGACCTGCATATTCATACAGAACAATACCCCAAACCAAGTTGCCACATGGCGCGGATTCAATTCACCAAAAATGCCAATTTCTTGAATAGGCAGGCGCAAAACGATCGGCAAAAAGACCGGGATGATCAGCAAAACAATCCCAACCCAATCCATAAAAGCGCCCATGATCAAGAGAATGAACATCATAGAAAGAAGAACCAGCATCGTGGGCATTTCGGAGCCAACGATCAGATCTGCCACAAAACGCGGTCCACCCGCGATCGTATAGGCCCCTGCAAGCGCTGCGGCACCGATGGTCACCCAAATGATGGTTCCGGTTGATTTCATCGTGCGCATTAGGCTGTCCCAGACCAGCTCAAAATTGGCTTCGCCGCGTAATATGGCGATGATCAAAACCGCAATCGCGCCCATGCCTGCCGCTTCTGTAATGCCTGTAATGCCACCGTAAATTGATCCAAGAACCACGCCGATCACGACCATAGGCGCAACCAACCCTTTGCCCATTTCCCAGGCCAATGCAGAGCGCTCGCGGCCAAAGCCAAAAAACGCGATCAGCACAGAGGCAATGATATAGCCGGCAAACCATGGAAGGTAATCCGCAGTTCCTAAGAAGATGGGCTCTATGGCGTCATCCAAGGGTGCGTTTTGGCCTGTTACCGTGAAGAACAAGGCCCGCAAGAATAATGCGGTTACAGCGCCAAAAAAGACAACATTCAAAAACGCAATGAACAATTTCAATTTGTCATACCCCTGCGGTTCGCCTTCAGCAGGCTTGGGCAAAGGGGCATCTTCTGGGCGGATTTGGGTTCGAATAATGATGTAGATGATGATGAAGCTTGCCAACATGAAACCGGGTAAAAACGCTGCGGTAAACAGCGCTTTGATCGAGGTCTCTGTGATCAACCCATACATAATCAAAACGATCGAGGGGGGAATCATCGTGCCCAAAGATCCCGAGGCGCAGATTGTTCCGATTGCGAGGTTTTGATTATAGCCAAGCCGGAGCATTTGCGGCAAGGCAATCAATCCCAGCAGCACCACTTCCCCGCCAATAATGCCCGACATTGCGGCCATAATCACGGCCATGATCGAGGTTACGATTGCAATGCCGCCACGGGTTCCGTTCAGCCAAACATTCAAAGAGCTATACATATCTTTGGCAATGCCCGAACGTTCCAATAGCGAGGCCATGAAGATGAACAGGGGCACCGAAATCAAAACATAGCTGGTCATAACGCCGTAGATTTTTTGCTGCAGGATATTCAGGGCTCCCGCCCCCGGCCTTCCGGTAAGCGTACATCGTACGCCGGGATTTGCCTCAGTATACCAGTCAGGGCACCCGAAGCTGAGCGGGTTCGACAAAAGGGCAGGTTCAAACTTCATAACCAAAACCAAAACGGCTAAAATAGCCGAGGCCAAGCCCAGAGGCATGCCAATGGCCAGTAAAATAAACAGGCCTATTAACAAGACCAGAGAAATAGTTCCGATATCCATCAGTTTGATCCCACGTTGCGTTTCAGTGTTTCAATTTCATCTTCTATATCGTCTGTTGCTGAATGCTTTACTGGTTCAAGCTTCCAGTCAGAAAACAGGTTAAACACAGATTGCAATGCCACCAAAGACACCATGACCAAAATAAATGGCTTTAAGGTTGCGGGTATCGGAGGGTCAAAGGCGGTGCCAAATGTTTCCCAGCTGTAAAACTTTTTGAAAGATTCCCCGTACCCACCGTAACATAAAAAGAAAGCAAAAATAACGATGAGGCTGGTTGATATCGTGTCGCAGACACGCTGTAAAGCGCGTGGTAAAACGTCGTAAAGCAAGAAAATTCTGATATGGCTGCGCTGCTGCATCGCGTAAAGCCCTGCGCATAAAAACACAAAGCTGGCCACCCATAATGACAACTCATTGGCCCATAATGTAGGCGCTTCCACCACGTAGCGCATGAATACTTCGTAGATCATCACACTGGTCAGCACGACGATTTGCACCATCGTGATGCGACCGATGAAAACAGCGATCCTATCCACAGGGCGCCAATGTTCGAATTCCATGCGCGCCCGTTCAACCGTGAAGAAGCCAAAAACCAGCAAAATAGGAAGCGCAATCAGCGTGAGCCAATCTACAATATCGGCGAACCCGCCAAATAAACCCGGCAGGTTCGGCGTCACATCATTGCGGATCATTTGAGCAGAGAGCTGGTCAAACAGCGATTTGTCTTCTGGTGTGAAAAAATCCAGGATGAAATAGGGGAAGTGCCAGCATTGCCAGGCAAAACAAATGATAAAGGCGGCTGGTATATACCATTCCTTGTGGTTAACCGTGGTTCCCTGCATGCGTTTTCTCCCCTCGCGCCTCTTGGTGAGGCTACGTTAATTATAGTGCAAAGTATTGCAAAAAGTCTCTGTCTGGTGTGATCCCAAGGCCTGGGCCCTCTGGTAGCGCAATATAGCCATTGGTTCGGGCAACTTGCGCTTGAATTTCTAACGGCGTTTCCAACAATTCATCGCGAAATTTATTATCTGTTGTGTCAAATTCCAACATTGGCTCCCAAGGGTTCATCCCGCCGGGCAAATCAGGCATAGACGCGAGTAAGTGCATATTGGTTGCAACCGCAACCGCCGAACCCCAGACATGATTGACCACCGGCGTGAAATGCGCGTGGCACAGCGCTAATACCCGCAAATATTCAGATATGCCCCCCAGGGCACAAACTTCCGGCTGGGCTATATCCAGCCCGCGCGATTCAAGCAGGCTGCGCCAGCCCCATCTGTTGAATTCGGCTTCACCGCCTGAAATATTCACGTTTAGGCCCGCGCGCAATTCGCGATAACCTTGCAGGTCCTCCGGCGCGATCGGTTCTTCAAACCAATAGGCGTCAAGATCTTCCAAGGCGCGCCCTACTTCAAAAGCATCGCTTGTTGTATAGCAGTGATTTGCATCCACCATGAACCTAAAATCATCGCCAATGCCGCGCCGCACCGCTTCCGCCAGTTTTATATCTGCACGGGGCCCCAAGCCCACTTTCATTTTTGTTGCAACGAAGCCCATATCTTTGATCGCGCGCGCTTCTTCTTTAAAGCGGACCGTCAAATCTTCAAGTGGCTCTGGGCGCAGCATCATGCCGTATCCATAGACGGGAATGTGTTGGCGATGCGCGCCGCCGATCAGTTGATAAAGCGGTAAGTTCGCGACTTTTCCGGCAATATCCCACAGCGCGATATCAACCCCAGATAAGGCCTGCATCGGCATGCCCTTTTGTCCGTGGTCGCGCATCAAATTATAGGTTTTGTGCCACAAGACATCCCGATCAAGCGGAGAGTGGCCTAAGATCATGGGTTGAATCACATCTTGCACGATGGTGCGGTTCGCAAGCGCAATATTGCCCGGGCCAAAGCATTCCCCCCAACCCGTAAGACCTTCGTCGGTTTCGACTTCGATCAGATGCGCGGTGCGTTTGTTATAAAACTGTTGAGAATAGCCCAGCGTCTGCGGCATGTCATATTGCAGAATATGGCTGGTGATTTTGGTTATTTCCATTGGGAAGCCCAACTCACCTTTTTTCTTACTTTTTAGGTTTCGGCCTGTTCGGATAACGGGGCCCCGCAGGGCCCCGTTTTCGGTTAATTATCTGTCATGAAGACTTAGTCTACCAGACCCAGCTCTTTCAGATATGTCACGTGGCTCGCAAGCAGAGCTTTCGCTTCTGGCGTGGTTGCGAAATCGCTCCATGCGGCTTGTGCCGCGGCGCGGAAGCTGGCCCGGTCTGCAGGAGACCAGTCATGCAAGGTTACACCTTCACCGCGCAGTTTGGAGGCTGCTGCAGTCATGCCTTTGCCCACCTGCATTGAGGTTTGGAAAGCCAGTGACTCCATCGCAACATTCATGATGCGGCGGTGCGCTTCGGGCATGCCATCCCAAACGGCTTTGTTACAGGCCAAGTGGTCAGATGGCATTGAGTGGAAGCCAGGATAGTTTGTGTGCTTCACGATGTCATACAGGCCCAAGCTAACGTTTGTGGCGATGTTTGATGCATCCGCTCCATCAATGATACCAGTTTCCAAAGCGGTGAAGATTTCGGTGAAATCCATCACGATGGGTGAGGCGCCAAGATTATCAAAAATCATAGTTGCCATGCCTGGGGGTGACCGGAATTTCCAGTTTTTGAAATCTTCTGCGTTACGGATTGGTTTTGAAGAAGACAGGCTTTCCATGCCTGGGATCCACCAGCCGATGAACTGCATGTCATATTTGTTGTAGAGCTCTTGTGCTGCCTCGTAACCACCACCGTTATAGAGCCAGCTATACTGATCCCATGGTGAATCGTATCCGCCCATGATGTCGCCAACGAATTGGAACGCAGGGTTCTTACCTGTTTGGTAAGCACCACCTGTCATGTCGCAATCCAAAACACCTGTGGCTGCGGCGTCGAATGTTTCCACAGAAGACACCACTGAAGATGAATAGTACATCTCGATCGAGATCTCACCGCCAGACATTGTTTGCACATTGTCGATAAATTGCGCCGCAAGCTTACCGTTAGGGCTTTCTTCAGAGAAATGCGTTTGAATGCGCAGGTTGGTTGCTGCGGATGCAGTTGTTGCAGCCATGGCTGCGATACCGGCAGCATAGGCTACCTTTTTTACTAGTTTCATGATGTCCTCCCAGACATTTATAGCCGAATTAAACAGAGCCGAAGGTGCTCCGACTTTGAATCAACACAGGAAAGCCTAGAGGGCTTAATCTGTTTCTTCAAGTTTTTATTTAATTTCTTGAAAATTTCGTGATTTTGATAAAATAATAATATTATACCATGATTAGAACACAGTAAGAGAGCTTGGCATGGATGATGAAAGCGATATTTACGAAGGCCTGCGTCTGCGGGTAACCTCAGGTGGGTTGACGCCGAATACGAAATTAAAACCCAGCGTTTTGCGCCATGATTATAATTGTTCGGCCAGCACCATTCGAGAGGCTTTATTCAGATTATCTACCGTTGGCTTGGTGTCTTTTCAAGAGCAGCGTGGCTTTCGCGTTCCAATTCCAACCGATCAAGCGCAACATGAGCTAACGCATCTGCGTATTTTGCTTGAATGCGAGGGGGCTTGTTTGTCGATTCGTCAGGGCGGTATTGATTGGGAATCTCGGCTGACAGCGGCGCATCATAAATTATCGCATATCGAAAAAAGAGTGCGTGGAAGCGCTGATCATATGCCGCTTTTCATTCTTTGGGCAAAAGCCGAGCAAGCGTTTCATGAGACTCTCATTTCAGATTGCGGATCAGATGTGCTCAAAGCCACGCACGCGATGATCTATCAGCGATTTCGTCAGCAAGTTTTTAATTCAGATAAGAAATTTGTCTTCGTGGTCGAAAATATTGAGCAGCATCAGGGAATTTTAGATGCTGCTCTGATGCGAGATGAGGCGTTGATCCGGTCTCGTATTTATAGCCACTTAGAAAGAAACTTGGTGTTTGACATGCCGCCCGAGCTGCCCAAGCTTCCATATTAACAAGCTTCCATTTTAATCAGCGCTGGCTTTGCTGGCGTTGGGCAAATCATCCTGGATATAGGTCGCGATGATCTCATCAAAACTCGCTTCTGCTTGAAAGCCCAGCGCACGCGCACGTTTTGCGGTGAAATTTCGAGGCCAGGAGGAAACGATGTCAATGATCGTGTCATCAGGTCGCCGCTCAATCAATTTAATGACCGATTGACCCGCAGCGCGGCGCAGCGCCTCTATTTGCTCTTCCACTGTGCAGCTTACGCCTGGCAGGTTGAGCGCACGCCGATTTTCCAAAAGCCCGCTGTCTAACGTTGCGGCATGCCGTAAAAACTCCGCGGCTGCGCGCGGAGAAGCGTGCCAATGACGCACGCTTGCATCCACGGGTAAAATTGCTTTTTGGCCATTTAAAGGCTCGCGTATGATCCCTGAAAAAAACGATGAGGCGGCCAGATTGGCTTTGCCTGGGCGCACGCATATCGTTGGTAAGCGCAAGGATATTCCGTCTACAAACCCTTTTCTGCTAAAATCTGACAGCAGCAATTCACAGGAAGCTTTTTGAGCTCCATAGCTGGTTTGAGGGGCGCTTAAAAACGTATCGTCAATCTGTTCCGGAAACGGGCCGCCAAACACTGCAATCGAGGAGGTGAAAATAATTTTTGGCACATAGGCTTGGTTGGACTCGATGTGAAGCGCCTTCAGCGCTTCTAGATAATGCCACATTGTGAACATATTGACCTGCCAGCCAGCGTCGAAATTGCTTTCGGCTTCGCCCGAGACGATCGACGCCAGATGAAAGACGATATCGGGGCGCAATCGGGCAAGCATGGTAATATTTTGGGCATCGGTTAAAGAGCCGGTTATACAGCGCAGACGCCCCTCTTGCTTTAGGGGGAAGGCCATATCAAACAACGTAATGTCCAGCGCCTTATGGCCGGGCAAGCCACTGGCCAAAAGGTGATTTGCCAGCTTTTGCCCCACCATACCGCCGCCACCAAGGATCAAGATTTTTGTCATGGCTTGTTTTGTCCATGCTCGAGCAATTCCAAATACAGGCCAGAATGGTCCGTATCTGCGCCACTCATATGCTCAACCAAATGTTCAAAGCGATCTCGGATATGCTGCGTGACAGGTAAGGTCACGCCAAGCTGCGCGGCTTCATTCAGCCCGTTATTCAGATCTTTGAGGTGAAATTTAGCAGGCCCGCCCGGCACAAAATTGCCCGTCGTCATACGCTCTCCATGTTGTTGAAGAATAACGCTATCGGCAAAGCCGCCCTGCAAGGCTGCGCGCACCGCTGCCGGATCGGCCCCGCCGCGCTCGAGCAGCAGCATGGCTTCGGCAACCGCGCCGATTGTAACGGCAACGATGGCCTGGTTCGCCAGTTTTGCCAATTGCCCAGCGCCCGAGGGGCCCACATGGGTTGGCCGGCCCATACCGGCCAGAACATCTTGAACTTGAGAAAAATCTTCTGCAGCCCCCCCAACCATAATCGCAAGACTGCCGGCCTCGGCCCCTTTGGTGCCGCCTGAAACTGGCGCGTCTAAATGTCGGGTGTTAAAGGCGCGCAAATGCGCCGCTTGGGCGCGCGCTTCTTCTGGTTTCGTGCTGGACATATCCACCCAGACTGCGTCGGGTTTGAGCGCTTTTTGCAAGGCCGCATCGTCTAAAATCAAAGCCACGGTCGGGCCGTCTGACACCATTGAAATGATTATATCTGCATTTTTAACTGCCTCTGCGGCGCTTGTCGCTACATGCACACCAAAGCCAGATAGCCCAATCGCTTTTTCAGCAGATCTGTTCCAAGCGCTCAGGGTGATACCATTGGCAGATAAGTTCCTAGCCATTGGGAACCCCATAAGACCTGTTCCTAGAAATGCGACCTTTGATATTTCCGACATGGCATCCTCATTTTGTTCTTTCTACCGTCACAATAGAGATGAAATTTCGGATGTCACTCAGGATTTGCAGGTTGTTGTGGCCGCGTTCCGTAACTGTTGAGTGTTCGTGCATCTGATGTTAGTCACATCGAAGCGAAGGTTGCGTTGCCCAAAAAATATTGGGTTTTAGCACGGGCAATGGGGGAAAGTGTATGGCTGGTAACAGGTTGAAAAATAAACGCGTTTTGGTGACGGCGGCGGGTCAAGGGATCGGCCGAGCGGCGGCTTTGGCGATGGCGGCTGAGGGCGCTGAGGTGTTCGCCACAGACATAAACCCCGAAGGTTTGGCGCAGTTGAAATCTGAGGCGACCGGCCGATTAGAGGCGTTTGAATTAGATGTCCGCTCAGAGGCCTCTGTGGCGGCGGGCGTTGAAGTGGCGCAGCCCGATGTGTTGTTCAATTGCGCTGGTTTTGTGCATAATGGCACCGTGTTAGAGGCCAGCGATGAAGATTGGGAATTCGCTTTTGATCTGAATGTGCGCTCGATGTTGCGGACCGTGCGGGCGGCTTTGCCGGGTATGTTAGAGCGCGGATCGGGCTCTATTATCAATATGTCTTCAGCCTGTTCTTCGGTTATCGGAGCGCCAAACCGGTTTGTCTATGGCACCACGAAGGCGGCGGTTCTGGGCCTCACAAAATCGGTTGCAATCGATTACATTACCAAAGGGGTCCGCTGCAACGCGATCTGCCCGGGCACGGTTGAAAGCCCGAGCTTGTATGATCGCTTGCATGCCACTGGTGATTACGAGGCGGCAATGAAAGCCTTTATTGCGCGCCAACCGATGGGACGGATTGCAAAAGCAGAAGAAATTGCGGCGCTGGTGGTGTATCTTGCCAGCGATGAAAGTGCCTTTACCACAGGGCAAGCCCATATCATTGATGGCGGATGGTCAGGATAAACTTATGAAAAAAATTCAAATTGAAGACTTAAGATCACGTAAATGGTTCATGAATGCGGATAACCGCGAAATGACAGCGCTTTATTTAGAGCGGTATTTGAATTACGGCCTGACGCGAAAAGAACTGCAATCGGGCAAACCTATCATTGGGATCGCCCAAACGGGCAGCGATCTCAGCCCGTGCAACCGCCACCACCTCGAGCTGACCAAGCGCGTGCGCGACGGAATCATCGCGGCCGGCGGCACACCGATTGAAATTCCTGTTCACCCGATTCAAGAAACCGGCAAGCGTCCAACCGCGATGTTAGACCGCAATTTGGCCTATCTATCGCTTGTGGAAACCTTATTTGGCTATCCGCTTGATGGCGTTGTGCTGAATATTGGCTGCGATAAAACCACCCCTGCGCTGCTCATGGCGGCCGCGACGGTGAATATCCCGGCCATCGCGCTTTCGGTCGGGCCGATGTTAAATGGCTGGTTCAACGGCGAGCGGACCGGTTCGGGCACCATCGTTTGGAAGGCACGCGAGATGTTGGCCTCGGGCGACATTGATGATGATGGTTTTATGGAGCTGGTTTCCAGCGCCGCACCTTCGGTTGGCTACTGCAATACGATGGGCACCGCCACCACGATGAATTCTTTGGCAGAAGCGTTGGGCATGCAATTGCCCGGCTCTGCAGCGATTCCGGCGCCCTATCGCGAACGCGGACAAATCAGTTATGAAACCGGTTTGCGGATCGTCGATATGGTGTGGGAAGACCTGCGGCCAAGCGATGTGATGACGCGTGAGGCCTTTGAAAATGCGATCGTAATCAATTCTGCGATTGGCGGCTCTACCAATGCGCCGATCCATTTGAACGGGATTGCGCGCCATCTTGGCGTGCCATTGAACAATGATGATTGGCAGAGCATTGGCCATGAGATTCCGCTTTTGGTGAATTTGCAGCCCGCGGGGGAGTATCTGGGTGAAGATTATCAAAGGGCGGGCGGCGTCCCAGCGGTTGTTGGAGAGTTGCTCGAAGCAGGTTTGTTGCCGCATCCCAAAGCGCTTACCGTCAATGGCGCGTCCATGGGCGATAATTGCTCCGACCGGCGCAGCGAAAACCAAGATGTGATCAAACCCGTGAGCGCGCCCATTAAAGCGCAAGCCGGGTTTATTAATTTATCGGGGAACTTGTTTGACAGCGCGATCATGAAAACTTCTGTGATCAGCGATAATTTTCGGCAAAGCTATCTGTCAAATCCCGAGGATCCAGATGCGTTTGAAGGCCGGGCTATTGTGTTTGATGGGCCCGAGGAGTTTCACCATCGCATTGATGATCCTGCGGAAAATATTGATGAGACCTGTATTCTTTTCATGCGTGGTACGGGGCCGATTGGATATCCGGGGGGCGCCGAAGTGGTCAATATGCGCCCGCCTGCCTATTTGTTGAAAAAAGGCGTTGAGGCGCTGCCTTGTATTGGCGATGGCCGTCAATCGGGCACATCAGGAAGTCCTTCAATTTTAAATGCCTCGCCAGAAGCGGCGGCTGGCGGCGGGCTGGCGCTTTTGAAAACCGGCGATCGCGTCCGCATTGATCTTAAAAAATGCTCGGCGGATATGCTGGTACCTTTGGACGAGTTGGCAGAGCGCGCCCGCGCCTTTGAGGCCGAAGGCTATCCCTACCCAGAGAATCATTCGCCCTGGCAAGAGCTGTTCCGCGAAAAGGTAGGCCGCTTTGACGAAGGTATGATTTTGAAAGATGCCGATAATTACAGAGATATTGCGCGCAAATATGTGCCGCGCGACAACCATTAGGAGATAGAGAATGAAGCTTGTTCGTTATGGGGCCATCGGTGCGGAAAAACCCGGTTTGATCGATCAAAATGGGGATCTTAGAGATCTGTCATCGCATGTTGCTGACATTGCCGGGGCCGCGCTGCAAGATGCAGAGCTGGAAAAATTACGCGCGCTCGAGCCGAACAACCTACCATTGGTTGATGGCAGCCCGCGCTTGGGCGCGTGCGTTGGAAGCATTGGGAAATTTCTATGTATCGGTTTGAATTATTCTGATCACGCGGCGGAAACTGGCGCCGCAATTCCCGAACATCCAATTTTATTTGCCAAAGCCACTTCGGCGGTTGTGGGCCCAAACGATGATGTGTCGATGCCGCGCGGATCAACCCATACAGATTGGGAAGTCGAGCTGGGCGTGGTGATTGGTAAAACGGCCAAATATGTCTCGCAAGAAGAGGCGCTTGATTATGTGGCTGGATATTGCGTTATCAATGATGTGTCTGAGCGCCATTTTCAAACCTCGCTTACGGGGCAATGGACGAAGGGGAAATCCTGCGACACATTCGGGCCAACCGGCCCGTGGTTGGTCACGCGTGACGAAATTGCAGATCCACAAAATCTAGCGATGAGCTTGGATGTGAACGGCACGCGTATGCAAAGCGGCAACACCAACACAATGATTTTTTCCGTAGCGGAGATAATTGAACATCTTTCTGGGTTGATGTCTTTGCACCCAGGTGATGTGATCAGTACCGGAACGCCCCCTGGCGTTGGGATGGGGATCAAGCCGCAGCCGATCTATCTCAAGCGCGGCGATGTGATGGAGCTGGCGATTGAAGGCCTTGGATCGCAGCGTCAAAGTGTTGTGGAAGACGCATGAGCATGCCGGATCTTTTGCTGATCGGCGGCGCAACTGAAGAGATGCTGCATCGCCTTTCTGAGAAATTCACCATCCACGCATTGGCGGATATCGCAGATCCAATCGCCTGGTTGGCAGAGCATGGTGATAACATTTCTTACGTCGCCACGAATGGTCATGATGGGATTTTGCCCGCCTATATGGAGGCGATGCCCAATTTGAAAGTGATCAGCTGCTACGGGGTGGGCTATGATGCGATCGACACCGCCGCCGCTGCCGCACGCGGCATTCATGTCACGCATACGCCGAATGTGTTGAACGCCGAAGTGGCGAGCACAGCGCTTTTGCTGATGCTTGCATGCTATCGAAACTTTTTGGCAGAAGACGCGTATGTGCGCTCGGGCGCGTGGGAGCGCGAAGGCAATGCGCCCTTGTCGCGCTCTGCAGATAACCAAACCGTTGGTATTTTGGGCATGGGTCGGATCGGGCAGGCCATTGCCCAGAAACTCGCTCCGTTTAACGCTAAAATTCTTTATCATTCGCGCAGCGCAAAGCCGGTTGAATACATCTATTGTGATAGTCTTATCGATATGGCGCGCCAAAGCGATGTGGTGATTTGCATCACTCCAGGCGGGCCCGCGACGCGGCATCTTGTCAACGCAGACGTATTGAATGCTCTGGGTCCTAACGGCACTTTGATCAATGTGAGCCGTGGGTCGGTTGTGGATGAAGAGGCTCTGATTGCAGCCTTGCAAGACGGACGCCTTGGCTGGGCCGGGCTAGATGTATTTGAGCAAGAGCCGAAAGTGCCCGAAACTTTGCGGGCGCTGTCAAATGTGGCCTTGTTGCCGCATGTGGGAAGCGCCACTGTGGAAACCCGCGCGGCGATGGGAAATCTCACGGTTGATAATATACTCAATCACCTCGCCTCGGGCAGCGTGATCAGCCCGGTGCCGGAATGCGCGCATCTGTAAGGTGATCGCAGCGTGAGGGAGAATACCCAGATCGTTGATTTAGAGGCGTCGCTTTTTGAGGTGCCGCTCGATGAGGTGTTAGTGGATGCCAAACATGGGGCGCATAGCCATTTTCAGCTAATCTGCGTCACCATCTGTTTGGCAGATGGGCGCTGCGCCACCGGTTATACCTATACGGGCGGGCGCGGAGGCCATGCGATTCTTGCGCTGATTCGGAACGATTTAGCGCCATTTTTAGTTGGGCGCTGCAGCACGGATATCGAAAGCTTGTATGAGCAAATGCTGTGGCATATGCATTATGTAGGGCGCGGGGGCATCGTGAGCTTTGCGATTTCTGCTGTTGATATCGCGCTTTGGGATTTGCGCTGCAAAGCAGCGGGTTTGCCGCTCTGGCGGATGGCAGGTGGCGCAGGCAACCGTTGCAAAGCCTATGCGGGCGGGATTGATCTGGCCTTTCCACTGCCAAAATTATGCGGTCATATTAAGGCTTATTTGGCGGCTGGATTTAACGCTGTGAAAATCAAAGTGGGACAACCCAGTCTTGAGGAAGATGTTGCGCGGATCCGCGCGGTTCGCGCGTTAATCGGGCCCGACATTCACTTCATGATTGACGCCAATTATGCGCTGAATGTGGCGCAGGCGATTGCGCTTGCCAAGGCGGTGCGCGATCAAAATATTTTGTGGTTTGAAGAACCGATTATCCCTGAAAATTTTGCTGGCTATGCGGAAATTTCCAACGCGAGCGGCATCGCGGTTGCGCAGGGTGAAAACTTGCATACGCATGAAGAGTTCGAAATGGCGTTGGCGCAAAGTCAGTTGGGCTTTGTTCAGCCCGATGCGTCAAATTGCGGGGGCATCACGGGCTGGTTGCGCGTCGCGGCTGAGAGCGCGCGCTCTGGTGTGCCGATTTGCAGCCATGGGATGCAAGAATTACACGTGTCTTTGGTGAGCGGGCAAGCCCATGGCGGATGGCTTGAAGTGCATAGCTTTCCGATTGACCGATACACCAAGCAGCCCCTGCAACTAGAACAGCATTTGGCTGTGGCGCCGGATGCGCCGGGCATCGGGGTCGAGTTTGATTGGGAGCGGCTGCAGCCGTTTCGGCTGTAGCTGGCATAAGGGTTACAGCGAGGCGGTGATTCCACCATCGACGTAAAGCGTGTGGCCATTTACAAAACTCGATGCGTCAGAGGCCAAAAAGATGCAAGCCCCCACCAATTCTTCCACCTGCCCCCAGCGCCCTGCGGGGGTTCGATTGGTCAGCCAGGCGCTGAATTGGGGATCGGCCACCAAAGCCGCATTCAGGGGCGTGTCAAAATAGCCTGGCGCAATGGCATTGCATTGCAGCCCATGTTTGGCCCAATCGGTCGCCATGCCTTTCGTCAAATTGGTCACGGCGCCTTTGGTGGCCGTATAAGGTGCAATGCCGGGACGGGCCAAGGCAGATTGCACGCTGGCAATGTTGATGATCTTGCCCCGTTCGCGCCCGATCATATGGCGGGCGACGGCTTGGCCCACGTGAAAGACCGACGCGATATTGGTTTGGAGTAATTGTTCAAATGCCTCGGGTGGAAAATCTTGCAATGCGGTGCGATGCTGCATTCCGGCATTGTTGACCAGGATATCAATCGCGCCAGACGCGCTTTCAAACCCGTCAACCGCCTCGCGTACGGCGGTATGATCCGTGGCATCAAACGCCAATTGATGGGTTTTTGTACCGTCGGCCTCCAACGCTTTCGCTGCGCTGGCCAGTTTTTCGGCGTTGCGCCCGTTTAAGACGATTTCAACGCCCGCTGCCGCCAGACCTTTTGCCAGAGCAAAGCCGATGCCTTGGCTTGATCCCGTGATTAAGGCGCGCTTCCCATTAAGATTGAACAATCCAGATGACATTCGGTTTCTCCTTTTTGGGCCAGGGATTATTGGGCTTGGCCGTGATGGATCTTATCGCTATCTTTAAGCAGCTTGTACAGCAGGGAAAGTCACTTACATGAAAGCTTTGGTCATTCACGGCGCGAAAGATTTGCGTTTGGAAACGCGCGACGCAGAGGCGCCGGGGCCCGGGCAGGTGGCGATCGCTTTGAAAGCGGGGGGCATTTGTGGGTCCGACCTGCATTATTACAATCACGGTGGGTTTGGGCCGATCAAACTTTGTGAGCCAATGGTTCTGGGGCATGAAGTTGCAGGTGAAATCGTTGAGCTTGGCCCCGATGTCGAGGGGCTGCGGGTCGGACGATTAGTGGCTATTTCGCCGTCAAGGCCTTGTTATAATTGCCTTTATTGTAGGGGTGGGCAGTTAAATCATTGTTTGAATATGCGATTTTACGGCAGTGCGATGCCGTTTCCGCATATTCAGGGGGCTTTTCAGGAATATCTGGTGGCAGAGGCGGAGCAATGCGTTGTGGCGGATGGATTAACGGCGGGTGAAGCCGCGATGGCCGAGCCGCTGGCCGTGGCTTTGCATGCGGTGAAGCAAGCTGGCAATTTGTTAGGGGCCCGCGTGTTGGTCACGGGCAGCGGTCCGATTGGTGCTCTGACCATTTTGGCTGCACGGCGCGCCGGCGCTGCAGAGATAATCGCCACTGACCTTTCGGATTACACGCTTGCGAAAGCGAAAGCCGCTGGGGCGGATCAAACGTATAATATCCTGACACAGCCACAGGCTTTGGCCCCTTATGGCCGTGATAAAGGCCAGGTCGATGTGCATTTTGAATGTTCAGGGGCCGCTGCTGCGCTGGCGAGCGGCATCTCAGTTTTACGACCCGCTGGGCAATTGATACAGCTTGGCTTGGGCGGTGATATGAACGTGCCAATGCAAGCGTTGACCGCCAAAGAAATTTCTTTGAAGGGCTCTTTTAGATTTCATTTTGAGTTTAAGGCAGCAGTGTCTTTGATGCAAAAAGGCTTGATTAACGTCTCCGATTTGATCACTCAAACCGTGCCGCTGCATGAGGCAATTGCAGGATTTGAAATGGCATCGGATCGGGGATCCGCGCTGAAAGTGCAGATTGCGTTTTAAGGGTTTGGAAAGCGGATGCTCTGTCTGTGTTAAAGTAAGGCCTGATCAGGCTTGGAAAAAGCCGTTTCAACGGCGTGCCCAGTGGCTTGATCTTGATATTATATTATATATTTGCGGAGAAGGCGTTGACCTCAGGGGGGGATGCTTTTACAGGCATATTAAGTGGATAAAAGGCTGACTGGTGTGACTTTGAGATGAGCGAAGAGCTGCAAGATGATGAGATCGATCTGCGCGAATTATTCGCCGCACTTTGGGATGGAAAACTCCTTATCTTCATAGTGACATGTGCCGTTTTTTTATTATCATCGGCATATTTGCACAGGGCTGAGCGGAGCTATACTGTGTCGGTCACCTTGCGCCCAACCGAAGAGCAAAGTTCGGGTGGCGGCAATTTGGGCGGGCTTGGCGGGCTTGCATCGCTGGCGGGGGTTCAACTGCCCAGCGGCGGCGCCACTGAATTCATCACGTTTCAGGCGATGCTCAAGTCTCAAGAAGTCGCTTCACGTCTTTTCGCCGATGAAAACTTAATACAGCGGCTTTTCGCAGGTGAATGGGATGAGAGCCGTAAAAGCTTTTTGCAGCCCATTCCCTCAACTTTGGGAAATGTCAAACGTTTGCTCAAGCCGCTTTTAACCGGTGAGGGGCAAAGCGCCTATATCGCGCCCAACGCGGCGCGCTTGGCTCAAACACTTTCTACCAATCTGTCGGTTGCTGAAGATAAAAACAGTGGCATGCTTAAATTGAGCATGGAAAGTGCTAAGCCAGAATTGGCAAGCGATCTGATGCTGGCGCTCATTCGCGAAACTGATGGGTTTCTTAAAGAGCGTTTCGTGATTTCCGGGTCAGACGCGCTGCAGTTCTATCAGCGGAAAATTTCGAAAGCGCGCTCGCGCGAACACCGCGAAGCATTGGCGAAACTGATCGCCACTGAGGAGCAAAAATTGATGCTGGCCACGCGAGAAGGGCCCTTCGTGGTTGAAATTATGATGGGGCCGGATCAATCATTGCGGCCCACATCGCCCAAAAGCAGCTTGGTGTTGGCGTTGGGTTTGGTGTTAGGGCTGTTTTTGGGGGCTGCTGTTGTTTTGATGCGCAAAGCCTTTGGCGGCAATGAAAAGAAAGTATCACAGTCATGATGTCCTTGGTTCGCAGCCTCATATTAATTGTTCTCTTTGCAACGAATAGCGCGGCGCAAACCTCGCCGCTTGAGCAGTTGCTACAACAGCAATCGCAGGGGCTGCCAGTTAGCACCGATATGCAAAGCCTAGAGGATATGTTTTCGGGGCAGGGTTATGACATTAACCCAGAAAATGCTGCGCGCACGGCCAAACAGCCGGTAATCCCGAATGAGCAAAATGTTAAACTGCTTGACAGGCGGTTAACGGCGGAAGAAGCCCAGCAGCGGCGCCAAGAAGGGCAAGCGCTGTCAAGCGAATTATTGTCAGGGCAATTGAAGACACGAACGCTGTCGATGGTCGAAACCTATTACAAAACCCTTACCGGTGAAAACTTGGACGTGTTCGGAACAGGGAAATCCGCGGCGTTAAACAATATTGCGTATGATCCTTCTGATGGGTTGGTCTTTTTCAACTCTTTAGGCTCAGATTACCGCCTAGCCGCAGGCGATGTTCTTGCCATATCAATCCGCGGATTAAGGAGTACGGATGAGGAAGTCGTGGTTGATGGTGAGGGAAAAATCGCTATGTCCGGGATGCTGCCGGTTATCGCGGCAGGGCGTTCTATCGCGGATGTGCAAAATGACATCAAGCAAATCTTGGAAGTCGATGATGCCTCTGCAAACGCGTATGTCAGCCTTGCAGCGGCGCGGTTGGTATCGGTGCAAATTACCGGCGCTGTAGGGCAACCAGGTACGGTTGCGGTGCCGGCCTACACGCCTGTGAGCAGAATTTTGCCGCTCGTGGGGGATATTCTGCCGCAGGGCTCGGCTCGTAATATTAACCTGTTTCAAAACGGCGACCGCCAGATTGTTGATCTTTATCAGTCGCTTTTTGGGTTTGATGCTGGCGTTGACCCTTTAGTGATGAACAATGCTCGTTTGCATGTTGGCGATCAAGGCGGCACGGTGGCGGTTGCAGGATTTGTTGGACGCCCAGCGATTTTTGAATTGGCCGCTGGCCAAACTGAAATTTCCAGCCAAGAGCTGTTTCGCTTGGCAAATATTGGGTTGATGGCCCCGGGCACAAAGCTAGATCTGCTGCGCTTTAACGACCAGGGAGTTCCGGTTTCTGAACCGATTGCTTTTGGAAAAGATCAAATGGTTCAGGCCGGTCAAGCGATTCAAATCCAATTTGTGCAGACCCGAAGCCAATCGGATGTAAAAGTTTTTGGAGCGGTTGAAAAACCGTTCTCGTTGAATGTGGTCAACCCTTTGCCGATTGCCGAGCTTTTGCGGAACGGCGCAGCTTTAACGTCAAATGTTTATATGGATTTTGCGCTTATTGCGGGAAACCGCAGCAAAAATGGGGGCGATAGAACAATCAATCTGACCAAAGCATTGCAATTTCCCGATCGGTTTTTGATCCAGCCTGGGGAAACGCTGATCATTTTGACTTTGAACCAATATCAAACATTGCTGAAACAATCTTTAACAGAACCGAGCGGCCGAATTTCCCAATTGCTCATCTCTGCAGAGCCGGCCGAGGTATTTTTGAACGGTAGGCGGGTGGCCTTTGTGGCGGCCAGCGAGAGGCAAGCAATTGCCGATATCTTTGGAAACCAACTTTCGGTTCCGCAAGACATCGATTATGACTTTAGCCTACTCTTTGATCCAAAAGCCGTGGCGCAAAAACCCAAGGCTTTTCTGCTTTCGGAGGCGTTGACCGCGGCTTCCGACTACAATCTGCGCAGGGGCGTACGCTTGCAGCTTTTCACAACCACATTTTTGCGCGATGTGAATTTGCCGAATTTGAAAAACTTTTCAGTTGATCAAACTGGTCGCGAAAGCGCATCAGATGTAAATAAAAACCCGCAAGAAAATATTGCCCTCTTGGAACAGGCAAACCAATCGGACAATAGCGCAAGCCAGGTTCAAGGGGCCGAGTTAGACAAGCAGATTGCATTTGAAACGCAATCACAGTTAGATACAGACGCTGCGCTTGCCGTGGCAGCCCGCGGTATTTCCGCCTCTGCTCCAACCGTTTTATTCGTGAATGGGCACCAATATGGGTTTTTGCCATCGGATGTCCGGTTCTCTAATACTCGGCTGGCGCGAGAGCTTACGCGTACCGCCGAAATTTATCCACTTTACGTAGAGGCCGCGACACAAGCGCCTGATGGATATTCTTTTGAAACGCAATCATTGCTTTTGGGGGTTCTTGCAAGTCCGGAATCCACCTTTTCAACCCAAGCCAGTATGAGGTTGGATTTCTACACGCAAGAATTCGTAAGACGGTTTGTATTGCCCAATGATCCGATAAAAATGACAGAAGATCTTAGCAAAATTGTAGGCACGTTGCGTGCAGCAGGGCGGTTCATTTCGGGGGCTGTACGCCAACCTGGTCAATACCCTGTGGCCGCTGATTTAAGTTTGGATCTTTTCCTGCGAGTTGCGGGGGGGGCGCTGCCGAATGCGGATCTTAAAAATGTTATTCTGCGAGCATATGTTGAGAGCAGAAACGGTGAGCTTGATCTTCAGCGTTCCAAACGCATCGATTTAACGGCTGTCAGTCCTGCTTCCATAAAGCTATCTGGGACCTACGATATTCAGATCCCTGCCTTGGTGAATAACGCCATGTCTGGTGTCGTGACTCTTAACGGGGAGGTGCAACGGCCAGGGACCTACACTGTCGGCCGAGATGAAACCCTGCATGACATCATTGAACGCGCAGGTGGATTTACAGAAGTGGCTTATCCGCTCGGGGCCGTTCTTACGCGCCGGTCGTTGAAAAAAGAGCAAACCCGCGCAAATCTAAGCTTGGCGCGGCAAGTTGAACAATCTATTCTCTCTCTGTCGCAAAATGCGAGCGAAGAGCAAAACCAACAGATCCCAGCCGTTATTGGATTGGCCAATCAGTTGCGAACTTTAAGCGGCTCGGGGCGCCAAATTGTGAATGCAGCTCTGAAAAGTGGAGAAAACCCAGTTTTCTTAGAAGATGGGGATTCCCTTTTCATTCCCAAGCGCCCATCTCACGTAAGCGTGATCGGCAGCGTCTATAATGAGGTTTCTGCAGTCTATGCCCCTTATAAAACGCCGCGAAATTATATTTCCGAAGCGGGTGGAACCAGCAAGATTGCCGATAGTAAGAATGTTTACATGGTATTGCCCAATGGGCAAAGCGAGCCAATTGGAGAGATTGATAGCGCAAATGTGATTATTCCACCGGGTGCGGTGCTGATCGTGCCGCCGAAGGTCGATAAATTGAGCCCATTGGGGCTTAGCCGCGTGGTGTCCGATATTTTAAGCAATATCGCAACATCCTTACTGGCGATCAACGCGGTTCGGTGAGGAAAAACGTCAATATTAACGCCGGATCGCAAAGCGTTTTTCTTATGTGCAAGGCGGTTGTTTTTTTGATCACGGTGATGTTTGCGCTTGCATCGCCCGGCTGGTCTGCTTGTGATCTTCAAGGCGCTATGGCAGAACGGGACATTATCACCCTAGGGATAAACGCGCCTTCTAAATCGTTGGTTGAAATCTCGGCAAATGATATTCGGGTGATCGTTGAGGACCCGAATGAGCTGACCTCCTCTGGGCAATATGGTGCGCTTATCGAGGTTTATGGGCTTTCTGGCGAGGGGCGCCCCATCTTAAAAAAGATTGTCACGGCGCCGGTCGGGGATGATATAAAAGCGCTGCAGAGCGCGCTTTCAAACTCGGCTGCGTCAATTGTGCTGACGCAGAAAAATGGATATTTTTTCACTTGGCATGATCAGCCCGTTGCTGGAAACTCAATATATGCATGTATGGTACAAAGCCATGTATTTCATCACGAAAGTGGTCAGGATTTTGCCATCCACGTGGCCGAGCGGGCGCAGCCCGAACGCATTGCTAAGCATAAAATTTTAGAACAGTTGCTGCGCGATGAGGGGTCTTTAAACAGCCTGCGCAGCCAAGTGGTTTCTCGGATGAATTTAGCCCAAGCAGAGGATCTTCCTGCAGTTCTGAACAGTTTGACATCTGAGCGGACGAATTTGCGCAGTTTTCGGGTTCAGCATGTCAACCGACGCTTGAGTTTAAGCCAAATAGAAATTCCCTATGCGGCGTATAAATCAGCGCAAAGGTATCAAGACGGCAATGCTTTGGCGTATCTAAGCGATATATCGCGCTTGAATACATTTGAAATACACCCGCTGCCACAAACGTATTTTTGGGGCCTATCGGCGCACGGTGAAACACGGCGGGCTGTACTTGGAATAACCAATGATCTCGAGCGTTATTTATCCACCCGACTCGCGATAAATTTTCAGGAAAAAGGCCCAGGTCTGGATCAGGCATCCCTGACAGGGCGGATGTTTGTTGAAAAAAATATTCTGGCTGTCAGCAAATTAGGCCGAATTGATAGTTTTTCAGATGGGTTTCAATTGAGCGCCTATCAGCTAATGCCAGCTGCCGAGGCCTTTTGGGCAGCGCATCTATACGCAGCATTGCCCAACCGATGCGCGCTGTGCCGTAACGCCGGTTTAACGTTGGAACAGGCTGGTTTTAGCCGCTCTTGGGATCTGAGCGTAAGCAAAGCCATTAGGTTTGAAGAGACAGAGCATATTCTGCACCCTTTGGTATTGATAAGCGCGCGCAAACGACTTTCAAAAAAAATATCATTAGAACTGTTTTCGGGGCTGCGGCTAAAACGCGACGCTGAAGCCTCTTTTGGCTTTGCTCTCAAGCTTCTGGACGCAATACCAAGAGATGGTTCACGGCCTAAACAAACGGAGAGTTTCATCGAAATCTTTTCCACTTCAAGTATTATGCCTTTGATCGAAGAAGATCGAAGCGCATATTTTGAAAATACACCAAGTTTCTTGAAAAGAACTTGGGCTGATTATATGCGCTTCTAGCGGTCTGCTATCTTGCGGTAAGAAGGGCGTCTTATATCAGCATGGCGCTATCTGATTGCAGCAGAAGTTGACGGGTTCCGGTGCATATAGGAATTTATGAACCAATTCTCACAGACGTGCGCAAACCTTTGCGTGATTTGTGCCATGACCTTGCGGGCGGCCGTAATGCTGACCCGTGTCTATATCTCTAAGTCTTTGAGGGTGTTTCCTTTTTGGATGAATGCCTCTACCCAGCGCGGCTTTCGACCTCGGCCCGTCCATGTTTGGCTTGGATCTTCGGGATTGGCATATTTCGCGGCTACTTTTGATTTTACGGGTGCGATTGCAACAATTTCACTCAAAGAAAAGCCTAATGATTTCGCCGTTTTTTCTAATTCTTTACGGGCGTTTGCCATCGCACGGCTTTTATATGTGTTAATAGCCTGATCGACCTGTTTTTTAATTTTTTTTAAGTCTTCCAATGAGTAGTCATTTATATTTTCTAGCATATAAAATTCCTTTTTATTGTTGATGAAAAGAATAAACCACTTGATTGATTTATATGTCAATAACCTTTTGCTTATTCACAAAGAGGTTGCCGGTTAAACAGAAAGATATATTCTAATTTTAAATATCAAAACTATATTTCAAAGAAGTTTTAAGAGAATTCATTAGATTCCAATTGTTGTTACAATTTATGATGTAGAATTTAAATAACTGATTATAAAATTATTAAATATTTAAAAAGATGTTCTATCTATGATTGGATATTTAGGATACCAGGTGATGTCGGGCTTTAATCTATTGAAGAAGAAATTAGGGCATTCAATCTTCTCTTATGATTTCTATATAAGAAAAAAACTCTTTTTCCTAACGTTGAAACACAAATAATTTGGTTAGAGTTAAAAAAATATCATTCAGATACTTTAATGAATGCATCAAAAATATTTGTTTATTTTAGGATTTTTTTATAAAAAGAGCATCATCTAAAAACTGTAACGGCGCCCTATGTTGAGCAAACTATTTGGATAAGTCTTAAGTGGTATTTTTGAAGCTTTTACTGGTGGGCCTATGTTTCTTTGCGTTACCTCAGGGCATTCAAGCAAAGGAAAAAGCCAAACTGCTTGGATATGGCCTTTTGTTCACAAATGATTTCTTTGGGGATGGTAGGGATCGATGGCGCACGGGCTCGCTCGTGTCTAGCCGTGTTTTTGATAGCCCGAAAATGAGCCGGACATTGCCGCGCAGAGAGGCGCTTAATGAACTTAGATTGTTTAGCCAAATAATTGCTCCGTCAGATTTATCGCGTAATCCTGACAGGTCTTACGCCCGTGACGAGACTGGCTTGACGGAAGATATAGACAGGGATTACGTGGGCCATTTGTCGATTGGTCTGCACCGTCACTTTCAAGCGGGCGGCTTGGCCTATAATTTTGGGGTAGATGCATCATTGTTGGGCCCGCAGACCGGCCTAATGGGGTTGCAGCAAAAGGTCCATTCGGAAATTGATCAGCCTTTTCCGTCAGATTTTGTGAAAAATACGCAAGTGTCCAATCAGTTTATTCTTGGAACTTTAACAGAAGTTGCGCGGCCTATCGCGCTATCTCCTTCAACCAATATCCGTTCGTTTGTCGAAGTTAAAACAGGGGTCGAAGACCTCATCCGAATTGGAGTGGACGCAGGATTTTTTGGTGATTTGTCCGAAGCACTCTTTGCAAGAGCGCCCGTTTCAGGGCAGCGTTATAGCGTTATAGCGTTATAGCGTTATAGCGTTATAGCGTTATAGCGTTATAGACGGCACAGGAGAAGGGTTTTTACTCAGCGGAGGCGTGGATTTGACCCGTGTTATCGGCTCAATGTTCTTAACCGGCTCTGCTTTGCGCGCTTCTAAATATCGCGCCCGTGCTCGGTTTGGCTTGAATTATGTACATGGCCGTTGGAGCCAATTTCATTGGCTGGACCTATCTTAGCCCTGAATTTGAAACGCAACAAACCGGCCAGTTGTTGGGATCTTTTTTCATTAAGGCGCGATTTTAGCTTGCCAACCTGTTTTACTGCGCCGATTGGATCCAAGCCCGTAAAAGCGCCTGCGCCGGCGCACTGGCCCAATCAGCCTCTCCTCGTAGCCGCGCAACCTCTTTGCCTTGGGGTGAAATGAGCAGCGTCATTGGTAACCCCAGCACGGCCATGTCTTTGGCAAGTTTCTGTTTCGGATCTCGATACAGAGGCAAGTTTTTGATCTCTAATGCGTCAAAAAACGCCTGCATGGCTTTTGGTGCGTTTCGGCCCGTTGCGATGGTAACCACTTTAAACCGCGCATCGCCCAGCTGCGCTTGCAAGGTTGACAGGCTTGGCATTTCTTTGCGGCAAGGAGCACACCATGTTGCCCAAAAATTCAGCAAAACATATTGCCCGGCAAAATCTGACAAACGCCCCTCATCTGCGCCTTGCGTTAAAAAAGCGCGCTCTGAAATTTCTTTTGGCGTTTTGTGCAACACCAATTTCTTCATATCGCCTTGCTTTAAAGCCTGTAGATGCTCGGTGCTATTTGCCGCGGCCAACGTGCTATTTGCACCCAGAATAAGAGCAGTATAAACAAAGAATGAACGAATAAATGCCATGTGTCCTCCGAAAGGTAAATTGATGTCTAACACGTCCTCAAATCAGATGTGGGGAGGCCGCTTTGCAAGCGGTCCTGATGCGATTATGGAAGCAATTAATGCATCAGTCGGATTTGACCAGCGCCTTGCCACTCAAGATATAGCCGGATCGCGCGCGCATGCCGCGATGTTGGCAGCACAATCCATCATAAGTGATAGCGATTTTGAAGCGATTGAGGAAGGTCTGATCACCATTTTGTCAGAGATTGAGGCCGGGAAATTTGTGTTTTCAAGTAAGCTGGAAGATATTCACATGAATATCGAAGCGCGGTTGAAAGATCTGGTGGGAGAACCTGCCAGCCGGCTGCACACGGCGCGCTCGCGCAATGATCAGGTTGCAACTGATTTCAAACTTTGGGTGCGTGACCAATTAGACGCGTGTGAGGTTGCTTTAACGGGTTTGATTCATGCGCTCATCGCGCAAGCAGAACACGGCGCGGACTGGGTAATGCCGGGGTTTACGCATCTGCAAACCGCGCAGCCCGTGACCTGGGGGCATCACATGATGGCCTATGTCGAAATGTTTGGGCGCGATTTAAGCCGCCTGCGCGATGCCCGCAAGCGCATGTCTGAATGTCCATTAGGGGCTGCCGCCTTGGCCGGAACATCGTTTCCGATCGATCGCAATAGCACCGCCGCAGCGCTTGGCTTTGATCGCCCGGCCGCCAATTCGTTAGATGCGGTCAGTGATCGTGACTTTGCGTTGGAGTTTCTGGGCTTGGCGAGTATCTGCGCGATGCATCTCAGCCGTTTTGCAGAAGAGCTTGTAATCTGGTCGTCCGCGCAATTTCGTTTTGTCAGCTTGTCGGATCGGTTCTCAACCGGATCTTCTATCATGCCGCAGAAGAAAAATCCCGATGCAGCTGAATTGATCCGCGCCAAGATCGGGCGTATTTTTGGCGCCAATGTCGCATTGATGCTGGTGATGAAGGGCCTGCCTTTGGCCTATTCAAAGGATATGCAAGAAGACAAAGAGCAAGTGTTTGACGCCGCCGATAACCTGCTGCTGGCTTTGGCCGCGATGCAGGGCATGGTGGCCGATCTGCAGGCCAATAAAGCTGCCCTTTGCGCCGCCGCCGGGGCCGGGTTTTCAACCGCCACCGATCTGGCAGATTGGCTGGTGCGCAGTTTAAACATGCCGTTTCGTGATGCGCATCATGTCACGGGCAGTTTGGTGGCGCTGGCCGAGGCGGAAAAATGCGAGCTACAAGATTTAAGCCTGACGCAGATGCACTCTGTGGATCCCGCGATCACCAAAGAGGTTTATGATGTCTTGGGCGTAGAGAATTCGGTTGCCTCGCGCATCTCTTACGGCGGCACTGCGCCTGCGCAGGTGCGCGCGCAGATCCTGCGGTGGAAACAGGAGCTGGAAGCATGAGATTGGTTTGGATCGTGTTTTCAGTGATCTGTATGGTTGGATTGATCGGATGTGGCGCCGATGGTCCGCCCATGCCTCCAAAAACGGAAGACGTGAAATAAATGCGGCGAATCTCGTGGGTGTTTTTGGGCTTGGCGGTTTGGGGCGCTGTGCATCCGATGTATTATTTCACCTCTTGGATGGCCCAAAATGAGGGCGGTCTTGGCGATTTGATATCAGCTTTTTTCCTAACGGAGGCCAGCGCGGGCTTGGCGTGGGATTTAACCGTTGCCGCCGTCGCTTTGGTCGTTTGGATCGTGTTTGAGGCCTTTCAAAGGCGCAACTTTTCAGGGCTCGTCAGTATTCCTCTTATCTTATGTATCGGGTTGGGATGCGGATTGCCGTTTTATTTTTTTATGCGGCTACGCATGCGAAAGGACATCGAATGACACAATTGAAATTTGCCGATAGTATTTCTCGGCTTGGCACAGAATCAGCCTTTGTGGTTCTGGCGCGCGCTCAAAAACTGGCGGCCGAGGGACGGGATATTATCAACCTGGGAATTGGTCAGCCAGATTTTCGCACCCCGCAGCATATTGTCGATGCGGGTATAAAAGCCTTGCAGGACGGACATCACGGCTATACGCCGGCCAATGGCTTGCCGCAATTGCGGGCAGCGGTGGCAGAGGATTTAGAGCAGCGTCATGGGGCTGCGGTTCACCCGGATAACGTGATTATCGTACCCGGTGGAAAACCCACGATGTTTTTTGCGGTTTTGATGTTTGGTCAGGCAAGGGCTGAAATTATTTATCCAAACCCGGGCTTTCCCATCTATGAATCGGTTATTCGCTATAGCGGCGCCACGCCGGTTCCAATGGCTTTGTTGGAAGAAAATGGCTTTGCGTTTGATGCGGAAACGGTGTTGTCTCAAATCACCGATAAAACCCGCTTGATCATCATAAACAGCCCCGCCAACCCAACCGGTGGAGTCACCCCAAAGGCAGAGATTGATAAATTGGTTGAGGGGCTTGCCGCACATCCCCATGTCGCCATTCTCTCTGATGAGATATATAGCCAAATGCTCTATGACGGTCGCGAGCACGTGAGTTTATTGACTTATCCTGAAATCCGGGACCGTCTGATCGTTTTGGACGGATGGTCAAAAACCTATGCAATGACTGGCTGGCGCATGGGCTATGCGGTTTGGCCAGATGCGATGGTTGAGCCAGTGACGCGGTTGTGCATTAATGATCACTCTTGCGTGAATGCAGCCGCGCAATTTGCAGGGCTGGCCGCGCTGACAGGGCCCAAAGACCCCGTTTATGATATGGTTGCCCAATTTGATGCGCGGCGAAAAATTATCGTTGAGGCGTTAAATGATTTGCCGGGGGTAAGCTGCGCGGATGCCGCCGGGGCGTTTTACGCTTTTCCCAATATCAGCGGCACGGGGTTAAATGCCAAGCAAACCCAAGATTTGTTTTTAGACAAAGCGGGCGTGGCCACGGTTGCCGGCACCAGCTTCGGCCAGTTTGGCGAAGGCTATGTACGGTTTTCCTATGCCAATAGCAGCGAGAATATTCTGCGCGCGATTGATCGCATTCGCCCACTATTGTCTTAAAGCGCGGCGGAAACCCCAAGCAGCACAACGGTCATCATTGCGGCTGCCATAGCATAATTTATTCGCTTTTGCGTTGTCTCGGCGAGGTCGAGCCGATGCAATGCGCTGCCCGCAAAAAGCCAGATTAAATGGATAGGAAACCAGACCGCATTGCCGATAAGCAGTTTCAGTAGGGTTTCCAGCAGCAGGTTGTCGGGCAGAAACGCAAAACCCGAATAGAGGGCCGAGTTCACTGCATAGGCTTTGGGGTTGATAATTTGTAAGAGTATTCCGTCTTTTACCCCGGGGCGTCGGCGCGCATCGATAAAAGCCAGTTTTGATCCAGCCAGCGCGATCCGACCCGCCAAATAGACCAAATAGGCCAGCGAGGCCGCCATCAGCACGCCCCGAACCACAGGAACGCTGAACACGATGGCCGCGAGACCGCTGATCACGGCCAAGCCCACCAAATTTGTGCCGATAAAAAGCCCCATCACATAGCGCAGTCCGGGTTGAAACCCATAGGCGGCCCCCACGCCCGCCGTGGACAGCACACCAGGTCCTGGGGTTATGATCAGTAAAAAAACGGCAAGTGCGAAGGTCAGCATTGATACGTCCTGTAACGGTGTCCACCTAGAAGACGTAGCCTAGAGCGTTTGTCAAACATAAGTTCCGGCCATTTTGCGAATTTATTTTTCTCAAGCAGACCCTGCCATAATCTAGAACAGGGCCAAGGCTTTTCATCCCGTGGTCGATAGGGTAATCGAGCTCATAAACATAGATAAAAGGCCTTTGGGTAACGATGGATCACTTTCAGTATAAGAACGGTATTCTTCATGGCGAAGGGGTTTCGCTGGCAGAGATAGCAGCGCAAGTTGGCACGCCATTTTACGCTTATTCAAGCGCCACCTTGACCCGCCATTTCCATGCGGTTGATGCGGCGCTTCAAGGTATGGATCACCTTGTCTGTTTTGCGATGAAAGCTGCATCGAACCAAGCCATTATAAAAACCCTGGCCGGGTTGGGCGCTGGGATGGATGTGGTGTCGGGGGGGGAATATCGTCGCGCTATTGCCGCCGGCGTTGCCCCGGAGCGGATTGTATTTTCAGGGGTTGGAAAAACCCGCGATGAGATGGCTTTCGCGCTGCGCGGTGGTTTGCGCCAATTCAATGTGGAAAGCGAAGCCGAGCTGGAAGCCCTCAATGAGGTGGCAGTGTCTTTAGGAACGGTTGCGCCAATCACCATGCGCGTGAATCCCGATGTGGATGCGAAAACCCACGCCAAAATTGCCACCGGCAAGGCAGAAAACAAATTTGGCATTCCAATTTCGCGCGCTTCTGAAGTTTACGCGCGCGCGGCCAGCTTATCCGGGCTCGAGGCGGTGGGTGTCGATGTGCATATTGGTAGCCAGCTGACGGAGTTGGCACCTTTCGAATTGGCGTATCGCAAACTGGCAAGCGTGACTCAGCAATTGCGGGCCGAGGGGCATGATATTCGTCGGCTTGATCTGGGCGGTGGCCTTGGTATTGCCTATCAGGCCGATTCTGGGCCTTTGCCCAGCTTGCAGGACTATGGCGCAATGGTTCAGCGTGAATTGGGCCATTTAGACTGTGAAATAGAAGTTGAGCCTGGGCGCTTGATTGCTGGCAATGCTGGGGTTTTGGTCAGTTCAGTGATTTATGTGAAATCCGGTGAAGACCGTGAATTTCTGATTTTAGACGCGGCGATGAACGATCTTATCCGCCCAGCGATGTATGAGGCGCATCATGATGTGGTGCCTGTGCAAGCAGCCAGCGCGGATCAGCCAACAGCCACTTATGATATCGTGGGCCCCGTGTGCGAATCTGGAGATACATTTGCCAAAGGACGGGCTTTGCCGCGCCAAAGCGCGGGCAATCTTGTGGCTTTTCGCTCGGCCGGTGCTTATGGGGCCGTCATGGCCAGTGAATATAATACCCGCCAATTGGTACCCGAGATAATGGTGCACGGCGATCAATTCGCGGTGATCCGAGCCCGTCCCACATTTGACGAAATGATAAATCGAGATATGATTCCCTCTTGGTTGTAGAAAAAAACAGCCAAGAGTTGGAGGTTTGATCTGGTCTTTTCGCGTGTTCAAAACTGGTTTTCAGCTCCGCAGCCGGCTGTCTTTAAAACGCTTATTGGGTTGGTCTGTGAGCGCGGCTTAAAAGCGTTCTGGCCGTTTTGTTCGGTTGGTCTGATTGGGTTTAGCCTGCCGATGTGGCGCGGGCCGGTGATTGGCCAAATTGATCTTCTGGCGCTGGGGGTTGGGATTGCTGCCGCTGGGGCTCTTGCTGCGTTGCTTTGGGGTATCAAAAGGTTTCATATGCCGCGTTGGCAAGACGCCAAGCAACGCGTGGATCGCAGCTTGCCATCGCGCCCTTTGCAAGCGTTAAACGATGTTGCAAGCATCCGAGGTAAAGATCCGGTTACGCAGGCGCTCTGGCGACGCCATCAACACCAAATGCAAGCGTTGGCCAACCAAGCCTTATCGGTTCCCCCTGATCTGACTCTGATGAAAGCCGACCCTTTTGGCTTACGCCTATGCGCATTATTGGTGTTTTTGGTCAGCCTAACCTTTGGATCATCGTCTAATTTTGCGGCGCGTTTTGCGCCGCCGCTGCCCTTAAACTTAAAAACGGTTGAGGTTCAAAGCTGGGAGGGGTGGGTGACACAGCCGCCCTATTCCGGTTTGCCCAGCCTTTATTTGCCGGATCTTTTCGAGCAAGCTGACTTAAGGCTTTTGAACACCAGTCGGGTTGATTTGCGGTTTTATGGCCCGGAAGGCAGCTATCAAATAAATCAAACCGTTTCGCCCACCCCTGCGGCCACCTCTGCCGCGGATGGCTTGCAACAAAGCTTCACGGTTCTACAAGAGGGTGTTTTGGAAATTTCGGGACCATCCAGCGCAGTTTGGTCTGTTACGCTGCTTCCTGATAAGCCGCCCAACCTGCAATGGAATGGAACCTTTGAACCCGATTTTTTTGGGGTCAGCCGGTTCAGTTACGCCGCGCAGGATGATTTTGGCATCACCGCAGTACGCGCGCTTATTGAAGTGGATTTAGAGGCATTAGATCGGCGTTATGGTTTGGCGCTTGACCCAGAGAGTGACGCGGCCCTGCGCGTTGATTTGCCGATGCCGCTTGATGGGCGGTATCGGGATTTCTCGATGGATGTAACCGAAGATTTTTCGAAACATATGCTCTCAAACCTACCCGTAACCGTTTCTTTGGAAGCCAAGGATGCTTTGGGACAAAGCGTCGTGACCCCGGCGCGCGCCATGACGCTGCCCGGCCGCAGATTTTTTGATCCCTTGGCTGCGGCCTTGATTGAACAGCGGCGCGATTTGATGTGGCATCGTGAAAATGCTGGGCGGGTCGAGCGTATGCTTAAGGCGATTTTGTTTGAACCAGGATCGCAAATCCGCAAGGAGGGTGATTATTTACAGCTGCGTTTCATCAGTGCTGAGCTGACAAAAGCGCTTGCGCAAGGCGCGCTGAAACAAGCGCGCGTTGAAATTGCGGACTTGCTATGGGCCTTGGCGATTGATCTTGAAGACGGCGATGTTGACGATGCGCTAGAGCGCATGCGGCAAGCTGAAGAGCGGTTGTCGCAAGCGATGAAAAACGGAGCATCTGAGGCGGAAATTGCCGAATTGATGCAAGAATTACGCGAGGCAAATGAAAACTACCTGCGCCAATTGATGCAACAGGCGGAACGGGAAAAAACCGCTCCTGAAAAGGGCCCGCGTTCAACCACCCCGCAAAATAGCGTGGATTTAACGCAAAATGATCTTCAGGCCATGATGGATCGTATCGAGAAATTGATGCGTGAGGGGCGTATGGCCGAGGCGCAACAAGCGCTTCAAGAGTTGCAGCAGATGATGCAAAATATGCAGATTGCGGAAGGCTCTTCGGGCGAAGGCGCGCCGCGCGAACAAGCGTTGCAAGGCTTAGAAGACACGCTGCGGGGTCAACAAAACCTATCTGACGAGGCTTTTCGTAATCTTCAACAAGCACCCAGCCAATCGCGTGGTGAAGGTTTGGGGCAACAAAGCCTAGGTGAAACAGGCCCCTCTGAGGATGCAACGCCGCCCTCTGCGCAAGATCTGGCGGATCGCCAGCGGCGCCTCAGAGAGGCTCTGGGCCGGCAACGCCAAAATCTGCCGCTTGATCCAAGCGGTGAAGGCAGCGATGGGCCTACAGCTCGAGCTTTGGATGAAGCAGAAGAGGCTATGCGCCGGGCTGAACGGGCTTTAGACGAGAATGATTTGCCAGAAGCTATGGATCAACAGGCGGATGCGTTGGATGCGCTGCGGGATGGTATTCAGCACTTAGATCAGGCATTTACCGAAGCCCAACGTTTAAATGAGGCTGATCAGGGCAGCGCAGCTCAAGGGCGCGGGCGCGGTGAGGCAACCGATCCGCTGGGGCGTCAGCAGGGCCGGCATGCGGGGGATGATGGGATGTCAGAGGCGCAGGAAAGGCGAGCTATAGAGCGCCAGGCGCAACAGCTGCTTGAGGAGATCCGGCGCCGTATGGGTGAGCGTTATCGCTCAAAACCCGAGCGCGACTATTTAGAACGCTTGCTTGAAAAGTTTTAGGGTCAGGGGATTAAAAAACCTGCTTAACCTGCGCGAGAACCCATAGAACGCTTTGGTCAATCAATGGGTCTACACGCTGGCGCTGGGCATCCACCCACAGCGTGTAAAGATCGGCATAGGGTGTCAGGCTGGGGGCTGCGTTGCTGAGTGTCTCCGCGTAAAGGTAGAAGAGCAAAGCGGCCATCACGGCAGCAACCCCGGTTGTGAAGCCCAGCCTGCCCAAGCTATGGGATGGCGTATCCGCGTTTTGGGCGGTGATGGGTTTGGGCGCAGGCGCGGTTTTATCAGCTTGAAGTTGATCTGGCTCGCTGGCCGGCGCAGGCAATGGCGCTGATGGAAGGGCGTTTATTGGCGCCGCCGGACCGGCCGGAAAGCTGCTTTGCGCAGTTTCAAGCGCCGGTGGAATATCGGCCTCAAACGGGGCTTGATCTTCTACGAATACAGAGGCTGCGCGCACTTTTGCCTCTCGATCCGCCTCCTGCCGCAACACTTCTGCAACAGCCGGCGCGATGGGGGGGCGTTGAATCGCGGTTGGATTGTTGAAGATAGGGCTCTGTAGGTCGCGGTTGCTCGGTTCACTCGATTGGGACTCGCTGTTATGCTCGATCGCACCCTTTATATAGGCAAAGTCTTGCAGGCGCTGATCACCGCGGATATTTTCAATTGGAAAAGAGGCTTGCGGGTGCGGTTGGAACCAAGTTTCACCACAAGCTGAACATTGCACCTCGCATCCCGCCTCTGGAATAGCGTCTTCGGGCACTTCATATTGGGCTTGGCAAATTGGGCAGGCCAGAAGCATGGCGAGATAAACCTATCGTGTTTAGATCTTTAGCGTGTATTTCTAGCCCAATATGCGCTTAAAAACCCAGAGAGAAAATGGCTTTCTGCAAAAAATCATTTCGCGAAAGGCGAATGATAGATTGCAACGATGGCTGCACTGGGGCAAAACGGCTTTACGGGGCCTTAACAGATAGCAGCAGGATATGCTTTGATAGATTTGGAAAATGCAGCTTATTCCTATAGTGGAAACGAGCTTTTATCGGGTATGTCTGTCTCGATAACACCGGGCGCGTTTTATTTCCTGACGGGGCCTTCAGGGTCTGGAAAAACCACTTTTTTGAAACTGTGCTATGGCGCTTTAACCGCGACATCGGGGATCGTGTCTTTGTTTGGGAACAGTCGCGCGTCTATGTCTCGGGATGAAATTGCAATTGCACGCCGCAAAATCGGCGTCGTGCATCAAGATTGTCAGTTTTTGGATCATTTGAGCGTGATTGAAAATATAGCGCTGCCGTTAGAAGTGGCGGGGCAGGATCGTCTGTCGGATCAAATGAACCTTAAAGAGCTATTGGCGTGGGTCGGGCTGAACAAACGCGCCGAGGCCTATCCGCCCGAGCTGTCTGGCGGTGAACGGCAGCGGGCTGCTTTGGCCCGCGCGATCATTATGTCTCCAGATATTATTTTGGCGGATGAGCCCACCGGGAATATCGATTGGGAAATGTCTGAGCGGTTATTGAAGCTCTTGATCGAACTCAACCGCATGGGCAAAACGATTGTCGTTGCGAGCCATGATTTAAGCTTGATTCGCACCGCAAAAACGCAGGTTCCGGTGCGCGTTTTGCGGATTAACAATCGGCAAGTGCACCTTGCGGGGGCTGATTTATGATCGCCCCTATCTCAAATTTTCTGGCGATGATCTCAGGAGATGGGCGTCGGAATAAAGTTGTTCCGCCCACAGGTTTCACGGCAACTCTTAGTACGGCCACATCTGCAATCATGGCGTTTTTGGTTGTGTTCGCTCTGGTGTTGTCTTTGGCGGCTGATCGGCTTGCGGCGCGCTGGAGCACGGCCTTATCTGGTAGCGCTACATTGCGCGTATCAGCCTCGGCTGGCCAGCTTGAGGCGCAGGTTCAGCAGGCTTTGCAGGTCTTGCAAACCACCAGCGGGATCGCCTCGGCCCGTGTGATGAGCGCCGATGAACAGCGCGCTTTGCTGGAGCCTTGGTTTGGGCCTGATATGCCGCTTGAAGATTTAGCCGTGCCTCGCTTGATCGATATCCAAGAAACCAGTGCAGGGTATGATGCCCAGGGTCTTCGGTTGCGTTTGGCGGCAGAAGTGCCGTCCGCGGTTTTGGATGATCATACGCGTTGGCAAAAGCCGTTGGCGCGGGCCGCGCAGCGGTTGTGGTTGCTGGGAATCGTGTCGATTATTTTGATGATAGCGGCAAATGCGGCGATGATTACGCTGGCCGCGCGTGCATCCATGGCGGCCAATGCGCAGGTGATCGCGGTTCTACGTTTGATTGGAGCGACGGATAATTACATTGCCTCGGCCTTTGTTGGCCGGTTTACATTTCGTGCATTCGCGGGCGCTTCCATCGGCATCGCACTCGGCGCGGTGGTGGTGTATCTTATACCCTCAGAAGAGCCGCGCAGCCTGATTTTAACAGGGCTTGGCTTGCAGGGGCTGGAATGGCTCTGGCTGCTTTTTATTCCACCGTTTTCGGCAGGAACGGCTTATCTTTCGACGCGCCGCGCCGCTCAACAGGTTTTGGCGGGGCTTGCGTAGATGTCTGTTCTCAGATGGATCATGAGCGCGGCCTTTGTGTTTCAAATGTACCTGATGTTGGTGGTTGTTGGTCTTTTATTCCTGCCTTGGGCGCTTATAGATCGGCGCGGGGCCTATCTGGCTGTGCGCTCTTATGCCCATTGGGTGCGGTGGAGCGCCCGCTGGATGGTTGGGCTCCGTTCCGAAATACGTGGGATCATCCCAGAAGGGGAAGTTCTTATTGCCGCCAAGCATCAAAGCTTTTTTGACGCGATTTTGATTGTGAGTGCGGTTCCAAAACCCAAGTTCATCATGAAGAACTCGCTGAAATATGCACCTGTTCTGGGGTGGTTCGGTTTGCGGATTGGATGTATTTGTGTTGAGCGCGGCAAACGGACGCAAGCCATAAAATCAATGGTGGCTGCGGTCAATTCAGGCAATTCGCCTGCAGGACAGTTGATCATTTATCCGCAAGGCACCCGGATCGCGCCTGGCGCATCGGCGCCGTATAAGATCGGTACTGCAGTTCTTTATCAAGAAACCGGTCAAACCTGCATCCCCGCGGCAACGAATGTTGGCGTTTTCTGGCCCAAATATGGCATCCTGCGGCAACCGGGTTTGGCTGTGATTGAGTTTTTGCCTGCCATTCAACCCGGGCTAAGCAATGAGCTGTTCATGCATAGGCTGGAAGAGGTGATTGAGCAAAGTTCAAACGCGTTATTGGAAGAGGCGGCAACAGATGGATTTTATCCGGTCGGTCAAGACACTTGAGGCACTATATGGACAGGCGAGTCCGGCAAGCCTGCATAAAGTTGCAGATCATCTGACACCATTATATCAAGCTTGGATAGGGGCCGCGCGCTTTTGCGTGCTGTCAACAATTGGCTCCGCCGGTACCGATGGATCTCCGCGCGGCGATCTAGGGCCGGTGGTACGGATCCAAGACGATAAAACGCTTTTATTGCCCGATTGGCCCGGCAATAACCGTTTGGACAGTTTGCGCAACATCGTTGAAGATGGTCGCATTTCATTGATGTTTATGGTGCCGGGCTCAGATACGGTGGTGCGGGTAAATGGCCAAGCGTCCCTGACGAAAGATCCGGATCTTTGCGCCAGCTTTTTAGACAATAAAGGAGGCCCGGTTTGCGTGATGGTGATCACTGTACAAGAGGTTTATATTCAATGCGCAAAATCGATAAAACGCGCAGCGTTATGGCAAACGCGCAATGCGCCGCTTGTACCGAGCCTTGGCCAGATTTTAAACGAAGCCACTGATTTTGAGGCTGGTGGGGCATCTTCGGGCGGGCATTCAGCCCATACCAGCTGACTAAAGTCGTGTGGTTTGCGGCGCGTCAAGACGGGCCTGTCCATACATGCCTTTTTAGCAAGTGGCGCGAACCGCAGCAAGATCGCCGGCCGGCAAAGCGCAGCTTTTAGGCACATCGCCTGATATCAAAGTCTGCACTGCGCTTATGATAGGCGCTTGTGCTAAGCTGGCCCCTTAGTTTCGGATGCGAAACTTTCGAAGTCTATGCCGCCGCAACAGATCCCGAAAATGTCGGAAACACCGTCTTTACGATGAGGTAAGCGGGCTATAGCCCAGAGGGATAAAATCGGACAAACCGATAGGAGGGAACGCCATGAGTTATAAATCTGATATTGAAATCGCCCGCGAAGCACAGAAAAAACCGATTCAGGAAATCGGTGCAAAGCTCGATATTCCCTCTGAACACCTTCTGCCTTATGGCCATGATAAGGCCAAGATTAGCCAAGAATTTATCAACTCGGTTCAAGCGAATGAGAGCGGAAAATTAATATTGGTAACGGCCATCAACCCAACACCTGCCGGTGAAGGGAAAACAACAACAACGGTTGGTTTGGGCGATGGGCTGAACCGGATTGGCAAGCGCGCTGCGATTTGTATTCGCGAAGCGTCTTTGGGCCCGTGTTTCGGAATGAAAGGTGGCGCTGCCGGGGGGGGATATGCCCAAGTCGTTCCGATGGAAGAAATGAACCTACATTTCACCGGTGATTTCCACGCAATTACATCGGCGCATAACTTGCTGTCGGCGATGCTCGACAATCATATTTATTGGGGCAATAAGCTTGAGATTGATCAACGCCGCGTGGTCTGGCGCCGCGTGATGGATATGAATGACCGGGCTCTGCGCGATATCGTAACGTCCCTGGGGGGCGTGTCGAATGGGTTTCCGCGGCAAACTGGATTTGACATCACCGTGGCCTCGGAAGTGATGGCTATTTTATGCTTGGCAAATTCGCTTGACGATTTGCAAAAGCGGCTGGGTGATATCATCGTGGCGTATCGGCGCGATAAAGCACCAATTTACTGCCGTGATATCAAAGCCGATGGCGCGATGACTGTGCTTTTGAAAGATGCAATGCAGCCCAACCTTGTGCAAACCTTGGAAAACAACCCTGCTTTCGTGCATGGCGGGCCATTTGCCAATATCGCGCATGGCTGCAACTCTGTGGCTGCTACAACCACGGCGTTGAAACTGGCTGATTACGTAGTGACCGAAGCCGGGTTTGGCGCCGATTTGGGGGCCGAAAAGTTTATGAATATCAAGTGCCGCAAAGCCGGGATTGCCCCTTCGGTTGTGGTTGTGGTTGCCACGGTCAGAGCGATGAAGATGAATGGCGGTGTTGCCAAGGCGGATCTTGGACCAGAAAACGTGGCCGCCGTACAGGCCGGGTGTCCAAATCTTGGCCGTCATATTGAAAATGTCAAAAGCTTTGGGGTTCCCGTTGTGGTGGCGATCAATCATTTTGTCACCGATAGGGATGCAGAGGTACAGGCCGTCAAAGATTATGTGGCCGAGCAAGGCTCGGAAGCAATTCTGTGCCAACATTGGGAAAAAGGCTCGGAAGGTACTGAAGTGCTGGCGCAGCGCGTGGCTGAAATTGCAGATGCGGATACCGCAAATTTTGCGCCCCTTTATGCCGATGAGCTCAGTTTGTTCGAGAAAATCGAGACCGTTGCCAAGCGTATTTATCGCGCCGATGAAGTTTTGGCTGATGCCAAAATTCGCACGCAGTTGAAAGATTGGGAAGAGGCCGGGTATGGGCACCTGCCGGTTTGCATGGCGAAAACGCAATATAGCTTTACCACGGATCCAAACCGCCGCGGCGCACCTTTGGGGCACTCGGTGCCTGTGCGCGAAGTACGCTTAAGTGCGGGCGCAGGTTTCATCGTGGTGATTTGCGGGGAAATTATGACGATGCCGGGATTGCCATCTGTGCCAGCTTCGGAAGCGATTATGCTGAATGATTTAGGCCAAATTGAGGGGCTTTTCTGATAGAGTTTGGCCGCGTTTTGGCGCATATTGCCCCGAAGGGCATGATTTTGACGTGAAGGGAAAACCCAATGGCAGCGCAAGTAATTGATGGCAAGGCCTTTGCGGCGCAAATTCGGGTGCAAGTGGCCGAGCATGTAGCGCGGGTGCAAGAACAGAACCATATCGTGCCCGGATTGGCGGTTGTGTTGGTCGGAGAGGATCCGGCCAGCCAAGTTTATGTACGCTCAAAGGGTAAGCAAACGCTTGAGGTGGGGATGAACAGCTTTGAACATAAGCTGGATGCTGACACATCGCAGATCGATTTGTTGGCGTTAATCGGGAAGCTTAACGCCGATCCAAGCGTGCATGGTATTTTGGTGCAATTGCCATTGCCAAACCATCTTGATGAAGATTTGGTGATAAACTCTATTGCTCCTGAAAAGGATGTGGATGGGTTTCATATCTCAAATGTGGGATTGCTGGGCACTGGGCAGAAATCAATGGTACCCTGCACGCCTTTGGGATGTTTGATGATGCTGCGCGCGCATCATGGGTCTTTGTCTGGATTGAATGCGGTGGTGATTGGTCGCTCCAATATCGTGGGTAAACCGATGGCGCAGTTGCTGCTGGGCGAGAGTTGCACCGTAACCATCGCGCATAGCCGCACCAAAGATCTTAAAGATGTGGTGGCGCGCGCGGATATCGTGGTTGCCGCGGTAGGGCGTGCACAAATGGTGCCAGGAGATTGGATCAAACCGGGCGCCACGGTGGTCGATGTTGGAATCAACCGGATTGAAAAGCCCGAAGGTGGCACCCGTTTGGTCGGGGATGTGGATTATGACAGCTGCGCCGCGGTTGCCGGCGCGATCACCCCGGTTCCAGGGGGCGTTGGGCCGATGACGATCGCCTGTCTGCTGGCCAATACGCTGACGGCCTGTTGCCGCAGTAATGGGATTGACGAACCGCAGGGGTTAACCGCGTAAGCGCATCAAGTTCGTTTTGGAGGCAAACCTCAGGTCACTTTCGCGCGCGGCATTGGAATGGGCTGCGCGCTCTTGCCGGTTAAAATGGCAAGGCCGGGCTTGTTTATCAGGCGGTCTAAGGTGGGATGATCGCAGCGCAAACCGCCGGTATAGGTTCCATAGGCGGGCAGAATCAACCGCGTTTCATCCAGCAAGAAACAGGCAAAACTGCGCGCGCGTCCGCGCAAGGAAACCTGCGCTTTGGGGTGATAATGCCCCGAAACCTCACCAGATGATGCGGGATTGGCGATATGGCGAAACAGTAGCGGAGCGCAGGCGAATTCGGCCATATGCTGGCCACCCAAATGAATTGGCCCCGGGTCGTGATTGCCTTCGATCCAAATCCAGCGCCGCCCTGCCTGAAGCCGCGCTATCCATAATTGCGCGTCTTCAGGAAAGGCGCGCTCTGCGCTGAGATCGTCAAAACTATCCCCCAGGCAGATCACCGTGCGTGCGCTGGTCTGCTCGAGGTCTCGTTCTAGCCGGCTCAGCGTGTCTTGAATTTCATAAGGCGGCAGGTTTGCGCCGCCTTTTCGGCTGATCCGTTCCGCTTTGCCCAAATGCAAATCTGAGACGCACAGCAATTCATGCTCGGGCCACCATAAAGCGCCAGAGGGCAATGCGAGCAAGGCTGCGCCTGATAATGTAAAGGGAAAGCCGTTCACAGAGCGGTACTGGCTGGAGTTTTGCAGGTTTGGCACGTTAGAATTCCAACCCGGCTTCTGCCATCAGGGCGGTGGCTTCCTCAGCCAGCAACCGGTCCATCGCCTGGCCTTCAACAGGAACGCGACCTGCTTCCAAAAACAACGGGGCAGCCATCGGTGAGACATGCGGCAAGGCACAATGGACAATCCGTGTTGCGCGCTTTTCAAGCAATTCTTTTATACGGTCAAAATCCACCAAGCCTTGCCGTGCTTCGCTTTGGGTGATGGCGAGCAAGATGTGCTCAGGATCATATTTGCGCAATGTGTCATAGAGAATATCAGATGAAAATGTGGCTTGGCGGCCCGATTTACGTTGGCCGGGCAAATTGCGTTCGATCAATCCGGCGATGGTGGCAACAGCACGAAAGCTACGTTTCATAACAGCATTTTCACCCAACCAATCCGCAAGGCCTTTTTCCAAATCTGTCAGGTCAAACAGCGCTTCAGGGGCGGTAATCTTTTCAAGCCCCCAGATCAAGGTTGCGTAATCGGTGGCCACAAACCCAAGCGGGGCTAGGCCCTGCGCTTCAAGTTGCTTGGTGATCAGCAACCCCAAAGTTTGCTGCGCATTGCGCCCTGCAAAGCCATAAATAACCAAATGCTGCTGCCCGCGGCGCGGAAACGTTTCTAGCAATAGGTGGTCGCGGCTGGGCAGGCGTGAAAGCGTTTGCTGTTGAAACAGCCATTTTTGGGTAAAAGCGGGGAGGCCTTGAAAGTTTTCTGTGTCAAAGCGCTTTAAAATGCGCTTGGAAAGCTGCGTTGATGTGGCAAATTTAGTGCCCGCAAAGGTGGCGATTTTGGGCTTTTTATGCGCATGTCGCGAGACTTCGACGACCATGTCGCGCAGGCTTTCAAACCGCACCACTTGTCCTCCGATCAAAAAGGTGTCGCCCGGGGCAAGCGTGGCGGCAAAGGCTTCTTCCACCTCGCCAAGCGGCTTACCCCCGCGCCGCTTATGCAAACGCACTTTCAGCGTATCACTGTCTTGGATGGTGCCAACATTAAGCCGCAACCGGCGGGCGCTGCGCGGATCACGCAATTTAAAATCTCCATTGGGATCTTGCTGCAAACGGTGCCATTGATCATAGCGGCGCAGCGCGTAGCCCCCAGTGGCACAAAACTCAAGGCAGGCGTCAAATTCGCGGCGCGTTACCGCGCTATAAGGGCCTGCCTGTTTGATTTGCGCGAATAAAACCTCTGGATCAATCGTATCAGCGCAGGCGCAAAGCAGAATATGCTGGCACAGCACGTCCAATCCTCCGGGAGGACGTGGCGCGCCATCCAAATCATTTTCCTGTACAGCTTCTAAGGCGCAAAGGCATTCGACCACTTCAAAACGGTTGGCGGGCACAATTAAGGCTTTAGAGGGCGCGTTATAGCGATGGTTGGCGCGGCCAATACGCTGTACAAGCCGTTTGACGTTTTTTGGGGCTCCAATTTGAACCACCAAATCAACATCGCCCCAATCGATCCCAAGGTCCAAACTCCCAGTGCAAACGATCGCCCGCAAGGCCCCCGCTGTCATTGCGGCCTCAACCTTTTGACGCTGTTGGCGATCCAAGCTGCCATGGTGGATCGCGATCGGTAGCGCGTCTTCATTGGCCAGCCATAAATTATGGAAAAACAGTTCCGCTTGCGCGCGTGTATTGTGAAAAATTAAGGTCGTTTTATGGGCTTTGATCTGGGCGAGCACATCTGCAATCGCATATAGCCCGCCGGCGCCGGCCCATGGCGGTGTACCAGAACTGCTAAGCATTTGAATATGTGGCGCGGGCCCCGCATCTGCGATCAAAATCGGGCAGGTTGGCGAAGTGGGAGATAGGAAGGTCGCGATCTCGGTGGCATCTTTCACCGTGGCAGATAGGCCGACGCGGCGCATATCCGGGCAGAGCGCCTGTATGCGGCTGAGCGCCAGCATCAATTGATCGCCCCGCTTGCTTTCGGCAAGGGCATGAATTTCATCGATAATCACCCGTTGTAAGCCAGAAAAGATATTTGCCGCCTCGGGATAAGAGATTAAAAGCGCGAGGCTTTCCGGTGTGGTAAGCAGAATATGGGGCGGGGCGCTGCGTTGGCGCTTTTTGATATGCGATGACGTATCGCCCGTGCGGTCTTCCACCGAAATATCCAGGCCAAGCTCATCGATTGGACTGATCAAATTGCGTTTTATATCGGCAGCTAAAGCCTTAAGGGGGGAAATATACAACGTATGCAGCCCCCGCGACGGTTGCTCGGCCAGCTCAATCAGGCTGGGCAGAAACCCTGCCAAAGTTTTGCCAGCCCCGGTGGGCGCAATGAGCACCTGCGCGGGCAGATCTGCTGTTTCCAGCATTGCAAGCTGATGGGGGTGTAAAGCCCAGTTTTTGCCGGTCAGCCATGTTGCGAATTTATTTGGAAACGTGCTCATATCAAAAGGATAGCGGTCAAGGCGCATTCGGCAATGGCCAAGGGGCGGGTTTCAAAATGAAGGATGCCGTCCTTGCATAGCTGGAAGACATGTTTTTGACCCCAGGTCTTTAGGTGATGCGCATGTTTTTGAATAATTTGATTATTCTGGCGCTTTTAAACTTTCCTCTGGATGCAATTTTGGCGGCCATAAGCCGAAGCAGATGCGCGCGCTTTTCTCGTTAGGCCTAGGCAACAATATTGGCCTGCGTCGCGGCACGCAACTCTTCCGGGCTGACGCCGTCGGCGCATTCAACGATCTTCAAGCCGCCCTCTACCACATCCAAAACACCCAGATTGGTGATAATTCGATCTACCACGCCGGTTCCGGTCAGGGGCAGGCTGCATTGCTTCAAAACTTTACTGTCGCCATGCTTGTTGGTGTGATCCATAACAACCACAACGCGGCCCACACCGGCCACCAGATCCATCGCGCCTCCCATGCCTTTGACCAATTTCCCCGGAATCATCCAATTGGCCAAATCGCCGTTTTCGGCAACTTCCATGGCGCCTAAAATAGCCATGGCTATTTTGCCCCCCCGGATCATGCCAAAGCTGGTGGCGCTGTCAAAATAAGCGGTTTGCGGCAATTCGGTGATGGTTTGCTTGCCCGCATTGATTAGATCGGCATCTTCTTGGCCTTCGATGGGAAACGGGCCCATTCCAAGCATACCATTTTCAGATTGCAGCGTGACTTCAACGCCTTGCGGAATATAGTTGCTGACCAAAGTTGGAATACCAATGCCCAAATTGACATACATTCCATCTTCCAGTTCCAACGCCGCCCGTGCGGCCATTTGATTGCGATCCCAAGCCATAATGCGCGCTCCTTATGCTGCCGGGCGCGTTGTGCGCTGTTCGATACGTTTTTCATGGGTGCCTTGAACGATGCGGTGCACATAGATTCCCGGCAGATGTATTAGATCAGGATCCATCGATCCTGTAGGTACAATTTCTTCCACTTCAGCCACACAGACCTTGCCTGACATCGCTGCAGGAGGATTGAAGTTGCGCGCTGTTTTGCGAAATATCAAATTTCCGGTTGCATCGGCCTTCCATGCTTTCACGATGGAAAGATCGGCGAATAGCCCTTCTTCCATTATATAGGTTTGGCCGTTGAACTCTTTATGTTCTTTCCCCTCAGCGATCACTGTTCCAACGCCTGTTTTTGTGTAAAACCCAGGGATCCCGCAGCCGCCAGCGCGTAAACGCTCGGCCAAAGTGCCTTGTGGGTTAAATTCTAACTCTAACTCTCCTGAAAGATATTGGCGCATGAATTCCGCATTCTCGCCAACGTAAGAGCTGATCATTTTTTTGACCTGCCGCGTCTGAAGTAAAATTCCGATTCCAAAATCATCGACACCTGCATTATTAGAGGCGAAAACCAGATCTTTTGTGCCTGTCTCTTTGATCGATTGCAGAAGAAGCTCGGGGATACCGCACAACCCGAACCCACCGGCCGCAATGAACATCCCATCGAATAAAAGCCCGTCTAAGGCCTCTTGTGCAGACCCATATATCTTTTTCATCGCAACCGCTCCTGACCGATCAATTTGCTCTTATCTGGCTGAGGGAGGCCTTAGAGTCAATTCTTAGGCATCGCAAAACGCGAAAATCTTGGGGCGCTGGAACGCGTTTATTTTTGCGCGGCGCAACGCTCGCCTGATTGGCGCCAAATGAGATTATATTCAGGTGGCCGGTTTCTTCTTTGCCGGAGTTTTCTTTTTGGCTGCGGGCTTCTTTTTGGCCGCGGGCTTTTTACCGCCTTTTTTGGCCTTTGCTTCGATTAATTCAAGCGCTTGCTCTAACGTAACACTTTCCGGTTCCATGTCTTTGGGCAGGGTGGCGTTGATTTTAGCAAATTTCACATAGGGGCCGTAGCGGCCCGCCATCACTTGAATTGGCCCGCCCTCGCTGGGATGTTCACCTAATTCTTTCAGCGGTTTGGCTGCGCTGCCGCGCGCTCCGCCGCGTGAAGCGGCTTTTTTAGCGAGCTCTTCCACGGCGCGGTTCATGCCGATGGTAAACACATCCTCTGCCTCTTTAAGGTTGGCGTAAAGTCGGCCGTGTTTGACAAATGGACCATAGCGCCCAATACCAGCTTCGATCATCTCGCCATCTTCGGGATGCGGGCCGATTTCGCGCGGCAAGTTCAGTAAAAGTAAGGCTTTTTCAAGATCCATTTCATCCGCAGCCCAGCCCTTGGGCAAGCTGGCACGCGGTGGCTTTGGTTGCTCTTCTGTGGCCTCTCCCCTTTGAATGTAAGGACCAAACCGGCCTTTTTTTAGGCTTATTTCATCCCCGGCATCCTCGCCCAAGACGCGATCACCCGCATCATCAGCATCACCATTCATAGGCCGCGTGAAGCGACAATCTGGATAATTCCCGCACCCGACAAAACCGCCGGTGCGCGACGTTTTTAGATGTAGCACGCCCACGCCGCATTTGGGGCAGCTGCGCGGATCGCTGCTATCGGCGCGGGGGGGATAGAGTTGCGGCGCAAGAGCGTCATCCAGAACATCCAACACCTCGGTGATCCGCAATTCTGATGTTTCCGCGATTGCGGCCGAAAAATCACGCCAAAACTTTCCAAGCAGATCTTTATAATTCGCATTGCCCGCGCTCACATTGTCGAGCTGGTCTTCCAGACCGGCCGTAAACTCATATTCCACGTATTGTTTAAAGAAATTCAGCAGAAAAATGGTAACGATGCGGCCTTTATCTTCGGGGATCAGGCGGTTTTGTTCTTTGCGCACATAGTCGCGCTCTTGGATTGTGGTCACGATGCTGGCATAGGTCGAGGGGCGTCCAATCCCAAGCTCTTCCATCCGCTTCACTAAAGTGGCTTCCGTGTAGCGGGGCGGAGGCTGGGTGAAATGCTGCTCGGGTGTGACAGCATTGGTTTGCATCGCTTCGCCCTGCATCAATTGGGGCAGCCGTTTGTCATCACCATCGCTTTGGCTGTCATCGCGGCCCTCTTCATAGACCTTCAAAAACCCATCAAACAAAATTACCTGACCGTTTGCGCGCAGGCCCACCTGAGCATCGGCGCTGCCGATTTCAACCGTGGTGCGCTCAATTTTGGCGGCTGCCATCTGGCAGGCGATGGTGCGTTTCCAAATTAAATCGTATAATTTGCGTTGATCTGCATCGGTTAATTTTAAACTAGCCGCATCGCGCGTTGCGTCTGTGGGGCGAATACATTCATGCGCCTCTTGGGCGTTGCGCGCCTTGTTTTTATACATTCTGGGGCTGTTGGGTAGATAGTTTTCACCATATCGGTCTTTGATCGCATCGCGCGTCGCCATTACGGCTTCGGGCGCCATATCAATGCCATCGGTTCGCATATAGGTGATGTGACCGGCCTCATAGAGGCGTTGCGCAGCACTCATTGTTTGGCGCGCGCCCATGCCAAATTTACGCGAGGCCTCTTGCTGCAGGGTAGAGGTCATAAACGGCGCTGAGGGGTTGCGATTGCCGGCTTTGGCTTCCACCGATTGCACCGAAAGCTGGCGGCTTGAAACCGCCTGAACGGCCAGCTCTGCTTGCGGTCCGTTATTTAAATCAAATTTGTCTAACTTTTTGCCGGCAAGGCTGACCAATCTGGCGGTAACGTCCTGGCCACGTGGCGTTTGCAGCAGGGCTTCGACGCTCCAATATTCCTGCGGTCTAAACGCTTCTATTTCCAGTTCGCGCTCGACGATCATGCGCAAACATACCGATTGTACGCGCCCAGCCGATTTCGCTCCTGGCAGTTTGCGCCATAAAACCGGAGAAAGATTGAACCCGACCAAATAATCCAAAGCACGTCGGGCTAGGTAGGCATCCACCAATGGCGCATCGACTTCGCGCGGGTTGTTCATCGCTTCGGTCACGGCTTTTTTGGTAATCGCGTTGAACACCACCCGGCTGACGGGTGTGTCTTTTTTCAATACTTTGCGTTTGCGTAGTGTTTCTTCTAAATGCCAGCTGATCGCTTCGCCTTCGCGATCCGGGTCGGTGGCTAAGATCAACGCATTGTCTTCCTTCAGCGCGTCGGCAATGGCTTTGATATGCTTTTTGCTGTCGGCGCCGACTTCCCATATCATGTCGAAATTGTTTTCCGTATCAACCGATCCGTCTTTCGGGGGCAAGTCTCGAATATGCCCGTAAGAGGCTAAAACGGTAAAACCCGACCCAAGATATTTGTTAATCGTCTTAGCTTTGGCCGGTGATTCTACGACGACAACGGGCATTCAAATTCCTTTCGACTCGGTCGGATCATTATGACCGGAGACCATGATGCCGAAAAGACCGGCTTGTCAATCCAAGGAATTTGGCAACTATGATTTTCGTTAAAACGGAGTGTGCGCGGCTCTCAGATCGGTTGGATTGGTAAAATTATGGTCTTAAAGACAGATGGCCGCCGGCATGCCGGAGTAGTTTTTGATCCAGCTCAAGCTCGGTGATGGCTGTGTTGCATTCCGCCACGGGCCGCGCAAGTCTGCGGATCAGGTGATTTTCTGAAATCGCGGTGACGCTCAACCGATCTAAGATATCTTGCTGCAGCTGTGATTTGGATGTCTGCGCGGGTTCATGCGCTGCGCGACCGCTCATGACGGGCGGCTGACAAGAAGCGCTATTAAGCGGTGCTTTATCATTTTCGAGGGGTATCACGTTTTGCCTTAGGTCAAGCACGTCTTGCGCATTGCGCACCAAAGCAGCGCCATCGCGGATCAGCGCATTGCATCCGGCCGCCCGCGGATCCAACGGGTGCCCGGGCACTGCAAGCACATCGCGACCCTGATCAAGGGTGTTTCTTGCGGTGAGTAAGCTGCCAGATTTCAACGCGGCCTCAACAATGATGGTTTGCTCCGCCAATCCCGAAATCAAACGGTTTCGAATGGGAAAGTGATGCGCTTGCGGGCGCAAATTAAGGGGTTGTTCTGAAAGTAGGAGCCCCTGTTTGGCGATAAAGGCGGTGAGGGCTTTATGTTCGGGGGGATAAATGGTTTTGAGTCCACCGGCCAAAATAGCGATCGTTCCAGTTTCAAGTGCAGCCTGATGCGCCGCAGCATCGATGCCTCGGGCGAGCCCAGACACAATGCAATCCCCCGCCTGCCCCAAATCATGCGAGAGCCGGCGCGCCATCCGGCACCCCAAAGCCGAGGCGTTGCGCGCGCCCACAAGCGCCGTTACCGGGCGTTTTGTGAGGTTTAAATCTCCGCACGCCCAGATCAAAGGCGGTGCATCTGAAATTTGGCCCAGTTGTTTTGGATAGTCGGGCTGGCCTCGAAACACCAATCGTGCGCCATATTTGATGCCTTGCGACAATTCTCTCATAGCATCTTTTTGCGAACAAGCTCGATAGCCAGCCAACCCGCGCGATTGGGCAATATCTGGCAAATGCTCCAACGCGTTGTGGGCTGTTCCATGTTCAGCCAGCAAACGATAAAAGGTGCTTATTCCCACCCGCCGCGAGCGTAAGAGACGAAGCCAATCCAGTTGATCATCTTCCGTTTTGGGTGGGAGTAGGGGGTGAGAGGAAGAAAACAAATCGTCGACCATCACAACTCCGCCGCTTACGAGAACCCTTCTACACGAGAAGTGGTTAATTCATCGTAAAGCGTGGGCGCATGATCGTATTATTCCGCCGATCCGCCCACCGTCAGCCCGCCAATCATCAAACTGGGCTGCCCAACCCCCACCGGAACCCATTGTCCGGCCTTGCCACAATTGCCCATACCCGGATCCAAGGCCATATCCGATCCGATTGCCCGGATCTGTTTCAGCGCGGTGGCACCATCGCCAATTAAAGTGGCACCTTTCACTGGCGCGCCGATTTTGCCGTTTTTCACCTGATAGGCCTCGGTGCAGGAAAAGACGAATTTGCCATTGGTGATATCGACCTGACCGCCGCCAAAGCCCACGGCATAAAGGCCATCTTTGAGGCTGCTTACAATATCCTGAGGCTCCGTTTCACCGCCCAGCATATACGTGTTGGTCATCCGCGGCATGGGCATATGGGCATAGCTTTGCCGGCGGCCATTGCCGGTGGGTTTGACGCCCATCAAACGTGCATTTTGGCGATCTTGCATCAACCCGGTTAATATGCCGTCTTCGATCAGGGTCGATTTTTGCGAGGCTGTGCCTTCATCATCGATATTGATCGATCCACGCCGGTTGGGCAGCGTGCCATCATCCAAAACGGTCACGCCTGGCGCTGCGATCCGTTGCCCCATAAGGCCGGCAAAGGCGCTGCTGCCTTTTCGGTTGAAATCGCCCTCAAGCCCGTGCCCGATCGCTTCATGCAGCAAAATGCCCGGCCATCCCGGCCCTAATACAACATCCATCATCCCGGCTGGGGCGGCAATCGCGTCTAGGTTGACCGCTGCAATTCGCAGCGCCTCGCGGGCTTTAGGCTGCCAATCTTCGGGGCGGATCAATTCGGAAAGAGAAAATCGCCCTCCACCTCCCGCGCTGCCACTTTCACGGCGCCCATTATTTTCTAAAATCACCGAAATATTGACGCGAGTCATGGGGCGAAGATCGGTAAAAACCTCTCCATCGGGGCGCATAATTACCACTTCTTGCAGACTGGCTGCGATAACCGCGCTGACTTGTACAACGCGTTTGTCTAAGGCGCGCAGATAGGCATCTATCTGTTTTAAAATATCTACTTTTTGAGCAAAGCCGATCTCTGAGGTTGGATCAAACGAGGCATAGAGGCTGTTATTGCTGCGTTGCGGCGCGTCAGCCCATTGGCCTCCCTTATCCGCCACGGCCAACGCCACCGTGCCCGTGGCTCTTTTCATCGCGGCCTCTGAAATCTCGCTTGAATGGCCATAGCCGATTTTTTCGCCGCGCACAGCGCGCAGTCCAAACCCTTCTGAGGCATCAAAATTTGCAGTTTTTATGCGTTGGTCGTCCAGAACCAACGTTTCTGACCGGCGGCGTTCGAAAAACAACTCGCCATCATCCGCGCCTTGGGTCGCGGTTTGCAACAAATTTAAGGCGATGTGTTTGTCAAGGCTGAGCGCAAACGGGTCAAAGGTGTCTTCGTGCATGGTATCCTCATTTGTCTCTGAGCCGTGATGCTCAATTTTTGAAGCAGGGGCGTCCGTTTGCCGCAAGGTTCTGGCTTTATCTCTGACGCAGAATATGATTTTAACCGCCCCAAAGACAATGGGATTCTATCAGGTCGTTTGGCCGCCGCGTTTCCTTTAAAAACTGCCGCGTAACGGAGTAGGGTGATTGATGCGTATTATAAGTAAAATTTTTGGCGTGATTGCTGGGATGTCCGCCATGCCGGCTTTGGCACAGGATGGGTTGGAAATTATCGGAATTCCGATAGATCGGGGCCTTGGGTTTCAGCCAGCTGTTACGGAATTGGCCAGAGATTTGCAGTGGTTGGATGCGATGATCCTATATATCATCACAGCGATTGTGGTGTTTGTTACGGCGCTTATGGGTTATGTAATCATACGCTATAACCGGCGCGCCAACCCAAATCCGGCCAGCTTCACGCATAATTCGCCCGTTGAAATCGCATGGACGGTTATTCCGGTTTTGATCTTAACCGTGATCGGCGTGTATTCCCTGCCAGTTTTGTTCAAACAGCAAGAAATTCCGGAAGCGGATTTGACCATCAAGGTAACCGGCAATCAATGGTATTGGGGTTATGAATATGTCGACCATGGGTTTGGGTTTGACAGCTTCATGATTGGCGATGGCAAAGTGCTGAATGATGAGGTTGAGGCCGAGCTGGTGTCCGCGGGCTATACGCGTGATGAATTCTTATTGGCGACCGATACAGCTGTGGTGGTGCCGGTAGGTCAAATTGTCGTAATGCAATTGACGGGCGCGGATGTGATCCACAGCTGGACCATCCCAGCCTTTGGCGTCAAACAGGATGCCGTGCCGGGTCGTTTGGCGCAGCTTTGGTTTAAAGCTGAAAAAGAAGGCGTGTATTTTGGTCAATGCTCCGAGCTTTGCGGTAAAGACCATGCCTATATGCCAATCACCGTGAAAGTGGTCAGCCAAGAGGCCTATGAAGAATGGCTCAAAGGTGCAATTGATGAGTATGCGACGCTCGCGCCACACGCAGCGCGTGTCATAGCAGGATAACCAGCCGAAAAGCCAAGCCGGCGCATAATAATGGAAATGAGCTTTTAATGACCGACGCAACACTCGACACCCCGCAAAATGAAATGGAAGCCAGCTTTGGCGACTACTTCGCGTTGCTCAAGCCACGGGTTATGATTTTGGTGGTGTTTACGGCTTTGGTCGGGTTGCTTGCAGCCCCCGTGCCGCTAAACTGGGTGGTGGCGTTTGCTTCTATTCTGTTCATTGCTGTCGGGGGCGGGGCCTCCGGTGCGTTAAATATGTGGTGGGATGCCGATATTGATCGGGTGATGCGGCGCACCCAAAAGCGTCCGATCCCTTCTGGCCGTGTAAGCGCAGAGGAAGCCAAAATTCTGGGCTTTGCACTGGCAGGATTTTCAGTTGTTATGCTGGCGTTGGCGGCCAATCTATTCGCAGCCGCGCTGCTGGCATTCACAATTTTCTTCTATTTGGTGATCTACACAATCTGGTTGAAACGCTGGACTCCGCAAAACATCGTGATTGGTGGTGCGGCAGGGGCGTTTCCGCCGATGATCGGTTGGGCCTGCGCAACGGGGTCGGTCTCGATTGAAAGCGTTTTGATGTTCGCGTTGATCTTTATGTGGACGCCGCCGCATTTCTGGGCATTGGCCCTGTTCATGCGCAATGATTATGATGCGGCAGACGTGCCTATGCTGACGGTAACGCATGGCCGTCGGGTTACGCGTAACCATATCCTGGCTTACACCGTTTTGCTCGCGATTTTGGCGATTGCAGCGGGATTTACCAGCATTGGCGGCGCTGTGTATCTGTTGGTGGCGGTGGTTTTGAATGGCGCGTTTTTGACCGGAGCTTGGAAAATTTGGCGCCGCGATGAGGAGGAGAGCGAGCTTGACAATTTCTTGGCCGAGCGCAAGTTTTTCAAACTTTCTCTGATATATCTGTTTGCCCATTTTGGGGCAATTTTGCTTGAAGCCGTTCTATCTCGGGTTGGCTTAGGATTGTGGTCATGAGCTTTCAAAAAGAACATGAGCTGCACAAACGCCGGTTCGGGCGGAATTTGGGCGTTGGTCTTATTCTGGTAGCCTGCGTGGTTTTGGTTTTTGGGTTGACGGTCGCAAAAGTCACGCGTGGGGATTTTGAACGCGCCACCGCCCAAATGGATCAATAATGTCGTCCCGAGCCTATCAAAAAACCGCATCAAAAGCCGTGGCGCTTGTGGTGGTCATGGGGTCGTTGGCTTGGGCATCGGTGCCGTTTTATGATTGGTTTTGCCGCACAACGGGCTTTGGCGGCGTGCCCAGCATCGTTGAGGCAGATTCTGAAGTGATCTTAGAGCGCACGATGAAGGTGCGGTTTGATGCTTCCTTGGAACGCGGCATGCCGTGGGAGTTTACGCCGGTTGAGCGCGAAATGGAGCTTAGGATCGGTGAAACGGGCTTGGCATTCTATGAAGCTTATAACCCAACCGACCGGCCCGTTGCCGGATCTGCCAGTTACAATGTTACCCCATATGAGGCGGGTGGGTTTTTCAATAAGATCGCTTGTTTTTGCTTTGAAGAGCAAATTTTGCAGCCTGGGGAACGGGTGCAAATGCCGGTAACTTTTTATATTGATCCGGAACTGGCAGAGGATCGAGATGCGCAATTTACAAAGGTGATCACTCTGTCTTATACGTTTTATGACATTGATCTGCCGTTAGGCTCTGCGTCTATAGGAAATGATCAGCCACAACCTGTTTATTAAGAAGGCCAACGAGGGAACCCTATGGCACACGCAAAAAATCACGATTATCACATCCTTAACCCCTCTTTATGGCCGCTTATTGGCGCCCTGTTTGGGTTCATCATGCTTTTTGGAGCGGTGTTGTTCTTTCATGACAAAGGCCCTTATTTGCTGCTTATCGGTTTTGTTGGCGTTATATACGTAATGTACGGATGGTGGGCCGAAACGGTCGCCGAGAATAAAGAAGGCGATCACACACCCGTAGTGCTGATCGGCCTGCGGTACGGTTTCATTTTGTTTATCATGTCAGAGGTGATGTTTTTCTTGGCGTGGTTCTGGACGTTTTTCAAACACGCAATGTACCCGATGGGTGAAATGAGCCCAATCGTTGATGGGGTCTGGCCGCCGGTTGGTATTGAAACCTTTGACCCTTGGCACCTGCCGCTGATCAACACGCTGATCTTGTTATGTTCAGGCGCGGCTGCGACTTGGGCGCACCATGCTTTGGTCCATGAGGATAACCGTGAAGATGTGAAAATGGGCCTGATCATCTCAATTGCGCTGGGCGCCATCTTTACCGTGTTTCAAATTTACGAATATAGCCATGCTGCCTTTGGCTTTGCTGGTAATATTTATGGCGCGAGCTTCTTCATGGCCACCGGCTTCCATGGTTTTCACGTCTTGGTCGGAACGATCTTCTTGTTCATCTGCCTGCTGCGGGTGCGGCGGGGCCATTTCAGCGTTGAATCCCATTTGGGGTTTGAAGCCGCCGCATGGTATTGGCATTTTGTAGACGTAGTGTGGCTGTTTTTATTCGCTGCAATCTATGTGTGGGGCGGGTAAGCTCTACCAATAGCGGAGCTAATACAGCTTGATAAACTGAATAAAAGCGCGCGCATGTCGGGCGCTTTTATCTTTAAAAGAGCAGGGTTTAAGGTGTGAAACGGGTTTTATTTGCTGTCTTTTCAATTGCCGGCACAGCCGTTTTAGGATGGCTTGGCAATTGGCAGTTGGACCGTCTTGCCTGGAAACAAACGGTGCTTGAGCAGATAGATCAGCGTATCGCCGCGCCGGCTGTGCCGGTGCCGCTAACACCGGTTCCCTCTGAAGATACGTATTTGCCGGTCTTCGCTGAGGGACGGTTTGGGCAAGAGTATATCCGCGTTCTGGTCAGTCAGAAGCGCATCGGAGCTGGCTATCGCGTGATCTCGGCTTTTAAAACAGAGGGGCGTCGTATTCTGGTGGATCGCGGTTTTATCGATTTGTCCAAGAGCTCGGATATGCAAGCAGATCAAGCGGTGGTGGTGCAGGGCAACTTGCATTGGCCAGATGAGGTAGATGGGTTTACGCCTGCGCCTGATCTTGAGAAGAATATCTGGTTTGCCCGCGATGTGCGCGCGTTATCAGAGGCGTTACAAACGCAGCCTATTTTAATCGTGGCATCACAAATTTCCCCTCCAGATCAGAATATAAAGCCTTTAGAAATTGACTCTTCAGCGATTCCGAATGATCACCTGCAATATGCGGTGACTTGGTTCTCCTTGGCCGCTATTTGGATTATGATGTCAGGTGCGTTCTTATGGCGTTCGCGAAAAAAGAAAAAAGGCTAAAGCATATGCAGTATATTTCAACGCGGGGCACAGCACCGGTTCTGAGCTTTGAAGAAGCGATGCTCACGGGGTTGGCGCGCGACGGTGGATTATATTTACCCGAAACGGTTCCGCAGCTATCGAAGGATGAGATTGGCGCAATGGCAGGCCTGTCTTATGAGGAGATTGCGTTTCGAGTGATGCAGCCCTTCTTGGGTAATGCTTTCTCTGAGGATGAGTTTAAACAAATAATTGGCAAAGCTTATGCAGGGTTTCAGCATGCGGCCAAGGCCCCTTTGGTACAATTAGACAGCAATCACTTTCTTCTCGAGCTGTTTCACGGCCCAACATTGGCCTTCAAAGATTTCGCGATGCAATTGATCGGGCAATTGTTCCAACTATCCTTGCAGCGCCGCGGCGAGCGGGTAACGATTGTTGGGGCCACAAGCGGCGATACCGGTAGCGCGGCGATTGAGGCATTCCGCGGGCTTGCCGGCGTAGATGTGTTTATTGTGTATCCTCATGGCCGGGTGTCTGATGTGCAGCGTCGCCAAATGAGCACGCCAAGCGAGGGCAATGTGCATGCGATTGCGGTTGACGGTGATTTTGACGATTGTCAGGCACGCGTGAAAGATATGTTTAACGATTTTGAATTTCGCGATTCTGTGCGTTTGGCAGGCGTTAACTCGATCAATTGGGCGCGTGTCTTGGCACAAGCGGTATATTATTTTTCTTCCGCCGTGGCTTTGGGCGCGCCGGCTCGTCAGGTTAGCTTCACGGTTCCAACGGGTAATTTTGGTGATATTTTTGCTGGCTTTATTGCCAAAAGAATGGGGTTGCCGATTGATAAATTGATTGTCGCAACAAACCAGAATGACATTTTGCATCGGTGCCTGACGCAGGGCGCGTATAAAACCAGCGGCGTTTTGCCGTCGATCAGCCCCTCAATGGATATTCAAGTGAGCTCGAATTTTGAACGGCTCTTGTTTGAGGCCTATGGTCGGGATGGGGCCGCAGTCAGCGGTTTGATGGCGGCGCTGAAAGCCGAGGGTGGTTTCAGCCTGTCTCAAGGGGTTTTGGAAATGCTGCAACGCGACTTTCAATCGGGGCGCTGCAGTGAAGAGCAGACCCGCGCGCAAATTGAGCAAACCTTGAAAGGATCGGGCGAACTGCTTTGCCCGCATTCGGCGATTGGCGTGCATGTGGCCGAGCAACAAATACAGCCCGAGACGCCGATGATCACTTTGGCCACGGCGCATCCGGCGAAATTTCCAGACGCGGTTCAATCCGCTACGGGCCTGCGCCCTGATTTGCCGCCCCATATGGCGGATCTCTTCGAGCGCCCCGAGCGGATCGCCCGGGTTGCCAATGATTTGGGCGCGCTGAAACAGTTTATCAAAGAACGGATATCACTTTGACGGTTCAACACACCACGCTTGCGAATGGCTTTCAAATCGTTACCGAGCCTATGGCCGGGCTGCAATCGGCCTCGATCGGAATATGGGTTCAGGCGGGCGGGCGCCACGAAACCTTGGATCAAAATGGCTTGGCGCATTTCCTAGAACATATGGCGTTTAAGGGCACAAAAACCCGTAGCGCGTTATCCATTGCCGAAGCCATCGAAGACGTGGGCGGGTTTATCAATGCTTATACCTCGCGCGAGGTCACGGCCTATTACGCGCGGGTTTTGCAAAATGATGTGCCCATGGCCTTTGATATTTTGGCAGATATTTTACAAAATTCGATTCTGGATGCCAAAGAAATCGAGATAGAGCGCGGGGTGATTTTGCAAGAGATCGGGCAATCGCTTGACACGCCCGATGATGTGATTTTTGATTGGTTGCAAGAAACTGCCTATCCAAATCAAGCTTTGGGGCGCAGTATTTTAGGTCCAAGCGCGCAAATCACCGGTGTTCAGCGCGAAGATTTGGTGTCGTTTATTTCGCAGCATTACAGCCCCGACCGGATGATCCTTGCGGCGGCTGGTGCTGTTGATCACGATCAATTGGTGCGCATGGCAGAGGCGAGTTTTGGCGCAGTGGCGAAAATAACCTCAGATGCGTTTACGCCTGCGCGCTTCCAAGCGGGTGATCTGCGGCGGGAGAAAAAGCTTGAGCAAGCGCATATCGCGCTGGCCTTTGAAAGCCCAAATTATCTGGATAAACAAATCCATACCGCGCAAATCTATGCGCTGGCGCTTGGGGGTGGTATGTCCTCGCGGCTGTTCCAGAAAATTCGTGAGAATCTGGGCCTGTGCTATACAATTTTTGCGCAGGCTGGTGCCTATAGTGATACGGGCATGACCACGATTTACGCGGGCACCAGCGCCGAGCAATTGCCCGATCTGGCAACTTTAACGATTGATGAGTTGAAACGCGCGGCAGAGGATATAAGCGCGGCAGAGCTTGATCGGGCAAGAGCGCAAATGAAGGCCGGTATGTTGATGGGGCTGGAAAGCGCGTCAAATCGCGCCGAGCGTCTGGCCAGAATGGTACAGATTTGGGGCTATGTGCCCAGTTTGGATGAAACCGTTGCACGTATTGATGCCGTTGGACTTGCCGATTTGAAAGCCTATGCAGAACATATGGCGGTGGCGGCGCCGGCAGCGCTTGCGCTTTACGGGCCGGTGGCAAAGGCGCCAAGCTTTGATGTGCTTGAGAAGCGGCGCGCTGCCTAATGTTGTTCAAGCGGCGCAGTGTTTCGATCCTGACCGCGCGATTGAGCCTGCGCCTTCCTGAACATCGTGACTTTCGAGAATGGGCAAAACTGCGCCATCAGAGCAGAGCTTTCTTATCGCCTTGGGAGCCCATTTGGGCGGCTGACCATCTGTCGCGTGCATCTTTTACCAATCGTGTTTATTGGTCGCAGCGGGCGGTAAAAAATGGCAATGCCGTGCCGCTTTTTGTCTTTCATAAAGAGGCGGGGCAGTTGGTTGGAGCCATCACTTTGGATAATATTCGCCGCGGCCCGTCTCAGGTGGGCACGATCGGGTATTGGGTGGGCCAGCAATATGCCCGGCAAGGCTTTATGAGCGAAGCCATTATTGCGATGGTTGCGCATGCGTTCGGGGCCTTGGATTTAAGCCGGGTTGAAAGCGCATGTTTGCCCGATAATGTTGCCTCGCGCGGCGTGCTGGAAAAAGCCGGGTTTAAATATGAAGGGGTTGCGCAATCCTATATTCAGATCAATGGGCGCTGGCGGAACCATGTGCTATATGCCGCGTTGCGCGGCGATCGGCGCGGGCGCAGCAGCGCGGGTTAAGCTGGCGGCTGGCGCTATGCGCGCTATCTGTAGGAAAGCCAGCAAAAAGGAATGAAAATGCAATTGAACCCGGCCGATCACGGTTTTCTTGAAACATTATGCGCGGCGCTGCCTGCGCATTTGTTCCGGCAGGCTGAGCCGCGGCATTTAGAGGAACCTCGTGGCCGTTGGGCCGGGCAGGCTGCGATTGTGGCCATGCCAGAAACCACCGAGCAGGTGAGCGCTGTGATCGCGGCGGCGCATCGATCGCGCGTGGGCGTTGTTCCCTTTGGAGGCGGCACGGGTCTGGTTGGCGGCCAAGTCAAAGGCGAAGGCCCGGCGCCTTTGATTCTGTCGCTTGAACGGATGGATGCTATCCGCTCGATCTATCCTGAAGAAAATATCTTGGTTGTCGAGGCGGGCGCGATCCTTGCAGATATTCAAGCCGCAGCGGCGGCGCAGGAGCGGTTGTTTCCCTTGTCATTGGCGTCTGAGGGGTCATCGCGGATCGGTGGCAATTTGGCCACCAACGCGGGCGGCGTGAATGTTTTGCGCTATGGAAATGCGCGCAATCTGTGCATTGGGATCGAAGCGGTGCTGCCCGATGGGCAGATCTATCAGGGCCTGACGCGGCTCTATAAAGACAATACGGGCTATGATCTGCGCAATCTTTTGATTGGCTCAGAAGGCAGCTTGGGGATAATCACCGCAGCCGCGTTAAAACTGAGCCCTCTGCCGCGCATGCTGGGCACAGCGATACTCACCGTGCCATCACCCGCCGCTGCGTTACGCTTGTTATCTTTGGCCCGCGCTCAAATCGGAGAGGGGCTCAGCGCGTTTGAATTGATGCACCGGCAGGGTTTGGATTTTTTGTCAGAGCATTTGCCTGACGTGCGCCAGCCTTTCAAGGTTGCGCCTGAATGGATGGTACTGATTGATTTGGGGCTCAGCGCGCGCGAAGATCCCCAGCAAATACTTAGCGATTTATTCGAATGCGCGTGCGACCAAGGATTGGTGCAGGATGGGATGATCGCGCAATCTGAAGCGCAACGCGCGGATTTTTGGGCGGTTCGCGAGCGGATGCCCGAGGCCAATCGGTTGGTTGGCGCGGTGTCAAATCATGATATTAGCTTGCCATTATCCGCTTTGCCCGCATTCATCGAAGCGGCCAACCAAACGATTGCCCGTATTGGTCCGTTCCGGGTGAATTGCTTTGGCCATTTGGGGGATGGAAATTTACATTACAACGTTTTTCCAGATTCGGGAAAAACGCGGCAAGATTATGAAGATCTACGTCCGCGCATCAAAACTGATCTACATGATCTTGTGCATGAAATGCACGGCTCGGTCAGCGCCGAGCATGGCATTGGCCGACTGAAGATTGAAGATTTGGAACGCTATGGTGACCCAGCTAAGTTGGCGGCCATGCGCGCTATAAAAACCGCGCTGGACCCCCATGGTATTATGAATCCAGGCGCGGTGTTGCGGTTAAAGACCCTTTAGCACATCCTTTGAAAGCGGCTTGGTCTTTGCCAAGCCTAGAACAAGATTGCCCTGCTGCAGGTCTTTTAAGCTGGCGCCGCCGGTGCGGCGATTCCCATGGCGCGCAAGCGCCTGAGGGTCGGCTTTGTATCGTATGGTGTTGGGCGCCGTGCGCCGAGTCAGGCCAGTTTGCTTGCGCGAAGAGCCAGGTGAAAGCATTATCTCACACCAGCCGCTTTTTGCGCCGCCTTTCAGATTAAGGCTTTATCCGCTGGCCCCAAAGATCATACGCGCCCGCCTCATCCACTTTTACCGTGATAATATCGCCAATAGTTAAATCTTCAAAATTTGAATCTATAAACAAATTCCCATCAATTTCAGGCGCGTCTGCCATTGTGCGACAGGTTGCGGCCTCATCATCAACGTCATCCACGATAACCTGCAGCTCCTGGCCCAAGTTTTTAGCCAATTTGGCTTCTGAAATCTGTTGCGCCTTTTGCATGAACCGTTCCCAGCGGTTTTGTTTAACCTCTTCGGGCAGATGATCGGGCAAGGCGGTTGCGCGGGCGCCGGCGACATTTTCATATGTGAAGCAGCCAACGCGGTCGAGTTGTGCGACCTCTAACCACTCCAGTAGAGTTTGAAATTCGGCCTCGGTTTCACCGGGATAGCCAACAATAAAAGTAGAGCGCAGGGTGATCTCTGGGCATATATCGCGCCATGCGGCGATTTCATCTAATGTTTTGGTGGCCGCTGCCGGCCGCGCCATACGCCTTAAAGTCTCTGGATGGGCGTGCTGGAATGGAATATCCAGATAAGGCAGGATCACGCCCTCTGCCATCAGCGGGATTAAATCACGCACGAACGGGTAGGGATAAACGTAATGCAAGCGCACCCAAGCCCCCAAACTGCCTAAATCGCGGGCTAAATCTACGATATGTGCACGATGGCCCTTGGCTTCGGCATGTTTGATATCCACGCCATAGGCTGAGGTGTCTTGCGAAATAACCAAAAGCTCTTTTACGCCATTTGACACCAGTTTTTCCGCCTCGCGCAAAATAGCATGGGCTGGACGGCTTTGAAGCTTTCCGCGCATATCTGGGATAATGCAAAATTTGCAGCGATGATTGCAGCCTTCGGAAATTTTGAGATAGCTGTAATGCCGAGGCGTTAGGCTGATATTGGCAGCCGGCAACAAATCTATAAACGGATCGGGTTTTGCCGGCACCGCCTGATGAACCGCATCCAAAACCTGCTCATATTGGTGGGGGCCGGTCACCGCTAAAACGCTGGGATGCGCCCCCGAAATATATTCAGGATTGGCCCCAAGACAGCCTGTTACGATCACTTTGCCATTTTCGTTCAAGGCTTCTCCGATCGCCTCAAGGCTTTCAGCTTTGGCGCTGTCCAAAAATCCGCAGGTGTTTACAATCACCGCGTCAGCTCCGGAATAATCGGGGGATACGCCATAGCCCTCGGCTCTCAATCGGGTTAGGATCCGTTCGCTATCAACGAGTGCTTTTGGACAACCAAGGGACACCATACCGATGGTCGGTTGACCATCGCGAAGATTTTTTTGCAGCTTTGCACGGGCCAGATCAGGCCGCAGGGACGGGGGATTTACAGACATAACGCGCCTATAGCCTATGGCAGCGGGCTTGAAAAGCTGACTTAGACATTGCGCTGATGCTAAGTGATGAAATCTCTGCGCCGACCGCCTCTAAACGGCGGTGCTTATCACGCGTTCAGCCTGTGAAAGCTCATGCTTTTCCTGCGTCGCCAAAGGTGGCAAAAAGCGGGCTTAGCGCCGCCGATCTCTGCGCGTGCTGAGCGGCTGAAACGCCACGCCAACATGCGCTTCACAATAAGGTTTCCCGGTTTGGGTGGGCAGGCCACAAAACCAGAAATCTGAGGTGGCAGGATCGCCAATGGGCCATTTGCACGTACGCTCGGTCAGCTCCATCAGAGATATCTTTTTCGATTTTTTTTCAACTTCCGATACTTTTGCCAAAGCTTCCGGGCTGATTTCATTGGCAGAGGGTTGCGGTGGTAAAGGCTGACCGGCCGGAATGATCTGCCGGCGCGCCGGCGAAATCGGGGCTTTGGCTTCAGGCTCTTTGATCGCAGCTTCGCTCGGCGCTGCAGATTTCACCTCTTCCTTGGAGGCTGATTTTACTTTGGCTTCCGGCTTGGCGGTGGTTGTGGCGCGGTTCGAGAGTCCCAACCGGTGTACTTTGCCAATCACAGCATTGCGCGTGACACCACCCAATTCTTTTGCTATCTGGCTGGCCGATTGGCCTTCGCCCCACATTTTAGTCAGCAGCTCTACCCGCTCATCAGTCCACGACATCGGTTTTTCCTATGCAAAAAGCGGCCATAATCTGGGGCCGCCCTTAAAAATTCAACAAGCCCCTATTCTAAGCATTGGGTCCCGAGTTACAAGGCATCAGAATCAAAGATTGAGGCGTTTACATGCAGATTGACAATAAAATTGGCGTCCGGCGCTTTGGTTTGGTGAATTGGATCGGGGTTGCGACGCTGGTGAAACGTGAGATTATGCGCTTTCTGGCCGTCTGGAACCAAACCATCGCAGCGCCAATGGTGACATCTGGTTTGTTTCTGTTGATTTTCAACATTGCGGTTGGCCCCAATCGTGGCCTGGTGATGGGGTATTCTTATATTATCTTTATGGTGCCGGGGATTGTGATGATGAGTATTATCCAAAACGCGTTTGCCAATACCTCATCTTCGATTATGACATCGAAAATTCAGGGCAATATTGTCGATACGCTTATGCCGCCGCTGTCAGCGGCGGAAATGCTAGCAGGCTATGTGCTTGGCGGGATTGCCCGGGGTCTGTTTGTGGCGATTGGGCTGTGGGTTGGATGCGCGTTTGTGCTGGGAATTAAGGTGGCGCATCCGCTTTTGGCGCTGGCGTTCACCATTTCAGGCGCGGGTTTTTTGGCATCCTTGGGATTGCTTGCGGGTATTTATGCGCAGAAATACGATCAGATGTCGGCGATTACAAATTTCATTATCACCCCATTGGCTTTTTTGTCGGGCAGTTTTTATTCGATCACTGCCTTGCCCGAAGTTTTGCAAAAAATCGCTTTATTCAATCCAATTTTTTACCTGATTGATGGCCTGCGCTTTTCGGTTTTAGGGGTGTCTGATACCCCCGTTTTACCGGGCTTGATGATTTCGCTGATATGTTTTTTTGCCACGGGCTTTGTGGCCTGGTGGATGTTGCTGCGCGGGTACCGCCTTAAGCCTTAGAGCCCGGGATGATTTGCTGAAACAATCCCGCCGTTACAAGGTACATTGATGTGACAATCAGCCCCCAATGGGCCCAGCTTTGGGGGTGAAAATCCACCCAAGCGGCCCATCCTGCGAAAACAACCCACGCCATCGCCATTGGAAGCGTAACCGCCCGCCAGCGCACCGTGCGCACGGGATGCACAAATTTGACCGGTAAAAACATCGATATGGCCAAGAGGCTGATCAGCGCCAGAATAAACCAAAAGTTTGGAGAGAGCGCGAATAAGACGATCACCACCATATTCCAGCAGCCCGGAAACCCGTGAAAGCTATTATCTTTGGTTTTCATATTGCCATCGCAGAAATACATGGCCGAAGCGAACGTGATGATAATGATCGCGATCCAGCCCGTCCACCCTGGCAAAAGCCCGGATTTAAACAGCGCAAAGGCCGGGATGAAAACATAGGTCAAATAATCGATAATCAGATCCAGAAGCACCCCGTCAAAGCGCGCAGCATTGGTTTTAACGTCATATTTGCGCGCTAAGGGCCCATCGACCCCATCCACAAAAAAGGCGACGATTAACCATAAAAACATCAGGCTCCATTTTGCGTCAGCAGCCGCCAGCATGGCCAGCATTGCAAAAACAGCGCCCGTGGCGGTGAATAAATGGACGCTCAGCGCCTTTGTTTCTTTTGTCATAGATCCGTCATGGCCCAGTTTCAGCAGGAATGCAAATTTCTATTCTGCCTTGGGATGGGTTTGCGAATAGACGTCCATCAGGCGGGCCGTATCAACCGCTGTGTAGGCCTGCGTGGTCGATAAGCTGGCATGTCCAAGCAGCTCTTGAATGCTGCGCAAATCTGCGCCCGCGCTAAGAAGGTGGGTGGCGAAACTATGGCGCATCGCATGGGGTGTGGCATTGGCCGGCAGCCCCAATTGCAAGCGCGCTTGCTGAACCGTTTTTTGCACCAGCCTAGGGTTTAGCGGGCCGCCGCGCGTGCCTCGGAAAATTTGATCCTGCGGCGATAAAGGAAACGGGCAGAGATGAAGGTAGCGCGCCACCGCCTCTGCAATCAGGGGTAAAATCGGTACGAGTCGTTCTTTACCGCCCTTGCCGGTGATCTTCACACTATTGCCAAGAGGGGTAGAGCGGGCCCGCAAATCTAACGCCTCTGATATGCGCAAACCACAGCCGTATAGCAGGCTTACAATGGCCAAGTCGCGCGCGGCTATCCATGGCTCAAGGCTTTGCTGGGGAACGGTTTCTAACATTTGCAAGGCGCCTTCCTCGGATAGTGGGCGCGGTATTTTTGATTGGAATTTTGGCGCTTTAAAGGCCAGCACAATGCTGGGGTCAAAATGCTCTCTTTGCGCGAGCCAGCGATAATAGCTTTTAAGCGAGGAAAGTTTTCTGGCGATTGAGCGACTGCTCAGCTCGTCTTTGCGCAGCTTGGCCATCCAGGCGCGCAAATCGCCGACGCGTATATGCGCCAGCGATTTAACCGCGTGTCCGTTTTTTAAATGAGCCGACATAAAGCCAAGGTAATCCAACAGGTCGCGCTCATAAGCGCTGACTGTATGAACCGAAAGGTTCTCCAAGGCGACTTTCGTTGAAAGCCACTCATGCAATGAAGTGAGGATCGCGGGTGACAGCGGGCTCATGAAAGCCAGCGTATCATCATTCTTTCAAAAACATTGCCAAAAAATGACAGCAATTCAGTGCCCTGCTGAGCGGTGAAAAGATAAGGGTCTTCAGCCCCCAAAACCAGCATTCCAGGCAATCTGCCCGGCCCCATATATAATGGCAGCGCCGCTTCAGAGCGAATGAATTTTGCCGCTGTGCCAAAGACTTGCTCAGAGCCGCGATGAACTTGCCGCAAAAGAATATCTGAGGCGGGGGCATTGCGCCCTTGCGACAGATAAATATCAACAAAGCCCGGCGCCACTAAGGTTATAGTGTCGTTATATTGTTCAAGCGCATTGCGCGCTGGTCCGTCATTCTGGCGGGTTTCTAAGACCATCCTGAGCGACTGAACGCGCAGAATATGTGACACATCACCGGTGATCGCTTCCATGAAGGCGGCAAAATCAGGTGCTTCTAACAATCGTAAAACAGCGCGCTGAATTTGATTCGTACCCGCCATATTCTCATAAGCGGCTGCAATCACGCCGCGATGGGTATTTTCCAACCGGTCAAGGCGGCTTTCCAAACGATCCATCGCGACCCCGCGCAGGTCAACAATATTAGCACCCATGGCGGTTTCATTGGCTGCAATCAGCGCCTGCATAACATCAGGATCGTCCAGAATCACACCTGGGCGATCAATAATTTTTTGCCTTAATATGCTGTCTATTTTTGACGTTACGCGCATCTCGTTCTGGCCATTCTACCAATTTGAGATTGAACGATAACACGATTACAGAATTGTTTGTCCAGTTTTTTTGATATCCGCCAAAAAGGTTGCCAATCCCTTATCGGTCAAGGGATGGTTGGCTAGGTTTTTGATAACGGCGGGGGGGGCAGTTATAACATCGGCGCCGATGCGCGCGCTGTCGAGCACGTGATTTGCGGTCCGGATTGAGGCTGCCAAAATTTGCGTTTCAAAGCCGTAATTGTCATAAATGGTGCGGATATCTTCAATCAACTCCATCCCATCCAAATTGATATCGTCTAAACGGCCGATGAAGGGGGAAATGAAGGTTGCTCCTGCTTTTGCCGCTAATAAGGCTTGATTGGCGGCAAAACATAAAGTGACGTTGACCATTTTGCCTTCTTGGCTCAGCACCCGGCAAGCTTTCAAACCATCCCATGTCAGGGGAAGCTTAACCGCGATATTGCTGGCCAATTCCGCCAGTTTGCGCCCTTCTGCGATCATTTTATCTGCGTCAGTGGCCGTGACCTCGGCGCTGACAGGGCCAGATACAATGCCGCAAATCTCTTTCGTGACTTCCAAAATATCGCGACCAGATTTTTTGATCAAAGACGGGTTCGTGGTCACACCATCAACCATTCCCAGATCGTTCAACTCAATAATTTCGGAAACTTCGGCGGTGTCGACAAAAAATTTCATGACGTAATCCTTGCATGGCTAGGGTGAGGCGTGGTTTGGCTTTACTGTAAGTTTCGGCTATGGAAAACCCCAACGTGGAGTAAAAAGTGCAGACAAAAGAGTTTTTCAGTGAAGGAGAGACCGTCTGCGTTCTAACGAGCCAACCGATTGACCGGCTTTTAGACTATCGTGCGCCCGCGGGCGGGTGCCGGCTTCGTGCTTTTGTTGAAGTGCCGTTGGGGCCGCGAAAAGTACTGGGCGTGATTTGGGGGGCCGGCACCGGCGATTTTGATCGCACGAAACTGCGCGCCGTCAATCGGGTGCTAGATTTGCCCCCGATGCAAGCAGAATTGCACGAGTTCTTGATCCGCGCAGCGGATTACACGCTGACGCCGCTGAGCGCGATGTTGCAATTGGCAACCCGCGTGCAGGGGTTGAGCGATCGTCAGAAAACTGAAAAAATTTATCGGCTGGCGGCAGCGGGGCCGGTAAAACGCACCGCGGCGCGGCTGCGAGTGTGCGAGACGCTAAAAACCTTTGGTGGCGCGGGGCTCTCGCTTAGCGAGTTGGCCGAGGCGGCGGCCGTTTCGCCTTCAGTTGTAAAAGGGCTGGTCTCTGCGGGGGCCGTGCTCGAGGATGAAATTCCGCGCGATCGCCCCTTTGCACAGCTCAATCCTGGATTTGGCGCCAAGGCGCTGAACGAAGATCAAGACAAAGCTGTGCAACAGTTGCGCGGCGCCTTAAGCCGGCAGGTCTATGGCGCCAGTTTGCTGCGCGGGGTAACCGGTTCGGGCAAGACCGAGGTTTATTTAGAGGCGGTTGCTGACGTTTTGCGCGCAGGCGGGCAGGCATTGGTGCTATTGCCCGAAATCGCGCTGAGCGGGGAATTCATCAATCGCGTCGAGGCACGGTTTGGGGCACGCCCGGCGGAATGGCACTCGGGGATCACGCCGCGGGACCGGCGCCGCTGTTGGCGAATGGTGGCGCAAAACGGTGCGCAATTGGTTGTGGGGGCCCGCTCTGCATTATTTTTGCCTTTTCGCAATTTGAGCCTGATTATTGTGGATGAAGAACATGACAGTTCCTACAAACAAGAAGATGGGGTGATTTACCATGCTCGGGATATGGCGGTTTTGCGGGCCTCAATAGCGGGCGCGCATGTTATTCTGGCCAGCGCAACGCCCAGCTTGGAAAGTTGGGTGAATGCCACATCAGGCAAATACCAGCGCATTGATCTGTTAAAACGCTTTGGGCCTGCCAAAATGCCCAAAATGCAGGCCATCGATATGCGCGTTGAAACGCTGCCAAGTGATCGATGGATTTCCCAGAGCCTGCTTGCGCAAATTAAACTTCGATTGGAAAAAAAAGAGCAATCCTTATTGTTTATTAACCGGCGTGGATACGCGCCGGTCACGCTTTGCCGGGCTTGTGGAGAGCAGGTTGGCTGCCCGCATTGCGACGCGCGTCTTGTTGAGCACCGGTTTTCTAAGCGCTTGATGTGCCATCAATGCGGCGAAACGCAGCCTTTGTTAGACGCATGCCCAAGCTGCTCGGTTGCTGGGCGCATGGCCGCGATTGGGCCGGGTATCGAAAGATTGGCCGATGAAATTGCAGCGCTGTGCCCCGAGGCACGCATTGCGGTTTTATCCTCTGACCTATTTGCCTCGGCGCGGGCGTTAAAAGAAAAAATCCAAGAGATTGGCGATGGCGCTGCGGATATTATCGTTGGCACGCAATTGGTGGCGAAGGGGCATAATTTTCCAAATCTTACATTGGTTGGGGTAATTGATGCTGATCTTGGGTTGCAGGGGTCTGATTTGCGCGCGGCGGAGCACACATTTCAAATCATGCGGCAAGTGGCGGGGCGGGCCGGCCGCGTGCAAAGGGCAGGGTCTGCCTATTTGCAAACGCATCAGCCAGAACATCCCGTGATACAAGCCATTTTGAAAGGGGATGAAGAGGCGTTCTGGAATGCGGAAGCGCGGATGCGGCAAAGCGCATTGGTCCCGCCCTTTGGCCGCCTTGTTGGCTTGGTGATCAGCGCCGTCACGCAAGAAGAGGCATTTGAATACGCTCAGCATTTGGCGCGCAACTCTAGGCCTCTCACCGAAATTGGGGCGCAAGTTTTTGGCCCTGCGCCGGCTCCAATCGCGCGGGTGCGTGGCCGCTTTCGGGTGCGTTTGCTGATCAAAGCGGATAAAACAAGCCGGGTGCAACCGGCCCTTCGGCGCTGGCTGAAGGTAAAACCGAAAGCAGGCCTGCGGGTGAATGTCGATATTGATCCGCAAAGTTTTCTATAGGGCTGCAACCGGGTTTGCGTCAGACGGCCTATACAGGGTGTAGTTTGATCTCGTCAAAGCGTTGGAAAGCCAGTAGAAGCGTGGAATGCCTGATCAAGTCCCGCTTTCAGCTGCTGCGCAGCTCCCCCATGGCAGCAACCCAAAACCCTGCTATTTGTGCTGGCTGTGGCCATGCCCTTGGCGTTTTGGGTATGGTCGGCCTTATTGAATAATTTTGTGATTGAAGTGGGCGGGTTTGATGGCGCAGATATTGGCTGGCTGCACACGATAAGAGAAATTCCAGGGTTTTTGGCGGTTGGCGTTCTGGCTTTTCTGTTGTTTTTTCACGAACAGGTGTTTGGGCTGATCGCGTTATTCGTGCTTGGAGCCGCCACCGCCGTTACAGCCTGGTTCCCTTCAATGGCGGGTATTTTGACCGTCACATTGATCAGCTCAATCGGGTTTCACTACTTTGAAACCGTAAATCAATCGTTGCAGCTGCAATGGATTCCTAAAGCAGATGCGCCGCGGGTTTTAGGGCTTTTAACGGCCGCTGGTGCGGGCTCGGCTTTGTTTGCTTATGGTATGATTCTGATCGTTACGCAGGTTTTTAATCTTTCTTATAATCCAATTTACATGGCTGGCGGCGGAGCAAGCATGCTCATTGCCATGCTGTGCTTTATTGGATATCCGCGGTTTCGAGCCGCCAATGTTCAAACCAAGAAAATGGTTTTGCGTAGGCGCTATTGGCTTTATTATCTGCTTCAGTTTATGGCCGGCGCACGGCGTCAGATTTTTGTGGTTTTTGCCGGCTTTATGTTGGTAGAGCGGTTTGGATTTGAAGTGCATGAAATGGCTTGGCTGCTTCTCGTAAACTTGCTTTTGAACACAGTGCTTGCGCCCTTTGCCGGGCGCGCGGTCGGCTATTTTGGAGAACGCTCCACATTGGCTTTTGAGTATCTGGGTTTGGTAGGCGTTTTTTTGGCCTATGGGGGCATTTATTATTTTGGGTGGGGGCTGTCTTTGGCGATCTTGTTGTTTGTGCTTGACCATTTGTTTTTCTCGCTTGCTCTGGCGTTGAAAACATATTTTCAAAAAATTGCGGATCCGGCTGATATTGCATCCAGCGCAGCGGTTGCCTTTACCATCAATCATATTGCTGCAGTTTTCTTGCCGGTGGCGCTTGGATTTTTCTGGCTATATTCACCCGCTGGGGTTTTTGTGATTGCTGCAGCGATGGCATTCGCATCCTTGGTTTTGGCGTTGATGATTCCGCGCCATCCTCGCTCTGGCTGCGAAACAATTTTTAGCCCAGAACCCGCAATCAGCTAGAGCGCCGCGGTGTTGATACTCTTTAAGCGCGCGCGAGCGTTGGTAGCGCCTGTGGTCCTTGCAAACCCTTTATAACTTGCGTCGCGTAACGGCATCGGGGCTGCGTTTTCGCGGCTAATTTGGGGGGGGATAAATTTCTGCCCTTGGATGTTTGCAGATCAAGGCTTGACCTAAGCGCCATCGCCCCCTACCGCCAGTTGCATGATTTTGGAGGTTCTATGTCTACATTTACAGCGCTTACAACGTTAAACGGCCCCGCGCAGGCCACGGCCCTCGGCGAGGCGATGGAGCGGCTTGATCCGCCACCTGAGGGTGTCGGCGTGTTTGAGCTTGAGGATGGGTCGGGGCTTTGGGAAGTTGGAGGGTATTTTACCGAGGCGCCGGATGCGGTCGCTTTGGCTCTGCTGGCGGCTGCGTTTGATGCGGTGCCTTTTGCGGTGTCAGAATTGCCAGAAACTGATTGGGTGTCCAAAGTGAAACGCGAATTAGCGCCGGTTAAGGCGGGGCGCTTTTTTGTCTATGGCAGCCATGATGCAGAAAAAGTGCCAAACGATGCAACGGCTTTGTTGATCGAAGCCGCGATGGCCTTTGGAACTGGTCATCATGGAACAACATTGGGCTGTTTACGGGCGTTAGACCGCCTGTTGGATCAGGGGTTTATGGCCGAAAAAATTGCTGATATCGGATGCGGTACGGCAGTTTTGGCGATGGCCGCAGCCTCAGTTTGGCAGGGTGACATTCTAGCAAGCGATATCGATCTGGTCGCGGTTGAGGTCGCAGAAGCCAATCTTGCTGCGAATGGGCTTTCGGGCCGCGTTACTTGCGTTGAAGCCGCGGGGTTTGATCACCCCGCTTTGGCGGCGTCGGCCCCTTACGATTTGATTTTTGCCAATATCTTAAAGGGCCCTTTGATCGATCTTGCCCAGGATTTCGCAGCGCATATTCGCTTAGGCGGAAAGCTTATCTTATCTGGTTTGCTGGTCACGCAGGTGCGGGATATTCTGAGGCAATATGAAAAATATACTCTTACTCTCGAACACCGAGAAGATATTGGAGAATGGTCGACGTTAACGCTTCAAAAGCGGGGGTAAACAATTATGCCGGCTTGCTGATTTGTGCGCATTGAGGGCGGATGTTCTTCAAAGACCGAATAGTTCAAGCGCCTAGCCTGTAAAAGGGCCGGTGGTTGTTCGCGCAATATGTAAGTTTTGACGGGTGCCTTTTTTTTGTTGTTTTGAAGGATCTGTCACTTTCCGATTGGCATATGTTCACGTTTCGTGCTAACGCTTATTGAATAATAACAGGGCAGTTAAGATGCGGGTTTTAGGAGTCGATCCGGGGTTGCGCAATATGGGCTGGGGCATCATCGACGTGGCCGGCAGCAAGATTTCGCATGTGGCCAATGGGGTATGTCACTCAAAAGGCGATGATTTGGCGCTAAGGTTGCTTTCGCTCTACGAGCAGCTGCAGGCGGTGATGCTGGCGTGGGAGCCGAGCACTGCCGCTGTTGAGCAGACTTTTGTTAATAAAGACGCGGTTGCAACGCTAAAATTGGGTCAAGCGCGCGCAGTCGCTCTGCTGGTTCCAGCGCAAGCGGGCCTAAGCGTGGCGGAATATGCCCCCAATAAAGTGAAAAAAACGGTCGTGGGCGTTGGCCATGCAGATAAGGCGCAGATTGATCACATGGTGCGGTTGCAGCTGCCAGGTGTGCAGATCAAGAATGCGGATGCTGCGGATGCCTTGGCGATCGCGCTGTGCCATGCACATCACGCCCGCGCATCGGGAAAACTTGAACAGGCTTTGGCCAAGGTGGCGGTATGATCGGTAAATTATCAGGTCGCATAGATTATCGCGCTGAGGATCATATTTTGCTGGATGTCAAAGGTATCGGATATTTGGTGTATTGCTCTGAGCGAACGATGATGAGCTTGCCTGGGCCGGGTGAGGCGGTTGCCCTTTATACAGATCTGCTGGTGCGCGAAGATCTGTTACAGCTGTTTGGTTTTTCCAGTCTAGTCGAAAAAGAATGGCACCGGTTGCTAATGTCGGTTCAGGGGGTTGGCGCCAAGGCGTCGCTGGCCATTTTGGGGGCATTGGGCGCGGATGGTGTCAGCCGCGCCATTGCTTTAGGCGATTGGAATGCGGTGAAAGCCGCTAAAGGGATCGGGCCAAAAACGGCGCAACGCGTGGTGATTGAACTAAAAGATAAAGCGCCCAGCGTTATGGCGATGGCTGCGCAAAACAGCGCGCCTGCATCTGTTTCGCCCCCGCTGACCGATGAGGCAGAGGTGATTGAGGCAAGAGTAACGGCGCCAGCTTCTGCCGGGCAAGCAAAGCAACCAGATCCCAGCGTTCAGGCAGATGCGCTGTCTGCATTGACAAATCTGGGATACGCGCCCGGTGACGCGGCCAGCGCGGTTATGCAGGCGTTGGGAACGCTGCCCGAGGGGGATAGCGCTGCAATCATACGAGCCGCTTTGCAGCTTTTGGCGCCGAAAGGATAGGGCATGGAAGATCGCGACCCTATTTTAACCCCCGACGCGCAACCAGAGGATAATGACCGGGCGTTGCGTCCGCAGGGATTGGATGAGTTTATCGGGCAAGCTGAAGCCCGTTCGAACCTAAAAGTCTTTATCCAATCGGCGCGCCAACGCGGCGAAGCCATGGATCACACGCTGTTTTATGGCCCGCCTGGGTTGGGAAAGACCACGCTCGCCCAAATTATGAGCCGCGAGTTGGGGGTAAATTTTCGCATGACCTCGGGCCCTGTTTTGGCAAAACCTGGTGATTTGGCAGCCATTCTTACGAATCTTGAAGCCCGCGATGTTCTGTTTATTGATGAAATCCACCGCCTAAATCCGGTTGTTGAGGAAGTTCTTTATCCGGCCTTAGAGGATTTTGAACTGGATTTGGTGATCGGAGAGGGCCCCGCCGCGCGCACCGTTCGGATTGAATTACAGCCCTTTACCCTGGTCGGGGCGACCACACGGCTGGGATTGCTGACAACGCCGTTGCGGGACCGTTTTGGCATTCCGACCCGGCTTGAGTTCTACAGCGAGGATGAATTATTTCTGATTGTCAGCCGTAACGCGCGCAAATTGGGCGCCCCTGCAGATGAGGCCGGAGCGCGTGAAATTGCGCGCCGGGCCCGCGGAACGCCGCGGATTGCGGGGCGGTTGTTGCGCCGGGTTGTTGATTTCGCCTTGGTTGAGGGGGATGGCACCGTCACGCGCGACCTTGCCGATCATGCGCTGCATCGCCTTGGCGTGGATAATATGGGCCTTGATGGCGCGGATCGGCGCTACTTGATGCTGATGGCCGAACATTATGCGGGCGGGCCGGTGGGCATAGAAACCCTGAGCGCGGCGCTTTCGGAAAGCCGCGATGCTTTGGAGGAGGTGATCGAGCCTTATTTGATGCAGCGTGGTCTTGTTCAGCGCACGCCGCGGGGCAGAATGTTGGCACAGAGTGGCTGGGCGCATTTGGGTTTAACCCCGCCAAAATCACAAGGTGATCTTTTGATTTAGCCCTCTGCGCTGGCGTTTGAGGCCGATATCGCCAGATCAGAAGACTTTGCTATCGGCGCAAAGCTTGTTATCGCAAAAGGGGCAGAAGGCGACAGAAAGGATGTAGGATGAACGCGGAGGAGGTAGAGGCCTATTTTACCCGCAGCGAGGGCGGGTATAAATTCGCCCGCTGGGCACGCCCGATGGCGCCAATCGTTTTTGGCGTTGATGATGCAACTTTGCCGGTGGTGAAAGGCGCTGTGCAGGCGGTCGCGGCGCTGGCAGGGATAGAGGTCAGCGAAACCGACCCTGAGCTGGGTTCCAATTTGATGTTTTTCTTCTTTTCAGACTGGGAAGAGCTTTTGGAGGTGCCAAATCTTGATAAATTGGTGCCAAATTTGTCATCAATGGTGGCGCAACTGGCTGCTGCAGAGGCCAATCAATACCGGTTGTTTCGGTTTGAAAAGAGCGGTGGGATCAAAGCCTGTTTCGTGTTTTTGCGTATGGATGCCGTTCTCAGCGAATTGCCCGCTGAAACGCTGTGTCTGACGCAGGTTGTGCAATCTATTCTGCTTTGGTCAGATCACGCGTTTCTGAGCCAATCACCGCTGGCCATTTTGCCCGATGGCCGGGCGGTGCTGCGGCCTGAAATTGGCAATCTGATCCGTGCCTCTTATGATCCAACTTTACCCGAACTGGCTGAAGATAAATCGCATGCGCTGCGCGTGTTCGCGCGGCTGTCACAAATGTCGGTTCAATAAGGGGGCGCTTATGCATCAGTTTTCGCTAAGAGTGTATTATGAAGATACGGATATGGCAGGGATCGTTTATTACGCGAATTACCTGAAATATATTGAACGCGCGCGCAGCGATTGGGTGCGCAGCTTGGGGATTGATCAAAACAGGTTGAGAACCGCGCAGGGATTGGTGTTTGCGGTGCGCAAAATTACGGCTGATTATCTGCAACCGGCGCATTTCGATGAGCCGCTTCAAATCACAACAGAAATGACCAAGCTGACATCGGCGCGGTTATATCTGCAACAAAACGTGTATCGCGATTTGGATCTGTTATTTCAAGCGCAGGTGATTTTGGTTGCGCTGAATGCGGCGGGCAAGCCTACGCGCTTGCCGGCGGAATTTCGCCTCAATTCATTTGTGAAGGTCACAGATTTGTAAACGCTGTTGATACGGCTTGGTTTTGAAGCGGCAATAGGTTAAAAGCCATGATAATAAGTCGTAAATCGACCAATTTTTGAAGAGCAGGAACATGGAAGCAGAAACGCTGGCACTGGCGCAAGAGATTGATTTCTCATTTTGGGCCCTGTTTGCGCGGGCAACGTTCACCGTAAAAGCAGTTATTTTAATGTTAATCGCGGCCTCGTTTTGGTCTTGGTCGGTGATTTTTCAACGGCTTTGGGTTTTCCGTTTGGCGCGCGGCGAAGCCAAACGCTTTGATCGTGCGTTTTGGTCAGGCGAGCCTTTGGACGGGCTTTTTGAAAAGCTGGGGCCTGAACCCAAAGGCCGCTCGCAAAAGATATTCGCGGCTGGGATGATGGAATGGCAACGCTCGCACCGCTCTGATGGGGCGCTGATTGCTGGCGCGCAAGCGCGGATTGACCGGTCTATGGATGTGGCCGTTGGCAAAGAAGCCGATAGTTTACAAGCGGGCTTGGCGATTTTGGCGACGGTTGGATCAACGGCGCCTTTCATTGGGCTTTTCGGCACAGTCTGGGGCATAATGAACGCTTTTATCGAAATAGCCGAGCAACAAAACACCAATCTGGCGGTTGTTGCACCCGGCATTGCCGAAGCGCTTCTGGCCACGGGCCTTGGCCTTTTGGCCGCGATTCCGGCAGTTATTTTTTATAATAAATTAAGCGCTGATAGCGAGCGGATTATCTCTGGCTATGAAAGCTTTGCGGATGAGTTTTCGACCATCCTTAGCCGCCAGTTGGACAGCTAAAGATGGGGGCAAGCATCGGCCAAAAAACCTCTCAGCGTCGGCGGGGTAACCGTCGCCGTCGGGTGCCGATGGCCGAAATTAACGTCACGCCTTTTGTGGATGTTATGCTGGTTTTACTGATTATTTTTATGGTAGCGGCGCCGATGCTGACCGTGGGCGTACCCGTTGAGCTGCCCAAAACAGCCGCCAATGCGCTGCCCAGTGAGAAAGAAGAACCCCTCACTGTGACCTTAACCGCATCGGGTGAAATTCTGATCCAAGAAACCCCCACAGCGGTGGAGGCCTTGATCCCAAAATTGCGGGCGATTGCCTCGGAGCGGAGCAGTGATCGGGTGTATTTACGCGCAGATGGTGCGATTTCTTATGAAGCGGTGGTGCAGGTTATGGGCGCGCTAAACGCGGGTGGCTTCTCAAATATTGGTTTGGTTACCGATGTCGGGGGGCCAGCCTTGGCCGACCCGGACGGCTGAGCCGCCGACGATGCATATTGGTAATTATCTCTCTGCCACGCTGCATATTGGAGTGCTCAGCTGGGTGCTGCTTGGGGGTATTTTCAAACCTCAGTCAGTGCCTTTTGAAGTGTCGAATGTGGCCTTGATCACGCCGCAAGAATTTGCAGATTTAGTGTTGTCGGATACGGCGCCGACAGCCGCGCAAGTTCTGGATGATTTGGATCCGCTTGCGGCGCAGGCAGAAGACAGCCCTGCTGCGCCTGATCCTGAGCAAGCCGTGGAAACGATGCGTGCGCCCATGCAAAACGAAAGCCCCGAGCTTCCCGCAACAGCGCCGAAAACGCCTGAAGCTTTGAAAATGCCCACGCCTGATATTCTGGATACTAGCCCGCAATTTGCCCCCCTTGTTTCGGAGGATATGCCGCAGGCCAGCCAGATGAGCGACCGCCCCGTTCTGCGCCCTGCGCAGCGCGTGGCGCTGGAAGAGGTGGCTCCACCGCCACCAGAGGTAAACCTCGATGATCTGCGGCAGGAAGCGGCAATTCCAGATGATTTGAGCGCGCCGGTTGCGCCGCCTAAAGAAGAGGCCAGCGCGCCAGAGGCCGCCAGTCGGGAAATTGTAACAGAAGCAGAAGAAATGCCATCTTTTGCGCCCCAGCAATCTGCTCGACCGCCGAAGCGACCTGCCGCGCCGCCTCAGCCTGAGGTGCCCGCTCCAGAACCAGAACCGCTGCCCGAGCCAGCGCCGCTGCCCGAGCCAAAGCCCGACGTCGATCCCACGCCAGAGCCAACGCGCAGGGCCGAGACAGAGGCAGCCGTGGCCGCTGCGCTGGCTGATGCAATTGGCGAAACCGCGCCTACAGGGCCGCCTTTGACCCAAACTGAAGAAGATACATTGCGCGTGGCCGTGCAAAAATGTTGGGTTGTTGATATTGGAAGCCCTGCAGCCAATGTCACGGTTGTTTTGGGCATGCAAATGACACCAGAGGGCAAGGTGAAACCGGGCAGCTTGCGTCTGATCTCAAGCCAAGGCGGCGCTGACTCGGCGGCAAAAACAGCCTTTCAAGCGGCGCGCAGAGCGGTTTTACGTTGCCAGAAAGGCGGCTACAATTTACCAACAGAGAAATATGAACACTGGCGGGAGATTGAAATGACGTTTAACCCCGAGAAAATGAGATGAAGATGATGCGCTATTTTGGCAAAGGCACGCTCCTATTTCGGTTGGTTTTGCTCATTCAGCTTGCCTTTTTTGCAACGCTTGGCGCTGCGGCGCCGTTGCGTTTGGAAATAACCGAAGGGGTTGTTGAGCCTTTGGCCTTCGCGGCGCCCGCCTTTATCGCTGAGAATGCAGGTGGGGCGGACTATGCCAGCCAGTTGGCCGAGTTGGTGGTGCAGGACCTTACCAGCAGCGGGTTGTTTCGCGCTATCCCAAGCCGCGCGCATATTTCAAAAATAACCAGTTTTTCGTCCCCGGTGCAATTCTCCGATTGGGCGGCGATCAATGCGCAAGCGTTGATTGCTGGCGCGGTAACGGCGGAAGCCGGTGGTCAAATAACGGTCAAATTTCGCGTTTATGATGTGTTTGCTGGCCAGGAAATGGGGCAGGGGCTGCAATTTACGGGGCGCGCCGATGGCTGGCGCCGGATCGCGCATAAAGTGGCGGATGTTGTATATAGCCGGATCACGGGTGAAACCGGCTATTTTGACAGCCGCGTGGTGTTTGTGTCTGAAACTGGGCGCAAGGGGTCACGTAAGAAACGTTTGGCCGTAATGGATTATGATGGCGAAAATGTGCAGTATTTGACGGATAGCTCTGCGCTGGTGCTTGCGCCGCGCTTCTCCCCGAGCGGAGATAAGCTTTTATATACCAGCTATGAAAGCGGGTTTCCGCGTATTTACCTGATGGATGTTGGCTCGGCGCGCCGCCGCGTTTTGCAAAACTCAAATGGTACAATGAGCTTTGCGCCGCGCTTTTCTCCCGATGGCAACTCGGTCGTATATTCGTTAGAAAAGGGCGGAAATACAGATATTTATATCATGAGCCTGTCCTCGGGAAAGCAACGACGTCTCACCAACTCGCCCGCGATTGAAACCGCGCCCAGCTTCTCACCAGATGGCACGCAGGTCGTGTTTGAAAGCGATCGCTCGGGGGATCCGCAGCTTTATGTAATGCCTGCGCGCGGCGGTAGCGCCAAGCGTGTCAGCTTTGGAAATGGCCGGTATGGAACGCCAGTGTGGTCGCCAAGGGGTGATATGATTGCCTTTACAAAGCAAAGTAAGGGGCGCTTTCACATCGGGGTTATGCGCGTTGATGGATCACAAGAACGCTTGTTAACCGCGTCGTTTTTGGATGAAGGGCCGAGTTGGTCGCCAAATGGCCGGGTGATCATGTTCGCCCGTGAAACCCAAGGTGCAAATGGGGCTTCCAGCCTTTACTCTGTGGATGTTTCGGGGCGAAATCTACAGCCTGTTCGTACGCCGGATGGCGCATCTGATCCTGCGTGGTCTCCCTTGGGTGGGTGAAATACCAAAACCGTTGTGACATATCGTTGATCAATGATTTTAAATGTTTTCCGGATATGCTAGGCACGTAAAAAAGCGAGGGGCAAATGTGATGAGACGATGCGCACGTTGGTTTATTTTAACGGGAATTCTTTTCCTCGCCGCCTGTTCTGAAACCGGAACAGGAGGGTTTGGCAGCGGATCAAGCTTTGGCACGGATCCTGCTGGCGCGATTGGGGATCCAACTTCGCCTGCCTATTTCCAATCTGCAATTGGGGATCGGGTGGTTTTTGAGATTGATCAATCAAGTTTGACCGAGGCAGGGCGCGTTGTTTTGGATGGGCAGGCGGATTGGCTGTTGGAAAATGGTGATTACTCTATTCTGGTTGAGGGGCATGCAGACGAGCAAGGCACTCGCGCGTATAACCTTGCACTGGGTGCGCGCCGCGCCAATGCTGTGCGTGAATATCTTTCGGCGCGCGGCGTAGCTGGATCGCGCATTCAGACGGTGAGTTTTGGCAAAGAGCGCCCGATAGAGCTTTGCAGCAGAGAAAGCTGCTATTCTGTAAACCGGCGCGCGGTCACCTTGTTAGATAATCTGGGGTCATAAACCGATGGCTGGGCCCTTGCTTCGTGTTGTGTTATGGGCCTTTTTACTGTGCTCTGGGGCGGTATTTGCCCAAGAAAAAGACCAGTCTTTGGCGGATATCCGCCAAGATCTTGGCGTGCTTTATATTGAGATCCAAAAGTTAAAGCGCGAATTATCGACCACGCAACTGCCCAGCGGTTTGCAGTCGGACGATAGTGTTTTAGAGCGGGTGAATGCGATAGAATTGGAATTGCAGCGATTGACCGGGGCAACGGAACAGTTAGATTATCGGCTGAAGCGTGTGGTTGAAGACGGAACCAATAGGATCGGTGATCTTGAGTTTCGCCTGATCGAACTTGAAGGCGGCGATATTTCAAACTTGGCCGACACCACCACCTTGGGTGGTGATGCAGAGCTTCAGGAACAAACCGTGCCTATCGAAGCCTCCCCTGAATTGGCTGTCGGAGAAGAGGCAGATTTTGATCTTGCAAAAAGCGCATTTGACGCGGAAAACTATATTGAAGCTGCCGAAATGCTCAACCGTTTCAGCCAGACCTATCCCGATAGCCCGTTGATCGCAGAGGCCCATTTGCTGCGCGGCAAGGCCTTTGAAGCGGTAGAAGATTATAAAGCCAGCGCGCGTGCTTATTTAGAAAGTTACAACACGCTCAAATCTCCAGATGCGCTGCAAAGGCTGTCTAATTCTTTGATCAGCTTGGGGCAGATGGAGACCGGATGTCAAATGTTATCGCAAGTTGAGCTGTTGTTTCCGGGTACCTCCTACGCGGCAGCTGCGCAAAGTGAAATGCAAAGGTTGCAGTGCTTTTGAGCGATAGCAGCGCGTTGAAAAGTGAATTTTCATCTGCGCTAGTTACATTATTAGGATCCCACAAACCTAGCCATATTGCGCTCGCTGTTTCTGGAGGGGGCGATAGTATGGCGCTGATGGTGCTTGCGGCGGAGTGGTGTCACAGCCAAGGCGTGCGTTGCAGCGTGATCACCATCGATCATGATTTGCGTGCGGGCAGCGCGGATGAGGCAATTTTCGTGGCGCGGCAAGCTGAAAAACTGGGCGTGTCGCATCGGACTGGACGATGGAATGAGCGCGTAGACGGGGGGAATTTGCAGAAAAAAGCCAGGTTGGCGCGCTATCGTTTGATCGATGAAATGCGCGATGGCGCCGATGTCGTGCTCATGGCGCACACGCTTGAGGATCAGGCTGAAACCGTCTTGATGCGTTTGCGCCGCCCAGCGGGTGTTGATGGTTTGGCCGGAATACCACAAAAGCGGCGGGTTTTTTCCGAGCAGGGTGATTTTTGGCTTTTGCGGCCTTTATTGAAAAGCTCGGGCGTTAAGTTGCGCGCATTTTTAAACGATCAAGCTGTGGATTGGGTTGAGGATCCGTCAAACTCTGACAGAAAATACGAACGCGTGCGAATGCGCCAGCATCTTCCTGAATTGGCGCGCCAGGGCATCACCGCCCAAGATTTATCCAATATCGCCGCCAAAATGGCGAAATCAAAAATGCAATTTGACGCGCAAGTTCATCAGGTGGCAGAGATGTTAACCGAAGAATATAGCGGGGATCTGCGATTGCGCTTATCTGCCTTTTGCGGCCTGCCGTCTTTGTTGCAAAAGCGTCTGTTTTCAAAAGCTTTGTGCTGGGTGTCTGCGAACCCATATCCGCCGCGGCAGGCGGCGCGTGATCAGGCATTGGACTTGCTGCTTTTGGGCAAAGCTCAGACGCTTCATGGGTGTATGATGTTTTTGTGGAAAAACTGTCTTTACATCACGCGGGAAGCGCAGGCGATTGCGCCCAAGCCGGTGGCGCTGCGGCCCAAGACATTATGGGATAAGCGTTGGCGCCTCACAATGTCGCAGGCCTCGCCATCTGCCAAGCTTTGGGTGGCAGCTCTTGGACCTACTGAGGCTGCGAAACTACGCCCGCATCTTGATATTGACCTGCCGTTTAAAGCGTTGGTGGCGCAGCCCGCTATTTTTGATCAAACAGGATTTTTATGCGCACCCGCTTTGCGCCCGCATTCTGGCCTGCAGGCCCAAATATGGCCTAGAGATTTCATTGAATCGCTTCGGCCCTATTGAACCTGCGCGTTTGATGGCTATTTAACTCAATACAGCGCCGTGTTACACACGGGGGTAATTTTTTTTGGAGAAGTTCCTTGGGCAATAACCGCAACATAGCCTTCTGGGTCGTTTTGTTTCTGTTGATCGTTGTTTTATTCAACGTCTTTAACTCTGGCAGTGGCGCGATGCAAAGCCGCGAGATGAGCTATTCCGATTTTGTCCAATCGGTGGAAAGCGGCAATGTCACTGCCGCGACGCTGGATGGCGAAAAAGTGCGGTTCATCGGTTCTGATAACTCTGAATATATCACGATCCGTCCAGATGATGCGAATGTTACGGATTTATTGATCGCGAATAAAGTCGCGATCCGCGCCGAGCAGCAGCAGCAATCGGGGCTGCAATCGTTTTTGGTGACACTGTTTCCGTTTTTGCTGCTTATTGGGGTTTGGATTTTCTTCATGAACCGCATGCAAGGCGGTGGCAAAGGCGGTGCAATGGGGTTTGGGAAATCGCGTGCCAAAATGCTGACAGAGAAGCAGGGCCGCATCACGTTTGACGATGTGGCCGGTATCGATGAAGCCAAAGAAGAGCTGGAAGAAATTGTTGAATTTCTAAGAAACCCGCAAAAGTTTAGCCGCTTGGGAGGTAAGATCCCGAAAGGCGCTTTGCTTGTGGGCCCTCCGGGTACGGGTAAAACCTTGTTAGCACGCGCTATTGCGGGTGAAGCGGGCGTGCCGTTCTTTACGATCTCGGGATCTGATTTTGTGGAAATGTTCGTTGGCGTCGGGGCAAGCCGTGTGCGCGATATGTTTGAGCAAGCCAAGAAAAATGCGCCTTGCATCGTGTTTATCGATGAAATTGACGCTGTTGGGCGAAACCGCGGCGCGGGGTATGGCGGCGGCAATGATGAGCGCGAGCAAACGTTGAACCAATTATTGGTTGAAATGGATGGGTTTGAAGCCAATGATGGTGTGATCATTCTGGCGGCGACCAACCGGCGCGATGTGCTTGATCCTGCGTTGCTGCGTCCGGGCCGATTTGATCGCCAAGTGACGGTTCCAAACCCTGACATCAAGGGACGTGAGAAAATTTTAAACGTACATGCGCGCAAAACTCCCCTTGGTCCGGATGTAGATCTTAGGTTAATTGCCCGCGGTACGCCCGGGTTTTCAGGGGCTGATTTGGCCAATCTGGTCAATGAAGCTGCTTTGATGGCCGCGCGGATTGGCCGATCCACAGTCGCGATGGTAGATTTTGAAAATGCCAAAGATAAAGTGATGATGGGGGCCGAGCGGCGCAGCATGGTTCTGACCGCCGATCAAAAGGAAAAAACGGCTTATCATGAAGCTGGCCATGCGGTTGTGGGAATGGCCCTGCCGCAATGCGATCCTGTTTATAAGGCAACCATTATTCCACGTGGTGGAGCATTGGGGATGGTTGTATCCTTGCCAGAGATTGATCGGTTGAACTGGCATAAATCTGAATGTGAAGAAAAAATGGCAATGACGATGGCCGGCAAAGCCGCTGAGATTATCAAATATGGCCCCGAGAATGTTTCAAACGGGCCAGCGGGTGATATTCAGCAAGCCTCGGGTCTGGCGCGGGCCATGGTGCTGCGCTGGGGCATGTCTGATAAGGTGGGCAATATCGATTATTCTGAAGCGCATGAAGGGTATTCGGGCAATACGGCGGGTCTGTCCGTTTCGGCCAATACCAAAGAGATGATCGAAGATGAAGTGAAGCAGTTTATCGCAACCGCGTATGAGCAAGCCCATGCAATCTTGATTGAGCGCAAGGATGAGTGGGAACGCTTGGCGCAGGGTCTGCTTGAATATGAAACATTGACGGGCGACCAAATCAAAAACGTGATGCGCGGCGATCCCCCGGAAGCCGATGACGATGCGGGCAGTGCGGCAGGGGGCGAAAAACCAGCCTCCATCACCGCTATTCCCAAAACCAAGCCGAAAGCCAAGCCTTCAGCAGATGGAGATATGGCACCCGAACCAACCTAACAGCGCCAAGCGGATAGAATGTCCGCGCTATGGGCGCTATGGGTGGGGGGTATCGGATCCTGGTCTGCGCGGATGCGTTCAGAGACGGCGTTACAGCATCTCAATTAAAAAAGGTGATCTTAAAAGTTAGATCACCTTTTTCTTTTGCCATGTGTGTTTATTTGGCCAACGGATCGTTGGCAGAGGTTCGGCAGACTCAGGCTGACGCGAAAAACTGGCTTTAGGCGTGAATGGCGCCATCGCCGCAAGCCAAAGCGGCCTCGCGTACCGCTTCTGAATACGTGGGATGGGCGTGGCAGGTTAACGCCAAATCTTCGGCGGACGCGCCAAATTCCATTGCAACACAGATTTCATGAATCAAATCTCCGGCCGAGGGCCCTATTATATGCGCGCCCAAGATGCGATCGGTTTGCGCATCGGCCAATAGTTTGACAAAGCCATCTCCAGCAAAATTCGCCTTGGCCCGGCCATTGCCCATAAAGTTGAATTTTCCAACTTTATAAGCGCGGCCCTGCTCTTTCAGCTGTGCCTCGGTTTGGCCCACATTGGCAACTTCCGGATGCGTATAGATCACGCCTGGGATCACATCATAATTCACATGCCCATGCTTGCCTGCGATCACTTCGGCCGCGGCCATACCCTCATCCTCGGCTTTGTGCGCCAGCATTGGCCCATCAATCGCATCGCCAATTGCATAGATGCCGGAAATATTGGTTTGCCAATGTGAATCGGTTTTGATCTGACCGCGCTCGCTGACCTCTATGCCAAGATCGGCCAAGCCCAACCCATCCGTAAACGGCTTTCGCCCCGTTGCCACCAAGACAGTATCTGCGTCTATCTGGTGCGCGCTGTCATCTTTGCGCAACGTATAATTGACTTTGGCTTTGGTTTTAAGCTTTTCAACGCCGCTTACAGCTGCGCCCATGATAAATTTCAAGCCCTGCTTTTTCAGAATGCGCTGGAAGGTTTTTTGAACCTCTGCGTCCATTCCCGGTGTGATCGCGTTTAAAAACTCTACCACGGTCACATCACTGCCCAGCCGCGCGTAAACAGATCCAAGCTCTAAGCCAATCACGCCCGCACCGATCACCACAAGTTTTTTCGGGATCTTGGCCAAGCTTAAGGCCCCGGTTGAGCTGACCACGGTTTTTTCGTCGATCTCTATGCCGGGCAGGCTAGAGGGCGTGGAACCGCTGGCAATAATAATATCTTTCGCCTGATGACTTTCATCGCCGACTTTGACCACACCGGCCTCGGGAATGCTGCCCCAGCCTTTCAGCCAATCGATTTTGTTCTTCTTGAAAAGAAATTCAATACCCTTGGTGTTGCCCTCAATCGTTTCGGTTTTATACGTTTGCATCTGCGACCAATCTACCGTTGGCGATTTGGCATTCAGGCCCATTTTTGCAAAATTATGTTCGGCTTCATGAAGCATATGTGACGCATGCAGCAGTGCTTTGGAAGGAATACAGCCCACATTGAGGCAGGTGCCGCCCAAGGTTTCCCGCCCTTCAACACAGGCTGTTTTAAGTCCCAGTTGAGCGCATCTGATCGACGCAACATAGCCCCCGGGCCCGCTGCCAATCACAATTACATCATAGCTCGCCATTGTTATTTCCTTTCGCAGCGCGGGGAATATTTCCCGCCTAAGCCGTCAGTAGTTTTGAGTTTCACCCTAAAGATCCATCAGCAAGCGCCGGGGATCTTCAAGCGCCTCCTTCACGCGGACTAAGAAGGTTACGGCGCCTTTACCATCCACGATCCGGTGGTCATAGCTGAGGGCCAGATACATCATTGGCCGGATCACCACTTGGCCATTCACGGCGATGGGGCGGTCTTGAATTTTATGCATGCCCAGGATTCCCGATTGCGGGGGGTTCAAAATAGGTGAGGACATTAATGAACCATAAACTCCGCCATTTGAAATCGTGAAAGTGCCGCCTTGCATTTCTTCCATGCTAAGCTTGCCGTCGCGGGCGCGCTGCCCTTTTTCGCTGATCGCTTGCTCGATGGCGGCAAAGCTCATCGCATCAACATCCCGAATCACGGGCACAACCAAGCCGGTTGGCGTGCCAGCCGCGATGCCCATATGCACAAAGTTCTTATAAACTATATCGGTGCCATCTATTTCGGCATTGACTTCGGGAACCTCTTGCAAAGCGTGGCAGCAGGCTTTGGTGAAGAAAGACATGAAGCCAAGTTTGACACCATGCTTCTTTAAAAACAGATCTTTATATTCTGATCTAAGATCCATCACGGCGCTCATATCGACTTCGTTATACGTTGTCAGCATGGCGGCCGAATTCTGGCTGTCTTTTAGGCGCCGTGCAATGGTTTGACGCAAGCGCGTCATTTTAACCCGCTCTTCACGCGCTGCATCGCTGGCCATAACGGGGGCGCGCGGCGCGGCTGGTGTTTGAGCGGTTGCGGCTGGCGTGTGCGCGGCGGCGGCGACAGCCCGGGTTACATCTTCTTTCATTACCCGCCCATCGCGGCCGGTGCCTTGCACCGTGCTGGGCTTAAGACCCGCTTCGGCCATAGCTTTTTTTGCAGCCGGCGCATCTTCCACCGAGCTGGCTTTAGCCGTGCTTGGGGTGGCCTCTGGAACGGGTTGCGCTGCAGACGTGTTGCCTTCCCCCTCTGCCTGGCTGATCACGGCCAAAATGGCGGTTGCATCCACTGTGCTGCCTTCCGCGGCGATAATTTTTTTCAAAACCCCTGCGCTTGGCGATGGAACTTCCACGCTGACCTTATCGGTTTCCAGCTCGCAAAGGATTTCATCGCTTTTTACGTTATCACCTGGCGCTTTGAACCAACTGGCCACGGTGGCTTCGGTCACGCTTTCCCCCAAAGTTGGAACGGCAACCTCAATATCTGATGAATCTGCTGCCGCGTTTGACGGCGCTTTAGGGGCTGGGCTCTTGGCAGTATCCGAAGCCTCGCTACGGCCTGCGCCGCTGGCAATATTGGCCAGCAAAGCATCAACGCCGACCGTTGTGCCTTCTGCCGCAACGATTTCGCTGAGAACGCCTGCGGCCGGGCTCGGCACTTCGACGGTGACTTTATCGGTTTCCAACTCGCATAGCATTTCGTCTAAAGCCACAACATCGCCTGGTTTTTTAAACCAGGTGGCCACCGTCGCTTCTGTGACAGATTCGCCCAAAGTCGGGACACGAATTTCCGTTGTCATTGGTTATTTCCCTTCGATCGTCAGCGCTTCATCGATAAGCGCGGCTTGTTGGAATTTATGCTGTGCGGCTAAACCGGTGGCCGGTGAAGCGCTGGCCGAGCGGCCCACATAGCGAAGACGGTTATGTTTTGCTTTCATGCGTTCGAGCACCCATTCCAAATTGGGCTCCATGAAGCTCCAACCACCCTGGTTCTTAGGTTCCTCCTGACACCAAATCATTTCGGCATTCTCAAAGCGCTGAAGTTCCTTCATTGCTGAGATGGCCGGAAACGGATAGAACTGTTCAAAGCGCATCAAGTAAATATCATCGAGACCGCGGGCATTTCGCTCTTCCAAAAGATCATAATAAACTTTGCCCGAACACATCACGACGCGTTTGATTTTGGCATCTGGTTTAAGCTTATGCGCCGAGCTGCTGGCTTCCGCATCATCCCAAAGTACCCGATGAAAGGATGAGCCAGTGGTGAATTCTTCGGCCTTTGAGACGGCTAATTTATGCCGCAGCAATGATTTTGGCGTCATCAGAATTAATGGTTTGCGAAAGTTCCGGTGCAATTGGCGGCGCAAAATATGAAAGTAATTGGCGGGCGTGGTGCAATTGGCGATGATCCAATTATCTTGCCCGCACATTTGCAAAAACCGTTCGAGCCGCGCAGAGCTATGTTCTGGCCCTTGACCCTCGAATCCATGGGGCAGCAACACCACCAGACCGGACATACGCAACCATTTGCTTTCACCAGAGCTGATGAATTGATCAAACATGATTTGCGCGCCATTTGCAAAATCGCCAAATTGGGCTTCCCAAAGCGTAAGGGCGTTGGGCTCGGCCAGCGAATAGCCATATTCAAACCCTAGAACGGCATATTCGGACAGCATCGAATCGATCACATCATACCGCTTTTGTCCGGTGCGAATATGATTGAGCGGGTAAAAGCGCTCTTCGGTATCTTGATTGATCAAGCCAGAATGGCGTTGGCTAAATGTGCCCCGGGTACAGTCTTGGCCGGACAAACGCACCGGAAAGCCTTCGCATAATAGAGATCCAAAGGCCAAGGCTTCGCCGGTGGCCCAATCGAAGCCTTCGCCGGCGGCGAACATTTTCTTTTTGGTTTCAAGCATCCGGGCGACGGTTTTATGCAGCGGAAACCCATCTGGTGCGCGGCTCAATGCAGTGCCAATATCTGCCAGCGTTTGGGTCGAAATTGATGTTTCTCCGCGCTGATATTCTTCTCCGCGGCGATCCAAATGCGACCAGCGGCCATCCAGCCAATCGGCTTTATTGGGTTTATATTCTTTTCCCGCCTCAAACTCTTCGCTCATTTTGGCTTGGAAGGCAGCTTTCATATCTTCAACTTCGCCTTCGGGTATTAGCCCATCCTTGACCAACCGTTCGGTGTAAAGCGAAAGCGTGGTTTTTTGTCGCTTGATTTGATTATACATTAAAGGGTTTGTGAACATTGGTTCATCCCCCTCATTATGCCCAAATCGGCGATAGCAGAAGATGTCGATCACCACGTCTTTTTGGAATTTTTGGCGGAATTCCGTAGCCACTTTTGCCGCATGCACAACGGCTTCTGGATCGTCACCATTCACGTGGAATATAGGAGCTTCTACCATTAAGGCGATATCGGTCGGATAGGGCGATGAACGGCTAAAATGAGGTGCTGTGGTAAACCCAATCTGGTTATTGACAACAACATGGATTGTTCCGCCCGTGCGATGGCCCACCAATCCAGATAGCCCAAAACATTCCGCCACAACCCCTTGGCCGGCAAAGGCCGCATCGCCATGCAGCAATAAGGGCAAAACCTGCGTGCGATCCGCATCGCCGATTTGATCTTGTTTGGCGCGCACTTTGCCAATTACAACTGGGTTAACAGCCTCTAAATGGCTGGGGTTTGCGGTTAGCGATAGATGCACGTTATTGCCGTCAAAATCACGGTCAGAGGATGCGCCGAGATGATATTTCACATCGCCAGAGCCGTCTACATCTTCTGGCTTGAACGAGCCGCCCTGAAATTCGTTGAAAATCGCCCGGTACGGTTTTTGCATCACATTTGCCAATACAGAAAGGCGGCCGCGATGCGGCATACCGATCACAATGTCGCGCACCCCAAGCGCACCACCGCGCTTGATGATTTGCTCTAGCGCGGGGATCAGGCTTTCCCCGCCATCCAAGCCAAAGCGTTTGGTGCCGGTGTATTTCACGTGCAGAAATTTTTCAAACCCTTCGGCTTCAACCATCTTATTCAAGATGGCTTTACGCCCCTCACGGGTGAATGTGATCTCTTTATCGCGCCCCTCGATACGTTCTTTAAGCCATGAAGATTGCTCGGGGTCCGAAATATGCATGTATTGCAAAGCAAACGTGCTGCAATAGGTGCGTTTCAGAATATCGATGATTTGGCGCATGCTGGCAAATTGCAAGCCGAGCACATTATCAATAAAGATTGGCCGATCCATATCGGCCTCTTCAAAGCCATAAGATTTTGGCTGTAACTCAAGGTGCTGCCCGGTGGCTTGAAGTTTCAAAGGATCCAGATCTGCCGATAAATGCCCACGGATGCGGTGGGCTCGAATAATCATTAAGGCGCGGATACTGTCTAAAACCGCACGTTTCACAGCCTCTTGGCTGATTGTACTGTTGAGCTCTTTGGCCTTTCCAAGGATTTTTTCCTTGGCGGCTGCGGCCTCTTGCGGCGGCGGCATCCATTCACCAGTGAGCGCGGCGGTTAGATCATCAGTCGGTTGAGGGGGCCAATCTTTGCGGGCCCAAGACGGGCCAGAGGCGTCTGCTTTGACGTCTAAATCCGAATCCCCCAACGCTTGGAAAAAGGCTTGCCAGGCGCCATCAACTGTATTGGGGTCACGGGCATATTGCGCGTAAAGCTGCTCAAGATACGCCGCGTTGTGCCCCTGCATGAAGGAAGAGGCGTGGAACTGTTCATTCGCAGACTGATCGGTCATGTTAGATCCTCTTAAGATGTTCAAAGTAAGGGGCGCTCAGCAAAAGTATTTTGGAATGGGCTTGCGCCAAACATTGCTGCGCCAAGCTTTGTGAATAAGGCGCTTTGCCCTGTTTATTTCGCGGGGTTAGATCCCGCAATTTAGCCCTGATATTTTTGCTGATATAGCGCATTAAGGGTTACCCGATGGCTTTAAGAACCGCTTCACCCAATCCGGCTGGGCTCTCTGCAACCACGATGCCCGCAGCTTGCATAGCTTCGATTTTATCTTCCGCACCACCTTTGCCACCGGCAACAATGGCACCGGCATGACCCATGCGACGGCCCGGAGGGGCTGTGCGTCCGGCGATAAAGCCGGCCACGGGCTTGCTGCGCCCGCGTTTGGCCTCATCTCTTAAAAACTGCGCCGCTTCTTCTTCAGCGCTGCCACCAATTTCACCGATCATAATAATTGACTGCGTTTCCTCATCAGCCAAGAACCACTCAAGCGCATCGATATGCTCGGTGCCTTTGATTGGATCCCCACCGATGCCCACGCAGGTGGATTGACCCAAGCCAACATCTGATGTTTGCTTGACCGCTTCGTAGGTTAAAGTACCCGAGCGCGACACAACCCCGACGGATCCACGGCGGTGGATATGCCCGGGCATGATGCCAATCTTACAAGCATCAGGCGTGATTACACCGGGACAATTTGGCCCGATCAACACGGAATTACTGGTCTCTAAAGCCCGCTTTACTTGCATCATATCCAACACAGGGATGCCTTCTGTGATACAGACGATCAGTTCAATTTCGGCATCGAGTGCCTCTAAAATACTATCCGCAGCAAAGGGGGGTGGGACATAAATCACCGAGGCATTTGCTTGAGTAACGGCTTTGGCCTCATGCACCGAGTTGAACACAGGCAAATCAAGATGCACTTGGCCGCCTTTTCCGGGCGTAACGCCACCAACCATTTTAGTGCCATAGGCGATGGCTTGCTCGGAATGAAAAGTGCCTTGCGAGCCGGTAAACCCTTGACAGATCACTTTGGTGTTTTCGTTTATGAGAATTGCCATGTCTTACCCCTTGACCGCCGTTACGATTTTTTCGGCACCGTCTTTTAGATTATCGGCCGCGATCACGTCCAATCCTGATGTGTTGATGATCTTTTTGCCTTGTTCGACATTGGTGCCTTCCAGTCGCACTACCAGAGGTACTGCCAACCCAACTTCCTTTACCGCGGCCACAACCCCTTCGGCGATCACATCACAGCGCATAATACCCCCAAAAATGTTGACTAAAATGCCTTTGACATTTGGATCTGAGGTAATAATTTTAAAGGCCTCGGTGACTTTTTCTTTGGTGGCCCCGCCACCAACATCCAAGAAATTTGCTGGCTCGGCGCCATAAAGTTTGATAATATCCATCGTGGCCATCGCAAGGCCTGCGCCGTTGACCATGCAGCCAATTTCGCCGTCTAAGGCAATGTAGTTAAGATCGTATTTTGAAGCTTCTAGTTCTTTGGGGTCTTCCTCTGTGGTATCTCTGAGTTCGGCGATATCAGGGTGCCGGTAGACGGCATTGCCGTCGAACCCCATTTTTGCATCTAAACATTTCAGATCGCCGCCATCGGTCACGATCAGAGGGTTGATTTCCAACATCTCAACGTCTTTTTCGATGAATAGGCGATAAAGTGTGCCCATTAAGGCCACGCATTGTTTGATCTGTTTGCCCTCTAGGTTCAGCATGAACGCAATTCTGCGGCCATGATAGGCTTGATATCCGGTCGCCGGATCAACCGAAAAAGACAGAATTTTTTCAGGCGTTTCGGCCGCAACCTCTTCAATGTCCATGCCGCCCTCGGTCGAGCAAACGAACGACACGCGACTGGTCTGACGATCGACCAATAGGGCCAGATAGAGCTCACGCTCGATGCCCGAACCGTCTTCGATATAGATACGGTTGACTTGTTTGCCGGCGGGGCCGGTTTGGTGGGTCACCAAAGTACGGCCGAGCATTTTCTTGGCTTCTTCTGCTGCCTCGGTGGCCGATTTGGCCATGCGAACGCCGCCTTTTTCACCCGCATCAGCTTCCGTAAAATGGCCTTTGCCGCGGCCACCGGCGTGGATTTGCGCTTTTACAACCCAAAGGGGCCCATCCAGTTCACCCGCAGCGGTTTTGGCATCGTCTGCCTTGAGCACAAAGCGCCCTTCCGAGACCGGGGCGCCATAGCTGCGCAACAAGGCTTTCGCTTGATATTCATGAATATTCATCGAGTGTTCCTACATGACCCAAAGTTTGCGCCATTTAGTCGCATCAAGCGGGCGGTTATAAGCTTTTTTTAAAAATTTTTATAGATTTTTACGTTTTTAGGTATTTTGTGATCACAGATTTTATAGCTGTGATCACAAAATAAAATATAGCGGCAGTTTGCCTAGGGTTGCCCAAGCATATGGTGGTTTCAAGCTTGCGCGCAGCGGCCCACCTGCCGGGATAAACGATGGTTGCCCGGCTGAAAATAAAAAAGTACGCATGCGTGCATGCGTACTTTTTCAGCGTGGTAAGAAGCCCCGACAGGCTCGCGGGAGCGCGCCGGCGCAGATGTCTTTAGGCTAGGCTGTCATCAATATTTTTACAGGCGGCGACAAGCCCTTTGACGGCCTCGACGGATTTATCGAACATGGCCTGCTCGTCTTTCGTCAATTTAATGTTCACGATCTTCTCAACGCCGTTTTTGCCAATGATTGTCGGCACGCCGACATACATATTTTTAAGGCCAAATTCACCATTGCAATTGGCGGCGCAGGGCAGAAGCCGTTTTTGATCTTTCAGATAGGCTTCTGCCATTTCAATGGCCGACGTTGCGGGGGCGTAGAACGCAGAACCGGTTTTCAACATACCAACAATCTCGGCTCCGCCATCACGGGTACGCTGGATGATTGCATCCAGCTTCTCTTGCGAGGTCCAGCCCATTTCAACCAGGTCTGGCAGCGGAATTCCGGCCACGGTGGAATAGCGCGCCAAAGGCACCATCGTATCCCCGTGCCCGCCAAGCACAAAGGCGGTGACGTCACGCATCGAAACCTCAAATTCCAAGCTTAGGAAGTGGCGGAAGCGAGCCGAATCCAAAACGCCGGCCATGCCGCATACTTTGTGATGGGGCAGGCCAGAGAATTCCCGCAACGCCCAGACCATCGCATCGAGCGGGTTGGTGATGCAAATCACGAACGCATCAGGCGCGTGATCGCGAATACCTTCTCCAACAGATTTCATCACTTTCAGGTTAATCCCCAAAAGATCGTCGCGGCTCATTCCGGGCTTGCGGGCAACGCCGGCGGTAACGATGCACACATCTGCGCCGGCGATATCGGCATAAGATTGCGTGCCCGACACATTGGCGTCAAACCCTTCGGCAGGGCCGGATTCTGCGATATCGAGCGCTTTGCCATTTGGAATGCCCTCTGCAATATCAAATAAGACAACATCGCCCAGCTCTTTCATAGCGGCCAGATGCGCCAATGTTCCACCAATTTGTCCGGCGCCGATCAGTGCTATTTTGGGTCGTGCCATAGAAGTTCTCCCGTCTCGGTTTTGTTTCGCATCCGGTTACTGCTTTCTGATTAAATTAGCAAGTGTGCTGCATTGCAGCGCAAATTGGCGTTTGCGCCAAGCCTCTCGCAATAGGTTGAACCGTCCGTTTTTAGACCATAGGCTCTTTCATATGCAAAGTGGTTTGCGCGGGCCCATTTGATAAGAAAGATGGCTGTTTATGGAGGCTTGGATGTTTGCCCTGATGGGGGGCGCTGTTTTGTTTGCGGGCATTTCTAAAAGTGGATTTGGTTCTAAGGTTGATTTCATAGGGGTCGTGATTTTGGCCGGATTGATGGATCCGGGAAAAGCCATCGGAGTGATGTTGCCGTTGCTGATGGTGATGGATCTGTCGAATCTGCGCGCCTATTGGGGGAAATGGTCGCGCGGCGATGCCCTTACCTTAATTCTTGGCGGCATTCCGGGGGTTATGCTAGGGGCGTTGTTTTTCACGCAGGTCAATCAACAGGTGCTGCAATTTCTGATTGGCCTGATCAGCCTTTTGTTTTTAAGCTGGTTTTGCGCCTCACGCCTATCGACGGTTTTGTCAAGAATGGGCCCATTTTCACGTGGGGTTGGGGGGCTTGCGGGTTTCGTCGCGGGGTTTACCAGCTTTGTCAGCCATGCTGGTGGTCCGGCAGCCGCGGTGTATCTTCTGTCGAAAAACATGTCCAAAACAGAATATCAAGCCACTACTGTTCTGGTATTCTGGGTGATTAATATTTTAAAAGGCGGCCTTTACGTGGGTTTGGGCTTGCTGAGCCGCGATACGCTCGTGCTTGATCTGATGCTCTTGCCCTTTGCGTTTTGCGGTGTTTGGCTGGGGTTGCAGGCGCATCGTAAAATACCTGAAAAAGCATTTTTTGTGTTAATGTATGTTGCTTTGGCGGTTTCCGCTTTGCGCCTTATCTGGCTGTCTTTGGCTTAAGCCGCCCAGAACGCTTTGGTATCATGCGCGCCGGCGATGGCCACTGGGCTGTGGCAATTCTTGCATAATAACGTTTTGGCCTTGAACTTTTCGGCAAGAGATGCGCATTGATTTCGTAATATTATTGCGGAAGCTTCTTATGACCCTATCTCATCGCCCTCTTCGATCGGCGCTTTACATACCGGGCTCTAAGCCGCGGGCTTTGGAAAAAGCGCGAAACCTGCCCACTGATAGCATTATTTTTGACCTTGAAGATGCCGTATCCGCTGAGTCGAAATCCGAGGCGCGCGTGATCCTGCGCGCAGCTTTGGCGCAAGGCGGCTATGGCGCGCGTTTGAAAATTGTTAGAATAAACGCTCTTAATACACCGTGGGGCGAAGCTGATCTTCAGGCTTTGGATGGGCTTGACGTTGATGCTGTGCTGCTGCCGAAAGTAAATAGCGCAGGTGATTTGGATGCGCTGGCGAATGTGGTCGGAGCAAAATGGCCGCTTTGGGCGATGCTGGAAACCCCGCTGGGCATTTTGAACGCGGGCGAAATCGCGGCTCATCCACTGCTGCAGGCCTTGGTGGCCGGCACGAATGATTTGGCAAAAGACTTAAAGTGCCAACTCACGCTGACCCGAGACAGTTTGCAAATGGCGCTGCAATCGCTTGTGCTTGCCGCGCGGGCGCATGATGTGGCTCTGTTGGACGGAGTGTATAATCAGTTTCAGGATGAAGAAGGGTTGATCGCGCAATGCAGGCAGGGCCGTTCTTTGGGCTTTGATGGCAAAACGCTGATTCATCCGGCGCAGTTAAGCGCTGCAAATCGCTGTTTCGCGCCTTCTACGAATGAAATTGAATTGGCACAGCGCCAAATATCTGCTTTTGAGGAGGCAGAAGCCGCTGGACAGGGTGTTGCAGTGCTTGATGGAACGATCATCGAGAATCTGCATATCGAAACCGCGCGGAAAACCTTGGCAATGGCGCAGGCAATTGCTGCAATGCAGACGGAGTAAAAAATGGTTTTATTGATAGCGGGTGTTGTGCTGTGGTTCGCTGCGCATGGTTTTAAGCGTCTTGCCCCCGAACGGCGCAGTGCAATGGGCGAAAAAGGAAAAGCTCCGGTTGCAATTGGAATTGCGCTTGGATTGGTGTTGATGATTATTGGCTATCGGCAAGCGGCTTTTATCGAGATTTGGTCACCCCCTGAGTTTTTAATTCATATCAACAACCTGATCATGGTTGTGGCCGTGGCTGTGTTTGCGATGGCGCATACCAAAGGTCGGATGCGTGGCCGGATGCGCCATCCAATGTTGACCTCAGTGAAGATGTGGGCCGCGGCGCATTTGCTGGTAAATGGTGACTTGGCGTCCATCATTCTATTTGGCGGCATGCTGGGTTGGGCTGTCTGGACGGTGATTAAGATCAACCGCGCAGAGGAGTGGCAACGGCCCGAGCCCGGCGAAGATAAGCGCGATTGGAAATTTTTAGTGGTGACCGTGGTGACCTTTGCCGTGATGGTAGGTTTGCATTTATGGCTGGGCGTCTCGCCCTTTGGAGCCCGGGGTGCATGACCCAATTATACCGATTGCTGACTGGTGAAGACGGATCTGCTTTTTGCCATAAAGTAACGTTGGCTCTTTCAAAAGGGTGGCGGCTTTATGGCGAGGCACAATATGTTTTTGACCCAGACAGCCAAAAAATGCGTTGCGCGCAGGCGGTGATAAAAGACAGCTTAAACACCTATGATCCTGATCGAGCGCTCGGAGAACAATGAATGAGCAAATCGAATATTGGGCGCTTTTTTGAAGATTATTCATTTGGTGAGGTAATCGCGCACGCTGTTCCGCGCACCCTCACCGAGGGAGAGCGCGCGCTCTATCATGCGCTTTATCCGGCGCGCCATGCATTGAATTCGTCAGATGAATTTGCCCGAAATTGCGGGTTGCCGCGGGCCCCTTTAGACGATTGGGCTGCGTTTCATATGGTGTTCGGCAAAACCGTACCGGATATTTCACTCAATGCAGTGGCGAATTTGGGCTATGCAGAAGGGCGTTGGTTGGCCCCGATCTTTACGGGTGATACCGTGCAGGCGGTGTCTGAAGTCATCGGGTTGAAAGAAAACACAAATGGAAAAACCGGCATCGTCTATCTACGCACGCGCGGGCTGAACCAGCATGGCGATATTGTTCTTGAATATGTGCGCTGGGCAATGCTGCGCAAAAGACAGACCAGTTCGCCCGCGCCAAGGGCTGTGCTGCCCGAATTGGCCGAGGCGGTAGATCCGGCGGATCTCTGCGTTCCAGAAGGGCTGGATTTTTCCAATTATGCGTTTGATCTTGCCGGAGAGCCGTATCGTTTGTCTGCTTATAAGCGCGGTGAAGTGATTGATCACGTTGACGCGATGACCATCGAAGAAGCCGAACATATGATGGCAACGCGGCTGTGGCAAAACACCGCCAAAGTGCATTTTGATGTAACCAGCCGCGCCGATGGCAACCGCCTGATTTATGGCGGGCACGTAATTTCTTTGGCGCGGGCATTATCGTTTAATGGCCTAGCCAATGCGCAAATGATTGTTGCCCTGAATAGCGGCGCGCATGCCAACCCTTGTTTTGCGGGCGATACCGTTTCGGCTTGGTCTGAAGTGCTTGACATAGCGCAAACCCGCGTGCCGGGTATCGGTGCCATTCGCTTGCGGTTGGTGGCGCAAAAAAACCAAGCGGGACCGGGGCCGCTGCGCGGAGAAGACCAACGCTACCTTCCCCATATTCTTCTTGATTTGGATTATTGGGCCTTGATACCCTCATAACCAGAGGAGAGGCGATGCGCATCACATTATTGGCCTTTTTGGTGCTTTTTGTGGGCGGGTTACGCCCTGCTTTTGGCCAGTCAAACGCCGAGAAAATCGCCGCGCGCGACGCCTATGTGTCTTCTAACATTGTATCCATTTTTTATCATGAGTTGGGGCATGCAATTATCGATAAGATGTCGGTGCCGATTTTCGGCCAAGAAGAAGATGCGGCGGATGTTTTATCCATTTTAATGATCGATCAAGTTTATGATGAAGAATCAGCCCAAGATGTTGCCTATGATGCCGCGCTCGGTTTTTTAGCAGATGCAGAACAGGCGGAAGAATTGGCGTTTTGGGGGGTGCATGGGCTTGATGAGCAGCGATTTTATAATCTGATTTGTTTGTTCTATGGGGCCAACCCAGCCGATCGGATCTTTTTTGCCGACGATCTTGGGTTGCCAGAAGAACGCGCTGATAGCTGCCCTGAGGAATATGATCAGGCGATTGTAAGTTGGGGAGGGGTGTTGGATCAGATGGCCGCCCTGAAGGGAAAAATAATATTTGATGGCCCTGTTGAAAGCTTGATTGGCCAAGTGGTGGCGGAAGAAATCACTTTTCTAAATGGGCAATTGGGCTTTCCTGTTGATTTTGAAGTGTTGATAGAAACATGCGAGGAGGCTAATGCGTTTTACTATCCAGAAGCCGGTTCCGTGACGCTTTGCGCAGAATTTGAAACGTATTTAAGCCGGCAATATGAAAACATGTGATCACAAATAAAAACTCTGTGATCACAACTGCGCATTTCGCCAAGAGTCAGAAAAGAATATTGTTTCTGGGGCTGTTATTACTTTCAAATCAAGATAAAAGGATCCTATCGTATCGGCGAATAGCTGTGGAGGCTTCGCTTTTAAAAGATCGTAAGGGAATTTTAATGGCTGATATAAACCGGGGCAATCGCCCTTTGTCACCGCATTTATCTATTTATCGCCCGCAGCTGACTTCGATCTCGTCAATCTTAACGCGGATCACGGGAAATGCTTTATTGCTGGGTACTATCATGGTGATTTGGTGGTTATTAGCGGCGGCAACTTCGCCGGCCTATTTTGAACTGGTCAACGGGGTTGTAACCTCCTGGTTCGGAAAATTAATCCTATTGGGCTCGATCTGGGCGCTGTGGTATCACAGCTTGGCCGGTTTGCGGCATTTGATTTGGGACAACGCCATTGGCTTGGATGTGCCGACAGCCGAAAAACTTGGCTGGGGTGTTATCATAGGGTCGCTAGTGCTGAGCGTCATCACCATTGTGGTTTTATAAGGGCAAGAAACAGATATGCGTTATTTAACGGATCGCAAACGGGCCGTGGGCCTGGGTAGCGCCAAAACAGGCACCGCGCATTTTTGGGCCATGAAGGTGAGCTCTGCGGCGCTTTTGGTGCTGGTTCCCTTATTCGTCTGCACGCTGGGGCGTGTTATCGGTGAAAGCCATCAAGATGTGATTGCGCATTTTGCCCGGCCCGGCCCGGCCTTGGTTGTGGCGCTGACGCTGATTGTTGGTCTTGAGCATTTTAAGTCGGGCGCGCAGGTTTTAATTGAAGATTATGTCCATGGGACTGCACAGAAAATCTGGATCATCGCGGTTATTTGTATGTCCTATGCCTTGATGGCAACAGGGCTGTTCGCGATCGCTAAGATGGCACTTTAAAGGGCGAAGGCAATGTCAGAATATACGTTTGAAACCCATGAATATGATGTTGTTGTTGTTGGCGCCGGTGGCGCCGGCTTACGGGCAACCTTGGGCATGGCAGAGCAGGGGTTGCGCACCGCCTGCGTCACCAAAGTGTTTCCAACCCGCTCGCACACGGTTGCCGCGCAAGGCGGGATCGCGGCCTCGCTCTCAAATATGGGCCCAGATCATTGGCAATGGCACATGTATGATACCGTGAAGGGATCAGATTGGCTTGGTGATACGGATGCGATGGAATATCTGGCGCGCGAAGCGCCGAAAGCTGTTTATGAGCTTGAGCATTATGGCGTGCCATTTTCGCGCACCGAAGAAGGTAAAATTTATCAGCGGCCATTTGGCGGGCATACCACTGAGTTTGGCGAAGGTCCGCCTGTACAGCGTACCTGCGCCGCAGCCGATCGAACGGGCCACGCGATTTTGCACACGTTATATGGTCAATCGCTGAAGAATAACGCGGAATTTTATATCGAATATTTTGCCATCGATTTGGTTATTTCTGAAGATGGGGTGTGCACCGGGGTTGTCTGTTGGAAGCTGGATGATGGCACGATGCATGTTTTCAATGCCAAAATGGTGGTCTTGGCCACGGGTGGCTACGGACGGGCTTATTTCAGCGCAACCTCTGCGCATACCTGCACTGGGGATGGTGGCGGCATGGTGGCGCGGGCTGGTTTGCCGCTACAGGATATGGAATTTGTTCAATTCCATCCGACGGGTATTTATGGATCCGGTTGTTTGATCACCGAGGGCGCGCGCGGCGAAGGTGGCTACTTGACCAATTCAGAGGGCGAGCGTTTCATGGAGCGCTACGCACCCCATTATAAAGATCTGGCGCCGCGCGATTACGTCAGTCGCTGCATGACGATGGAAATCCGCGAGGGGCGCGGCGTTGGCGCAGAGGGTGATCATATCCACCTCAATTTGAGCCATTTGCCGCCCGAGGCTTTGGCCGAGCGCCTGCCCGGAATTTCGGAAAGCGCGCGGATTTTTGCTGGCGTTGATGTGACCAAGGAAGCCATTCCCGTTCTGCCCACCGTGCACTATAATATGGGCGGTATTCCGACCAACTATTGGGGGGAAGTTTTAAACCCAACGGCGGATAATCCAAACGCAGTGGTGCCCGGTCTTATGGCTGTGGGTGAAGCAGGCTGCGCATCCGTGCATGGTGCAAACCGCCTTGGCTCAAACTCTTTGATCGATCTAGTCGTGTTTGGGCGCGCGGCCGCGATCCGGGCTGGCCAAGTGGTAGATCGCGCGGCACAGATCCCCAATTTGAACACCGCTGAAATTGATAAGGCCTTTGACCGCTTCGATGGGTTACGTCACGCCAATGGCGCGGTGCCAACCGCTGAGCTGCGCCTTGAGATGCAAAAAACCATGCAATCAGATGCAGCCGTATTCCGCGCTTCGGACACATTGGCGGCAGGCTTCAGCAAAATGACCGATATCGCCGCAAAAATGGATGATATCAAAGTGACTGATACCAGCCTGGTGTGGAACAGCGATCTTATGGAAACGCTTGAATTGGGCAATTTGATGCCCAATGCTTTGGCCACCATCGCTGGCGCCGAGGCGCGTAAAGAAAGCCGCGGTGCGCATGCCCATGAAGACTTTGGCGATCGAGATGATGAGTCTTGGCGGGTGCATACATTGGCGGTGATTGACGGCGCCAAATGCGACCTGAGCTATCGTCCGGTCGTGTTGGACCGCCTTACTGATGAAGATCAGGGCGGCATATCGCTTGAGAGAATCGCGCCCAAAGTGCGTACGTTTTGAGCGCGGCTGTGGAAATAAAGACGGGATATAAAGACCAGATGAGGGTAATATGGTTCAGCTAACGCTTCCTAAGAATTCACGTATCCGCACTGGAAAAACCTGGCCAAAACCAGCAGGTGCAACCAATATCCGCAAATTTTCCGTCTATCGGTGGTCACCAGATGATGGAGAAAACCCCAGCGTTGATACTTATTTCGTGGATATGGATACATGCGGCCCGATGGTCTTGGACGCGCTGATCAAAATCAAAAACGAAATTGATCCCACCTTGACCTTTCGCCGCTCGTGCCGGGAAGGTATTTGCGGGTCTTGCGCGATGAATATTGATGGTATCAACACGCTGGCATGTATTTATGGCATGGATGAGATCAAGGGCGACGTGAAGATCTATCCCTTGCCCCATATGCCCGTTATTCGGGATTTGATCCCTGATCTAACGCATTTTTACGCCCAGCATGCCAGTATCATGCCTTGGCTGGAAACCAAAACCAACCGTCCGGCGAAAGAGTGGAAGCAATCGATCGAAGATCGCAAAAAACTAGATGGGCTGTATGAATGCGTGATGTGCGCCTCTTGCTCAACCTCTTGCCCGTCTTATTGGTGGAATGGCGATCGCTATTTGGGGCCAGCTGCCTTGCTGCACGCCTATCGTTGGATCATTGATTCGCGCGATGAAGCCACCGGAGAGCGGTTGGATGAATTGGAAGACCCGTTTAAGCTCTATCGCTGTCATACGATCATGAATTGCGCCAAAACCTGCCCCAAGGGGCTTAACCCGGCCAAGGCGATTTCAGAAATCAAAAAGATGATGGTCGAACGGACAGTTTAGCGCACACGAAGCAGTCTGTTTACAGCGTCATTTTGTATTAGGGTGGTCACATGTTGGAAGGTCCTGAAGATGGCGCCGCGCGCCAAGCTGTAAAACCAGTGATTTGTTATCCGGTTGAAAGCTTGCCCAAGCCCGATATGGCGGCTTTGAAGACCTTACGCCAGCTCGCCGTAAAATCCGATGAAGTGATCGTTGCACCGCGCGATGCCAGCTGTTTTGATGCGCCGGTGGGCTCGTTTTTTCGTATTTCCTCTATCGAAGGTGCGCAGGTTGGTGATCTGAACTTGTGGAATGCCCGAAACCTGCGCGAACGGTTTTATTCTGGTAAAACCCGCGCTCTGCATGGCACCCATCTCACGCAGGAAGAGCGGATGTGGTCGTGCTTTCCATATTTAAGGCCGATGGCAACGGTGTTTGAAGACACGCTTGCGTGGTATGGGATCGATGCGTATGGAGGCGCGGTGCATGACGTGATTGGAACCCGCTGTGATCCGTATACGCATGGTTTGCTTTCGGGCGGAGAGACCTATCACCAATGCTGTCATTCCAACTTAACCCGGGCTTTGGCGAGCAGGCTGGCGCGGCCCGTGCGCGAGGTGGAAGATAAGGTGCATGATGTTCTGAACGTGTTTATGTGCACGGGGTTTACGCGCGATACGGGGCAGTATTTCATGAAAGCCAGCCCGGTGCGCCCAGGCGATTATCTTGAGTTTTTTGCCGAAATTGATCTTTTGGGGGCGCTAAGCGCCTGCCCGGGGGGGGATTGTTCCTCGGAACATTCCAGTGATGCTGCGATATGTTATCCGCTAAAGGTTGAGATTTTTAGCCCGCCCGCGGATGCCCTGGCTGATTGGCAGGGCCCCGCACAGTCTAGCTATGATCGCGGCCACGGGGTGTAATCACGCTGGCGCCAGGCCAATCAAAACCTGTGATGAGCGGCAAAGGCGCGCGCTGGGCCCGGCTTTTCTGGGCCTCGTTATGCGTCAAAAGCTGCATGTAGCGCGATTTCCACCATATCGCCAAAACTTTTTTCGCGCTGATCCGCGGGCAGCGCGTCGCCGGTTTGCAAATGATCTGAAACGGTCAAAACGGCCAGCGCCCGCACGCCATGTCGCGCGGCGAGATTGTACAATTCGGCCGCTTCCATTTCGACACCCAAAATGCCATGGCGGGTCATTTCTTGGTTCAGGTCGGGGCGCTCATCGTAAAACACATCTGACGAGTAGATACCGCCAATATGGGTTGCGATGGCTTTGGCTTGCGCGGCGCGGGCCGCAGCCTCTAGCAAAGCATAATCGGCGCAAGGGGCAAAGTTGAATTCTTTGAAAATGCCCAGAGACGGGGTGGAAATGCTGCTGGCGGTCATTGCCAGAATGATATCGCGTATCCCAACATGTGGTTGCATGCCGCCGCAGGATCCAATTCGGATTAAAGTTTTGGCCCCATAGTCTTTGATCAGCTCATTGGCGTAGATCGATAAGGATGGCATGCCCATACCCGAGCCTTGGATGGTCACCCTGTGGTCTTTATAAAACCCTGTAAATCCCAGCATGCCGCGCACTTCGTTCACAAGCGTGACGTCAGATAGGAAGGTTTCCGCCGCCCATTTTGCGCGATAGGGATCGCCGGGCAAAAGCACCGTATCTGCGATTTGATCTGGGGTGGCACCGATATGGATTGTCATGAAAAGCCTCTAGCGTGTATATTTTATAAAAGGGGTAAGCTGGCCGATCTGATCATATAGATGGCGGGCTTGATGATTGAATTCTTGCGTCATCCAGTAGACGCTTGGGCACCCGGCCTGATCGCTGGCGTGATACACGGCGGTGATTAAAGCTTTGGCAACCCCTTTGCCGCGTTGTTGCGGTGCGGTGAATAAATCTTGCAGATATACCACATCTTCGACCCGCCAATTATGCGGGTGAAAAATATAATGCACCAAACCCACCATTTCACCGCCCAATTCGGCCACGATCGCGTTTTGCGTTGTGATTTCGTTTGAACAGAGGCGCTCAAAGGTGGTGCGATACACGTTTTCCGCCAGCTCGGTCTCATAAAACGCCAGATACCCCCGCCAAAGCGCCTGCCAGGCGTGATACTCGTTGGGCCGTAAGCTGCGCGTTGTGATCACCGCTTGTTCCTTTATTTGCTTTTAGCGAAAATCTAACGAAGCCGGCCATACAAGGCCAGCCTTGTTCTTCGAAGGGTGTGATTTTTTGGAGCCTGTGGCCGCTTCACTCTGCGGCTAAATCGGTTGGATCTGCAAGACTGATGATATCCATCATAATGGCGTTCAATTCGAAATCTTTCGGGGTGTATATTTTTGCAACGCCCATCGCTGTCAGCCGGGTCATATCTTCTTGTGGAATAATGCCCCCAACCACCACGGGAATGTTATCAAGTTGGGCCAGTTGCAGGCGCTTCATCATATCTTCCACTAGGGGAATATGACTGCCCGATAAGATTGACAGGCCGATCACATGGGGCTGGTGCTCTTGAACAGAGGCAATCAGCTGTTCGGGCGTTAAGCGGATGCCATCATACGCAATCTCCATTCCGCAATCGCGCGCCCGGGCGGCGATTTGCTCGGCCCCGTTCGAGTGACCGTCAAGCCCGGGTTTGCCCATCAAAAAGCCCAAGCGGCGCCCCAGCTTCTGACTCACAAGATCGACCGCTTCGCGAATTTCATCTAGCCCTTCGCTTTTGTTGGATACGCCGCGCGCCACGCCTGTTGGCCCTCTGTATTCGCCATAGATAAGCCGCATTTGCGCCGCCCATTCGCCGGTTGTCACGCCGGCTTTGGCCGCAGCGATAGAAGCCGGCATGATGTTCTCACCCGCCTGCGCCGCCGCGCGCAAGCTGCGCAGCGCGCTCGCCACGGATGCGTCATCGCGGGCGCAGCGCCAAGCGTTCAACCGGTCCACCTGATCCTGCTCAACGGCTGGGTCAACCGTCATTATGCCACCATCTCCGGCGGTAAGGGGCGAAGGCTCTCCCGTGGTGAACTTATTGACCCCGACCACGGTTGTTTCTTTTGAAGCGATTTTGTTCAGCCGTTGCGTGTTGCTTTCCACGAGGCGCGATTTCATATAGCCGATTGCTTCGATTGCGCCGCCCTGCGCATCGAGCGATGCCAGCTCATGGCGCGCTTCGTCTTTCAAACGCACAACCTTGGCCTCTATGGTGGGGTTGCCGTCGAACAGATCTTCATATTCCAGCAGATCTGTTTCAAAGGCCATGATCTGCTGCATCCGCATCGACCATTGTTGATCCCAGGGGCGCGGCAGGCCCAAAGCTTCATTCCAGGCTGGCAATTGTACGGCCCGGGCGCGGGCATTTTTTGACAATGTGACGGCCAGCATTTCGATCAGAATACGATAGACATTATTTTCCGGTTGCTGTTCGGTAAGCCCAAGCGAATTCACTTGCACCCCATATCTGAACCGTCGGTATTTTGGATTTTCAACGCCGTAGCGGGTTTCGCAAGTTTCATCCCACAGGTCCACAAAGGCGCGCATCTTGCACATTTCGGTGACGAAGCGAATGCCTGCATTCACGAAAAACGAAATACGACCGACGAGTTTGGGAAAATCATGCGCTGGCACGCGTTCTTGCAACTCATCCAACACCGCGGTTGCGGTCGCCAAAGCAAAGGCAAGCTCTTGTTCTGGTGTCGCTCCGGCCTCTTGTAAATGATAAGAGCACACGTTCATTGGGTTCCACTTTGGCAGCTGCTCATAGCAATATTCTGCCACATCACCGATCAGTTTGAGCGAGGGTTGCGGGGGGCAAATATACGTGCCGCGCGACAAATATTCTTTGATAATATCATTTTGCACGGTGCCTTGCAGCGCGCTTATATCGGCGCCCTGCTCCTCAGCGACCGCGATATATAACGCCAGCAGCCAAGGGGCTGTCGCATTGATCGTCATTGAGGTGTTCATCTGATCTAGGGGGATCTGCTCAAATAGGCTGCGCATATCGCCAAGATGGCAAATTGGCACCCCGACTTTTCCAACTTCCCCCTGCGCCAGAAGATGATCACTGTCATAGCCTGTCTGGGTGGGTAAATCGAAGGCTACCGACAATCCCGTCTGGCCTTTTTGTAAATTTGATCGGTAAAGCGCGTTTGAGTCGCGCGCCGTCGAATGGCCCGCATATGTTCTGATCAGCCATGGACTATCTTTTGGTGAGAAGCTCATCTGCGCAACCTTTGCAATATAATATTATTACTATTTTAGGTTTATATATGAAACAATATACCAATGTCAATTCGCTGCACTGCGGCAGGTCGATTTTTTCATCTGCTTCGTGATCTAGGCTTTGTAGACGATGACGGAGCTTATAAATCAAAGGTTTTATTGGCTGTCATGATTTTTTTATGGATCTTTGCAAATACTTATTTGGAATTATTTTAAATAGGCTTCGTCCGTTACGGTTTGGCTATCGCAGCGTTTGCTATGCAAATTCAAAATTCAATTGGGTTTATTGTGCATTATTTTTTAATATAAGTGTAATTATATTTCAAAAATATATTAAATTAGGTTGCAAAATTACTTTTAGGGCGATAACGGTGAATAACGCAAAAAATTCTGCGCTGCGGCGCTACAGGGCATAGGAGAGAGTGATGGCGCTTGATGTAAAGCCTGAAACGGCACGCTATGAGGCCAAAGAAAAAGATTTATATAATGTCGGAGAAATGCCGCCATTGGGATTTGTTCCAAAATCTATGCATGCCTGGGCCATTCGCCGCGAGCGGCATGGCGAACCGGATCGCTCGTTCCAATTGGAGGTTGTGGATGTCCCCTCGTTGGGCAGTCATGACGTACTGGTTTTGGTAATGGCCGCCGGGGTAAACTATAACGGGGTCTGGGCTGGTTTGGGCATTCCAATAAGCCCGTTTGATGTGCATAAAGCCGCGTATCATATCGCTGGCTCTGACGCCTCTGGTATCGTTTGGGCCGTAGGCGAAAAGGTCACAAGATGGCGCGTCGGGGATGAGGTGGTGATCCATTGCAATCAGGATGATGGTGATGATGAAGAATGCAATGGCGGCGACCCGATGTATTCTGCCAGTCAGCGGATTTGGGGTTATGAGACACCAGATGGATCTTTTGCACAATTCACAGCGGTACAATCACAGCAATTGATGCCGCGCCCTAAACATCTGACATGGGAAGAAAGTGCCTGTTACACGCTGACATTGGCGACCGCCTATCGGATGCTATTCGGGCACCATCCGCATGATCTTAAGCCGGGGCAAAACGTGTTGGTTTGGGGCGCGTCTGGGGGGTTGGGCTCTTATGCAATCCAACTGATCAATACGGCTGGCGCCAATGCGATTGCCGTGATTTCGGATGAAGATAAACGCGACTTTGTGCTGAGCTTGGGCGCTAAAGGCGTTATCAATCGCAAAGATTTCAATTGCTGGGGACAATTGCCGGTTGTGAATTCTGACGCGTATAAAACTTGGTTCTCCGAGGTGCGCAAATTTGGCAAGGCCATTTGGGAGATCACGGGCAAGGGCGTGAATGTGGATATTGTATTCGAGCACCCTGGTGAAAGCACTTTCCCGGTTTCGACTTTCGTGTGTAAAAAAGGCGGGATGGTGGTGATCTGCGCGGGCACCACAGGTTATAATCTGACGTTGGATGCACGCTATCTTTGGATGAACCAGAAACGCGTTCAAGGTAGCCATTTTGCGCATTTGCAGCAAGCCTCAGCGGCCAATAAACTTATGGTCGAGCGGCGGTTAGATCCTTGCTTGTCCGAAGTCTTTGGCTGGGATGAGATTCCCGCCGCGCATATTAAAATGCGCCGCAACGAGCATAAGCCGGGAAATATGGCCGTTTTGGTACAAGCGCCACGGGCAGGTTTGCGCACGTTTGAGGATGCGGTTTTATAGATTTAAAAGTGACGCCTTGGGCAGGTTGCAACGAATCGCTTTTGTTAGAGGGGGCGTGCAGCTTTTTTTGGGTCGTTCTTTGGTTTTCAGTGGTTTATTGCGAACCCCTCACTATTTTTGGGGAATTGGAAAACGCGAATTTCGTTAAATCAGACGCTTTGCTATCCTAGATTTAACACTCTGTTAACCATTTTTCGTGAGAATCGCTATGACGCATAATTGGATTATTGATGTCCTTTCAGATCTTCGTACTTTCGCTGAGAAGAACGGCCTAGAGGGGCTGGCTTTGCAATTAGACAATGCGCAATTAATGGCTGCACTGGAAATTGCGGCAAAAACCTAGGGGCTGCGCAGTGACGCGTTACACAAAGATCACGACCTTCGAACCCACGCTGGGGCGCCTCGAGAACGCCAGCCAGCTGGCTGATGTTCAATCCGTTATTGAAGAATTTCGCGATGTATTTTCCGTTGATCATATGGTTTATCATTGGGTGAATTCGAAATGTGGACGGCTGGGGGTGGGCACGTATTCGGGCGCTTGGGTCAGCCGCTATATTCAGCAATCCTATATTCGTATTGATCCGGTGGTTTTGGGGGGCTTTCAGCGGTTTCACCCCGTTGATTGGAAGGATCTTGATTGGTCAAGCAAAGCGGCGCGGGCGTTTCAGGCTGACGCGTTAGAGCATGGGGTGGGCCGTCAGGGGCTGTCTATTCCGATCCGAGGGCCAAAAGGCCAATACGCTTTGTTTACGATCAGTCATAACGCTTCGGATGAGGCATGGGCGGGCTTTATCGAAACGGCTCGGCGCGACCTTATTTTAATTGCGCATTATTTTAATAAAAAAATTTTAGATATCGAAGCTGAGGGTGTCGTAGATCCCAGCCCGGTGCTTTCCCCGCGCGAAAATGAAACGCTGACATTTCTGGCGCTTGGGTATAGCCGGGCGCAAGTTGCGCATACATTATGCATTTCGGAAAATACATTGCGCGTCTATATTGAAAGCGCCCGCTATAAATTGGGCGCTGCCAATACCACGCATGCGGTTTCGTTGGCGGTTAGCCGCGGGTTGATTTTGCTCTAGCTCGCCTGCGCTGCGCGCGCATGTCTAAGCTAAGTTTAATGGTCTGATCCTAGTCTTTTTAAGGCAATCAGGGGATTATATATTTGCTTAGATATCTTTATGGCGATCAGCTGTCTGATCACCCGCTTTTGCGCGACACTATGTTTCGTGATCGTGCCGCCCAATTTAAAACCCGCCTTAAATGGCAGGTGGATGTGGATGAAAATGGCTTTGAGCGCGATGAGTATGACGCGCTTAATCCGCTTTATGTGATTTTGGAAAATAACCTTGGTCGGCATGAGGGCTCTTTGCGTCTGCTGCCCACCACTGGGCGCTGTATGATCAATGAGAAGTTCCGTTTTTTGCTGGGAGGCAGCAGCCTGAGCAGCCCGTTGATCTGGGAATCTACGCGGTTTTGTCTGGCCCCCAAAGCTTTCAAGCATAGCGCGTCAAAATTGATGCTGGCGGCGGGTGAGGTCATGCTTGGGTTTGGCGTTGAGCAATCGGTGGCTGTGTTTGATCATACGATGCGGCGCATCTATCGACGTATCGGGGCAACCCCTGAGATTTTAGCCGAGCAGGGCTCCGGTAAAACATATATCGGTCTGGGATTATGGAGTTTTTCCCCCTTGCAACGCCAGACGGTTGCCCGCAGCGCGAAGGTTTTGCCGGAACATTCAAGCCATTGGTTTGACTTGGCTTTTGGGGCAAGTAAGCGCGTGGTGCCCGTGCCGTAAAGAAAGTGGCTTCTCGCTGGTGCTTTGGTGGCTTGGCCGGTAAACTACGCTTATGCAGGTACGGCAGGTTGAACTTTCTTTAGATCAAGCAGAGGCTTATGATCATGTGGCGGCGCTGCTGCGCGCCGCTGGCGTAGATCTTGAAAACAACCTTTTGGTGCCGGGGCGCGAGCGCGATGCCCGGGTTACCGCTTTGATCGGTAAAGCGGGTTCTGGAAAAACCTTATTGCTGTCGGAACTTTATCACGCGATGCGGCGCATCGGTGTTGATGTGGTGTCGGGGGATTATGAACCGCGGCGCAATCGTACCAAGCGCAGTTTGGCGATTTTGGCACCCACGAATAAAGCCGCCAGCGTGCTGCGTATGAAAGGTGTACCGGCCACAACCATTCACCGCATTCTTTATACGCCGGTTTATGATCCGGAATATGAAAAAATTGCTGATTGGCTGGCCGGTCAATCTGAAAAACCCCAGATTGAAGATTTAAGCGAGGCGGCCCTGGCGCGCGCTTTTGAGTTTTACCAAAACAATAAATCTATCCCCGGGGCGCTGGCGGCGGCTGGCCTGCGCGGTTCGGATTTTATTACCGGCTGGAAGCGTCGCGAAGATCCGTTGGATATCGGCTTTATCGATGAAGCCTCAATGTTGGATGATCGACAATTTGAAGATTTACAGCAAATTTTTCCAATATTGGTTTTATTCGGAGATCCGGCGCAATTGGCCCCGGTAAACCAATCAGGCCAAATGGTATTTGAAAAATTAGAACCAGAAAAGCAGATCACGCTGCAACGCGTTCACCGCCAAGATGCGGATAATCCGATCTTGGATTTGGCCCATGCGCTGGGTGATCCTGCGCTTGGATTTGCTGATTTTGAAGCGATGATATCGCATTATGCCGCGCGCGATGAGCGCGTTGTTTTGGGCCAGCGCGTCGATGTTGATCTGATGGCCCGCAGCCCGGTTCTGGTTTGGCGCAATGCCACCCGAATTCGGCTTATTTCTGCCTTTCGAAGGGTTTATGATGCACCGGACACCGAGCTGCTTGAGGGCGAACCACTGATTTGCGATGGGATTGAATTGCCATTGAAACATCGCAAGAAGCGCCTTGATTTGGAGGCACGGGGCCTCATCAAAGGCGCGCAAATTGTCTATTTGGGGCCTGGGCGGCGCGCCGGCTTTTCAAAATTGCACGTGATCGGGGCGGAAGACCCAAAAGTTTCAGCGGCTTCTATCATCAAAATTGAAAAACCCGGTGAAGAAGAACCGTTTATTCCGTTTGCGGCCAATATGGGCGCCGCTTTTTTACATGGCGCGGCCGTGACCATCCATAAAGCGCAGGGCAGCCAATGGGAAACGGTGCAGGTTTTTGCACCAGATCTGGAAATGGCTGCGCGTATGGGGCGAGTCGAGGCCAATCAACCGCTTTGGAAGCGCCTTGCCTATGTGGCGATCACCCGGGCCGAGCAGCGGCTGATCTGGGTGGTGCGTAACCGATTGTCCAAACCCTCAACCCCGCTTCAAATCGAGGATCTTCGCGCGCAAGCTCCGGCGCCTTTGGCTTTGGATATTCAAGAAGATGGATAATCTGTTCAGCTCTGCATGGGCCGCGGCAAGAACGTGGCTTGCAAACGGCGCGATTTCCTTTTCATATGGCAATCAGACGCTGCAGGGGGGGTGGTGAATGCTTGGCCAAATGATGCATCGACCGTTGTCGATTATCGAAATTTTAAAATTTGCGGCAGAGGCGCATCCACGCGCCGAGATGGTTTCGGTGCGCACCGAAGGTGATATACATCGCCAAACTTACGCTGACAGTTTACGCCGCGTTGGACAATTGGCGCATGCTTTAAAAAAGCTTGGCGTCGCACCGGGCGCAAGAATTGCCACTTTGGCTTGGAATGGCTATCGGCATTTTGAATTATATTACGCGATATCTGGGATTGGTGCGGTCTGCCACACCATCAATCCGCGCCTCAGTGCTGAGCAAATGCTATATATCATTGGCCATGCCGGCGATGAGATTTTGTTTATCGACACCAGTTTCGTGCCTCTGGTGCAGGCGCTGGCGGATAAATTGCCCAAATCACTCAAGTTTGTGGTTATGACCGGGCCCGAGCATATGCCCCAGTCAAGCTTGGATTTTTTATGTTATGAAGACTTGTTAGAAGGGCACCCCGCGGTTTTTGATTGGCCAGAGCTGCCCGAAGACACAGCTTCGGGCCTGTGTTACACGTCGGGCACTACGGGGAACCCGAAAGGCGCGTTGTTTTCGCATCGCTCAACGCTGCTGCACGCGTATTCCACCGCCATTTCGATTCCAAACAGCCTGAAAGAGGGCGCGCGTATTTTGCCGGTTGTGCCGTTGTTCCACGTGAATGCATGGGGCCTGCCTTACACGGCGCCGATGACGGGAAGCTCATTAATATTTCCCGGGCCCGCTCTGGACGGGGCCTCTTTATTCGATTTGATGGAGCATGAGGCAGTGTCTTCCGCTTGGGGGGTTCCAACCGTGTGGTTGGGTCTGCAAGGTGAGATTGCAGCGCGCGGGCGCCATCCAAAAGGCTTTGACAATTTGATCGTAGGGGGGTCTGCTGCGCCGCGCTCGATGATCGAAGCCTTCGAAACCTCGGGCGTGACAGTGGTGCATGCCTGGGGGATGACAGAAATGAGTCCGGTGGGCACGCATGGGCTTTTATCGCAACATCACCATCGCGAATTAACGCAGGATCAGCGGTTTGACTTGCAGGCCCGACAGGGGCGGCGCGCTTTCGGTGTTGATTTAAAAATCGTCGATGAGGCGGGGCAGGCTTTACCGCATGACGGTATTGCTGCTGGCGATCTTTATGTGCGCGGAAATGGTATCATTTCTGGTTATTTTGAAGATCCTGCGGCCACCGCTTCGGCCTTTGACAGCGCCGGCTGGTTCGGCACTGGCGATGTTGCCTCGATTGATCCAGAAGGGTTTTTAATCATTCAGGACCGGGCGAAAGACTTGATCAAATCAGGGGGCGAATGGATCAGTTCGATTGATCTTGAAAATATTGTGATGGGCCATCCTGAGGTGGCAAATTGTGCCGTGATTGCTGTGCCCCATCCCAAATGGGATGAGCGGCCGCTTTTGGTTGTCGTGCCTCGCGGGTCCTATAAGGTGACAAAGGCCGAGATAGATAGTCTTCTCTTGGCCCATGTGGCGCGCTGGCAATTGCCCGATGCAATCGAGTTTGTTGAAAAACTGCCCCTGACGGCCACCGGTAAAGTGTCAAAGCTCACGTTGCGTCAGCAATTTGAAGCCTTTGAATTGCCCAATGAAACATAGAGGATTACCATGGATTTAGGTGTAACTGAACGGGTTGCTACGCTGCTGAATGCGGTGCGCGAGATGATCGAAAACGATATTGCGCCGCTTGATCGCGAATATCATGCCGAAGTGGGCAAACACCCGTCCGGCAACAGGTTTGCAATGACGGACCGGCAATTGGAAATCATCGATGGGTTAAAAGCCTTGGCGCGCAAGCGCAATTTATGGAATTTCTGGTTGACTGGCAGCGATCGCGGCTACGGCTTGAGCACGGTTGAATATGCCTATTTGGCTGAAGAAATGGGCAAAGTGCCTTTGGCTGCCGAAGTGTTCAATTGCTCTGCCCCCGATACCGGCAATATGGAAGTTTTAGAGCGCTACGGTACGCAGCTGCATAAAGATCGTTGGCTGGGTGATCTGTTGGCGGGGCGGATCAGGTCTGCCTATGTGATGACCGAACCTGGGCTTGCCTCTTCTGACGCGGCGCAATTGGCCTTTGAGGCGCGCCGTGACGGGGATGATTTTATATTAAATGGTGAAAAATGGTGGATTTCTGGCGCAGGGGATCCGCGTTGTGCTTTGTATATTTTAATGGCCAGTACTGCGCCGGAAGCGGCCAAACACAGCCGCCATACGATGTTTGCGCTTGATCCGAAAACGCCTGGAATCGAGGTGCTAAGGCCAATGCAGGTTTTTGGCAATGATGATGCACCCCATGGTCATATGCATTTGCGCTTCACCGATGTAAGAATTTCACAAGATGCGATTATTCTTGGCGAAGGGCGCGGGTTTGAAGTGGCGCAAGGCCGGTTGGGGCCAGGGCGGATTCACCATTGTATGCGCGCGATCGGGCAGGCTGAAAAAGCCTTGGAAATGATGTGCCGGCGGGGTTTGTCACGCGAGGCTTTTGGAAAGCAGCTTACGGAATTGGGGGCCAATTATGATATCATCGCGAATGCGCGTATGGAGATCGAAATGGCGCGTCTGCTCTGTTTAAAGGCGGCCTATATGATGGATACGGCCGGTTTACGGGCAGCTCAGCCATGGATTTCAAAAATCAAAGTGATCGCGCCGTTGATGGCGGGCAAAGTGGTGGATGAGGCCATGCAAATGCATGGCGCAGGGGGCATCAGCCAAGATTTTGATCTTGCCCATATGTGGACGCATATTCGCACGCTGCGCTTTGCCGATGGCCCCGATGCGGTGCATCGCCGCCAAGTGGCCCGCGCAGAATTGAAAAAATATAGCAATACGCAAAAATAAATTCCGCCGCTTCGGCGCACTGGCGCAACTGGGCCGGCCCTAAAGTGGCTTTAATCGGCTTCTGTGTCGATCCAAATTGTCACTGGTCCATCATTGATCAAATTGACCTGCATATCGGCTCCGAAACGGCCGGTTTCAACGCGCGGGCCCAGATCAGCAAGGGCTTTTGCGAATGTTTCGTAAAGTTGCCTTCCCAGTTCGGGCGGCGCTGCGCGCGAAAACCCAGGTCTGTTGCCGCGCTTTGTATCGGCTGCCAGAGTGAATTGACTGATGACCAAAGCGCTGCCGCCAATGTCTAGCAAGGATTTGTTCATCCGCCCCTCGATATCTGCAAATATTCGCAATTTGGCGATTTTTGACGCCAGTTTCTCGGCATGCTCGGGCGTATCTTCCAGCATCGCACAAATCAGGATGAGCATACCTGCATCGCATGTGCCGATCTGATCGCCTTTCACGGCAACGGAAGCTGTCTGAACCCTTTGGATCACGGCGCGCATCTGTTTCTCCTTTAATAGTATGAGAAGGGGGTTGAAAAAGATCAAAGCGTCTGGCGGGAAGGTTAACGGCTTGGCGCGTTATGCTCAATTATCAATTGCTTCAAGAGCGGTTGCGCCTCTTGCAATTCAATGCCGGCGGGTAGGCGGGGATCGTAGAGAACCCGCAAAAGAAGGGCATCTTGATTTGTTAAAAATGCGAATTCATCATCATCATTGAAAATGGAGGGGTGCGCTGCCGGGTTGTCATTGTGAAGCCCTAACCCTTGGGCAATTTCCTCATGAAAACAGGCTTTCTTTAACATCGGCGGATGCTCGGCGCGGATCACCGCAAGCGCTTGTTCATGAATATGGGGGCTGTGCCGCGCAGAAAACGTTAACACCATGCAGTGGATATCAGCGGGCATCCGTTGGATCACTTGTTGAATATTTGGCGGCACAAGCACATCCTTCTTGCGTAGGTTTTGCACCATGTTCATGCGATGCACTTCATCCACGACAACCACGTGAAAATTCCCAAGCTCGGTTGTAAGCTCAATAGGATGGCGGGTGATGTCAGACAGTTGCGTGGCATAATCTGACAGGAATTGCGTATCCTTCACGCGGGTTTCAGGGCTGAGCGAGGGGCCAAAATGCAAATTGATCTTCACCGGCCTTTGCCATTTTGAAAGCGCCGTGGGCGTCGCTTGGGCAGGTTGAAAACCGCTGCTTGGTTCATATTCATCGTAAAATGCCAAACTGTTAAACAACTCAGTAAGGGCCTTTGGTGTCGCGCGCGGGCTATTGGAGCCAGCATCGGTTCGAAGCAGCCCCTGGGCTATTAAGCCCGTGGCAAGATGGTCATAGCGTTGCCTGAGCTGCCGTGATGTTTCAGCAGCAAAAGCCGGTTTGTTTGCGTCCTCTGCGCCCCGTTTGATATTGGCAAGCTCTGCGCAACCGCTCAGGCTGAGGATGAGGGCCGCACCTGTGCCTTTGAGGCTGCGTTTCCAGCGCTGTTTTATCGCAATATACATTGTCGGGCTTGTCACATCTGGCACGTCTTATTTCTCCAGCGCAGGCATTTTTCTTTTGTGCCTATTGCCTTTACGTTTAACGCGCAGGGGCGCCTTATAAGTGATGTTTAGGCTTGGCTGTTCCGGCGCCGTTATGGCCGCGCTCAATCGTTAGTTTTCGGCTATACCTTGATTGGATGATCTCCACCACAATCAGGACCAAGACGCTAAAATAAAATGTTGTTTTCGACATGGGAATAATCTCATAGCCAAAGACGCGCAGCGCTAAGCTGGGATCATGCATTGCATGTGCTGCTGCTTGACCGCTTTCTCCAAGCAGTACAATCCCGACAATCAGCAGAATAAACAGGCCTAAAACCTCGTACATGCGGTTTTTCTCCAAAAAGGCGGTTACACCATCTGCTAAGACCAACATCGCCAGCCCAGATAGCAAGATTGCGGTTGCCAGAACCGCAAATACTTTGGTGATCGCCAAGGCGGATAGAACTGAATCGAATGAGAAAATAAGGTTCATCAAAACGATCAGCAGAACTACCTGCACGGCAGATTTCCCCGGTTTGTTATCAAGATCTGCATCCAGATGTTGGATCGTAAGAAGATGGCCAATTTCTTTAACCGCTATGTACATCAAAAATACACCGCCTAGCACGAACACGCATGTGGCAAAATTCACACCGCCCTCTAACACTCCAGACCAGCTGAAAATATAGAAGGGTGCGCCAAGCGCTTCGATCAGATGGATCATTGCAAAAAGCAAAACAACCCTGAGCACCACGGCGATAATGATGCCCCAAAACCGCACGGCTTTTTGATGGGCCACGGGCGCTCTTTGGCTTTCAATCGAAATATAAAGCAAATTATCAAAGCCAAGAACGGCCTGTAAAACCAATAATACGATCAGGTTACCAAAATTTTCGATTGTAAAAAGATCAAACATAATCCCCAAGCCTAAGCTGGGTTTAATAAATTTGACAAGATTTATTTTGATTGGCGCAAAAACGGGCTGCTGCGCTTATCTATGCCGGCGCTGGGGCTTTTTTGCCTTTGGCTTTTCGTCAGAAACTGGCGCCAACCCCAATTGATCGCGCATGATTTTGCGGCGCACTTCTTCAACCTCGCCCAATTTCAAAGTGCCCAGCTGAAACGGGCCGAACGAGACGCGGATCAATCGGTTGACCTGCAGGCCTATAGCTTCGATCGCGCGCCGAATTTCGCGGTTTTTGCCTTCTCGTAGACCAATGGTTAACCACGCATTCGCGCCCTGCTGGCGGTCTAATGTGACGCTCATGGGCTGAAACCGTTCACCGCCGATGCGCAGGCCTGCACGCAATGGCGTAAAACTATCTTCGCTTGGCCGCCCGTTGATGCGAACGCGATAGCGGCGCAGCCATCCCGTTGCAGGCAGTTCCAGCTGGCGTTTGATTGCCCCATCATTGGTTAACAACAACAGGCCTTCAGAGTTTAGATCAAGCCGGCCCACGCTCATCACGCGGGGCAGATTTTCGGGCATTTCATCATAAATTGTTGTACGGCCTTTTTCATCCCTATCACTTGTCACCAAGCCGCTGGGTTTATGATAGAGCCAAAGCCGCGCATGGTCGGGCTCTTTCAGCAGGGTGCCATCAACTTTTATCTGGTCTTTTTGCGTCACGTTCAGGGCTGGCGATGTAATAACGGTGCCGTTCACATGCACGCGGCCGGCCAGAATCATCTTTTCCGCATCGCGGCGGCTGGCAAGCCCGGCGCGGGCGATGGTTTTAGCGATGCGTTCGCCTGAAGGGGTTTTGCTGTCCATTCTTCGGGCTTTACGGCAAAAACAAGGCTTGCGAAAGGGGCATTCAGCCGTCATCAAAAGCTTATGCGGTTTAAAAGTTTTATGGAGATTGCGTTAAAGGAAGCGCGTTTGGCGGCGGAACGCGGAGAGGTTCCGGTGGGCGCGGCCGTAATCTCGCCGCAGGGCGCGGTTTTGGCGCGCGCTGGAAACCAGATGCGTGCGCAAAATGACCCCTCTGCGCATGCGGAAGTTCTGGCCATTCGTTCCGCGTGTAAAGCATTGGGATCCGAGCGCTTATCGGGCTGTGACCTTTATGTGTCGTTAGAGCCCTGCCCGATGTGTGCAGGCTTGATTGCGGCGGCGCGGATAGAACGGCTTTATTATGGGGCCTGCGATCCCAAATCTGGTGGTGTTGCGCAAGGCCCGCAGGTGTTCAGTCATGCACAATGCCATCATAAACCTGAGGTTTATTCGGGCATTGCAGAAGGCGAGGCCGCGGCGCTGTTGCGCGATTTTTTTGCCAAGCGGCGCGGCGGCGCGCGTTAAGCCGCGCTCAGAGCAGTGCTGCAGCGCTGGCAGGTGCCAGGATGCTGGTCTTGCCCCACATCAGGAAGAATTTTCCAGCATCGCTGACATTTTTCACCCTCTGCTTTGGAAAAGGCAACGCCAATCCCAGGGTGATCTGCAAGGGTGAACTGGCCGTGCTCAATCTGACCGGTCGTCAGCTGCAGCGCCGATGTTATGCAAATGTCCTCAAAGGGCACAGATTGCAACGCGGCCAGCATCGCAGGATCGCTGATGGTGACGCTTGGTGCAGCTTCCAAACTGGCCCCAATAACTTTTTCAGAGCGCTGCACTTCCAAAGCCGATGTGACCACGCGGCGTGCAGAGCGGATCATTGCCCATTTTTCCGCCAGTTCCGGGTTTTTCCAAGCCGCGGGGGTCTCGGGAATATCCAGCAGGTGAACCGAGCTGTCATCGCCGGGGAACCGCTCAAGCCATACCTCTTCCATCGTAAAGACCAGCACCGGGGCGAGCCAGGTGGTCAGCCGGTGAAACAGAATATCAAGCACCGTGCGCGCCGCGCGCCGTTGAACCGTATCGCCATCGCAATACAGCGCGTCTTTGCGGATATCGAAATAGAACGACGACAGATCGACAGTTGCAAAGGCAAAAACGGCTTGAAATACGCCTTGGAAATCATAGGCATCATAGCCGCTGCGCACCTTTTCATCCAATTCCGCCAAGCGGTGCAGAACCCATTGCTCGAGCTCAGGCATGTCCTGCGGCGCGATGCGGTCGCGTTCGCTAAAATCGGCCAGCGAGCCGAGTAAAAACCGCATCGTATTGCGCAATCTACGATAGGCATCGGCGGTATTTTTTAAGATTTCAGGTCCAATTCTAAGATCCGCAGAATAATCTGACTGCGCCACCCAGAGCCGCAAAATATCGCCGCCATATTGTTTTACCACTTGCTCAGGCGCCACCGTATTGCCCAAAGATTTTGACATTTTCATGCCTTTTTCATCGAGCGTGAAGCCATGCGTTAGCACCCCGCGATAGGGCGCATGGCCGCGGGTGCCACAGGATTGCAGCATCGAAGAATGGAACCAACCGCGATGCTGATCGGTGCCTTCCAGATAAAGATCAGCCATGCCGTCTTTGGATCCATCATCACGATCACGCAAAACAAAGGCATGCGTTGAGCCGGAATCAAACCAGACATCAAGAATATCAAAAACTTGCTCATAAGCCTCTGGGTCGACGATACCATCAAGGAAGCGATTTTTGGCCCCCTCAGCATACCACGCATCCGCGCCTTCGCTTTCAAATGCGGCGGCGATACGGGCATTGACCTCGCCGTTGCGCAGCAAGAAATCTGGGTCTGTCGGTTTGCCGCCGGTTTTTGTGAAACATGTCAGTGGAACCCCCCAAGCGCGTTGGCGCGAAAGCACCCAATCGGGGCGGGCTTCGATCATTGAATAAAGCCGGTTTCGGCCAGTTTTTGGCGTCCATTCGACCATTTTATCAATAGAATTCAGGGCCCGTTCGCGAATGGTTTTGCCGAATTCATCTTGATTATCGCCGACCGGGCGATCGATTGCGGCGAACCATTGCGGGGTGTTGCGATAGATCAGAGGCGCTTTGGATCTCCAGCTATGCGGATAACTATGCTTGATCTTTCCGCGCGCCAAAAGCTTTCCGCTTTCTGCCAGCTTCTCAATCACCGCGGCATTCACATTGCCTTCTTTGCCATTGGGCTTGAGAATCCTTTTGCCGCCGAAAAATGGCAAATCGGCCCGCATCGCGCCATCTTCCATTACGTTATAGGTAAGCACTTGCTCCAGCATCCCCGCATCGCGATACAGCTCAAACTCATCCATACCATGGCTGGGGGCACAGTGAACAAATCCGGTGCCGTCCTCTTCGGTGACAAAGGGCGCGGCGCGAAAATCGCGCGGCTCATCCCATTCGCCATCGCTGCCCTCCATGCCGGCCAAGGGATGGGACAGGCTGGTATTTGATAAATCACCCGCATCACTGATGCGCGCAAAACTTTCGACGCGGGCCTTTTCCAGAACCGAAGCGGCCTGTTTATCCGCCAGAAGAATGCGATCGCCCGTTTTGACCCAATTGTCTTCGGGGGCGGCCGTCACCTCATAGACCCCGTAAGAAATGTCTTGGTGATAGACCACACCGCGGTTTGAAGGGATGGTCCAAGGCGTGGTGGTCCAGATTACCACATCGGCGCCTTCTAGCGCTGGGTTATCGCTATTTAGAACCGGAAAACGCACCCAAATGGTGAAGCTTTCTTTGTCATGATATTCCACTTCAGCCTCTGCCAATGCGGTTTTTTCAATGGGAGACCACATCACTGGCTTTGAGCCTTGATACAGCGTTCCCGTCATAAGAAACGTCATGAATTCTTCTGCGATCACGCGTTCTGCATGATAATCCATGGTTAAATAAGGCATTTCCCAATTGCCGGTAATCCCAAGCCGTTTGAACTCCGCGCGCTGAACATCTACCCATTCAGCAGCAAATTTGCGGCATTCTTGGCGGAAATCGACCACGGGCACCGTGTCTTTATCGCGGCCATTTTTACGATATTGTTCCTCGATTTTCCATTCAATTGGCAAGCCGTGACAATCCCAACCTGGGATATAGCAGGCATCTTTTCCCATCATTTGTTGGCTGCGCACAACCATGTCTTTTAAAATCTTATTGAGCGCGTGCCCAATGTGCAAATGTCCATTTGCATAAGGTGGACCATCGTGGAGGGTAAAGGGCTTACGGCCCTGCTTTTCCCTGAGGCGGTTGTAGATGCCCATGTTTTCCCATTTTTCCAACCATTCCGGTTCGCGTTTCGGCAAGCCAGCGCGCATCGGAAAATTGGTTTTTGGAAGGTTCAAAGTATCTTTATAATCGGGCGTTTCAGCGCACATGGCTTGGTATCCTTGGGGCGTAAGAAGATAGTATAATGTACGGCGGGCTGGCGCGTACGCGTTTTCCCGGCCACTCTGATGTCTTAGAGCGCCGGGTATATAATTCGATGAGATGATGTATAAAAAAGAGCCATTAAGGCCGCTTATAGGCCCGTCTCGCCTGCGGGTCTAGACCCTTCCGACCCTGCTGCAGAACAGTTTTCTGCCTCAATTTTCTAAAAGGGCGCGTTTGCGCTTTTATCCGCCATGCTTGGCCATGAAATTGGCCGCTGTCTTACGCAGATTATCGACACCTGCCAAGCGGGCCTGGTCTAGTTCCGCCTTCAATGCTTTCAAGTCGGTATTCATGAGGGCCTGTTTGACGGGGCCAATAGAGGCGGGGCGCATTGATAAAGTATGAAGCCCCAAAGCCGCCAGACAGACGGCTTCTAACGGGCGCCCGGCATCCTCGCCACAAAAAGACAGCGGTGTTTTATGCGCTTGGCATTTTGTCACGATATCTTCGAGAAAGCTGAGAAAGCTGCTGCTCAACGTATCATAGCGTTTGCGCACCAATTCATTTTCGCGATCAGCGGCGAAGAAGAATTGTTTCAGATCATTGCCCCCAATTGACAAAAAATCCACCGAGTCAAAAAATGCTTTGGGGGCGTAGTGGATCGAAGGGGTTTCGATCATCGCGCCAACCCGCAGGCTTTTTGGCAGCGGGTGACCCAGGATTTTCTCGCGCTCGAGAGCTTTGTCCATTTCGCTGCGCGCTTGGCGAAATTCTTCATGTTGCGCGATAAAGGGGAACATGATTGACAGATCGCGCCCGTTTGCGCCGCGCAACAAAGCTTGCAACTGCATGCGCAACACGCCCGGCTTGTCCAAGCCAACGCGGATCGCACGCCAGCCTAGCGCCGGATTTGGCTCTTCCACTTCGGTCATATAGGGCAGTACTTTATCCGAGCCGATATCAAGCGTTCTGAAGGTGACAGGTTTGTTTTGAGCCGATTCTAAAACCCGCGCATAGATCGCGCTCAGCTCTGAGCGTTTGGGCATTTGACTGCGTAGTAAAAACTGCAATTCGGTACGAAAAAGCCCAACGCCTTCTGCCCCAGAGCTTTCGAGGCTGGGCAGATCGGCCATTAACCCGGCATTCATCAGCAACGTGACGCGCGTCTTGCAGGCGGCGATGGCGGGGCTGTCGCGAAGGGCGGCATAGCGCTTTTGCGCCTTTGCTTGCATAGCGATTTTATCTTTGACGGCGCTGGCCACGCTGTCATCTGGGCGTAGATGGATTACCCCTGCATCACCATCGATCATGATGGGATCGCCGTTTAAGGCCTCGGTGGTTAGATTTTCGGCGTGAATGACGAGCGGAATCGCTAGAGCCCGTGCCACGATTGCGGCATGCGATCCCACCGACCCTTCTTCAAGCGCCAGACCTTTTAGGCTGCGCCCATATTCCAAGAGCTCGGCGGTGCCAATATTTTGCGCCACCAAAATCGCATCGCTCGGAATCACCGCGCCCGTATTGCGCCCCTGGCCTGTAAGGCTGCGCAACAAACGGTTCGATAGATCATCCAAATCATGAAGGCGGTCGCGTAAATATGGGTCGGCAACTTGTGACAGCCGTGCCCGCGCCGCGGATTGTTCTTTTTCAACGGCCGCCTCTGCCGAAAGCCCCTGATCAATATCGGTGTCCATTCGACGCAGCCAGCCGCGCGAATTGGCAAACATGCGATAGGCTTCCAGAATTGCCCTTGGCTCCTTATCGCCAAAGTGCGCTGCATCCAGCAAATCATCGATGCCGCTGCGCAACTTTTCCAATGCTGAGGACAGGCGTTGTTTTTCAATTTGCGGATCTTCAGCGATTGGATTGGTGACCACAACGCGGGGTTCATGCAGCCAAACATGGCCAGAGGCGGTGCCCTCTTGCACGGGGGTGCCGCGAAACAGGGCCGGTTCTTGGTGTTGAGGCCTTAATGCTGCGCCTTCGCCCACAAAAGCGCCTAGCTCGGCCATTTCTGCCAGAACCATGGCCACAATTTCCAAGCCGTAAATCTCGTCTGAGGAAAATTCACGCGCGGTTTTGGATTGGACGACCAAGACCCCGAGGCCCGATCCGAGGCGCTGAATGGGCACGCCCAAAAAGGACGAGTAAATTTCTTCGCCTGTTTCCGGCATAAACCGAAAGCCTTTGGTGGCTGGGGCATTCGCCGCGTTGATGGTGTTCTTGCGCGCGGCCACCCGCCCCACCAAGCCTTCCCCAAGGCGTAGGCGTGTTTTGTGAACGGCGTCGGCATGCAGGCCTTCGGTGGCGCAAAGCTCCAGCGTGCTCTTATCTCTAAAAAGGTAGATCGAGCACACTTCTGTGCCCATTGAATCAGCGATCAAATGGGTGATTTTATCCAAGCGGGCTTGGCCAGCTGAATCTTCTGCCAGCGTGCCACGCAAGCGCTTTAGCAGTTTGCGGCTGTTGGTTCCCGTGGTGTCTTCCATGGGCGGCGCGCCCCCCGTTTCCCTTGGCTTAGGCGCTTTCGAGCCCAAATGCATGATGCAGGGATTGTACGGCAAGTTCCATATATTTCCTATCAATAAGAACGGAAATCTTGATTTCTGACGTGGCGATGACTTTGATGTTAATGCCTTCATCAGATAATGTTTTGAACATTTTTGCCGCAACGCCGGATTGGCTTCGCATGCCAATTCCTACGGCCGATACTTTGGCGGCGTTCATATCTGCGATCAGATCGACGAAATCAACATGGTTTTCAGTCTTTGCATCCAAAAGCGCTTTTTCAGCGCGGGCGACCTGATCGGTCGGGCAGGAAAAGGTCATATCGGTGCGGCCATCTTCGGCGATATTTTGAATGATCATATCCACATTAACATTGGCCTCTGAAAGCCGTCCGAAAATAGCTGCAGCCGTGCCGGGGCGATCTTCGACCGAGACCAGCGTCATCTTCGCTTCATCGCGCGAATAGGCTATTCCTGAAACAACATTAGATTCCATAATTTCTTCCTCGCTACAGACCAAAGTACCGGCCGTTTCCGATGGTTCCTCAAAGCTTGACAATACTCTCAGTTTAACGCGGTAGCGCATCGCCAGTTCTACAGATCGGGTTTGCAAAACTTTTGCCCCCAGCGATGCCAATTCCAACATTTCTTCAAAGGAGATTTTGTTCAATTTGCGGGCATTGGTTTCGATCCGAGGATCGGTGGTGTAAATCCCGTCAACATCTGTGTAGATATCGCAGCGCTCTGCGTCAAAAGCCGCCGCGAATGCGACCGCCGTGGTATCAGATCCACCGCGGCCCAACGTGGTAATTCGCCCCTCGGGGCTTAACCCCTGAAAACCAGCGACCACTGCCACCCGCATGCCATCGGCAAACTTGCCGTTGATATTCTGGGTTGGAATTTCCTCAATCCGCGCGGCAGAATGGGTGGAGCTGGTGTTCAATGGTACCTGCCAGCCTTGCCAGCTGCGTGCGGGGATTTCCATTTCTTGCAACACCAGCGCCATCAGGCCGGCGGTGACATTTTCGCCAGAGGACACAACCGCATCATATTCACGCGCGTCATGTAACGGGGAGATATCATTTACCCAGCCTGCCAATTCATTCGTTTTGCCCGACATGGCCGATACGATCACGATAACATCATATCCCAGCGCTACTTCTCGCGCCACGCGTTTGGCAGCGCGGGTGATGCGGTCGATTGAGGCAACGGATGTGCCACCAAACTTCATTACCAAAACCGGCATGATGGTCCTCTAAAGCTAAATTGCACCGCGGTTTAGGGCGAAGTAGGGCCAAGCGCAAGGGCTGTTCAGTTGGTTTTGCGCTTAGGATCAAAGGGCAGAGGGGCGACGGGTATCCCCTCTTCTACAAGTTTTTTTGCCTCTGTAGCTTTGGCTTCACCGTAAATTGCCCGCTCTGGCGTTAATCCGTAATGCATATCCCGAGCCTCTTGAACAAAATCGGATCCGACATAATCGGCATTTTTTTCCATATGCGCCTTGAAGTCTTTTAAAGCCTGTTGCGCAGGATGGGGGGGCTCTTGCAGGGGCTTTTGGGCTGTTTCGGGCGCGGCGTTCGGCTGGGCCATAGGAGCGGGCGCCGAGGCGGTGTTGACCCGGGGCGCCATAATCGCTTTTGTCACCTGCGTAGAGCCGCAGATTGCACAGGTCACCATTCCGGCGTTTTGCAGTTTCTCAAACGCATCCGCAGATTGGAACCAGCTGTCAAAACTGTGCTTATTGCTGCATTTTAAGGAGTAATTGATCATCTCTCGCCGTGCTCTCTTCGCTCTGCCTTGTCAACGATTGCGGATTTGGAATCAAGCTAAATCGGTATTTGATCTGGGCATTAGGTGTTCTAACACATCCATAATAATGCTCATATCTGTGTCATGAGACAGCGCCTTTGTGGCGCGCTGCGCAAGGTTTTGTTGCGCGCTGGGCGTCTTTAACGATGACAGGGCTTTGGCTAATGCCTCAGCATCTGCTGCGCGTAACGCCGCTTTGTTTAGGGCGAGCGTTTCGTATTCAGCGCTAAAATTGCTCGTATGGGGGCCCGTGATCAGCGCGCATTCATAAGCCGCAGGTTCGTAGGGGGTGTGTCCACCGTGATCTTTAAAAGCCCCACCAACGATACACAGGCCCGAAGCGGCGTACCATTTGGGCATTTCGCCCAGCGTATCTGCCAAGATCACGTCAACCTTTTCAGGCCCGCTAGCCTGGTCTTGGCTATAGCGTTGTAGTCGCCAGCCCTGCGACAGGATAAGATCAGCTATTTCGGCGCCGCGTTTGGGATGGCGCGGCGCGATAATCAGCTGTAATTCGGGCCATGTTTGTCTCACCAAGCCAAAGGCTTTTAAGATGATTTCGTCTTCGCCGGGATGCGTTGAGGCGGCCAGGCATATATTGCGGCGTTTTTTGGGATCCAAATCGATCGTTTGGGGTTGATATAATGATTTCCAATTGAGCACAGGGCCCATTTTTTCGGGATCAATTCCTAAGCCTTTGAAGCGCTGATAAGAGCCTGCATCTTGGGGTTGCAGATAGGCTATCGCGTTCAACAATTTGGCGCTGAGCTTCGGAAACCGGCGCCAGAGATTCTGACCGCGCGCGCTCATCCGAGCCCCCAAGGCGGTGACCGGAATGCCTGCTGCGGCCAATATGGCGATACGGTTGGGCCATAATTCGGCCTCAAAAGTCACATGCGCGGCGATTGAATATGCCTTCATGAACCTGCGCTGTGCCCAACGGAAATCTAGCGGCGAGAGCGCCGCGTGATATCCAAGCTCTTTCGCCCAGAGACGTCCGGAAAGCGAATTACAGGTGATCAATAAGCTGTTTTGACCGTAACGCGCCGCTAGCGCGTCCAAAATTGGCTTAGCGGATTGCAGCTCACCATTCGATGCGGCGTGCACCCAGAGCCATTTTTGCGCAGGGCGTTTCAGCGCCACTGGTTTTCCAAACCGTTGCCAGAAATCTGCCCAGTCTTCGGTACCTTTTAAACAGCGTATCATTAAAAGGAGCACTAGCGGGAAGGCGGCAAAGTTTAAGAAGAGGCGGTATATAAACATGCGCAGGACGTAGGGGTTATAAGCTGCTTTGGTCAAGCAGAATAGGAAACCAGTCTTTGCGCAACCGCTCGCCAGGTTGCATCGCATGGCCGGGAAAGGGCGGTGAGGTGGGACCTGGACGCTCGATATAGCGCGCGTCATCCCCAAGCAAGCGAAGTGAAAACGCTCGGCGCCTCTCGGCGCTGTGATTACCGCGCGCGCCGTGCAAGGCATTAAAGTGAAACGCAACGGCGTCTCCCGGCTGCATATTATATTCGATGATGCTCATTCCCTCGGCATCAGGATCCGGCACGGGTTGGTAGAGATCGCTATCGGGGTAAAAATTTTGTTCTGATAGCCAGCGGGTCGGCAGCACAGGTTTTTGCCACTTATGCGACCCGGCGACCACGCGCAAACTGTTTTCTTTTACAGGATCAAGGGGCACCCAAAAGCTGATATTTTGCTGGCTACTGGTGAAGTAATATGGGGCATCAGAATGCCAAGGCGTAGGTTTTGAGGTGCCTGGCTCTTTGACCAAAACATGCTCATGGAATAATTGTACCGTGTTTGATCCCATCAGCTCAGCAGCGATTTGGGCAATATGTGGCCGATGAATAACATCCGAAAATTCGGGGATGCGCGCCCAGTTGCAATAATCATCAAAAAACCGTCCGCTCTCTGTGTCGCTTAGGTTTTCTGCAGCATAGGGCCCGGGGTGCTGTAGATTAAACGCAACCCCGTCACGCAGCGGTTCAACACAATCGGCAAACATGCCGCGGATCAGCGTTACACCATCGGTGCGAAACGCGTGAATTAAATCAGTGGTTAATAATGGATGCATGCGCGCCTCTTTCTCGTCGGCGTGATCCTACGTGTCCAGATGCTGTTGTCTAGCTTTGAATGGATGCAGCGCGTGACGGGTAAGCCACAAAAGGAAAAGGCCGCCAGCGTTGGCGACCTTTTAAGTTTTGCATGACGGGCTTAAAAATTCAGCGACAAATCACGATGAACCGCAGTGCAAGAGGCTAAGAATAGAGCCTGATCGCGGGTCAGCGCCGGTTGCAAACGCGCGCCCAATGTACCTTTCAGCGCCTCGACATATTCACTCAGAGGGCCGCGTAATTCCGCTTCAGCCTGCGCGCGCCACTCAAGCTGGGCCGCGTATAGCTCTAGCGCTTCCTCGTAATGGGCAAGCGCTTTTTCACGGTCTTTTTTACGTTTTCCCAGCGCCTTTTTGGCTTTGCCTAAGGCTTTTTTCACATCATCCGCGCCCTCTACAGCACGTACGCTGCGCTCGGCTTGTTTCACGGCCTCTTCTGCGGATTTGTAATCAGCATCAAGTTCAACCGCTTCTATAATTGACCTAAGGCCGATCAATTCTGCTTCCAGTGCGATATAAGCTGATGTTGCTTCCAAAACCATCAAAGCTTCTGAAGCCCCTTCAAACGTACCATCTGCAGCCCTGCGATAGGTGTTTCGCGCTTTTGTTTCGGCGGCGGTTAGCAGGCTGAAGGTCTCATATTCGGTTTCCCATGAGGCCGGTATCTCGCCTTCTAGCGTGGCAATTTTGGCTTTTGTGTCGGCAACATCCGTGGTCAGAGCAGCGCGTCTTTGTGCAAACTCTTCGCCTTTTAAACGGGCCAGTTCTTTTTCGCTGGCTTTAAGATGCTCGTTCTCTTGGCGCAGTTGTTTTTGCACTGAGCGCACTTGGCTTAGCATTGGGCGATAGCTGTCCTCTGAGGCTTTCACCGCCGCAGCTGTCACCGAAATCTGTGCCAAGTTCTCTAAGGCTTTATCGGCCTCTTTCAGCGAGTTGGCAATCGGATCGGCCAAAATATCTGACAGTTTTGACAAATCGATGCGTTTTGCTTTCTCGATAGCAGCGACGGTTGCGCCGCCACTTGCCGCAATTTGATCTCCAACGAATTGGTCCATGCAGAATTGCAGCCGTGGATTGCGCGGCGGCGGCGCAGATTCTGACAGCAGGTTTGAGCGGTTAGGCAGATAGTTGACCAATTGTGGATAATTGCCAACGATCCCCAGAGCCAATAATTGCAACAGAATAAAAGGGATCACGCCGCGATACATTTCGATCGTGCGCACCACGGCCGGCGCCACGCCGCGCAAATAAAACAGCGCAAAGCCAAAAGGCGGGGTTAGAAAAGAGGTTTGGATGTTCAAGCCGATCATGACACCCAGCCACACTGCGGTTATATTTGCACCGGGATCGGCCAACAAAATCGGCGCCACAATCGGAACCACCACAACCGCGATTTCGATGAAGTCCAAAAAGAATCCAAGCACGAAGATCACCGCCATCACAATCACAAATTGCGTCCAGAAGCCGCCCGGTAACGAGTTCAAAAACTCGCGCACCAAATCCTCGCCACCAAATGCACGGAATGCCGCGGTTAGCATCGCGGCCCCCAGCAGAATAACGAATACCAAGGCGGTGGTTTTTGCGGTTTCCATCATCACGCCATGCAACGTACCGTTGATATTGAGTACGCGCATAGCGCTCCAAATGATTCCAGTTAGCATGACCAGAGCGCCCAGCACCCCGATCCAAATACCTTGCATATCCTCGGCGCTCTCGGCCGCTTTGACATTCATTTCATAGTTTTGCAGTGCATAGCCGGTGATCAACAGCCCCAATATAACCAAAAAGGCAGGTACAAACGTCCATTTGTTTTGATCGACCAAGCGATATCCGGCCATCACCAAAGCACCTGCTGCGCCGATGGCGCCAGCTTGGTTCACTGTTGCAATACCGGCAATGATCGACCCCAGTACCAAGAAAATCAAAGTAAGAGGGGGCACCAACGTAATGAAAACTTGGCCCCAGAAAGCCCGATCAAATTTCCCTTCATACGGCACCGAGGGGGCCGCTGATGGTTTTAAAAACGCGTAGCCTAAAATATACAGCATATAGAGCGCCACCAAAACCAGGCCCGGGATGAAGGCGCCTAAGAACATTTCACCTGCGCTCGTTGAGGTTACGTCAAAGACGCTTGGCATCTGAAGGTTTCCGGTCGATTCCTTGAATAAGGATTTGCGCAGGCTACCCGCTTGATCCGCCGCAGAAGCCAATTGGTCAGCCAGAATGATCAGCACGATTGAAGGCGGGATGATCTGCCCCAGCGTGCCTGAGGCTGCGATTGTACCGGTTGCCAAGGACGGAGAGTATTTGTTACGCAGCATCGCCGGCAGGGAAATAAGACCCATCGCCACCACGGTTGCGCCGACAATACCAGTGGTGGCCGCCAATAAGGCGCCCACGAAGACAACTGAAATGCCCAACCCGCCCCGCACAGGGCCAAACAACCGTGCCATGGTCACCAAAAGATCTTCTGCGATCTTTGAACGTTGAAGCATAATGCCCATGAAGATGAATAAAGGGATCGCAATCAGCGTATCGCGTTCCACTTCCCAATATACGCCCCGCAGGTTTAAGACCCCGGCTGAGATCCACTCAGACGGGCCGCCAGAGTGAAAATAGCTGCTAACATCGCCTTCAAACGCGTAGCCGCTGATTGCAGCGATAACGATTGTAATGATCGCAGAGCCTGGTAGCGCGAAGGCCACGGGGTAGCCCGAGCCCAATGCAGTGGCCATTATGAGGATCAAAATTAAAAGAAAAAACAGTTCCATGAAAACCTCAATGACCGGTTGGATTTATTTGGCGTTTGCCAGGTTCGCCGCAAACATCGGCCCAAGCTTCCAGCATATAGCTGACAAATTGGATATACATCGTAATTGCAAACACGCCCAGGAAGGCGGCCATTTGGTATTTGATAAACAACCCGATGGACGCGGCTTGGCTGACCTCAAAATTCAGAATGGGCATGTTGATCAATGCCTGTTTGCCATCAAGGCCGATCAAGAGGATCGCCCAACAGGTCGACAGGCCCAGCAAGATCGTCCCAATGAAGTTTGCATAGCCTTTTGTGCGCTCACGCAGGCCAGCATAAACGATATCAACGCGCACATGGCCTTCGTCGTATAAAGTATAGGCAGAAGCAAATAGAAACAGCGCGGCATACCAATAGCGCACCAGATCACCCATAAACGCCTGTTCATACGAGAAGACGAATCGCGAAACCACGATTGCCAATTCGGCAACCACGATCAACAGAGCCAACCACAAAAACCCAGCTGTACGCGTGATCGCGCCGAGAACGAAGCCAAATACAAGCAGGGGTATGTGGATTTTGAGGCCAACGAAGAACGGTTTGTTCAGGTCTTTTGCTGCGCCCTCCCAGAGCAAGCTTTCGGCCAGCCCTTCCACGCGTAAAAAAGCCACAGCCACATCTGCCATACCAACCAGAAACACGCCCCAAAACAATGATCTAACCAGATAGAGGTTTAACCGATGGATGCGATCTGCATCCTGGCGTAGGGCCGTTCCAGGCGTTCCTCGGGCGAATAAAATCGCCGCAAGCATCGGAATTAAATATACCAACATCGGCAGCGGATTGTTCCAGCGCAGCTCGGTGTCGCTTTGAAAAGAAAGGTTCAGAACATTATTGGTTAAAAATGCCAACAACATCGCCAGCAAGGCCCAAGAAACTGCTCTTATGGTCACCGCGCTTTTTGCCTGCGGTTGACCGGTGTGTCCCGTGTCCGGCGCTGTCATTTAGTCACCTGTATTTTTTATAAAACAAATAAAAAAAGTGCGTGTAATCAAACACGCACTCTTCTGGATTGGGTTAACCGATATCGAATACGCGGTTACGCTGGTTCAAGAACGTTGTCTCGAATTGTGCGAGCATGCCGCCGATTTCGCGCATGCCTTTTTGATAGGCATCATCAACTTCGGTTGCCAACGCAGAGTGATCGCGCGTTTCTTCGAACACTTCCAATGCGCCTTCGCTCATTGCATCCCAAACATCATCGTTAAAGTTACGAACTTCAACGCCTTGCTCTTCGACCAGTTTGGTCAGGTATTCACCGTTCCGCGCCATCGTCTCGTCATGCGCCAGCGCGTGCTCTTCCGCCGCGGCGGCTTGGATCACGTTTTGCTCATAATCGGTTAGGCTTCCCCACCATTCAGCGTTCATTCCCAGCGCAATACAGCTGCCTGGCTCATGCATACCACCGGTGTAGTAGTATTTTGTCGCTTCATAGAATTTCAAGAAATAGTCGTTCCATGGGCCAACCCACTCTGTGGCATCGATCGAACCTGACACCAAGTTTTCATAGATCTGGCCGCCAGGCAAGGACACGGTTGAGGCGCCCAACTTTGACAATACGGTTCCGCCAAGCCCGGGAATACGCATTTTCAGGCCTTTAAAATCGTCACCGCTTTCGATTTCTTTGTTGAACCAGCCGCCCGCTTGGGTGCCTGTTGAGCCAACGGGAAGTGCTTTCAAGCCGAATTCGCCTGACACTTTATCCCACAGCGCTTGTCCACCGCCAAAGCGGATCCATGCCGTCCATTCCTGCGTAGTCATTCCAAATGGAACAGAGGTGAAATAGGCAAAGGCCGGATGCGTTCCGATCCAGTAATAATCAGCCGCGATATAGGCCTGGCTATTGCCAGATGCCACTTCGTTGAACGAATCAAACGCGCCAACACGCTCGCCCGCAGCGAAATATTCAACATTCAAGGCACCGTCAGAAATTTCACCGACGCGGCGCGCGAAACGCTGAGCAGATGTTCCGAGGCCCGGGAAGTCACGCCCCCAAGTTGCAACAACGGTCATGGTTTTGCCATGACCACCGGCAACGGCGGGTGCCGCCAAAGCAGCGCCAGTAGCGCCAATCGCAGCGCCTTTTAAAAACTTACGACGTTCCATACAGTTTCTCCTCACTGTTTAATTTTTTTGCAGGGCAGTCCTCCGAGCCCCAATATTGGTCAAGTTATCTAACCAGTTTGCGGATCGCAACTAATTTGTCCCTTGCACGTAATTTAATTAGCCGTTTCTGAGGACAAGGCAAGGTTTTTCACGCCTGTGAGCCCGCTTGTAAAGGCCATTGCCAGTTTTAGGATCGTTTGAGTTTTGCCTATCTAATTGCTGCGTCAGAGGCAAAATTTCGCCAAGGTGACCCCAGCTTGTTCCAGTGATCTGCGCACCGACTTGGCAATTTTGAGGGCATTTGGCGTATCTCCATGCAGACAAATTGTATCGATTCGAGCTTTTATAGGCTGTCCCGAGCGCGTGATGATGCTGCCGTTTAACACCATTTCGGTGACCCGATCAGCCGCCAGCGCTGGATCATGGATCACCGCGCCCTCGATTGAACGATCCACCAGCGTTGCATCCTCATTATAGGCCCGATCGGCAAAAATTTCGCCAACGTATCGACAGGGCAAGCTTTGCGCGACCTCTTCTTGAGCGCTGGCTGCCAGCACCATTAAAATGGTCTCTGGCGCGACTGAAAGCGCGGCTTCATAGGCGTCATAAGCCAGCTCTGCATGTTCCGATGCCATGTTTGACAGCGCGCCATGCAGTTTAATATGGCGAATTTCAGCGCCAACGCTGCGCGCCATCGCCTGCGCCGCCCCGATCTGATAACGTATTTGATTTTGCAACGTGGTTTTGGATAGGTGAAGCCGCCGCCGTCCAAACCCTTGCAGATCGTCAAAGCCCGGATGCGCGCCGATACCGACCCCGCAATCCTGCGCCTGCTGCATTGTTTGCTGCATCACATCTGGATCCCCTGCGTGAAAGCCACAAGCAACATTGGCCGAGGTGATCACTTGTAAAAGAGCGCCGTCATTGCCCATTTTCCAGGGGCCGAAGCTTTCCCCCATATCCGCATTTAAATCAATATTTTTCATTGCTTTGCATCTCCTGCATCGAAGGCCGACACCACGCCTCCGATCAATTGAAGCGACAAGAGGTTGTTCATTTTATAGGGATCTTGCAACAATGGATGCAAGCGGTCAGATAATTGAGACACGCGTTCAGTATACCGGTTTTCATATTCAAGCGCTTGTTCAAGCGATAGAAATTTAAACGTAATCGGGGCATCTAAGCCGGCTTGCGCGATTTTTGGTAGATCACTCGGAAGCACCGTTCCAATCCGTGGATAACCTCCGGTGCTTTGGCATTCCGGCATCAAGACAAAGGGGCGTCCATCACCGGTCATTTGAATATCCCCTGGCACGATGATTTCTGAAAGAATTTTAAGTTGATTGCTTATTTGAAACGGCGCGCCTTCAAAGTCTAATTTTATGCCCATGCGGTTGGCACGAATGTCGCGGGTGAAAATTGTATTTTCAAAGCGCGCGCGCTCAGCTGGGCTGAAAAGATCGGTTTGAACCGAGGCGACGATATGAATGCTGCCCCCTTGGAAGCGATCGTCTACCTCTAATTTTTGGCCGATAAAGGGTTTCTCGTGCGGGCCGATCGGCAGAGTGGCGCCTGCAGCCAACGCCTCGCCGATTCCAATCGCACGATGCGCAGCACGGGCCTTCAAAAAAACTTCTGTGTCGAAGCCGCCTCCCACCGACAAATAGGCATACGTGCCCGCTCGCACCCCCCCTAAGCGCAAAATTGCCCCATCTGGCAGATGATGCGCGGCGTTCCAAGCCACGGACGTTCCGTCCAGCTCTGCGTTCATCGGGGCACCGGTTAACGCAATTTTGATATCACCTTGAGCTTGGAAGACGCCGCCAAACCCAGCCATCTCTAGTGCCCCATCGCCGCTGACTTGCCCAAGAAGTACGGCGCCTTCCTCCAACGCCAAACAATCTGCGGCGCCCGATTTCGAAAGCCCTTGAGCCAAATAACCTGGGCGACCAAAATCTTGAATGCTTGCATGAGCGCCACAGGAGAGGATCTTTAGCCCGGCCATCACAAAGCGCGAATCACTGCGCCGCCATCACCGCTGTGATCTTGGCTTTTAAGGTTAAAAAGCTGTTCTGCCGATACGGATTGCAATTGCAATTCATCCCCCGGGCGCAGCGCAAAGGGATTATCGGGCTGTTGGGGGCGAAAGCATTGAAAGGCAGTTTGCCCAACATGGCGCCAGCCGGTTGGGTTATCGGCGGCAAAAATTATCACTTGCCGGATCGCCACGACCAATGCGCCGCCAGGGACTTTTGGGTTCACGTGCTCCATACGCGGAATATCCCAAGCCGGTTGCAACTCGCCGGCATAAGGTTGGCCCGGGGCATATCCTATGGCCATCACCCGCAGCGGCGCAGCTGTCAAGCTTTGGACGGCCGTGGCTCTGTCCATCCCGGCCAGCTCTGCTGCGTGGGATAATTGTGGCCCGTTTGCAGCATCAAAAGCGCAGGGAATCATGAACAAACGACGTCCGCGGGGCAGCGCGGCCTGATACCAATCATGTTGCTCAAGCAACTCTGTTAGCCGCGCGCGCATCTGAGAATGGGTCAGGGCAGCTGTGTCAAATCGCAGAAAGCTTGACGCCAACGTGCTGCTGGTTTCTTCGATGCCGCGCCACGCCTGCTGGTCAATCGCGGCCTTAAACGCCAAGGCAGCGCGATTTGAGGTTTCGTTCAAGCCGCCGCTGAACTGCACCAGAAAGCCGTTTAACCCCACAGGAACGATGCGTGGATATGTGAGGCGTTGTTGCACGTCGCCATCGCCTTTTTTGACGGTTTCAGGCGTTGCGTCACCGGGCATGGCCATGGCCCTCAAAGCCTTGGTTTTGCTGGGGTCTATACGCCACGCTGTGGCCCACGCGCGTCCAGGGCAAATCGCGCCACTGCTTCGGCCAGCACATCCAAGGTGTCGATCATCGCTGCGCTTGGATCATGGCTGGTTTGGATCATTGAAAACTCAGAGCAGGCCACGAGCTGAAGATTGGCACCGCGGCGGGTCAATTCTGAAGAGGCGTCCAAAAGGATGCTGCGGGCCTCGGCTGTGTCGCCAGAGGTTTTGATTTTCCGGATCGCCTGCACCATTTTGGTATCATCTTCCGGCCAAATCACGGTGCGCTCACTCGCCTGAAAATACCTTTCGAAAAGCTGAGTTTTGCGCAGTGCTGGTGAAGCGAGAATGCCAATAACATCGCCAGCTTTGCTTTTTGCAAGCGCTGTTTCCACCGATAATTTCACCATATTAAAAAACGGCAGGGCGGTTTTTCTTTGAATAACCTCTGCAAAGAGATGCGCTGTGTTGCAGGGCATTGCCAGCGCCTCTGCGCCCCATCTGTCAAGGCGCTTGGCCATATCCCCCAGCACTGGACCGGGATCTGGCGCACCGACTGTTTGATCCAAAACATAGGCCAAGCGTGAGGGCACTTGAGGGTTCATATCGATCAGTAAAGGAATATGATCTTGATCATCCTGCGCGCGCACCGCCTTGAGCAAGCGTTGTTGAAAAAGAATGGTCGCTTCGGGCCCCATACCCCCTAAAACGCCGATTTTTCTCATGGGTTAGATCCTTTGTATTTGGGCGGCTTTGCTGCTTGCGACGGCGCTTGTTTGCCCGTTAAGGCGCAGTTAAATCAATTCTGAATGGAGATGCCAAGGCCTGATTGCCGCTTATTTTGAATCCGATGGTCGGCAATTTTCCGCTGTTTTGGACGCAAGAACAGCCTGACGGCTTGATCGCAAGTGAAGTCTGGCTATCTGACGGGAGAGTGTGGGCACGGGAGATGGCGCCAATGACAAAATTTACTTTTTTGATGTATCTTCAGGTCGCCAGTTTGTTGGCAGTGGCCTTGGCAGCGGCGCTCACGCTGGATCCGCCGGCGGCGAAGGTATCCCTCCTACGGCCGCTTTAACGGCACGCGGGCTGAATATCTTGGCTGCGACGGGCGCTTTGATTGGAAACCACTGGCAGATATGCTAAGCAGCACGCTGTGTTCAAAAGCGCGCGGTGTCGATGTTATCAGGATTAAAAGTGATCGAGTTTGAAGGCCTTGGGCCAGCGCCTTTTGCGGGTATGATGCTGGCAGATTTGGGCGCGGATGTGATCGTTATTCATCGCGAAACCGGAGATAAAAGCCCTGGTCTTGCCCGTCATAATCTGCTGGATCGTGGCAAACGCTCGATCGTTTTGAATTTGAAGGATGCGGATGAAAAACAGCTTGCGCATCGTTTGGTTTGCCAAGCTGATGGGCTGATCGAAGGCTTTCGACCCGGGGTTATGGAGCGTTTGGGCTTGGGACCAGAGGAGGTGATGCAAATCAATCCGCGTTTGGTTTACGGGCGGGTTACTGGCTGGGGGCAAACCGGTCCTTTGGCGCGGGCAGCGGGTCATGATTTGAATTATTTGGCGCGCAGTGGCGGGCTTTGGTATGCGTCAAATGCCGGTGAAGCGCCGTTTCCGCCGCCCACCTTATTGGGTGATATTGGCGGCGGTGCGCTGTATCTGGTGATTGGGGTTCTGGCGGCTTTGCTGACCCAAAAAACCGCCGGGAAAGGCGCTGTGATCGATGCGGCTATGGTGGATGGGACATCGCATATGCTGTCGCTTTTGATGTCTCTTCAAGGGCAGGGCGGGCTGGTCAAAGAACGCGGCAAAAGCCTTTTGGACGGGCCGCATTTTAGCCGTAGTTACGCCTGTCGCGGCGGCGGTTATATTTCGGTGCAATGTTTGGAGCCGCAATTTTATGCAGCCTTTTTAAGGAAATTGGACCTGCACGAAGATGCTGATTTTTGCAAACAATTTGAGCCCGCGCTATGGCCCGAGCTCACCGCCCGTTTGGCGGGATTATTCGCGCAAAAACCGGCGCCGCATTGGGATGATTTATTTGCGCAAACCGATGCCTGCGTTGCGAAAATAAATGCGCCGCAAGATGCGCAAAATGATCCCCATATTCAAGCGCGCCAGATATGGAGCTGGGCACAAGGCTTGCTGCAGGCAGCACCGGCGCCGCGATTTTCGACATGGGCCCCCGAAACAATGGGCGAAATACGCGCCAAAAATGCAGACCGAGGCCAGATATTGGCAGAATTAAACGAAGGAACTCCTGATGCTCGCCCCGTTTGAGACGCTGAACGCGCTGTTACAGACCCGCTATTCTTGCCGTGCATTTTTAGACAGGCCGGTCGCGCATTCTGATATTGAAAAAATTGTTGAGGCGGCTCAACGGGTCCCATCTTGGTGTAACGCGCAGCCTTGGCAGCTTATTCTGTGCGAAGGCGCGCAAACCAAGATATTGGCCGCCGCGTTGACAGCGGCGGCCAAAGAGGGGTTGCAAGCACCAGAGATCCCCTTTCCCGAAAGCTATAGCGGCAAATACAAACATCGCCGCTCAACTTGTGGCTGGCAATTATACGAGGCTGTGGGGGTTGCAAAAGGCGATCGCGCCGCGTCGCGTCAGCAAATGCTGCAAAACTATCGCTTCTTCAATGCGCCGCAGGTGGCAATCCTGACCATTCCCAAAGAATTGGGTGCATATGCCGCGCTGGATGCGGGCGCTTTTGTCACCGCCTTTACGCTTGCCGCGCAGGCCTTGGGAATAGCCACGATAGCACAGGCGGCGATTGCCGGAATGGCGCCTATTTTGCGCGAAAATCTGCAGATTGAAGCGGATCGCGATATTCTATGCGCTGTGTCTTTTGGCTATGAAGATAAACACCATCCGGCAAATGCGTTTCGGACCAAGCGTGCGGGCGTGCATGAGGTTCTGCGGTGGCATAAGCCCGATTGAGCGGCTCTTACTGGCGCGGCGCAAGCCCGAGGCGAAGCAGCGGCTTGGGTGGCTTTGGAGCAATAGCAGTTAGGCTTTTGCGGCGATTATAATCACCTCAACCAGGTGCTTGGGGGTCGCAAGGGCAGATTCGCCCGTGGCCCTTGCCGGGGCGTGGCCCTCGGGCACCCAAGCATCCCAGACCGCGTTCATATCCGCGAAATCATCCATAGAAGCCATCCAGATCGTGGCGCTTAAAATGCGCGTTTTATCCGAGCCCGTCTGCTCTAGTAAACTGTCAACTTTATCAAGAATTTCTTGGGTTTGTTCAGTGACTGATGTGCCCGGAGTTCCGACTTGGCCTGCCAAATAAATGGTGCTGCCATGTACCACAGCTTGGCTCATACGTTGCCCTGTTGCGATTCGTGTTATGTCTGACATGTCTTTTCCTTTAGCGCGAGTATGGGGTTTCGATACGGGGCAGTATTTGCAATATTACGCGCAGAGGAAAGCACCGATTTGCCTTTGGATGAAATTTTACGCAGCGCGTGCGCAGGAACATGCAGATCGCGCGCCGCCCTTAAGCTGGGCAAAATAGCAAGACTGGGTGTTACGAAAGGCGGGTTGGGCGTCTATCTCGGCGCAGCGCGGTGGTGAACCTGGAAGAATGGAAAGATAATCGATGCGACTTTGCGAAGAAGATATTGCCCTTACGGGCAAAGTTGCCGCGCTGGAACCTTTGTCGATAGCCCATCACGAAGATCTGGTTGAGGCGGTTCAAGATGGTGATTTGCACAAATTATGGTACACAACCATTCCCTCTGCTGGCGAGATGCGCGCAGAGATCAGCCGGCGCTTAGACTTGCAGCGGAAAGGCTTAATGTACCCTTTTGCCGTCAAAAACCTGAAGACGCAGCGCTGCGTTGGTATGACAACCTATATGAATATTGAACAATCGCAGCGCAGGTTGGAAATTGGATCAACCTGGCTGCGAAAATCTATCCAGCGCAGCGCGGTAAATACCGAATGTAAATGGCTGCTCCTAAAATACGCGTTTGAACAATTAAATTGCATTTGCGTGGAATTTCGAACCCATGCGATGAATTTACAAAGCCGGCGGGCGATTGAGCGCCTTGGCGCCAAGCAGGATGGGATTTTGCGCAACAATATGATTATGGCCAATGGCAGCTATCGAGACAGCGCCGTGTATTCGATCATTGCAACTGAATGGCCGAGCGTGAAGGCAAATTTAACCTGGCAATTGCAGCAGCGCGGGTAACTCCCGTTTTTGGTGCCAGGCCGGTCTTGCCCAACGAGATTGCAATTTGGGCGCGCGCGTGTGGTGTGGCCGGATGGGCTAAACCGCTGATCTATACTGCCCGCTTTACTGCCCGCTTTGCATGAAATTTTGAAAAGCGGCATACGCGCCCAACGGTTGCTGTGGGTTCGTTCTTACAAAAAATACAAGGTGTTCGGGTTCAGCGTTTGGATCGGCGATTTGACGTTTCGTTGGGGGCGCAGCCGAAAGGGCACTCTGGCTTTTCCGTTGATGCTGTCAGCAGATGCTTGCAGGCAGAGGCCTGCGGCGCTAAACCCCTCGGGGAAAGAATATGGAGAGGTCGATGGCGATCGATACTGCAACAGCCGCAAAAGTGGCAAAATTGGCCAGAATAAAAGTGGACGAAGCGGCTTTGCCCGCCTTGGCTGAGGAATTTAATGCGATTTTGGGATTCATCGAGCAATTAAATGCGGTGGATGTCAGCGGGGTTGAGCCCATGACCTCGGTCACTCCGCAGCGTTTGAAACGACGCGCGGATCAGGTGAATGATGGTGATCAGCAAATGCAGGTATTGGCCAATGCGCCAGACGCGCGTGAAGGGTTTTTTGCGGTTCCAAAGGTGGTTGAATAATGAGTGAGATGAACGCATGGAGTTTGGCGCAGGCCCGCGATGCGCTGCGCGCGAAACAGGTCACTTCGGTTGAACTGACCGAAGCTTGTCTAAGCGCGATTGAGGGCGCTGATGCGCTGGGCGCGTTTGTTCACAAAACGCCCGAGTTGGCGTTGGATTTGGCACGGGCAGCGGATGAGCAGCTGGCCTCCGGGGAGGCGCCGGATATGTGCGGTTTGCCGATCGGCATCAAAGATTTATTCTGTACCAAAGGCGTAGCCAGTCAAGCGGCAAGCCGAATTTTAGAGGGTTTTAAGCCCGAATATGAAAGCACGGTTAGCCAGAAATTGCGCGATAGCGGTGCCGTTATGTTGGGCAAGCTCAACATGGATGAGTTCGCGATGGGCAGTTCAAACGAAACCTCGATCTATGGCGACGTACTCAACCCCTGGAAACTGGGTGAGCAGGCGCTCACCCCGGGCGGATCCTCTGGCGGCTCCGCCGCGGCCGTGGCGGCAGATCTTTGTTTGGCCGCTACCGGAACCGATACCGGAGGGTCGATCCGCCAACCTGCTGCATTTACCGGCACTGTCGGGATTAAACCAACATATGGGCGCTGTTCGCGTTGGGGTATTGTGTCCTTTGCCAGTTCGCTTGATCAAGCAGGCCCAATGACGAAAACAGTGCGGGATGCGGCGATTATGCTTGAGGCCATGTCTGGCCATGATCCCAAAGACAGCACCAGCGCTGATCTGGCCGTGCCAAATTTCGAAGCGATGTTGAATGGGGATATTCGGGGCAAAAAAATCGGTATCCCGCGCGAATATCGGATGGATGGCATGCCGGATGAGATCGAGGCTTTATGGCAAGAAGGCCAAGATATGTTGAAATCTGCTGGGGCAGAAATGATCGATATCAGTTTGCCGCATACGCAATATGCGCTGCCAAGCTATTACGTGATTGCGCCAGCAGAAGCGTCGTCAAACCTGGCGCGTTATGATGGTGTTCGCTTTGGGCATCGGGCTGCTTTGGCGGCGGGCGATGGCATTACCGAGATGTATGAAAAAACCCGCGCGGAAGGCTTTGGCCCGGAAGTGCAGCGCCGGATCATGGTGGGAACTTATGTGTTATCCGCAGGGTTTTATGATGCGTATTACAACCGTGCGCGCAAAGTACGCGCCTTGATCAAAAAAGATTTTGACGATGTTTTTGCAACGGGTATCGATAGTATTTTAACCCCGACCACGCCCTCTGCGGCGTTTGCGCTTGGCGGTATGGCGGATGCGGATCCTTTGGAAATGTATCTTAATGATGTGTTTACGGTCACCGTGAACTTGGCCGGCTTGCCGGGGATTTCGGTACCCGCCGGATTGGACAAACAGGGCTTACCGCTGGGGCTGCAGCTGATTGGTCGCCCCTGGGAGGAAGCAGATTTGCTAAATTCTGCCTACGCTCTGGAACAGGCTTCTGGGTTTGCGCATAAACCGCAGAATTGGTGGGCCTCATGATGCAGGATCGCTGTTAATGTCGGAACCCTTTTTGATCAGAGCTTTAGCCGCCAGCGGCGCCTTGGCGCTTCTTGGCGCCTGCGAGCCAGTTGAGATTGGGCAAAACCCGACGCCAAATGCGGCCTCGGTGCTGCCGCTGCCCTCTCCGATGGCTGTTGAACAACAAAGCTTGGCGCCCGCCTCAGGGGTTGAGGTTGATGACCCAACAGGCGCGGCTGCTTCGGTTGACACGACCTCGCTGTCGGATGAAAATGATTTTGAGGCGGTCGCTGCCCGTCAATCGATCGAAAGCGATGCCAAGCGCTTGGCCGAAAGTCGCGCGAAATATGTTTTGATTGAGCCTACTGATTTGCCCGTGCGCCCGGGCACAAATGAGATCAGCATCATCGAATACGCCTTGCGTACGACCAACCCGGTTGGGGTAAAAATCTATCGCCGCTCTGGCCTTTACAATGAAGAGCTGTATCTGCGGAGCTGTAACTTTTATGCGTCGCCAAGCGAAGCCCAGCAGTTGTTTTTAAAGCGCAGCGGTCCGAAAGTGGATTGGATGGGTCTTGATCCGGATGGCGATGGGTTTGCCTGCTCTTGGGATCCAACGCCGTTTCGCTTGGCCGGATCGTCGGGATGATTGGCGCCCCTTTTGCGGATGTCAGGGCCTCGCCAAATTTTGGCCCACGTCGCGCAGGAGGCTCGATCGATCTTTTGCTGTTGCATTACACGGCGATGCAAAGCGCCGAGGCCGCGCTGCAGCGCTTATGCGATCCGATCCATGAGGTGTCGGCGCATTATCTGATCACATTGGATGGCCGGGTTCTCCAGCTGGTGTGCGAAAGCAAGCGTGCTTGGCATGCCGGGCGCAGTTTCTGGGCCGGTGAAACCGATATAAACAGCCGATCGATTGGTATTGAGCTTGATAATCGCGGCGATCATCCGTTTTCCAATAAACAAATGCGCGCGCTTATTGCGCTTTGTGGCGATATCGCTGGGCGTAACAATATTCCGGCGCATCGGGTTCTGGGGCATTCTGACGTTGCGATTGGCCGAAAAACCGATCCTGGTGCGCGGTTTGATTGGCGCAGATTGGCGCTCAGCGGGGTTGGTGTTTGGCCGGATCTTAAAACCTGGCATTTGAATGAGGCCGTCGAGATGGATCCGGTGATGGGTAAAGATGATCCGCGCCTTTGCGCACAGTTTGTAAAACAGGCTGCAGATTATGGATATGATCCAAGCCTTGGTGTGGAACAAATCTTATCGTCGCTTCGGCAGCATTTCGCACCCCATCGCAGCGGCCCTTTAAGCCGCTTTGATTTTGCGCTGCTGGCCGCTTTGAATGCGCTTTGCAATTGACCTTGTCGCTTTTCGCGCCTACTGCACCTGTGCGCGGAGAACTGGATGATCGCGGCCCTTCGGGGTCGAGGAAAGTCCGGACTCCACAAAGAAATGGTGCCGGGTAACGCCCGGGCGGGGCAACCCGACGGATAGCGCAACAGAAAGCAAACCGCCTGCGCTGGTCGTAGGTAAGGGTGAAAGGGTGGGGTAAGAGCCCACCGGGGGCCTGGTAACAGGTCTTGCATGGCAAGCCCCACCAGGAGCAATGCCAAATAGGAACCTCAGGTGGGTTGATCGTCTTTTCGATATCACCACCGGGCATCTTTGGCCTGTAGGGTTCGGGTTGGCAGCTAGAGGCGCAGGGGCAACCTTGGGCTAAGAGGAATGATCATCCAAGAGGGCAACCTCTGGACAGAATCCGGCTTATAGGTTCTCCGCGCGTTTGCTTTGATCTGGATGCGCCGCGGAAAATATGCGCGGTCCCGGTTGACAGCAGCCTCAGCATCGCTAAAAGGCACATTCTACAGAGTTTTACGGGTGTTTGATCCCCCGCTTCAGGAGACGTTTCATGGCCAAGCCAACCACTATTAAAATCCGCCTGAATTCTACCGCAGGCACTGGCCATTTTTATGTGACCAAGAAAAACGCCCGCACAATGACTGAGAAGATGATCGTTCGTAAATACGATCCGGTTGTGCGTAAGCATGTTGAATATAAAGAAGGCAAGATCAAATAAGCAGGCCTTGCCCTTTTAAGTGACAAAAAAACCACTCAGACTTCTGAGTGGTTTTTTTGTTGCGGTTGATGGTTCGACCCGTCGATTTATTCAGATCGTATAAAAAAGGCCGCGAAGCGAACCGCGGCCTTTTCTTGTATAAAAGTAGCGCTTGCTTATTCTTGGTTGCCCATGAACATCAGCAAGAACTGGAACATGTTGAGGAAATCCAAATAAAGATTTAGCGCGCCGTGAATCGCTGATTTATCCAACCATTCCTGATCGCCATGATGCGCATGCGCCAAATAGGTATTTTTGATATTTTGTGTGTCATAGGCGGTTAGGCCGGCAAAGATCAAAACGCCCAGAACGGAAATCGCAAACATTATCGCGGGAGAGCCGAGAAACATATTGACGATCATCGCTACAAAAATGCCGATTACGCCCATGATCAGAAAAGAGCCCCAGCCCGAAATGTCTTGCTTCGTGGTGTAACCCCAAAGCGACAAGCCTGCAAAAGCGATCGCGGTGACTAAAAAGGTCTGCACGATTGAGATAGTTGTGTAGAACACAAAGATCGAACTCAGCGAGACGCCAATTAATGTGGCGAAAAGAAAGAAGAACAACTGCGCGCCGCTGGCTGAAGCGCGTTGCATAATGGCGCCAAAGCCAAAAATCATTCCCAAAGGTGCCAGCATCACAATCCAGCGTAGAGCCGATGTGTAAATGGCAACGCCGAAAGACGTGAGCAACGTGCCATTGGCCATCTGGCCAGCCGCCAAGGCGGGATCAGACGTGGTTGCCAAACCGGCAATGGCCCATGCGGCCAATGCTGTAATCAGCATACCAACAGACATTGTCCCGTATACTTTGTTCATATGCGTGCGCAGGCCTTCGTCGATTTCGCCGACGCGACCCGCTGCGGTGCTGCGCATTGTTTCAAATTCTGCCATAATTAACCTCCAGTGCCGAATGAACAGGATGGGATCCCCATTCTGAAAAACATATTACTGCGTATATTGGGGAGAATGAGCCAATTTTCAAGGCTTAGCGTAAGATCAATTCCTGATTTGTTAAAAATAGTGTGAAGTGAGTCTTTTTGAACACCAGTTAAAGGCTTTATGCGTTTTTTAAGCCCTCTTTTCCGACCTTCCAAGGTGCTGAGCGGTTAAAGGTACGAACCAGCTACAGGGTGTTGCAGGCAAAAGAACGGGCAGGCCGTTTCTGCATCTCACCGAAAAGTGAGTAGGAGCCATGGCTTATGGGAGTTTCAGCGCGCTTATGTGGTTTCTGTAAAATTGAATAGATTTGCCCTTTGCTCGGAAAATGCGAGGTTTCTTAGAAAGACCTGCGCAAAAAAGATAGCTTGTCGGGGCTGTGCTTCAAAGGTGGTGGGGGGGGGCGGCTTGCGTTGCGATGACCGCTTTAAAAGCCAGTTTTAAGCGCTTTGGCGACTCTCCCTTAAAGAGAGTGAATTTTAAATTTTATTCGTTAAAGTAACAAAACGGCTTGAATTTTGCGGCTGTTCTGTTAATCTCCATCTCATGATTTAAGGGTTTAGCCAGAGTATTTAGGTCTAAACCTCCATAATTGTTATAAAAAGGAATATTCAATGGCACATCCTGTTGACGAACATGTTGGAAAGCGACTCCGGCAGCGTAGATGGCTGGTTGGGATGACGCAGCAACAATTGGCAGAGCATGTCGGGATTAAATTTCAACAAATTCAAAAATATGAAACCGGTGCGAACCGTGTAAGCGCATCACGCCTATGGGATATCGCAAGCACTTTAGACGTTTCGATTAATTTTTTCTTCGATGGGTTGCAGGCAGAAAAAGGCGTTAAAATTCAGTCTGACGCTATGCCGTCAGATCTTATGGGCGATAAAGAAGCGTTGGATTTGGTGCGCTCTTACTATGCGATACCGGAAAACCAACGGCGTAGATTGTTTGACCTTGCCCGGGTGCTCAGCGACGTCGCTTGATTTTCGCGTGATCATGCTCTAGCGCCTGTGGGCGAAAGGGTTTGATTATGGAACAAGCGTATGTAAGCAGAGAGGTTCTTTCTGCGGCAGATAAAGAAGAGCTAAAACGCGTGGCGGTCGACTTGGCTGAGGCGGCTAGAGCGGCAATTTTGCCGCTATTCCGGTCAACAAACTTGGCGCTTGAAAATAAAGCCGATCAGGGCTTTGATCCTGTGACCCATGCGGATAAAGCCGCCGAGCGCGCGATGCGCGCCATCCTTGAAGCGCAACGCCCAGAGGATGGTATTTTGGGTGAAGAATACGGGGAAACTTTTGGAAGCTCAGGGTTAACGTGGGTGCTTGATCCGATCGATGGCACCCGCTCTTTCATGAGCGGAACGCCAACCTGGGGCGTTTTGATTGCCCTGCGCGATGCGGCGGGCCCGTTTTTTGGAGTCATTGATCAACCTTATATCGGAGAGCGTTTTATCGGCGGTTTGGGGCTGAACACGATGGCCGGTCCTTTGGGGGCGGCGGCTTTGCAAACGCGCTCTACGCGCGCTTTGAAGGATGCGCTGTTGTTTTCCACCTTTCCTGAAATTGGCAGCCGCGCCGAGCATGCCAGCTTTCAGGCGGTGGCCAAACAGGTTAAATTGGTACGCTATGGTTTAGATTGCTATGCCTATGCCTTGCTGGCGGCGGGGCAGATCGATTTGGTGATCGAGGCCGGATTAAGCGCCTATGATGTGCAAGCGCCGATCGCAGTGATCGAAGCCGCTGGAGGGGTCGTTTGCAATTGGCAGGGGCATCCTGCGCATGACGGCGGGCAAATTATCGCTGCGGCAACGCCCGAGCTGATGGCAGCCGCTTTGCCCTTGCTGCAAAACGCGCGCCTCTAAAGGCCGCGCATGGGCGATATCCTGATCAAAAATGCAGATTACATCCTCACCATGGATGATGCGCGACGCGAATTGCACGGCGCTGATATCCATTTACATGAGGGAGAAATTATAGCCGTCGCGCAGAATTACGCGCCGCCCGTTGACTGTGAGGTGGTGCAGGCCGAAGGCTGCGTTGTGACGCCGGGTTTGGTCAATACGCATCACCACCTCTATCAAAGCTTAACCCGCGCGGTGCCGGGCGCGCAAAACGCATTGTTGTTTGGGTGGCTGCAGACGCTCTACCCTATTTGGGCCCGCTTTGGGCCTGAAGAAATGCGCGTTTCAGCGATGGTGGGGTTGGCCGAATTGGCATTGTCTGGCTGCAGTTTAAGCGCCGATCATTTGTATTTATACCCCAACGGTGTGCGGCTGGAAGATACGATTGAGGCGGCGCAGGAAATTGGCCTGCGCTTTTTTCCAACCCGGGGTGCGATGAGCATCGGTGAAAGCGATGGCGGCTTACCGCCTGATGCTTTGGTTGAAACGGAAGCGTGGATTTTGGAAGATTGCATCCGTGTGGTGGATGCGTTCCATGATCCCTCTCCCGCATCCATGCTCAGGGTGGGCATTGCGCCCTGTTCCCCTTTTTCAGTAAGTCGTGATTTAATGCGCGACGCGGCGCTTTTGGCGCGCGATAAGGGGGTATTTTTACACACGCATTTGGCGGAAAATGATGAGGATATCGCCTATTCGCTTGAAAAATTTGGATGTCGCCCAGGGCAATATGCTGAAGATCTGGGATGGACAGGTGCGGATGTGTGGCACGCGCATTGTGTGAAATTGGATGCCAAAGAAATTGCCCTATTCGGCAAAAGCCAAACCGGTGTGGCGCATTGCCCCTGTTCGAATTGCCGCCTTGGCTCTGGGATCGCTCCGCTGCGCCAAATGCGCGATGCGCGGGTGCCCGTGGGATTGGGGGTCGACGGGTCTGCCAGCAATGATTTGGGCAATTTGATGGATGAGGCGCGCCAAGCGATGTTGCTGCAAAGGGTGTCGCAAGGCGCAGATGCGATGAGTGCCCGCGAGGCGTTAGAAATTGCAACCCGCGGGGGTGCAGATGTGCTGGGCCGACCCGAATGTGGGCGCTTGGCGGTCGGAAAACGGGCGGATATTGCAATTTGGGATGTTTCTGGCGTGGAAAGTGCGGGCAGCTGGGATCCTGCGGCGTTGGTTCTTTCGGGGCCCAATAAAGTGCGGGATTTACTGGTGGAAGGGCGCTTTGTTGTGCGCGATGGCCAGCTGCGCAGCACTGATTTAGAGGCTTTGATCGCGCATCAAAACCGCCTGGTGCAAAAGCTTATCAACGCATAGGGTTGAGAGAGGCCTCTGCGGCGCGCCTAACTGGTTTTGCTGTGCCGTTCTGCGCCTTTGATCCACACCGAATGGATGGCGCGATCATCGCCCATCATGATGGTCGGAAACAGGCTTGACCAGTGATCATTCGCTTGCCTTTGCCGCTGCGCGATTGCGGGGGTTGAGGCCAAATCTAAAACCACCAGATCTGCATATTTTCCGGGTGTTAGGCTGCCGATTTCATGTTCAAGATGCAGGCTGCGCGCGGAGCCCATCGTGGCCAACCAGAGCAATTGCGCCGGGTGCAAAGGATGACCGTTTAGTTGGCCGATCTCATAGGCCGCAGCCATAGTGCGCAGCATGGAAAAGCTGGATCCACCCCCGGTATCGGTTGCCAGAGCGATGCGTTGCCCGGCATTTGCCAGGCCGTGCATATCAAAGAGGCCCGAGCCGATGAAACTGTTTGATGTTGGGCAATGAACCAAAGCCGCGCCAACCTCTTTCAGCCGGGCTTTTTCACGCGGCTGCAAATGTATCGCATGCCCGTACAGGCCGCGTTGGCCCAGCAAACCGAATGTCTCGTAGGTATCCAGATAATCGCGCGCATTGGGGAAGAGATCTTTCACCCATGCGATTTCATCGATTTGTTCGCTGAGATGGGTTTGCATCAGGCAATCGGGAAATTCCTGCCATAAAGCCCCCAATGCGGTCAGTTGCGCGGGGGTTGAGGTGGGTGAAAACCGCGGCGTGATGGCATAGCGCGCCCGGCCTTGCCCATGCCATGTTTGCAGCAAAGCTTTGCTTTGATCATAGGCGCTTTGCGCCGTGTCGCGCAAGCCTTCGGGCGCGTTGCGATCCATGCAGGTTTTGCCCGCCACGATGGCCATGCCGCGCGCGTCCGCACTGGCAAACAGCGCCTCTACGCTGTTTGGATGAATGGTACAAAAACTGGCCAGGCTGGTCGTGCCATGCGCGAGCGCCAGATCCAAATACGTCTCCGCGCTGTGTTGTGCATAAGCCGCATCGCCAAATCGCATTTCTTCGGGAAATGTATACTGGTTGAGCCAATCAATCAGGCGGTTTCCCCAGCTGGCAATGATTGCGGTCTGCGGATAATGAACATGCGCGTCGATAAAGCCCGCTATGATCAGCTTATCGCCATAATCGATGACCTGCGCTTGTGGGTAGTGTCGGCGTAAATCTGCAGCTGGGCCTTGTGCAAGGATCCTTCCCGCTTCAATGAGCACGCCGCCGGCGCTGTCAAAGGCGCTGGCCGATTCGACCTTTGTTACAAAGGGATCGGCTTTAAAACTGAGCGTTTGGCCTGTTAGCAACAGCTGAGGTGAGGATGCGATCACGTAAGATCCTTTTGATTGAAATCCATCTCTAGCTGTATAATTTGCATATCAGGGCCGGTAAACCGCGTTATTGCATTGCTCTTTTGTTTTATTCTCAGCTATCACGAGCATAGTTTATGGGGGCTTATGATGCAAAACCATACCATCCTATCTGATCAAGACGTGGCGCAGCCTGATCGCAGTTATGAGCTCAATCCAAGCGATGTTGCGGGTATTTTAGACGCTGTAGATCGTGAAGATCGTGATCAGCTGGTTGCGCAGATGGAGCCTTTGCACGCGGCGGATATCGCGGATTTGCTCGAACAAATCGATGGCTATGATCGGGCGCGGTTGATCCGTCTTTATGAGCGTGAATTTGATGGTGAAATCCTGTCTGAGCTGAATGAGGCCATTCGCGAAGACGTGATCAATCTTCTGAAACCCGAGGTTTTGGCCGACGCGGTGCGCGATCTGGAAAGCGACGATGTTGTCGATCTTCTGGAAGATTTGGAAACGCCGCAGCAAGAAGCCATTCTGGACGCTTTGGATGATATAGATCGCTTGGCTGTCGAACAATCGCTGGCCTATCCAGAGTTTTCCGCTGGTCGCTTAATGCAGCGCGAAGTGGTTGCAGCGCCTGATTATTGGACGGTTGGCGATGCGATTGAATTCATGCGCAAAGCCGAGGAGTTGCCAGAACAGTTTTATCATGTGATTCTGGTGGATCCAAAATTCCATCCGGTGGGCAATGTCACGCTGGGGCGCATCATGTCATCAAAGCGTAGCACCGCGTTGGTCAGCCTGAAGGAAGAGATGTTTCGCGTTATCCCGGCAGATCAAGACGAAGCAGAAGTTGCCTATGCGTTCAATCAATATCATCTGATTTCTGCGCCTGTTGTGGATCATGAACAGCGCCTTGTCGGCATGATTACGATTGATGATGCGATGATGGTGCTTGACCATGAACATGAGGAAGACATTTTGCGCCTGGCCGGGGTTGGAGAAAGTAGCCTCAGCGATACGGTTTTGGAAACGGCCAAGCAGCGCTTGCCTTGGTTGGGGGTGAACCTGTTTACAGCTATTTTAGCCTCTGTGGTCATCGCGCAATTCGAAGCAGCGCTTGCGCAATTGGTGGCTTTGGCGATTTTAATGCCCATTGTGGCCTCGATGGGCGGCAATGCGGGCACGCAAAGCCTGACGGTTGCGGTGCGTGCGATTGCGACCAAAGATCTGACCCGCTCAAATCTGGTTCGGGTGGTGCGACGAGAGGTTCTTGTGGGGCTTTTAAATGGGGTGGTTTTCGCGTTGGTAATGGGCTCGGTCGGGGTGATCTGGTTCGGATCCCCCGTGCTTGGATATGTGATCGCGTTAGCGATGGTGATCAATTTGGTTGTTGCGGGTTTGGCTGGCACCGGCATTCCGGTTCTGCTGGCGCGTTTTGGCATTGATCCTGCGTTGGCCTCTGGGGCTTTTGTTACCACGGTCACCGATATTGTGGGATTTCTGGCGTTTTTGGGTTTGGCAGGGTGGATCTTGTTATGAATGATTTGACAGAGCGCAAACGGGCCGCGCGCAAAGCTGCCTTTGCGCGGCGCAAATCGGCGCATGCTCGGGATATAGGCGCTTGCGCGGGGCTCTTATCATCGGTTTTGGCCGGATATCGCGGCGTATCCTTGGCCGGGTACATGCCCATTCGCACCGAAATTGATCCGCGCCCCGCGATGGCGGAAGCCGCTGGATATGGCCCGGTTGGGGTGCCGGTGATTGCCGCCGAAGGCCATCCTTTGCGGTTTTCAAAATGGTATCCTGAGGGCGCGCTTAAGGAGGGGCCATTTGGTGCCAAAATCCCGATTGATGATGATTTTTTCGAACCGGAACTGGTGATCGTGCCCCTTGTCGCTTTTGATCGAAATGGGGGGCGGCTGGGTTATGGCGGTGGATTTTATGACCGCACGCTCGAGATGTTACGCGCAAAGCGACCTACTTTTGCCATTGGGTTTGCCTATAACGCGCAGCAGGCAGATCACCTGCCATTGGAGGCAACCGACCAACCTTTGGATCAAATCGTAACCGAGGATGAGGTCATCGATCTTCGCGCGCGCATGATCTAAGTTTTGGCGTGGTTTTGACGGTGACCTCGTTGGACAAACGGCCTTGACTGAAAGGAAAAATAATGGCTGTTCTTCACGATTATACGGCGCAGGTAATTTGGACGGGAAACCGCGGGCAGGGCACGAAAACCTATCGCGGGTATGCGCGCAGTTGGGATTTATGCAGCCCCGGAAAACCCGTGATAAGCTGCTCGAATGATCCAATTTTGGGTGGGGATCTTGCGCTTTATAATCCTGAGGACTTGTTGATTTCAACGTTGAGCGCCTGCCATATGTTATGGTATCTGCACCTGGCCAGTGCGGCCGGCTTATGTATTCAAGCGTATCAAGATCACCCCATTGCACAGGGTGAAACGCTTGCTAATGGCGCCAGTCGGTTTGTCGCGGCAACGTTACGGCCGCAGATTACGCTGTCGAACGGCGATGATCCCAGCCGTGCCGACCTGCTGCACCACCGCGTTTCAGAGCGGTGCTTTATCGCCCGTTCTGTTAATTTTCCGGTCACTTACGGGGCGAAATATCAGTTTTCATAGCCGGCTTTTGCTTGCGCTTTCAGGGCAGAGGCCCTAGGGACGGCGGCATGAAGCTTCTTTTTCTTGGAGATGTGATGGGGCGCGCAGGTCGCGCAGCTCTGGTTGAAAAACTGCCGCGGTTGAAAGCTGAGTGGCAGATTGATTTTGCCGTGGTCAATGCTGAAAACGCCACAAGTGGCCATGGATTAAGCCCCGATCATGCGCGCGCATTGCTTGGCGCGGGTGCAGATTGCATCACTTTGGGCGATCACGCGTTTGATCAAAAAGACATGTTGGGATTTATCGAAAAAGAGCCACGAATTATTCGCCCCTTAAATTTTGCCAAGAACGCGCCGGGACGCGGAGCGCGTATTTTCAGTGATGCGCGCGGGCGCAAAATTCTGATCGCGCAGGTTTTGGGACAGGTGTTTATGAAGCGTCCCTTTGATGATCCTTTCTCGGCGATTGATGCGGTGTTGCGTAGTCATCCTTTGGGCGGGCAAATACAGGCCAGCTTGGTTGATATTCATTGCGAGGCAACCTCTGAAAAAATGGGGATGGGGCATTTTTGTGATGGGCGGGCCAGCGTTGTGGTGGGCACCCATACGCATATTCCAACCGCGGATGCGATGATCTTGCCCAAAGGCACCGCCTATCAAAGCGATGCGGGCATGTGCGGCGATTATAACAGCGTGATCGGGATGGAAAAAACCGAACCCTTGCGCCGCTTTGTGACGGGTATGCCCAAGGCGCGGTTCAGCCCGGCAGATGGACCTGCCACGCTTGCTGGGCTTTACGTGGAAACTGAGGATAGCACTGGAAAAGCGCAGAATGTAAGGATGATCCGCGTGGGCGGTCAATTGCAACCGGCGGCTTTATGATTGAACGGATTTGGCCGTATTTAGCGGTGCTATGCATTGGCTCCGCCTGGGGTTTAACGATCCCGCTGACAAAAGTAATTGTCTCGGATGGCTATTTGTTTTTTGGCCTTATTTTTTGGCAACAGGTGATTTGCGCCAGCGTTTTGGGCATTGTCTTACTGGTCCGGCGTCAAAGCTTAACCATTACGCCCGGCGCGCTGCGCTTGTTTGCAATCATCGCCTGCGTGGGCACCATTGCGCCAAATTCGGCCTCTTATACGGCTGCTATCCACTTGCCGGCGGGGTTTTTGGCGGTGATTATCGCCACTGTACCCATGTTCGGCTTTCCTATTGCCGTGATGATGGACAATGAAACCTTTGCGAAATTCCGGCTCTTGGGGCTGTTTTTTGGGCTCTGTGGTGTGATGTTGCTGGTGCTGCCAGAGGCGCGTTTGCCCGACTCTTCAAAAGTGGGATTTATTTTCTTAGCCGTCATTGCGCCCCTTTGCTATGGGTTTGAGGGCAATTACGTTGCGCGGTTTGGAACTCAAAACTTAAACCCCGTGGCCACGTTATTTGGCGCCAGCTGTCTTGGAGCGCTTGCAACGCTGCCTTTTGCGCTTCTCAGCGGGCATTGGATCGACCCGCGCCTGCCATGGGGCGCGCCAGATCTTGCTTTGATCGCTTCGGCAACGCTGCATGCTTTTGCCTATACGAGCTATGTGTGGTTGGTGAAGCGGGCGGGGCCTGTTTTCGCGCTACAGGTTAGTTATGCCGTTACGATTTTTGCCGTTTTCTGGGCGATTATTCTGCTGAATGAGCAACCAAGCCTGTTTTTATGGGCGGCATTATCTGCCATACTGATTGGTATGTTTTTGGTGCAGCCGCGCCGTTAAACACGGTCTAAGGCGCGGCTGAGTGGGTTTGAAAGGACGCGTATGGTCTTTTTTTCTTCCGGTTTATGGCCGGCGGGATTTTCGCTGTGCATCGTGGCAGTGATGCTGGTGATGTTTTGGCAAGAGCGGTTTCCCAGTGAGGTCATTGCTTTAAGCGGTGCCGCGCTTTTTTTGGTGACGGGTCTTTTGCCCTATGAGACCGCGTTGCAAGTGTTTTCAAACCCGGCGCCTTGGACGATTGGCGCGATGTTCATCGTGGTGGCCGCCTTGGTGCGCACGGGCGCTTTGGATGCGTTGATTTCGGCTGTGCAAAATCGAAAAATGCGCCATCCTGGCGGCATTTTGGCCCTTCTACTGCTATTCGTGTTGTTATCTTCGGCGGTGGTGTCGAACACGCCGGTGGTGGTGGTGATGATCCCAGTCTTTGTGCAATTGGCCCGAAACCTGAATATTGCTGCCAGTAAAGTTCTTATTCCGCTTTCCTATACAGCCATATTAGGTGGCATGTTGACCCTGTTGGGGACCTCCACCAATTTATTGGTGGATGGGGTTGCCCGTGACTTGGGTTTGGCGGGGTTTGGGCTTTTTGAAATCACACCTTTGGCTTTAATCTTGGTGATCTGGGGCTCGGTTTATCTGCGGTTTATCGCGCCGTTGCTTTTGCCCGAACGCGCCAGTTTGGCGGATGTATTATCAGATCAAACGCAGAAGAAATTTTTCAGCGAAGTGCTTATCCCGCCGGGCTCGGCGCTTATCGGTAGGCCGGTCTTAAAAGTGGCCTTATTTCGCCGGCAAGGGGTTCGGGTGATCGATGTGCTGCGCAAGAACGCCTCGTTGCGTGATAGATTAAAGGCAATCCGGCTAAACGCAGGTGACCGGGTTGTTTTACGCTCTCCGATCGGGGAATTGTTGGGGCTACAGCAAGAAAAAACCTTAAGGCGAAAAGGCGCGGTGGATCAGGTTTCTGCCGTGGAAACCACAACGGTTGAAATATTAATTACGCCTGGGTGCCAAATGCTGGGGCGCAGGCTGAGCGATTTGCATTTGCGACGGCGCTTTGGGGTTTATACGCTGGCTGTGCATCGGCATAATCAGAATATAGCGCAAAATTTGCACTCTCTTATTATCACTTTGGGGGATACGCTGCTGCTCGAAGGCGCTGCTGAAGACATCAAACGTTTGGCACAAGAATTTGCCGTGGTTGATATTTCTCAACCGACTGTGCAAGCGTTCCGCCGCCGTCATGCGCCCATCGCATTTGGAACGATTTTGGGTTTGGTGCTGATGGCCGGTTTTGGCCTTGCACCTCTTTTCGTACTTAGCTTGGTGGCCGCCGCGATATTGCTTGTGACGCGGGCCATTGACGCAGAGGAAGCCTTTGCTTTCGTTCAGGGCCGCTTGTTGGTTTTGATATTTTCAATGTTGGCCATAGGCGCCGGGTTGGGCCATGCGGGCGCGGTGGCACTTGTGGTTAAGGCTCTGACACCCGCGATCGCGGGCCTGTCGCCCTTCTTGTTGATTTGGTGCTTCTACCTGCTGACCTCGCTGCTCACAGAAGTGGTGTCAAATAATGCGGTAGCCGTGATCATCACGCCTTTGGCAATTGCATTGGCGCATGATTTGGGCGTTGATCCCCGGCCGTTGGTTGTGGCGGTGATGGTGGCCGCTTCGGCCAGCTTTGCCACGCCGATTGGCTATCAAACCAATATGCTGGTCTACGGGCCCGGCGGATATCGGTTTTCTGATTTTTTGCGCGTTGGTGTGCCGCTCAATCTGAGTATCGGGCTTTTATCGGCTTGGTTTATTCCCAAACTATGGCCCTTTTAAAGCGGCTGGTCTGGTTTTGGGGATTTTAAGCCTGTTTTGCCGAGACATGGCCCATGGTGATAAACTTTGCAGATTCGTGGCTTGCCCCTCGGCGATAGCCTGACCTATATAGGCGCAGATAAGCGAATTTCGGAGGGAAAAATGGCAGGCCATTCAAAATGGGCGAACATTCAGCATCGCAAAGGGCGCCAAGATGCGGCGCGCTCAAAATTATTTTCGAAGCTTTCCAAAGAAATTACCGTAGCCGCCAAAATGGGGGATCCGGATCCTGAAAAAAACCCCCGTTTGCGCTTGGCTGTTAAGGAAGCCAAATCAAATTCGGTTCCAAAAGATGTGATTGAGCGCGCGATTAAAAAATCGGTTGCGGGTGATGGGGATGAGTATGAAGAAATCCGTTATGAGGGCTACGGCCCAAATGGCGTGGCAGTGATCGTTGAAACAATGACCGATAACAGAAACCGCACGGCATCGAATGTGCGCTCGACCTTCGGAAAACACGGCGGCAATTTGGGGGAAACCGGTTCGGTAGGGTTTATGTTTGATCGCAAAGGTCAGGTGAGCTACGCCGTATCCGCCGGTGATGATGATAGCGTAATGATGGCGGCGCTGGAAGCGGGCGCGGAAGATGTAGAAAGCTCAGAAGATGGGCATTTCATCTGGTGTGAAGACACCAGCCTGAATGAAGTGGCGCAAATGTTGGAAAATGATTTGGGCGAAAGCCTGTCCACCAAGCTGGTTTGGAAACCCACAACCACCACAGAGCTTGATCTTGAAGGGATGGAAAAGCTGATGAGGCTGATCGATGCGCTTGAGGATGACGATGATGTTCAGCGCGTGACAACCAATTTTGAAGCTAGTGATGAGGTTATAGCGCAATTGGAAGCTTCTGATTGAGTATCTTTTTGGTACATATGATATCGAGGCGTTCATATTAACCTAATGCATGATCGGATTTCGACACGATTCTGTGAAATTGGTGAAATCGCGCTTTGAAATTTTTTTTGTGCGTTTTTTGTTGTTTATTTTTTTGAGCTGATTGCGCTTGGCGTGCGAAACGATTATCTTTATGACATCATTCGCTGGCTGTGTAATCTTTTATGTACAGCGTCAGAAATTAGTGACAGTTCTTTGTTTTTGGCCCACAAATTATACATTTTTTGAGACGATGCCAAGCCGAGTTTAGCAGTTTTCCGGTAAAATTGGCGCGCCCTTCCGTCGCGCAGGGTCAATGCAAAGATTTCCTTAAGTCATTATGATAACTTTTTAATTGACACAATTTTGTATTGAAAGTCAGATAGTTTTTTGATCGACTTCAGGTATGGTTTTAAGACTTTTATGGTTTCGGCAATTAAATCGATCAAACGGCCATTTGGCGTTTGTGACAGGTGAATAATGTCCCAACGATACTTTAAAATGGCGCAAATGCGCGAGCTGCTTTTGGGTCTGGAAGACGAAGTGGGCCTTGGGGCATTGACCCAAAACGAAAAAGACGTGTTCTACGCGTCTTACACAGAAATTTATTTGGCGGGTGGCACTGCAAAATCTGTTGATATTAAAAGGCACGCTTTGTTGTTGGGCATGGCGCAGCCGACCTTCCACAGGTGTTTGAAGGCCTTGATCGGGCGCGGGTTACTGTCGCATGCGCCCAATACCAAAGCGGGAAGCTATACAAGCCCCATCGCGTAGGGGGGGCTGTTCTACGGTTGTTTTGCCTTGTGTTTTATGGCTTGTGTCGCGGATGATTTTCGCAAGACCTATATCATGATCGAACCTTTCTTTTTGGGCTTTGGCCTTGGTTTTTCGTTGATCCTCGCGATCGGAGCGCAAAACGCCTTCGTGTTGAAGGCGGGGTTGATGCGCCGTTTTGTTTTGCCGATCGTGTTGCTTTGTGCGGCTTCTGATGCGCTGTTGATTTTTCTGGGGGTGTTTGGTTTGGGCACTCTTTTGGAGGCCCTGCCCAACCTTATGAGCTGGATCCGCTTTGCAGGGGCGTTGTTTCTGTTCGCCTATGGTATACGCAGCATGATATCGGCTTGGCGTGGCAATCACGCTTTGGATGCAATGGGCGATGTGATGTCTTTATCGGCGGCCTTGTTCACCTGCTTGGCGCTGACCTTTTTAAATCCCCATGTATATCTTGATACGGTGATTTTGCTGGGGGGGATTGCGAACCAATCTGAAAGCCCGTTGGGTTTTGGTTTAGGGGCGATGCTAGCCAGTTTTACGTTTTTCTTCGGATTGGGCTTCGGCGCGCGTCTTTTGGCGCCATTTTTTGCCAATCCCCGCGCATGGCAGATTTTAGACATCGGGATTGCGCTTGTGATGTGGGCAATCGCTTACAGCCTGCTCGCGTCTCATTAGCTCTTGTGCTTTGGGGCTATTTAGCTTTTCAGTAACGCCATGACCGAACGCTCTTCTTCATCGACCTTACGCGGCATCTTATGGATGATCGTGACAGGGCTTATGTTTGTGGGCGTCACCTCCTTGGTGAAATATTTAGGGCCGGATATGCCCGCCGCTGAGGCGGCGTTTTTGCGATATGCTTTGGGCTTGGTCTTGCTGGTGCCGATGCTGGGGTCGGTTTTCAAAAGCGACTTTTCTCAGCCGTTGATGCGGCTTTTTGTGTATCGCGGCGCGGCGCATGTGGGGGCGGTGTTTTTATGGTTTTTTGCGATGGCGCGGATTCCTTTGGCGGATGTAACGGCGATGAATTACCTATCGCCGATTTATGTGACGTTGGGGGCGGCGTTATTTTTGGGCGAAAAACTGGCGTTGCGGCGGGTGATCGCCGTCGGCATTGCGTTGGTGGGGGCCTTGATTATTTTGCGCCCCGGTATTCGCAGCGTGGATATGGGGCATCTGGCGATGCTGTTGGCTGCGGTATTTTTTGCCTGCTCTTATTTGTTAACCAAACGGCTCAGCGATCAAGTTTCGGCGGGTACAATCGTTGTGATGCTTTCACTCTTTGTCACGGTGGGGCTGGCGCCGATGGCATGGATGGTTTGGGTTCCGCCCTCGACTAACGATTTGCTTATCCTTTTTGGTGTGGCCTGCTTTGCCACATTGGGGCATTACACGATGACGCTGGCCTTTGCTGCAGCGCCCGTGAACATCACGCAGCCGGTTACGTTTTTACAGCTGGTCTGGGCGGTGTCGGTTGGGATAGTGTTTTTTGACGAACCGCTCGATCCATGGGTGGTGATTGGGGGCGGCACAATTTTGGCATCGGTCAGTTTTATCAGCTGGCGCGAGGCGGTTTTGCAACGTCGTCTGCGCACCCCCCCAGTTCCTGCTACAAAAGTCTAGGCTTTTACCTTATGGAGGCTCTGACCGAGTAACCTGTATCTGAAAGAGGCGCTTGCATGACATCTTCCCCAAATATTCTAATTATTATGGTTGATCAGTTGAATGGAACTCTGTTTCCGGACGGCCCTGCCGACTGGCTGCACGCGCCGCATTTAAAACGCCTGGCGCAGCGCTCGGCGCGGTTTGCCAATGCCTATACCGCCAGCCCGTTATGCGCGCCGGCGCGGGCCTCATTCATGTCGGGGCAATTGCCCTCGACAACGGGGGTCTATGACAATGCTGCTGAATTTGCAGCCTCTATACCCACCTATGCGCATCATTTGCGCGCGGCAGGCTACCAAACCTGCCTATCTGGCAAAATGCATTTTGTTGGTCCGGATCAGTTGCACGGGTTTGAGGAGCGTTTGACCACCGATATTTACCCCGCTGATTTTGGGTGGACGCCGGATTACCGCAAACCTGGCACGCGCATTGATTGGTGGTATCACAATATGGGTTCGGTGACGGGTGCGGGGATCGGTGAAATTTCAAACCAGCTTGAATATGATGATGAGGTTGCTTATCAAAGCTGCCGTAAATTATACGATCTGGCGCGTGGCAAAGATGATCGCCCCTGGTGCCTCACCGTTAGCTTTACGCATCCACATGATCCTTACGTTGCACGCAAAAAATACTGGGATCTTTATGAGGATTGCGCGCATCTCAGCCCCGCGGTTGCAGCGCTTCCTTATGCCGAGCATGATCCGCATTCACAACGGTTATTTGATGCCAATGATTGGCGCTCATATTCTTTGAGCGAGGCGATGATCCGTGACGCCCGCCGCGCCTATTTCTCCAATATCAGCTATCTTGACTATAAAATTGGTGAGATTTTAGAGGTGTTAGAAACCACGCAGCAAGAAGCCCATATTGTTTTTGTTTCAGATCATGGGGATATGCTGGGTGAGCGGGGCTTGTGGTTTAAAATGTCTTTTTATGAGGGGTCTGCGCGGGTGCCTTTGATGATATCGGCGCCAGAGCTGCCCGCGGGGCTGCTGACCCAGCCGGTTTCAACGCTGGATGTCTGCCCAACGCTCTGCGATCTGGCCGGCATATCGCTTGATGCTTTGCAGCCTTGGACGGCCGGTGAAACTTTGGTGCCGCTGGCGCATGGTCAAGCGCGCAGCGCGCCCGTGGCGATGGAATACGCGGCAGAAGGCTCTTATGCTCCGCTGGTGTCTTTGCGCTATGGGCGCTGGAAATATAACCGCTGTTTGCTGGATCCGGATCAGTTGTTTGATTTGGAGGTGGACCCGCAAGAGCGGGTAAATTTGGCCAATCTGCCGGCGCATCAGGGCACGGTGGCGTCGCTCAAGGCAAAATCCGAGGCGCGCTGGGATCTTAACGCCTTTGACGCCGCTGTTCGACAAAGCCAGGCGGGCCGCTTGGTGGTGTATGAGGCGGTACGCAAGGGGGGCTATTACCCTTGGGATTACCAGCCGCTGCAAGATGCCTCTGAACGCTATATGCGCAACCATATGAATCTGAATATTTTGGAAAGCCAACAGCGCTTTCCCAGAGGGGGTTAGCCGGCGCTTACGAGCAGATCCAATAAATTATTGATATCTGTACGCGCGGCTTTAGCGTCTATCACAGCCGTGGATTGCGCCGCACTTATCCAAACTCCGTCTATATAGGACTGCAGCGCCTGTTCCAACATTTGTTGGCGCTCTGAAGCAACCAGGAGCTGCGTTTCGCGGCGCAAATGGCTGGCCACGCGAGAGCGATTGATTTTTTGAAGCCGCGCCAGCGCGGGTTGGTAGGGCGCGGCTGACCAAAACTGCACCCAGACATTGCAATGGGTTTTGGTGAATAGAGAATCGGAAAAGTTTGCAGTTAAAACGGCTTGCAGGCGTTGTTTGGGTGTCTTGGCTTCTTTTAGATTGTTGATGACCTCACGGCGCAAGAGTTCGAGTAAGTGGCGCATCGTAGCTTCCAGCAGGTTTTCTTTGCTGCCAAAATGATAGGTTATGCTGGCAGCTGTGGTGCTCGCATAGGCAGCAATTTCACTTAAAGTGACATTCTGAAATCCTTTCTGTTGTACCGCTTGCAAAGTGGCTTGAATGAATTCTGAATTGCGTATGTCACGAATGCTGCGTCTTTCCATGGGGTTTATCTGACGTGGCTGGGGTAAAATTTCAAGAAATATATCAAAAATAATATGGCCATATAAATTTTTATTTATCTATATCACTTTTTCTGCTAGGGCTTTCCGCGCAGCTTTGAAGGGGGATATGCATGTCTAGCACGCAGCCAACGGCAAGCCATTTTATCGGTGGGCGCTATGTTGAAGATAAAAGCGGGTCGCGGTTTGACGTGATATACCCTGCTTCAGGGGCTGTTATCGCACAGATACACGCGGGTACGGATCAGATTATCGAGCAGGCGCTCGGCGCGGCGCAGGCCGCGCAGCAGGACTGGGCGGCGCGCTCGGGCACTGAACGGGGGCGCGTATTGCGCCGCGCTGCCGATCTGATCCGCGCCCGCAACCGAGAACTATCGGTGCTGGAAACCCATGATACGGGCAAACCGCTTTCGGAAACGCTTTATGCGGATGCCACCAGCGGCGCCGATGCGCTTGAATATTTCGGGGGTTTGGCGGGAAATGTGACTGGAGAGCATATCCAGCTTGGCGAAAATTGGGTCTATACGCGCCGCGAAGCTTTGGGGATCTGTCTTGGCATTGGTGCCTGGAATTACCCGACCCAAATCGCCTGCTGGAAAGCTGCGCCAGCCTTGGCTTGCGGCAATGCGATGATTTTCAAACCATCAGAAACCACGCCACTTTGCGCGCTGAAAATCGCCGAAACCCTCAGTGAAGCTGGTTTGCCAGATGGCGTGTTCAACGTTGTACAAGGGCAGGGCGATGTTGGGGCGGCGTTGCTGCAGGATCCGCGCATCAACAAAGTTTCGCTCACCGGATCGGTGGCAACGGGGCGCAAAGTTTACCAAAGCGCGGCCGTGGGTCTGAAGCAGGTGACGCTTGAGCTGGGGGGTAAATCGCCGCTGATTATATTTGAAGATGCGGATTTGGAAAATGCCGTTGGCGGGGCGATCCTGGCGAATTTCTACTCGTCAGGTCAAATTTGTTCCAATGGCACGCGGGTATTTGTGCATAAGGCCATTAAAGAGGCGTTTTTGGATCGTTTAAGCGCGCGGCTTGAACAGGCGGTGATCGGCGATCCGCTCGATGAAACCACAAATTTTGGCCCGCTGGTCAGTGATCGGCAGATGCAGATTGTTCAGGGGTTTATCGCGCAAGGTATTTCCGAGGGCGCGCGGCTGATCTGCGGCGGGCGGCGGCTTGAGCGCCCGGGCTATTATTTGGCGCCGACCGTGTTTGCAGATGTCAGCGATCAGATGACGATCGCGCGCGAGGAAATCTTTGGGCCCGTTCTCAGCGTTTTGGATTTTGATGATGAGGGGGATGTGGTGGCGCGTGCGAATAACACCGAATATGGCCTCTCTGCAGGGGTTTTTACCCGTGATATAAGCCGCGCGCATCGTGTAATTGGTAAATTGCAGGCGGGCAGTTGCTTTATCAATTCATATAATGATGCCCCAGTCGAGGCGCCTTTTGGCGGTATGAAATTATCCGGTATCGGGCGCGAAAACTCGAAAAACGCGATCGAGCATTATTCGCAGTTGAAATCGGTCTATGTGCGTATGGGGGATGTTGATGCACCGTTTTGAACGCGCGGATATCCACATTTATGCACGGAACCTGAGGTGGCGCGCATGAGCGCGGCAGAAGCCGATTATGTGATTGTCGGAGCTGGCAGCGCGGGCTGTGCCCTTGCGTATCGCTTAAGCGAGGCGGGGGCTTCGGTCCTGGTGGTGGAATATGGCGGCAGCGATGCGGGCCCGCTTATTCAGATGCCCGGCGCGTTGAGCTTTCCGATGAATATGAAGCGCTATGATTGGGGCTATCGGTCCGAGCCCGAGCCGCATCTGGGCGGGCGGCGGCTTGCCTGCCCGCGCGGCAAGGTGATTGGGGGGTCTTCTAGCATCAATGGCATGGTTTATGTGCGCGGCCATGCCAAAGATTTTGACACGTGGGAGGCAATGGGGGCCAGCGGCTGGTCTTACGCGGATGTGCTGCCCTATTATAAACGTATGGAAACCTGGGATCCGGCCGGGCATGGCGGCGATGCCAGCTGGCGCGGAAGCGATGGCCCGTTGCACGTGACGCGCGGCAAGCGCGATAACCCCTTGGTGCAGGCTTTTGTGCAGGCTGGCCGGCAGGCCGGCTATCAGCTGACCGACGATTATAACGGCCAGCAGCAAGAGGGCTTTGGCCCGATGGAGCATACCATTCACAAAGGGGCCCGCTGGTCCGCTGCAAAAGCGTATCTGCGCCCTGCCTTACAACGTGAAAATTGCAATCTGATCCGTGGCCTGGCGCGTAAGATCGTGTTTTCCGGACGTCGCGCGGTTGGGGTTGAGCTTTTGGCAGGCGGGGGCTTGAAAACCGTTCGGGCCAAAAAAGAAGTGATTTTAGCAAGCTCTTCGATCAATTCCCCGAAACTACTGATGCTCTCTGGGATTGGCCCTGCCGCGCATCTGACCGCTCATGGCATCCCAATAGTGGCGGACCGCCCTGGCGTTGGCCAAAATCTTCAGGATCATTTGGAGGTCTATATTCAAATGGCCGCCAGCCAACCGGTGAGCCTGTTTAAATATTGGAACCTGCTTGGAAAGGCGCGGGTTGGGCTGCAATGGGCGTTGACGCGCAGCGGCCCTGGCGCGTCTAATCAATTTGAAAGCGCCGGATTTATTCGTTCGGCCGCGGGGGTAGAATATCCCGATTTGCAATTTCATTTTTTGCCCATCGCGGTGCGCTATGATGGCCAGGCAGCCTCAGAGGGGCACGGATTTCAAGCCCATATAGGCCCGATGCGCAGTCCGTCTCGCGGGGCGGTTACTTTGCGGTCGGCCAAGCCGGAAGACAGCCCAAAAATTACCTTTAACTATATGTCTACCGAAAAAGATTGGATAGATTTCCGCCGCGGTATTCGCCTCACGCGAGAGATCTTCGCGCAAGAGGCCTTTCGGCCGTTTGTAAAACACGAAATTCAACCCGGCGTTGCGTTGCAAACCGATGCCCAGATTGACGGATTTATCCGCGCCCATGCCGAAAGCGCCTATCACCCCTGCGGTACCTGTAAAATGGGGGCGGTGGATGATCCTTTGGCGGTGGTCGATCCGCAAACAAATGTGATTGGTGTTAAGGGGCTGCGCGTGGTTGATAGCAGCATTTTTCCACAAATCACCAATGGCAATTTAAACGGGCCTTCGATCATGGTTGGCGAGAAAGCCAGTGATCTTATTTTGGGTAAAACGCCGCTTGCGCGCGCCAATTCACAGCCCTGGTTGGCGCCGGATTGGCAGACCAGCCAGCGCTAAAGAAGCGGGTCTTAAACAGCGCGGCGATTTTCAGCGATCACTGGATGGAATAGGGAAGGTTTTCGCGTAGATCATGATCAATGCTAAGCTCTTTATCTAACGGGGGCAGCGCGCGTTGGTGGCAGGCGCGCCGATCACAGACCCGGCATGAAACGCCAATAGGTTCATAGGCATGCGGGGTGTCAAGGTCCATTCCATCGGCATAGACCATGGTCGCGGCATGTTTCACTTCGCAGCCCAGCGCAATGGCATAGCGGTGCGCCGGAGCCCCAAACGCGCCCCCGGTTTTTGACACATCATGGGCAAGCGAAATGTAACGCGCTCCATCTGGCGTTTCGGCCAATTGCCGCAAAAATCGCCCCGGTGTTTCAAAGGCGCGATGCACATTCCACAGCGGGCACGCGCCGCCAAAGCGCGCAAATTGCAGCCGCGTCGCAGAATGGCGTTTGGTGATGTTGCCTGCTTGGTCGACGCGCACGAAGAAAAAGGGAATACCTTTTGCGCCGGGCCTTTGCAGCGTAGAGAGCCGATGCGCGACTTGTTCTAACGACGCTCCAAAGTGGCGGGCCAACCGCTCTAGGTCATGGCGCTCGTCTTGAGCCGCCTGCAAAAATATTCTGTAGGGCATCATCACGGCGCCGGCGAAATAATTGGCCAGACCAATTTTTGCAATATCGCGGGCTTGAGGTGTTTGAAACCGCGCCAAATCCAATGTGGCCTCGAGCAAAGGCTCTTCTGTGATCAGGGCAAATTGCAGGCAGAGTTGAAAAATTTGCGTTGGTGGGCTGGCATGGGCGCTCAAGCTCAGCCGGTTTTGGGTCTTATCATAGTGCCGCAATGGGGTTTGGTCGCTTAATTCCACGCGTATTCCTAAGCCTGAAAGCGCCTTTTCAACGTTTCCACGCAGCCAGTTGGGCCCCTGCCACCCATGCGCGAAACGTTCGGCCGCTTTATCCACCGCATCCAGGTAATTGTCGCAATAATGAAAGAAATCACGTACCTCTTCCCATGGGTTGGGCTGCATATGCCCGTCTTGCCAACCCAAGGCTTCATCAAATGACATCATGCGTTCTTGGGTGTTTTTATACGCGCGGTGTAGATCCAGAAATGCGCGGCTAAAGGCCGGGGCATTAAACGCCACCAGCCGCAGATCGCCAAGCGAGGGTTGCGCTTCGCTAAAAATCGGGTCCACCAGAACTTCGCGCAGATCGCTGACAAGCCGCTCGCTTTCTCCGCTTGATAATTCTGTGATGTCAAAGCCGAATTCTTGGGCCAATGCCAAGAGAATAGAACTGGAAACGGGCCGGTTGTTGTTTTCAATCTGATTCAAATAGGGCAGCGACACGCCCAGCCGCGCGGCAAATTCCTTTTGTGTCAGACTCAGCTTACGGCGTAGATCGCGCAGCTTGGCGCCGGCATAGAGCTTTTGAACGGCCATTGTTACCCCGATTTGCAAATTTTTAAAAATGATCTGCTAAGCTTGCTAATTATGGTAGAGGCGTCAAGAGGTTTGAATACTGCGGTGGCGTTTTTTGACATAGATCATGCAGATCACCCCTGCGGCAACCGAGCTCCACATCAACCATAGCAGGGGCGTGGCGCCGCTGGTTGGCGTTAAAACGGCGCCGGCAAGGGCGGATAAGGCCGCCCCGCCCGCAATCATAATGGCGCTGCCAAGCCCTGAGGCGGCGCCGGCAAGATCTGGGCGTATGGCGAGCATGCCGGCCGTGGCGTTGGGAATGCTTAATCCATTGCCAAATCCGACAAAGGTCATGAAGCCAAAAAAGCTGATTGCTGACCCCATGCCGTTGTAGAATACGGCCAAAGAGGCGGTGAGGCCAAATAAGTTCAAGGCCAGCCCCCAAAAAATCATCGCATCAAGGCCGATCCGCGACGAAAACCGCCCGGTGAAAAAGTTTCCCAAAAAATATCCCGCTGCCGGTGCGCCGAAGAATAGCCCGAGCGCCTCTGGGCTTAAGTTGAATATTTCAGAGCCAACAAAAGGGGCCCCGCCCAGATAGGCGAAGAAGGCGCCTGATCCCAATGCGGAGGTGAAGCAATACCCCCAAAACCGTTTTGAACGCAAAAGATCGGGGTAGAGCGCAAAATGCGCTTGGAATTTCACATCTGCCTTTGGCGCGGTTTCGCCAAGGTCAAAAAAGCAATTGAGCCAAAGCGCCACCCCCAGCAGGCTTAGAATCCAAAAATTAGCGCGCCAGCCAAAATAGGCATCAATCACCCCGCCCAAAGCTGGCCCGAACATCGGCACCAGCGCCATACCCATCATGATATAGGCGATCCGAGAGCCCGAACTTGCGGTATCGGTGGTGTCGCGTACGATGGCGCGCGAAATCACAAAAACGCTTGCGATGACAGATTGGATTGCGCGCAAAATCAAAAATGACTCGGTGCTTTGACAAAAGGTAATGGCGATGCTGACCGCCGTGAACAGGGCAATCGACCAAAGAGTGACTTGACGGCGCCCCTGCATGTCCGAAAGCGGCCCCGAGAATAACTGAACCAGTGCGCTGATCGCCAGATATACGCTCACTGACAACCCTAAAATGGCGGCGCTGGTGCCAAACTCATCCGCCATGCGCGGGAGGCTTGGTAAAAAGATATTCATCGCCAGCGCCGAAATGCTGACCATCAAAATCAGCGTGGCCATATGCGGCTGGGTTTGCCGGTTAAGAAACTGGGCCTTGGGTCTTTCGATCATATACGCTCCTTAACCATCCAGAAGAAGGCGGATGGGGTTATCTCTTTGCTGGCTAAAATAAGGTTAGCAAATTAACAAATTAGCACTTTAATCCACAGATTTATTTGCAAATTTGCATAAATCTTCTTTGCGTTACACCGCAAGCAGTATAGCAGAAGCGGCAGATTGCCGAAGGAGTCAAGATGAAAGATATTTTGCAACAGCTTGAGCAGCGCCGCGACGTTGCTCGCCAAGGCGGCGGCAGCAAGCGCATAGAGGCGCAGCATGCCAAGGGTAAATTAACCGCGCGCGAGCGGGTTGAGCTGCTGTTGGATGAAGACAGTTTCGAAGAGTTTGACATGTTTGTTGCGCATCGCTGCACTGATTTTGGTATGGAAAAACAGCGCCCGCCCGGCGATGGTGTGATCACCGGTTGGGGCACGATTAATGGCCGAATGGTTTATGTTTTCTCGCAAGATTTCACCGTGTTCGGGGGCTCGCTCTCTGAGACGCATGCCCAAAAAATTTGTAAAATCATGGATATGGCGTTGCAAAATGGCGCGCCGGTGATTGGCATAAACGATTCTGGTGGAGCACGTATCCAAGAGGGGGTTGCCTCGCTTGCAGGATATGCTGAAGTGTTCCAGCGTAATATTTTGGCCTCTGGCGTGGTGCCGCAAATCAGCTTGATCATGGGTCCTTGCGCCGGTGGCGCGGTCTATTCCCCCGCGATGACCGATTTCATTCTGATGGTCAAAGACAGCTCTTATATGTTCGTCACGGGGCCCGATGTGGTCAAAACGGTGACCAATGAGGTGGTCACGGCCGAAGAATTGGGCGGCGCCGCGACGCATACCAAGAAATCATCTGTTGCGGATGCGGCGTATGAGAATGATATCGTTGCGTTGAGCGAGGCCCGTCGTTTGGTTGATTTTCTGCCTTTGAACAACCGTGAAAAGCCACCCATACGCCCGTTTTTTGATGAGCCGGGCCGCATTGAGGCGTCATTGGATACTTTGATCCCTGATAATCCCAACACCCCTTATGATATGAAGGAATTGGTTTTTAAAATCGCCGATGAAGGTGATTTTTTTGAAATTCAGGAAGATTTTGCAAAGAACATCTTAACTGGGTTTATTCGATTAGAGGGGCAAAGCGTCGGTATCGTGGCGAACCAACCCATGGTGCTCGCGGGATGCCTTGATATTGACAGTTCGCGCAAAGCGGCCCGGTTCGTGCGGTTTTGCGATGCGTTTGAAATCCCAATTCTGACGCTTGTGGATGTGCCGGGGTTCCTGCCCGGCACCTCGCAAGAATATGGTGGGGTGATCAAGCATGGTGCGAAATTGCTCTTTGCTTATGGCGAAGCCACGGTGCCAAAAGTAACCGTGATCACCCGCAAAGCCTATGGCGGAGCCTATGATGTGATGTCCTCAAAACATTTACGGGGTGATTTTAACTATGCCTGGCCCACCGCCGAGATTGCCGTGATGGGGGCCAAGGGCGCAACCGAGATTATTCATCGCGCCGATTTGGGCGATGCAGATAAAATCGCGCAACATACAGCCGATTACGAAGACCGGTTTGCCAATCCGTTCGTGGCCGCAGAGCTGGGCTTTATAGATGAGGTTATTCAACCCAAATCAACCCGCAAACGGGTCTCGAGGGCTTTTGCATCCCTGCGCGGTAAGCAGCTGAAAAATCCATGGAAAAAGCATGATAATATACCATTGTAAAAAGGTTTTACTTTGATTTTTAGTAGTGATGTGAGCTGAGCATGCACCAGAAAACCATCAAGCGCGGCAATTGGTTCGAAATCTATGATGGACCATGTTTCACATTGGCGCGCCGGCTTCCAGCGCGGTTTGATATCAGCCGCGAGATTTCTATGCCCCTTATGTCTGCGCCGCGTTTGGCGCGCCAAGTTCGGCAAGATATTTGGCGCAAACTGCAATCGATTAGGGGGTTTTTGCCGGTGGTTGAAATCACTGATCGCGGGTCGCATTTACACATACGGGCCGGGGGCGAGTTGACATGCCCAGCGCCATTTGAGCGCTCTGGCGAGCGGATCTTTGATGTCTTGAGCAATCGAGATAACCAGCGTCGTTGGGCGGCCTTTGCCGCAACGCGCGGCCCCCATTGCCATAAACAAAAGGCTCTCCCATCATGCTAAAACATCGTGGCTTCCCGGGGCGTTTGCCGGGTACAGATTTTCAATTCACCATTCGCCGGCCCAACCCCAAAGGCGTGACGCCTTTGAAACGGCTTGATCGCTTTAAAGACCGTCGCCCCCCGGATCGGCGGGCCGATACGGGCTTCGTGCGCGCGCTGCTTGAACATTTTTGGGATCAGCCCTTTGAGCGGGGAAATCTGGATGCAGGGCGGCTCAATTGGCTGTTCGAGCGCGAAGTGAAACCCTATGATGATCCGTTTGATCCAGCCTGTTATGGGGCCAAGCTGATCCTCGATTTGAAGTTGATCCACGCCAATTTTGCTGATGCGTTTGATCCAGAATAAAAAGGACTGTTCCGATGTTTGAGAAAATTCTGATAGCCAACCGCGGTGAAATAGCCTGCCGCGTCATCAAAACTGCCCGCAAAATGGGAATCAAAACAGTTGCGATCTATTCGGATGCTGACCGTCAGGCGCTACATGTGCAAATGGCTGATGAAGCCGTGCATATTGGCCCATCTCCGGCCAATCAATCCTATATCGTGATTGAAAATGTGATGAAGGCGATTGCAAGTTCAGGGGCGCAGGCGGTACATCCCGGCTATGGGTTTCTGTCTGAAAACAGCCGGTTCGCGCAAGCTTTGGCGGCGGCGAATGTGGCTTTTATTGGCCCCCCTGTCGCCGCGATTGAGCAAATGGGCGATAAAATCACCTCGAAGAAAATTGCCCAAGAGGCCGGCGTTTCAACCGTGCCTGGATATATGGGCTTGATCAACGATGCCGAAGAGGCGGTTGAAATCTCGCAACAAATTGGTTATCCGGTGATGATAAAAGCCTCGGCCGGGGGCGGCGGCAAGGGCATGCGCATCGCCTGGACGGATGATGAGGCACGCGAAGGCTTTCAATCTTCTAAGAATGAAGCTGCCAGCAGCTTTGGGGATGATCGCATTTTTATTGAAAAATTCGTCACCCAACCCCGCCATATTGAAATTCAGGTTTTGGCGGATAGCCATGGCAATTGCATTTATCTAAACGAACGCGAATGCTCGATCCAGCGGCGCAATCAAAAAGTTGTGGAAGAAGCGCCGAGCCCATTTTTAACGCCAGAAACCCGGGCCGCGATGGGCAAACAAGCCTGCGCTTTGGCGCAAGCTGTGGGCTATCAAAGCGCCGGTACCGTGGAATTTATCGTCGATAGCGCGCAAAATTTTTACTTTTTGGAAATGAATACGCGCTTGCAGGTTGAACATCCGGTGACCGAGCTGATCACCGGCATCGATCTGGTGGAGCAAATGATCAATGTGGCGGCGGGCAAGCCGCTTGGCCTAACCCAAGACGCGGTTCAGATCAATGGATGGTCTATTGAAAACCGACTTTACGCAGAAGATCCTTATCGAAACTTCTTGCCCTCTATTGGCCGGCTTACCCGCTATCGTCCGCCTGCCGAAATAGCCTCAGATGATCATATTATCCGAAACGATACGGGGGTGTATGAGGGCGGCGAGATCAGTATGTATTATGATCCGATGATCGCAAAGCTGTGCAGCTGGGCGCCAAGCCGGGCCGGGGCGATTGAACATATGCGCTTGGCGCTTGACCGGTTCGAAGTTGAAGGTATTGGCCATAATTTGCCCTTTCTCAGCGCGGTGATGGATCATCCAAAATTCACCTCTGGTGATATGACAACGGCGTTTATTGCAGAAGAATACCCGGACGGTTTTGAAGGGGTTACGCTGCCAGCTGCGGCTTTGCGACGGGTTGTTGCGGCCAGCGCTGCGATGTACCGCGTTGGCGAAATACGGCGGGCTCAGATTTCCGGACGCCTCGACAATCATGCGCGCAAAGTTGGCGATCACTGGGTGGTGTGCTTGCAGGGGGAAACGCATGCTGTAACCGTAGCGGCGGATCCAAATGGGGCTTTGGTCACCTTTGAGGATGGCGCGGCGCATTATGTAATTGGAGCCTGGACGCCGGGTATAAAATTGGCCGATATGCTGGTGGATAAGACGCCGTTGGTGATGAAGGTCGATGAGATATCAGGTGGTTTTCGCTTGCGCACGCGCGGCGCGGATTTAAAGGTCACAATCCGCAGCCCCCGCCACGCAGAATTGGCGCTGTTGATGCCCGAGAAACTGCCGCCTGATACCTCAAAGCTGTTGCTGTGCCCGATGCCTGGAATGCTCGTGAAGATCAGTGTTGAAGAAGGTGAAGAGGTTCAAGAGGGGCAAGCTTTATGCACGATTGAGGCGATGAAAATGGAGAATATTCTGCGCGCCGAGCGCAAAGGTGTGGTTCAAAAAGTGAACGCCCTGGCCGGAGACAGTTTGGCCGTGGATGACGTTATCATTGAGTTCGAGTAAGCCGTTGAGCCCGACGCATTCACATATAATTGATTGCCCAAGGCCGAGGGCAATTATCTGTAGATTACCACGCTTGGGCCTGCAGGGGTCAGCCCAGCATGGCGGGCCCATATGGCTGATTTATTTTGAACGCATTTCTTGCTGGCGCATAGGCATTTTATCGATGCTGCGGCTTAATTCTCTGGCATCCCAAGGAAATGGTTTGCGCAATTTTATTTGCCCGTCTTTGCCCATCAGCAGCACCGCGAATCCGCGTGGCCGGAATTTTTTGCGCAGGGCGGTTTCTTCGGAGGGATTTGCATCGACCAATACCACCACATCGCGTGCGGCCAATTCCTCTGCGCCTTGGTGCAAAGATTTCATCTGGGTTTGGAAATTTACATCCAAGTCGGTATTGGCAAAGACAATCACCGGCCGTTTTAGCCATAAATATCCGTCGATCGTGGTTTCGTTTGTGACGTCTACGAAGATGGTTTTAAGGCTTTCTGCGCCTCCCAAATTGGGCAGCGCGGCAACACAAATTGCGGCGATCAATGATTTCATGATGACTCCCTTTAAGTTTGATATAGGTCTCTTGAAAGCGTTTGCGAAGAGGGGTTCGCTATGATCGTTAAAAATTTTCACTCAACTCTGCGTGTTTGGCGCGGCGAAAAATGCGAGGGCGATGAAAAATGACCCAGAAAAAAGCGATATGGCAAGAGATCGCGGCGAAAGAATTGCGCGGCCGTGATCCGGCAGATTTAACCTGGAATACGTTAGAAGGTATTGCCGTGGATCCCATTTACACGGCGGATGATCTGCAGGGGCTTACCCATTTAGAGGGGCTGCCAGGGCAAGAACCCTTTACCAGAGGCGTTAAGGCCACGATGTATGCTGGACGCCCTTGGACAATCCGCCAATATGCGGGATTTTCCACAGCGGAAGCCTCCAATGCATTTTATCGCAAAGCCTTGGCTGCGGGGCAGCAGGGCGTTTCTGTGGCGTTTGATTTGGCCACGCATCGCGGCTATGACAGCGATCACCCGCGCGTTATAGGCGATGTGGGCAAAGCCGGCGTTGCGATTGACAGCGTTGAGGATATGAAAATCCTTTTTGAAGGAATCCCGCTTGATAAAGTATCCGTCTCGATGACGATGAACGGTGCGGTGATCCCGATTTTGGCCAATTTCATCGTCACAGGTGAAGAGCAGGGCCATGATTGCCTGGTGCTTTCGGGCACTATTCAAAACGATATTCTCAAAGAATTTATGGTGCGCAACACCTATATTTATCCGCCCGAGCCTTCGATGCGCATTATCGCGGATATTATCGAATATACCTCGTCCAATATGCCCAAGTTCAATTCGATTTCGATTTCGGGCTATCATATGCAGGAAGCCGGGGCGAATTTGGTGCAAGAGCTGGCCTATACGTTGGCGGATGGCAAAGAATACGTGAAAACTGCGATGGCGCGCGGGATGGATATTGATCAATTCGCGCCGCGCTTGTCTTTCTTTTTTGCCATTGGGATGAATTTCTTCATGGAAGCGGCGAAGTTGCGGGCCGCGCGGCTGTTATGGCATCGTATTATGGAAGAGCTTGGTGCCAAAACGCCAAAATCCAAAATGCTGCGAACCCATTGCCAGACCTCGGGCGTCAGTTTGCAGGAACAAGATCCTTATAATAATGTTGTGCGCACCGCCTATGAGGCGATGAGCGCGGTTTTGGGGGGGACGCAATCGCTGCATACCAATGCTTTGGATGAGGCGATTGCCCTTCCCACCGAATTTGCCGCGCGTATCGCGCGCAATACCCAATTGATCTTGCAAGAAGAAACCGGAGTGACCAATGTGGTCGATCCACTGGCCGGCTCTTATTATGTGGAAAAGTTGACCTCGGATTTGGCTGAGGCCGCCTGGAAATTGATCGAAGAGGTGGATGATATGGGCGGGATGACCAAGGCCGTGGCCAGTGGTTTGCCCAAGCTGCGCATCGAAGAAACCGCGGCGCGCCGTCAAGCCGATATTGACCGTGGCGATCAGGTGATTGTTGGGGTGAATAAATACCGGCTGCCTGAGGAAGATCCGATTGATATATTGGATATTGACAATGAAGCCGTGCGCGAGGCGCAAGTAACCCGTTTGAAGCAGATCCGCGAAGCCCGTGATGAGGCGGCCTGCGACGCGGCGTTGGCAGAATTAGAACGGCGGGCGCAAGCGGGTGGCAATCTTTTGGAAGCTGCGGTTGAGGCTGCCCGCGCCCGCGCCTCTGTTGGAGAGATCAGTATGGCAATGGAGAAAATATTTGGTCGTCACCGCGCCGAGGTTAAAACCTTGGCCGGCGTTTATGGCAAAGCCTATGAGAATGACGAAGGCTTTGCCGCCATTCAGCGGGATATAGAAGCCTTTGCCGAGGAAGAAGGCCGGCGACCGCGTATGCTGGTGGTAAAGATGGGGCAGGATGGCCATGACCGAGGCGCCAAAGTGATCGCCACCGCCTTTGCCGATATCGGCTTTGATGTCGATGTGGGCCCCTTGTTTCAAACCCCAGAGGAAGCCGCGCAAGATGCGATTGACAATGATGTGCACGTGATCGGTATATCCAGCCAGGCGGCGGGGCATAAAACGTTGGCTCCGGAACTGATTAAAATCTTAGCAGCCCGCGACGCGGGCGATATCTTGGTGATTTGTGGGGGGGTTATTCCCCAACAGGATTATGATTTTTTGAAAAATGCCGGCGTGAAGGCGATTTTTGGCCCGGGCACCAATATACCCTCGGCGGCGCAAGATATTTTGAGCTTAATCCGCGCCAATCGGCGCTGATCTAAGGCAATGATGCAACAGAAACGGGTTTTGTGACCTGAAAAGCAAGCGTGAGATGGTACCTATGGTGCTTGGTATAGATCATATCGCAATCAGCGCCGGCCGTTTGCAAGAGGGCGTTGAGTATGTTGAGGCCGCTCTGGGCGTGCCCTTAGAGGCTGGCGGGCGTCATTTGCGCTTTGGAACCCATAATCGGCTGCTGAATCTGGGCGAGCTATATTTGGAGGTTATCGCGATCGACCCGCAGGCCGAAGCCCCGTTTGTGCCCCGTTGGTTCGATCTAGATCGGTTTTCCGGTCGCCCCAGACCCACCAACTGGATTTGCCGCGCCGAGGCGATGGGCCCGGCTTTGAAGGCTGCGCTGCCCCAAACGGGCCCCAGTGTTGCGGTCAGCCGCGGCGATCTGAACTGGTTGATAAGCGTACCCGAGACCGGTATTTTGCCGCTTGATAATATGGCCCCGGCTTTGATCGATTGGCTGGGCAATCCCGCACCCGCCCAAAAGCTGCCTGATCGGGGCTGTCGCTTGAGACAGCTGAAAATTGCGCATCCCCAAGCTGAGTTGCTTGCGGCTTATTTGGCTGCGCAGCTGCAGGATGATCGGGTTTTGATCGAAAAGGCTGATCAACCACAGCTCAGCGTTTGCCTGACAACGCCAACCGGAGAGGTGGTGTTGGAATGAGACTGCGCGATGCCAATGTGCAGGATGCTCCTGCAATCGCTGATCTTTGGAACCCTATTATTCGCGATACGCTAAACACCTTCACCACTGAAGAAAAAACCATCATTGCGCTTGAAACAGCAATTTCTGCTGCAGGCTTGGAAAACCGTGGGTATTTTATCGCCGAGGATGCGGTTGGTCTGTTGGGGTTTTGCACCTATTTTCAGTTTCGCGGGGGACCAGGCTATCGCCATACGATGGAGCATAGCATTATTTTGGCCCCAAGGGCGATGCGCCAAGGGATCGGGCGTCAGTTGATGGAGCGGCTCTGCCGCCATGCGTCTAATAATGGGGTGCATAGCCTTTGGGCCGGGGTCAGCGCTGCAAATTTAGCGGGCTTGAAGTTTCACAAAGCGTTGGGCTTTCAAGAAAGAGCCCGGCTTCCCGAGGTGGGGTATAAGTTTGAAACTTGGCTGGATTTGATATTGATGCAAAAAATTTTGTGAACAGAAGCTGACATTTCAAATCGGGAAGGGTATTCAAGCTCTATGTCGCTTTGGTCTCGTATCTCTGAAGTTCTTTCGGCTTTGGCAAAGGGTGCGCCTTTGTCCGAAGTCTTTGCACGTTGGAGCAAGCCGCCCGAGCAAACCGTGGCCTTTACCATTGCCGTGATTGCGCTGGGTGCAAAAATGGCAAAGGCCGATGGGCATGTCACGCGCTCAGAGGTGCAGGCGTTTCGACAAGTGTTCCATATTCCCCCCGAGGCGCTTGAACAAGCCGCGCGGGTTTTCGATTTGGCGCGACAGGATGTTTCGGGGTATGAACATTACGCTGGGCGGATTGGCGCTATGTTTGGCAGCGGTAGTAAAATTTTAGAGGATTTGCTGGAAGGGCTGTTTCACATTGCGACTGCTGATGACGATTATCACCCGAAAGAAAACGTCTTTTTAGAAAAAGTGGCTGATTTATTCGGGCTTGAGGGGATGCAATTTCAATCCATTCGCGCCCGCTGCGTGAGCGGCTATGCTGCGGATCCCTACACAATTTTGGGGGCATCTCAGGAGGAGGCCTTTCCCATAATAAAGGCCAAATGGCAGGCGCTGGTGCGCGATAGCCACCCCGATCTGATGATCGCGCGCGGGGTACCCGCAGAAGCCGTGAAATTAGCCGAAAAACGCTTGATCCGGGTGAATGAAGCCTTTGAGAAAATTAAAAACGCCAAAAGCTGATCGGCCCCCCTTGCCTTTGCGGCACCCGCAATCATCAGCGCGCAGCCCGGATCTGCCCAAATCAGAGAAGATAAAGTGTTTCACAGTGCCTCAGCGGGTGGCATAGCTTGCGCGTTGCCGGTCGCCTCTCCTTCGAAGGCAGGCCGGTGAAGCTAAACCTTTCTGGGCAGCTCGCGCCGAGCCTTTCCTGTCAGCGGCGCGCGGTGGTTTAAGCGATGCAAAAAGCGCCTCTGCGCAAGTGCCGCAATGCTTTTTGGGGATAGATTATTTTGCCTGGAAGGCAAAGCTGGCATTCATCGCGCGCGCAAGCGATTTCAAGCGGGCTTCGGCCACCTCACCATAAAGGCTTACGGCATCGCCTTCCAAAACCAGCTGCAAGGCTTTGGCATCCGGGGCCCAAAATAATTTGGCGTTGGTTTCCTTTTTATTCACCCACATCATGGCGCCAAGCCGCATCGCTTTGCCCAAAATTTCTGCCATACGCATCTGCTCCTGAGACAATAAAGAAAACAGGTTTTCGAATTTATGGCCTTTGCGTTGATTGCGATAGCGATGCATCAACGAAAGCCCCAGGAATACTCTTTCGGCATGTTTCAACCCGCCCAAATTGGCCCGTGTAGCGTTGTCAAAGCAGATTTCGGCGCGATAATCGGGATGGCCGCGCCAACTTACATCATGCAGATGGCAGGCGGCTTTGATCAGGCGCGCTGCCTCGTCATCCGCGGTAGGGAAAAGCGGCAAAACAAATTTGAACAATTGCAAGCCAAAGCCGGGGGCGCGCGCATCTTTCATTTCTGCGAAGGCGCAGGCTTCAATCAGCGGATCTTTTTTGCGCAGTTTTTTTGACATTTGTTCGTATAAAAGCCCTTCGCGTATACCATAGCTGGAGAGGGCAATATCTATCGGTGTAAAACTCTCAACCAGCGCATCAAGAACTTCAATCGCGTAAGGTAGCAGCGCCATGCGTGCCCCCGAGATGCCGCATTTGATCCGCAATTTCTCAGGATCCGATTGGCGTAGGAAAGCGGCCGTTTTTTGTACTGCGTCTTTATCCATGCGGTATTCATGAATCACGTGTAACGGGTAGGCACGGCGCTCCATGTCGATACGCGCCAGCGCGCGCCAGGATCCACCCACCAGAAACAAACGGTTATGTTGCGGCCCCATTTTCTCCGTTAACTTGGCCATGTTGCGGGCAATCAACTGCTGGCGCGCCGCTGCACCGCCTTGAAGCTCGCGCAGCTTCAACGGGCCAATTCTTGCGCTGATGCGCTTGCCCACTTTGCCGTCGCCGATTTCGGCCAGCTCCATCGAGGAACCGCCCAAATCACAAATCAATCCATAGGCGCCGGGCCAGCCCAGTAACACGCCTTGTGCAGATAAGCGGGCCTCTTCTTTGCCCTTGATCACCAAGACCGCCTGACCGGTTTTCTCCTTTAGCTCTTGAACGAAAGCGGCGCCGTCTTGCGCGTCACGCACCGCCGCTGTAGCCACCGCGATCAAGCGCGGTATGCCCATGGCTTTTGCCAAATAAGTAAAGCGCAAAATCGCCGCCACCGCGCGCGCGCGGCCCTCGGGATTCAAGCACCCGGTTTCTGCCAGCCCCGCCCCCAAGGCACACATTATTTTTTCATTGTAATAATAGGCGGGCGAACGCGCAGCCCCGTCAAACACCACCAAACGCACCGAGTTTGACCCGATATCGACAACACCCACTTTCGACAGCGCGACCAGATCGCCTTTTTTGCGCAGGCGCGAGTCAAAGTTTGCCTGCTCCTGTTTGGAAGGCGCATAGTTTGACACCATTACAAGGCCCCCCGCGGGTGGTTTATCTGTCTCGCTTTATGGCGGCCAGAATGCGCTAGGTCAATCGCTTGAATGGTCCGCAGAAGCCAAAATTTTGCCTATCAGACTGCGCGTAACAGCCTGTTGTTTGCTCAGTGCGATACGGTCGATTTGCGCTACGATTATCTGCGCGGATTTGAACGAGCGTTCGATACGCGTGACCAGATATTGAATGGCATCGGGGCTGGGAAATAGCTGCCGGTCTGCAAAGAGTTTCACCAGGAGTGCTGCGAATAAAATATCGTCTGGAGCGTGTAATTCAGCGCTGCGGGCTCCGGCCAGTCGAGAGGCTAGATCGGGCAGTTTAATTCCCCAAAAAAGCGCGTTTTCACGCCCGGTCATCAGCAACCAACCCGGCCCAGATTTAATAAGGTTTAAGAGATGGAATAAAGCCTCTTCGGCGGCGCGATCACCGCTGATATTTGGAATATTTTCGACCACTATTGAGCTTTGAGAAAGCGTTGCAATCTCTTGGTTTGGCAGATCGTTGGCATTTATAATTTGGGCACCGCTGGTGGCGGCCCATACATGCGCAAGATGGGTTTTTCCGGCGCCTTCCGGGCCGCTTAGAATATGGCAATTATTGGGCCAGGAAGGCCATTCTTCAAGCATGGACAAGGCCAGCGCATTGCTTGGGCTAATAAAGAAATCTCCGCGCTGCAAAGAGGGCCGGCTGGGAAGATCAAAGCTAAGTTGCGCAGAAAGGGGCTTGCTCACGAGAGGTCACTTTTGCCTTTATAGAGGCGACTTTTTTGATATTCGCCGGTAAAAAACCGTACCAAAACGCCAACGCTTGCCGCCACCGGCAGTGCGATTAACAAACCCACAAATCCAAATAAGCCGCCAAATACGGATAGGGCGAATAACAGCCAAACCGGGTGTAGGCCGATTGACGTGCCAACCAGTTTGGGGGTTAGAAAATTGCCCTCAATGATTTGGCCGGATATAAATATTCCTGCAACAAACCAAAGTTTTGACCAGTCTCCCCAGAATTCAAAAACCCCAAAGCCAAGCGCCAAACCGCCGCCGATAATGGCGCCGAGATATGGGATAAATGTAACCAAACCAGCGAAAGCACCAATCGCCAATCCAAAATCCAAACCGATGGCCCATAAACCAAGCGCGTAATAACTGCCTAAAATAAGGCTCACAGAGCCCATACCGCGGATAAAGGCCGCCAATGTCCGGTCGATTTCACTTGCCAGCATGCAAATGGTACCTTCGTGATCGCGGGGAAGCAGCCCTTTCAAATGCGCGGTCATTCGATCCCAATCGAGCAGCATGTAAACAGCCACCACGGGCACCACCAAAAACAGCACGGCTAAGTTGATCAAAGAAGCCGCTGAAGAGACCAATGCGCCAAACATCTGCTGCGCAAAGCCATCCAGCAATTGTGTGGCGCGCGCGCTGATAAAAGCGCTTATCTTATGAAAGAGGGCGCGCAGATCAAGGCTTTCTCCAATCGCAGCGGGCAGGATCGATTTAAGCTGCGCTTCGATTTCGATGATTTTTTCTTCAGAGAAGGAAAGATTGTTCAATGCGCTTAACTGTCCGATCAGCGTCGTTGTGATGAAGAGCAAAACGGGCAAAAGAATAACCAGGCTTGCCAGCGTGATCGCCAGTACGGCCAGGCTGCGCGACAAGCCCCAGCGTTCAAGTATATCCGCCGCGGGATCAAGAAAATAGGCAATTGCGATCCCGATTAAGAAGGGTAAGAGCATATCCCCCAGCACCCAAAACACCACTCCGCTGATTGCCGCTGCTGCGCCCCAATATGTTAATTGAACCTTGTTGGCTAAGGCCATTTACGCACCCCTTTTATCTGTGCTTACAGTGCTCTAAGGCAGGTTTAACTGCAAGTCTAGCGGCAATAAATGGCGTTTTTATGTTGCCCAACCATTTACAATTCGCGGGTTTTTAGCGGTTTTTTGTGCCTCTAAGCCCGATAAATAGCCTTCGGTTTTAACCTCGCTTAGAGATTTATGCGCTTACAAGCTTTGCTGTCTCTTTAAGCTTTGCGCCGCTGTTGTCGGTTTCGCCTTGGGAACCAGCTGCTGCTCGCGACCCTGCGCTTATTCTTTTTGAAAACTGGCTCTGGGGCGTTAAACCTGAAGGCGTATCATGCGGCTGCATTACGCCATTTTCGTTTTGAACTGGGTCGAAAGAAGCGCGGCCGAGCAGGTTTTGGCCGCGTGCGGCAGCGTGGTCAAAGCTGCGCGGCAATCGGGCGATCTGTTTTGCGCATCGGGTCTCAGCGCTGCCCAAGGTCTGAGCTTCAAAAGCCTTTTTTGCGGGGCTCACAGGGCGGGTTTGCGCGCCCGCCGCCTGCGCCCGCCTTGGCCTTCGCCACTGCCCGCGTTGAACGAGACTTTGGGCAAGTCGACCACCGCGTTGAGTTCGGGAAAGGGATCGGTTTTGTGGGGAATGGCGTTCGCGGCAACGAAATGTTCTTGAAATTTCGGTTCAATCGCGGTTTCCACTTTGGTGATCTTGCGCACCGTTGCTTCGATTTTTCTACGGGCGGAAAGATTACTCAAAGCGATGCGGGCTCCGGTTCCAGCCGCATTGCCGGCGGAAAATACTTTCTCTAGCGGCACATCGGGTATCATGCCTAAAACCATTGCGTGTTTGCTCGAAATATGCGCGCCAAACGCGCCGGCCAAAACCACCCGATCTACCTTCTCAACGCCCATTTCATCCATCAATAGGCGAGCACCGGCGTAAAGCGCCGATTTGGCAAGTTGGATGGCGCGAATATCGCCTTGGGTCACGCTAATCACCGGCCCATCGTCGGCGCTGCCGTCAAAAATCACGTAGGAATGCGTGCGCCCTTCCGGCACCATTCGGGCGGTTTGCGTTGCCTCGGCCGAGCCAAGCAAGCCGCTTTCATCCAGCAAGCCTGCCAGACGCAATTCAGCAACCGCTTCGATGATGCCCGACCCGCAAATTCCGGTAATGCCGCTGGGGTTTTGTTCCGCAAAGCCGGGTTCATCCGACCAAAGATCACAGCCAATCACGCGAAACCGCGGATCTTTTGTGATCGGATCAATTTCAATTTTTTCGATCGCGCCGGGGGCCGCGCGCTGCCCCGAGCTGATTTGCGCCCCTTCAAAGGCGGGCCCCGTGGGGGATGAGCAGGCCAAAACCCGCTGCTGATTGCCCAGAAGAATTTCGGCGTTGGTTCCAACATCAACGATCAGAACCAGATCCTCTGAATTTCCCGGCTCTTCCGACAAAGCCACCGCCGCAGCATCCGCCCCAACATGCCCTGCAATGCAGGGCAATATGTAACAGCGCGCAGCCGGATTAAGCGCGGTGAGGTCCAAATCAGCGGCTTTTAGGCTCAGAGAGTCTGATGTTGCCAATGCAAACGGCGCTTGGCCCAATTCCACAGGGTCAATTCCCAAAAGCAAATGATGCATGACAGGATTGCATACGAACACAACTTCTAACAGCTGGGCCGTGCTGCAGCCCAGCTGTTTTGCCAAATCATCGGCCAATGCATTGATCGCCTCGCGCACGGCAGCTGTCATTTCCTGATCGCCACCAGAATTCATCATGGCATAGCTGACCCGGCTCATCAGGTCTTCGCCAAAACGAATTTGAGGGTTCATTACGCCCGAACTGGCCACGACTGCGCCCGTTTGTAAATCGGTGAGATGCGCCGCAACGGTGGTTGAACCAAGATCAATGGCCAAACCAAATATACCGTCTTCGTGCAGCCCGGGCCAAACCTGAAGAACCTGTGCTTTGGGGCTTGTATGATCCTGATAAAGGGCCACAGTTACCTGCCAATTGCCTTTGCGCAAAGCTGGCTGAAGCTGTTGCAGAACCGTCAGCTCCATCTGGATGCCCGCGATGCTCCATTGCGCGCTCAGCGCCCGTTCCAGCCGTTCAAGATCGCCCGTAGGCTCATGCATGTCGGGTGCCTCAACCTCAACAAAATATAATTTGGTGGCAGGCTCCATTTCGATTGCGCGATCGCTTGCAGCTTTTCGCACCACTTGTTTATGCACTTGGCTTTCGGGTGGGACATCAATCACGATATCGCTCTGAATTTGGGCTTGGCACCCCAAGCGCCGGCCAGGTTTAAGCCCGCGTTTCTCTTGATAGCGTTGTTCAACAGAATTCCATTCTGACAACGCAGTATCTGCCACGCTCACGCCATGTTTGGGAAATTCACCATAGGCGGGCGAAATTTGGCATTTGCTGCAAATGCCGCGGGCACCGCAAACGCTGTCGAGATCCACGCCCAATGCGCGCGCTGCGCTTAGGACGGGCGTTCCTTTGGGAAATGTGCCACGTTTTCCAGAGGGGGTGAAAACAACAAGAGGGTCTTTGGTCATTCAAACGGGCCTATTCAAAAAGTTCAAACCTTGACGCGAATCTATCGTGATTTTTGGTCGAAAAATCGGCCGCAAACGTCATTAAAATGTTTTTGTGCGTCATGGGGCTGCGGGGCTTTGACGGGCATCAAAAATAAACCCAAGCAGATTTAGCAGCAGTTGCGCCGCCAATATGCTGGTGGATCCGCTGGGATCGTAATCGGGGGCGACTTCGACCAGATCAATGCCGATAATCCGATGCGTCTTGCTGACTTCTTGCAGCACTTCGAGCACCTCATAATAGAGAAAGCCGCCATGGCTGGGAGTGCCGGTTCCCGAGGCGATCGAGGGGCAAAATGCATCAATATCGATGGAAATATAAAGCGCCGCCGCCTTTGGCAGCCGTGCGACGAGGGAGCTTGGGCCCAAAGCCCGCGCTTGGCGCACCGATATAATATCCGATCCCATCGCCCGCGCCGCCTCATAACCTTCTTTGGCGGTTGAGCTGACATTGCGAATGCCCATCTGGGTTAGCCCGGTCACATAGGGTTTCTCAGCGGCGCGACGCATCGGGTTGCCGTGGCCGACGCGCACACCATGGCGTTCATCGACAAAATCGAGATGCGCATCAATCTGCAGGATATGAAAATCGCCCTGATCGTCAAACGCGTTGATACAAGGAATATTTACCGAGTGGTCGCCACCGATGGTGACGGGCAAGGCATTTGCCGCAAGCGCTGCGCGCACGCCCATTTCGATATTGGCATGGCTTTTTTGCGTATCGGTATGGATAATATCCGCATCGCCCATATCGACCATACGCACAGATCCCGGCAGATACACACGATTGTCTTCGTGATCATAGGCGCCGGCATGCCCAAAACTGAACAAGGTTGACGCGTCGCGCACGCCGCGTGGCCCGAACCGCGCCCCAGAGCGCCATTGCGTGCCCGCATCAAACGGTGCGCCTAAAATTGCAATATCTGCCTCAAGATTGCTCCAATCGGGCTGATATGGGCGCTTTCCAAAGGTGGATATGCCAACAAATGGAAGGTCCAAGCGCCCGCTTTCATAGCCATGTGTGCTCATGTCGGTTCCTTATGGTTTCAAGGCGCGCAACTGGCTGGCGCGCGCGCTTCCTCTGCGCGTCGTTGCTAGAGGGTTTTTGCGCGAAATTAAACATCATAATCTTTTGGGTTTGAAACTTCTCTCGAAAGCCTCTTTCCTTTTCGGCCGGATCATGGAATAGCAACCTGTCAAACGATACCTGCAATAAAAGGATGATCTTATGCAGATTCGCGAGGCACTTACCTTTGACGATGTTTTGTTGGTTCCAGCGGCGTCTAACGTCTTGCCAAACACAGCCGATACGCGCACCCGCGTGACGTCGGCGATTGCGCTGAACATTCCACTGCTCAGCTCGGCCATGGATACAGTGACAGAAGCGCGCATGGCGATTACGCTGGCACAGGCCGGGGGAATGGGTGTGATCCATCGCAATTTTGACCCCGAGGAACAGGCCCGTCAGGTGCGCCGCGTGAAGCGGTTTGAAAGCGGCATTGTTTATAACCCTATTACGCTGACACCCGATCAGACCTTGGCTGATGCCAAAGCGCTGCAAGAGCGCTATAACGTGACCGGTTTTCCGGTTGTGAACCAAGCCGGCTTGTTGGTTGGGATCGTCACCAATCGTGATATGCGCTTTGCCAGCGATGATGCCACGCCCGTGGCAACGATGATGAGTTCGGAAAATCTGGCGATTTTGCGCGAGCCAGCAGATCGGCAAGAGGCGATCAGCCTTATGAAATCACGGCGGATTGAAAAGCTTCTGGTGACAGATGGCCAAGGCCGGTTGACGGGTCTTCTTACGTTAAAAGACACTGAACAAGCCGTTTTGAATCCCACAGCCTGTAAAGATGATCTGGGGCGGTTGCGCGTTGCCGCTGCCTCTACGGTAGGCGATGCTGGGTTTGATCGCACGCAGGCCTTGATCGATGCCGGTGTGGATATGGTCGTGATTGACACCGCGCATGGTCATTCAGAAGGCGTGGCCCACGCGGTTGAACGGATCAAGAAATTATCAAACGCGGTGCAAGTGGTTGCGGGCAACGTGGCCACCGCAGAAGCCACCAAAGCGTTGATTGGCGCCGGTGCAGATGCGGTAAAAGTGGGTATTGGGCCGGGGTCCATTTGTACAACCCGGATGGTGGCGGGGGTTGGTGTGCCGCAATTGACGGCCATTTTAGATTGCGCGGGCGCGGCCGGCGATATTCCGGTCATCGCGGATGGGGGCATAAAATTTTCTGGTGATTTTGCCAAGGCGATTGCCGCGGGGGCGTCTTGCGCGATGGTGGGCAGTATGATCGCGGGCACTGATGAAAGCCCCGGTGATGTGATCCTTTATCAGGGCCGCTCTTTCAAATCCTATCGCGGGATGGGCTCGCTTGGAGCGATGGCGCGCGGCTCTGCGGATCGCTATTTTCAAAAGGATGCGGCCAGCGATAAGCTGGTTCCCGAAGGGATCGAAGGGCAAGTGCCTTACAAAGGTTCTGCAAATACAGTGATCCATCAAATGGTGGGGGGATTGCGCGCCGCGATGGGATATACCGGTTGCGCTACGGTTGCCGAAATGCGACGCAATTGCAGCTTTGTAAAAATCACGGGGGCCGGTTTGAAGGAAAGTCATGTGCATGACGTTCAAATCACCCGTGAAAGCCCCAATTACCGAGTTATGTAGTTAAAAATGACTCCCGCTGCGCGCGTTCAGGCTGCTATTACCCTGCTTGATTTGATCTTGTCGGGGGAGAGCGCTGAAAAAACTTTGACCCGATGGGGGCGTCAAAACCGCTATGCAGGCTCAAAGGATCGCGCGGCGATCCGTGATTGGGTGTATGATGCTTTGCGCTGCCGGCGCTCTTACGCGGCTTGGGGTGGAGCCGAGACGGGCCGCGCGTTGCTGATTGCAGCCTTGCGACGGCAGAATTTGGACCCGCAGGATTATTTCACTGCACAAGGCTATGCACCATCGCTGTTAGCGGCCGAAGAGGGCAAGGCTAAGGCGCATATTTCTGCCGCTGAGCAAGCGGATTTGCCGGATTGGTTATGGCCTATCTGGCAGCAGGATCTTGGGGAAGACGCCGACTCGATAGCAGAAAATTTGCGCGCGCGTGCGCCCGTGTTTTTACGTGTGAACCTAACCCTAACCACCCGGGATGAGGCGGCAGAGGCGTTGCGCAAAGAAAAGATTATTACCGCTTCACACGCCTTTGTCGAAACCGCGCTGCAGGTTTTGGAGGGTGCGCGCAAAATCAAAACCTCGCAGGCTTATGAAGCCGGTTTGGTAGAGTTGCAGGATGCGTCCAGCCAGGCGAGCATCACGGTTTTGCCGCGCGAAACAGCGGGCCCTGTGCTGGATTATTGCGCGGGAGGAGGCGGTAAAACGCTGGCCTTGGCCGCGTGGTTGAAACAACCAATTTTCGCCTTTGATAGCGCAGGTGACCGCATGCGCGATCTGCCAATCCGGGCAGCGCGCGCGCAAGCTGAGGTGGTGCTGCTCGATCAGCCGCCATTTGCAGATGGTCCCGCTCAAAACCTTGTTTTTTGCGATATGCCCTGTTCTGGCAGTGGGGTCTGGCGCCGTGATCCCTCTGGGAAATGGACTTTAACGGCAGCCCGTCTGCGCGATTTACAAAACCTGCAAAGCGAAATTTTAGGGCAAGCCAGTGCTTTGGTGGCATCGGGTGGTATGCTGCTTTATGCGACATGTTCCGTATTAAAGTGCGAAAACAGCGATCAAATTGAAAGCTTTATCGCGGGGAATCCGTCTTGGTCTTGCCTGAATTCGAAGCAATTTTTTCCGTCAAATCAGGGCGATGGTTTCTATTACGCTGTATTACAGAAAGATTGATTTGTACGGAGTGACATATCTCGGCTATAGTCTTTACATAAATTAAAGACATTTCTGCCATGTTGAAATATGGCATCACCGGTATTTTTATCGCCCAGTTGGTTTTTTGGGGCAAAGATGTATGAGCTGACGCTTGCGCTATTCGTGCCGTCCTATGGTGCGCAAGAAACAACCCGCGCCGCTCAGGGCGTGTGGGATATTGGGCCGCGTCTGTTTAGGATCCGCCTTCGCGCATCTTCGCCCTTTTGGGTAAGCTTGGCCTATTTTTCTGCAGCGTTAAAAAGCCTCCATCAAGGCAAGCCGCAAATCGGAGGCCGCATCCCATCTTTGCGCGCGTGCAAACCATTGGGCCAAAGTTATCCGAAAGCAGATTTTGCCAGGCCTCATAATCGCTTTGCGCAGCGGGGTGGTGCAGGCTTTGTGGCTCTTATTCTGCACGCTTCAATGAGAGGGCGGAAGAACCAGTTTCATTTTAAGGATATAAGCGATTTTTAAAATGTCTTGGCATAAGATCGCGGATATTTTTACCTGGCTGCGCAGAAAATTTACCCTCGGGCATTTTGCCTCGACTTCCACGCCCTCGGCCAGCGAGCTTTCATGCTCGCCGCTGCCACTTGATCGGTGATTGTCTTCCTTTTTTTCGTCTTGATGAAAACGGGCAGGTGCTTTTTAGCAATCTGGCGGCAACCAAGCTTTTGAAACAGGCTCACAGCCAAACAGAGATTACACAGGCCTTAAAGCGCGCGCCTCTCTTCCCCAAGACGCTGAACTTGAATGGCTGCTCTGGTACATTTCGCTTTTTGCAAAACCGGTTGGAGACTGGGGAGCATGAAGTTTTTTTGGTGCCAAACTGGATGAAAGAAGGGATCGCACCGACCCCTCATGATGATTTTGAGCGGGTTCCCGTTCCCATGGCAGAATTATCGCCTCAGGGCGTGATCATTCGCGCCAATTCTCAAGCTTCGAGGCTATTGGGGCTGCGGGCCGGTGAAACGCCTGCGATTGAAGAGGTGATGGAGGGGCTGGGGCGGGCTTTGGCGGATTGGCTGCGCGATGCCACCTTGGGCCGAGGTTTGAAGCAACCCGAGTTTCTGCGTCTGTCGAGACCTGAGCGTGAAACCTTTGTGCAAGTGTCGTTGCATAAAGACATGGCCAACCGGCGGTCCAGTTTGACCGCTGTGTTTACCGATGCAACCGAACTTAAATCGCTGGAGGCGCAATTTGTTCAAAGTCAAAAAATGCAAGCGATCGGTCAATTGGCAGGCGGCGTGGCGCATGATTTTAACAATTTATTAACCGCGATTACTGGGCATTGCGATTTGCTGCTCTTGCGCCACAAAAAAACGGATCAGGATTACGATGATTTGTTGCAAATCAATCAAAACGCCAATCGCGCTGCGGCACTTGTTTCCCAGCTTTTGGCGTTTTCCCGCAAGCAAACCTTGCGGCCGCAAAACCTTGAAATTCGGGAAACGCTGTCTGATCTGACGCATTTGTTAGACCGGCTTGTTGGAGAGAAAGTGCAGTTGCGGTTGGAATATGATCCAGTGAAACGCGCCGTGCGGGCCGATAAACGCCAGTTAGAACAGGTTGTTATGAACCTTGTTGTGAATGCTCGGGATTCGATGCCAGAGGGTGGTGAAATATTAATTTCAACAGCCGGTACAGAGATTTGCGAACCCATGCTGCGTGATCGCGTGGCGGTTCCCAAGGGCGCTTATGTGAGTATTTCCATTCAAGACAAAGGCTGTGGGATTGCCTCTGATAAATTACAAAAAATTTTTGAACCTTTCTACACGACCAAACGCACCGGCGAAGGCACCGGGTTAGGTTTGTCGACCGTCTATGGGATTGTTAAGCAAACGGGGGGCTATATTTTCGTGGATAGCAGCGTTGGGCAGGGTACGATCTTCACTTTACTTTTGCCAGCCAGTGATTTGCCATCTCAAAAAGCGGCCTCCCCGCCTTCGGACATCAAACTGGTTGCAAATAGGCCGGAGGGCGGCGCCGTCTTATTGGTGGAGGATGAAGCCACTGTGCGGACGTTTGCGGCCCGAGCCCTGCGTTTATGCGGGTATTCCGTTTTGGTTGCTGAATCGGGTGAAAGGGCGTTAGAGATTGCGCAAAACCCAACCGTAAAATTGGATCTTTTTGTCACAGATGTCGTGATGCCGGGGCGTGGCGGGCCCAGTTGGGTGCGCGAGGCTTTGCAAACCCGCCCTCATATACGAATTATTTTCATGTCAGGATATGCAGAAGATAAGTTAACGGCCGATCAATCATCCGTGCCAAATTCAATTTTTTTAGCAAAGCCATTTTCTCTGACTCAATTGGCCTCTGCGGTTGAATCGCAAATGCCGTGATTTGCCAAATAGCCCACCTGCGCCTGTCGCAAGTGCTGATTGCTTTGCCAAATTTTTGGGAGGGCCGGCGAAGGGTTGCGCTGCGCATAGGTTCATTAAGGCCCTAAATTTCGGCTAAAACTGCCGAAAGCGCAAAAAGTTTTTGATAAAATATAAAGGGTTGATTAACCCTTTTGCGAGACCCTTACTGAGAAAACTGTTGAAATGTTCTCTTTTTACCCCCATATAGGAACATGAGCAGAACAAAGCAGTGATTGCCGTGGGGCCTTGGCTGTGAAATAACCGGAAAAGGCGTAAACGATATGGCAGATTTACTTTCCATGACCAATAAAAAAAATGATGACAAACAAAAAGCATTAGACAGCGCATTAAGCCAAATTGAGCGTCAGTTTGGCAAAGGCTCGATCATGAAGTTGGGCGGCGAAAACGCAATACAACAGATTGAAAGCACATCAACCGGCTCGCTTGGGCTGGATATTGGGCTTGGTATCGGGGGCTTGCCCAAAGGCCGGATCATTGAGATTTATGGTCCTGAAAGCTCGGGGAAAACCACGTTAACCTTGCATTGCGTTGCAGAAGAACAGAAAAAAGGTGGCGTTTGCGCCTTTGTCGATGCGGAACACGCGTTGGATCCCCAATATGCAAAAAAGCTTGGCGTTGATCTTGATGAATTATTGATCAGCCAGCCCGATACAGGCGAGCAAGCGTTGGAAATCACCGATACGCTGGTGCGCTCTGGGGCGGTGAATATGGTTGTTGTTGATTCTGTGGCGGCTTTAACGCCCAAATCAGAATTAGAGGGCGATATGGGGGATAGCAGCGTTGGCGTTCAAGCGCGTTTGATGAGTCAAGCGATGCGCAAATTAACGGGATCCATCAGCCGCAGCAATTGCATGGTGATTTTTATCAACCAAATTCGGATGAAAATCGGCGTGATGTTTGGCAGCCCTGAAACCACCACGGGCGGCAATGCGTTGAAATTTTACAGTTCAGTGCGGCTGGATATTCGCCGCATTGGCGCGATCAAAGACCGTGATGAAGTGGTTGGAAACGCCACGCGGGTCAAAGTTGTTAAAAATAAAGTTGCGCCTCCGTTCAAACAAGTTGAATTTGATATTATGTACGGCGAGGGCATCTCCAAGAATGGGGAATTGCTGGATTTGGGCGTGAAAGCTGGAATCGTTGATAAATCTGGGGCTTGGTATAGTTTCGGGGATGAGCGTATTGGCCAAGGTCGCGAAAATGCAAAAGTGTTTTTATCCGAAAACAAAGCAATAGCGTTTGAGATTGAAGATAAAATTCGCGCTGCGCATGGGCTTGATTTTGATTTAGAGAAAAATTTAGCCGATAATTCGCTCAGCGATGGTGGAGACAGCGTCTTAGAAGGCTAGGGCCCAATTAGAACCAAAGGTAAGTTAGGCTGTTGGCGCCCGCCAGCGGCCTTTTTTATTTGGAATATACCCCTACGAGTACAGCAGGACCGGTGGACAAAATCTGGGCAAAAGGCTAGAGGGTGCGGCAGAGAATGCGCAATGAAAAGGGCAGCTTATGGCCACGATGAATGATATCCGAAGTACGTTTTTGAATTACTTTGCCAAAAATGATCACGCGGTTGTGGCCTCCAGCCCGTTGGTGCCGCGCAATGACCCGACATTGATGTTCGCAAATTCCGGTATGGTGCAGTTCAAAAACCTATTTACTGGCGTTGAAAAGCGCGATTACCAGAGGGCAACGACTTCGCAGAAATGCGTTCGCGCTGGGGGCAAACACAACGATCTTGATAATGTGGGCTACACCGCCCGCCATCATACATTTTTTGAAATGCTGGGAAATTTTAGTTTCGGCGATTATTTTAAAACCGAGGCGATCCCTTTCGCGTGGGAGCTGTTAACCAAAGAGTTTGGCATCGATAAATCCAAGCTGCTGGTCACGGTTTATCATACCGATGAAGAGGCTGCCGCAATCTGGAAGAAAGTTGCGGGCTTAGGCGATGATAGGATTATCCGCATTGCCACGAATGATAATTTTTGGATGATGGGTCCCACGGGGCCCTGCGGCCCGTGCACTGAGATTTTTTATGATCACGGCGATCACATTTGGGGGGGGCCTCCCGGCAGCCCCGAAGAAGACGGTGACCGCTTTATCGAGATCTGGAACTTGGTCTTCATGCAGAATGAACAATTTGAAGATGGATCGATGACGGCGCTGGATCAACAATCGATTGATACCGGGATGGGGCTTGAGCGGATTGCGGCGCTGCTGCAAGGTAAGCATGATAATTATGATACGGATCTGATGCGCGCGCTGATTGAAGCCAGCGCCGATGCGTCGAGCAATGATCCCGATGGGCCGGGGAAAACCCATCACAGGGTCATTGCCGATCATTTACGCTCGACTTCCTTTCTAATGGCTGATGGCGTTATGCCCTCGAATGATGGGCGCGGCTATGTGTTGCGCCGTATTATGCGCCGCGCGATGCGGCATGTGCATCTTCTGGGGGTGAAAGACCCGATGATGCATCGGTTGGTTCCGGCGCTGGTGTCGCAAATGGGCGCCGCTTATCCTGAATTGGTGCAAGCTCAAGCGTTGATAGAAGAAACCTTGCAGTTAGAAGAAACCCGCTTCCGGCAAACGTTAGAGCGCGGCTTGAAGCTGTTAGATGATGAGGTGGCCGGTTTACCGCAAGCCGCTGAATTGTCTGGCCAAGCAGCGTTTAAACTCTACGATACCTATGGGTTTCCGCTTGATTTAACCCAAGATGCGTTGCGCGAAAAAGGCAGAAGCGTTGATTTGCCGGGGTTTGAGGCCGCTATGGCCGATCAAAAGGCAAAAGCGCGCGCCGCTTGGTCGGGCACGGGCGAGGCTGCAGATTCAAGCCTTTGGTTCGATATTGCTGAGCAATATGGCACCACCGATTTTCTGGGTTATGATACCGAAAGCGCCGAGGCGCAAATTTTGAACCTTGTGAGCGATGGTAAAAACCTTGCGCAGGCGCAAATCGGCGAAAGCGTTCTTGTGGTGTTAAATCAATCGCCGTTTTACGCCGAAAGCGGTGGTCAGGTGGGTGATCAGGGGGTGCTAAGCTGTGAAACCGGTACCGCGAGGATCACCGATACCAAGAAAGTGGCGGGTGTTTTCCTGCATTATGCAGAAATTACCAGCGGGCATTTGCAACCCGGGATCGGCTGCTCGGTGGTAGTGGATCACGAGCGGCGCAGCGCGATCCGCGGAAACCATTCCGCCACGCATTTGCTGCACGAGGCGTTGCGCGGCCATTTGGGCGCGCATGTTGCACAGCGCGGCTCACTAAATGCTGCCGATCGTTTGCGGTTTGATTTCAGCCATGCCAAGGCCTTAACGGCGCAAGATTTGCAAATCGTAGAAACCGAAGTGAATGCGTATATCCGGCAAAATAGCGCTGTTACCACCCGCATCATGACACCTGATGATGCCCGTGCCATCGGCGCACAAGCGCTGTTTGGGGAAAAATATGGTGATGAGGTGCGCGTTGTTTCGATGGGCCAGGCCAAAGAATCTGGCAAAGGCATTGATCAAACAACCTATTCTTTAGAGCTTTGTGGAGGCACGCATGTTGCGCAAACCGGTGATATTGGCGGGTTTGTGATATTATCCGATAGCGCCAGCAGCGCCGGCGTGCGCCGCGTTGAGGCGTTGACAGGGGCCGCGGCATCCGCGCATCTTGCCCAGCAAAGCGCGGTCGTTTCAGGGCTGGCAAGCGCGTTGAAAGCACCGATGCCCGATTTGGAGGGTCGCGTGGCGGCTTTGCTGGAAGAACGCAAAACGCTTGCGAATGAAGTGGCACAATTGCGCCGTGAACTGGCATTGGCCGGGGGGGCGGGCCAAGCGGATGCGCCGCAGGCCAAAGAGGTGAATGGGGTCGCGTTTTTAGGGCAAGTTGTCAGCGGCGTTTCGGGCAAAGATTTGCCGGCTCTGATTGACAGCCACAAGGCGTCAATCGGATCGGTCGCGGTGCTTTTGATCGCAGATCTAGGGGGTAAAGTGGCGGTGTGCGCGGGCGTTTCAAGCGATTTGCTCGGTCGCATCTCGGCGGTTGATATGGTCAAGGCTGCGGTGCCGTTTTTGGGCGGCAAAGGCGGCGGTGGTCGCCCCGATATGGCGCAAGGCGGTGGCAGCGATATCAGCAATGCCGCGCAGGCGGTTGAGGCGGTTGAAGCCTTATTACAGGCTTAACGGCGGCGCAGAGGCCTAACGATAAAGGGCGTGCATTGCACGCCCTTTCATTTATTTTGTTTTTGACATCCGTTTGCGCTCATGCGGATCTAGATACCGTTTGCGCAGGCGGATGGACTGGGGCGTCACCTCGACCAACTCATCATCATCAATATAGGCAATGGCCTCTTCCAACGACATTTGAATCGGCGTGGTCAGCCTGACCGCATCATCGGTTCCCGACGCGCGGACATTGGTGAGCTTTTTGCCCTTAAGCGGGTTTACCTCAAGGTCATTATCTCGGCTATGTTCTCCGATAATCATGCCCTGATAAATAGGCGCTTGCGCGCCGATAAACATACGGCCCCGCTCTTCTAGATTCCAGAGTGCATAAGCAACGGAGACGCCGTTTTCCATAGAAATCAACACACCGGCGCGGCGCCCGGGTATAGTTCCGCGAAACGGTGCCCATTCGTGGAACACCCGGTTCAACACGCCCGTTCCGCGGGTGTCGGTTAAGAACTCGCCATAATATCCGATCAATCCGCGTGAAGGAACATGGGCGATAATCCGCGTTTTGCCATTGCCCGTCTGGTTCATTTCCGCCAGATCGCCTTTGCGCGTGCCGGTGATTTTTTCGATCACAGTGCCGGAATATTCATCATCTACATCGATCGTCACTTCTTCAATTGGCTCAAGGCGCTCGCCGTTTTCGCCTTCGCGCATCAAAACTTGTGGGCGTGAGATTGATAATTCGAAGCCTTCGCGGCGCATATTCTCGATCAAAACACCCATTTGCAATTCGCCGCGACCGGCGACTTCAAACGCCTCTCCCCCGGGGGTTTCACTGATTTTGATTGCAACATTGCTTTCGGCTTCTTTCAGCAAGCGCTCGCGGATCACGCGGCTTTGCACTTTCTTGCCTTCGCGTCCGGCAAGTGGGCTGTCATTGATGCCAAAGGTGACCGTGATCGTTGGCGGGTCGATGGGCTGGGCATGCAGCGGCGTATCAACGGCTAAGGCGCAGAGCGTATCTGAAACCGTGGCTTTGCTCATACCGGCCAGCGAGACGATATCGCCGGCCTCGGCCAGTTCAATATCTTGCGGCGCAAGGCCGCGGAAGGCTTGTATGCGCGTAACGCGGAATTGTTCGATTTTTTGGCCCAACCGGGTCAGCGCTTGGATGGTGGCGCCAACCTTCAAGCTGCCGCTCTCTACCCGGCCGGTCAAAATGCGCCCAACAAAAGGGTCATTGCCCAATGTGGTGGCCAGCATTTGAAAATCATTGCCGATTTGAGCGGTTTGTTTGGGCGCATATACGTGGTTCACAACCAGATCAAACAGGGCTGAGAGATCTTTACGCGGGCCATCAAGCTCATGATCTGCCCAACCCGCGCGGCCAGAGGCGTACATATGCGGAAAATCAAGCTGATCATCATTGGCGCCAAGCGAGGCGAATAAATCAAAACATTCATCCAACGCACGATCGGGCTCGGCGTCGGGTTTATCCACCTTGTTGAGCACAACGATCGGGCGCAGGCCCAAAGCCAAAGCTTTGGCCGTAACGAATTTGGTTTGCGGCATTGGACCCTCTGCCGCATCGACGAGCAGAACCACACCATCGACCATGCTGAGAATGCGTTCAACTTCACCACCAAAATCGGCGTGGCCAGGCGTGTCAACGATGTTGATCCGGGTGGTTTTCCATTCCACCGACGTGGCTTTGGCCAAAATGGTGATGCCGCGCTCGCGTTCCAGATCATTGCTGTCCATGGCGCGCTCGGCCACGGCTTGATTGGCGCGAAAAGCGCCCGACTGTTTCAGCAATTCATCCACGAGGGTGGTTTTGCCATGATCAACATGCGCGATGATCGCAATATTGCGAAGATCCATATTTGGTGCCCTTTTGTATCTTTAGTTGCGGCTCGCCTATCTGCTCTGGCCCCAAAAGGCCAGAGCAGATAGGGCCCAATTGGGCGAAAAATAGGATTACGGCGCTGGATCAAGCCCCGATTGGGATATCCTTGATATTCTGCAGGCGCTAAGCGGGCAGGTGGATCTTAAACCTATCGCGTATGACGCTGTCGATCGCGGGGTCAAAGCGGGCCGCGGAAGGGCGCGATAAAATTTCACTTTTGCGCGCCGTGGCTTTTTGAAGTAGATCTGGCTTACCCAATTCTTCCCATTCTTTTGGCGAGGTCCGATCGCCTAACGCGGGATAAATATATTCGGTTTGCATCAAGGCCAAGGTCTGATCAGAGCCGAGGTAATGGCCGGGCCCCTCCAAACAGGTGGCGCGGATCACGTCAACGCTGACCGTGTCTTCTGTGACCTCGATACCGCGCACGCAGCGCAAGGCTTGGCCGATCAAATCATCGCCCAAAATAAGCGATTCCAGGCAGAAGCCTAAAAGCGATGCGTGCATTCCAGCGGCTTCATAGACCATATTCAGCCCCGATAAGCCAGCCATTACATTTGACGTCGCCTGCTCCCAGCCGGCTTGCATATCGGGAAGTTTTGCATCCGCGATCCCCGCCGCAGCGCCGCCGGGCAAGTCGTAATACCGATGCATTTGCGCGCATCCTGCGCTGAGAAGCGCCTGTTCGCCGCTGCCCCCAGACATTGCGCCTGTGCGCAAATCTGACACAAACGGCCAGGTTCCAAATATCGCCGGATGCCCAGGTTGTACCGCGTTTACATAGACCAACCCGGCCAGGCATTCGGCAACCGCTTGCACGATAGCACCCGCAATAGGGGCCGGCGCTGTGGCCCCGGCTTGCCCAGCGCTGAGCAATAAAATTGGCATGCCGCCCGCGATGCAGCGTTCCATCACCAGGCAGCTTTCGGTGGCAAATTTCATCGGCGGAACCACAAAGCAGTTTGAATTTGACATGAAGGGACGCGCGCGCCACGCGTCTTCTCCGCCTGCGATCAGATGCAACATCTCCAACGCATCTGCGGCAAAACTAGGTTCTGTGAAAGAGGTTCCGATATGTTTGGTTGTGCCTGCGCTACAGGCATACACGGTGTTGAGATCCAACTCTCTGTTATCGGGGATATCACGGCACACCATCGGGCGTTGCAGAAAATGAATATTGTCGAGCGTGTCGGTTATCCGGGCTGCATCAAATAAATCTTGCACCGTGCTTTCGCGATAAGCGCGCCCATCGACATCGACCACATGGACCGCAGCCCCCGCGGTTCCATAATGCACCCGACTTCCCGATAATTCCAGATCATGTTTTGGATCCCGCCCGTAAAGCGTGATCGAGCGGTTTGCCCGCGCGATGGTGTCTTCGATCAAACTGCGCGGGAAGCGAAGGCGGCCATCATTGCCTAAAATTGCGCCGGCATTCGTCATATATTCGATGCCGCTGGGGGGGGCGTCGGCCAAGCCGATTTGTTCCAAAGCGTCAAGCACAGCTGCGTGTATGCGGTCTTCAGCTTGTGGGCTCAGCGGGTTAAATCGCCCGCCTTCAAGGCCGGCGCGTACGGGGCGCAAGTGATCTGCGAGGGGGGCATTGCGCGCAGATCTTCGGGCAGAGCGCCCTCCTGCACGGCGGATAATTTGTTCTGTCATAGCTTCGTCCGAAAAGTGATTTGTCAACTTGAAATGGCGCGGGTTGCGTCTAACTGATCGGAGCACCGCGGGCCGCCCGGCCGCGTTCCGCGCCAATGGTGCAGCAGATCAGTTGAATAATCGAAGCTTCAGCTTGCATATGCCAAATCCTTGAACCTGTGGGTCAAGTTTTGAAGCTTGTAGCCTCATAGTCTGGCTTATTTGCGACGCTGTGTCGTAATTGGACATTTGCTTTTAAAATATGGCTGCCTTTGGCGCTTTCCATTCCTGAGGGCCTGTGAAAGACTTGCGATAATTCACCCGAGGGCCTTGGGTAAAAGAAGACGGGTTTCCACAGGTAGAGGTTGGATAAAATTGGCGAAGAAACGAATGCTTATGGAACTTGGGATGGGAACGGCCTTGCGCAGCGGCAGTTCCACCAAGGCCGCGCAACGGGCGATAGAAAACGCCTTATGGCATAATTCAGTCAGTCTTGCGGAGGCGTTCGGATTCCCAAAAGAAGCCATGTTGATCGATGTTGAAATCGCGGTGCCAAACCCCGATGCCTTGGATTTTAAGGCTTTACAGGCTCTATTTCCTTATGGGCACGTTTCAATCAAAGGGGCTGTTGGCGGGTTGGAAATACCGCGACCAAACCAGCCCGACGGGCCGGCGACGATCATCGCAAATGCCGCGATATTGGTTTATTTTGATTTGGAGCTGCAGCAATGAAACGTATTATTTTGGAAATGGGCAGCGGCAATGATCTTTACGGCGAAGATTACACGAAAGCGGCGTGTCGGGCGGTACAAGATGCGCTGCATCACAGTTCACTGGTTTTGTTTCGCAGTCTAGCGTTGGATCATGCAGAGATGCAGGTGAATGTGACCATTGCAGCCATGTGCCCAGAGCGTGTGGATGCGCAGGTGGTTGCCGCATCGCTGCCCCGCGGGCGGGCAAATGTAACGGTTGTAAAAGGCGGTATGAATGTGACTGATCCCGAAAACGGAACGGTTTCAGTGATTGCAAATGCGGCCGTTGAGGCCTGTCTAGCCATTGATCCCGATACGTGGCGCTTATCTCAAAAGGCGCAAAATTAACGCGGGTCTGAAGGGGGCTGACCGATTTGGGCAGGATCAAAAGGTGTTGTTTGATATATTTCATTGATCCAATTGCCGTAAAGTAAATGCGCATGGCTGCGCCATCGGTTTTGCGGCGCTTTGCTCGGATCATTATTTGGATAATAATTGATCGGCACGTTGATATCTGTCGCCGACGCAACATCGCGGTCATATTCTTGTTTCAGGGTGTCGCTGTCATATTCAAAATGATTGAAAATGTGCAACGCGCGACGAGCGGGATCTTGCACCAAACAGGGGCCAACTTCGGGGCTACCCAAAAGCGTGGTCAAGCCGGAATGGTGATCGATATCGGTTTGGCTGATTTCGGTCCAGCGGCTGACTGGGATAACGCATTGATCTGAAAACCCCCTCAGAAAAGGGGAGGTAGGATCCAAATTAGTTTGTGCAAAGCATCCAAAAGCCTTTGCGGTTAAATCATATTTGGGAATTTTATAAAAATGGTTGAGCATCGCCATTGCACCCCAACAGACGGCAAAGGTTGCGTGCACATGCGATTGCGTCCACTCAAACACCTCTTGAAGCTCATCCCAATAGGTCACCTGCTCAAAGGGCAGATGCTCAATTGGCGCGCCGGTGATGATCAGGCCATCAAATTTTTCACCGCTTGCTTTGACGTCTTGGAAGGCACGATAAAAGCTGCTCATATGTTCTGCCGCGGTGTTTTTGGTATGATGTTCGCTCATCCGGATCAAAGATAGATTAATTTGCAGCGGTGTTGCGCCAATCAAGCGCGAAAACTGGTTTTCGGTTTGAATTTTTTTGGGCATCAAATTCAGCAAACCGATGTTTAAGGGGCGGATATCTTGTCGGGCAGCGTCATCATCGCTCATCACCATCACGCCCTCTTGCTTCAAAACTTGAAAGGCAGGTAGGTTCGCTGGAATTTTAAGTGGCATTGTTTGTCTTTCTGATACCCAAATTACTTTACAAAGATTTTTCCTAGACTCGTTAAGGGGCAGCTTTGGCGGCCAGCGCTTGGCCGATTAAAGCGCTAAAATCTTCTTCGCTTTTGGCGCGCGCAACCTCAGAGGCGTCAACGGTAACGCCCCAATTGGCCATTGCCTCATAGCGCGGCTGGCGATGCGCCAAAGCCTCGGCATATATCCACCGAATGAAACTATCTGGATTTACTTGGTGCTCTTGCAGGGTTTGGTCGGCAAGATATTGGGTCCATTTTTCAACAAGAAAATCAGGATGGTAATACATGGGCTTGGGGGCTTTATCAAAACGCTGAACGAGTTCTTGCGTATGCGCTGCGTTGCCCTTGATCCAAACCAAAAGCGCAGTTTCACTAAGCGATTTTAGCACAGGGTCATCGCGATCAAATGGGTCAACAACTTCGCAGATTGAGCCGCTGCAATCGCAGATAAAATGATCATATTGATATATATCTTCGGCACGGCCGATAAATTCTGGCGTGTCGAGTAACGCGGCGATTTCCGAGCGGCGATGCTGTTCTTGACGTTTGCGATACTCTTGAAACGGCACGCCGCCATTGGCCTCAGCGCCCGGTTTGCCCATGTAAGTGGATAGCGGGGCCAGGTTCTCAAAGGTGATGTTTGAGGCCAGATAGATCGAGTCAGACAATAGAAGCTCGCGCAGATAGGGCACATCCATCGCTTTGCGCTTGATGCTATCGGTAATGTAATCGCCCATGTAATGCGTGCCGATCCGATAATCGACCGAATAGTGAAACCAACTGCCGGTGTCGCGCAAAATATTGGACATATAGGTTTTGCCCAAACCTGACATGCCAAAAAGTACCACCCGTTTATGCGGCGCGTTTTGCCATTGCTCTGCAGAAGAATATATCATCGGTTGGGCCTCTCGAGATCTTTCAGCTAGGTAGACAGTGCAGCGCCCAAGGTCAAATTGAATCTGGCGCGCCCGATGCGCCCCTTGCACCAGCGCAGGCCCTTGTTTTGTCTGTACAACGCGGACGCTTCCCTCTAGCAGGGTGGGTTCTGATAGAGCGCTGCGGGTTTGCAAAGCCAAGACAACCTGGCCCGTCTGGCAAGGCAAAAGGAAGGTGGAAACTGGTGACAACGCAAAACTCGCATTTGCTGCATGCCACGATTTATATGTTCGGGGCGATTGCAAGCTTTACAGCCATGGCGGTTGCCGGGCGCGCTGTTAGCTTCCAACTTGATACGTTTGAAATCATGCTGTTTCGCAGTGCGGTCGGGGCGGCTTTGGTGTTGGCCTTTGGTCTGTATTTCGGCCAAATCAGGGCGATCTCAACGCGGCACCTACCCGTTCATCTGGTGCGTAATATCTGCCATTTCACCGGTCAGAATTTATGGTTTTTTGCCATTACTGTGGTGCCGTTGGCCGAGGTGTTTGCCTTAGAGTTCACCACGCCCTTATGGATTTTACTCTTGGCTCCCTTGGTGCTTGGCGAACGATTGAGCAAAACCCGCATATTGGCTGGTGCTTTGGGGTTGCTTGGGGTGCTGCTGGTCACCCGCCCAACGCCCGATACGCTAAGTTGGGGGGTGGTGGCCGGTGCGATCGCCGCGATCGGATTTGCCGGATCCATTATGGCGACAAAACGATTGACGCGCAGCGAAACCATTTGGACGGTGTTGTTTTACATGACGTTGATGCAGCTGGTCTTTGGGGCCGTTTGCGCGGGCGCTGACGGCGATATCGCATTGCCATCTTTAAGCAACATGCCTTGGGTCGTGCTGATTGCCTGCGCTGGATTATTTGCCCATCTATGCCTGACCAGCGCCTTGTCTTTAGCCCCGGCCACCGTTGTGGTGCCGGTGGATTTATTGCGTTTGCCGGTGATCATGTTGGTGGGCTTTAGCCTATATGGTGAGGTGATTGACATCTATGTGGTGCTCGGAGCTTTGGTAATTTTTGGTGCAAATTATATGAATATTTGGATAGAAACCCGCGCTGTAAAACCGGCCTCTAAAGGCGTGGAGCCAACAGGTTGACAGCATGCTATGGGCCGGGTGCGCGGGCTTAAGCCCTGTCAATCGGGCAGGGTGGATTTACAAAGCCACGCTCTGGGCTGTATCCGGGCCTGTATCCTGGCGAGCATGGGTTACATTGATTAGGGCTAGACAGCGCGGTGAGCAACGTTTTATGCACAGAGCGCGTGCCCGTTGGCATTCTGGGCGGCGCGAATGTAGGCGCTAAACAAAAAGAGGTTTCAGTATGATGCAGGTTGTGGTGGTGAAATGGGGCGATCGTTATTCTGCGAACCATGTGAACAACACGCTTTTAAATCTGCAGAAAATGGCATCGCGAAACGTGCGGTTTATATGCGTGACCGATGATCCAGAGGGATTGGGTGATTTCATTGATGTGCAACCCTTTCCCGATTGGGGAGATTGGTATGAAACGATGAAAAAAGGCTGCCGGCTGAAGCTGTCTATTTTCGTTCCGGGCGTTTTAAGTCCGGATCTGCCGACCGTATTTTTTGATTTGGACACGATGATTTTGGGCGATGTGGCAAAATTAGTTGCCGATGTAGAAAAAACCGGCGGGATGTATATGTGCCGTGGGCATTATATTCCTTGGTGGCGGGCCATGCCTTTGGCGCGGCTGCTCGCGAAGAATTACTACTATTACGGCAATAGTCCGATTATGGCCTTCTACCCAAGAGAATTTGCAGGCCTGCCCGACGCGTTTAAGAAAGAATTTGGCTATGTGCGCTGGCGTGGCATCACCCATAAATGGCCCCTTGATCGTATTTGTAAAACGGATGAACGGTTTATCAGTTATTTTGCCCGCGGAAAAACGCGGGTGTTTCCGCGTGCATTGGCCAGTAAATTTACCACCGAATATATGACCGTGGGATGGGATTATTCTGGTTTCATATGCCGCTTGCCTTGGGTACAGGCGCGCAGAAAATCACAGGTCGCGCTGACCTTTTCGGGGCATGCCCTAAAGCCCTCATTGGTGAAAGATATGAAAATTGGCACGCCCGTGACGTCGCGCCATTATCATATGACGTGGAATTTTCCAAAGTTTTCCCAATATTGGTCAGATTTGGAGCTGCCCGCAAAACCCGAATGAGTATTCGAATTCCTCATCTTCCTCTGGGTTTTCTGGTTTTTTTATTGTGTTTAAAAGCAGCCATAGCGGTGGCGGAACAGGCGCAAAAACCTCTGGTTATCTTCGCCGCTGCCAGTTTAAAAGATGCGTTAGAAGAGGTTGTGGCGCTGCATGCGGCGGCGCATGAGGGGCCGCCAGTTCTTATTTCGCTGGCAAGTAGCGGTGCCTTGGCGCGGCAAATCCAATTTGGCGCGCCCGCAGATCTTATCATTTCTGCGAATCGCGCTTGGGTCAGTTTGCTTGAGAAAGAAGGCCTCATCAAACGGGCGCGGCCCGCGTTTTCAAACCAACTTGTGGTGGCCAGCAGCGTTGAGCCTGAGCAAAATATTGACTTTACCCGCCGCGAAACCTTCAAAGCCGCTTTAGCAGATGGCTATTTGGCGGTGGGGCATGTGGGCTCCGTGCCCGCGGGCCTCTATGCCCATCAGGCGTTAACCTATTTTGATCTCTGGAACGATTTAGCACCACAGATCCTACAGGTCGATCACGTACGCGCCGCGTTGCGGCTGGCACAGGTGAATGAGGCACGGCTTGCGATCGTCTACGCCTCAGATTTGGTTGCGCAAACCACGGTACATAAATTGGCGTTAGTGCCCGAAGAAGCGCATGAGCCTATCATTTACACGATCGGTCTTTTGTCTCATAATTCAACTCAGGCGGCAGGCATATTTGCGGATTTCTTAACCTCTAAGCCCGCTCTAGAGGTTTTTTATCACTTTGGGTTTACTCCGTTGCGCTAGCAGCGTAAATCTTGTCTGGTGTAGAAGATACCAGTTGGATGTGGGCTATATTATGGACGGAACTTTTGCAGTATTGACCTTGCTCGCTGGGTTTGCAGATATCTCAATTTCGGACTGCAAGCCCAATTGTTATGCCGAGTCGCAAGTGCCGCAGCGGATCAGTATCTCTGCGGGCCAAGTCTATTATCAATTGGATCAAGTCGATACAGAAGTCTATCTTCGCAAACAGACAGGGCGGGCCTACGGGCCATGGCGTATGGTCTATGGCGCCTCGGCAACGCAGAGACGTGATTATTGGGCCGGCGTGGGTGTGCTTTATGAAGCAGCCAGCAAAACTGCGCCGATCTTTGCGCAGCTTCACCTGATGTCTGGGCTTTATGCACGCGGCGCAGGCGAGGATCTGGGTGGCCCTGTTGAATTTCGCTCAGGGATCGAAGTTGGATATGATTTTGGATCTGCAGGCCGGCTTGCAGTGAGCTATGATCACCGCTCGAACGCGGGGATCTATGCAACCAATTTCGGTTTAGAAACAGTGCAGCTGCGATATTCTTGGGGTCTTTAGAGCGTTGCCTATGCTTCGTGTGGTTTGACCTGATCCATCAAAGCATTTTTTCAGCCTCGTTTTAACCAACGCTCATTTTTTTAGCCGAAAGGCGGGTGCCCTGCCTTTGCGCAACCAGGTGACGCTTGTTCTGGTTGTGAAGGCATTGATTATTAGCTACAGCTAACGAGCACGTGAGAATGGGAGAAAATCATGAAAACGTTAATGCCTAAATTATTTGTCTTTGCCATCGCGGGCGCGCTGGCAACGGAAACATTGGCAGAAGAATGGAACGTATCGGTGTGGGGAAAACGCCGCGCCTTTACAGAGCATGTCCATAAATTGGGCGAATTGCTCGAGCAAAAGACAAACGGCGAATTTACGCTGAATATCAGCTATGGTGGTTTGTCCAAAAACAGAGAAAACCTTGATGGGATTAGCATTGGCGCTTTTGAAATGGCGCAGTTCTGTGCCGGTTATCATGCCGATAAAAACCGCGTTGTGACCGTTTTGGAACTGCCCTTTTTGGGCGTTGAAAATCTAGCGCAAGAAGTGGCGGTTTCTGCTGCGGTTTATGCGCATCCCGCCGCCGCCGAAGAAATGGCGCAGTGGAATGCGAAGCTGCTGATGACCTCACCGATGCCACAATATAATTTGGTCGGCACAGGCGAGCCCAGAACCACGCTGAGTGATTTTGAAGGTATGCGGGTGCGCGCCACTGGCGGTTTGGGAAAAGCCTTTGCTGCGGCGGGCAGCGTTCCCACATCGGTGACGGCAACAGAAGCCTATCAAGCGATGGAATCTGGCCTTGTTGATACGGTGGCCTTTGCCCAGCACGCGCATTTGTCTTTCGGCACAATCAACCAAGCCGATTGGTGGACGGCGAATTTGAACCCGGGTACGGTGAATTGCCCCGTCGTGGTCAATATTGATGCCTATGAGTCTTTGTCAGATGCGCATCGCGAAGCGTTGGATGGATCTGTGCAGGAAGCGCTTGATCATTATGTCGCCAATTATGGTGAGTTGCTGGCCAAATGGGATTCCGTTTTGGCTGAGAAAGGCGTGACAAAAGTTGAGATTAGTGCCGATGTGATCGATGCATTTCGCGCCAAAGCAGCAGATCCGATCCGTGATACTTGGATCGCTGACATGGAAGCGCAAGGGCTGCCGGGTCAAGAGCTCTATGATCTGGTGATGTCCACTTTGGCAGAGGCCAAAGCGGCCAATTAAGCCGATTTAAAACAATGTTGGGCCGCCCCGGATAGGGGCGGTCTGCTTATATCTAAAAGATCGGAGGGTGAAATGGCAGGATCTGCTGCGGTATTAGAAGATTCAAGCCTTCTGAGCCGGCTTGATCGCGCTTTGCTTCCGGTTGAGCGATTTTGCGCCTTGATCAGTGGACTGGCGATTTTTTCATTGATGTTTTTGGCCGCTTATTCGGTAACAGGTCGCAAATTTTTCGCCTCTCCTTTAGCGGGCTATGTTGATTATATCGAAGCAGCAATGCCCGTCATCGCGATAATGGGCGTCTCTTACGTGCAACGCGATGGTACCCATATACGCATGGATATGCTGGTCTCGGCCTTAAAAGGGCGCGTGCTTTGGCTGTTTGAGCTGCTATCTGTGTTAATGATTTTGGTCTTGATGATGGCTCTCACTTGGGGAGCATGGGAGCATTTTGACCGCTCTTTTGACTGCGCCCGCCCGTTGTGTAGCCGTGACAGCTCCGTTGATATCGGCATTCCAGTCTGGCCCTCGAAGCTTATTGTTCCTGTGGCCTTTGCGGTGTTGTGTCTACGGTTGCTTTTGCAGGCGGTTGGCTATGGCCGGGCTTTGATCTTTGGCTTGGAAAACCCGGTTGCCGTTCCTTTGAGCCTAAGCGTGGCCGAGCAGGCAAAGCTTGAAGCGCAGGCGCTGGAAGGGGCGGATTGATGGATAATATTACGATCGGCCTCTATGTCAGCGCAGGCATGCTGGTTATGGTTTTGCTGGGGATGCGCGTGGCATTCGCGGCAGGTATGGCGGGGTTTGTTGGCTTGGTTTGGCTGCGGTGGAATGGGTTTGATTATGATCCTGCTCGGTTCGGGAAAGCCTTACAAATCAGCGTGAAAGTGGCGGGATTGACGCCGCATTCAAAAGTAAGTGCGCAGGTTTTAAGCCTAATTCCGGTATTCATATTGATCGGTTATCTGGCCTATTATGCAAAATTGACCGTGGCGTTGTTCGAAGCTGCTAAACGTTGGATTGCCTGGGTGCCCGGTGGCTTGGCGGTCTCAACGGTGTTTGCAACTGCGGGCTTTGCGGCTGTATCGGGCGCCTCGGTTGCCACGGCGGCGGTGTTTGCGCGGATCGCCATTCCGGAAATGTTGAAAATTGGCTATAATAAGCAATTTGCGGCGGGTGTTGTGGCCGCTGGGGGAACGCTAGCCTCGTTGATCCCGCCCTCTGCCATTCTGGTGATCTATGCGATTATCGTTGAGCAAGATGTGGGCAAGCTGTTGCTTGCGGGCTTCATTCCGGGCGCTTTTTCGGCCATCATCTATGCCACTTTAATCATTGGGATCGCGGTGAGTTTTAAAACCGTGGGGCCGCCGGTATCCGGGTTCACATGGCGCCAACGCTTCGAAAGCCTGCCGCCGGCGCTGCCGATTGTGGCCGTTGTGGTGATCATCATTTTCTTCGTTTACAACCCGTTTGGCGAGGCTTGGGGCACCCCCACGGAAGGCGGCGCGGTCGGTGCGTTTATCGTGTTTGTGATGGCGCTCTATCGAGGGATGCGCTGGAAGCAGTTGGGTGAAGCCTTGTTGGAAACCGCAAAGCTGACGGTGATGATTTTCACCATCATCTGGGGTGTTTTGATTTACGTGCGGTTTTTGGGCTTTGCCAAACTGCCCGATGCGTTTTCGGATTGGATTACATCGTTGGACATGGCGCCCATGTTGATTTTGATCTGCATCTTATTGGCCTATGCGGTGCTGGGCATGTTTATGGATGCGATTGGTATGTTATTGCTGACCTTGCCGGTTGTCTATCCGGCGGTGATGGCGCTGAATGGCGGGGAAATGGTCTCTGCGGCAGATAGCGCCTTTGGCATGTCTGGCACGATGTGCGCGATTTGGTTTGGAATTCTGGTGGTAAAAATGGCCGAGTTTTGCTTGATCACGCCGCCTATCGGTTTGAACTGCTTTGTGGTGGCAGGTGTGCGCGATGATTTGAGCGTTCAGGATGTGTTCAAAGGGGTTATGCCGTTTTTCCTTGCCGATGCGGTGACGATTGCGCTTTTGGTCAGCTTTCCCTCTATCGTGCTTTGGCTTCCATCTCTGGCCTCGTAGAGAGAGTGGTTTAGGCTTTCTAAAGGCTTTTGCGTAGCGCATCAAACCCGCGTAATTCTTTGATCAAATTACCCATTTGATCAATAGGGATCATATTTGGGCCATCGCTTGGCGCGGTGTCCGGGTCTTGATGGGTTTCGATAAACAGCGCAGCGATGCCAACCGCGCAGGCGGCTCTGGCCAGAACCGGTGCGAATTCGCGTTGACCCCCTGATGTATTACCTTGCCCGCCCGGTTGTTGAACCGAATGCGTGGCGTCAAACACAACCGGATAACCCGTATTGGCCATAATCGGCAGACCACGAAAATCGCTGACCAAGGTGTTATAGCCAAACGAGGTGCCCCGGTCGCAGAGCAAAATTTGATCATTGCCGGTGCTGGCGATTTTATCGGCGACATTCTGCATATCCCAAGGCGCCAAAAACTGGCCTTTTTTCACGTTGATTGCGCGGCCTGTTTTTCCCGCCGCCAAAAGCAAATCGGTTTGCCGGCATAAAAATGCGGGGATTTGCAAAATATCCACCACGGTGCCGGCGGTTTGGCACTGCGCTGCCTCATGCACATCGGTTAGAATGGGGCAGCCAAATGCCGCGCGTATATCGCTCAGGATCCGCAAACCTTCTTCAATTCCAAGGCCTCGCTGCGTGTTTATTGAGGATCTATTGGCTTTATCATAGCTCGCTTTGAAGATGAATTGCGTGCCACTTTTTGCACAGGCTTCGGCAATTTTTTCGGCCATCATGAACGCGTGATCACGGCTTTCCAGCTGGCAGGGGCCTGTGATCAGCGCGAAAGGGTTGGTGCCGCCAATGGCAATATCGCCCACTGTTATGATTTTATCCTGCATATTAACCCTCTATCACGCTTTCTATCCGCCCCACGTCTTCAGGGTTGTTTAATTCCCAAAACACTTTGCCGCGCGCGTCAACTTCGACGCATTTGACCTTGCGCCCATTTTCCAAAAAGCGCAGCTGCTCCAACCCTTCCAGAGCTTCTAAAGGACCTTGCGGCCATGTTAAATACTCTGCCAAGGCGCTGGGCCGATAGGCGTAAACGCCCACATGGTGAAAGGCGGGCAGGGGGGTTGTGCTTGCCAGGGCGCTGAGATCGATAAAGGGCAACACCTCTTTTGAAAAATACAGCGCGTGCTGGTTGTTATCGAAAACCGCGGTGGTACCGCCCACCCGCCCGTTGCGGCGGTCTTCCAAGAAATGCCCATGCGTCAAACGATCAAGGCGCAAAACCGGCGTGGCCATTTCTGCGGTTGGATCGGCTTGCATCGCCTTGATGAGCTTTTCAACAAACCAAGCCGGTGTGAGCGGCGCATCACCTTGCAAGTTGACGATCAGGTCTGAGGTCAATTTTGCCCTTTCCACCGCTTCCGCGCAGCGTTCGGTGCCATTCGCGCATTGCTTTGATGTCATGATAACCTTGGCCCCAAACATGTCTGCAGCCTCGGCGATGCGGCGATCATCCGTGGCGATAAACACATCCTCAACGCCCTTAACGGCTTGGGCTGCCTGCCAACTGAGCTCGATCAGTGATTTTTGCGTGCCATTGGGCAGTTTCAGTTGCACCAGCGGTTTTCCGGGAAAACGAGAGCTGGCATAGCGGGCGGGAATGATAATGCTGGTTTTCATGCCACGCCCGCGCGCAATAAATCGTGGATATGCAATATTCCACAGGCTGTTCCAATGTCATCCACCACGATAAGGACCGAGATTTTATGCGTGTTCATTATCCGCAGAGCATCGGCTGCAAAATCATCTTTGGCGATTGTGATCGGGGCTGGGCTGGCAATTTCAGCTGCGGTTTTATCCATCAAACCCTGCATGTGGCGGCGCAAATCCCCATCTGATATCAGCCCGGCGAGCGTATTATTTTCAATTAAAGCGGCCACGCCAAAGCCTTTTGAGGTCATTTCCAGCAACGTGTCCGCCATCGAGCTTTTGGCTGAGACAATCGGCAGTTTTTCCGGACCATGCATCAGCTGGCCCGCGCGCATCATTTGTGCACCCAGCTTGCCACCGGGATGGAAGGTTTGAAAGTTTTCGGTGCGAAAGTTGCGCTGCTGCATCAAGGCAACCGCGAGGGCATCGCCCAAGGCCAATGCTAAAGTGGTTGAGGTGGTTGGGGCCAGGCCAATCGGGCAGGCTTCGGGCGCATCGGGCAGCGTGAGCTTGAAGGTTGCGGCTTTGCTCAGCGTGCTCCCACCATTCGAGGAAATCGCGGCCATTGGAATTGAAAACCGCCGCGTATGCGCGATCACATCTTTCAGCTCGGCGGTTTCGCCGGAATTGGAAATCAGCAGGCATAGATCCTGTGGGCCAATCATCCCAAGGTCACCATGGCTGGCTTCGGTTGCATGGATGAAATAAGAGGGTGTGCCGGTGCTGGCAAATGTGGCCGCAATTTTGCGCCCGATATGGCCAGATTTCCCGACGCCTGAAACGATCACCCGCCCTTTGCAGGCCAGCATAGCCTCGGTTGCGGCCTGAAAATCAGGTGGTAAATGCCTCGCCAGTTTGGCCAGGGCGGCAGCTTCGGTGTCTAAGACGCGCTGCGCATGTTGCAGGATACTGCTCGCGGCGGGATCTGGCATGGTGTTTCATCCTTAAAGTTCGCAGTGTTTTACGGCGCTTTGCCGCGCCGTTCAAACCCTAACTGTAATAGCTGTTATACCAGTCAACAAATTTTCGGACACCGGTCTGAATGTCTGTTTTTGGTTGGTACCCTGTGAGGGCTTGCAAAAGGCTTGTATCGGCCCAGGTCGCGGGCATGTCGCCTGCTTGCATATCCATCAAATTCCGCGTTGCAGAGCGGCCGGTGGCGGTTTCGATCGCAGCAATAAATTCTTCCAATGCGACGGGCGCATTGTTGCCAATATTGAGCACCCGATGCGGCGCAACGGGTGACAGGCTGTCCTCTGTCGTTACTGGCGTGTCTGAAGGCGGGGTTTCGATCAAAAGTATCAGCGCTTGCACCAAATCATCCACATAGGTGAAATCGCGGCGCATATTGCCATGGTTATACACATCAATGGGTCGATCGTTCAAAATAGCATCGGTGAATTTAAAAGGCGCCATATCGGGGCGCCCCCAAGGACCGTAGACGGTAAAGAACCGAAACATCGTGATCGGTAATTGGTATAGATGCGCGTATGAATGAGCCATTGCCTCGGTTGATTTTTTGGTGGCGGCGTAAAACGACATTTGATGATCGGCGCGCTGCGTTTCTTGATAGGGCATCGCCTCATTTGCGCCATAGGCAGAAGAGGTGGAGGCCAGCAACATATGTTTGGGCGGATGCGCGCGGGCGGCCTCTAACAGTTCGAACGTACCAATCAAATTGCTGTTTAGGTAACTGCGGGGGTTTTCGATTGAATAGCGCACGCCGGCCTGCGCAGCCAAATGGATCACCGCATCAAAACCATTGGCTTCAAATAGGTTTTTCAGCACATCCGGGTCTTCAATAGCGGCGTGATGAAACCGAAAATTGGGGTTTTTGTTCAACGGGGCAAGCCGCGCCTGCTTCAATTGGGGGTCATAATAATCGTTTAAATTATCAATACCCGTTACGCGGTGCCCAGCCTTCAACAATTGCTCGGCAGCGTTTGCACCAATAAACCCTGCGATACCCGTGATAAAAATATGCATATCTTGCCTTTCCCGCCAGCCGCCGCGAAAACCCCAGCGGCTATTCGCCTTGCCACTGGTCTATGCCCCCCGCGCGCGCAGGTCTAGATGTCTACGTTTTTTTTTACGCGCCTTAGCCATAGGTCATATTCAATTAAGGGCAAACCCAAACTCTGCTTTGCTTTTTCACTTGGCGTAGCGCTGATTGGATTGGCGCGTTTTGTGGCGGGCAGGGCAAAGCGTGTTCAGTATTATCGAGGATTTGCGGGTTAGGGGGGTAAGGCTTGCAGATACGCCGTTCAAATAAAACGCCAATCAGAGAGCCAGTTGGGTTGTTAAAAAACCCTTCCCAGATAAAATACTTTCGGTATGATAGTTTAACCATGCGGATGCTTGTCTTGGCGCATCGCTATATTGGGATATGATAAGGAAATTCATGTTTGGTTTTGGAATAGCAAAATTGTTTCAAACGCATCAAACGCTGCTGTATCAATGCCTGCATTTTGGCGAATTTACGTTGGGTTTGGCGCAAGAAAGCGCAGATGAAGATCAAATTGAGTTTTTGGAAACCAACTTGGCGCGCATAACGAAGCTGCGCGATGTCAGCCTGCGCAAAAACGGCCTTCTGGATAAGGAAGACGGTTACTTTTTGGAAGCGTTGCGCGAAAAATGTAAGGAAGTTTTCTACAAAACCGAGCTGTCAAGACAGCAATCTTTTGATGATACCTTTATACCGGATGAGAAGATCATTTTGAGGATATAAGAAGCAATTTCTAAGCAGAAAATCTGCGCCATATTGCTTTGTTTTAAGCAGCAGTGGCCTAAAGGATAAAGAAACATGGATCGCCGCAAACCCGTCAGAATAATTACCCAGTTTGTACCTAAGCTTTAACACATCGAGGGTCGTGAAACGGCCATAGATCAGCCCAGTGGAGTGTCTTAAAAATGACAGAAATATTTGTGCCCATGTTCTACATGATGTGTTTGACGGCCACCGTGTTTTTATTTTCCACAGGTATCAGGCTTAAAGAAATCTATCTTACTTCGAGCGATGCATCTGTTGATGGAGAAGAGCACCGCCATCCTCCCTTTGATAATGGAAGCGTGGTGTTACGCAACTCTCAGAGAAACCTTACAAATTTATTTGAGTTTCCAGTTTTGTTTTACACGGTCTGCATTTCGATATTTGTGGCGAATACGGGTGATGCATATTTCGTGCAATTGGCCTATTGGTATTTTTACCTCCGCACAATTCATTCCTTTTATCATATATTCTTCAACCACTTGGCAATCAATGGTGGATTTCCAATGCGCGCGATGATTTGGATTCCGTCAACGGCAGTGCTCGTGTGGATGTGGATCCGATTTATCACTCTTATTTGAGGGGCGTGCCTTGCCTGCGCCCGCTGCCATCATAAGCGTTGCTGCGTAAGCCTAACGCGCGCCGCAGCGCTGGAGGCGCTTGTTCTGCGCTATTTGAAACAAAGAAGCGACCGCCGTGAAACCGTATCACGTTCACAGCGGTCTGACCGAAGGCTTGCTGGTTCTAAAGTTTGGGATCAGCGCAAGCTGCTGCCATTTCGGACGAGCTGGATCGTTTCTTTGGCGTTTTTTACAGACGCCGCCTTAAATGGGACATTGCGCAAATTTGGCGGCGCTGTCTTTTACGGTGCTGAGCGCGCCGACTGCCTCTGTTATGCTGAGAACGGTTGGGAATTCGGCAAATGGGTCGCCGCCACAGGCCTCTCTTAACATACCAAAACCCCCGGTTTCTTGAACGGCGCGTACGCAGGTATAGAGAAAGATATCGGCATAAGAGCAGGTGTCTCCAGTTAAAAACGGCCCTGCTTTTTGCGCGCTCAAATGCTTTTCAAGAAATTCAAAGCGGCTTTTATGCAGCCTAGTCAGATTGGCGATACCCGCATCTTTGCCACCATCAGCCAGGCTGTCAGTTAAACGCAGATTTCTCCAAAACGTTTCATTATGCCCCGTAATAATATCGTGGAAGGGCGATAAAACAAAGGAATAGTAATCCTGCACCCAAGCCCAATACATGTTGATACGGGCAGCCGTTTCATTGTTTTTGGGCGTTAACGGGCCGGGATATTGGGCGACCAAATATTGCACGATCGCCATCGAGTCGTTCAATTCCAACCCGTTCGACATATCCTTCATCCAAGGAATTATTCCAAAGGGCGCTTGCGTGTCTTTGTCGAAATCTTCCCCCATCGGGCTGGAAAGAAGATAATTTACCTCAATGCCATGCAGAGCGCAGATTAGGTTTATCTGTTCTCCGCGACCAATAACGGGGAGATAGGCTAAATCGATCTGTTTCATTGGACCCTCATATCAATATCGTTGTAAAACTTTTAAACAATGTAATCGATTTTAAATAAAGGTTTTTTTCACGTTTTTCATTGCGCATAGCCGTAAAGTCTTGCTGGTGATGTTTTTTGGGCAGGCCATCGGTGTTTGATCAAGCTTGAAAGCGCAGTACCTTATTGGCTGCTTACGTTTCCTAACATGCGGCGCATTTGGCCGGGGTTATCTTAGACCGTCAAAAAACCGACGCTTGACTAGGGGCTTTCTTTTCCGACCGCTTTGTGTACACTCTGCCCCCAGCACCTGTAGCCAATACGAGAGTGCCGGTATCGCCGGTTGTCTTTTGGGAGGAGGCAACTGGCGATACAGCGTTTATATGGGTACAGGCTGTTCATCCATATCTTTGTTTGAAAAGGTCCAACAATGTCTGTGGTCCTCACACATGATGATCGAACTGCGGGTTTGGCAAACCGTGCGGCACGCCGGGCGCGCAATGCCCGGGCTGAAATTGCGATCGCTTTTTCATATGGCGCGGCGCTTCGTGATCCGCGCAATTGCCGGCATGCCACAAAGCAAGATCGGACCGCGGAATATGCGCTCTGACAGTTTCATGGGCATCTGTTTTATGGCTTTGGGCATGTTTTTGTTTTCGGCTGTGGATACGATGGCAAAGTTTTTATCTGATGGCATGCACCCGATTCAGATCGTTTGGTTTCGTCAATTGGGGCTGCTATGCGGCGTCGTTGTATTTTTGCTATTACGCGGCCCGGCTTTTTTGGTGTCGAAGCAGCCGCTATTGCAGGTGATGCGCGGGGCAACAGCAGCAGGATCGGCCTGTTTATTCGTAATGGCTTTGCGCTACGTTCCGCTTGCTGATGCCGCGGCGGTCAGCTTCGTCGCCCCTTTTATCGTGATCGTATTGGGGGTGAGTGTTCTGAAAGAAAAATTTGGGCTGCGCCGCTGGATTTCGGTGGTTTTGGGTTTTGTGGGAACGTTGGTTGTGATCCGCCCGGGGCAGGATGTCTTGCATCCTGCGGTGTTTTTGGTGGTGGGCGCTGCGTTTTTCTTCGCCTGCCGGCAGGTGCTATCGCGGTTTTTAAGCCATGCGGATCCAGTATCCACGACAGTGGCCTATACGGCGATTACCAGCATGAGTTTGATCACGTTGATGTTGCCCTTCGTATGGCGGATGCCGGATTTTTCGCGCGATGGGCTGTTATTGGTGGCGATGAGCATTCTGGCCGCTTTGGGTGAATTTTCGGTGATCAAAGCGCTGAGCCTTGCGCAAGCTGTTGTGGTGGCGCCGGTGCAATATAGTTTGATTATCTGGAGCACCTTCTATGGATATTTGGTATTCGCGCAGATCCCCGATTTTTGGACTGCAATCGGGACGTTGATTATAGTGGCATCGGGTATTTATGCGCTGCGCCGCCAAGCGCTTAGCGAGGCAGCCTAGCACTATTCGAGGGGATGTGTTGCAAACGCGCTGTGTGGATTGGCGGCAGCGGGCACGCCGATACGTGGGGATATGGTGCCCTGATTATGCAAGAGCTTCTGACAGCGTGGCAGATCGGCGCGGCTATTGCCTGAAATCCGCATTAAAAGCCGGGGTAGGGCTTTGCTTGCAAAAAGGCGCATTCCTGCGTTAGGAGGATGCCACGCAAACCCTAGGATGTCTCTTTATGCTTACGCGCCCCACGGCCTCTTCGCAGAATTTGCATCACGCGGCCCGGCTCAGCGTTGCGCCGATGATGGATTGGACGGATCGGCATTGCCGCTACTTGCATCGTTTGTTATGCCAGAATGCGCTGCTCTATACCGAAATGGTGACGGCGCCTGCATTGGTGCGCGGACGGGCCTTGCATTTGCTCGATTACCATCCGGCTGAACATCCAGTGGCGTTGCAATTGGGCGGGTCGGACCCTGCTGAATTGGCCGAGGCGGCCAAACTGGGCGCCGAGGCCGGATATGATGAAATCAACCTCAATGTTGGATGTCCCTCTGACCGGGTACAATCGGGTCGCTTTGGCGCTGTTTTGATGCGCGAACCCGGGCTTGTGGCCGAATGCTGCGCGGCCATGCGCTCTGCTGTGGATATTGAGGTTACGGTCAAATGCCGGATTGGCGTTGATGATCAAATTCCCGAGCAGATACTGCCCGAGTTTTTGGCGCGTGTTTCGGCGGCGGGTATCGGGCGCTTTATCATCCATGCGCGTAAAGCTTGGCTAGAGGGCCTTAGCCCGAAAGAAAACCGCGATATCCCTCCGCTTGATTATGCCTTGGTGTTGCAAATGAAAGGCCTATTTCCGGCGCTGCATCTGTCGATCAATGGCGGTGTGACAGCGTTGGAACAGGCGCAAAACTTCCTAGATTCGGGGATGGATGGGGTGATGATTGGCCGTGCGGCCTATCATCAGCCAACCGATCTTCTCGCCAATGCGGATGCTGTTATTTTCGGGCAGGATCGGGCAATAAACCCGGTCAATATTGTGCATCAGATGATGCCTTATATCCATGCTCATATCGAAAATGGCGGGCGGCTTAACCAAATAACACGGCATATGTTGGGACTATTTACAGGCCGCCCAGGCGCCCGTGGATGGCGGCGGGTTTTATCCGAGCGCGCGCATTGCGATGGTCCTGAGCTGGTTTTAGAAGCGCTGCAACGGGTGATCGAGCCCGAAGCGGCTTAGCAGCCATTCACCCGCCGGCCGAGTGCATGAAAAAATGCTGAACGGGCTTACGCGCCTTTGGCTGGCGCATAGGGGCTATTGATCGCAGTTTCTATCGAGTCTTGCTTGTCATAAAGCCCCAGCACGCTGCCTTGCAGGCGCACCAACGCACTGATCGCGTTCAAGGTTGGGGTTTCTATTTCTAGGCGGCGGGCCAATTCAAGCACCGTGCTGGTCAGCGCATCCAATTCCATCGGGCGCCCCAATTCAACATCATGCCGGGTTGACGGTTTATGGCCGATAATATCGGCGCCGCCTTGAATGCGCCGCTCAATATCCACATTGAATCGTGCGCCGACGGCCAAGCCCACTTTGCGGCATTCGATCATCGCATCGCGGATCACCGCGCGGCTGGCAGGATCATTGCCAATCAGATCCAAACTGGCGCCGGTTAGCGCTGAGACCGGGTTAAAAGAGCAATTGCCCCAGAGCTTGATCCAGATTTCATCGCGCAATCTGGGCTTTACCGGCGCGCGCAATCCCCCCGCGCGTAAAAGCTCTGATAGTTTCATCACGCGATCGCTGCGCTGCCCATCAGGTTCGCCTAAGGTGAAGCGATCGCCTGATTTTAATGTGATTTGGCCTGGCGCCGAAATTTCACAGGCAGGATAGACCACGCATCCAATCGCCCGCTCAGGGCCAAAGGCAGCCCATTGTACGCCCCCGGGATCCGAGGTTTCCAGCCACCGATTTTCCATCGCACTGTCGCTGCCCGCTTTGTAAAAATACCACCAAGGTATGCCATTTACCGCCGGCACCAGCGCGGTGTGCTCCGCCAGCAAAGGTTTGAACCGGTCGATCACGGGGGCGACGGAATGCGCCTTCAGAGCGCTGATCACATAATCTTGGGGGCCCAGCTCTTCGGGTGTGTCGGTGGCCTTCACAGGGAGCGTTTCGGCGCTGCCCTCTTTTATCAGGGTAAGACCTTTGTCACGCAACCCTTCAAGATGCGGGCCTCTGGCAATCAGCGAGACATCAGCACCAGCTTTGATCAACGCATGGGCCATGTAGCCGCCGATGGCGCCGGCACCGAATATGCATATTTTCGTCATGCGCTCTCAGCCAATCCAAGCTTTTCATGCAGTCCGATCCGTTGCAATTTACCGGTTGCGCCTTTTGGAATCTCATCCAAGATCAATATCTTGCGGGGCACTTTAAACGCGGCCAGCCTTTCTTGCGTGAATTTGCGGATCTCTGCCACTTCAATATCAGCACCGTCGCGCAGCACCACTGCAGCGGCCACATCCTCGCCAAGTTTTGCATGTGGCAGCGCAAAAGTAACCGCCTGCGCAACGGCCGGATGGTCCATTAAAACCTCATCTACTTCGCGGGGCGAAATCTTTTCCCCACCGCGATTGATGATTTCTTTTAACCGGCCGGTCAGCCATAAATATCCCTCTGCGTCTAAATGACCTTGATCGCCGGTGCGAAACCAGCGATGGCCCTCAGCTTCAAAAAAGCTTTTGGCATTGGCGTCGGGGTTGCTTTCATAACCGGGGGTGACATTGGGTCCGGAAATTACGATTTCTCCCAGATCATCGATTAAATGATCTTCGCTTTCCGAGGCAATGCGCACCATCGGGCCCGCTGCGATGCCCACGCATCCCGGTTTCTGCGCGCGCGGTGGCAACGGGTTTGAACACATTTGATGGGCTGCCTCGGTCATTCCATAGCCTTCGATAACCGGCGCGTTGAAGGTTTTGACCAATTCGTCAAAAACTTGCGGCGGCAAGGAGGCAGAGGATGAGCGTAGAAACCTGAGGCCGACCTCGGTAATCACCTCTGCGTTGCGCGCTGCGCGTGACAGGATCGCTTGGTGCATCGTGGGAACCGCCGTGTACCATGTTGGTTGAACCTCTTTCATCAACCCAAAGAATTTCAAAGCGTCAAACCCGGCTGTACAGCTGACGCTGGCGCCCGCGCAAAGCGATGCAGTAACAGCGGCAACCAGACCATGGATGTGGAACAGCGGCATAACGTTCAAGCAGCGATCCGCGCCGCTTAATGCAAGCGAGCTGGCAATATGGTGCCCGCTGGCGGTCAGGTTGCGGTGAAGCAAAGGCACAATTTTTGGCCGCGAGGTGGTGCCCGATGTGTGCAGGATCAAAGCAATATCATCGGCTTGGGCGGGCACAGCTTCCGGCGCAGCAGTTGCGCTGGCTAGCGCAGAGCCGCGTAAAGAGAAAACGCCGGCTGGGCTGGCATCAGAACTGTGCAGACGAAGGATTTTAATTCCAAGTTCGTCGGCGGCTTGAACGGCCGGCCCGTCTTCATCGGCCATGACGACCAAGGCTTTTGCCTTCAGGTCATCCATATAGAAGGCGTATTCATCCCGTTTATAGGCCGGGTTCAGCGGCGCGGTTACGCACCATTGCGCGATGGTCACAAACGCCGAGGCCATTTCGGGGCCGTTTGGCAGCACGATCGCCACGCGATCTCCGCGTCCAAGCCCAAAACCTGCAAGCTGGGCTCCAATGGTTTGGGACAGCTTTCTCAATTCGCCAAACTGCATCCAAGGGCGATTTGGCGCACCTAAGGCTGGGGATGCACCTGGCGCTGATGCGAGCATTTCTTGTAGGGTCATGTCGGCTCCGGCTTGTCGCTTGTGATCTCAACTCTCAGGAAGATAACGCGCAAAGTAAAGACTGCAAGGCAAAGCATTTATTTTGTTTAAACATGCACCAAATGCCCAGCAGGCTTAAATTTTCGCTGTCACCGGAGGGGTTTTGAGGGTAAGCGTTCCAAGCCTCGGGTATTAAAAGAAAATTTTTAACTATGCTGGAAATGTTTATCTTGCTGTCGGTGGTGGGTGCCTTTGCGGGCCTGCTGGCTGGATTATTTGGCGTGGGCGGTGGCATGGTTCTGGTGCCGGCGTTTTTTTACAGTTTCACAGGCCTTGGTTATGCGGGCGCTGACACGATGCAGGTGTGCTTGGCCACGTCTTTGGCGACGATCGTCGTTACCTCATTGCGTTCTTTGATCAGCCACCATCGCCAGGCTGGAGTTGACTGGGAGCTGCTGAAACTTTGGGCCCCGGGGATCGCGCTGGGGGCCGTGTTCGGGGTGCTGTTTGCAACGCAATTGAGGTCGATCACCTTGCAGTGGATTTTTGGCGGTTTTGGTTTGCTTATTGGATTTTATATGGTTTTTGGCCGCTCAGATTGGAGCCTTGGTACGAAGATGCCATCGGGATGGGCGCGGGTGCTTTTATCGCCGATGATTGGATTCATATCAGTTTTGATGGGCATTGGTGGTGGCAGTCTGGGCGTGCCGCTGATGACGCTTCATGGAAAAACCATCCATCAAGCCGTTGCCACCTCATCCGGCTTTGGTTTGTTGATTGCAGCGCCGTCGGTGGTGTCTTTCTTCTTTGTTGATATTGAGGCGGGCTCACGCCCTCCCTATTCGCTGGGGGCAGTGAACCTTGTGGCCTTTGGATTGATCATTGCCATGACGTTGATCACCACGCCTTTGGGCGTACGCTTGGCGCATAGGTTAGACGCTGCAAAATTGCGCCGTATTTTTGCAATATTCATTTGCGCCGTGGCATTGAACATGCTGCGCAAAGCGATCGGATATTAAGATTTTCGAAACCTCATAAAGGCCTTTTCTTGGATTTGGGGAAAATACCCCCAAGGGCGCAATAGCGTGGTGATCGCGGGTCCAGGCGCAACAGCGTACGGGGGCATTAGGAATCAGTGAGAGGTTTTCTTTATTCAAGCCCCAGCCCGTTTTAGGAGGTTTGCATGAAATATCTCATCGCCCTGTTCTTGCTTGTCAGCCCCGGTTTTGCCTGTGAACACCGATCGTCATTTTTGCACAAGACGCCCGATTTCAAACTGCTGTTCTGGGGTTTGTCGAGCCAGGGGACATTGGTTGAAATTTATCAAAACAATAAATCGCGTGCTTGGTTTGCTTCCGTGACCGATGCGAGAGGTAAGATGTGCCTTGTCTCGCAAGGGCAAGGGTTTTCAACGATTTCGCCGAGCGTGTCTGCAGGTTTCTCCCTGTCATCAAAGCAGATTGATCTCAACGATTGACAAAAGCTGTGGCTTTGGTGGGAGAACTGCCGCTTAGCATCCTCACTGTGGCGCAGACATAGAAACACAAGCAAACAGAATGAGTTCGCTCTGATAGTGGCATCTTTGGGCTTGCCCGCGCATCGCTAAGGGGGCGGCCTGTTCGGTTGCATTGGGCTTTCATTCCCTCGAAAACGCCGCATGATAAAGCGGGGTGGACATTCATCATTTCGCCGTCACAAAGGGGGCTGATCCAACATCACTAAGCCACTCTTCGCAGCGTCTAGGGGTGCAAAATTTCTGCGGCAATATCTTGCAGCTTCACAACTTTATCACTGGCGCCAAGATCAATCGCGGCTTTTGGCATGCCAAATACCACGGATGTGGTTTCATCCTGCGCAACTGTTTTCCCACCTGCATCTTTGATTTGCAACAAGCCTTTTGCCCCATCCCGCCCCATTCCGGTCATTAAAATGCCCATTGCATGTTGCTTAGCGGCAGTTGCGACAGAAAAAAATAACCTATCCACCGACGGGCAATGCCCATTCACCAAATCGCGGGGCAGATCTGGTCGGCTCAATCGGGTTTTGCGCTGGCGTATTGACTGGTCATTGCGTTTTTTGTGGCTTGCAGGCGCTGATGCCGGTTTGAAAAATGAGGGTGTTATCCTTGGCAGGCAAACGATCAGGCCTAATTGAGAGGCCTGGGCGCGCGGCGTGAAGTCTAATTGTCTTTTTAATCTCTGATGCGTCAATATGCGAAGACAACAAACCACTGGGATAGGCATGTTTGGAACAACAGGTTGGCGTCGGTTCAAAGCCCATGACGAAATCAAAAGATGGGCGAACGCGGCACGAAAATTTGCCAGTGGCGCCGCGCAAACCCCCGCCTTGAAAGAAAAATGGTTGCAATGCGAAGGCACTTGGTATGTTGGCGTAGACGTCTTGCCTTCGGATGAAGACGGGCGGTTTGAGGGCATTGAGCTGGCCGGACCTGCTTCAGAGTTAATTCAAAGCGTGGCCACAAAGCCTCTGCACCCCGCGCAGGTCTCAATTCTTTATCCGGGATATCCAAAACCAAGGCAGGGCGAAACCAAGGCTGGGTTTGCCTATCGGCAGACGCGGGACGCGGCGCATGTGGACGGGCTTTTGCCCGTCGGCGCAGAGCGCCGCCGCATGTTGCGCGAGCCCCATGCCTATGTGCTTGGTTTGCCCTTGAACGCCTGCGATATCGAAGCCAGCCCGATGGTTGTCTGGGAAGGCTCGCATCTGATTATGCACAAAGCGTTTCAGGCCGCGCTCAGCCCCTATCCTGCATCGCAATGGTCCGACATTGATCTGAGCGATGTCTATCATGCGGCGCGCCGAGACGCGTTTGCAAACTGCCGCCGCGTGGCTGTTCATGCCGAGCCCGGCGAAGCCTATGCGATCCATAGGCTGGCCTTACATGGGATTGCCCCATGGCAGGCAGGTGCCCGTGCCCCCAGCGAAGGCCGCATGATTGCCTATTTTCGGCCAGAATTGAATGATATTGTGGAGTGGCCAAACCTATGAGCGTTCGGGACTGCTGGCTGGTTAGTCCCGAGATAAGGAGAGCTGAGATGTTAGAATTGCGCCCGAATTGCGAGCTTTGCGATAAAGATTTGCCACCCGATAGTGTAGAGGCCCGCATTTGCTCATATGAATGTACCTATTGCGCTGATTGCGTTGAAACTGTGCTTTTTAATGTCTGCGCAACCTGCGGAGGAGGCTTGAGCGCCCGCCCGATCCGCCCCAAAAATTCTTGGCGGGCAAATCCCGAGCTTGGCTTATTGGTGCATCCTGCCTCGCAAACGCGGCGCGTTTCAAAATTTGCGCGGCCTGAAATTGAGGAAATGGTCGAAAAGCTGCGCGCGTTTAGCCCCGAGGAACGCTAACGTTTCGTGCCGGGGTTGGATTACGTTTTTTTGAGCCGGGCCGTCCGCCCGCCTTGGCGCTTTTTGAAAGCGGCCTGCCGGGCGGGCAGCTCTTGCATGAGTGTTCTGCGGGCTTCGGGGCTTAGTTGCGACCAAATGGAAATCTCTTCGATGCTGCGTAGGCACCCCGTACAGAGCCGTTCTTTAGGGTGAATCATACAGATTTTTACGCAGGGCGAATCTGGTTCATTGCGCTTCCAGAGATCTTTTTCTGTCATCTTGTTACCGCTGCATTTTGCGCATGAATATGGCACAGCCTGTCTAAAACACCCTGTAAAATATAGGAGGCAGCCACATGGTCGATCACTTCCGCGCGCCGGCGACGGGATGTATCGGCCTCTAATAAAGCTTTTTCAGCCGCGACGGTTGATAAACGTTCATCCCAAAAGCCGATTGGAATAGTAATATGGCTGCTCAAATTGCGCGCAAAAGCGCGCGTAGACTGGCAGCGTGGTCCTTCACTGCCATCCATATTGCGCGGCAGACCCAAAATTAACCCTTTGATATCGCGCGTGTGAATATGCGCTTCAAGCTGTTGGCGGTCGAGGTTGAATTTCGCGCGTTTGATGGTTTCAACCGGGGTCGCCACCGAGCGTAGCCCATCCGAAATCGCCACGCCGATCGTCTTGGTACCCAGATCCAAGCCAATAAGCGCGCCAGTTGCCGGAAGCGCCTGCGCAAATTCTTCAATCCTATCCATAATCATTGGATCAACCCAATCTCTTCTGCGGTTCGTTGCAAGGTTTCAAGATCCATGGCGGAATCTGCAAAGACCAGTTGCGCCTCACGCCAAATCTCTTGCGCTTCATCGATACGGCCCAAAACGCTTAGAGCACCAATCAGACGGGCCCATTCCGCGGATGAGCCACCTTCCGCGCCGAGGCGCTCGGCCAATTGCGCAACCATGCCTTCGATCATCATCATCCGCTCATCGGCGCTTAGATCACCCGCGGCATCAATATCGCTTTGCGTCGGCCCAGCCAGTTGCGCGGTGGCGGCGGCTTGGTCTACATCGGGCAGAACATAATCATTGATCCCTGCATAAACCGCCACTTCTTCAATTTGGTCCCGAATCGGTGTGATCCACGGCGCGTCTGCTGGCCCTTTTTCTAACAGCGCGCGCCAAAGCCGGAAAGCTTGGTCAGGGCGGTCATTCTGCGCCATCATTAGGCCAATATAATAGGTGGCACCCTCATGCGTGGGCTCTTGCTTGAGAATATCGCGCAAAATAGCCTCGGCCTCGGGTGCGACATAGCCTTGCACCGAGAGGATCAGCAATTCGGCATGGTCAAAGAAATCTGAAACGTCAGCGGCTTCGCCCTTAAGCTTTAAGACCGACTGTTGCGCCTCAGCGGCGGCCGCAAAATTTTGCAAACCGGCTTCAACATTGGCCAAAAGCACATGACCTTCTAGATCCTCTGGGCGGTCGGCAACTGTTTTGCGAAGCTTTTTTACCAAATCCGTGTAATCGGCGCTGGGCGCAAAAACTTCGGGTTGGGCGGGAATTGCAGCGGCAAATTCTTCCAAACTGGGGCGCGTTTCCAATGACCGTTGAGCATTGGCAATGCGTTGTTTTTGCGAAAGGTTTTCATAACCAGGCGCACCGTATTCGCGGTACATTAAAAATGTTCCGCCCAAAAGAATCACCGTGATCAGCCCAGCTGTCAGGGCAAGTGAGGCAGGTGTATCCCTACGGGTTTGCGCGGGGCTGGTGGCATCAAGCGCTAAAATTCGTCGCGAGATTTCGATTTTCAGTCGGTCTGCCTCTTCTGCAGCCAAGAGCCCTTTGGCGACGTCTTTTTCAACCTCTTGCAACTGCTGTGTATAAATCAGCAATGCCGGCGCCGTGGTGTCCGGTTGCGCAGATTGCGCCCGCATGACGGCTAGGAAAAACGCAGCGACCACTGCTGATAACCCTGTGCTGATAATCCAAAACATCATAGCGCTGTCTCCCACCTTTCTCTTATCTAGCCTTCCTGACGCCCCGACAAAAGGGGCAATGCGTCGATTTGCACCAGATGTCGCAAGCGATAAATGTTGTGACGCTCTGAGGGTGTGGTAGTTTTTAGCATCTTGCCATAAGGCGGCACTGTCTAAGCTATTCTGAAAGTCCACTCATGAAGCGTTATTCTGCATTTTCAATTGCGCGCGAAGCGATGCGTTACCATAGCGGTTGGGAGCGGGCTTGGCGCAGCCCAACGCCCAAAGCCAAATATGATGTTGTGATCGTTGGCGCGGGGGGGCATGGATTGGCAACGGCCTATTACTTGGGTAAGAATTTTGGAATTAAAAACGTTGCCATTATCGAAAAGGGCTGGTTAGGGGGCGGTAACACGGGCCGCAACACTACAATTATCCGGTCAAATTATCTTCAGGATCCCTCTGCTGCGATATATGAAAAGGCGCGCAGCCTCTATGAGACGCTGAGCCAAGATTTGAATTATAACATTATGTTCAGCCCGCGCGGCGTGATGATGTTGGCGCAAACCCATCATGAAGTGCGTGGCTATCAAAGAACCGCCTATGCAAATGCGCTGCAAGGGGTGAAAACCGAATTTGTCGGACCTGAGCGCGTGAAAGAATTATGCCCGATCATCAATATCGACGGGCCGCGCTATCCAGTGCTGGGCGCTTTGTGGCAATCGCGGGCGGGCACCGCACGTCACGATGCGGTGGCTTGGGGCTATGCGCGCGCCTGCTCGGATATGGGTATGGATATCATTCAACAATGCGAAGTCACCGGGGTAACCCAAGCCGCAGGGCAGGTGACGGGGGTGGAAACGAGCAAGGGCGCGATTGCCTGCGATAAGCTGGGCATTGTGGTCGCCGGGCATTCGGGCGTTTTGGCCGAGATGGCCGGGTTTCGCCTGCCGGTAGAATCGGTGGCTTTACAGGCGCTGGTGTCCGAACCAATCAAGCCTTGCATGGATGTAGTGGTCATGGCCAATACCGTGCATGGATATATGAGCCAATCGGATAAGGGTGAGATGGTGATTGGGGGCGGCGCGGATGGATTTAACAATTACACCCAACGTGGAAGCTTTCATCACGCCGAAGAAACTGTTCGGGCCTTGGTTGAAACCTTCCCAATGATTTCACGGCTTAAGATGCTGCGCTGGTGGGGCGGTATAGTGGATATGACGGGGGATCGCTCACCGATTCTGTCAAAAACGCCTTTAGACAATTGCTTTATCAATTGTGGTTGGGGAACCGGCGGCTTCAAAGCCATTCCCGGCTCGGGTTTTGGCATGGCTGAGTTGATCGCAAAAGGCGCCTCTTCGCTGACTGATGAGTTCTCGATGTGGCGCTTCAAAGAAGGCAAATTTATCGATGAAAGCGTGGCGGCCGGGGTGGCCCATTGATGGCGCAGGCTGAATTTTTCGATGCTGCATATGCTCCAAGCACTGGGCAGATTGCCGGCTCGGCTCAGACGCAGGGCGGCGCTGTGATCGCGCGCGAAATCTTAGATTTTACGGCGCACTGGAGTTTTTTGCGCAAAATTGTGTTCCGAAAGGATGGCTTAATATGTTGGTGATGACATGCCCCTATTGCGGCGTTGAAGCCGAAGAAACCGAGCTAAGCCCGGGCGGCGAGGCGCATCTGAAGCGTTTTAGCGTCGGGTCAAGCGATGATGAATTTGAAGCCTATTTGTTCCAACGCGAAAACCCCAAAGGCCTACATTTTGAACGTTGGCGGCATAGCTTTGGCTGTGGAAAATGGTTTCATGCCGCGCGCTGCACTATGAGTTTGGAAGTGTTTGGAACCTATTCGGCGCAAAGTTTGGCCCCTCCTGAAGATATCAAAAACGCCATTTCTGCAAAGCGCCCTGGCTGGTCGTGGCGGGAGTTTTCGTAATGTTTTTTTGCCGCAATTTTAAACGCTGCAAGCCAGCGCCCCAACCCTTCGTTTTAAAAGGCAGCATGCAATGAGTACGCGTTTGCAAACGGGCGGTCGTCTTTTGAATAAAGACGTCCCTTTGAATTTTACGTTTAACGGCCGCAAAATGCAGGGCTATGAAGGCGATACCTTGGCCTCGGCCTTGCTGGCGAATAATCAAATGCTGATGGGCCGCTCTTTTAAATATCACCGCCCGCGCGGCGTTGTCAGCAGCGGCGCTGAAGAACCGAATGCTCTGATTAATATGGGCGAGGGCACCCGGTTTGAGCCCAACCAGCGCGCAACGACGACCGAATTATTTGACGGCCTCGTGGCTGAATCGCAAAACCATTGGCCCAGTTTGGAATTTGACATTGGCGCGATCAATAGCAAATTGGCGCGTTTCCTGCCGGCCGGGTTCTATTATAAAATGTTCATTCATCCACGCCCGCTTTGGAAACATGTGTATGAGCCCTTTATTCGCCGCTCGGCCGGTTTGGGCAAAGCGCCCAAAATGCGCGATGGCGATACCTACGAACATTTTTATGCCTTTTATGATTTGGTCATTATTGGGGGCGGTATTGCCGGATTGATGGCCGCGAAAGCAGCTGCAAGCTCGGGCGCACAGATCTTGATCATGGAGCAAAGCGCACATTGGGGGGGGCGCTGCGTGGTGGAGTCCGATCAGATTAACGGCAAAGATCCCGAATATTTTATCCAGGATCTGGTTGCAGAGCTGACGGCCCAGCCAAACGTAACAATGCGTACCCGTTTAATGGGCGCAGGTGTCTATGATCACGGCTATCTTTTGGGATATGAGCGGCTGCGGGATCATGCACCATCAGAGCCAGGCCCACGGCATCGTTTATGGCGGATCAGAGCGGCAAAGATCCTGACCGCGACGGGCGCGATTGAGCGGCCGCTTTCTTTTGCGGGCAATGATCTTCCGGGGGTGATTTTGGCCTCGGCTTTGCGCGATTACGTTGAGAATTTCGGCGTGTCTATGGGCGATCGCACGGTCGTTCTAACCAATAATGATGATGCGTATCGTACGGCCATAGCCTTGAAAGCTGCGGGGCTTGATGTGCCGGTTATTTTGGATGCGCGCAGCGCAGGTGGTGGCGCCTTGGCCGAGGCGGCAAAAAAGTTGGGCATTCGCGTGGAAACGGGCAAAGCCGTGGCGTTCGTGAAGGGGCGCGGGGCGGTGACGGGCGTGGCCATTTGCGATCAAGCGGGGCAGGGCACGGTTTTGGAAGAAATCGCATGTGATTGTTTGGCGATGTCGGGGGGTTGGTCTCCGGTGGTTCATTTATGGTCGCATTGCGGGGGCAAACTGATCTGGGATCAGGCTTTGGCCATGTTTCGGCCAGATCCTGAAAAAGCTCCGCGTGACCAAAAGGGCGAGGGGTTTGTTTTGGCGGCTGGCGCGGCCAATGGGCATTTTTCTTTGGGCGCAGTGATGCAAGATGCGCTGCAGCAAGGCGCAGAGGCCGCGGGTGTAACAGCGGCTTCACAGCCCCTGCCTGAGATCGATCAAACGGCGGAAGCTGCGATGGAAGCGGTCTGGATGATGCCGCAGGGTGCGGGTATAAAACTACGTTCAAAAGCATGGCTGGATTTCCAAAATGACGTCAAGGTCAGCGATGTGCAATTGGCGGCGCAAGAGGGGTTTGAAAGCGTCGAACATGCCAAACGCTACACCACATTGGGCATGGCGACGGATCAGGGGAAATTGTCGAATATTAATGGTTTGGCGGTGCTCGCTGGGGCTTTGAATGCCGACATTCCAGCGGTGGGTACAACCACCTTTCGCCCACCTTACACGCCGATCTCCATGGGTGCGATTGCGGGCGCGGCGCGCGATGAAATTTTTCAACCGGTACGGCAAACACCGATACATGACTGGCATGTGGAACAGGGGGCCTACATGGAACCGGTGGGGCAATGGCGCCGCCCCTATTGCTATCCTCGGGCCGATGAAACCCATCAAGACGCGGTTGCGCGTGAAATTCGCCAAACAAGAAATTCGGTGGGGCTGTTGGATGCCTCTACTTTGGGCAAGCTTTTGGTACAGGGGCCAGATGCCGCAAAGTTTTTGGATATGCTCTACACCAATATGATGAGCACGTTGAAAATCGGAAAATGCCGCTATGGGTTGATGTGTTCGGAAAACGGCTTTTTGATGGATGATGGGGTCGTGGTACGCCTTGATGAGCAATCATTTCTTTGCCACACCACTTCTGGCGGTGCCGAGCATATTCATGCGCATATGGAAGAATGGCTGCAAACTGAATGGTGGGATTGGAACGTCTATGTAGCCAATCTAACCGAACAATATGCGCAAGTGGGTGTGGTGGGACCGAAAGCGCGCGACGTCTTGGAAAAGCTGGGCGGTCTAGATGTAAGCAAAGAGGCGCTGGGTTTTATGGAATATGCCGAGGGGCGGCTGGGCGCTTTTGACGTGCGTGCCTTTCGGATTTCCTTTTCGGGCGAGCTTTCTTACGAAATCGCCGTACCTGCGGGGCAGGGGCTGGCGTTTTGGCAGGCGCTCTGCGCGGCCGGAGAAGAATTTGGGATCATGCCCTATGGCACCGAGGCGCTGCACGTGATGCGGGCCGAAAAAGGGTTTATTATGATCGGCGATGAAACGGATGGTACGGTTATTCCGCAGGATTTGGGATTACATTGGGCGATTTCAAAAAAGAAAAGCGATTTTCTAGGCAAGCGCGCGCAAGAGCGCAGCCATATGGTAGATCCAGACCGGTGGAAACTTGTCGGATTGGAAACGCTGGATGGCAGCGTTCTGCCAGATGGGGCCTATGCTGTGGGTGAGGGCGAAAACGCAAATGGTCAGCGCAATACGATTGGCCGCGTGACCTCCACTTATTTCTCGCCAACGCTGAATCGCGGCATCGCCATGGGGTTGGTTGCGCAGGGGCCTGATCGCATGGGAGAGATTTTGAATTTCCCCGATCTTTCGGGCAATGAGGTGAAGGTAAAGCTGGTTGATCCGGTGTTTTATGACAAGAATGGAGATAGACAAAATGTCTAAGCTGCAGACACAGGATAAACCCGCAGATTTTGAGGGCATTGCTGGAATTTCCCAGGTGTCAGGCTTGGGCATGCTGACTTTGCGCGGTGATTTTTCGGATAAAAAATTTCAAGCCGGGCTGAAAAAGACCACGCGCCTATCACTGCCGGTGCCGCGGCAAATTGAGCAGGCCGGTGGGCTGTCTCTTGCCTGGATGTCACCCGATGAGGCGCTTTTGATCGGCCCCGAAGACGAGGTGTCTGAGGTTTTGCCCTTGCTTGAAGCGGCGTTGAAAAATTGCCATGCCATGGTGGTTGACGTGTCAGATGCGCGGGCGGTTTTCGCAATTTCGGGCGGGGCGGCGCGCAGCGTGGCGGCGAAACTGGCGCCGGTAGATATGCGCGTAAGTGGCTTTCCAATTGCCGAAATAAGGCGCACTCGGTTTGGCCAAATTGCAGCTGCGATGTGGCTGCCAGCTGAAGCTGAAATCAGAGTGATTTGCTTTCGTTCGGTGGCTCGTTTTATGTTCAAACAACTATGCGTTGCGGCTGCTATTGGAGCAGAGGTTGGCGATTGGTAATCCCCCCGCTGCGGGCGCTTTTTTCTTTAAGGGCTTGAACGGATCCCAAATTATTGTTTTTTATCGGGTTAGGGCTTGACCTCGCAGGGGGAACCCTACCATTTGTGCTTGGTGAATTTGTAAATTTGAAAGGGGGCCTTCTATGGCTTTTGAACTTCCTGATCTTCCCTATGCCCATGATGCGCTTGCCGATAAAGGTATGTCCAAGGAAACGTTGGAATATCATCACGATCTGCATCACAAAGCCTATGTTGATAATGGCAATAAACTGATTGCCGGCACCGAGTGGGAAAACCAATCGCTCGAAGATATTATCCGGGGCACCTATCAAGCGGGTGCGGTGGCGCAAAACGGTATTTTCAACAATGCGAGCCAGCATTGGAACCACAATCAGTTTTGGGAAATGATGGGGCCAGGCGGCGCTGCCATGCCCTCAGAGCTGGATGCGGCAATCAGCGATAGCTTTGGAAGTGTTGATGCGTTTAAATCGGAATTTGCAGCTGCGGGCGCTGGTCAATTCGGCGCCGGTTGGTGCTGGCTTGTCAAAGATGCGGATGGCGGATTGAAAGTGACCAAGACCGAAAATGGCGTGAACCCGCTTTGTTTTGGCCAAACGGCTTTATTGGGCTGCGATGTGTGGGAACATTCCTATTATATCGATTTCCGCAATAAACGTCCGGTCTATCTGACAAACTTCCTAGATAATCTGGTGAATTGGGAAAATGTAGCCAGCCGCATGTAAGGCAACGCGCATAGATAAGATAGAAACCTGCCAAATCTTTGTTTGGCAGGTTTTTTCATGAGGGTTGACACAGACAGGGCGGTGCAAAAGCGCAAGCCTGCAATGCCCTGAGCATGATCACAAGAAAACGACGAGGCTGCGTGATATGAACAGAACGGCCCAGGGCATTCTTGCTATTCTGGCGGCCTGCGTGATTTGGGGGCTCTCGCCTTTGTATTACAACTTGCTGACGATGGTGCCGCCGCTTGAATTGCTGGCGCAGCGCACCCTGTGGTCTTTTTTGTTTTTTGCTTTGGTTTTGGGGCTGCAGGGCCGGTTTTCTGCGTTAATCCATGCGCTTGGCAACCGAGGGCATGTGATCACTTTATTCGCCGCAGCCTGTGCCATTGCCGTGAACTGGTATTTTTTCATCTATTCGGTCCAGATCAATCGCGTCAGCGAGGCAAGTTTGGGTTATTTTATTTTCCCCTTAGTCGCTGTGGTTTTTGGCTTGATTGTTTTCAAGGAAAAGCTCTCTGCCCTGCAATGGGTTGCCGTGGCGCTTGCGGTATTTGCCGTGTTGATTTTGACCTATGGTTTGGGGGTCGCGCCTTGGTTGGCCTTGGTTTTATCGCTGAGCTTTGGAACCTATTCGGTTTTGAAAAAGCGCTTGGATTTATCGCCTGTGATCAGCGTCACGCTTGAGGTGATGCTGCTCTTGCCGCTGACGGTGCCCTATCTGCTGATCCAAAATTGGCCCATTCAAGACAGCACTGATAGCTGGCAGATATGGTTTTTATTGATGGGCTCCGGCCCGCTGACCGCAACGCCCTTGATCTTGTTTTCCTATGCAACGCGCCGGATTTCTATGTCGACCGTTGGGATCATGCAGTACATCAATCCCAGCATTCAGTTTTTGGTAGCTTTACTGATCTTTGCCGAGCCTATGACGGATTGGCATTTTGGGGCGTTTTCGATCATTTGGGTTGCCGTGGTGATTTATAGCTGGTCGGGGTTTTCGGCGCGCAACGCTGCCAAATAAGCCAAAACGTCTGTTGCGGTAGTCTGCACCGTGTAAAAATCGCGAATGCTGGGATCTGCAAATTCTTCTGCGATAAAATGCTCGGCCAATTTTAAAAGCGGATCCCAATAGCCAGCCACGTTCAGGATGATAACGGGTTTGCTGTGCAGCCCCAATTGACGCCATGTCAGAACTTCAAAAAATTCGTCAAGCGAGCCTGCGCCGCCGGGCATAAGCACCACAGCATCGCAATTCATGAACATCACTTTTTTACGTTCATGCATATTTTCGGTGACAATAAAGCTGCTGAGATCTTGTTTGCCGACTTCAAGCTGCAAAAGATGCGTTGGAATCACCCCAAAGGTTTCGCCACCTGCGGCTTGTGCGGCGCGGGCAACATTGCCCATCAAGCCAACATCGCCAGCACCATAGACCAGTCTCCAGCCCCGCTCTGCAAGCCCGGTGCCCAAAGCGCTGGCCTCTTGGGCATAAATCGGCTTCGCACCGCGGCGCGAGCCGCAGTATACACAGACTGAAAAGCATTGCATTTTGGGGTCCTTTTGCGGCATGTCACACTTTGACCATGTTTACCTGCAGTGTTATGGTCTCTCAATGTTTTATTGGGGTCTGGGGGCTCCGAAGGGTGAATATGCAAGAAAACACGTCGCGCGCCAGGCTGCCTGCTTGGATTTTTTTCGCTTTGGCCATGATTGCGGTTATCGGATTTGTGGTTTTTCAACAAAATCGCCCGTCTGACGTACCGCCAGAGGCGTCTGTGCAGCCGCCTGAGCAGCCTGTGAACAAGGCGATTGAGGCGGTGAAGGATCCCGCAGCACAATCCGAAGAAATAGCGGATGCACCTGAGAAACAAGCTATAGATACGGATGAAACGCCACCAGGAACAGAATCGGCGCTTGAAAGTGGCGCCCTTGCGGGCAGCGACAGCTTGGTCGATCAATCGCAGGCTGAGGCAGCCAACGATTCGCCGACAGATCTAACGCCCGCGCAAATCAAAGCTGAAATCGCTGCGGAAGAGACGCGGGCTACAGAATCAACCAAAGCGCCAGAGGCCACCGGAGAAGAGGCGGAGGGTGCTGCCGAAGAAGACGCCGCTGCTGGTGAAGCTGAGGCGCTCCAACCGACCGGCGCGGCTGGATCACAAACTGGCGCGGCGAAAACCGCCATTGATGATGCGGCAACCGAACCTGAGAATCTGCAAAAGCGACCCGCGGCAGAAGGTACAAATCAAGCAGAGGCGCCCGTCACACAGCCTGCCGCTGAAGACGTGGATGCGACAATATCCGCTCAGACGCGCGAAGAGACCGCACAAGCCGCCACCGAAGAGGCGGCAGACTTGCCGGCGAAAGAGAAAAAACCCTTGGCTAGGATGCCCCAAATTGAAACCATTCGGATTGAGGCAGATGGTGCCGTTTTGATCGCCGGTTTGGTCGACCCCAATCAAGCCGTTGATGTGCTGGTCAATGATGTCGCGCTACTCACGCTTTACGCAGATGGATCTGGGAATTTTGCAGGTTTTTTTGATTTGCCCTATAGCAGTGAACTGCGCGTCATTCGGCTGCGCGTTGGGACCGCTGAGGCCTATGTGTTTTCCGATCAAGATGTTTTGGTCTTGCCCACGCAGATTGCCGCGCCGTTGCCAGAGGCGATCGAAACACCTGATGAAGCGGACATCGAGCTTGCCGAAAACGCAGAGGCACCCCCTGAGGCGACCGCATCCGAGCAGAGCCAGGCAAATGAGACGTTGCAAGGCGGTTTAGATCTCAGCGGCCTATCAACCAAAAGCAGCAGCGCGGCGTCCGCTGTAGAGGGTGAGGACAACGATAACCAAAGCGCCTCGGAAGGCGAAACGACCGAAAGCGCGCGCGCCGATCTCGAAAGCCCCGAGGTGCAAAAACCCGCTGACGAATCCACGGCAAAGGCTACGGAAACGCCAAAAATTGTAGATGCTAAGCCTGAAGAAACTGCGTCTGCGCAACCCCTATCTGAGGCTCCGGCCAAAAGCTCGGCGGATCCCGCTGCGCCGCCCAAAGTTTTAATCGCGGATAAAGACGGCGTCCGTGTTGTACAATCCGATGATAGCCTTGACCAAGACGCCATCGCTTTGGATGCGATCAGCTATGATGAGGATGGCCAAGTTATGCTGTCTGGTCGCAGCAACCCAATGGCTTATCTAAGGATTTATCTTGATAACGCACCGGTTCTTTTGGTGCGCCCGGATGATGATGGCAACTGGAAAACCTTGCTCAGCAACGTTGATCCGGGGGTTTATACGCTGCGTATTGATCAGGTGAATGCGGCGGGTAAAGTGATTTCGCGACTTGAAACACCTTTCAAAAAGGAAAGCCCGCAAAAGCTTCTTACCCATCTCCAAGACACCAAAACCGAGGCGCGGATAAATGTGGTTACGGTGCAGCCTGGATATACGCTTTGGGCGATAGCGCGCAAACGTTATGGGCGGGGGATTTTATACGTGCGGGTGTTTGAAGCCAATCGTGATAAGATCCGTGATCCTGATTTGATCTATCCAGGGCAGGTCTTTGATCTCCCCGATTAAGGCGTTTCGAATAGGTCTGGCAGGCCTCTTCTGGTGAGAGCTGTACCACGTGTTGAGAAACGGTTCACCAAAACCGTGTTAAAGGATATGTTCCATGTCACCCAGCATAAAATCTGACCGAGAGCTTAATCAGGAAGAAAAGCGCTCGGCTCTGCGCACCATCCGGCGCGTCGGCCCCTATCTGTGGCCGCGGGATAATTCAGCGGTTAAAACCCGCTTAATCGTATCGATGCTGTTGCTGGTGCTGGCAAAGCTCATTTCGGCTGGAACGCCTTTTTTATATGGATATACGGTTGATAGTCTGGTGTCGCCCGACGCGTCCTTATTCGTGATTGGTGCGATTGGATTGATTGTTGCTTATGGACTGGCGCGGGTGCTTAGCAATGGCTTTCAGCAATTGCGCGATGTGGTATTTGCCCCGGTTGCGCAGCGCGCGCTGCGCTCATTGGCGCTGGAAACATTTCAGCATATTCACAATCTGTCGATGCGCTATCATATCACGCGGCGCACGGGTGGCCTTAGCCGGATTATCGAACGGGGTGTCAAGGGCGTTGAGTTTCTGCTGCGCTATTTGGTGTTTTCAATCGGTCCCTTGGCGTTAGAGCTGGTTTTACTTTCGGTCTTTTTGCTGTGGAAACTGGATTTATGGTATGTTTTGGTGCTGTTCGGCACGATTGCGGTCTATGTTTGGTTTACCTTTAAAGTCACCGAATACAGGGTGAAATTGCGCCGAGAAATGAACGAACAGGATACAGATGCGGCGCAAAAAGCCATCGACAGCCTGTTGAATTTTGAAACTGTTAAATATTTTGGCGCCGAAGCGCGCGAGGCAAAACGCTATGATGCGGCGATGGCCGGCTATGAAGCCGCTGCGTTGAAAACCAGTTATTCGCTGGCGGCGTTGAATTTTGGCCAAGCGCTTCTGATCACGGCTGGATTGACGATTGTGATGGTGATGGCGGGCTTACAAGTGCGCGCTGGTGCGCTCACCGTGGGTGATTTTGTGATGGTCAACGCGGTGATGATCCAAATCACCATGCCGTTGAATTTCTTGGGCACAGTGTATCGGGAAATACGTCAGGCCTTGGTCGATATGGGGCAGATGTTTGATCTTTTAGAGCAGCCAAAAGAAATCACCACGAAGCCGGGAGCACCTGATCTGAAGGTCACCGGGGGCAGCATTTCGCTGCGCAATATCGCATTTTCATATGAAGCGGGTCGGCAAATTTTGCGCGATGTGTCGCTCGATATTCCAGCCGGTCAGACCGTTGCAATTGTGGGCTCATCCGGATCGGGAAAATCAACCATTGGACGACTTTTATTTCGGTTTTACGATGTCACGGGGGGGGCGCTCAGCATCGACAATCAAGATGTGCGCGATGTGACGCAAAGCAGTTTGCAAAATGCGATCGGAGTGGTGCCGCAAGACACGGTGCTGTTCAATGATACAATTCTATACAACATCGCCTATGGGCGCGATGGGGCCAGCCGCGCGGATGTAGAGCAGGCCGCTCGCGATGCCCAGATTCACGCGTTTATCCAATCTTTGCCCGAGGGGTATGATACCGTTGTAGGAGAGCGCGGGCTGAAGCTGTCGGGCGGTGAAAAGCAACGGGTAGGGATCGCGCGTACGCTTTTGAAAAACCCTCCTATTTTATTGTTGGATGAAGCCACAAGCGCGTTAGACAGCGAGACTGAGCATGAAATTCAAGGCGCTTTGGCGCAAGCGGGCCTTGGACGCACGGTGATTGTGATTGCGCATCGTCTGTCAACCGTCGCCGAAGCCGATATGATTGTTGTGCTCGAGAATGGGGTGGTTGTTGAAACCGGCAGGCATGAGGCATTGCTTGCCAAAGCCGGCCGCTATTATGATTTATGGATGTTGCAAAGCGCTGAGCAAGACAGCGATCAACGCGCCCAAGCGTGAGGCTGCTTGGGTGAGCGGAGGCACGCGTCGGTTTTGCTGGGTAAGCTGACGGAATGGCATTTCGGCGCACCGGCTTGGCGCGAAAAATACCTCACTTAGCTGCATATAGCGTTCCCGCTTGATCACGCGCGCTTGGTTGCCCAAGCAGCGGCGTTTGCAACGCTAAAGGCACCTTTCTCAGGTGCAGCGCGCCTTACTCGGCGGCTTGCAATCCATCAGCTGATTTGCCGGTCGCGTTTTTTTTAAGCCTTTGGGCGACGGGCGTATCGATGAGGTCATCCCAGATAATTTCTGGTTGTTTGAGGCGTTTTGCCATGCGATTAAGCGCCCAGTCGCGCGCAATATCGGCTTGCCGTGACACGCCGAGCACGGCCAGCGCCCGCGCGATCCAAACGATATAGGTAACCACCCAATAGCGCGCGGCCAACAAAGAGGGGGTAAGCAGCAAGGTGAGAACCGTCGCGATACCCAGCCCGAATACCACCGCCGTGGCCAGTTGTTTCCACCAAAGCGCGGTCGGGCTGTCGATAGAATAGCCGCCATTGATAAAATCAAGGCTCAGCCCAAACATCATTGGCGCCAATCCGGCCATGGTCGTGATGGTGGTGAGCAAAACAGGTCTGATGCGCTGTTCGGCGGTTCTGATAATGGCTTCGATGCGCGGCATATAACGAGAGAGTTCTTGGTAGGTGTCGATCAAAACAATGTTGTTATTCACAACGATGCCCGCCAGGGCAACGATTCCCGTACCGGTCATGATGATCGAAAAGGCCTGCTGCATCACCAGCATCCCAATCAGAACGCCAACCGTTGATAATACCACGGCCAGCAACACGATGAACGAATTGAAAAAGCTATTGAACTGCGCCAGTAGAATAATGAACATCAAGGCCAAAGCCGCGATGAAAGCTTTCGATAAAAACGCTTGGCTTTCGGCTTCATCCTCTTGATCCCCGGTCCATTCCCAACTGACACCTGGTGGAAGCGGGTTGGCCTCTAAATAGCGGGTAAGAAAAGCAATCCGTTCATTGGCATTGATCAAAATGTCTTTTTCAACCCCAGCGGCGTCCGTTTCACTGCGCGACAATCCGGGCAGTACGCCGGCTTTGATGTCAAAATACCTTTTTTGATCAATGCGATTGATTTCGGCCAGTTTTTGAACCGGCTGGCGGGTGATGAAATTCGACAGGGGCACCAATCCCTCGCGGGTGCGCAATTTTAAACCGTCAAGCGTGCTGAGCACGCGGTCTTTTTCGGGAAGGCGCACGCGGATCTCAATTTCTTCATCGCTGGTTTCCACACGCATCGTATCTAGCAAAATTCCGCGGGTGACCAATTGCACCATGGCCCCAACCGTGGCCACATCGGCGCCATAGCGCCCTGCTTTTTCAACATCGACGTCAATTTTCCAATCAATGCCGGGCAGGGGCCGCGTGTCTTCCACCAAAGTCAGCCCTTCGGTTTGGTCAAATACGTTTCGCATTTCTTGCGTGACGCGCAGCAATTCGGGCCAATTATCCCCCGTAAGCCGCAAATGCACCGGTTTATTGCTGGCCGGTCCGCGCTCGATCCCGAGCACTTCTATTTGGATGCCCGGCAGCTCTTCAAGCGCTGCTATCAGCTCTTTCATGATCAGATTGCCGTCAAGCTCGGGGCGATCCCGGCGGTTTTCCCATGGGATGGTTTCAAGCTGAATTTGCGCAATCGTGTCTTTGGGCTTTTCAGCGCCCGAGGTGTTTTGATTTAACCCACCCGCCCCGGCGAAGGCAAAAACTGATTCAACCCCCGGATGGGCCAGAACGATTGCTTCAGCTTCTTTGAGAATCCGGTCTTTTTCGGGCAAAGACAGGTTGCCGCGGGCCTTCACATAAACAATCGCTTGCTCGGGTTCGGATTCGACGAAAAATTCCACCCCTCGATTGTTTTCGCCAAAATACTCAAAGACCGAAAAGGCAAAGAAAAACACGCCGAAGATCATCACCAGCGGCATTATCGGGTTCGCGACCATCAGCTTAACCAAAAATCCAAAATTGGTACGTCGATAGCCTGAGCGTACCTTTTTTGCTGCGCGGTGAATTTTGGCGGCGCCCATGGCGACCGAGGCGGCAAATGCCGCCAAAAGGAACATAAGCGCTCCGGGCAAGGCTGCCAGGGCGCCCATACTGGCCGCGTCTAGCCCAAAAAGATAATCTGGATTGACGGTTTGCATCGCGCCAAGGAACATCGCGTAAATGCACACAGGCACCAAAGCCGCGCGCAGGATCCAAGGCAGGCGCGCGCGCAGCACCGCCGCCGCGCCATCAAAGCCGCGACCCATGCGCCCTGACACCCCCCCGACCACCGGCAAATAGACCAAGGCAACGATCAAAGATGCTGAAAGAACAAAGATCAAAGTGACGGGTAACATGCCCATGAATTGTCCAGGAACGCCCGGCCAAAACAGCATTGGCAAAAAGGCGCATAAGGTTGTAGCGGTTGAACTGACCACCGGCCAGAACATGCGTTTGGCGGCCTCTACATAGGCGCGCATTGGCCCTTCGCCTTCGGTGATGCGCTTATCGGCATATTCCACCACGACGATTGCCCCATCCACCAGCATGCCCACCGCCAAAATAAGGCCGAACATCACAATGTTTGAGATCGTAATGCCCATAACCGCGAGCAGAACGAAGCAGAGTAGAAACGATGTGGGTATTGCAAAGCCCACCAAAAGCGCGGCCCGCGTTCCCAAAGATGCCAGCACCACGATCATCACCAAAGCGATGGCCGTGAGCACCGAGCCTTCAAGCTGCGACACCATGCTGGCCACCACGCGCGATTGATCGTTTGAGCTACCAATATCCACCGCCGCGCGCAGCTCTGGGGGCCAGGTAGTCTCTGCTTCTTCAATCAGGGCGCGGATCGCCGCGGCAGTTTTGATTAAATTAAAGCCTTTGCGTTTCACCACTTGCAACGCCACGGTTGTTTCGCCGTTATAGCGCGCGGTTCCCACGCGGTCTTCAAAGGTCAGACGAATATCCGCCAAATCGCCCAGCGTGATGACGCGGTCACCATTGGTTTTGACGGGCAAATTGTAAATATCGCGCGGCTCGTCAAAGCTTGAGGGGATCTTGACCGAAAACGAACCTTGCGCGGTATCAACTTCACCCGCAGCGATCAATTGGTTGTTGTTACGGACCACCGAAATAAGCTCTCCCGCGGTGACATTATAGGCCTCTAACCGCAACGGATCGATCACAACTTCCATCATTTCCTTGCGATTTCCGGCGATCACCGCCTCTAGAACCGCATCCATACCTTCGATCTCTTCCTGTAGATCTTCGGCGATGCGCGTCATCGTGCGCTCTGGCACATTGCCGGTAAGATTCACGATAATGATCGGAAATTCAGAAAAATTTATTTCATTGATCGAATATTTTTCGGCGCCTTCGGGAAACAAAGCTTCCGCCGCATTCATCGCATCGCGGGCATCGGCCATGGTTTTTGCTTTATCCCAGCCAAATTCGAATTCGATTGCCACACCGGCATAGTTTTCCGCGGCGGTTGCGGTCATTCTTTTTAACCCGTCCAGGTCCGCCAATTCGGTTTCTATTGGCCGCACCAAAAGCGCTTCACTATCGGCGGCGGAAATGCCCGGAAAAACCACCGAAACGAACAGCACGGGGATTTCGATGTCGGGCTCGCCCTCTTTTGGCAATGTGGTATAGGCAAAAATGCCCGCCGTCAGCGATAACGCAATCATCGCAAGGATCATGCGGGCGCGTTCAGCGGCCCAGTCAACGAGGCCGGTCATTGAAGAGCCTCACGATAGCTTGGCGCGACAAGAACGCCGCTATTCACGTATTCCTGGCCCACCAGAATAACCGTTGCTTGATTTGGCAAGCCTTTCAACCAAGCCCCTTCAGCGGTATCGCGCAACAACGTGACGGGGGCGAAATCAGCCCGGTTTTTTTCGTCGATGAGGCGTACGCCTAGGCGCCCGTCATCGTTCAGCGTCAAGGCAGATTGGGGCAGTAAATGCGCCATTGTCCCCTCTGAGGCCACCATAATTTCCGCTGTTTGGCCATCGCTTATGGACAAGTTTGGGTTGGGAACATCAATATCAATTCGAAACGTTCGGGTGAGCGTATCGGCCGAGCGCGATACGAAGCTCACTTCGCCTACCACCTCTTGACCCGAAATCAGCTTGCTGCGCGCTTTGGCCCCCAGCGCAACGCGGGCGATATCGGTTTCGGGGACATATCCGACCAGTTTGATAGGATCCAATTGGATGATCGTGGCGCATAAGGCACCGGGCTGCATCAGACTGCCCAGCTCGGCACTATCGGTTTCAAGAAGGCCTTCAAAGGGGGCCTTTAAGGTTAATTTATCAATCTCTTGCTCGGCGACCGCCACGCCAGCTTCGGCGCTTTCAATCAAAGAACGGGTGGTGCTGAACGCCGCCTTGGCTGCCGCGATGCGCGCTTCGGCTGTGCGCATACTGGCTTCTGCTGCCGCAACACGGGTCTCCGAGGCAAAGCCGCCTTTTGATAGCTTTTCGGCCGCATTAAGGTTGATTTCGGCTTCTTGCTGCTTGGCTTGTGCTTCGGTGAGGTTCGCCTGATTGCCCGCAACCTTGCCGCGCGCCTCGGCCAGCCGTGCCTTTGCATCTGTGAGCTGCGCGTTGCGGGTGCCGGGGGCCAGTTGACATAGAATATCGCCTTTGGTTATTTGGCTGCCCTTGCGTAACGGCTCCGAAATTATTTGACCCGTGGTTTCTGCGCGCAGTTCGACTTGCCGCGCCGCCTCGGTTTGCCCGCGTAAAATCACCGCGCTGTCTAATTCAACGGCTTGGGATTTGATTGCAATCACTTTGATTGTCAGATCCTGCTCGGCTTCTTCACCCTCTTGCGCCTTTTGCTGCGCTTGTGCGGTGGCTGGCTGTTGGGTTTCAGCGATGTTTGTCAGCTCATCGCCCGGCGTCACCTCGGCGGAGTTGACCTCTGCCTGATCGGTGGGAAGGGCTGCATCGAGCAAGGTTTCAATTGGGGCCCCTTTTGAGACTTTAATGACCGCGTCACGCTCAAAAACCAGCAGATATAGCGCCCCTGCTACAATAATAGCGGATAATAATGATATCACGCGCATACTCAAAAACTCCTACTTATACAGAACACTCAAAAGGGCCAATGCATGGTTTATATCCTGTGCAACAGGGTATTTAGACCTTCTGATTGCAAATAGGCCTTTGTTATACATGTTGCAAGGTTTGCGCCCGTCTTTCGCTCTTGGCAGTTGCCAGAAGACAAGGTAAGACGAGGCGGTGAAGAAAAAAGAGGCATATTGTGAGTGAAACCGACAGTTTTATCGATGAAGTGAACGAAGAGGTCCGTCGCGACCGGCTCTATGCGGCGCTGCGCCGGTATGGCTGGATTGCTATTGTGGCGGTTCTGGCTATTGTCGGCGGGGCCGCTTTCAACGAATATCGACGCGCGTCGGATCTGGCGCTTGCGCAGCAGCGGGGCGATGCGATTTTGCAGGCTCTGGAATCGGATACGGGCGAAAGCCGGAGCGCCGCGTTGGGCGAGATTGCAACCGAAGGCAGCGCGGTTTCAGCGCTTGTGGGCCTGTTTCGGGCGAGCGAGCTGGTGATGATGCAAGATCCTGCCGCGGCCTCGGATGTCTTGGCCGCACTCATAGGCCAAGAAAGCATCTCGGGCGACTATAGCGATTTGGCTCTGTTCAAGCAGCTGCTTTTGGAAGGAAGTGGACTGGATGCATCAGCGCGCCGTTCTGGTTTTGAGCAATTGTCAGCTGCGGGCAATCCTTTGCGGCTGCTTGCGCAAGAGCAATTGGCGTTGTTGGATCTTCAAGAGAATGACGAGACTGCAGCCGTAAAGCGGCTAAGCGATTTGTTGCAGGATGCGGAGATGACGCAGAATTTACGGCAACGGTTAGGCCAACTGATGGTTGCGTTGGGGCAAGACCCTAACGCACTGGACGGTTAAACTCGTGGCCGAGCAGTGATGCAGGTAATCCGCCATAGGTTCGGTATAATGTCAGCGCTTCTGTGCAGCATTGTGTTGGCGGGCTGCAGTGACCGCGAGGTCATCTTGCCGGGCAAGCGAGAGCCGATATTAACCTCAGAGCCATCGGCAACTGATGGTGCCGGCGCCCTAGCGGCCCCCAAAGCCTTCGCGGTGCCAACGCAAAAAAACAATGTGGCTTGGCCGCAAGGCCACGCAAGCCCATCTACGCAGGTTGTTCATGCGGCCTTATCCGCGGCACCAAAGCCGCTTTGGGCGCTTAGTGTTGGAACCGGCGATCGGGCTCGAAACCGGATCACAGCAGATCCGATTGTGGCCGAAGGCATCGTTTTTACCTTGGACAGCCTCTCTGTGTTGACCGCAACATCCGCCGCCGGACGCCGGCTTTGGTCGCGTGATTTGACGCCGACCTCTGAGCGCGCGGGCGATGCTGATGGTGGCGGAATTGCTTATGGCGATGGTGTTGTTTTTGTGTCCACTGGGTATGGGGTGCTGCATGCGCTTGATCCCAAGAGCGGCAGCGCGCTGTGGAAGCAAGAGCTCAAAGGCTCGGGCAATGGGCGGCCCAGTTATTTTGACGGCGTTGTCTATTTGGTCAGCCAAGATTCGGTGGCTTGGGCGATCGAAGCTGCAACCGGGCGAATTCGCTGGCAATTGGACCATCTGAACGATGTTAATAATATGAGCGGGTCAACGGGGCCTGCGATATCGGAAAAATTGGTAGTATTTGGCTTTGGTGCGGGGGATTTACAAGCTGCCTTTCGGGGCGGAGGCCTGACCCTTTGGAACGCGACCTTGGCCGGTGGGCGCAGTGGCCGCGCGGTGGCTACGATTGATGATATCGCGACAAGCCCGGTGATCAGTGGTTCGACAGTTTTTGCAGCGAACACTTCGGGGCGGATTGCCGCGATGCGCCTTGATAGTGGTGCGCGCCTGTGGACAGCGCCTTTTGGCGCTAGATCGCCACTTTGGCCCGCTGGAGGCTCGCTGTTCTTTGTGAATGACTTAGGTCAATTGATGCGGTTGGATGCAACCGATGGCTCAAAAGTTTGGTCGGTTGATTTACCTGGCTTTGTGTCACTGGCGCAAAGAAAAAGCAAAGATGTGGTGACGCATCACGGGCCGGTTTTGGCCGGTGGGCGGTTGCTGCTTGCCTCGGGAGATGGGTTGTTACGCCAATTTGATCCCGAAACCGGCGCCGAGCGCAGCGCCATCCGCCTTGGATCGGGCGCGACGGCCAATCCGATTGTTGCCGATGGTATCCTGTATATCTTGTGCAGAGATGGTAAGTTAAGGGCCTATCGCTGAACCACTAGGTGGTGTAACAGCGTTCAGGCCGCTTTTTGGAGCAAAAAATGAGTTTTTCACTTGCCATTGTTGGCCGACCCAATGTCGGTAAATCAACGCTGTTCAATCGCCTTGTTGGCAAACGGTTGGCGTTGGTTGATGATCAACCCGGGGTCACGCGTGATTTGCGCGAAGGCGAAGCGCGTCTTGCCGATCTGCGCTTTACGGTGATTGACACGGCGGGTCTGGAAGAAGTGACCGACGATAGTTTACAGGGCCGTATGCGGCGCTTGACCGAACGCGCTGTGGATATGGCGGATATCTGTTTGTTTATGATTGATGCGCGCGTTGGTGTGACCCAAACCGATGAAATGTTTGCCGATATCCTGCGAAAACGCGCGAAACATGTGATTTTAGGTGCCAATAAAGGCGAGGGTTCTGCCGCAGATGCTGGTGTTCTTGAGGCTTGGGCTTTGGGTCTTGGCGAGCCATTGCGCTTATCGGCTGAACATGGCGAAGGGATGACCGATCTGCTTAGATGTTTGATGCCATTGGCCGATGACTTCAAAGAGCGCGCGCAGGATGAGGCGGCCGAAACGGATATTGATATCGAAGAATTTGACGCTGAGGATGCGTATCGCGCCCCCACAGCGAGCAAGCCGTTGCAAGTGGCGGTTGTCGGGCGTCCAAATGCTGGAAAATCCACCCTCATTAACCAGATTTTGGGAGAAGATCGTTTGTTAACCGGCCCAGAGGCTGGCATCACCCGCGACGCGATTTCGCTACAAATCGCTTGGGGCGGCGTGCCTATGCGGGTCTTTGATACCGCTGGCATGCGCAAAAAAGCGAAAGTTCAGGATAAGGTCGAAAAGCTATCTGTGAGCGATGGATTGCGCGCGGTGAAATTTGCTGAGGTTGTGGTTGTTTTATTGGATGCGGCGATTTCCTTTGAGCAGCAGGATTTGCGGATTGCAGATCTGGCAGAACGCGAGGGCCGCGCGGTGATCGTGGCGATCAACAAATGGGATATCGAAGATCAAAAGCAGCAAAAACTGAAAGATTTGAAAGAATCCTTTGAGCGCCTTTTGCCTCAATTGCGCGGCGCCCCCTTGATCACAGTATCCGCCAAAACAGGCAAAGGCTTAGACCGTTTGCAAGCTGCGATCATGAGCGCGCACCGGGTTTGGAACCGCCGCGTCAGCACCGCGAACCTTAACCGTTGGTTAAGCGGCATGGTAGAGGCGCATCCCCCCCCGGCACCTAATGGGCGCCGGATCAAATTACGCTATATGACCCAGGCCAAAACGCGCCCTCCGGGGTTTATCGTAATGTGCTCGAACCCGGATAAAATGCCGGAAAGTTATTCCCGCTATTTGGTCAATGCGTTGCGCGTGGATTTTGACATGCCCGGAACGCCGATCCGGCTCACTTTGCGCTCACAGGCGGATAAAAACCCCTATAAAGATCGCAAGAAATCTGCGCCCTCGCGCTTGAAAAAACATTTGTAGCGATTTGCGCTGGCGGCGCCTATATCAGTTGGCCTTCAGCACCTAGACTTGTTTTCCCGCCCAGATAGGGATGCAGCACCGCCGGCAATGCTACCGATCCATCGCTTTGCTGGCCATTTTCAAGCACGGCAATCAAACAGCGCCCCACCGCCAGTCCAGATCCATTTAAGGTGTGCAAAAAGGCTGGTTTACCGCCCTCGGCGAGTTTGAACCTTGCGTTCATACGCCGGGCTTGAAACGCGCCGGTCGTCGAAATCGAGCTGATTTCGCGATAGGTGTTTTGCCCCGGTAACCAGGCCTCTATATCATAGGTGCGCTTGGCGCCAAACCCCATATCTCCAGTGCAGAGCAGCATGGTTCGATAGGGAATATTCAGCTGTTCCAGAAGATCTTCGGCGCAGCGCAGCATCCGTTTTTGCTCGTCATCAGACCTCTCTGGATGGGTGATTGACACCATTTCTACTTTTTCAAACTGGTGTTGGCGCAGCATGCCAGAGGTGTCTTTGCCCGCGCTGCCCGCTTCAGAACGGAAACAAGCCGTATGCGCTGTCATCCGGATCGGCAACGCACTTTCATCTAATACATCGCCTGCGACAGAATAGGTTAAGGTGACCTCTGAGGTGGGAATCAGCCACCAGCCATTGGTGGTTTGATAGCTGTCTTCCCCGAATTTGGGCAGTTTATCCGTGCCATACATAGCGTCATCGCGCACCAGAACCGGGGTTTGCATTTCGGTTAACCCATTTTGATCCACATGCGTGTCGAGCATGAATTGCGCCAGAGCGCGATGAATTCGCGCCACGCCCTTTGACAGGTTCACAAACCGGCTACCGCTGGTTTTCGCCGCTGTTTCAAAATCCATAGCTGCGGCAACCGCGGTGATATCGAAATGCTCTTTTGGCGCAAAAGAAAACGCAGTGGGCGTGCCCCATCGAGCGATTTCAACATTCGCGGTTTCATCGCGGCCTTCGGGCACATCCTCGGCGGGCAGATTGGCAATCCGGGCCAAGCGATCGGTCAATTGCGCATCTAGATCTTTGGCCGCGTTTTGCATCGCGGCAACCTCGGCCTTTTTGGCGGCAACCAAGGCCCGCAAGCGCTCAAATTCGGCGTCATCGCCGCGGCCCTTTGCAGCGCCCACCTCTTTTGAGGCTTTGTTTTGCTCGGCCTGTGCACTCTCTGCGGCCTGAATTCTTGCGCGCCGCGCCTCGTCAAGCGCCAAAAGGTCTGAGGAAACCGGTGCATCGCCTCGGCGCGCAAGCGCGGCATCAAACGCACTGGGGTTTTCACGGATGGTGCGAATATCGTGCATGGCAGGCTTCCTTTGGTTCGTGACTCGCGTGCCCGCTCTTATGCACCAGTTGCGCGGCCAAGTGTAGAGGGGTTTGAGGATGTATTTGTTCAAGTTCTTGCGCTTATGCGGGGCCGATCCCTTGCAAAGCGTTGGACCAGCGCATAGGTTCCGCCAAACACGCAGCCAGACAGGAAATCATTATGGACGCCATTGCTCAATTTGTACCGTTAATTCTTATTTTTGCGATCATGTATTTTCTGCTGATCCGCCCGCAGCAAAAGAAGGTGAAAGAACATCAGGCGATGGTTGGTGCCGTGCGCCGCGGGGATCAAGTGGTCACGCAAGGCGGCTTGATCGGAAAAGTGACAAAAGTAAAAGAAGACAATGAGCTCGAAGTTGAAGTTGCTGATGGTGTGAAGGTCAGAGTTGTGCAAAGCACGCTTGCCGATGTGCGCAGCAAAACAGAGCCCGCGAATGACGCTTAAGCGCCGATAAAGCGTTTGACGATCGCAAAAGTTTAGAGGGAACCGACTATGTTACAAATTGATCTGTGGAAACGGATCGTTATTTGGGGGCTTTGCATTATCGGTTTGTTCCTTGCCCTCCCGAATGCGTTTTACACCCGTGTTGAAGGCTATAATGATACCAAAGCTGGGTTGATATCTGCCGAGTCCGCGCAAGACAGCTTCGCCTGGCCAAGCTTTTTACCCGCGTCTTTGGTGAATTTGGGTCTTGATTTACGCGGCGGTGCGCATCTTTTGGCGGAAGTTCAGGTTGAGGATGTCTATGCGGCCCGCATGAAAGCGCTGTGGCCGGAACTGCGCGATGTGTTGCGCGCTGAAAGGGCAAAGATCGGCACGATCCGTCTGCAAAAAGGTGCCGCCGATCAATTGCGGGTGAAAATCTCACAAGCGGAACAGATTGCTCATGCGGTTTCTGCCGTAGAGACACTGAGCAAACCCGTCGTTTCTCTAAGCAATGCCGGTGCGCGTGACCTTGAGGTCACCAGCGATGGCGATACCGTGATTGTTACTCTGTCCGAGGCCGAGCGTGCGCTCACCGATCAGCGCACCTTGCAGCAAGCTTTGGAAATCATCCGGCGCCGCGTTGATGAAGTGGGCACGCGGGAACCAACTATCCAGCGCCAAGGGGCCCGGCGGGTGCTAATTCAAGTGCCGGGCATCGGCTCGGCGTCAGAATTGAAAGATTTGATTGGAACAACCGCGCAACTGACCTTCCAGCCGGTGATCTCGCGCAGCGGCAATCCTGATGTTGATCCAGGATATGGCAATGAGGTGCTGCCCGATCTGACCGATGCCGACCAGTTTTATGTGCTTGAAGCGGCCCCCGTTGTGACAGGTGAAGATCTGGTTGATGCGCAGCCTAGCTTTGATCAAAATGGACGTCCTGCGGTAAATTTTCGTTTCAATCCATCGGGCGGGCGCCGCTTTGGGGATTATACGGCTGACAATATTGGTAGCCCTTTCGCGATCGTTTTAGACGGCGAAGTGATCAGTGCGCCAACGATCCAAAGTCACATATCCGGAGGCTCTGGGATTATCACGGGTAATTTTTCCGTTGAAGAAAGTACCAATTTGGCGGTGCTATTAAGGGCAGGCGCGCTGCCCGCAGGGTTGGAGTTTTTAGAGGAACGCACGATTGGGCCCGAGCTTGGCGCCGATAGTATTCGTGCTGGTAAAATCGCCTGTATCGTTGCGTTTGCGGCTGTACTGGTCTTCATGGTTCTCAGCTATGGGCTGTTCGGCTTATTCGCCAATGTGGCCTTGATCGTGAATGTGGGTCTGATTTTCGGACTTCTTAGCCTGGTCGGCGCAACGCTGACCCTACCCGGGATTGCGGGTATCGTGCTGACCATTGGGATGGCGGTAGATGCGAATGTTTTGATCTTTGAGCGCATCCGAGAAGAACTTGTATCCGCCAAAGGCCCCGCGCGTGCGATTGAATTGGGCTATGAAAAAGCCCTGAGCGCCATCATTGATGCAAATATTACAACCTTTATCACAGCGGTCATTTTGTTCGTGATGGGATCGGGTCCGGTACGTGGCTTCTCAATCACGCTTGGCTTGGGTATTTTGACCTCTGTCTTCACCGCAATCTTCGTGACCCGCCTATTGGTGGTGATGTGGTTTGAGCGGCGTCGACCCAGAACATTGGAGGTGTAAAAATGCGCCTAAGACTCGTTGCTAAAAATACAAATTGGGATTTTTTCGGGAAAACCAAAATGTCGCTGGCGGTGTCTGCGATCTTACTGATTGTTTCTTTGATCTCTTTCTTGATGCAAGGATTGAATTTCGGAATCGATTTTCGTGGTGGCACAACGATCCGGACCCAAAGCGCGCAAATGGTAGATGTTGCGGCCTACCGCTCTGCCCTGGGACAATTGAACCTGGGCGATGTTACCATCTCTGAAGTCTATGATCCCAGTTTCCAAGATGATCAAAACGTGGCGATGATCCGCATACAAGCCCAAGATGGCGAAGAATCCGTGTCTGCCGATATCATTCAAAATGCCTTGGCAGCGTTGCAAGGCGAAGCGCCTGATATTGCGTTTGTTTCGGTTGAAAGCGTGGGGCCAAAAGTGTCGGGTGAGCTGGTTCAAACAGCCGCTTTGGCAGTGATTTTAGCAATCGTGGCGGTGTTGATTTATATTTGGTTGCGCTTTGAGTGGCAGTTTGCGCTGGGCGCTGTTGCGGCGTTGGTGCATGATGTGTTGCTCACGATAGGGGTATTTTCGGTGGTTCAGATCAAGTTTGATTTGGCGATTATTGCGGCGTTGCTCACCATTGTTGGATATTCACTGAATGATACGGTGGTGGTGTTTGACCGCGTGCGCGAGAACCTGCGTAAATATAAGAAAAAAGTTCTGCAAGACGTTTTAAACCTGTCTATAAATGAAACGCTGAGCCGTACATTGATGACCTCTGTCACAACTTTGCTAGCGCTGATCGCGCTTTTTGTGTTGGGCGGAGATGTCATCCGTGGGTTCGTTTTTGCGATGATCTGGGGCGTTTTGGTGGGCACTTACAGCTCGGTATTCGTGGCCTCTGTGATGCTGTTGCGCCTTGGGGTAAAGCGCGATTGGTCTAAACCCAATGCTGAAGCAGGGACACAGGTGCCCCAATAATGCTGTCCGCCGGGCTCGCCGAGGCGGTCGCGTTAGATGGGTTGATATGGCTGGTCTTGGCCGCGTTTCTGGCTGGGTTGATCCGTGGCTTTTCAGGGTTTGGTTCTGCGATGGTTTTTCTTCCGGTTGCAGGGCAATTTGTATCACCGATCTGGGCGCTCTCGATTTTGGCGGTGATGGATTTATTCGGGCCTTTGCCCTTATTGCGCGCCGCGAGCAAGAAGGTGATGCGCGCCGATCTATTTCGCTTGATCTCAGCAATGCTGCTTGTGCTGCCGCTGGCGCTTTGGGTGCTCAGCCGCAGCGAGCCAATTTTATTTCGTTATCTGGTCTCGGGCTTGACACTTGCCTTATTGGCTTTGCTTTTAAGTGGGCTGCGTTTGCCTGCTAACCTGCCCAAGCCGCTATTATATATGGTGGGAGCTATTTCTGGCGCGACGGGGGGATTGGCAGGGCTACCTGGCCCGCCGGTGATTTTTTATTTTATGGCCAGCCCTTATGCGGCGGATCGCGTGCGGGCCAATACGTTGATTTATCTATTCTCGTTTGATGTTTTAATCTTGATGGTGATGATTTTGGGCGCATATCTGCAGTTTGTTCCAATTCTCATCGGGCTGATGCTGGCCGCGCCCATCGCTTTGGGCAATTTGGCAGGAGCCAAGATTTTCAATCCCGAATACGAAAAGCTCTACCGCATCATAGCCTTTTGTCTGATCGCATTTTCTGCCATACATAGCATGCCAGTTTGGGAATAGGGGCGCGCCATGCGGTTAAATGAAATCAGTTATAATGATGCCAGCCCGATTGATGGGTATGGGCCGGGCTTTTTTCGCGTTGGCGGCAAGGTGCATCATGATGCGCTTTTGCTCAGTGGCGCGGGCACCAGCGCTTGGGCTGGTTTCGAAGATGTGGTTCAAATTCTATCACTGGCGGGTCAAATAGACGTGCTGCTTGTTGGGACAGGGGCAGAAATCTCATACATCCCGGCCGATTTTCGCAGGCCCTTGGAAGAGGTTGGCATTGGGGTTGAAGTGATGAGCAGCCCGTCGGCCTGCCGGACATATAATATTTTATTGTCCGAGGGGCGCCGCATTGCGGCCGCGCTTTTGCCCGTGGATAAGGCCGATCAAGCCGCTGATCAGATTTAAGCGCCATGGCGGTGTCGGAAAATCCTATTTTGCAAGTAGAAGATGTCAGCGTGGCGCGTGGTGGTCAGCTGTTGTTGAAACATATAGCCTTTGCCGTTCAGCCGGGCGCCGCCTTAATTTTAAAAGCGCCAAACGGCTTTGGAAAAACAACTTTGTTGCGCGCCCTTGCTGGTTTGCAGCCAGTGCTGTCAGGGCAGGTGCATTTGGATCCCGACACAGCTGTTTACGCCGGACATACGGATGGTTTGAAGCCCACATTATCGGTTGCGGAAAACCTACGCTTTTGGGCAGATATTTTTGGAACGCAGACGATCACGGATAGCCTGAGGCTTTTCGGATTAGAGGCGCTGCAGACGCGCCTAGCAGGCAGTTTATCCGCGGGGCAGAAACGCCGCCTTGGGCTGTCACGCCTGTGGCTTGCCAAAAGGCGCGTGTGGTTATTAGACGAGCCGACCGTTTCGTTGGATCAACAGGCGGTGGGGCAATTTGCGGCTATGGTTGGCGCGCATCTTCAGGCAGGGGGCGCGGCAGTTATTGCCACGCATATCGATCTGGGCTTGGATGCGCGGGCGCAAATCTTGGATTTGGCACAGTTCAAGGCCAAGGGCGCAGCGCTGGAACGCGCAGATGAGGCTTTTTTATGAAGGCGCTTTTGCTGCGGGATCTTCGGCTATCAATCCGAGCCGGGGGCGGTTTTGGGCTTGGTTTGGCGTTTTTCTTAATTTTGATTCTATTGGTTGCCTTTGGCCTTGGGCCAAATCCGGCATTGCTGTCGCAAGCGGCAGCCGGATTGTTGTGGCTTGGGGCTTTATTGGCCTGCTTGCTGTCGCTCGATCGCATCTTTGCTTTGGATTTTGAAGATGGGTCTTTGGATTTACTGGCAACCGCACCCATTCCCTTAGAGGCCGTTGCAACTGTTAAAGCCCTGGCGCATTGGCTGACCACCGGCTTGCCACTGGCATTCATTGCGCCCCTGCTTGGTTTGATGTTGGATCTGCCGGTTGCAGGGTTTCCCTGGTTGATGGGCTCTTTGCTGCTGGGCACGCCCGCGCTCAGTATCATCGGCACTTTTGGCGCAGCATTGACCGTAGGGTTGAAACGCGGCGGGCTGCTCTTGTCACTTTTGGTTTTACCGCTTTACGTCCCGACGTTGATTTTTGGCGCAGAGGTGGCGCGGCGCGGGGTAGAGGGCCTTCCGCTTGCCACGCCGGCGCTGCTGCTCGCGGGTATTTCGTTGGTCTCGATGGCATTGTTACCGATCGCGGCGGCGGCGTGTTTGCGTATCAATCTGCGTTAATCACAAGCTGTTTATCGGCAGCTTGCCACGCCGCGTTGCGTGGGCAGGCTGCCCGGCAGGCTTGGAAGTCCCGGCAGGCTTTGCAAGCCCGATTGACCTGCTTGACCTAGCTACTCCATTTGCGCTGTTGGGGTAGAGCGGGAAATTGCTTCTTCTTCTGCGTTCATTTCTGCTTCAATCGATTCAAAAAGCGGCGTGCTCATATAGCGCTCGCCGGTATCTGGCAGCATGCATAAAATCACCGATCCCGCTTTGGCGCTTTGGGCAATTTGCATCGTGATGGCGAAGGTCGAGCCGCCTGAAATACCCGTAAGAATACCTTCCTGTTTGGCAAGTTTTTGTGCCCAGGCAACCCCGTCAGCGCCATTCACGGGCAACAATTGGTCATATGATTTTTTATCAATGGTTTCTTGCAGAACAAGTGGAATGAAATCGGGGGTCCAGCCTTGAATGGGATGGGGCTCCCAGGCGGGATGGCCGTTTTGTGGCGCGCCATTTGCGTGCCGCTCTTGCGCGATATCGCTGGCCAGTAAGGCAGCATTTGCCGGCTCGGTTAAGATAATCTTGGTTTTGGGCCGGGCGGATCTCAAGCCGCGCGCCACGCCCGAAACCGTGCCACCCGTGCCATAGCCCGTTACGAAATAATCCAGCCGCTCATTTTCAAAATCAGCGATGATTTCGCGGGCGGTGGTGTGCTCGTGAATATCGGCGTTGGCCTTGGTTTCAAATTGCTGCGCTAAGAACCAGCCATTGGCTTTGGCCAACTCTGCGGCTTTATTATACATGCCCATGGCTTTTTGTGCTCGCGGTGTCAGCACCACTTTTGCACCTAGCATGCGCATCAGTTTGCGTCGCTCAATTGAAAAGCTATCGGCCATGATAACCACCAAAGGATATCCCTTTTGAGCGCAGGCCATCGCAAGGCCGATGCCTGTATTGCCGCTGCTGGCCTCTACCACTGTTTGCCCTGGTTGCAACCGGCCTTCGCGTTCTGCAGCTTCCAATATATTCACCGCCAAACGGTCTTTTACCGATCCTGCCGGGTTAAAAAATTCGGCTTTTACGTAAATTTTTACGCCCTCGGGCGCCAAATTATTGATGCGAATGCAAGGTGTGTTGCCGATCGTGTCCAGAACAGAACCATATAGCTGGCCGCGACCATTTGTACTGCGGATTGTCATGTTATTTCCTTTTTTCCCTAGGCTATTCTGCGCCGGTGAAGTTGACAACATGAATAGTTTTGCGGGCTTGCAAAAGAAACAGCGCTGCTGAAATATTCCGCTTTGATGCGCCATCAGATATTCATATTGGGGTCTGGCAGCGGGTTTGAAATTATCTTAAGGTTTCTCAGGCCGCTAACGCCAAGAAACAGAAACCGTCGGCTTGTGCCGGCGTCACAGGGATAAAGCCCGCCGTGATAGGATGGAAATAAAATGTCACTTTGGGAATATGCGAACCCCGTAAAATTTTTGGGTGTCTCAACGCGAATACTGCCATTTATTGCGATTGGGGCCGCGGCCTGTTTGAGCATTGGGCTGGTATGGGGGTTTTTCTTCACGCCGGATGATTATCGCCAAGGCTCGACGGTTAAGATAATTTATTTGCACGTACCCTCTGCCTTGATGGCGATTAACGCGTGGTTCATGATGCTTGTGGCCTCGTTGATTTGGTTGATCCGGCGTCATCATGTAAGCGCTTTGGCCGCCAAAGCGGCAGCGCCGGTGGGCGTGGCGATGACGTTGATCGCCTTATTCACCGGTGCAATCTGGGGCCAGCCGATGTGGGGCACATATTGGGCTTGGGATCCGCGGCTCACCTCATTTTTAACCTTATTCCTGTTTTACCTTGGCTATATGGCGCTGTGGCGGGCGATTGAACGCCCGGATACCGCGGCTGATCTGACCTCTGTTTTGTGTATTGTGGGATCCGTCTTCGCGGTTTTAAGCCGATATGCGGTTAATTTTTGGAGCCAAGGATTGCACCAAGGGGCATCTTTGTCATTGGATAAAGAAAAGCATGTCTCGGATGTATTTTACCAACCTTTGCTGTTTTCAATCGCGGGGTTTGTTCTGCTGTTTTTGGCCTTGGTGTTGGTGGGCACGCGTACGGAAATTCGATTGCGTCGGGCGCAAGCCCTGCGCGCGCGACAGGAGGCAGTATGATGCCAGAGCTTGGAAAATATGCAGCGGCAGTGTTATCTGCCTATGGGGTGTCTTTGGGTATATTGGCGCTTTTGATCTTTGGAATATTGCGCAGAAATACGCGTGCTTTGGCCGAGTTAGAGGCCGCTGAAAGTCAGCGTGATGGGTAAAACCCCTTGGTTGCTGTTTCTGCCGCCGCTGATTTTCTTAGGATTGGCGCTGCTGTTTTACACCGGAATGCAGCGAGAAGACCCGAACCGCTTGCTTTCGACGTTGATTGGCCAAGCTGCGCCGCCAATCACGCCTGCGCGCTTATCGAATTTTCCAGAATTTGAACAAAGCCAGCTGATTTCAGGTGGCGTAACCTTGGTGAATTTCTGGGCCAGTTGGTGCCCGCCTTGCCGCGCCGAACACCCCAAACTGCTGGAAATGGCGGGGGCCGGTATGCCAATAATAGGGGTGAATTTCAAGGATGACGCGGGGAATGCAGCCGCGTATCTGGCCAAGGACGGTAATCCGTTCCGCGCGGTTGCCTTCGATCCTGCGGGGCGCACTGCGATAGATTGGGGGGTCACCGCGCCGCCAGAAACCTTTATTTTGGATGCAAAAGGCACCGTGCTGTTCCGCTTTGCAGGGCCTTTGGTCGGAAGCGATTATGCGCAGCGGTTTGTGCCCGCCTTGCAGCAGGCGCTGGGTCAATAAGCCAGTTTGCGCCAAAGCGCCCGACTTCGTAGGCAAAGTAAAAGAGGCTGGTCTTGCGCGCTGTCATTAGTGATTATTGCAAGGAAAACCCGCGGCAGCGCTAAAGGCCCCGCGGCAGCGCTAAAGGCCCCGCCGCGGACAAAATTTAAGCGGCTTTCGCCAAGTTTCTCAGAACGTAATGCAGCACGCCGCCATGCTCGATATATTCCACTTCAATCGCGGTATCGATCCGGCATTTCAACGAAATTTCTTTCACGCTGCCATCCGCGAAGGTGATATGGCAGGGTAATTCCTGCAAGGGTTCAACGCTGTCCAACCCTGTGATTGTAACGGTTTCTTCGCCGGTTAAGCCCAGCGATTTGCGCGTGTCTCCGTTGGTGAACTCTAAAGGAATAACGCCCATACCAACCAGGTTTGAGCGGTGAATACGCTCAAAGCTTTCCGCAATCACGGCTTTTACGCCGAGCAGGGCCGTGCCTTTTGCCGCCCAGTCGCGGCTTGATCCTGCGCCATATTGTTCACCGCCAAACACCACCAGCGGGGTTTCGTTATTTTGATATTCCATCGCAGCATCAAAAATAGCGCTTTTCTCACCATCGGGGCCTTTGGTATATCCGCCCTCAACCCCATCAAGCATTTCATTCTTGATCCGGATATTGGCAAATGTGCCGCGCATCATGATTTCATGATTGCCCCGGCGCGAGCCATAGCTGTTGAATTCGCGCACGGGCACCTGCCGTTCGATCAGGTATTGACCGGCGGGGGTGGTGTCTTTGAACGAGCCCGCCGGACTGATGTGGTCGGTGGTGATCATATCGCCCAAAATTGCAAGTACTTTGGCGTTTTCAATATTCGTAATCACGCCTGGTTCCGGGCTCATGCCCTGAAAATAGGGCGGGTTCTGAACATAGGTTGAACTGGCGGGCCAATCGTAGGTTTGGCTTTGCGTCGTATCTACGCCCTGCCATTTTTCATCGCCCTTGAACACATCTGCATATTTGGATTGGAAGGCCTCACGCGTGACCGTGCGCTCGACCAGTTCTGCAACTTCTTGCGAGCTTGGCCAGATATCTTTCAAAAAGACGTCTTGGCCATTTTTATCTTGCCCCAAAGGCTCGCTTGATAAATCGATATCCATCGTGCCGGCCAGCGCATAGGCGACCACAAGCGGCGGTGAGGCCAAGTAATTGGCGCGCACATCTGGCGAAATACGCCCCTCAAAATTTCGGTTTCCTGAGAGGACCGCAGTTGCAACCAGATCCCCTTCGGTAATGGCTTGGCTGATTTCAGGCTGCAAGGGGCCCGAATTGCCGATGCAGGTGGCGCAGCCATAGCCCACCAAGTTAAACCCAACTGCATCCAGATCTTTTTGCAGATCTGCCGCTTCCAGATAGGCGCTCACGACTTGCGATCCAGGCGCGAGCGATGTTTTCACCCAAGGCTTGCGATTCAGTCCCAAAGCCGCCGCTTTGCGGGCCACCAATCCTGCTCCGATCATCACGTAAGGATTGGAGGTGTTGGTGCAAGAGGTGATTGAGGCAATAACCACTTTGCCAGAGCGCATGGTATACTCTTCGCCCTCAACGGCAATTTCTTTATCCATCGGCCGCTGGAACGTGTCTTTCATTTCAGAGCTAAAGGCGGCTTTTGCCGCGTTCAGCGCCACAAAATCTTGTGGGCGTTTGGGCCCTGAAATGGCGGGCACAATCGTGCCCATATCCAAATGCAACGTATCGGTATAAATCGGTGCGTATTCCGCGTCGCGCCAAAACCCGTTTTCCTTTGCATAGGCTTCCACTAAAGCAATACGATCCTCATCGCGCCCGGTATTGCGCAGATAGCGTAAAGTTTCGTCATCGATGGGGAAGAAGCCGCAGGTGGCGCCATATTCTGGTGCCATATTGGCAATCGTTGCCCGATCCGCCAGCGGCAGGCGATTTAGGCCCTCGCCATAAAACTCAACAAATTTGCCAACCACGCCTTTCGCACGCAGCAATTCCACCACTTTTAGAACCAAATCAGTGCCTGTTGTACCTTCCAGCATGGCCCCGGTTAATTCAAATCCAACCACTTCGGGGATCAGCATCGAGACGGGCTGTCCCAGCATCGCCGCTTCGGCTTCGATACCGCCAACACCCCAGCCTAACACCGCCATGCCATTGACCATCGTGGTATGGCTATCCGTGCCCACCAATGTATCAGGATAGGCGACTTCATCACCGTTTTGGTCAGTATCACTCCAAACGGTTTGGGCCAGATATTCGAGGTTTACCTGATGGCAAATCCCCGTTCCAGGGGGAACAACGCGGAAATTGTTAAATGCGTTTTGGCCCCATTTCAAAAAGGTATAACGCTCCATATTGCGTTCATATTCGCGATCCACGTTCATTTGAAAGGCGCGGGGATTGCCAAATTCATCAATCATCACCGAATGGTCGATAACCAGATCAACTGGGTTCAGCGGATTAATTTTTTCTGCATCGCCGCCCAAAGCCACCAATCCATCGCGCATCGCGGCCAAATCGACAACGGCTGGAACACCGGTGAAATCCTGCATCAGAACGCGGGCCGGGCGATAGGCTATTTCGCGCGGGTTTTTACCACCATTCGCGCCCCATGTTGAGAAGGCTTTTATATCCTCTAGTGACACGGTTTTGCCATCCTCGAAGCGCAGCATGTTTTCCAACACAACTTTTAAAGCTGCGGGCAGTTTGGAAAATTGGCCCAAGCCAGCATTTTCGGCTGCCGGGATTGAGTAATAAGAGATTGATTTCCCGTTAATACTGAGTGTTTTGCGCGTTTTGGCGGTGTCATGTCCTACGACGATGGTCATTTCTTTCCCCTTCTGCGACGGTGTGGTCACTTTGCTGCCGTGCTTTTGACCCAAGTTTTACTTCTGTTCAAGGGGGCAAAAGATAGTTTGTATGCAATTGTGTACAAATTTAAACACAAAGATGATCCGCTGTTATCAAGTTTCAATGGTCAATTGATTTTATCTGCCGTATTTTGAGTGGGTGGAATTTGGAAAAGAGGGGCCTGCTTTGCGCGCAAGAGTGTTGAAATTCTGGCTTGGGATGTGGATGGCCTGCGCAGGTTTTGCGGTTGCACAGGATAGGCCAGCCGTTTTACTCGAGCTGTTTACTTCGCAAGGGTGTTCCTCTTGCCCTGCCGCCGATGCTTTGTTTCGCGATGTTCTTAGCAAACGTTCAGATCTATTAACGCTTTCATTGCACGTCGATTATTGGGATTATATCGGCTGGAAAGACAGTTTTGCCAAGCGTCAATTTACCACCAGACAAAAAACCTACGCGCAGCGCTCGGGGCGTAAATCGGTTTACACACCACAGGTGATTGTGAATGGTCAAGATCATGTTGTTGGTTCAAACGCAACGGCGATCAAGGATGCGGTCGCGCGGGCCGCGCAAACCCCCCGCCGCGTGGTGCTTACATTGGTTGAAGCGTCGCTTGCTATTACAGCGACGCTTAAAAGCAACGTGGATGGAACCGGCGGCCCTGTAGATGTGCTTGCATTTTATTATAAACCACAAGGAAAAGTTGCGATCCAAGCGGGCGAGAATGCTGGGCAGACGTTGACCTATTCAAATGTGGTGGTTGAGATCACGCCATTGGGTGTCTGGAACGGCAAAGGGGTATGGTCAAAAACCTTTCAACGGCGCACAGATACGCAAGTTGTCGTGGTGGCGCAGCAGGCAAATCACGGCGCTGTCTTAGCCGCGGCGCGGGCACGCTGACGGTCTGGCTTCCAGCGCCTGTGAATCCAAAACCATTGCTTGGGATCTTCTTCAATGCGCTTTTCCAAACGCTGCGTAATCTGTTGCATCATTTGCATGGGCGCATCTGGCGCGACGGGCTCTTCAAACACGATGTCAAAATCAACGCCATTGGCGCGCCGTATGCCAAAAAACGGTATCACCACAGCTTGGGCTTTTAACGCGATATCCGCCACGGACGTAACGGTTGGCGCGGGTTTTCCCAAAAACGGCAGGGGCGCACCGGCGCCATCGTAAATATCAAATAATAACACCGCCATGCCGCCTTGGCGGATGTGGCGCAGTAAGCCCAATGTGCCTTTGCGGCCTTGCTCGAATACCGGCCCTGATAAATCATGCATATTTTGGGCATAATGCTTGTTGAAATAAGGGTTGGCCATCGGTCGGTATAAGCCCCCAATTTCAAACCCCTGGGCGACCAAAGCTGCCCGTGGCGCTTCGAAATTTCCGTAATGGCCCGTGACAAAAAGAACTGGCGTGCCGCTGTCTTTTGCCGCAAGAGCCGCGGCAAATCCTGGACCGGTGATCTTGGCCTGTCCCAAGCGGTTGCGAAGCGCAAGGATATCATAATTTTCGATAAATGTTCGCCCTGCATTATCGGCAGCGCCCCGCGCAATCTTCAGTTTTTCATCCGAAGGTTTATCCGGATATATGTAGTCCAAATTGGCCAAAGCCCGTTTTTGATAGCCTGTGAGGGGGGCCAGAACACGGCGCATAAACCACCCCATAAACTGCAATCGCGTTGCCAGAGGCAGGGTGCGTGCGCAGCGGATCAAGACCCGAATAGCCAAATCTGTTAGCCATTCGGCCAAGCTGCCCGTGTGCTTTGGGTTGTCTGGCATGCGATCCCTATTCTCTGTGCATGTGGGGGGTAAATCATAAAGCGCTTGGCAGGGGCAAGCTTAACTTGCGCGATTATCGCGTTTGAGCGCTGGACATTGCGGCTTCCTCTTCGCGCCGAAAGGCGATGACGCCGCTTGTCACCAAATCTTGGATGGCTTGGACAACCGCGTTCAAAGCCGCCTCGCCTTGTTCATATTGGATTGCCTTCATATGGGCGATATCGTCCGATAGGTTCTCGGCCATCCGCCGAGGTAGGTTTTCAAGGATAAAAGTTGCCGTGGCGTTGGGCCCGGTTTTTTGTGCATAGGCCAGCGCGGTTGCAAGCTCGATGGTGTTTATGCTGCGGGTAATCTGGGAAATATCGCTGGGATGGAGCCGCTTGTGAATGTCTTTAAAGGCAAACATCACCTGTCGAACCCGATGCGCAAAGGCGGGGTCGCTTTCATCGAGACCATCTAGAACATCATCGCGCAGCACTTGCGTGGTTGCGGTTAAAATAGATCCCACCCGCTCTTCCGGCGATAGTGCGAATGCGCGATCAGGAAGGTTATCGAGCCGCGCCAAAAGGCTTTGACCGATCCGTGAAATGGCTTGCGGGGTGACATGATGGGTCATTGAAATTGCATGGCTGATTTGGCGTGCGTGTTTTCCGGGCAATTTCCCCAGCAGCGCCGCTGCTTTTGACACATCCAACTTTGAAATAATAATTGCGCTCACCTCTATGCTCTCTGCCTCGATTATGGCGATCAATTCATCGATGTCGCTGATATTCAATCGATCCCAAGGGTCTGAGAATTTGCGCACGCCGGCTTCTTTGCGCAACCGCTCTGCCGTTTCAGTGCTGATTTTGCCTTCCAGCAGGTTAAGTGTTTGCGCCGCACCGCCGCGCAAATTTAACCCGATCGAGGTGACTTCGGATGAGAATTCTTCAATCACTTCTGTTAACAGATTGCGCTCAACAAATTGTAAATTAGCCAATTCTTTTGCCAATTGTGCTTGGGCGTCGATACTGAGGTCATCGACCGGTATGTCCAAGCCACTGCGCAGCATCGCGCTGACCACGATCGCGGCTTTTTCAGCCTGACTTATTACCCGCGATGACGCCGCCACCGGGTTAGAATTATCTGTTGTTGGTTCTGACACGCGGCGCCCATCGATTGTTAGGCACCCGTTTTAGCCGGAAAACGTGAAAGGAACGCTAACTTTTACGGCCATAAACCACAAATCACCAGTCACCACTCACAGATTTGGCGCAGCCTGCGGTGTTCAAATACTCGGTTTACCACCGGTTTCGGGCTTGGCCCGCGCCAATCCTGCGATCAATGCGGGCACCAAGAGCGTTTGCAACCTGACTGATTGCGGCTTTAACCGGCGCCAAATACGCGGTTGAAAATTGTATCAACGTGCTTTGTGTGATAGCCCAGATCAAATTTTTCTTCTATCTCAGCCTCACTCAGCGCGGCGCGCACTTCATCATCCGCCAAGAGCTCGGTTTTGAAATCTTTATTATCTTCCCAAACCTTCATCGCGTTGCGTTGCACCAACCGATATGAATCTTCGCGGCTTACGCCGACTTGCGTCAACGCCAAAAGCACCCGTTGGCTCATCACCAGACCGCGGAACTTATTCATATTGGCCAGCATGTTATCTGGATAGATCACCAATTTATCAATCACTTGTGTCAAGCGGTTCAGGGCGAAATCTAAGGTGATCGTTGTGTCTGGCCCGATATTTCGTTCGACCGAGCTATGCGAAATATCACGTTCATGCCAAAGCGTTACGTTTTCCAGCGCGGGCACCACGGCCATGCGCACCAGACGGGCCAACCCGGTGAGATTTTCCGTTAAAACAGGATTGCGTTTATGCGGCATTGCAGAGCTGCCTTTTTGCCCCTTTGAGAAAAACTCTTCCGCTTCAAGCACCTCTGTGCGCTGCATATGGCGAATTTCAGTGGCGATGTTCTCGATGCTGCTGCCGACAACGCCCAAAGCGGCAAAAAATGCTGCGTGGCGATCGCGCGGGATCACTTGCGTGCTGATCGGTTCTGGTGTCAGACCCAGCATCGTGCAGACATGCTCTTCCACCTGCGGATCAATATTGGCAAATGTACCCACAGCGCCAGAGATTGCGCCCGTTGCAATTTCGGCGCGCGCGATGCGCAACCGCTCAAGGTTACGATCCATTTCAGCGTAGAAGCGCGCAAAGGTCAGGCCCATCGTGGTAGGCTCGGCGTGGATGCCATGGCTACGCCCGATGCGGATGGTCATTTTATGCTCGTAAGCGCGCCGCTTCAAGGCTGCAAGAAGCGCTTGAACATCCGCAATCAGAAGGTCTGCCGCGCGTACCAATTGAACGTTGAGACAGGTGTCCAACACATCTGAGCTGGTCATTCCTTGATGTACGAAACGGGCTTCTTCAGATCCGATATGCTCTGCCAGATGGGTGAGAAATGCGATCACATCATGTTTCGTAACTGCTTCGATTTCATCAATACGCGCGATATCAAATTCTACATCTTTGGCCCGCCAAACCGCATCCGCATTGGCTTGAGGGATCACTCCAATATCTGCCATAGCCTGACAGGCATGGGCTTCGATTTCATACCAGATGCGAAATTTGCTTTCGGGTGACCAGATGGCAACCATGTCTGGGCGGGAGTAACGAGGGATCATAAAATTTAGCCTTGCTTGAAGAAAAGATGGCTTCTTTTAGAGCTGCTTTCTTGTCGGGGCAAGGGGGCGGCTTTGCGCGCGAGGCGGGCCTTTAATGCGGGGCTCGGCCCGGTCTGTTGTCTAGGCTATGCCCATCAGTCTTGGGTCAAACGGGTAGGCCGATAGGTTTTCAAAGCCCTCAGGTGTGATCAAAACCTGATCTTCCAGCTTAATCGAAAAATCGCCCCCCTCGGGGCTGACCAAAGCTTCAACGCAAAGCACCATACCCGCTTCAAGTGGATAATCGTAAGCCCCTTCGACTAAGGTGTCAGCATAGGCAATCAAAGGCCATTCATCGCAAAGGCCGACACCATGCATCAGGCAGCTATATTTGCCCTTTTGATATTCTGGCGCCAGCTTATGGGCGTTCTTCGTTAGCTCTGGTATCATGACACCGGGTTTGAGCATTTGCATATTTTGCATGATATGCTCATGGGCGTGCTGCATAGCAGAAATCATATCTGGGCGCGGGTTCTGATCTCCGATCCACCATGTTCGGCTGATATCAACGCAGATCCCGTAGGATCCAATGAGATCTGTATCAAAGGCGAGAATTTCGTTATTTTGCACAATCCGTCCGCTGCATTCTTGAAACCAAGGATTGGTGCGCGGGCCCGATGTGAGCAAGCGCGTTTCAATCCACTCACCACCTCGCCGGATATTCTCAGCATGCAGCACCGCCCAGATATCATCCTCGCTCATTTGGCGCTGTGCCACTCCTGCGCGCGCGGTGTTTTCCATCACCGCGATAGCGGTTTCGCAGGCATGCGAGGCGCAGCGCATTGCCAAAATTTCATCCGGACCTTTGATCGAGCGGGCTTTTTCGGTGAGCTCTTCACCTTCCATTATTTCAAAGCCCTGCGCCTCTAACGCGCGCAGCCCATGCAGCATGATTTTATCCACCGCCAACCGGCGATTGCCACCCCCGTGTTGCTTGATCAATTGTCGTATTTCATTTGAAAAGGCATCGGCTGCGATATCAACCTTATCGCCACGGTCAAAATAAAATAAATCAGCGCCAGCGCGCTGCTCGCGCACCAGCGGGTTAAACTCAGATAAAAACGGGGCGTTTTTGTAGTCCCAGATCACCATATAGCCATCTGCGCAAATCAACACAGCCCGAAACGGGTTATGGCTGTTCCAAAGCTGCATGTTGGTGCTGTCGGTTGCATAGCGAATGTTTAAGGGATCAAAGATCAGTAACCCGCCGTAATCACGATCCACGATATGCTGAGTGAGGCGGTTCCACCGATAGCGCCGCATGGCTTGCAGATCGGGCAGGATCAATCCGGCCCGCTGCCATTCCTGATAGGCCAGTTGCGTCGGGCCGATTTCAACGCGATTTTGATCATTGGGCGTATTATCGCCCAAAACCGCCCCCCGCGCCGGATCAATTTTGCGCCCGTCTCGATAAACCTTTCCCATTTGCAGCCCCGCGTAAATAAAACGAATGTCTGCATTACGTTGAGTCATGGTTTGAAATGGGTCAAAAACAATTGCGACATCGCGTTTGTGCGTTTGCGACTTGCAGGGCGCGCAGTTTTGGCAAAAACTGTTCCTTATGACTGAGATTTTACAAAATGAGTTGCCTTATGACGTGTCACATCACGGCGCCCTACCGGGGATTTCCCCTTTGGCGCCGGAGGCGTGGTTGATCGTGGATGAGGCTTATTCGGCCCAAATCCAGCTGCGGGAAACTCTACTTAAACACCAGCGCGACAAAGTGTTGTGTTTAGCCCCAGAAGCTTTCGCGGCAGCGCAAGAATTGCTGGGGATGGCGCTTGGGTTTGCCACTGCCCATTTGGGATTTGAGAGACACAAAGATAGGATTATTTGCCCCGATGGTCGCTTGGTTTTGATCGATGATCAGGATCCGCTGGCCACTTTGGGGCGCGCGTTGCAAAATGATTTTTGCCTTTTGCAGCCGCGCGGTGCAGAACATCTATTGACGGGGGCCATATTATGTTTTCCCGCCAGTTGGACGCTTGCTGAAAAATTCATGCATCCTTTATCCAGGATCCATGTGCCCGTGCCGAGTTATGATGCCAATATAACAAAGCGCGTGCAGCGTTTGTTCAATGGAATTCAAGTTGGCCGGCCGCTTTGGCGGTGCAATTACCTGCATTATGATGCGCCTGACCTGTTTCATCCACGCATGGAAGCGGATCCGCGCAGCGGCGTGTCAGAAGGCGCAGGCCCTTATATTCGCAGCGAACGCCAAACCTTATGCCGTTTGCCCAAAACTGGTGCCGTGGTGTTTGGCATTCATACGTTTGTTTTGCGAAATCAAACCTTTCAGGCAGATAAAGCGTAAGCGCGGTTTCATTCCGCTGAAAATAAAAAGGGCGCCAAAAAAGACGCCCTTCTAGACCTTATACACTCATCATTTTAGCAGCTGTAATACATGCCGAATTCAACCGGATGCGGCGTGTGCTCATAGGTTTCGATCTCTTCCATCTTCAGCTCAATATAGCCGTCGATTTGATCTTTTGTGAACACGTCACCTGCCAATAAATAATCATGATCTGATTGCAGCTCTTCCATCGCTTCGCGCAAAGATCCGCACACTGTTGGAATATCGGCCAGCTCTTCTGCTGGAAGATCATACAGGTTCTTATCCATCGCTTCGCCCGGATGCGTTTTGTTTTTAATGCCGTCAAGGCCAGCCATCAGCAGGGCCGCAAAGCACAGATAAGGGTTGGCTGAAGGGTCGGGGAAGCGCGCTTCAACGCGTTTCGCCTTTGGCGATTCTGTCCATGGGATCCGAACGCAGCCAGAGCGGTTTCTGGCCGAATAAGCGCGCAGAACTGGCGCCTCAAAGCCTGGAATTAACCGCTTATAGCTGTTGGTTGAGGGGTTCGTAAACGCATTCAAAGATTTGGCATGCTTCAAAATACCGCCGATGAAATATAAGGCCTCATCGCTGAGATCTGCGTATTTGTCGCCTGCGAAGAGTGGCTTGCCGTCTTTCCAGATCGACATGTTGCAATGCATGCCAGTTCCGTTGTCGCCCGCGATGGGTTTCGGCATGAATGTGGCTGATTTGCCATAGGCTTGGGCCACATTGTGGATCACATATTTGTATTTCTGCAGCTCGTCTGCCTGTTCTGTGAGGCTGCCAAAAATCAAGCCCAGCTCGTGCTGACAGCTGGCCACTTCGTGGTGATGCTTGTCAACTTTCATGCCGAGGCGCTTCATTGTCGATAGCATTTCAGAGCGGATGTCTTGCCCGTCATCGATGGGATTGACGGGGAAATACCCGCCTTTAACGCCAGGGCGATGGCCTGAATTGCCCGCTTCATATTCAGAATCTGTGTTCCATGAGGCGTCTAGCGCATCGACTTCATACGATACTTTGTTGATTGAATTTGAAAACCGCACATCATCAAACAGGAAAAACTCGGCTTCCGGTCCAAAATAAGCCACGTCACCAATTCCTGATGATTTCAGATAGGCTTCCGCTTTTTCTGCCGTGCCACGCGGGTCACGATCATACGCTTCCCCGGTATCGGGCTCAACCACAGAGCAGTGAACGCAAAGCGTTTTTTCTGCATAGAACGGGTCGACATACGCGCTGTTGGTATCCATCATCAATTTCATATCTGAAGCTTCGATTGATTTCCATCCAGCGATCGAAGAGCCATCAAACATGAACCCTTCCTCAATGAAGTCCGCATCGACTTGATCCGACATCACAGTTACATGCTGCAGCTTGCCTCGCGGATCCGTAAATCGAATATCTACATATTCAATATCTTCATCTGCGATGGTTTTGAGAACGCTTTCAGTACTCATTCCACTAATTCCTTTTGTCTTGAGTGGGTTTAAAGCGCGTCCGAGCCGGTTTCACCGGTTCGGATGCGGATGGATTGCTCGATTGGGCTAACGAATATCTTTCCGTCACCAATCTTATCGGTCTTTGCAGCTTGGACGATGGCTTCAATGGCCCCATCGACTTGATCGTCATCCAAAACAACTTCGATTTTCACCTTGGGCAAGAAATCGACAACATATTCGGCTCCGCGGTATAATTCCGTATGGCCTTTTTGGCGGCCAAAGCCTTTCACCTCGATCACGCTCAGCCCTTGGACGCCCAAATCTTGCAGGGCTTCTTTCACTTCATCAAGCTTGAAGGGTTTTATGATGGCTTCAATTTTTTTCACGTTCGCCTCCCTAATAGGTTTGCTTGCTAGGAACATAGAGCGGCGACATACTCAATCCTATGAGCGTTCAATCACGCCCGTCGACGGGCTGATCGGGCAGTCAAAGGTTAAAAATTAATCAAAGTGATTAAAATTTAATCAAAAGTGAATCGCCCATCCGTAACTGAATGAATTCCGGCAAAGGTCCGTGCGTCTTGGTTTGGGCAAGTCTGCACCCGGCGAGGGGGCTGAAACATGGGCCATCTTCGCCCTCGTTGAAGCTGTAAATTGATTGTCGCTTACCAAGGCTCATTTTCTGCTCGCATCTGTTTAAATGTTTTGATAGAGGGTTTCGCAATTCAAGGGTTTGTCATAATCAAGCCTTAAAATACTGCGGGTGTGGCGAAATTGGTAGACGCACTAGATTTAGGTTCTAGCGCCGCGAGGCGTGGGGGTTCAAGTCCCTCCACCCGCACCAAATATTAAAAGGACAAGATAGATATGCAGGTCACTGAGACCCTCAAAGAAGGCCTTAAACGCGAATATTCAATCGTGGTAAGCGCCGCTGAGCTTGATGCGAAGGTCAATGAGAAATTGGCAGAAGCGCAGCCCGAAGTTGAATTGAAGGGCTTTCGGAAGGGCAAAGTGCCGCTCGCGCTGCTGAAAAAGCAGTTTGGAAAGCGGTTGCTGGGCGAAGCGATGCAGGAAAGCATCGATGGCGCGATGAACCAGCATTTTGATGATAGCGGTGAACGGCCGGCGCTTCAGCCTGACGTTAAAATGTCAAACGAAGATTGGAAAGAGGGCGACGATGTTCACGTCGACCTGAAATATGAAGCGCTTCCAACGATTCCCGAGCTTGAGTTCAAAACGGTTGAGCTTGAGCGTATGGTGGCGAAAGCCGATGCGGACAGCGTCGATGAGGCGCTGGGCAATCTGGCCGCATCATCGCAGAATTTTAAAGACCGTAGAAAAGGCTCGAAAGCCAAAGATGGCGATCAAGTGGTATTTGATTTCGTTGGTTCGGTGGATGGCGAAGAATTTGAAGGTGGCTCTGCCGAAGATTATCCTTTGGTTTTGGGTTCAAACAGCTTCATCCCAGGGTTTGAAGATCAGCTTGTGGGCGCGAAAGCCGGTGAAGAACTAGACGTTAACGTGACGTTCCCGGGCGATTATGGCGCCGAGAATTTGGCTGGCAAAGACGCATTGTTCAAATGCGCAGTGAAATCGGTGCAAGAGCCGGTTGCTGCGGAAATAAACGATGAACTGGCCACTAAATTTGGAGCCGATGATCTAGAGGCGTTGAAGACCCAAGTGTCCGAGCGGCTCGAAAATGAATATGCCGGCGCGGCTCGGGCTATTACCAAACGGGGCCTGCTGGACGCGCTTGATAAAATGGTAGATTTCGATTTGCCACCTTCCTTGGTCGAAGCCGAGGCAAAACAAATTGCGCATCAACTTTGGCATGAAGACAACCCTGAGGTCGAAGGGCACGATCATGACGAAGTCGAGGCCACTGCCGAACATAACACGCTTGCCGAACGCCGGGTGCGTCTTGGCTTGCTGTTGGCCGATATCGGCATGAAAGCCAGCATCGAAGTGACCGATGCTGAAATGTCGCAAGCCATCATGCAACAGGCCCAACAATATCCGGGCCAGGAGCGGCAGTTTTTTGAATTTGTTCAACAAAACCAAGCTATGCAGCAACAGATGCGCGCGCCCATCTTTGAAGATAAAGTTGTGAATTATGTGTTTGAACTAGCAACAATTACTGAAAAGACGGTAACGAAGGATGCGTTGCAAGCGGCAGTCGAGGCGCTTGAGGACAACTGATTTTTTCGAGTTTATCGATAATCTGTATCAAAGCCCACCCTATTAGCGGTGGGCTTTGTTTGTTAAGAAGGCTGAAAAATTGGGTCGGCCTAAGTGTCCAAAAGCTGGATGCGGGTGTTGGGGCCAAATGGCTGTAAGAGGTGGTAACGTAGAAGAATGACGGATCGGTTTTCATATTCGGTTGCGGCAAGCGATGGCAAAGCGCGGACGGGAAAAATTTCGACTCCGAGAGGCGAAATCCGCACACCTGCCTTCATGCCAGTGGGCACGGCGGCCACGGTGAAGGCGATGATGCCGGAAAGCGTGGCGGCAACGGGGGCAGATATTCTGCTTGGCAATACCTATCATTTGATGCTGCGGCCGGGGGCCGAGCGGGTGGATGCTTTGGGGGGCTTGCACAATTTTATGAATTGGCAGCGCCCAATTCTTACCGATAGTGGCGGGTTTCAAGTGATGTCTTTGGCTGGTTTGCGCAAACTGACTGAGCGGGGCGTTACCTTCAAATCGCATGTTGATGGATCCAAGCACGAGATTACCCCTGAACGCTCGATGGATATCCAACGCCTTTTGGGCAGCGATATTGTGATGTGTTTTGATGAATGCACGCCCTTTCCTGCGGACGAGAAAACCGCCTTAGACAGCATGCAATTGTCGATGCGCTGGGCGGCGCGTTCCAAAGAGGCATTCGGGGATCGCCCGGGGCATGCTTTATTTGGTATCCAGCAGGGCAGCGTGTTCCCTGAGCAGCGTGCAGAAAGCGCCGAAGCTTTAAAGGCCATTGGGTTTGATGGCTATGCGGTTGGCGGGCTCGCGGTTGGCGAAGGTCAAGAGGCGATGTTCTCGGTGCTTGATTATGCCCCTGATATGTTGCCGCAGGATAAGCCGCGCTATCTGATGGGGGTCGGCAAACCGGATGATATTGTGGGCGCGGTGAAACGGGGCATCGATATGATGGATTGCGTATTGCCCTCGCGCTCAGGGCGCACGGGGCAAGCTTTTACCCGCCAAGGCGTGGTGAATATCAAAAACGCCCGTCATCAGGACGATCCGCGCCCGCTTGACAGCGCCTGCAGTTGCCCGGCCTGCAAGAATTACTCGCGGGCGTATCTTCATCATGTTTTTCGCTCGCAAGAAATGATTTCGGGGATGCTGCTCACCTGGCATAATCTGCAATATTATCAGGATTTGATGGCCGATATGCGTGCGGCTATTGCGGCTGGTCGTTTTGCGAGTTTTGAAGCCGAGTTCCATGCTCAGAGGGCGGCAGGAGATATTGCCCCTTTGTAACCTGGCTTCGGCGCGCTTTGGATCGGTTTTTTAAGCGTGCGCGGTTACGATATAAACCGTAGCGCCATAAGAAATTTTGCCGTCTTTCTGGCGCGCCGCGGATTGCGCCAGCATCGAGCGGAAGACTTCAGCGCGCGCAGCCTCCCCCATTTCGGCCGCAGTCATAATTCGCGTGGCAAAGCCGATCTGCATCAGCAGCTTGGCATCTTCTTCGGGGCTGTCTTTAGTGGTCACTTCTGTGGGTGTTTTTGCGATCTCAACCTGCTGAAAACCGGCCTCTTCAAGCAGGCCGCGCAGATAAGCAGCATCGCTGAACGCCAAAGGCCCAGGCGCGCGACCTGGGGCGATGAAAGGCTGATCTGTATGTTGCAACACGGCTTGCAATGGCGCGTAAAAAAATTCGTTTTCCTCCAAAGGTGCCCAGCAAACAAAGCGTAACCTGCCTGCAACGCGCAGTGCGGATTTGATGTTTTGAAAGGCTTTCACCGGGTTTTCGAAGAACATAACGCCAAATCGTGAGATCACCGTATCAAGTTTTTGCACCGCAAAGCGATGCGCCTGCGCATCGGCCAAGACAAAGTTGATGTTCTTATGCTCCGCGCATTTCTGCGCGGCTAAATCTAAAAGCGGTTTTGAAATATCCAAGCCGGTAATCTGCACGCTTGGCGGTGCGCCTTTTGCAAGCGCAAGCGTGGTGGTGCCGCCGCCGCAGCCGATATCAAGAATCTTGCTGGATGGGTGAAGATCCAAATTTTCAAGAAGCAATTGACTGATGGTTTCCAGCCGCTCACTCATCAAACGGTCATTTTCCACCCAAGACAGGCCAGACGCTTCGTTCCAGAATTTCCCCTGATCTGGGTTTTCGCCAAAATCCGCCATTTACACGGCCTCGCTTTCGCTATGATTACTCTGGTTTACTATAAGGCAGGCGCGGGGTGGCGCATTACTTCTTTTCCACCGGCTCTATTGGCGCAGCGGCTTTTTGCCAGGCCGTGAAACCCCCAGCAATATGTGTGACTGGAGATAATCCCATTTGCTGCGCGACCTGTGCGCTTAAGGCTGACCGCCAAGCGCTGGCACAATAAAATACATAGGTTTTATCTTGGTTGAACAGCTCTTTATGGTAGGGGCTTTCTGGATCAATCCAGAACTCCAACATCCCGCGCGGGCAAGAAAAAGCATTTGGTATTTTTCCCGAGCGCTGCAGCTCGCGAATATCTCGTAAATCGATGAAGACGTGATCTTGGCTGTTTAATAGGCCGGCGGCCTCTTCAACGGATATACTGGGCACGACAGCGTTGGCTTCTGCGAGCAATTTTTTGATACCTTTGGTTATTTTTTGCGCCATGGTTAAATTCCTAAATGCAGTTTGGGTTTCCAAAAGGGCCGGAAAAGTTCTATTTTTGGGCAGCGGTTCATTACCACTTTCATCCCCGCCTCTTCGGCAAGTCGCGCGGCGTCATCATTGCGGACACCGATTTGTCCCCAAAGCACTTTGGCCTTGATGGCAATTGCTTCGCGGGCGATTCCCAATAAATCCTCGGGGCGACGAAACACTTCCACCATATCCACAGGGCGGTCAATTGCATCCAGTGATGGGTAAACTTTTAATCCGCGGATTTCTTCCAAACCGGGGCGCGGGTTGATGGGGATCATATCATAGCCGGTTTCGCTGAGCACCCTTAAGACGCCATAGCTGAACTTGGTTTTATCGGGGCTGGCTCCGACCATAGCGATGGTTTTAACCGAGGATAGGATGTCATTTAAATACGCATCCGGATAAGGGGCATCGTGGTCCATATAGGTCATGGAGCTTTCTCCAATTTTGTGGCGATATCGGCTTTCAATTCATGCGGCGCAAGCGGATCCAAGAAGGGGTTGCGATAGAGCTTGTCATGGCTTTCAACGCCAATTTCCAACGTGCAATCGCTGAGCGGGCGGGCGACGCATAAAATGACATAGCCATCCGTAATCTGGCGATTGTTCAGCGCCACTTGCGGCGCTTGATTCACGCGGCCATCGGTAAGCTTAGCCGCGCAGGTGATGCAACCGCCATATTTACAGCCATAAGGCAAATCAACGCCTTGGTCGCGCAGGCTGTCTAGCAGCGGTTTGCGATGATCCACCTCATAGGTGGCGCCATCGCGGTTTGCCAACGTGATTTTATGCATCATAGCCAGATATCGCTTGTGCAATCGCCACCGGGATAGCGGGTTTCGTGGCACCGGCTTGGGCCGTTGGGCTCTTTGCCAAAATCCACCACGAAATTCGGGTCAATTTCCATGCCGCCATTTTCAGTGTCGCAATTCACCATCAACATACAGCCACCATTGGTTCGGATTTCTGGATAAAACTGATTGTCCCACGTACTGAACAAAGAGGTGGTGACATAGAGCCGCTTACCATCCAGGCTGAGCTGAATCATTTGCGGCCCGCCGGTGACTTTTACGCCGTTCACCTCTGGTGCTTTGCCCAGCAAGCCCCCCATCCACACCTGGCCGGTCAGTTTTGCATTGTGTGGATCGCTGATGTCATATTGGCGTATATCGCCATGCAACCAATTGCACAGGTAGAGATATTTATCATCCATCGATAAAAGAATTACCGAAATCACCCCGGGTACTGGGATCGGCCATTCCGGATGAGGTTCATTTTCAACATCGACAATTTTTTCCCATTGCCACTCGTCGTTTTGATCTTTCCACCAATGAATGATGTTTGCGCTGAGCGCGGCGCCGACAAAGCCATGCGAACTGTCCGGATCGTGATGAAAACGCACTTCCAATGGGATCAATCCATCTTCACCCAAATACATGCTTTTGATCGGCTCTTTCTTTTCAAAATCCCAAAAATGGATTTCGCGGCCATATTTAAGATGCCCCACTTCTTCCAGATCAAAACCGGGCATAAAGGTATTGGGCGCACCCCATTCAGAGCTTACCATCACGTTGTGGCGCGGTTGATACCAAAAATCATAGCCGAATTTGATATCGCCCATTGAGTTTTCCCAACGTCCAACGATTTCGAAGTCTTTATTGAGGTGTAAATAGCCCCCTGGTGCGTTGCCTTGCGCATCGCCCAGCATTGAAATGATAATTTCCGAACCCAAGCAATGGATTGTATGCGGTGCGCTGAGATTGGTTTTGGCTTTGATATCGGCCCCATCAATCACCTTGAAGAGCGTTGGATTGCGCGGGTCTGTGGCGCAATCGATGATATGGATATTGGAAGAGCGCACGCCGGGCACCAAAAGATATTTACGCGCCATTGAGGCGTCGTCAAAGCAAGAAGAACAGGCATTCCAGCCCATATGGTGCAGTTCATCGCCAATCCCGGGCACTTCGCAGCGGCTGATCACTTGCGAATAGGTGGGGCTGTCAGGATCATTATCGATTGTCGCCAGATAATCCGGTTTTTGGATGCCCGTGCCGGTGTAGATGGCGATTGTGTATAACAGCTTTTCTCGAGGTGCCTGCATCGCTTCGGCAGGGGAGGCATATCCGGGGCCGCAACATTCCATTTTATTCTCCTAACCGATTCGAGGTGCTTGACTTTTCGCAAGCAATTCTATTACATGAGACAAATGTCTGTAAAGTGAGAAATTATGCATTTGGCGCGCGTGATGAAAGTATTGGAGGCTGTGGCCACGGCGGGCCGGCCAATCACGGCCTCAGAAGTGCAGCAATTGACCGATCTGCCGCGCCCGACCTGCTATCGTTTGTTGCAATCAATGCAGGTGGAGCAATTGCTGGATGAGGTGTCTTCAGGGCGGTTCATCGTTGGAGAAAGCTTGGTGCGCTTGGCGATTTTGGGGCAAACAGATGTGGATATTTGCCGCAGCGCCGCGCCAACATTGCAGCGCGCGGCAGATGATTTGGGCGAGGCGGTCTTTTTATCGCGCTTTCGCAATACGGGCGTTGAAATTATCCACGTAGAAGTGCCGGGCGATGCAAAGCGCTCATTCGTGCATCCTGGGCTCGGATTTCGCCCGATGCATGCTTGTTCATGCTCAAAAGTCATCGCAGCCTTTGCGGATGATCCGTTTCGACAAGAGATTTTATCTGGCCCGATGCGGTCCTTTACGGAATATACGCGCTGTGATCCGCAAAGCCTATCGCGCGAGTTTGATCAGATCCTTAGCAGCGGCTATGCCGAATGCGTGCAAGAAATCGAACTGGGTGTGTCGTCGGTTGCTGCACCGGTGCAAATCGGATCGGTCGGAGCGCTTTACAGCATTGGCGCCACCGGGCCGGTGCGCCGCTTCACCAAAGAACGCCGTGCTCAAATCGGAGCGCAGCTTTGCCTGATGGCGCAGAAAATGGGCCATTCTTTACAGGTTGCGGGGGCTGCCGCCTAGCGGGCCATGTTTGGATGAAAATTGGCAAAAGAGGTCGATTTTTGTGAACCGCAGCGGATCTCTAAATATCGCAAAGTTTTGGCCGTATATAAGGTGTTGAAGGCGATCAGGGGATCACAATGCAGCACCAAGAGGTTCATATTCCTAGTTTCATGCGTAGCTTTTTGGGTGATGTAAACACTTATTACGAGGCTTTGCCCGAAACGTTTCAGAGCGAATTAAAAAGCTATATGTATCATATTGCTTGGGCGGTGAATGAGGATCTGCCGATCGACGATCCAGATGATAAATTTGCTTTCATCAAAGACCGCTTTGATGCGGCGCGCAGGCGGCTGATGAACTAAGCTTTTTCGGTTTGCCTAAGCGGCTGCGGCTTTGGTTTTTGGCAGCGTGAGCACCAAAATCAATCCCAAAGCCATCAGAACGGCCAAGCCTAAAAAGGCGCTGTCATAACTTCCTGAATAATCAAACACCATGCCGGCAAGTATCGGCCCAATGGCGCCCCCGATCGTACCAAAAAACAAAATAATGCCAAACAGCGCCCCATGCGATTGCATCCCAAAATAATCCGCAACGGTGGGGGAAACGACGGAAAAAAAACCGCCATGGCCAAAACCGTAAAGCGCCATAAAAACGAATAAAGCGGTATGATTGTCCCATAAAAGCAAGGCGCCAAGACTGATTAAAATGGGGATAAAGCAGGCGCTATAGGCCGCTTGGCTGCCCAAGCGATCTTGGAAATACCCCGTTGCCAGCCGGCCGGCCATGCTGGCTGCGCCAATCACAGTTAGCAACAGGGCCGCGTGCGCGCCCGTCATCCCCAAATCTATGCCATAAACCGCAATATGTGTTGGGATTGTCATCAAGGTGGGAAAAAATAAAAATTGTATCAGACAAAGCTTTTTAAACGTCAAACTGCGTTTGGCGTTTTGAAACGAGGCAGTTGTAAGCTCGGCTTGCGCGGCTGTCGGCTGCGCGTTTTGCGGGCGCGACATTAACATGGCGGCTGCCAGAAGGGTGATCGCTGCCAACAGGCCTAAAATCACCAAACTGCTGCGCCAACCATAGCTAAGGATCAAAAAAGCAGTGATCGGGGGCAAGATCATTTGCCCCGCGGCGGTTCCCAGTTTTACCAAACCAGTGATGAAACCGCGCCCGTTTGGAAACCAACGCGCCACGGTTGAGAGGGTTACAACATCATGGGTGCCCATTCCCAAGCCAATAAAGACGACGAAGATCATGAGCAATTGCCACGGCTGCGTGATCTGGGACATTAAAATAAATCCAAGCCCATACATCAGCCCGGTAAAGCCTAAAACCAGCCGAGGGCCATAGCGATCAGAGAGGCGCCCCGCGATAATCGCCAACACCCCCATGACGAAAAATGCCAATGCTGAGCAGCTTGACAGCAGCGTCCGTGACCATCCGAATTCCGTTTCAAACGCGCTGAAAAACACCCCGTAAGAAAACAAAAAACCGATTACGATAAATTGGGTTAAGCACGCCCCGGCAAACACTTTATAGCGTGTCACATTTAGTCCTTTTTTCAATCTGGCTTGGCGCAAGCAAACGGCATTTGAGGCCCCGTTTGAGGCCTAGTTCACTAACCGGATGCATAGGATAGCCTGGAGTGCCAGCTTTGGTAAAGCGCTCAATTTAGCAATCCTCCATGTTGCCACGTGCCGCTTACGCGGCTGCCATCTTGCTTGAACAAAACCCCCATCCCGTGGCGGCGGTTATTTTTAAAATAGCCCTGAAATAATTCTCCGTTTTCCAATAATAATTTGCCTATGCCGTTAAATTGGTCCTGCTGCCAAACGCCTTGATAAATCGCCCCCCAGGGCAATTCAAAACGGCCAAAACAATCGCTCCAGGGCGCAAATTTTGAGGTTGGACAGGGTGGTTTATGGCGCTCGGCTTGCACGAAAGCGGTGTCAGTTTGATCTTCAACGGAAACCCAGCGCTGCGCTGGTTGCTGGGCCTTATCAAGCAGACGGCGCAGGGAAGAGGCTTCGCTGGTATAAGAGGCGACCGTTTGATATTGACCCAGTTGGGGCGCGTCCAATTGTGCAATGGGGAGAGAAATGCGTCGATCGAATTGGGCCGGCGGTGCGCTGGCCTGGCTTTTGATTGCAGGCGCCAGCGCCAGCTCTGCCGCAAAGGTCAGCTCTGGCCGCCAGTCAACCCTTAAAAAACCGCTGCGGTCGATAATGGGCAGAGCAATCAAAACAAAAATAGCCGCGTTCAAGGCTAGGCTTATTATATTAAAGACCAGTTTTACTGCGTACACGCTGTGCCTTTCTCATCCCGCTGTGCTCTTTCGGTGGTGCCGTGGCGCGCCCGGGCGCGGTTGCGCTGTTGAGGCCCTGTCGCGCTGTCAGCCAAAAACGTAATACTTAAGATTGTGAAAGCAAGGGCGCCTCTGCGCGGCCTCTAATCCGTTTTTATCGCTGCAATGGCGCATTTGAAGCGCTCTCGCCGCTTCTTGCCCAATCGATCGTCGATCACGGTTGCGTTTCAGCCTTGGGCCTTATCTGGCGGTTTCACAGATCCATCAATAGGAAGTCGTGATGAGATTTACCACAAGTGGAAAAACCACCATAATTGCAATGATGATGATCATTGAGATCCCAGCGCCTTTTAAATTTCCCTGCTCGTTTGACATATTTTCTCCTCCTTTTAAGATCCATAGCATAAAAATCGTAAAATGAGGACTGTTCAATTTAAGCAAAGAGTCCCTTTTATATACATCAACGCCCGCGCTGGGGATTGGGTGCCTCTGACGGTTTAACCGGGCTGTTCTGCCATCTGAAGATCGTAGCGTGTATCGCAGCGTGCGGCCAAAATCAGATCGTTAAAATGTAAATTTGCAATCTTATGGCTCCACCAGATAACGGTCACTTTGCCCCATTCGGTTTGAATGCTGGGATGATGGCCCTCTTGTTCGGCCACCTCACCCACCGCATTCGTAAAGATGAGCGCGTCTTGAAAGTTCTTGAAGTTATAGCTGCGCTCGATGCGTTTAACACTATCGCGATGGGTCAGCGCCCAATTTGGGCTCTTGGCCAAAAAGTCAGCCAGTTCTGCAGCGCTGGCAGGGGCGGCATCCGGTTGGCATGCCACGCAGATCTTTTGGGAAAATTCAGTCATAGGGAGAGCAGCCTTTAAAAAGTGACAATTTTAGAAGGTAAGTATAGCGCAAAATGAGAGGGTGCAAAATTTAAAACCAACGTTTATGGCGCTAGGCTTTTACGCGCAAGAAGCTGAGGGCGCCTTTGGTGAGGCTTTTCTGCAGGATCATAACAACCAATGTGTTTTGAGAATTTACGCAACGAATAGACGATTTCTGGCTGGTCGTTAGCAGCGCCTTGCTTTAGATGTAGCGTTCAGAGAAGTGGTAAAGACACGGAATGCCCAAGTGAGACGCTTAAAACGGATTATATTGGTTGGACTCTTATGCGCCCAACCTGTGTCTGCGCAGCAAGGCGGCTTTTTGAGCGAATTGTTTGGTCAAACACAGCAGCCCGCAAACGCGGGCCAAGAGAGCGTCATTGCGCCTTGGCAAGAAGAGATACAAGAGCCGGTTGAAGAGCCAAGCCTACGCGAAATTGTTGCCCAGCAACTTCCCTATTACCCGTTGCTGATCGCAGAAAAAAACTATGAGAGCAGCTTGCGCTGTCTTGATCAGATTCAATATCTGTTTGATCAAAAAAATGAACAAGGCGACTTCACGATTTTACGTCAGGATTATTGGTTGGATGTGTTGCTTGAGGTGGAAATGGAATTGTATTTTTGCGACGGTCCGATGCTGCGATCTTATATCTCCAAAGATCGTGCGGTGCCTGCGCGCTGGTATTCCGTGCGGACTTCCTTACCGGAATTGTTGAAATCAACGGATCAAAACGAAGAAGATCTTGTTGAAATCGAGCCGCGTTGGACCGAATGAAAAGCCCAGTCCTGCTGGTTTATCCGATTTTAAAGCCCAAGAACCCAGTTGCGCCAGCAAGCAGAGTTGCGCCTGTTTGCGCGCATTGCGCCTGAAGCGCGACGGTATCACCTTCTTCCAGAGACGCGAGGCTTTGGGTTGAAAGCGTTGCGGATGAGTGGCTTTTAAGATCGGATAATACGCGCAATGAGGAGGCTCTTTCCCCCTCAAGCGGGCAGTCAAATCTGATCTGGCAACTTTGTTCAACCGCATCCATGTTGTTCAAGAACACATTGGCTGAAAAGAAATAGGTTCCAGCGCTGGGCGCGCGAAACTGATTTGCCTCGGCATCAAAACATAGCTGGTCATTATATTTGCTTTCGTTAACGGGGACGCGTTGCCAAACATTCTCCTTGAGCGGATAGTCGTAATTCAGCACGGCGTCAAAGCGCGGCAATGTGGGGCTTGATAAAATTCCGCTCTGGCTATCAAGGGTCAGTCTGTCTTGATGCGCCCCCGCCTCATCTATACGGCTGATCTTAAAATCATTTGAGCCAAAACACCCCATGCTCAGATGCGGCTTGTAATTATTTTGAAACACCAATCCGTTATCTTGCGATGCGGCATTTTTGTTCAGGACATGAACAATACCTCCTGTCGCGTCATCGCTTTGGCTGATGCTGGTCCAAAGGATTGTGTGTGATTGTACTGCAAGCCTTTGGGTTGCGGTGGTCGTGGCTTGGATCGAAAGCGCTTCAAGGGAGTGATGCGGATTGGCATCTGCCAAAACGACCCATGCGGACCCGTGATAAACCATCAGTTTTTTCTGATCCGAAACAAAGAGCCGCCAACCGGTTTTGGGCGTCAAGAACATCCAGGCGGCATCTTGCCAGATCGCGACGTGATGCGCCCAGCCTTGCCAGCGCCAATGATCGATATCTTTACGGCGGCGCGGGCGCAGATATTTTGATTGATGCAGCTCATACCCAGTCATTATCGGGGGGGGCGGGTGCTGACCGCTTCGTGATGAGGGCAGACGCCGCGCATGACGTGATCGTCGATTTTGATCCTTGGGCAGATCAATTAGATTTATCATTTTGGCCAGACCTGTACAGCGTAGATCAACTGGATTTTGACGCGCTGGTTGATGGCGCGCGGCTCAGTCATGGGGATGAAACCCTTGCATTAAAGACCGTAGCAGGGCAGATCTTAGAGAGCGCCGATCTTCAAAGCATCGACGTTCAGTTCGCATCACATTTTGAGGTTGAATTGGCTGAAAGGCTCATCAGTGAGCCCGCACCCGCGGATCCGGCGTTAAAGCCCGGCGTGACGCTTGCGGCGCCGCAGCCGGATACCGTGTTTCCGCTACCATCTTCAGAGGCTGCAGCTTTGCCCAAGATTTCATCGGCGCTTGAGGCAGAAGCAAGCGGCGCTTCGTTTATGCAAACCGTTTTTGAGGTCTTTTCGTTAAGCTCCAACTGGGACACGCCCGTAACCCCTGCGCATCAGCTGCCTTTGGTCGGGGCCCATTCCGGCGTTACGGTGGCCGGCAATGAGGGCGCTGATGCATTGCTGGGCTTGAGCGGGCACGATATTTTATTAGCAGGCGGCGGAGATGATCTTTTATCAGGTGGGTCTGGTTATGATCGTTTGTTTGGCGGCGCGGGAGAAGATATTCTTTTTGGGGGCGAAGGGCAGGATTATCTTGTTGGCGGCGCTGGTCGAGATTGCTTTGTTTTCGCACCCCCATCGGGCAATGAGCTTGATATTGTAAAGGATTTTGATCCAAATTTTGACCAGCTTTGCTTTCTGACCCGCAATGGCAAAGCCGCTCAAGCGGGGTTTGAAAACCTGAATATGCAAGCGCATGATCAGGATCTTTGGATCGATTTTGCCGGGCGTGGCATTCTTCTAAGCGGGCTTGATCTGTCAGAGTTCAACGAGGCTCATGTCGTCTTTGATAGTTTTGGGGTGTGGTGACCACAGCGCTTAGGCGCTTTGGCCGCATGGGGTAGCCGTGTCCAAGATTGGAAGAAAATGCAGTTACAGCCGCGCTGGCTTTAGTTTTGCTTGACCTTATCCCAGCCTTACGGCTTTACAAGGCTCAAGCAACTTTAGGATACCACCACATGGCAGCAGAGACCGCGCCCCAATTCGCCGAAACAGAACGCTCTAAATCAAAAAAACTGTCAGCATTGCAGGGTTTATTACCTTTTCTGTTGCCCTATAAAGCTTTGATGGGCGCTGCATTTCTGGCGCTTATTCTGACCGCAGGCGTGTCGTTAACCTTGCCACTGGCAGTGCGTCGGGTGGTGGATAATTTTGGTATTCCAGACGATTCCACATTGGATAAATATTTTGCGGCGGCGCTTGGCATCGCGGCCCTTTTGGCCTTGGGAACCGCGCTGCGCTATTCCTTGGTCACGCGCCTTGGCGAGCGGGTTGTGGCAGATATCCGGCGGGCAGTCTTTGATCGCGTGATCATGATGAGCCCGTCTTTTTTTGACAACATACTTACCGGAGAGGTGCTGAGCCGCATCACAACCGATACGACCCTAATCCTATCGGTCTTAGGCTCATCGATTTCAATCGCTTTGCGCAATTTGCTGATCTTTATCGGGGGTTTGGCGTTGATGTTTCTCACCTCGGTGAAGCTGACGGGGTTGGTGTTGTTGATCGTGCCTGCCGTGGTCATTCCGATTTTAACGCTTGGCCGGCGTGTGCGCCGCTTCAGCAAGCTCAATCAAGATTGGATCGCCGCCAGCTCGGGCACCGCGTCGGAATCGCTTGGCGCCGTACAAACCGTTCAAGCCTTTACCCATGAAGCGCAAACCCAAGCCGATTTTGCGGATGTCACCGAAAAAAGTTATTTGGTTGCAATTCAAAGAGTGAATACGCGCGCTTTAATGACGATGATTGTCATTTTTCTGGTATTTTCGGGAGTCGTCGGCGTTTTGTGGATTGGGGCCCGCGACGTAAGAAGCGATCTGATCAGCCCTGGCACGTTGATCCAGTTTTTGATCTACGCGATCATGGTGGCGGGATCAGTTGCCGCGCTTTCTGAGATTTGGAGCGAGTTGCAGCGCGCCGCTGGCGCAACAGAGCGACTTGTCGAGCTTTTGTCATCGCAGGATCACGTGTTGGACCCTGTGTCTCCAACGGCGCTTCCGGCGAATGCGAAGGGAAAATTAAGTTTTCAAAACGTCTCTTTTCGCTATCCAATGCGGCCGGAAACGCAGATTTTAAAGGATATCTCGTTTGAGGTGGAACCGGGCGAAACGGTGGCGCTTGTAGGCCCCTCTGGGGCCGGGAAGTCGACCATTATTCAATTGCTACTGCGCTTTTTTGATCCACAAAATGGGGCGATCTTATTCGATGGTATCAACCTAAGCGATTTGACCCGCAGCGCATTTCGCAAGCGTATGGCCGTGGTGCCGCAAGACCCTGTTATTTTTGCCGCCTCGGTGCGCGATAATATTCGATTTGGTCGCCCAGATGCTACCGATGAAGAGGTTTTGAAAGCTGCTCAAGCCGCTGCTGCAGCCGAGTTTATAAAAAAATTACCGCAAGGTTTTGACACTTATGTGGGAGAGCGCGGGGTTTTGCTTTCGGGTGGGCAAAAGCAACGGATTGCGATTGCGCGTGCAATTTTACGCGATGCCCCTGTGCTTTTGCTGGATGAAGCCACAAGCGCGCTGGATGCGGAAAGCGAACGGGCAGTGCAATTGGCGGTGGATGAATTGGCCCGCGACCGCACGACCCTGATTGTGGCGCATCGTTTGGCTACCGTGAAGAAAGCAGACCGCATTCTTGTATTGGATCAAGGCGGCGTGGTTGCAACCGGCACGCATGACGATCTGGTGGGCCAAGGGGGGCTTTACGCCAGGCTTGCAAAATTGCAATTCACCGATGGGGCAGTTTTAGAAACTGAGGTATAAAGCTTATAGTTCTTGAAAAACCAGCGCGCTTCCCGCAAGGTTGTCTGGGATAAAAATATATAAAATTGGGAGAATTTTATGGGCTTTGCTTCGATCGAAGACACACTGGCGCTTGAAAAAGAAATGTCTTGGGAACAAAGAGATGTGGCCAAAACGCTCTTCGGTCTGTTGAGCGAAACCGCTGATAAATTTCCCGAGCGCCCGGCGATCAGCTATCAGTTGCTATCGGGCCCGCAGGATAAAGCGGAAACCCTGAACTGGCGTAGCTTGCAGCAGAAAACCGCGCAGGCGGCAAATATGTTCAGGGCCCTGGGTGTTGGGCCTGAAGATGTGGTGGCCTTTGTATTGCCCAATTGTAATGAAACTGCGCTTACCATTTTGGGCGGGGCCGTGGCGGGGGTGGTAAACCCGATCAACCCCTTGCTGAATGTGGATCAAATTTCTTCAATTTTGCGCGAAACCAATGCCAAAGTTGTGGTGACCCTGAAGGCGTTTCCCAAAACCGATGTTGGGCAAAAAACAGCCGCGGCTGTTGCACAGGCACCGAATGTGAAAACGGTGTTAGAAATTGATCTCAACCGCTATTTGACGCCTCCTAAAAAATGGTTGGTGCCGTTGCTTCGACCCAAAAACCCCATCTCGCATAATGCTGAGGTGATGGATTTTAACGAAAAACTATCGCAGCATGCCACAACCTTAACTTTCGAAGATATTCAAAAAGACCGAGTGGCGGCGCTGTTTCACACGGGTGGCACCACGGGCATGCCCAAAGTTGCGCAGCATACCTATTCGGGGATGATTTATAATGGCTGGCTTGGAGGTGTGTTAAGCTTCACGGTGGATGATAACGTCATTTGTCCACTGCCTTTATTTCATGTCTTTGCCTGTCATATAATTTTGATGTCAGCGCTTCATTCCGGTGCACATGTCATTTTCCCAACGCCGGCGGGGTATCGCGGCGAGGGCGTATTTGATAATTTTTGGAAATTGGTCGAGCGTTGGAAGATCACATATATAATTACGGTTCCAACAGCGGCAGCCGCCTTGATGCAGCGTCCAGTCGATGCAGATATATCAACGGTAAAAAATGCATTTTCTGGGTCGTCGCCCTTGCCTTTAGAACTGTTTAAACGATTTGAAAGCGCAAGCAATGTAAACATAATTGAAGGGTATGGCTTGACCGAGGTTACCGCTCTGGTTTCTTGTAACCCCACCGATGGCCTTAAAAAGGTTGGATCAGTTGGGGTGCGCTTGCCGTATACAACCGTTAAAATCGTGAATTCCAGCGCAGGTGAGTTGGTCGAATGTGCGGCCAATGAAATTGGTGAAATTTGCGTTTCCAACCCCGGGGTGTGGCCTGGCAACACCTATACCGAAGCGGCGAAGAACGTAGATCTTTATTACGAAGATACGTTTTTAAGAACTGGTGATCTGGGTCGCTTGGACGAGGATGGATATCTGTGGATTACAGGCCGCGCCAAAGATCTGATTATACGTGGGGGGCATAATATAGATCCTGCGCAAATTGAAGAAGCGCTTTTGGGCCATGCCAGCGTTGCCTTTGCAGGAGCGATTGGACAACCTGATGCGCATTCAGGGGAATTGCCCTGCGTGTATGTTGAATTGGTGGCCGATGGTGAGGTGACGCCCGATGAATTGAAGGCATTTTGCGAAGAGCATGTGCCAGAGCGGGCCGCGCATCCAAAATATGTTGAGATTTTGGACGAGCTTCCAAAAACTGCTGTGGGCAAAGTCTTTAAACCTGATCTGCGCAAGCGCGCGATCACACGAACCTTTAATGCAGCGTTGAGTGATGCGGGCCTACAGGCTTCGGTGGTTGAGGTGCGAGATGATAAGCAACTTGGATTGATCGCATGCGTTGCCAGCGAGGCCAGCGATGGCGAGATTACGGCTGTGCTGGGCGGATTTGCCAATACGTGGAGCCGCGCATAGAGCAGCGGCCAGCGCTGAATTGCTTTTGAAATGGGCTTTTATGGGGCTTGATAAAAAGGCGTTGCGCCTGAGCTGGTTACGCGAATGGTAGCGAATAGAGGGGCTTTGTAATGTTAGAAGAACACCGCCCGTCTGTTGGGATTCTTGGCTCTGGTCCAAATGTGATGGCGGCAAGAGACTGGCCGGAGCACCCGTTTGATAAGCTTGTGGTGATCAACAACGCGTGGCAGGTGCGCCCGGATTGGGATGACCTTGTCTTTCCCTATGATTTTCCGCCCGAGCGGCAGCCGATAAATTTAAAGCCACGGCAACGCTTGATTGGCGAGGCTGAGTTTGTTCCTGTACAAAATCAATATGGTGGGTTTGTTTATGCTGGTGCAACCATGGCATTCACCACCGCCTATTGGGTTTTGGGACATTACAACCCGCGGGAAATCGTTTTTTTGGGATGTGATATGTCTTATCCCAAAACCAGCAAGACGCATTTCTATGGCACCGGCACGGCCGACCCTTTGCGCGAGGATATCACGCTGATCTCGCTTGAGGCAAAAGCTGCGCGGCTTTATGCGCTTGCGCTTGCGCAGGGCTGTGAAATCAGCAACCTGTCAAAAGAGACAAGCCGTTTGATCGCACCCCGGCGCAGCCTATCAGAGCCGCGTCCGAAACCCTTTAAGATTGATAAAGTGCAAAAAGCGCATGCGCTCGCCCGCGAGCAAGAGCTGGCCTATTATGTCAAGTCCGGGCGTTATTGGGAAGAGTTGGAGCGCTTTGATATTAAGCAGATAAAACGCCTTGATGCGCTTTGGAGCACTGTGGTCATAGCCCCGCCCCAAGGAGTCGCCGCGCCTATGCGCAGTCATTGACTCCGATAGGCATTGGGCAAAGGGCTCATTTCCAGATGCAGCTTGGTACCGGTATAGGGGTGCGCCCGCGCCAACGTTTCATTCACCTCGATCCCCAAGCCAGATTGGGATGGCGCTGCAATATATCCGTTTTCGACAATGATGCTGGATGAAATCAAGGATTTATGAAACTCGGTTTCGATCGTTTCAGCGATCAAGAAATTTGGAATGGAAACGCCCAAGTGAATATTCGCGGCCCATTCAATCGGGCCTGCGTAAAGATGGGGCGCGACCTGAGCGTTGAAGGTTTCGGCAATAGCTGCCATTTTTTTCATTTCCCAAATACCCCCAGCGCGCCCCAGCGCCGGTTGCATGATGGCAGCGCCTGCGGTTCTGAGCAGGGTGGCAAATTCGGCCTTTGTGGTCAGCCGTTCTCCGGTTGCGATCGGTATGCGCAGCGCCGCTGCAACTTTTGCAAATTCAAGCAGATTGTCGGGTGGAATAGGCTCTTCAAACCACATGGGTGAAAACCTTTCTAAGGCCTTTCCCAGTTGAATTGCCCCCGCGGTGGAAAATTGACCATGCGTTCCAAACAGCAAATCTGCCTTATCCCCAACAGCGGCGCGAATTTTTTCACAAAACGCAACAGACCGGGATATGTCAGATTGTGAAGGCATATGCCCCCCAAACTGGGTATAGGGGCCGGCGGGGTCAAATTTAACGGCGGTATAACCGCGATCTACCAAAGCCGCGGCGCTTTCGGCAGCCATATCGGCATCGCTCCAAAAGGCATCCTCTGGATGGTGCTGTAACGGGTAAAGATAGCTATAAGCGCGCAGTTTTTTATTAACCAAGCCCCCCAATAAGGCCCAGACGGGGCGATCACGTTGTTTGCCTAAAATATCCCAACAGGCGATTTCCAAACCCGAAAACGCTCCCATGACAGTTAGATCGGGGCGTTGAGTGAAGCCTGAAGAATAGGTTTTTCGAAACAAAGCTTCAATGTTTTCGGGGTTCTGATTAAAAAAATGCCGTTCAAAAACATCTTGAATGACGGCCTGCATGGCAGTCGGGCCCACGCTCGAGGCATAGGATTCCCCCCAGCCGACCAAGCCCGTATCGGTGGTAAGCTTGATCAAAATCCAATAGCGCCCCCCCCATCCCGGGGCTGGCGGCGCGGTGACGATAATATCAAGATCGGTAAGCTTCATCTTCAGCCCTCAATATCAAAGACAATCACATTGCGCCGCGCTGCGCCGGTTTTGGTGTCAGCGATGGCCTCATTGATCTGCTCAAAGCGAAATCGCCCAGAGATCAATTCGTCAAGCTTTAAGCGGCCTTGATGGTATAGATCGACCATCCACGGGATGTCACGACGGATCACCACATTGCCCATTTTTGAGCCGATCATGCCTTGGTTGACAGCCGCCATTTTCACCGGTTCAAAGGTTGAGCTATCGCCATTTTGTGGCATGCCGACCATGATCACGTTGCCGCCATAGGCAAGATAACGGGCCGCCGTGTCATAAACTGCGCCGATGCCCACAGTCACAAAGACCGCATCGACGCCCCGTCCTAGCGCCTTTTTAACGCTTTGCCAGGGCTTTGCCTCGCTGGCCAATACCACATCAGTTGCGCCAAATTCACGCGCGATGTCTAATTTTTCTGGGTTCATATCAACGGCAACGATGCGGCGCGCGCCAGCCAATTTCGCCCCTTGAATCGCATTCAGGCCGACCCCGCCGGCGCCAATGATCACGGCATCTTGGCCGGGGCGTAACTGCGCCGCATTGACCACCGCACCAATTCCGGTGATCACCCCACAGCTTAATAACGCGGCCACATCAAACGCTAAATTATCTGCGATTTTTACGGCTTGGCTTTGATCTATCACTACTTTTTCAGCAAATGCGCCGCAGGCCATGCCTTGATGTAGCTTACCGCCCTTGGCTGTTTTGATCGGGCCATGATCGCCATCATACCGGGTTTCGCAAACTGTGGGCGCCCCGGTGCTGCAATTCCCACAATGCCCACAGGCTCGGATCAGCGTTACGACAACATGATCGCCAATGGCAAAGCCTGATATGCCATCCCCCAAACCCGAAACAATGCCCGCCGCCTCATGCCCATAGACCGCCGGCAGCGTCCCCCCCCAAGCTCCGTCAATATATGATATATCAGAATGACAGATCGCCACAGCGCCCAATGTAACTTCTATTTCCCCCTTCACGGGCGCGCGCAGCTCGATCGTTTCAAGCGTTAAATCTGTTCCGAATTCATGGCAAATAGCGGCTTTAACTGGTGGCATTGAAATCTCCCCTTTTGTCGCAGTGTGTCAAGCTTTCTGGCAGGTGCAAGGCGGAATTTACCTTTTTATTCGCCGGCAGTACGGGGCGCAACAGTTTGCGCGCTGCGGCGTAGAAAGATAATCAGGCACAGGCCTATTAAAATCGCCGAGCAGATAAACGGAGCCCCAGGGAAATAGAACGGTGCCGTAGGTGCGGTAAAGACTGAAAAAACGAATGTCATCGTCAAAGGCGTGATCACCATTGAAACAGAATGTAAGCTGCCCAAAACGCCTTGAAGCGTGCCTTGCGTATCATTCGGAGTCGCTTGAGACATAATCGCTTGCAGGGCAGGCTGGCCGATAACCCCAAGCGATGCAACGGGGATTAAAAACAGCAATAAAATGCCATTGGTTACCAAAGCCAGCATGATCATCGCCAAAAGTTCAAAGCAAAACCCGATGATCACCGTTTTTGTCTCGCCAAATCTTGCAATGGCAGGGCGCACCAACCCGCCTTGAACGATCGCAAAAAACACGCCGTAGATCGTTAGGGAAACACCGATCATGCCGGGCGACCAGTCAAATCGCTCGACCGTGAAAAACGGCCATATTGCAGCATAAACTGAGGTGGCAATCCCGTAAAGAAGGGTGACCGTTAAGAATAGACGCAAGCCCGGAAAGGCCGCGACGGTTTTCAAAGCTCCAAATGGGTTGGCCCGCCGCCAATTAAAATTGCTGCGTATATTATCCGTCACGCTTTCAGGTAGGATGATAATCCCCATCACCGCGTTCAAGGCGGCTAAAGCCGCCGCAGCAAAAAACGGCGCGCGCGGTCCCCATTCGCCTAAGAATCCGCCCAAAACCGGGCCCAGTACGAAGCCCATACCAAACCCCGCGCCCAGCAGGCCAAACCGCGCTGCTTTTTCCGAGGGCTTTGAAATATCTGCCATATAGGCCGAGGCAGTTGGCTGCGTGGCGGATGTGATCCCCCCAATAATGCGAGCGACAAATAACAGCCAAATGGTTTGCGCAAAGCCCATGGCCAGATAATAAAACGCCATCACCAAAAGCGAGACAAGTAAAATTGGCTTGCGGCCGATCTGATCCGATAAAGATCCCAAAATGGGCCCGAAAACAAATTGCATCGCAGCATAAATTGATGCCAGAAGCCCCCCCCATATCGCCGCCTCTGCAAGGCTGGCACCGGGAAGAACATCGGTGAGCAGCGCCGGTGTAACGGGGATAATAATGCCAATGCCCATCGAATCTAGCACCACTGTAATCACCAGAAATACAATCGTAGGGCGCGTGACTTTTACGCTGCTTGCGGGGGTTTCACTCATGCTTTGACACTTTTGGTGAACCCGTGCCGTGCGGTTTTTTTATGCGCTGCGATGAAAGGGCATCGCTTTTTTTATTCACGCGGTTTAACGCGTGTTGCACCAATGGGCCTTCTGCGCCGCGTTGAAAGGCAAGCCAAGCTTGTATCGTTGGGTTAATTATCGGTTGCATAGCCAACATCTTGCAAAAACTTGAGCAGTATTTTGGCATAAACTTCAGGCTGCTCAACGCAGGGAAGATGGCCCGCTTTTTTGATCAGCTGAAATTGCGCGCCGGGGATTAAGCTTATTGTTTCGCGCACTAAATCAGGCGGCGTTGAGCCATCCTCGCTGCCCGCTATGCCAAGACAGGGCAATCGCAAGCCAGAAGTAGGGGCCAGAAAATCGCTGCCCGCAATCGCCGCGCTGCATCCTATATAGCCCTCACGTGGCTGGCGGATCAGCATATTACGCCATAAATCCAATTGTGGTGTCGCGCGAAATTCGGCGCTGAACCACCGCTCCATAATGGCGCTCTCAAGCGCTTCAATCCCGCCTTGCTCAACCGCTTTTATACGGCCCTGCCACAGTTGCGATGTTCCGATTTTTGCACCCGTATTTGATAACACCAAAGCATGCACCAGATCCAAACGCTTGGCGGCCAATCCTTGTGCGATCATGCCGCCGATAGACAGGCCTATAAAAACGCAATTTGAAACGTTTAAATGGTCTAACAGCGCTTCTGCATCGCGGATTAACGCGCCCATGCTATAGGGGCCAGAGGGGCATTCGGACAGTCCGTGGCCGCGCTTGTCATATCGGATAATCCTGAAATCTTTCGGAAGATAAGGCAGAATAGGATCCCAAAGCCGTAAATCTGTGCCAAGCGAATTTGAAAAGACCAAAGCCGGCCCTTTTGGATCACCATCTTCGCGGTAATGCAGCTTTATGTGTTCGAGATCAGCATAACGCATCCAACATCACTCCCCTCGCGCCGGCTTTTTCTTTTTTAAGCGCTTGAGTTATGGGCTAACATTCCTGATTGGATCATTCAATATCCGCAGGGCACTGCAGTTGGTTTTTACCTTGCTTAGCTGCTGGGCGCGTGGCGCAACGCGTTTTGGAACATTTCCGTATCAACATTGCCCCCTGAGGCCACGGCAATCACGGGGTGCTGCGCGCGTTCCGGGGCGTTGAATAATGCTGCTGCCAAAGCAACTGCTCCGCCTGGCTCGAGAATAATTTTCAAACGCGCATAGGCCAACGCCATCGCTTCCAGCGCCTGTCTTTCAGAGACAACAAGCCCTCGGCTGCAATATTGCTGCAAAATTGGAAATGTAAGATCGCCCGGCGTCGGGGTTACAATAGCATCACAAATGCCGCGCGCCTCCGGCGCATTATGCTGATGCGTGCCAGTTGCCAACGAGCGCGCGGTATCATCAAAACCTTCGGGCTCTACGGGAAAGACCTGCATCTGCGGCGCGGCATATGCCAGTGCAAGTGCGATACCGCTGGTCAGCCCGCCACCGCCACAACACACAAGAACATCGGCGCGCTCTATGTTTAAAGCGGCGCATTGATCGGCAATTTCCAGCCCGGTCGTGCCTTGGCCCGCGATGACCTGCGGCTCATCATAAGGTTTGATCAAGGTCAACCCGCGTTGATCGGACAAAGTGGCGCCAATCGCTTCGCGGCTTTCCTTATGTCGATCGTAAAGCTGCACTTCAGCGCCCAAGGCTTTTGTATTGTTGATCTTAATTCGTGGCGCATCCTCGGGCATTATGATCAAGGCGGAAGTATCGTGCTGTTTCGCGGCGAGGGCCACGCCTTGGGCGTGGTTACCCGAAGAAAACGCCAATACGCCCTTGCGCCGTTGGGTCTCGCTTAAAGCCGAAATGGCCGCAAATGCGCCCCGATATTTGAAGCTGCCAGTATGCTGTAAACATTCAGCTTTTACCCAGATGGGGCGGCCGGCGATCTCATCTAAAAAGGGTGAGTTGAGCAACGGCGTTTCGCGCGCATGGCCACGCAGGCGCCCCGCGGCAGCTTTGATAAGATCAAGGTCCATTTTCTATCAACTTGCTCCATTTGTGCAACGCGTCCAGCGCTTGGGGTTCATCTAGAAAGGGAATATGCCCTCGGTTCGGGACTTTAGCCAAAATCATATCGGGCCGATATGCCTGCATTTTTTCTACCGCTGCTGCGCTTAGAAGGTCTGAATTCACACCATGAATTAAAGCCAAAGGCAGACCGTCTAAAGCCTTAAAAAGGGGCCAAAGGTCGGGGTTGGGCATTGCGGCTTGTTGCTCAATCACTGCATCGCGCAGCTTTGAATCATAGCGAAGGTCCAATCCAAGCGGGGTTTCTGCGTAAAGATTGGCCGCTTCGGCGCGCCAGCGTTCTATAGGCACATGCTCAAACCCCGGGCTGTGGGCTGCACGCATCCGGGCTGCGTCTTCCAGCGTTTTTGCGGCGGGCGGGCGGCCCAAATAGGCAAGAATATCGTTCAAGCCATTTGGCTGCAATTCTGGACCAATATCGTTGAGCGCCACGGCCCTGAGGCGGTCTTTGGCGATATGGGCAAGATACATCGCAATAATACCACCCCGTGATGTTCCCAGAATTGCGGTTTTATCAATCTTCAAATGGTCGAGAAGTTCAAGCGCATCCGCAGCTTCGCGCGGCACCATGTAAGTTTTGTAATCTGCCGCCCAATCTGAACGGCCTCGACCTCGATAATCGAGCTTAATCAGCCGAAACATCGACAGATGCGGGCTGACAAATTCAAAATCATCTAAATTGCGCGTTAGCCCGGACAGGCAAAGTAAAGGCCGACCATGGCCTGTATCGGTGTAAAAAAGCGACAGACCATCTGAGCTGATAAAACGTGGCATCAGCTTTGCGCCAGTTTTGGCAAAGAATGCAATGTATTCAGCCTATGCTTTGGCCTGTGGGGAAGCCGATCCAGCGGAATATTGTTTCGATTGACCCAGGCTGTTTCAAATCCGTATCCGGTGGCACCTGCGGCATCCCAGCCATTTGCCGAGACGAATAAAACCTCTTGTGAAACGCAGTTGAAATGTTGCCCAACCAGATCGTAGACGCGGCTGTTTGGTTTGAAAACGCCAACGCGTTCAACCGATAAAATAGCGTCGAGATATCCGCCCAATCCTGCGGAAGCCACAGCTGCGTCGAGCATAGCAGGGGATCCATTTGATAAAATGGCCGTTTTCATCCCCATTTCCTTTAGGCGAAACAGCATATCGGGCACTTCGTCATAGGCTTGTAATTCCCAATAAAGCTGTAAAAGTCGTTCGCGTCGCGCATCATTTTTATCAAGCGATAGGGCTTCGAGGGCAAAATCAAGCCCATCTTGCGTGACCTGCCAAAAATCACAATGTTCCTGCGTGATTGCTCTTAGCCAAGTGTATTGCAGCTGTTTGTCGCGCCAGATTTCCGCAAGCTTTTGCCATTGATCTGCTAAGGCGATGTCATGGCCTTCTTGCGCGGCAAGCCGGGCGGCGGCGGCGACGTCAAATAAAGTGCCATAGGCATCGAAAACACAGGTTGTGATGGGCATGTTGGGATCCTTATACTCGCAACAAACTGGCATGCGCGGCGCTGTCTGAAAAGCCCCAAAACCTATTTCAGTTTGATCTTTATAGCCGGCTGGATACTCGGCGCAGCGCTTCATTGCTCATAAGAGCAGTGCCGACGAAAGGGGGGGGGGCAGCTTTTTTGTTATTTAATTTCCAACAGTACCGCGCCGCGCCGGCCACCGCGTTCAACGTGCTGATGCGCCGATGCACAGTCTTCCAAAGGATAGATCTGATCAATTTGAGGCAGTAAATCCCCTGCGATTAAGGCTTTATGCAAGCTGTCTATCGCGTTTTGACGATCGGTTTCATTTAGAATGTATATGAGAGCGATATCAATTTTAAGGGCTTTGAATAAAAATTGACCAAAGGGCAAGCTGGGGTTCATATCCAGCGCAGATCCATAAACTGAGATGACGCCTTCGGGCCGCATAACATCGGCCAAAAGCGGTGCATTCAGCCCGAATTCAAGCTCTATGGCGCGATCAATGCCTGCGCTGCATAACGCTTTGATTTCTAGATCAAGATCGGGGGCCTTATAATCAAACACATGATCCGCGCCGGCGGCCAAAACGCGCTCAAAATGGGGCGGTGAAGCCGTTGCGATAACGCGGGCACCGCCGGCTTTCGCCAGTTGAACGGCAAGATGTCCAACCGTGCCGCCTGCACCGGAAATCAACAGGGTTTTTCCGGCCACAGCGCCGCCGCCAAGCACGCAATGCGCTGCGGTAAGGCCAGGAATTCCTAAGACTGCGCCGGTTTGCAAACTGATCCCTTCGGGCAGCGCCACCGCCTGTGTTGCCGGAAGCGTGATATACTCAGCCGCAGTGCCATGGGCCCGCGCCCATTGCCCGTTCCAAATCCAAACCCGCTCTCCCAACCGCTCTTTGCTGACGCCTGCGCCGAGATCTGTGATAATGCCCGCGCCGTCAGAATGCGGCGTAATCAGATCGAAGGCGGGTTTCACCACTCCTGGTCTGGCGCCGGCACGGGCTTTCACATCTGAAGGGTTGACGCCCGAATAAGCCAGTTTGACCCGCACTTCTCCATCTGCTGGCGGGGTGGACACTAGGGTGTTCAGCGCAAGAACGTTGGGCGCAGGCCCGAACCTGCTATAGGCCATTGCACGCATCACAGCTCTTTTACGGTTTGAGTATGGTTTTTTTGCGCAAACGTATCACCACATCGACCGAAACGATTTCAGCGCCATCTGGTGCGTTTGGCAATTGCGAAATTTGCAGCTGCTCTGCGGGGGCATCGGATAAGGTTGCCGTGTCTTCCCAAAAGAAATGTGGATGTTCATGGGTGTTCGTGTCAAAGTAGCTTTTTGATCCATCTACCGTGATTTCTTGCATCAAGCCCGCATCGCAAAACGCGCCCAGCGTATTGTAAACCGTTGCAAGGGACACTTTGTCGCCGGCATCTTTTACCTGCTCAAACAAGCTTTCGGCAGTCACATGGCGGTGGCCACCATCCCCCACAAGCACGTCCGCCAGCGCCATACGCTGCCGAGTTGGTCGCAGTCCTGCTGAGGCGAGCCATCCGCTGGCCCTGTTGTAAGAGGCTGTTGTCATCGTTTCACCCGATCATTAGCGCCCAGTATATGGTGCTTCTGGCACGAAGTTCAATGTTTTTAATTCTGCGCAGCGTGATGTTTGGCGCCAAGACTTGCAAGCCGGTTTGTCGCAATGCTACATAGGTCTCAAAATAACAAAAATATTGAGGGTCAGTATGGCGAATTTCCCAACCCAGTTTGATCGTGATGATCTGCTGAAATGTGCGCGGGGCGAGTTGTTTGGCGAAGGCAACGCGCAATTGCCTGAGCCTCCGATGTTGATGATGGATCGGATCACCGACATCTCTGAAGATGGCGGAGAGTATGGTAAAGGCCATGTAGTGGCAGAGTTTGATATTAAGCCGGACTTATGGTTTTTTGACTGCCATTTTCCGAAAAACCCGATTATGCCTGGCTGCCTAGGTCTGGATGGGTTGTGGCAACTCACCGGGTTCAATCTGGGCTGGCGCGGATGGCAGGGGCGCGGATATGCCTTGGGCGTGGGCGAAGTGAAACTAACCGGGATGGTGCGGCCAGAGCGTAAAATGCTGAAATATTTTGTTTCATTTTCAAAAGCCATTCAGACGCGGCGCTTGACGATGGGTGTGGCTGACGGACGCGTTGAAGCCGACGGGGAAGTCATCTATCAGGTCAAAGACATGAAAGTCGCCTTGTCCGAAACTTGATGTCATTTTGAAAACTTAAGGAGAATATCGATGCGCAGAGTTGTGGTGACCGGCATGGGCGTTGTGTCGTCTATCGGCAATAACACCCAAGAGGTGCTGGCCAGCCTGAAAGCTGGAACATCCGGGATCACGGCAAATGCAGCGATGCAAGAGCATGGGTTTCGCAGCCAAATTGCTGGCGATGTCAAGTTGGATGTTGCGGATCATGTTGATAAGCGAACCCTACGTTTTATGGGGCGCGGCGCTGCCTATGCCTATATTGCGATGCAGCAAGCCATTGAAGATGCGGGGTTGACCCTTGAGGAAATCTCGCATCCGCGCATCGGATTGGTGGCCGGGTCCGGCGGCCCCTCGACCAGCGCAATGCTCACGGCGCATCAGGTGGTGTTGAACTCTGGAGCCCCAAAACGGATCGGTCCATTTGCCGTGCCCAAATGCATGTCATCCACGATTTCTGCTAATCTGTCGACGGCGTTTAAGATCAAAGGGGTGAATTATTCGATTACATCTGCGTGTTCAACTTCGCTGCATTGTATTGGTAATGCTTCCGAGCAAATCATGCTTGGCAAGCAAGATGTGATGTTTGCAGGCGGCGGGGAAGAGCTGGATTGGACCCTCTCTTGCTTGTTTGACGCGATGGGCGCGATGTCGAGCAAATATAATGACACGCCTGAAAAAGCGTCGCGGGCCTTTGATGCGGATCGCGATGGCTTCGTGATCGGCGGCGGCGGCGGAATGCTGGTTTTAGAAGAGCTCGGTCATGCCAAAGCCCGCGGTGCAAAGATCTATGCCGAAATTACTGGATATGGCGCAACATCAGATGGTCATGACATGGTTGCCCCCTCGGGCGAGGGCGGTGAGCGGGCCATGCGGATGGCGCTTGACACTTTGCCTCAAGGCCGCGCCATCGGCTATATCAACGCCCATGGCACCTCAACCCCGGTTGGTGATGTGGGGGAAGTTGAAGCGGTGCGCCGGGTTTTCGGCGAAGGCAGCACGCCCCCTATTTCATCTACCAAATCGATGACAGGCCACAGCCAAGGCGCCACGGGCGCGCAAGAGGCGATTTATTGTTTATTGGCCTTAGAACATGATTTCTTAATCCCATCGATCAATGTGGATCGCTTAGATCCCGCGATCCATGCGGGCGAAATCGTAACTGATCTGGTCGAAAATGCGGAGCTGGATTCGGTGATGACCAATTCTTTTGGGTTTGGTGGCACCAATGGATCAATGATCATGAGCAAATATCACGGGTGATGAAATGTCAGATTTGCTAAAGGGAAAACGAGGCCTGATCATGGGCGTTGCCAATGAGCGCTCGATCGCTTGGGGCATTGCCAAAGCGATGGCAGATGCGGGCGCAGAGCTAGGCTTTACCTATCAAGGAGAGGGCTTTGGCAAGCGCCTCGCGCCACTTGCCGCAAGCGTTGGTAGCGATTTCATGGTGGATGTTGATGTGACCGATGATCACTCGCTGGATCGCGCCTTTGCCGCAATTGAAGCGCGTTGGGGCCAGCTTGATTTCTTGGTGCATGCCATTGCCTTTTCCGACAAAAACGAATTAACGGGCCGGTTTATCAACACTTCGCGCGAAAATTTTAAGAATTCGTTGGATATTTCGGCATATTCCTTTATCGAAGTGGCCCGGCGGGCGCATCCGCTGATGCAGGACAAAGGCGGTTCTTTGCTGACCTTGACCTATCAAGGTTCTAATCGCGTCACGCCATTTTATAACGTGATGGGCGTGGCCAAAGCCGCGCTGGAAGCCAGCACGCGATATCTCGCGAATGATCTGGGCCCGGATGGTATTCGGGTGAACGCGATATCACCCGGCCCGATGAAAACCTTGGCTGGTGCCGCGATTGGTGGGGCGCGCAAAACCTATAAATTCACCGATGGTAATGCCCCGCTTGGCTCTAACGCAACTTTAGAGGCGGTGGGCGGTACGGCGGTGTATCTGGCTTCGGAGGCGGGCGCCTGCACAACGGGCGAAATCATACGCGTGGATGGCGGATTTCACGTACTTGGAATGCCACAACCGGAAAATCTATAGCCGCCGCAGCGCCCGGAGCAAGGATATCACGGCAAAACCGTCTTAATTTTTTAGGGCTGCGTTATTTTTCCCTGCGCTTCATGGAAAGCGCGGAAACAGCGCATTGCAAAAGCGCCTAAAATCAGTGTATCTGCTGCCTCTATTCCAAGGCTAGAGGGCTAAGCAATGAGCGCGCCAAAAAAACTGTTCGTAAAAACCTATGGCTGTCAGATGAATGTCTACGATAGCGAGCGTATGGTAGAGGCCTTGGGCCGCTCTGGCTATGTTGAGACCGAAACGCCGGATGATGCGGATATGATCTTGCTGAATACTTGCCATATTCGCGAGAAAGCCGCTGAAAAAATCTATTCGGAGCTTGGTCGTTTCAAACCGTTGAAAGATGAAAAGCCTGATTTGAAAATAGGCGTGGCGGGATGCGTGGCGCAGGCGGAAGGCGAAGAAATTATGCGGCGCCAGCCGATGGTGGATTTGGTGGTTGGGCCGCAAAGCTACCATAATTTGGCTGCATTGGAGGCCCAAGCGGGGCAGGGCAGCAAAGCGATTGATATCGAGTTTCCGACAGAGGATAAGTTCGAAGTTCTAAAAGAGCGGCCTAAAACCCGCCGCGCACCCGCTGCGTTTTTAACCGTGCAAGAGGGCTGTGATAAGTTCTGTGCCTTTTGCGTGGTGCCCTATACCCGCGGGGCCGAAGTCTCTCGGCCAGCGGCGCGGATCTTGCGCGAGGCTCAAGAATTGGTTGAGCGCGGGGTGCGCGAAATCACCTTATTGGGCCAAAATGTTAATGCCTATCACGGCGAAGGTGTTGAAGGGGCCAGCTGGAGTTTGGCGCAGTTGATTTGGGCCTTGGATGAGATCGATGGATTGGAGCGGATCCGCTTTACCACCAGCCACCCAAATGACATGAGCGATGCGCTGATTGAGGCGCATGCCAATTGCCGAAAACTGATGCCCTATTTGCATCTTCCGGTGCAATCGGGCTCGGATAAAATTCTGAAACGGATGAACCGCGCCCATACCGCGGAAAGTTATTTGCAGGTGATTGAAAAGCTCCGTAAGGCGCGCCCCGATATTTTACTCTCGGGGGATTTTATCGTCGGGTTTCCCGAAGAAACCGAAGAAGATTTTCAGGCCACGATGGATTTGGTGCGCGCCGTCGAATACGGGCAGGCTTATTCTTTCAAATATTCCACTCGCCCGGGAACGCCCGCCGCGGAACGCCCACAAGTAGAAGAAGCCGTAAAAACAGAGCGTTTGCATCGCTTGCAAGAGCTGCTTTGGTCGCAGCAGCGCAGCTTACAAAAACGCATGGTTGGGCGCGAGGTTTCGGTGTTGTTTGAAAAAGCGGGCCGCGATGCGGGGCAAATGGTCGGTAAATCAGAGCATCTGCATGCCGTCCATGCTTACGCGCCGGATGTTGCGATAGGTGAATTGCGCCAGGTCCGGATCGTAGAAAGCCTGACCAATTCTTTAACCGGTGAATTGCTATGATCAGCCAAGCGCGCGGTGCTGACACAGCCTGTGTTTAGCCCTTTGCGGCCCAATTTGAGCGTTCTATTGGCAGTATATCCCGTATTTTTGGTTTTAATTGATCGCAAAGCGCCAGATGCGCTTGCGTTCTAAAGCCGCTCTTGGCAGGGTTTTAGAAAGTTATTTAGGAGTAATATGTGGCGTCAGGATTGTTTTCTACCCCGACCGAAGGCGGACAACCGCCGCAAAGCCTTGTGGAATTTCCCGATAATCGATTGCTGATCGACCTATGCGGTGAATTTGACAGAAATCTAGCAGATATCGAACAGAAAATGGCAGTGCAGATCATTCGCCGCGGCAATGAATTGGTTGTTTTCGGGGAAGAGAAGGCGCGCGAAAATACGCTGTCTGTTTTGCGGGGCCTTTATCAGCGGCTAGAGGGTGGTCGCAGCGTTGACCCAGGGGATGTTGACCGTGAAATCCGTATGAGTGATGGATTGGCGGCGGGCATTGAAGCAAAAGAACTGCCCCAAATGGAACTTTTCACGGGTGCCAAGCTTGAGATCAAAACCCGCAAAAAACCCGTCGAGCCAAGGACGGCGGCGCAAAAAGCCTATGTTGGATCTTTGATGAAAAATGAATTGGCATTCGGGATTGGGCCGGCGGGAACCGGTAAAACATATCTGGCGGTTGCAGTGGCGGTTACTAAGTTTATTTCAGGTGAAGTGGATCGTATTGTGCTAAGCCGTCCCGCCGTTGAAGCCGGAGAGAAGCTTGGATATTTGCCGGGGGATATGAAGGATAAAGTCGATCCTTATATGCAGCCGCTTTATGATGCCTTGAATGATTTCTTGCCCGGCAAGCAATTGGCCAAGCTGATCGAAGAAAAACGTATTGAAATCGCGCCGCTTGCCTTTATGCGCGGGCGCACGCTCGCCCATTCTTTCGTGGTTCTGGACGAGGCGCAAAACACCAGCGTTATGCAGATGAAGATGTTTTTAACGCGCCTTGGAGAAGGGTCGCGGATGGTGATCACCGGAGACCGTTCGCAGGTGGATTTGCCCCGGGGCGTCACGTCAGGCTTGGCTGATGCTGAGCGTTTATTGAGGCACATCCCGAAGATCAGCTTTAATTATTTTTCCTCCAAAGATGTGGTCCGGCATCCTTTGGTGGCAGCGATTATTGATGCATATGATCAAGATCCGGAAGCTGCACAGAAGCCACAGCGGCGCGCTGGAGCGGATCGCGCTTCATGAAGATTGAGGTGTTAATCGAGGATCGCCGCTGGCAGCAGGCAGACCTTGAGCGGTTAAGCGTGAAGGCTTTGCGGGCGGTGCTAGCACATTTTAACCTTTGGGCGGCACAGTTTGAGGTTGATATCTTGGCCTGTGATGATGCGCGCATTGCCCAGCTCAACGGTGATTTTCGAGAAACTGCCAAAGCAACAAACGTCTTAAGCTGGCCCAGCCAAGAACGCGCAGCACTGAAAGATGGAGCAGATCCAAACCCGATTGATCAAGTGGCTGATGATCTAAGCTTGGGTGATATCGCCTTATCTTATTCAACCTGTCGGTCCGAGGCAGATGCGGCGGGCTTGGCATTTTCCGATCACATTTTGCATTTACTGGTTCATTCTATGCTGCATTTGCTGGGATATGATCATAAGCGTGACTTAGATGCCACGCTCATGGAGGGTTTAGAAATTGAAATACTTGGCAAACTGGGTGTGAATAACCCATATAAAGAGATAACCAAGGCCTAGGTGCCTTTTTGAAAGAGAGTTATGGACGATAGCGACGGATCTGCTAGGGCGGCGCAAAGCGCGCAGCCTTTCAGGCAAGATAAAGGTTTTTGGAATTGGTTCAGTTTTGGCCGTGGTGATCGCGAGCGCGCGCGACATGAACAGGTGGGCGCCTCCCAAACGCAAAGTTTAATCCGCCAGCCCGATCATATTGGCATGATGAATTTGCGCCGCAAACGCGTAGAGGATGTGGCAATCCCCAAAGCTGAGATTGTTTCGGTGTCTGACACCATTTCCCGTGATGATCTTGCAGCAGTGTTTCGCGATAGCGGTTTGACCAGATTGCCCGTTTACAGCGGCACTTTGGACACCCCGGTCGGGATGGCGCATCTAAAAGATTTCGCGCTGAAATATGGATTTGATGCGCTTTCAGACGAGTTTGAATTGGCGCCAATGCTGCGCCCGCTTCTATACGTGCCTTTATCGATGCCCATTGGTGTTTTGCTTACGAAAATGCAAACTGAGCGGCGCCATATGGCTTTGGTGATCGATGAGTATGGTGGGGTTGATGGGTTGGTAACGATCGAAGATCTGATTGAGCAGATCATCGGCGATATCGAAGATGAACATGATTTGGAAGAAGATAGCTTTTGGACCTTGTTGAAGCCGGGATATTATCTGGCTTTGGCCAAAACACCGATGGAAGATTTCTGCGCGGAAACTGGGCTTGATCTAACCCGCGATGATACAATCGACGGCGAAGAGATCGAAACGCTTGGCGGGTTGGTGTTTATGTTAGCGGGCCGCGTGCCGGCGCGTGGCGAAGTAATTTTACACCCGCAAGGCGTAGAGTTTGAAATTTTTGACGCGGATCCACGCCGCATTAAACGCTTGCGGGTGCGTTTGCCGAATGTGGCCCAAGCCGCAGAATGATCCTGCAATGAGGCTGGGAAGCAGGCTTTCTGGGCGGCTTTTGGTGGTGTTTCTTTTGGGGGTTGGGCTGGCGCTTGGTCAACCGCCCGTGTCTCTTTGGCCGCTTGCTCTGCTGTCTTTACTTGCTGTTTTTTGGCTGGAAACGCATCAATCTTTAAATGCCTCGCTGTGGCAAGCCTTTGAACGCGGCTGGTCTCTTGGAATGGGATATTTCACCGTTTCGATGCATTGGATTGTAGAGCCATTTCTGGTGGACAGCGCGGCGCATGGTTGGATGGCTCCGTTTGCTCTTCTTCTTTTTGCCGGTGGGTTGTCGGTTTTCTGGGGCTGCGCTTTCGCGCTGGCGCTGCGGCTGCAAACGCCGTTTGGTCTGGCATTTGCGCTTGGATTTTTCGAGTTGGCGCGTGGATATATGCTGACGGGATTTCCATGGGGGGCTTTGGGATATATTTGGGCCGACACGCCGGTTGCGCAAAGTGCGGCTTGGATCGGGCTTTATGGGCTGAGCGTAATCACCGTATTTTGGGCGGCATGCGTTCATTGGCTGTTTTTACGAAAACAAATTTTCTGGATGGTTTTGGTTTTGGTTGGGGTTTGGCCAGTGGCTTGGATCGGGGGCGATATGCGTCTGACGATGCAAAAATCTGCTTTAACCGAGCGAACGGTTCGATTGGTGCAACCAAACGCCCCGCAACATCAAAAATGGGATCCGGCTTTTGCCCGGCTGTTTTTTGAGCGCTCTCTTGAGTTTACAGCTGCAGAGCCGTCTGTCGATCTTGTGGTTTGGCCAGAAAGCGCTCTGCCCGTAAGCTTTGAAAATGCTGAAACTTTGATCGAACAAATTGCATTGGCAGCAGATGGCACAGCGTTGCTGTTGGGGGCGCTGCGACTTGAAAATGAAAAAGTGCTGAATTCAATTGTATATATGGATCAAAATGGTGTTGCCAAAGTGGTTTATGACAAACATCATTTGGTGCCGTTTGGAGAATACCTGCCCTTTGAGCATTGGCTAGACCGGATCGGGCTTGGGTTTACATCTGATTTATTTGGAACCGGCTTTGCCGCTGGCGAGGGCCCGAAACGGATAAATATAGCGCCATTGGGGGCCGTTGTGCCTTTGATTTGTTACGAGGCCGTGTTCCCGCAAGATGTCTCTTTCGCGTCACAAGAAGCGGCAATTTTGCTGCAATTGACCAATGATGCCTGGTTTGGCGGCTTTGCCGGGCCACAGCAGCATTTGGCGCAAGCGAAAATGCGCAGCATTGAACAGGGCTTGCCGATGATTAGGGTGGCCAATACGGGTATTTCCGCAATGATTGACCCTTACGGCCGCAGCCTTAAACAGCTGGGTCTGAATACAGCGGGTTTTATCGATGCACAAGTGCCGCAGCCCGCGCCGGCCACCCTCTATCGCCGCTTTGAAATTTGGACAGTTTTTGCCATTTTGTTTGCCATCCTTATGCTCAGTTTGATCTGCCGCCGTCAAAACAGTAATTGACCTTCCGGGGACGTTTCAATACCACCATGAGATACGCCACAACGGCTTCCTGACGTGGCAGATTTTTCAAATCGGAGCGATTTTATGATAAGACAAGACTATATTTTTACCTCTGAATCCGTGTCAGAGGGGCATCCTGATAAGGTGTGCGACCGTATCTCAGACGCGGTTTTAGACGCTTTTATCGGCGAAGAGCCTGAGGCCCGCGTTGCCTGTGAAACCTTTGCCACCACCAATCGGGTGGTGATCGGGGGTGAAGTTGGTCTGTCAGATGCCACAAAGCTCAAAGATTATATGGGGCGCATCGATCAAATCGCGCGCGCCTGCATAAAAGATATTGGCTATGAGCAAGAGAAATTTCATCATGAGACGGTTGAGATCACCAACCTGTTGCATGAACAATCCGCGCATATCGCGCAGGGTGTTGATGCGTCTGAAAACAAAGATGAAGGCGCCGGCGATCAGGGAATCATGTTTGGCTATGCAACCACCGAAACCGATGCATTAATGCCGGCACCGATCCAGTATAGCCACGCAATTTTACGCCGCTTGGCCCAAGCGCGTAAAAATGGCAGCGCTGCAAGCTTAGGGCCAGATGCGAAATCGCAGCTCTCGGTGCGGTATCAAGGCGGCAAACCAGTTGGGGTCAGCTCGATTGTGCTTTCAACGCAGCATTTGGACGCCCAAATGACCTCTGAAGATGTGCGCGCCGTTGTTGAGCCTTATATCCGCGAAACGCTGCCCGATGGTTGGATTGATAGTGATACGCATTGGCATGTGAACCCGACAGGTAAGTTTGTCATCGGCGGGCCGGATGGAGATGCAGGCCTAACTGGGCGCAAAATCATTGTGGATACTTATGGCGGCGCTGCGCCGCATGGCGGCGGTGCGTTTTCGGGCAAAGATCCGACAAAAGTTGATCGCTCGGCCGCTTACGCAGCGCGCTATCTGGCCAAAAATGTTGTGGCGGCTGGCTTGGCCGAACGCTGCACAATCCAGCTTTCCTACGCGATTGGAGTTGCAGAGCCTTTATCGATATATGCCGATACGTTCGGCACGGGCGCGGTTGATGCCGCAGCCATCGAACAGGCTATTGCTGCTTGTATGAATTTGACTCCACGGGGCATTCGCCAGCATTTAGCGCTGAACAAACCCATTTACCAACGCACTGCGGCTTATGGGCATTTCGGTCGCCAGCCGGAGGCGGATGGCGGGTTCAGCTGGGAGCGCACAGATTTGGTGGATGCGCTCCACAATGCGCTGAAATAGCTTCACAAAAACAAGCGCCTAAAAATAAAAAACCGCCCTAAAACAAGGGCGGTTTTTTTCTTTTGAGACCTGTGGATTATCCAAGCGCGCCCATATCAAAATTCAGATGTTTGGCCACAGTAAAGATATCTTTATCGCCGCGCCCGCACATATTCATACAGATGATATGGTCTTTGGGCAGCTCGGGCGCAATTTTCATCACATGGGCCAGGGCGTGGCTTGGCTCGAGGGCGGGAATGATCCCCTCAAGCGCGCAGCACAGTTGAAAGGCCTCAAGCGCCTCTGCATCGGTAATAGCCACATATTTTGCGCGGCCGATTTCATGCAGCCAAGAATGCTCGGGGCCGATCCCGGGATAATCTAAGCCGGCCGAAATCGAAAATCCTTCGAGAATTTGCCCATCATCATCCTGCAAAAGATAGGTGCGGTTGCCGTGAAGCACGCCCGGACGCCCCCCCGTGAGCGAGGCGCAATGTTCCATTTTTTGGTTTACGCCCTTTCCGCCAGCCTCAACGCCGATGATATTCACGTCTTTATCGTCTAAAAACGGAAAGAAGAGGCCCATCGCGTTCGAGCCGCCGCCAATCGCAGCAATGATGGTATCGGGCAGGCGGCCTTCGGCGGCTTGCATTTGGTCTTTGGTTTCCTTGCCGATAATGGCTTGAAAATCGCGTACCATGGCGGGGTAGGGATGCGGCCCAGCAACGGTGCCAATGCAGTAAAAGGTATCGCGTACATTGGTTACCCAATCGCGCAACGCATCGTTCATAGCATCTTTTAAAGTGCCGCGCCCCGAGGTGACGGGTACAACTTCGGCGCCCAAAAGCCGCATACGAAACACGTTTGGCGCTTGCCGTTCTACGTCATGCGCGCCCATATAGACCACGCATTTCAAGCCGAATTTCGCACAAACTGTCGCTGTGGCAACGCCATGCTGACCAGCTCCAGTTTCGGCGATGATACGTGTTTTTCCCATTCGGCGCGCCAAAATGATTTGCCCCAACACATTGTTAATCTTATGCGCGCCGGTATGGTTGAGTTCGTCGCGTTTCATATAGATTTTGGCCCCGCCAAGATGATCTGTGAGCCGTTCAGAAAAATAAAGTGGGCTGGGTCGGCCGACATAATTCGCCCAAAGATCATTCATTTCGGCCCAGAAACTATCATCGGTTTTCGCAATGTTATATTGCTCTTCCAATTCCAAAATAAGTGGCATCAATGTTTCTGAAACGAACCTGCCGCCAAATTGACCAAACCGGCCCTTTTCATCGGGTCCGGTCATGAAGCTGTTAAAAAGATCGTTTGGCATGCGCCCCTCCAAAAATCGGCTTTTGCAAGATGTAGCTTTGTAACCTCGGCGGGTAAAGAGAGTTCATCATATAAAGGTGAAAGGGTGATGTTTTGCCTCAGAGGCGAGCCTGAGCCACGAAGTTACGCATTTTTTCCATGTCTTTGGTGCCCGGAGCGCTTTCTACACCAGAGGAGACATCAATCTGCCGCGCCTGCGTTACGCGTACGGCTTGGGCCACATTATCGGGTGTCAAACCACCTGCGAGCATCCAAGGTATTTTCCAGGTGTGATTTTCAAGAAGTTGCCAATCAAAGACCAACCCGTTTCCCCCCGGCAATTTGGCGCCCGGGGCGGGCTTTGCATCGATCAGCAATTGATCACAAATTTCAGCGTATCGATCAATTTCGCGTAAGTCTTGAGCCGTTGCGATCCCGAGCGCTTTCATAATCGGCAGGCCTGTGCTTTGCTTGATTTGCTGAACGCGCTGTGGCTGTTCGGCTCCATGTAATTGCAGAATATCGATGGGAACCTGTGACATCATTTCCTCTAAAAACGCATCTTGGGGGTTCACAACCAAGGCCACTTTGGCGAAGCCTGGAGGCGCTGCCAAGGCCACCTCGCGGGCTTTTGCCAAGCTTAAATGGCGGGGTGATTTTTCGTAAAATACCAACCCTCCGTACGTTGCTCCGGCTTGGGCTGCGCCCTTTATGGCTTCGGGGCTGGTAAGGCCACAAATTTTCACCCGCGTTGGGCTTTGGGTCATGCTCAGCTTACCTCATCGATCAAAGCCAAGACATCGTCTTGATCTGCGTATTTTTCTTGTTTGAGCTTTTTTAGTTCGCGTTCAGCCTGCCGCAAGGCTTTTCCATTGGCGGCAGCCTCCGATCGCAATTTATATTCTCGTAACCATTCCCATATAAAACCGACGAGAACTCCAAAGACAATACCCAAGAAAAAAACAAGAAAAACGGGTAATGTGATTGACCAATTCATCCCGATCAAATTTGCAAGATCGGGCGGCAGAAAGGCAAGTTCCGCCGGTGCTTTATTCGCCACTGCGACAATAATAAGAACAAGCGCCAGGCTTATAAGAAAGGCATAGCGCAGGTATTTCATGACTTACGTTTTCCCGTTCAGACGATCACGCAGTAATTTGCCAGTCTTAAAAAACGGTACGTGTTTTTCCTCAACATCCACTGAGGCTCCGGTGCGCGGGTTGCGACCCAGGCGCGCATCTCGGCGTTTGACAGAAAACGCACCGAAGCCGCGCAATTCAACCCGATCGCCATTCGCCATTGCATTGGTAATTTCATCAAATACGGTATTAACAATTCGCTCAACATCGCGTTGGTACAAATGCGGATTTTGGTCCGTTATGATCTGTATTAGTTCCGATCTAATCACGTGGCCTCCCCCTATGTTTTGATTTTAATAGCTTCAGGTTACAAAATAATCATCCCGTTTGGAAACGCTTTGTTTTTCTGTGGCGCAAAATTATCCGTTTTTTTAAGGTATTTAGTGATAGTAACCAGTTTCTGTTTTTGCTTGGGCCATTTTTACGCGCGCAGAGCGAGATGTCTCAGGGTTTACGTTAAAACGGGCGAATCGTTTCTAAGCGACGCATAAAAAAACCCCCGCGCTCCGATGGGAGTGCGGGGGCCCTATCAATTTATGCGGTAACGCCTATTCGTCGCCTTTGAGCGCTGCGCCCAAAATATCACCCAATGAGGCGCCAGAATCAGACGATCCATATTGCTCCACGGCTTCTTTTTCTTCGGCAATTTCACGGGCTTTGATTGAAAGGCCAAGCTTGCGTGTCTTGCTGTCAATATTGGTTACGCGCACGTCTACCTTATTGCCCACAGAGAAGCGCTCGGGGCGCTGTTCTGCGCGATCACGGCTTAGGTCTGAGCGGCGGATAAAGGCTTTTGCGCCTTCATACTCGACTTCAATCCCACCATCCTCAATTGAGGTGACTTCAACGGTGATGATCGAGCCGCGCTTCACGTCACCCGTGGCTTCGGCAAATTTATCGCCGCCCAAGGCTTTGATCGACAGGCTGATACGCTCTTTCTCAACATCCACTTCAGACACCACGGCCTGAACAAGGTCACCCTTGCGGAAGTTTTGGATCGCTTCTTCGCCGCGTTCATCCCAAGAAATATCGCTGAGGTGAACCATGCCGTCAATATCACCGTCTAACCCGACAAACAGGCCAAATTCAGTGATGTTTTTGATTTCACCTTCAACTTGCGTACCCTCTGGATTGCTTTCAGCGAAGACTTCCCAAGGATTGCGCTGTGTCTGCTTTAGGCCCAGAGAAACGCGGCGCTTTGTGCCATCGATCTCAAGAACCATAACTTCCACTTCTTGGCTGGTTGAAACGATTTTGCCTGGATGCACGTTTTTCTTCGTCCATGACATTTCTGAGACGTGAACCAAGCCCTCGACTCCGGCTTCCAGCTCAACAAAGGCACCGTAATCGGTGATATTTGTGACCACACCCTGATGGACTGATTCCAGCGGGTAGCTTGCGGCCACACGATCCCAAGGATCTTCTTGCAGTTGCTTCATACCAAGGCTGATGCGATGCGTGTCTTTGTTGATTTTGATCACTTGAACGTTGATCGATTCACCAATCGTCAAGATTTCGGACGGGTGGTTTACCCGGCGCCACGCCATATCGGTCACGTGTAACAGACCATCAACGCCGCCCAGATCGACAAAGGCACCATATTCTGTGATATTCTTCACAACGCCTTCTAACGACATCCCTTCGGCCAAGTTGCCGATCACTTCTGCGCGCTGTTCGGCACGGCTTTCTTCTAGGATCGCACGACGCGATACGACGATATTGCCCCGGCGTCTGTCCATTTTCAAGATTTGGAAAGGTTGCTTCAGCCCCATCAATGGGCCAGCATCTCGCACTGGGCGGACATCCACTTGTGAGCCGGGCAAAAACGCAACCGCGCCGCCCAATTCAACCGTGAAGCCACCTTTAACGCGTCCAAAGATCGCGCCGTCAACCCGCGCTTCATCGGCATAGGCTTTTTCAAGGCGATCCCAAGCTTCTTCGCGCCGTGCCATTTCACGGCTGATAACAGCTTCCCCTTTGGTGTTTTCAACCTGCCGCAAGAAGACTTCAACTTCTTCTCCAACGGCAACTTCGGCCTCTTCACCCGGGTTTGCAAATTCTTTTAATTCAACGCGGCCTTCCATTTTGTAACCGACGTCGATAATCGCATGTCCCGCTTCGATCGCGATGACTTTGCCTTTGACAACTGAGCCCTCTTGGGGCGTGTCAATTTCGAAGCTTTCATTCAGGAGGGCTTCGAATTCCTCCATAGATGTATTTTGAGCCATGTGGTCTCAGTTTCCTTTACTGGTTTTTCTGGCCGCGCGGTTGTCTCCGCCGGTCTTGGGGTTCATTGGCCGATCAGGTTTTTCCAAAACGCAAAAGGGCCGGATGTTCCGACCCTGCTCGATCTTTCACGCTTTGCGGTATATTTACCGTCACAACAGCCGCGTCTTTAGGCTAATTTTACGAAGCTGACAAGGTATAAATCCCAATAATCTTAGGGTGGTTACGCCTCGCCTCGCTGGATTTTGGCGATATAAGTGATCGCGTCTGAACAGGCTTGTTGGATCGTTAAATCGCTGGTGTCTAAATGATGGGCGTCTGAGGCGGCTTGCAACGGTGCCGAGGCGCGGGTTTTATCACGCGCATCGCGCTCTAAAACGGCCTTTAGAACAGTGGCATATTGCACAGTCTTGTCGCTGCGCTTCAGTTCCGCAAAGCGGCGCTGGGCGCGTGTCTCTGCCCGCGCGGTGATAAATAATTTTGCCTCGGCGTTGGGACAAATCACCGTTCCGATATCGCGACCATCCAGAACTGCGCCGCCGGGCGCACGGGCAAAGTTTTTTTGGAATTCGCTCAACGCCTGTCTTATGTCGGGTATCGCGGCCAGCTTGCTGGCGGCCTCGGCGACATTGGCGGTGCGCAGCGCGGTAGTGTCGATGGAGCTCAGATCTAGGTTATGGGCCGCTGCAAGGGGATCCTGGCCCTGAAGATGCAGCCATCCCACGGCGCGGTAGAGCAATCCAGTGTCTAAATGAGCAAACCCAAAATGCTGCGCAACGGCCTGCGATATTGTGCCTTTGCCAGCGGCGGCGGGGCCATCAATTGCAACTGTAAAAGCCACTTTAATTCCTAGCTTTTCGGGCTGTGTTCAAGCCGTGCGCCAAGCGCAGCCATCAGGCTTTCGAAGATCGGGAAAGAGGTGGCGATCGGGCTGCCATCATCTATGGAGACAGGATTTTTGCTTGCCATTCCCAAGATCAAAAATGACATTGCGATCCGGTGATCAAGATGGCTGGCGCAGGTGGCGCCGCCGGGCACGGCTTGCGCGCCGCATCCCGATACGATCCACCAATCGGCGCCATCCTCTACGGCAATGCCATTCGCGCGCAGGCCCGTTGCCATAGCGTCGATCCGATCGCTTTCTTTGACCCGAAGTTCTTTCACACCGCGCATCACGGTATCGCCCTGCGCATAGGCAGCGACAACGGATAGAATGGGATATTCATCAATCATGCTGGCGGCGCGCTCGGGTGGCACCTCTATTCCCCGCATATTTGGAGAGAACCGCGCCCGTAGATCGGCGACCGGTTCGCCGCCCTCCACCCGCTCATTTTCATATTCAAGATCGGCTCCCATTTCGCGAAGCGTGGTGAATAACCCAGAGCGGGTTGGGTTCAAGCCGATATTTGGGACCAATACATCCGAGCCTTCGGTGATCAGAGCTGCGCAAACCGGAAAGGCTGCCGAGCTTGGATCGCGCGGCACGGTGATGTCTTGAGGCTGCAATTCTGGTTGCCCCGTCAGAGTAATCTCGCGGCCCGCATCGGTGATCTGCACGCTTATTTCAGCGCCAAATCCGCGCAACATTCGTTCAGTGTGATCGCGCGTGGCCTCCTGTTCAATAACCACGGTTTTCCCCGGCGTGTTAAGACCTGCAAATAAAACCGCCGATTTCACCTGTGCCGATGGAACAGGCACTTCGTAGCGCACAGGGGTGGGGGTTTCGGCGCCAATGATGGTCATTGGCAAACGGCCGCCGCTGCGGCCATAGGTTTGCGCGCCAAACAGCGCCAAAGGATCGCTTATGCGGGCCATTGGACGCTTGTTTAAACTGGCATCGCCGGTGAAGGTGGCACAGATTGGATGCGTTGCCATTGCCCCCATGATCAAGCGCACCCCGGTTCCCGAATTGCCGCAATCGATGACGGTATCGGGTTCGCAAAAGCCCCCCACGCCGACGCCGTCAACGCTCCAATTGCCCGGAGCATGCTGGGTAACGGTTGCGCCAAATGCGCGCATCGCCTTAGCCGTATCCAACACGTCATCCCCCTCAAGCAAGCCTTTAATCGTGGTGGTGCCAACGCTGAGCGCCCCTAGGATTAGCGAGCGATGCGAAATTGATTTATCACCGGGCACATGCGCCTCGCCGGTTAAGGGGCCGGATTTGGAAGCACTCATCGGGCGTGCAACAGCGTGAGAGGACATGGCTTGGTTCCTTACATTTTCCGCAGCGTGATACCCTAAGCCACTGTCAGCGTCTATGGGATTTCCACCCGGATGGTTGGGTTTTAAAGCCCGCTTAAAGGCGATGAAACGTTAAATAATGGGGCATTCGGCCCTCGCGCAGGGCTTTTTGTTCATAACGGGTTGAAATCCAATCCGACCAAGCCGGGTTGCGGCCTTTGGGATCTTGGTTCTGATAGGCAAAGCCCTGTTTGGGCACTTCCAAAAGAGTTTGGCGCACATAATCGACAATATCCGTTGCCACGCGAAACTCGGCCCCTGGTTTTAACACCCGCGCCAGCGGGGCCAGATGCTCGGGCGTTACGAAACGGCGGCGGTGGTGGCGGCGTTTTGGCCAAGGGTCGGGATAGAGCAAAAACGCTTTGGAGATTGAGGCTGGGGGTAACACATCAAAGAGATGCCGTGCATCGCCCGGATAAATCCGAATATTTTGCGCCTCTGCACGGCGAATTTTTTGCAGCAGCATTGCCACCCCGTTGATATAAGGCTCGCATCCGATCAGTCCGGTTTCGGGGTTTTGTACGGCTTGATGCACCAGATGCTCGCCGCCCCCAAAGCCAATTTCAAGCCAGACCGCACTGGCGTTGAACATTTGGGTCAAATCCAGCGCGGTGCGATCAGGATTCTCGGTCCAACTGACTGGGCCCGGAGAAAGCTGCGCAAGGTCGCTTTCCAGCGCTTCTTCTTGTCCGGGGCGCAACGTTTTGCCTTTAAAGCGCCCGTAAAAATTGCGCCAGGGCGCGCCTGATGAATGCTGATCTGCCGCCATCAAACCCTCAATTACTGCCCCAGCTCGTCAAGACGTGCCAAAGCAGCTTTCAATTGGGCCTCTTCCTCTTCGCGCAAGGCAAGGTTCTCACGGGTTTCCTCAACCACCTCAGGCGGCGCGCTTTGAACAAATTTTGGATTATTGAGTCGCCCCTTCAATCCCCCAAGTTCTTTGGCAAGCTTTCCGAGCGCTGCGTTGAGGCGCGCGGTTTCTGCGCCGATATCGATTAGATCGGCCAGAGGCAGCCCAAAATCTCCACCGGATACTGAAATATTGGCGCAGCCTTTGGGAAATGTATCAACAGCGCTTAAAGTTTCGATCCGCGCCAAGCGCATGATCAGGGCTTGATTTCGATCCCACGCGTCTTGACCTGCGGCGTCAAGCGCGCTGACCAGCAAGGTGACTTTGGCGGCCGCAGGCACGTGCATTTGCGCGCGCACAGACCGAATTTCCTCGATCAAGCCAATCACCCAATTCATCTCTTTATCAGCTGCGGTATCTATAAGCGTGCTGCTGTAGCTGGGCCAGTCAGTATGGATCAGCACTGTCTCTCGTTTGGTCAAACTGCCCCAAAGCTCTTCGGTGATGAACGGCATGATGGGGTGAAGCAAAATCAGGCATTGGTCCATCACCCAGGCCATTGTGGCCTGCGTTTCTGCGCGCGCGGCCTCATCCTCACCGGATAAGAGCGGTTTGGAAAATTCAACGTACCAATCGCAGACTTTGCCCCAAACAAAGGCATAAAGCAGGTTCGCCGCATCATTAAAGCGATAGGCGCTTAGCGCGGCATCGACCGCTTCGCGCACTTTGGCGGTTTCGCCGACAATCCATTTGTTTAGCGTTTGTTGAAGCTGCGCTGGCAATTGGCTTTTACCTGCCGGGTCCAGCGTTGCATAAACTTCATTCATCTCGGCAAACCGGGCTGCGTTCCAAAGTTTCGTGCCAAAATTCCGATAGCCCGCGATGCGCTGGGAGCTGAGCTTCAAATCGCGCCCCATCGCAGCCATTGCGGTTAAGGTAAAGCGCACGGCATCGGCGCCATAAGCATCGATGAGTTCCAAGGGATCCAAGACATTGCCCAAAGATTTGGACATTTTCTTACCTTTTTCATCGCGCACCAACGCGTGCACATAGACTGTGCTAAAGGGTTTTTCGCCCATCACCGCATATTGCATCATCATCATACGGGCGACCCAGAAAAAGATAATATCAAAGCCTGTGATCAAGACGCTTGTGGGGAAGTATTTTTGTAGCGCTTCGGTGTTTTCGGGCCAGCCCAAGGTGCCGATGGGCCACAGCCCAGAGGAGAACCATGTATCCAACACATCTGGATCGCGGATTAAGGCTACATCTGGCCCCGCCTGCGCTTGTGCTTCGGCCTGCGTGGCGGCGCAATATTGATTGCCATCGGCATCAAACCACACGGGAATTTGGTGCCCCCACCAAAGTTGGCGCGAAATGCACCAAGGTTCGATATTTTCCAACCAGTGGAAATACACTTTTTTATCCCGCTCTGGCAGGATTTCGGTATCGCCATTGCGCACGGCATCAAGCGCTGGCCCGACTATTTTATCCGTATCCACGAACCATTGGTCGGTGAGCATCGGTTCGATTACGACTTTTGAGCGATCGCCAAAGGGCTGCATAACCGGTTTATTCTCTACCAGAGGCACGCTTTTGACATCGATCTCGCCAGTATCCGCGTTTTTGTTCTCGAGCATCGTCATGACGGCCAAACCTGCGCCGGTGATATCCTTGATGATCCGTTGGCGGGCCTCAAAACGGTCGAGGCCGCGATAGGCCTCGGGCACCAAATTCATCGCTGCGATGCTGGCCTCATCGAAGGGTTTTTCCCCTGAGGCAATCGCTTTTGCGTCGCTGGCCTCTTCTATATAGGGCCGTCCATCAGCGCGCATCGCACCTTTTGTGTCCATCAAAGAATACATTGGAATATTGCCGCGCTTGGCCACTTGGTAATCGTTAAAGTCATGCGCGCCGGTGATTTTGACCGCCCCCGAGCCAAAATCGGGATCGGGATATTCGTCGGTGATGATCGGGATCAAACGGCGCTGGGCTTGCGGCCCGACGGGGATTTCGCACATTTTTCCCACGATTGGGGCGTAGCGAGCATCCGAAGGGTGAACGGCGACAGCGCCATCGCCAAGCATCGTTTCGGGGCGCGTGGTGGCAATAGAAATATAGTCGCGCTCCTCTTCGAAAGTGATGGCCCCATCCGCGTCTTTTTCGACATAGGTATAGGTTTCGCCGCCCGCGAGTGGATATTTGAAATGCCACATATGGCCCGCGGTTTCGATGTTTTCCACTTCAAGATCTGAAATCGCGGTTTCAAAATGCGGGTCCCAATTGACCAGGCGTTTGCCCCGGTAGATCAGGCCTTTGTGATACATTTCAACGAATACCTTGATCACGGCATCATGGAAATTTCCTGACTCGCCTTCAGGCGCGCCGGGCGCCCCCGACATCGTAAAGGCCGTGCGATCCCAATCGCAGCTGGCACCAAGCCGCTTCAATTGATTGATGATTGTACCGCCAGATTGCGATTTCCAATCCCAAACTTTGTTCAAAAATGCGGCGCGGCCCATTTCAGACCGGCTTGGCAATTTCGCCGCCGCCAATTGCCGCTCGACCACCATTTGCGTCGCGATCCCCGCATGATCCGTGCCGGGCTGCCAAAGCGTGTCAAACCCCCGCATGCGGTGCCAGCGGATCAAGATATCTTGTAAAGTGTTGTTGAACGCATGCCCCATGTGCAGCGATCCCGTTACATTCGGGGGTGGGATCATAATGCTGAATGTTTCGGAGCGTTTCGCATTCGCACCGGCTTTAAAACAACCAGCTTGTTCCCAAGCCTGATAAAGCCGGCTTTCTGCTTTTTGCGCATCGAAGTTTTTTTCCAAAGCCATCAGAGCTGTCCATTCTTGCATTATTTTGCGCCGAGATAACTTTTATTACGACAAAGGGAAAGGGGCCGCGCGCAATATTAAACGCGTCATCCTGGAATTTATGGGTTAAGGAAGTTGCCCCAGATTGCACGGCAAACTCTTGGTCGGCATAAAATCTAAAACCCGGTCAAGATTATACGCGAAGCGGCTCACGCTTTCCGGCTCGTAACACCTCTGGATCATAGGCGCTGCGCGCAAAGACCTCGCGCACCATCTCTTGAAAAAAACCAAGCGGTTGGCTGGCATAAGCTGGATCAAAGCTGGCTTGATCCCAGCGCTCGCAAAAGGTTGCGCAATCTTCAAAATACGGATGCTCTTTATAAGCCAAGCGTTTGTCTGGATTGCCGCCCACATGATGGGCATAATACACCATCTGAAAATCTCCGTGCTTTTCTACCACCCAGCTGCATTGTTCGCGCACAAAGGGCCGTAAAATACTGGCGGCATATTCGTCGTGATTATAAGGCGCGTAAATGTCGCCTATATCATGCAGCAAGGCCGAAACGATCCAATCGATGTCTGCGCCGTCTTTCCATGCCCGCGTAGCGGATTGCAGCGAATGCTCAAGCCGGGTCACTTGATAGCCCGACAGACTTTCATCCAGCTCGACCAATGCCTTTAGCAGCCTGTCGGCGGTGCCATTTGAAAAGGCGATTTCATGTTTGGTTAAGAAATCATAATCTTCTTTATCGCCGTCTTTCATTTGTGTAAATTTCACCTGCTTAATCATGCATGAAGCCCTTTTTTTGCTTTGGCGTCTTTCATTTTGGCCGCGGCCTGCGCAATGCGGATTTCTTCATGTAATTGCAAGTTGGCGGCATTAAACAAGCCTTTGGGCGGTGCAACATGAATGAAATTCCCCTGCCTGTCTGCCCCCCTTGCGAGAATGGCATAATCGCGTGCGCCAATTTCTTGGGCGACATTCGGGGTCACGTATCGGATCACCGCCGCGATGCGCCGGTCATCGCTTACATTGGGCCCAGAACCATGAATGGTTAATCCGTGATGTAGTGAGATTTCTCCGGGTTGAATTTCGATTGAGGTTTTATCTTGCTCGGCCACGTCAACCTGAACTTCTTGGCCGCGCGACAGCAAATTATCTTTGGCAAAACTGTCCTTATGCGGCAGGATCGGGTTTTTATGGCTCTTGCGCACAAAATCCATACAGCCGCTTTGCGGCGTCGCAGGTGAGAGGGCCAGCCAAGCGGTGACCATTTCAGAGGTGGCGCCCAGCCCCCAATATGTCAGGTCTTGATGCATTGTCACTTTATGGCGGGTGTTCGGCTCTTTGATAAAAAATTCAACCGCATATATCAGAATATCTGGGCCTAGAATGCCTTCAACAACGTTGAGAATGCCTGGATCTGCGCCAATCTGATACGCCAGTGGCATAACGCATTGCGCGTTGACGCGTTTGTAGGTGTTCAGAGGCTGGGGCAAACTTTTATGCGTCCATTCTGTTTCAATCATTTCTAATTGGCGGCGAAACTCCAACGCGGCATCCGGGCTGATCGCGGGAATGGGAAATAAAAACCCGTCTTCCCAATAGCGCTCAATATCCTGTTGGCGCAGGCGCCCAACGTTAAGTGTAAGCGGTAAAGGCATTGTCATTCCCCTCCCATAAAATGTGTTAAAATCTTCGCCAGAGATTGCCGGGAAAGCAAGCGATTTCATGGGCATTTATTTTTTGGCGATCAATATCTCAGCCTCTGCTCAAGTTTTTATGGAATATCGGCGCTCTTAACCGGCGCTCGGGTGCTGCGAGAGGGCAGGGCACGCCCGCTTTTAAACGCCACCCTCAGTCGGTTGAAGGCCTAGACAAATGTCTTGGAAGCCTTATCTATTATTGGTGTTTTTTTAGAGGTTTTTGAAATTGGAAAAATTCGGGAAAAGTCAGTCGGTCACGCGGGTTGAAGATGTGCGGTTTTTAAAAGGAACCGGGCGTTATGTTGATGACATCGCCCCTGTGCATGCCTTGCATGGATTCGTGTTTCGCTCGCCCGTGGCCCATGCGATTATCACGCAGCTGGACGTGTCTGCAGCGCGTAGCTGTGCAGGGGTGCAGGCGGTGATTACCGCAGAGGATCTGCGCGAAGCGGATGTTGATTTGCATATCGAGGCAACAATTTTAAAGAACCTTGACGGCTCTCGGGCGGCCGATCCTTTTCGCCCCGTTTTGGCAACACAGCGGGTGCGTTTTGTGGGTGAGCCGATCGCGATGGTCATTGCACAAACGTTGGAACAGGCCCGTGATGCCGCCGAAAATATCGTGTTCGAGTATCAAGACTTACCGGTTCATTTGGCACTGAAGGCTGGTGGCGAGCCTTTGCATGAAGAGGCGCCAGATAATATTGCTTTTGACTGGGGTATGGGTGATCAAGCTGCCACCGAGGCGGTGTTTGAAACGGCGGCGCATCGCGTCGCTTTGGATATTGCGGATAATCGGATTATCGTAGCCTCGATCGAGCCGCGCGGCTGTTTTGCCGAATGGGAAGAAGATCGTTTGCACGTTTCGGTCAATGGTCAAGGCGTTTGGCCAACCAAATCGCGTTTGGCGAAAATGTTGAAGCTTTCGCCAGAGCAAGTGCGGGTGACGAACCCGGATGTGGGCGGCGGTTTTGGAATGAAAGGGATGAATTATCCCGAAACCTTTGTTTGCGCGCATGCAGCGCGGGTGTTGCAGCGCCCGGTGCGCTGGATGTCAGAGCGTACCGAGGCAATGCTGAGCGATAATGCCGGGCGCGACCTAACATCCTTGGCGGAATTGGCGTTCGATGAAAATCACAAAATGCTCGCCTATCGGGTGACCTCTAAGTGCAATTTAGGCGCCTATAATTCGCAATATGCACAGCCCATTCAAACCGAGTTATTCGCAAAGGTTTTAATGGGCACATATGATGTGCAGACCACATGGCTGGCGGTGAAAGGCGTATTCACCAATACCACGCAAGTTGACGCCTATCGCGGCGCTGGGCGTCCCGAAGCGATCTTTGTGTTAGAGCGGTTGATGGATCATGCGGCGCGCGAGTTAAACGTGGATCCGTTAGCGTTGCGCCGAAAGAATTTTATCGCGCCTGACGCTTTTCCTTATCGCTCTGCTACGGGCGAGGTTTATGATGTTGGACAATTTGCCAAAGTTTTATCGCATGCAGAGGCGTCAGCAGATATGAATGGCTTTGTGAATCGCAAGCAAAAAAGCGCCATGGCGGGCAAATTGCGCGGGTTGGGCTTATGTTATTATATAGAAAGCATTTTGGGCGATAAAGATGAAAGCGCCAAGGTGATTTTTAAGGATGACGGGATGGTGGATATTCTGGTTGGAACGCAATCCAACGGGCAGGGTCACGAAACCGTTTTTGCGCAGTTCTTATCGGATCAAACCGGAATACCGGCGGATCATATCCGGGTTGTTCAAGGCGATAGCGATCTGATTGCCCGCGGCGGCGGGACGGGTGGATCGCGTTCGGGCACGGTGCAAGCCAACGCAACGTTGCAAACCGTTGCGGTTATGCAGAAGGCGTTTCGGGCGTTTTTATCTGATAAGCTGGACGTGGATGCGGATCAGATTGTGTTTGATGATGAGCGCTTTCGCGCGCCGGGTTCGAATCTGTCTCCCACATTTTTGGAAGTTGCGGATATGGCGCGCGCTGCGGGCCGCGAGGATCTGATGCAGCACTCGGCTTATGCGGTGCTGGACAGCCGATCGTTTCCAAATGGCGCGCATATTTGCGAAGTTGAAATTGACCCCGATACGGGCGCGGTAGAGGTGGCGCGGTATTCTGTGGTGGATGATTTTGGAAATCTTTTGAACCCAATGCTGGTGGAAGGTCAGGTACATGGCGGCGTTGCCCAAGGCATTGGCCAAGCGATAAGCGAACATGTGGTTTATGATGATCAAGGGCAATTGTTGAGCGCGAGCTTTATGGATTATGCGGTGCCGCGCGCCAAAGACGTTCCATTCTACCAGTTTGAAACCGAGCCCCTGCCAACAACCACCAATGTGATGGGGATGAAAGGGTGCGGAGAAGCTGGCACCGTCGGTGCTTTGGCTGCTGTTTCTAACGCTGTGCATGACGCTCTGTCATGCCGCGGGGTCAGGCAACTTGATATGCCCTTCACGCCGCTGCGGGTTTGGGAGGCTTTAAATCAGGCAGATGTCGCGGCTGAGTAACGCAAACCGATTTCTGCAATGGTTTTTCCCCCGTCCAAAGGTGGAGGAGGCGCCCCAAAGGCAGAGGCTGGCGCAAGATCATGTGCTGATTTTAGACGGTACGATGTCTTCCAATGCGCCCGGTCATGAAACCAATGCGGCATTGCTGCACCGATTGCTGAAAGAACAAACGCCGAAGGTTAAAGTGTATTATCGGCCTGGGCAGCAATGGTTCGATCTGCGCTCTGGCTGGGATGTTTTGGTCGGCGGCAATATGAATACCCAGATCCGCCGCGCATATGGCGCCTTGGCAATGCGGTTCCGGTCTACGGATAGAATATATCTTTTTGGATATTCCCGAGGGGCGTATGCGGTGCGCTCTTTATCTGGAATGATCAATCATGTAGGGCTGTTAAAGCGCGAATATGCGACGCCGCGCCACATACAGCAAGCATGGCGCCTTTATCAAAAAAATATATCTGGTGCCGTCTTGGACAAATTTCGCGCGGCCTACTGCCATAGTGTGATTAAGATTGAAATGATTGGTGTCTGGGACACGGTGCGCGCGCTGGGCTTGCCGATTATCTCGCGCTGGAGGCAGGCCCGGTATGGTTTTCACAATCACGCGCTGAGCCCGGTGGTGAAGGCAGGATATCAAGCCTTGGCGCTTAATGAGGCGCGCATTGCGTTTGCTCCGGTTAAATGGGAATGCTCAGCGCAGCCGGACACCCGGGTGCAGCAGGTTTGGTTCCGCGGCAACCATGGTGATGTCGGGGGCCATCTGGGGGGCTTTTTTGCGGCCCGTCGACTGTCAAATATTCCTTTGATTTGGATGCTTGAATGCGCAGAAAACCACGGTTTGGTTTTGCCGAAGGCTTGGCAGCAGGGTTATCCGATAGATCCCAAAGCCCCCTCAACGGGCCCGTGGCGCGGGATTGGAAAACTATTCTTTCTGCGTCGAAAGCGGCGCGTTGATCTGAGCTGTTGCGAATCGATACATCCATCAGCAAAGCCATGACTGGTTTTTTGGCGCGAAGATGAGACGAGCTAGCCCTAAATTCCAGTTGAACAGCGCCTTTTTTGATGAATATTTTGCAAGGGGACCCTAGGTATAGATATGCAAAGTTTATCCGAATCTTTTTATATTGCGGCCGCTTTGATTGTTTCAGGCGATGAGGGTCTTTGGGCGATCGTATTGCTTTCGTTAAAAGTATCGCTGAGCGCGGTGATCATCGCGGGGGTGTTTGGTATACCGGCCGGTGCGGCATTGGCGATATTACGATTTCGCGGGCGGCTTGCTGTTTTGGTGGGGGTAAATGCTCTGATGGGTTTGCCGCCGGTCGTTGTGGGCTTGGTGGTTTATTTAATGCTCTCTAGCGCCGGCCCGTTGGGCGTATTGGGGCTGCTTTACACCCCAAGCGCGATGATTATCGCGCAGACAATATTGATAACGCCGATTTTAATCGCCCTGAGCCGGCAAGTGGTTGAGCCGCTCCATGAAGAATATAGGGATCAACTGACCTCATTGGGTGTGCGCGCGAGCCGCCGCGTTGCAGTGCTGCTTTGGGAGGCGCGGTTTGGGTTATTGACTGCCGTCTTGGCTGGGTTTGGCCGCGCGATCGCAGAAGTTGGAGCAGTGATGATCGTTGGCGGGAATATTAACCATCTGACGCGGGTTATGACCACGGCGATCGCTTTGGAAACCTCGAAGGGCAACCTGAGCTTGGCCTTGGCTTTGGGTCTTATTTTGGTTGGCTTGGCGGTGGCTGTAAATGGGTTGCTGGGATTTTTAGGTTGGCAACGCCGCGAGGCTTTCCATGTCTGACATGCATGTTCAAATTGACCAGCTAAGGCTTTCAATCGGGGGTGTCATCCGCCTAAATATTCCGTTCCTACGTTTGGATCCGCAGGGTCCAACGATGATTCTGGGGCCAAATGGGGCGGGTAAAAGCCTTTTATTGCGGGTTCTTCATGCTTTGCAAACGCCCGATACGGGCTCTGTGCAGGTGCGGCATATCTCAGGAGAAACGGCCAGGCAGGCGATGGTATTCCAAAGGCCCGTTCTGCTGCGCCGGTCGGTGCGTGCGAATTTGCTTTTCGCTCTATCTGCGTCGGGATATGCGCGTCAAACCCGAGTAGAATTGGCAGAAAAATGGATGCATCAGGGGAAATTGGCGCATTTGGTAGATCAACCCGCGCGGCGGCTTTCCGGCGGTGAGCAGCAACGTCTATCATTGGTGCGGGCGCTGTGTTGCAACCCAGAGATTTTGTTTCTGGATGAACCCTGTGCGCATCTTGACGTAAATGCCGCGCAAGATGTCGAGGCTTTGATAAAAAGCGCAATAGAAGCTGGTATTAAGGTGGTGATGATTACTCATGATCGGGCACAGGCGCGCCGCTTTGGTGGCGAGATTTTGTTAATGGAGGGCGGGCAGGTGAAAGCGCAAGAGGGGGCAGCATTATTTTTTGGCCCGTCTCAAAACCCGTGGACGCAAGCGTTTTTGCAAGGGTATGAAATTTCGGATGCCGAGGCAGAAACCTAATGAAAAATCGTGTTTTAACGGCTTTAGCCTTGCTTTGGTTCAGCGTTACCGCGCCAGTTCAAGCCGCAGACGCGATTTTCATCCAATCCACCACATCGACACAAAATTCAGGATTGTTAGACGCGCTTTTACCTATTTTCACCCAAGATACCGGCATCGCTGTCCGGGTGGTTGCTGTGGGCACGGGGCAGGCCATTAAGAATGCCAAGAACGGCGACGGCGATGTGCTTTTGGTGCATTCCAAAGACGATGAAGAGGTCTTTGTCAAAGCGGGCTGGGGGCTTGAACGCTTGGATGTGATGTATAATGATTTTGTCATTATTGGTCCCCGGCTGGATCCTGCCGGTATTCGCGCCAGCGCCGATGTGACGGTTGCCCTGCAAAAGATTGCGGCCTTGCAGGTGCCTTTTCTGTCGCGGGGAGATGATAGTGGCACGCATAAAGCTGAAAAAAAGCTTTGGACAGCAACGGGCATTGATGTGGCCGCAGCCTCGGGCAGTTGGTATCGCGAGGCCGGATTGGGAATGGGTGCCACATTGATGATGTCAACCGCTATGAATGCCTATACATTGAGCGACCGGGCCACATGGATTAGCTTTGCGCGCAAGGGCAATCAGGATGTTTTGTTTTCGGATGATTGGCGGTTGTTCAATCAATATGGGGTGATTGCGGTGAATCCAGCGCGGCATCCGCATGTCAACGCTCTAGGAGCTGAGCGATTTGTAGACTGGATCACCGGGCCAAAAGGGCAGGCGGAGATTGCGGCTTTTAAAATTGGCGGTGAGCAGTTGTTTTTTCCCAATGCCACGCGCTGATCGGCGCCCAAGCCAATTTTTGATCCTTATAGCCGCGCAGCGGTCTGCCTTGGTTTTAAACCCATTAGGTTTGGTAAAACTTTAAACGCTTGTAGAAGTTAAATCGACTCGAGCCACGCGCCTGCCCAAACTCAGCACGGATAAGTGCTGTCCAAAACTGTTCTTTATCTGCTTGGTTTGAGGCGCGATTATCAGCGCGACCACGCCCATTTATTATTTAATTGGAGCGCCTTTTGCACTTAACACATCCGCTTGTACCATAAGACTGCTTGGTAGGGTTTGATTTTTCAAATGGGTTTGGCAGCGCAAAAGGCGGAGTTTTCCCATCTTAAAGGTCACCTTCCGGCAAGCGAGTGACGCCAGTTTCGATTGCGTCCGTGTAAGGCCTTCGAGTGCATTATTTGCTGTATTGAGTGTAACCGATAATGCCCTTAGGCCGGCCGAGCCGATGGCCTGCGATCGGGCGTGGACCAGACGCGTTTGCGACGCGCGTCTGGTAAACTTTAGGCATCTTTTGCCGCATCTCAGTGCTGGGTAGCAATCGTGGGCGGGGCGTGTCGCCCCTCTATTGCGCAATATGGCACTGGTGCCCTGAGCGCTTTCTATAGTTGCCTTTTTTGCGCGGATTTGGTTATTGATACGGAAAGTAATCCTCGCATTGGCCTTCGCGATACACATCTGCGGTGCAGCAATGCAAGCCGCCGCCAAACGCATATGCATCTCGCAACTCAACCTCGATCACGTTCATGCCCAGCTTGTCCATTTGCTCAGCTTGATAGACCTCAGATTTTTCAACGCAGACGGTTTTTGGATCAAGGACCAAAACATTCATGCTGAGCCAGGTTGATGAATAGCAAAGCGGCGGGGGGCTGTTATGCGCCGGCTGTGCGGCATCCACAATCTCCCAGCCATTTTTTTCGAACAGGCCGCGTTGCTCTGCGGGCAAACGGCGTTGCGGATTGTTTAAAATCAGCCCTGGGCGCAAAGGGGTGAATGTGGCATCGATATGGATAGGGTAGGGATCGCCGGGGAAATTTACCGTATGCACGCGATGATCCGGAAAATGCCTGCGCAGCCATTCGATGCCTTTTAAATTGGTGGTAAAGCCATGTTGAACAACGAGATCGCGGCCAAAGCGCAGAATGTCAGCTGCGTCAAAAAGCGGTTCTTCTTCTGTGGTGACAAAAAACTTCTCTTCCGCCCATTTGAGCCGTTTTTCAACTCCGATTTTATCCGATAAATAATCGGGATGATAATCGGCATTGGTCAAACGGGGTTTTGGCGCCGCTTCATGGCGAAAATTGCGGTCTTCCTCCCAGTATTTTTGCATCAGCGGCCGGTAGCAGAGATATTCAAACCAGCGGCAGCGATACGACATTGTGGCTTCCAATATTTCAGAGCCAACCGTCAGTAAGACATCGCGTGGTGGCATACATCCAAATTGGCTTTCGGTGTGAAAATCCGGCGTGATTGCGGGCGCTGAGAAATCAATTGGGGTTGGGCGATCCACGCGAATACCGCGCGCTTGCAGCAGCGCGGCAAAATTATCAAGCAGCTCATTGGCGCGATCGATTGTTTCCTGCGGGCGGCGGCCCCATTGGCCGCGCATGTCACTGTCTTCGGGCACTTTGGCATCTAGTGCTGGTTCTTCAGGGGGAATATGGCAATCATCGGCGCGACCAACGATTACATGTTTCAAAGGGTCCCATTCATTCCAGCTGTTTACCACGGATGCCATTTTAAATCTCACTTTTTAAGACGGTTTTCTTCTGCGCTCAAAAAGCTTAGATTTTCCGCCGGTGCAATCAAAAAATCGCAGTTTTGGGGCCGGAGTTAAAAAATTATGCGCGTGCGCCTCAGGCCGGTAAGGCGCTTTCAAAATCAACCGCCAGCCGCAATTCGCGCAGGGGGCGCACTTTTGCGATTGAAGCTTGATAGATGGGGTGAGCTTTATACGCCGCCAAAGCGGCTTCATCTTTGAATTCCGCATACACGACCCAATCAACCCGATCTTGCGCGATCGGGTCGCTTCCGATATTGCGCGCCACTTCAAAGCGCAGCGCGTTTGGAATTTCGGCCAAAAGCTGCAACCCTTCGCCGATTGCATCAATATCATCGAGGTTTTTAGCGTTAAAAAAGACGATATGTCGGATCATGTTTTGCGCGCCGCCTTCTCAGTAAGGCCGGATTGGGCCGTTCTTCGCTCAAGCTCTGCCATGACATGTGATAGGCTGATCTCGCGTGATTTCAGCAAAACGAGAAGATGATACATCACATCTGCCGCTTCGTTGATCAGGCCGTTGGAATCATTTTTAACCGCTTCGATGATCAGTTCGACGGCTTCTTCGCCAAATTTTTCAGCGCATTTTTCCGCGCCCTTTTCCAGCAATTGCGCGGTCCAACTTTCGCCGGATGGCGCAGATGAGCGTTGCGCGATCAGATTTTCAAGCTGCTCCAACGTCATGTTTCTATCCTCATAGCTAGGCCCGCGGCTTCCATATGCGCTTTGGCCTCAGCGATTGTATAATCGCCAAAATGAAAAATCGATGCGGCGAGCACGGCTGAGGCGCCCCCTAGACGTACACCATCCACCAGGTGATCTAGTGTTCCTACACCACCAGAGGCAATCACGGGGATATCGACCGCCTCAGCGATCGCGCGGGTCATTTCAAGATTGAAACCGGCTTTCGTACCATCGCGATCCATAGAGGTGAGCAAGATCTCACCGGCGCCCTTTTGGGCAATTTTAATGGCAAAGTCTACCGCATCCAGGCCAGTTGGTTTGCGCCCCCCATGGGTGAAAAGCTGCCATTGTCCAGGAGCTACTGTTTTGGCATCGATCGCGCAGACGATACATTGGCTGCCAAATTGATCTGCTGCCGCGCTGATCACATTCGGATCGGCCACTGCGGCCGAGTTGAAGCTGACTTTATCCGCCCCTGCGCGCAACAGAGCCCGCACATCCGCGGCGCTGCGCACGCCGCCACCCACGGTAAGGGGTATATAGCATTGCTCGGCTGTGCGCCGCACAACATCAAACATCGTGCCGCGGTTTTCATGCGTGGCATTGATGTCTAAAAAGCATAATTCATCTGCCCCCGCGTGATCATAAGCGCGCGCGGCATCCACCGGATCACCCGCATCGCGTAAATCCACAAAATTGATCCCCTTGACCACGCGCCCATCGGCCACGTCTAAACACGGGATGATGCGGGTTTTAAGCATCTAACGCCTTCAGGGCAGCGCCAAGGTCAAGCGCTCCATCATAAAGCGCGCGCCCCGAAATAGCTCCGTTTAAAGCGGCTCCACAGCTTTTCAAGGCCAATAAGTCGGCCAGCGAGGAAACTCCACCTGACGCGATCACCGGAATGGAAATCGCATCCGCCAAAGCCGCAGTGGCTTCAATATTTGGTCCCTTCATCGCGCCATCGCGGTTGATATCGGTGTAAATAATCGCAGCCACGCCATCTTGTTCAAACGATTTTGCCAGCTCGGTGACCTCTGTATCGGTCTCAACCGCCCATCCTTTGGTGGCCACCATGCCATTGCGGGCATCGATGCCAACGGCAATTTTATCTGGGAAAGCCAGAGCTGCTTGCCGGACAAGGGCGGGGTTCTCAACCGCGACAGTGCCTAAAATCACCCGCGACAACCCCTTTTCGATCCAATTCTCAATGGTCGCCATATCGCGGATACCACCGCCCAATTGAGCCGGCACGTTGCACTGCTTCAAAATGGCTTCAACGGGTTCGGCGTTGACGGGTTTTCCGGCAAAGGCACCGTTCAGATCAACCAAATGCAACCATCTGCACCCCGCGTCAACAAAGCTTCTGGCTTGGGCGGCCGGGTCTTCATTAAACACCGTGGTGGCGTTCATATCGCCTCGCAAAAGCCGCACGGCTGCGCCGTCTTTCAAGTCGATAGCAGGATACAGGATCATTCTTTTCTCAAAACCTTCTTAACAGGGTGCATGTGCCATGTCAGAGCGCGAATTGCAATCAACGGATCGGCATCTATTGCATCCGCCCTTGCAGTATGTCGCGGGGGCAATGGAAGCCTGTTCTCTTGCCCGAATGCCGCTAGGGGGACCAAGACAAGAAATTGGCGATCATCTGCAGGCCAGCGATAGAACTTTTTTCAGGATGAAATTGTGTGCCAACCATTGTGTCTCGGCCCACGATTGCCGAAATCGGCTGCCCATAATCTACGCAGGCGATGCGTTGAGAGGGTGCATTAAGCTCCATGTGATAGGAATGCACAAAATAAGCATGGCTTCCATCGGGCACGTTGCGCAAAAGCGGGTGCGGTTGATCGAAGCTTAAATTATTCCAGCCCATATGTGGAACTTTAAGCGCAGGCTCGTTCGGCTTGATCTTGTGAATTTCCCCATCAATCCAACCCAGACCGCTGGTGGCTTCATATTCAAACCCTTTTTGGGCCATCATCTGCATGCCGACGCAAATGCCAAAAAATGGACGTCCGCGCTCGAGCACAGCTTCGATCATTGTCTCAAAAACGTCAGATTCTGTCAGCGCTTTGCGGCATGCCGGAAACGCGCCATCGCCAGGAAGCACCAAACGATCGGCTTTGGCAACCATGGCAGGATCAGCGCTCACGCGCACCTCTCCTGCATTGGTTTCTTGGGCCATACGTTCAAAGGCCTTGCTAGCAGAGTGCAGGTTTCCGCTATCGTAATCGATTATAACGGTCAGCATGATGTTTTACAGACTGCCTTTGGTCGATGGCAATTTACCTTGCATCCGCGGGTCATGTTCAACGGCTGTTCGCAACGCCTTGGCCACCGATTTAAAAACCGCTTCTGCAATATGGTGACTGTTGAAACCATGGATCTGATCAATATGCAGCGTCATCCCAGCATGCGTGGAAAACGCCTGAAAAAATTCGCGCAATAATTCGCTGTCAAAGGCGCCGATTTTTGCGCTTGGCAGCACTACGTTCCAAATCAAAAAAGGCCGTGCAGATAAATCTAATGCACAGCGAATTTGTGCATCATCCATCGGCAATAAACAGCTTCCATAACGATTGATGCCGCGTTTATCCCCCAAAGCTTGGCTGAGCGCTTGGCCCAAAGCAATACCAGTATCCTCAACGGTGTGATGGTCATCAATATGGGTATCGCCTTCGCAGCGGATACGCAGATCGATCAAGGAGTGGCGCGACAGCTGATCGAGCATGTGATCAAAAAAGCCAACACCTGTTTGATTGTCATAAAGACCAGTGCCATCCAGATCCAGCGTGACTTCTATTTTTGTTTCAGCCGTGTTGCGGCTCACGGTTGCGTTGCGCATGAAATTCCGTCCTTCTCTTTGCACCGCCTTATAGAGCGCTCTTGATGTCGCGCCAACCCCCATGAGCGCGGGCGCTGAAGAAGGCTGTTAGAGGTTCCATCCAAGGCTAAATGTTAGAGAGATCCTGCGCGTTGTTTTTGGCGCCCACACCCGCGAGCTGCGGCAAGGATGGCAGCAGGTATAGGCTGTCATCTCTGGCGCGCTGTCGCGGTGATCCGGCGCGGTAGAAATAGCTTTTTCGTGTTATCAGTCGTAGATCTTCCGCGATTGTGTTGGCACAAAACCTCCGAGGGGTAAGGTCAAAAACTATGGCTTTTAATGGCGTGCATTTTAGCGCTCCAGAATCTGGGGTAAAATTCGTTGCTGCTTACTTAGGTGATGCGCCAAAGCTTTCTTTTTGACGGGTTCAGTGCAGAGAAAGCAAAAGGTTGCAGGGCCACTGCGCGCAGTTGGGCCTTTGTATAGCCGTGCGCCACAGCGCTCTATGTCAGAGTGGCGGTAATTTGAACCGCTTCTTAACTGCGCGAAGAAGATTAAATTTTCCATTGATAGTGTAAAGCCGGTTCTGATGGTAGATTTGCCGTGTGAAAGAGCTAGATGTAAACTTCATTAACGTGGTGAAAGGTTTGTAAAATTACAGAAGAAAACGACATAATAACAGAAGCCTGCAGGCCGTATTTAATTTCATCTTCGATCTACCGCTATTCGAGTTACGGCGGCAATCATCCGCTGGCTATTCCGCGTGTTGCAGCGGCTTTCGATCTTATCTCTTCGTTGAACATGCGCAGTTTGGATCGCTACTGCACGGCGCCTCAGGCAAAGCCTGCGCTTTTGAAAACCTTCCACGCGCCAGAGTATATTGCGGCGCTTAAAAGGGCTGAAGATACGCAAAAAATATCAGAGCATGATCAGAAGAGATACCAATTGGGCACTGTCTCAAACCCGGTTTTTAAGGGTATGTTTGCACGGCCGGCCACGTCTGTTGGAAGTTCGTTATTGGCTGCTGAACTGGTTGCAAATGGTGGCGTTGCTTATGCGATGGGCGGCGGTTTACACCACGGGTTGGCCGATCGCGCGAATGGCTTTTGCTTTTTGAATGATTTGGTATTTGCAATCTTACGGCTGCGCAGCCTTGGCGTAGAACGTATTGCTTATGTTGATTTGGATGCACATCATTGCGATGGGGTTCAGGCCGCGTTTTCGGGGGATCGTGACCTTCTAATGATCTCAACCCATGAGGCGAAAAGATGGCCTTTTACAGGGGGTCTCTCTGAAAATATAATTGATCAGCAGATGAATATACCCCTGTTAAAGAATTGTAATAATGAAGAATTTAATCTTTTCATGGAAGATTGTGTTTTTCCTGCATTGGCCCGCTTTGCCCCCGAAGCGATAATAATCCAAGGTGGGGCTGATGCTGTTTGCGATGACCCTCTGTCGCGGTTGGGGCTGTCAAATTACACGCTGTGGAACGCGGTAAAACGGCTAAAAGAAATGTGCGACAAAATCATTCTGACGGGCGGCGGCGGATATAACCCATGGACGGTGGCGCGCTTATGGGCTGGGTTTTGGTTGGTTCTCAACGATCGCTCGCCTTTTATCGAGCTTCCGAGCGGCGCGCAGCGCGGTCTTGAAAGCCTGTCTTGGCAGCGCAAACTGCGCCCCAGCCGTGATTTAATCACTCAACTTTACGATACTCCACCCGAAAAGGCGCAAATTATACGGCCGGAAACCGCTGCTTTGGCAAAACATATTCGCAATCTTCACGCGCTTTGAAAAACACATACGCCCGGCCTTTGGCGCTGCATCATAGCATTTTTTATTGGTTTGGCCCGTTTCTGACGCGATTACAGAGAATAAACAGCCTTCTGCGCGGGGCGGACCTTTCTTTATGGCGCTGTCCCGCTATGTCCAGCTTCATGAATACCCAGTTTGATAAATGTGTAAGAGGCGCGTTGATGCCTGCTCAGAGCCGAATTTTTTGGCTGTGAGCGGGCGTGCTGTAAAGGTTCCAAGTGGCCGCGCGGCGCGCCTTGCTCATCTTGGTGGCCTTTCTTTGGGTATGATGGGCAATGTTGCTGGCCAAGGTTTGAAAGAGCTGGGTTCTGGCCGGCGGCCGGCGCTTCCACAGCTTTTAATGAGCCCTCAAAATATAAGCCTTTTGGCGCGTAAACTGGCAAAAATGCGCGGTGCGGCGATGAAACTGGGCCAGCTACTTTCAATGGATAGCGGCGATTTTCTGCCATCGGAGCTGGCAATGATTTTGCAGCGTTTGCGGGCTGAGGCGGATTTCATGCCCCCGAAGCAATTGCGAGATGTGCTGAACCAAGAATGGGGAATGGGCTGGATGGGGCGGTTTTCCCGCTTTGATGTGCGCCCGATGGCGGCCGCTTCGATCGGGCAGGTCCATTATGCCGTAACCAAGGCGGGCGAGGCCTTGGCCATAAAAGTTCAATATCCAGGCGTGCGCAACAGCATTGATAGCGATATTGAAAACGTATCCGCCCTAATCGCATGGTCGGGGCTGTTGCCCCCCGGCCTCGATCTGGGCCCGTTTCTGACCTTGGCGAAAGAACAGCTGCACGAAGAAACCGATTACGCGCGCGAGGCCAAGCAGCTGTTATGCTTTGGCGACCTTTTAAGCGGGGATACCCGCTTTGCAGTGCCGCAAGTGCACGCGGATTTAAGCACCGAAAATATATTGGCGATGGAGTTTATGCCGGGTCAGCCGATTGAAGATTTGCTTCAATTTCCAACAGAGGATCGACGTGCTGTCATGGAGGCTTTGATCGATCTGAGCTTAAAAGAACTGTTTGATTTCAAGCTTATGCAGACAGATCCTAATTTCGCGAACTTCCTCTATGATGCAAAATCAAAACGGGTGGTTTTGTTGGATTTTGGCGCAACGCGCCCGGTGAATGCGGCGCTAAGTGCAGCCTATGCCCGCTATCTGAACGCAGGTTTGGCAGGGCAAGAAACTTCTATGTGCAGTGCTGCGTTGACGTTAGGGTTCTTAAATGAAGCCATGCCGCAGAGCATGCAGGATGAGTTTGTCGAGATGATGCATCTTGCCTTTGCAGAGCTGGCAAAGGATAAGATTTTTCAATTTGGCCAAAATGAACTGGCGCATGATTTGCAACAACGCGGTTTGCAAATGGCCGAGCGCTCGCGCGAGATGCATTTGCCGCCGCCTGAGACTTTGTATATCCAGCGTAAAATGGCGGGCCTTTATTTATTAGGGCGTCGACTTAAGGCAGAAGTTGATTTGCAAAATTTGCTTAAACCTTACTTGCATGATTGCGATCAGGGCTAGCCGGAAAGGCCGATTGTAATCTTGGTTAAGCTGGTAAAGGGCGGATGTATTTGCCCAGATTACCATGTTTCGGAAAATGGCCGCAGGTCGAACTCATGGCTCCAGCCATCTTTGCTTTGATGGTATAAGCTCCAATACGCCTCCGCCACAGAGCTTGGCTTCATCAGACTGTCTTCGGGCAGTCTATCTGGATCTTTGCCCTGCGCCCGAAATCGCTCACGGATAAATCCAGTGTCAACGGCGGCATCAATAATCAGATGGGAAACGTGAATATTTTGCGGGCCCAATTCACGGGCCATGCTTTGCGCCAGCATACGCAACCCCGCTTTCCCGGCCGCAAATGCACTATAGCCTGATTTTCCCCTCAAACTGGCAGAAGCGCCCGTGAAAAATACTTTACCCCTGCCGCGTGGAACCATATATCGCGCAGCTTCTCGGCCCGTTAAAAACCCTGCGAAACAGGCCATTTCCCAAACCTTTTGAAAAACCCGCGTGGTCGTTTCCAGAATTGGAAAATGAACATTTCCACCCACATTGAAGATAACCAGATCAAGGGCCCCGATATCGCGTTCGATGGTTTTAAAAAGATCTGCGGTTTGGTCCTCATCGCGGGCATCCATAGAAAACTTATATGCGACCCCGCCAGAGGCGGAAATCTCATCGACTAGGTCTGTCAGTTTATCGCCATTGCGACGCGCCAAACAAACCACAAACCCGCCTTGTGCGAAACGCCGGGCGATGGCGGCGCCAATATAATCGCCCGCGCCCACGATCAGCACAATCGGCGCCGTCATAAGGATGACGCCGTCTGAAAGGCTGGGCGTTGGCTCAGATGTTCGCCATAGTGCAGAAGGTTTGGTTTGTCACTGAAATCCGCGCCGAGGCGTTTTGCCATAATCACCGCATGACCGGTCATGAAATCAGCCGCTAATAAGTGCTCGCCAAGCAGAAACGTTTTCCCTTCAAGCTGTTGCTCCACGCTTGTCAGCATCTGCCCCAGAAGTTTCGTAGCGCGTTTCACATTCACTTCGTTGCGCCGCTCTGGCGGCAATAGAATCGTTTCGACCACGATGGTGTTCATCGGCGGCATGATCATGCCTTCGGCGTAATGAAACCACTGTAAATTCATTGCAAACGCAGCCGAGTTTATATCTGGGATAAATTTTCCAGCGCCGTATTTGGCGAGTAAATATTGTAAAATCGCGCCGCTCTCATAAAGCGTGATATCGCCATCGACAAGCGTGGGCACGCGGCCCATCGGGTGCAAAGCCCGATAGGTGTCAGAGCGCATATCGGAGCTTCCAAGCTCAAAACTCTCAATCTCATAGCTGAGGCCAAGCTCCTCAAGCAACCAAGCCACGCGAACGGCGCGGCTGTTGCGGGCATAATATAGCTTCATTCGTTTTTCCCAATGCGACTAAAATAGTTTCAAAGAATGACTTTGCAGGAAACGTAGCGTTACGATTTGATCTCTGTCAACTAAAGGATAAGCTGGCGTTAAATTGGGGTGTATGAAAAAGGGCGAGGCGCTATGATAACGCAAGATTGGCTGATCCGGGAAGATGATATGAGTGGGGTGACTCGCATCACATTATCATCCCCGCCGGTGAATGCCTTAACGGTTGATAATTTAGCGCTTCTCACCAATTTGGTGGCTGTCTTAGAGGCGGATAGCGCGGTGCGGGCGGTTGTACTTGCCAGCGCATTACCAGTTTTTTCAGCAGGTCTAAACCTCAAAGATGCGGTGCATTTTGATCTTCAGGCGCAAACCGCTGTGGTTGATGGGATGGACCAAGCTTTTGGCGCTTTGTTTTCGTTTCGCAAGCCCTTGATTGCGGCGGTTTCAGGCGCGGCCATTGCAGGGGGGCTTTTTCCTGTTTTATGCGCAGATTATCGAATTGCCACCGCCAAGGCTAAGTTTGGATTGGCTGAGGTGAAGGTGGGCGTGGCCATGCCTTTTTGCCCGATGGAGATCGCGCGCGCCGCACTTAGTCCAAATGATCTGCGCCGCTTGATGCAGCGAGGAGCGGCTATTTCAGCGGATAAAGCGTTAGGATCAGGCCTGATTGATGAGCTTGTCGAGCCAAGCGAGCTTTTAAGCCATGCTCACAGTGTGGCGGCGGAATATGCTCAATTGCCGGCGCAAACCTATGCTGAGATTAAAATGCAGGTGAGAGCTGAAGCGATTGAACGCATTGAAAAAAATAGAGCACACCGGCAGGCCACGCCCGCTTTGCCTTGGTTTAGCCCCGAAACGCGGCCTGCAATGCGCAAGTTGATCGGGTGAGGTTTTCCCTGCGCGTCTTTTTTATTCCCTGGCATGGAAGTATTCCGATTTGACGCTTGCTGAGATCCCGCTGTGAAATACGTAATTTGGCAAGGGCGCTGCTTCAAACGTGCCGGTAAAGGAAACCGTTAAAATGACAGATCCGGGCGATGATTTGATAAAAATGCTTGAATTAACGCCTGTGGGAACAGATGCGTTTCAAGGCGTTGGAACGGGTGGTGAAACCACAATGCGCATTTTTGGGGGCCATGTAATCGCGCAAGCGTTGAGAGCGGCCTATCTGACGTTAGAGGGGCGTCTGTGCCATTCCTTAAACGCCTATTTTATCCGAGCAGGAGATCCGGCTGTGCCGGTAATCTATCACGTTGAACGTACGCGAGATGGTGGCAGCTTCACAACGCGGCGTATCGTTGCACGCCAGCAGGGTAAAGAAATTCTTACGATGAGCGCGTCGTTCCAGCATCAAGAAGCCGGCGTTGAGCATCAGCACCCCATGCCCGCATGCGTGGGCCCTCAGGTATTGGCGTCGCGCAGCACCTTGCGTCACGCCGAGGTGCACCGTTTGCCTGAAAAGCATCAGGAAGAGTTTCTACGCCCGCGGCCTGTTGAGGTTCGAGAGGTTCAACCGCGCGATTCTTTCACGCCTGACCCTTGCAGCGATAAGAACCAATTGTGGTTTCGGATGAGGGCCGCGGCCAGACAAAGTGCAATAGTGCAGCAATGTTTACTGGCATATGCCTCGGATCTAAATCTGTTAGCATCCGGGCTACGCCCGCATGGCGTGACCTGGTTTCAACCCGGGGTTATGGTGGCCAGCCTTGATCACACAATTTGGTTCCATCGACCGACGCAGTTTGAAACATGGCATTTATACGCAATGGACAGCCCTTTTGCAGGGGGGGGGCGGGCGTTTAACCGGGGTTCAATTTATGCCGCTAACGGCAATTTGGTGGCCAGCGTGGCGCAGGAAGGTTTGGTGCGGCAACCGCGCCGGTGAAGCGCATCATCGCCCATCTGTGGCAAGATCCGAAACCGGTGAATAGGTGGATCTCACCATGTTATGTTCACATCGCTAAGCTCAGTTATTTTTCTTCTGGTGATTTTGAGTTAGTATTTGCACGGTTCAATTTGCGCATACCTCCAATCCAACGGTCATAATCGGACGTTTTATTTCGCATATAAGTCAACACTTCTGGATGCGGTAAAATGAGAAAGCGTTCGTCTTTGAGCCCTTGTAGGCAGGCTTGCGCCACGTCACTTGGCTTTAAAATGCCATCAAGACTGGCGGCATGGCTGTCCAGCCCGGTAATCATATCAGTTTGCACGGCTTGTGGGCATAGCACCGATAGTTTGATCCCTTGATCCCCATAGGTGAAGGCTAACCATTCGGCAAAACCGATCGCGGCATGTTTGCTCACCCCGTAAGGCGCAGACCCAATTTGGTTTAACAATCCAGCCGCCGAGGCGGTTTGCAGCAAATAGCCCCCGCCCCGCGCAATCATGCGGGGTACCAAATGCCGCGCCACCCAAATATGCGACATGACATTGGTTTCCCAAACCCGCTGCCAGTCTTGATCTGAAGCGTCAAGCCCTGCCTGATTTAAAATTCCCGCATTCGAGCAAAACAGATCAATCGGGCCTATTTCGGCTTCGCTTTGCGCGATAAGGTTGATCAGATCGGCCTCTTTTGAAACATCGGCTTCTATGCTCACCCCATCGATCAGATCTGCGGTTTCTTTGCTTTTGATTGCGTCAATATCGCTGCAAATAACCCTCTTCGCCCCCTGTTTGGCAAAGCAGATTGCAAGCGCTTTGCCGATCCCTGCGCCTGCGCCTGTGACCACAATAATTTTATTCTTGATATCCACGTTTCATTATCTTTCGTTAGAGCAAGGGCAAAACGCAAAATGTCTTTTAAAAGAAATACTGATCGGTCATTTATTCACCCATTTTGGGGCGCGTTTTTCAACGAAAGCCTCAACGCCTTCGCGTAAATCTTCTGTTTGAAGAAGATCAGCCAGAACCTCGCGGCTAAATTCTAAGCTGGCAGGCAGGTTTTCGCGCTTGGCCAGATCGTTCAACACCCGCTTGGTGGCTTTCACCGCCGAGGGCGAAACAGAGGCGATTTCCTGCGCTTTGTTCAATGCGGTGTCTAAAAGTTCTTTGTCTGATGTAACCGCATTCACAATGCCCATATTTAACGCTTCAGCCGCCGAAATACGGCGCCCTGTTAGCATCATTTCATGGGCAGCAACGCGCCCGATATAACGACTGAGGCGCTGTATGCCGCTGGCGGCAGCCATGAAGCCAACTTTTACCTCGGGCAGGGCGAATGTGGCTGTTTGCGCCGCGATGATAATATCGCAGGATAAGGTGGTTTCAAAGCCGCCACCCATTGCAAAGCCATTCACGGCTGCAATGACCGGTTTTTCCAAGTCAAACCTTTGGGTTAAGCCAGCAAAGCCGGTTCTGGGCATGGTGGCCGCGCCGCCCTTTGCCGTGGCTTTCAAATCATTTCCCGCGCTAAAGGCTTTTTCGCCCGCGCCGGTTAAAACGGCGACCCAGAGATCGGGATTTGCTGCAAATCCGTCCCACACGTCTGCCAATTCCGCATGCATGGGCGCATGCATCGCGTTGTAAACATCAGGTCGGTTGAGTGTGACCAAAAGGACTTTGCCATATGTGCTAAGGTTAACGAATTCATAGGACATTGCTGCTCCTTCACAAAAATAGCGTATATCACAAGCCGATGTTTTGGCGGCTTGTGCCGGGCGCTACAACATAGATTTGCCAATGCTTTTTATCAAAGTAACCGGTTGATCTCTGCAGTTCAACGGCGCTTTGGGGGGCAAGCTAATATTGCTCTTGTGCGATTGACCCTCCCACCTAAGACCCGCCCGCCATTTAAAAAGATGGCTGGCTGGACGCCGGACTTATTCCGTAGGCAAAGCGACCAATTGCAAAATAGATCTTAGCGATCTTCAATATTTACATAGTCGCGCGCTGTATCGCCCAGATATAATTGGCGGGGACGACCAATTTTCATTTGCGGATCTGCGATCATTTCTTTCCATTGCGAAATCCAACCAATGGTGCGGCTCAGAGCAAAAATTGGTGTGAACATTGAGGTTGGAAAGCCCATCGCTTCCAGAATAATTCCCGAATAAAAATCTACGTTTGGGAATAGTTTCTTTTCAACAAAATAGGGGTCACTAAGGGCCACTTTTTCAAGCTCTTTGGCGACTTGCAGCAATGGGTTATTGGCCACTCCGAGCAATTCAAGAACTTCATCTGCCGATTGTTTTAACACGGTGGCACGCGGATCCGTATTTTTATAAACGCGATGACCAAATCCCATCAAACGAAACGGATCATTTTTGTCTTTCGCCTTGGCAATAAAGGTCGGGATATTCTCGACGGTTCCGATTTCGCGTAGCATTTCCAAACAGGCTTGGTTCGCGCCTCCATGCGCGGGGCCCCAAAGGCAGGCAATACCCGCGGCAATGCAAGCAAAAGGGTTAGCGCCAGAACTTGAGGCTAGTCGTACGGTGGATGTTGAGGCGTTTTGCTCGTGATCTGCATGAAGGGTAAAGATCCGGTCCATTGCGCGGCTAAGGATCGGATTCACTTTGTAATCCTCGGCCGGTACGGCAAAGCACATGCGCAAAAAGTTAGAGGCGTAATCAAGATCATTGCGCGGATATTCGAAAGGTTGCCCGATTGTATATTTATACGCCATGGCGGCAATCGTCGGCATTTTAGCAATCATTCGGATCGACGCCACTTCTCGCTGCCATGGATCAGAGATATCGGTGCTGTCGTGATAAAAGGCGGACATAGCACCAACGACACCCGTCATAATTGCCATTGGATGCGCATCCCGGCGAAAGCCTCGGAACAAATACATCATTTGTTCGTGAATCATTGTGTGATTGGTGACGCGGCTTTCGAAATCCTCTAGCTCCGCTGGTGAGGGCAATTCACCGTAAAGCAGCAGATAACAAACTTCTAAATAATGCGATTTAGAGGCCAGTTGATCGATTGGATATCCGCGGTGCAACAGCTCACCTTTGGCGCCATCAATGAAGGTGATGGTGCTGTCACAACTGGCTGTTGAGGTGAAACCGGGATCATAGGTAAACACGCCAGCATCTTTGTATAGGCTGCGAATGTCAATTACGTCTGGCCCGGCGGATGGGTGGTGAATGGGCAATTGATACACTTGACCGTTTAAGCGCAACTCTGCGGTTTGTTTTGAATCAGCCATATTCGTTCCTTTTCCCATTGGCACTATGGCCTTATTCTTTCTGATTATGCGCGATGTGAGCAGATTTAGCTTTCTGCTATGGCGTCTTTGATTCGCGCTATCGTTTCGTCGCGGCCCAGCAAAACCATCATATCATACACGCTTGGAGTGGCTTTTCGCCCAGCAAGTGCGGCGCGTAATGGCGCCGCAAGCTGCCCGAATTTGATCCCGTTAGAGCCAACAAATTCGTAGAAAAGCACTTCCAAATATTCCCGGCTCCACGTAGCATTTTGCAATCGCGGCGTCAATGATTGGAGTATACCAATGAATACAGAGTCAAGCGTTGCCTGCGCGGGCTCATCGATGGAAATCGGGCGTGTTTGTAGAATAAAGCGAGCCTTTTCAAGAAGTTCAGGAAGTGTTTTGGCCCTTTCCTTGAGGCAATACATGGCCGTATCCAACCCCTGTAACTGCGCGTCCGTGAATGGCGGGGCCGCGATCGCAGATTGATAATTCGTGATATCTTGCAGCAGTGCAGCATTTGAAGCGGCTGCTATATGTTTGCTTGAAAGATTTTGTAGTTTTTTGAAATCAAACCGCGAGGGCGATTTGCCTATGCCTTTAAAATCAAACCACTCTTGCGCCTCAGCATCGCTGAAAAATTCATCATTCCCATGGCTCCAACCAAGCCGGGCCAGATAATTGCGCATCGCAACCGCGGGGTATCCCATCTGTTGGTACTCTTCGACGCTGGTGGCCCCATGACGTTTCGAAAGTTTTTTGCCATCATCGCCAAAGATCAAAGGAATATGGGCATAGATCGGCAGGGGCCATTCCATAGCTTTATAGATCAGCATTTGGCGCGCGGCGTTGTTTAAATGATCATCGCCGCGGATCACATGCGTGATCCCCATATCATGATCATCAACCACGACCGCAAGCATGTAAACTGGTGAACCATCCGAGCGCAGCAACACCATATCATCCAGTTGCGTATTACGAATGACCACCTTGCCTTGCACTTTATCATCGATATGCGTTTCGCCGTCGCGCGGGGCTTTTATTCGGATCACAAATGGCGCATCGGGATGCTCTGAGGCTGAAATATCGCGCCAGGGGCTTTGAAACAGCGTCGAGCGCCCTTCGGCGCGCGCGGTTTCTCGAAAGGTTTTGATCTCCTCTTGCGTCGCGAAACACTTAAAGGCATGCCCCGTTTTTAAAAGATGCCAGGCGATCTGGGCATGGCGTTCGGCGCGCTCATATTGACTGATAGCTTTTCCATCATAGTCTAAGCCCAACCAATCTAATCCGCGCAAAATGGCGGCGCTGGCTTGCGGAGTTGATCTTTGTCGATCCGTGTCTTCAATGCGTAACAAAAATTTACCACCGCGCCCGCGGGCGTAAAGCCAGTTAAACAACGCCGTGCGCGCCGTCCCTATATGCATATATCCTGTTGGTGAGGGGGCAATTCTCGTAACAACCTGTGACATTACAGATTAACCTTTCAGCAAGTTTACGGCGTTAATTTTCACCCGTGTCTAGCGATCCTGTGAGGCAAGGACAAGCATGCTAACGCTCAAGAATTTTTTGCGACGCGAATTGGAAAAGCAACGGGTTGTTTTGTTTTACTGGCTACCGGTTGCCTTGGCCTGTGGGATCGGGTGTTACCTGTCGCTTCGCCAGGAACCCGCGCCAAATTTATTTATTGCGATGGCGTTGCTCGGGGGAATTTCTTATCTGGGCTATCATTTTCAAATATGCAGCTTAGCGCCGTTTTTCCTTTTGTTGGCGGTGTTCTGCCTTGGTTTTTTTGCGGTGGCCGGAAAGGCTCATTATGTCGCAGCACCCACGCTTACCTACCGATTTTATGGAGAAATTGAAGGTCGAATTATAGGTGTTGATCGCGCGCGCAGTGGTGCAGTAAGAGTGACGCTGGATCAAGTGGAATTGGAAAACATATCCAAAAGCAACACTCCCCATAAAGTGCGCCTTTCGATAAGTGACGCCCCTGCGGCGCAGCTTTTAACGCCGCAGGGGCGCCTGAAAACCAAAGGTTTTTTGATGTCACCTCCGGGCCCGTCCGAACCTGGAGGGTTTGATTTCCGGCGTTACGCTTGGTTTCGAGGGCTCGGGGCCGTGGGTTATACGCGGGAAGGGGTGCAGATCACCTCTGGTCCGTCATCCGGAACTTTTTTTTACGCGGCTTTTCGACAAAAGAATGGCGCTTTCTGCGCGGATAAAAGCCGGTGTTTCTCAGGTAGCATCTGGCCCCGCCGCGGCGATAATCACGGGCGACCGCTCGTCTCTGACGCGCGCGCAGCTACAGGATTTGCGGCGCAGCAATTTGGCGCATTTGCTAGCAATTTCGGGGCTGCATGTGGCTTTGTTAACCGGGGTGGTGTTTGGATTTTTTCGCCGCTTGTGCTTATTGAATACAAATGCCTTCCTGCATTTTAACGCTAAAAAAATAGCCGCGGGTTTGGCGATTTTGATCGGGCTTTATTACTTGCTGATTTCTGGAGCGGCTGTGTCAACGCAACGCGCCTTTATTATGGTTTCAATCGTGGTGCTGGGGGTGTTTTTCGATCGGCGCGCTTTGAGTTTGCACAGTATTGCTCTTGCGGCTTTGGTCATTTTGGCTTGGCGACCTGAAGATGTAAGTTCAGCGGGGTTTCAAATGTCATTTGCCGCTACGATTGCGCTGGTTACGGTGTTTCAGCGTACTCCTGCCTTACCGGGGTTTTCACGTTGGCGCCAGTTGCCGGTGATTTCGTTGGTTTTGTCTTCATTGGTGGCGGGCTTGGCCACGGCGCCTTTTTCGGCGGCGCATTTTAACCAAGTGAGCCATTATGGTTTGCTGGCAAATATTCTAAGTCTTCCGGTTATGGGCTTTCTCGTGGCCCCCTCGGCGGTATTGGCCATGATGTTGATGCCTTTTGGCGCCGAGGCGGTTGGTCTTTGGGGGGTGGATCTTGGCCTTCGTTGGATTTTGACTGTGGCGCATTTTTTCGCGCAGCCAGCAAGCGCGGTAACCTTTGTGACAGAGCCAGATGCGTGGATCTTACCTTTATTCAGTGCATCATGCGCTTGGATCATTTTATGGCGCGGCTGGGGGAAGGGGTTTGGAGTTTTAGGCGTTGTCGCGGCTTTAATGGGCTGGCATGGAAGCGATCAGCCAGATATTTTGATCGCAGAAGATGGCGTGCTTGTCGGCCTTCTTTTGCCGGAGGGACGGGCACTTTCCAAGCCAAGTGGTGGAACGTTTTCGGCCCGTATATGGGCGCAAAACGATGGGCGGCCGATGCCGCGCGAAAAAGCCTATGCATTGTGGAAAGATCGAAAAGGCGACCTTTATCACCACTGGTCGAAAAAAATGAAAGGATTAGAAATTATGTGCGGCCAAGGAGAAATACATATTTTGGCGCAGCAACGCCGCATAAGCGGGGAATGTTGGCATCTGTCTCATCGTAACATAAAACGCAACGGTGCAACCGCTATATGGCTGGATAAGCAGGGGAAGCCGGCGAAGATACGCCACATAAATTCCGGCTTTGCCCGCTTATGGAGCAAGCATAGGTAGCGGGCCAACGCGATCGCTGGATTTTAACCCAGTGACCTTACCGGAAGACGCTTTTGCAGGGCCTCAATAGGTTCGGATCAATCCAACCAAACGACCCTGTACCTTAACTTTTTCTTGGGGCAAAATGCGCGTTTCATAGGCCGGGTTGGCCGCTTCCAGCGCAATCGCATCGCCGCGATGGAAAAACCGTTTCAGCGTGGCCTCGTGATTTTCAACCAACGCCACAACGATATCGCCATTGGTCGCTGTTTTTGTTTCTCGGATCACGACAACATCACCATCATTGATGCCGGCTTCGATCATCGAGTCGCCCTTTACCTCGAGCGCATAATGTTCGCCGCCTGCACGCAGCATATGACCTGGAACCGCGATGTTATGGGAAACTTGGCTGATTGCTTCGATCGGCACACCGGCGGCAATTCTGCCCATAACGGGCAGTTCCAGCGCGTGCAGCGCCTCAATCGGGGTGGCGCTTGATGGGCGCGTTTCTGGCCTTCCCCCTTCGATCACGCGGGGTGCAAATCCGCTGGGATCCCCCCCCAAGCTTTCTGGCAGCTTCACGATTTCGATCGCCCGCGCCCGATGTGCAAGCCGGCGGATAAAGCCACGCTCTTCCAACGCCGAAATTAATCTGTGAATTCCAGATTTTGACCTCAAATCCAACGCCTCTTTCATTTCATCAAACGAAGGGGGCACGCCGTCACGGGTTAGGCGCTTATTGATGAAGTTTAATAGATCAAGCTGTTTGCGGGTGAGCATCACATCCTCCAAGGCATAATTTTGCTTTGTTCTATAGATGTTCTTGATTTGTGTCAAGTTATTGCCGCGAAAGAGGCCTTTTTTTGCGCGGCGGCCGCTTTAAAGTGGGATATACTCGATCCTGTCCCCTTGCGTTGCGGGGCCCGCATAAGCTGGACGAATGGCCAAAATGTTGGCTTCTGCCAGAACGCTTAGCAAAGCGCTATCTTGCCGTTCAAACACATGCACGCGCCCCTCGTGAAACTTTGCCCGCATATAATGTTCGCGGGGGCCGTTTGCCGCGACATCCTGCGCCAAGGGCGCGGATTGTCGGATTGGCGCGGATCTTGGTAAGCCCAAAAGAGCGTTCACAACTGGGAGGACAAAAATATGGCCGCAGACCAAAGCCGAGACAGGGTTTCCGGGCAGGCCGATCATGATCGTATCGCCCCACGCCCCGGCCATTAAAGGTTTGCCTGGGCGCATGGCGATTTTGTAAAAGCTTTGCCTTATGCCGATATCAGCGGCAACTTGCGCCACCAAATCATGATCGCCGACCGACGCGCCGCCAATGGTAAGAACCATGTCACTGCCGGCAGCTAGGGCGAAGGTGGCTTTCAAGCTGGCGCTAGTGTCGCGCGCGATCGGTAAAATACGACATTCGGCGCCATGGCTGTTCAAAAGGGCGGCCAGCCCATATGTGTTTGACGCTAAAATTTGATCTGGGCCCGGCTGCTCTCCTGGCATTACCAATTCATCACCCGTTGACAGAAGCGCAATCGTTGGTCGCTTGTAGACCGGGATCTGCGCTATATTCATTGAGGCCAAAAGGGCAATATCCGCCGCATTAAGCCGTTTGGGTGCAGTCAGGCAACTGCCGGCCTTAAAATCATTGCCGGCTGGTCGGATATGGCTTTGAGCGTGGGGATCTGCGCTCAGCTCGATTCTATCTGCTGTGCGGATCGCATTTTCTTGAATAATGATGGCGCTGGTGCCTGCGGGCACGGGGGCACCGGTAAAAATGCGCACCGCTGTATCGGATGTCAAATCACCTTCAAATCGACGTCCTGCTGCGGCTTCTCCGATCACGCGATAACTATCGCCGCGTTTCGCTGCTGGCTGCGCGATCGCGTAGCCATCCATGGCCGCGGCATCAAATGGCGGTTGATCGCGCAAGGCTGTCATCGGGCGCGCCAAAACGCGGCCCATGGCTTTGGTGAGATCTACCCATTCCACATTCGGTTTCTTGACCAGCGCGAAAAGAGCATCTAACGCCGCTTGGACAGAGATCATGGCGCTTCGTAGCGGCCCGATTTACCGCCATCTTTTAAGGCCAAATGAACGCCCCCGATCTGCATCGCCTTATCTGCGGCTTTTAACATATCATAGACAGTCAGCGCCGCGCCATTCACTGCGCAAAGCGCTTCCATTTCCACACCGGTTTGCCCTGATGTTTTTACCGTTGCCTCAATGCGCACCCCCGGCAAATCGGGATCGACCTCCAAATCGACAGCGATTTTCGTGATTGCCAATGGATGGCAAAGGGGAATGATCTCAGCGGTTTTTTTAGCGGCCATGATCCCTGCAAGACGCGCCACGCCCAATACATCGCCTTTTTTGGCAAGGCCTTGGGTGATGAGATCCAGTGTTTCAGGCAGCATGCTAATCCAGCCTTTTGCCACAGCGATGCGATCGGTGTTTTGTTTTTGCGAAACATCAACCATATGGGCGTTTCCGCGGCTGTCAAAATGGGTGAGTTTGGGCATCCGAGCTTACCTTGGATCCGATAGCAGGCTGCGCGTTGCCGCCGCCACATCCGTTTGCCGCATCAGGCTTTCTCCGATCAAAAAGATACGCGCCCCGTGCTGCGCCATATCGGCCAAGTCATCTGGCGTGTTCAACCCAGATTCAGAAATCAAAACGCGCTCAGCGGGAACCATTTTTGACAATTCTTTGGTGGTTTGCAGCGAGGTTTCAAAGGTTTTCAAATTGCGGTTATTCACTCCAATTAGCGGTGAGCTTAACAATAAGGCCCGTTCTAATTCTTCTGCGTCATGGACTTCTATTAAAACATCCATCCCCCAAGCAAATGCAGCCTGTTCAAGCTCTTGTGCTTGGCTATCCGCGAGCGAGGCCATGATCAATAAAATACAATCCGCGCCCAACATGCGCGCTTCGGCAACTTGATAGGGGTCATACATGAAATCTTTGCGTAAAACCGGCAGCCCGCAGGCCTGCCGTGCTTGGGAGAGGAAGGATTTATCGCCCTGAAAACTGGGGCTATCCGTCAAAACTGATAGGCAGGATGCTCCGCCAGCCTCATAGGCTTGGGCCAAATCTGCGGGGTTAAAATCAGCCCGTATCAATCCTTTGGACGGCGAAGCCTTTTTGATTTCTGCAATCAGCCCATAGCCCGTTTTGCTGTCTTCAATGATGCGCTGTGCAAACGGGCGAACGGGCGCTGCGGTTTTGGCATCTGCTTCCACATCTGACTGCGCGCGTTTGGATTTGTCGGCTTTGATTTCTTCAAGCTTATAGGCTTTGATTCTGTCTAAAATAGTGGTGCTCATAGGGTATCCGATGTGAAGGAGGCCAGCTGCGCCAGTTTTGTTTTTGCGGCATGGCTTTCAATACTTTCGCGCGCCATTGCCACCGCCTCTTGTTTGTCAGTGCTGCGCCCGGCCACAATCAATGCAGCCGCGCTATTGAGGAGAACCGCGTCTTTATAAGCGGAGGCTTCACCCTCAAGCAGGGCGCGGAACGCCACCGCATTTTCTGCAGGGGCGCCGCCAAGAATAGCCGAAAACGGGTGCGTCGGGAGACCAAACTCTTCCGGGTGCACTTCAAATTCCGTAACCGAGCCATCCGGGTTAAGCGCGGCAACTTGGCTGGAGGCGCTGATTGCCAGCTCGTCGGTGCCGTCACCGCCATGAACCAACCAAGCGTTATGCGCACCCAATGCCCCTAATGTTTCCGCCATGGGCCGAATTAAATCGGCGCTATAGGCGCCGGTGAGTTGGCGCGTTACGCCAGCCGGGTTAGTTAAAGGGCCTAAAATATTAAATATTGTGCGCGCGCCCAGTTCCGCGCGCACAGGCCCTACATGTTTCATCGCAGGGTGGTGCATTGGTGCCATCATAAAGCAGATGCCAATATCACGCAAAGCGGCCTGTGCCTTATCGGCGCTGATCATCACATTCACGCCCATCTCACCCAGCGCATCTGCGGCACCGGATTTTGAAGAAAGATTTTTATTGCCATGTTTGGCCACGGGAACGCCCGCACCGGCAACAACAAAGGCAGTCGCGGTTGAGATGTTCAGCGTGCCTTTTCCATCGCCGCCAGTGCCAACAATATCCATCGCATCGGCTGGTGCCGACACCGCGTTGCATTTTGCGCGCATAACCGAGGCGGCGGCCGCAAATTCGGTTACGGTTTCTCCGCGCGTGCGCAGCGCCATCAGAAACCCGCCGATTTGGGCTGGCGTTGCGGCGCCTTCAAATAAAATCTGGAAGGCGGCCTCGGCTTCATTTTTTGTTAACTCGCGGTCAGAGGCCGCCGAGATTAGGGGTTTCATAAAATCGCTCATCAGCCCAATCCTGCAATGCTCAGAAAGTTTTTCAACAAATGATGCCCGTGTTCAGAGGCGATCGATTCTGGATGAAACTGCACGCCATGGATTGGCAGGCTGTTATGCTGAAGCCCCATAATGGTGCCATCGCTTAATTCTGCCGTGACCGTGAGGCAAGCGGGCAGGGTGGCTCGCTCTACGATTAATGAATGATAGCGGGTTGCCTCAAACGGGGTAGGGACATCTTTAAAAAGACCTTCGCTTGCATGATGCATCGTCCCCATTTTTCCATGCACAATTTCGTGGCATCTTATAACCTTGCCGCCAAAGGCTTGACCGATTGATTGATGCCCTAAGCAGACGCCCAGCAAAGGTGTTTGGGTTTCGCTTGCTGCGGCGATCAGCGCCAAGCAAATCCCCGCTTGATCAGGATCGCAAGGCCCTGGTGACAATAAAATAGCCTCTGGTTGCAGCGCCATGGCGTCTTGAACATCCAGCGCGTCGTTGCGTTTGACCACAACATCCGCGCCAAGTTCCCCAAGGTAATGCACCAGATTGTAGGTAAAGCTGTCATAGTTGTCGATTAGCAGCAGCATTGCGTTTCTTTTACCTTGTATTAAATGGGGCTGGCCCCCACACCTTAGATCGATCTATACTTGCTCAGGCTTCGGTGTCACCGTCAAGGGGCGCGAAGCAAAAACAAGTGTATATCACGCCAAATTATCGCGGCGTCAATGAGGGCAAGAGTAGTGAAGCGGGGATTTTTCAGTGGGCTGGTCTGGGGGGCGTTAAGCGCCGTCATTGTGATCGTTGTCGGGCTGGTATTTCAGAGCTATGAGCGCATCCAGATGCCAGAAGCCGAGGCGTTCGAGGTACCTGCCGGATCAGAATTCACCCGTTCGCGTGAAGATCAGGCTGCCAGTTTACCTGCGCCCGTAGAGGCGCCTCAGCAGCTTGCCAAAACGCCCGCCGAAGCACCTCAACCAGCGGCGCCTGATGTAGCCCCTGATGAGGATGTCGCGTCAGCAACAGTGCCTAAAAGCGCACAAAACAAGCTCACAGGCTTAAGCACAAGCACCTTGCCGCAAACCGAAACCAATTTGCCAGTTTTATCGGATAGCGCTGAAAAGCCGACTCTCTCAACCGATGGCTTTGCGCAGCCGGGTCCTCCGAGCATGGATTTTGGATTGAGTTTTGATCTTGATCCGGCGCAGCCCGTTTTTCCCAAACAGATGATGTTGGACGCGCCTGTGCCCAGTGAACCCCAGGCAGGGCTCGATCTGGCAACCGCGCCGAGCATTGATAAATCAAGTGTAGCGGCCCCTGTTGCCAAGAAGGCTGTGCCCAAGGCCGAAGAGCCTTTACCCGCACCGGAGAGTGCATCAAAAGCCAAAGTAAGTGCTGATAGGGTAGTGGCTTTAGAATCTGAACCAGAGGACAACTTGAACAACCGGTCATCTACGCCTGAGCCCGATCTCACCGCATCCGCAACCGTATTGGCCTCAACCTCTTCAACCTCTTCGAGCATTCCCTCGGGCACTGTTCTGGCACAGCTCGGGGCGTTCCGCAGTGCCGATATTGCCGAACAGGAATGGCAGCGCTTATCGGCTAAATTTTCAGAGCAGCTGAACGGCTTGGACCATGTGGTACAAATGGCGGAAGTGAACGGGCGAATTTTTCATCGCTTGCGCGTTGTGGGTCTTGAAGATTTGGCTGAGGCTTCGGCGTTTTGCGAAACCTTCGTCGCAAGAAACACCGCCTGCCTTCCGGTAGTGATGCGCTAGATACGGAGCTTTTTTGTACGTGTTTTAGCGCAGGTTTTGGATCAGCCATGCGCCGGTATACGGCCAAAATGCCTAGTATGGCTGGCTTTTCTGTGAATTTTTAGGATGATTTAGATGCAAACATCGCCGCATCTGCCGCGGCCCGGCGGATCGCGTTGGATTTATGCACCGTTTCCATATATTCGGCTTCGGGATCGCTGTCATAGACCACGCCGCCGCCCGCTTGTATGTAGAGTTTTTGATCTTTGACGATGGCCGTGCGCAGGGCGATGCACATATCCATATCCCCGCCAGAGCTGAAATAGCCTACGCCACCGCCATAAACCCCGCGCTTTTCGGTTTCAAGCTCATCGATGATTTGCATCGCACGCACTTTTGGAGCGCCCGATACGGTGCCCGCCGGCATACCCGCGAAAAAGGCGGATAGCGCGTCTTGATTTTCGTGTAATTCCCCAACCACGTTTGAAACAATATGCATCACATGGCTGTAGCGTTCGATAATAAATTCTTCGGTTGGTTTGACCGTACCCAGTTTGGCCACCCGGCCCACATCATTGCGCCCTAAATCCAGCAGCATTAGATGTTCGGCCAATTCTTTTTTATCAGCCAGAAGATCGGCTTCATTGGCGTTATCTTCTTCGCTGGTTGCGCCGCGCGGACGGGTGCCTGCGATCGGGCGCACGGTCACCTCACGGCCAAAGACACGTACTAGGATTTCTGGGCTGGCGCCGATCACTTGAAACCCATCAAAATTAAAATAAAACATGAAGGGAGAGGGGTTCGTGCGGCGCAAAGACCGATAGAGCGCAAACGGTGGCAGCGCAAAATCTTGCGTCCAGCGTTGGGCTGGCACCACTTGGAAGATGTCACCTGCGCGAATATAGTCTTTGGCTTTTTCAACCGCAGCGATATAGGCTTCTTTGCTGAAGTTGGACCTTGGATTGGGTGCCTCTTGAGGCGCGCCAAGGCTGCGCGGATCGGGCAAGGGGCGTTCTAAATCCCGCATCGCATCCTGAATACGTTCCGCTGATTTGGCATAGGCAGCTTTTGCCGAGATCGCTGGATCATACCAAACCGGCGCAACCAAAATCACTTCGCCTTTCACGCCATCCAAAACCGCAACAACGCTGGGGCGCAAAAAAACCGCATCTGGCAAAGCAAGCGGATCGGGGTTCATGTCTGGCAAATCTTCGACCAGCCGAATCATGTCATAGCCCAGATATCCAAAAAGGCCGGCGCTGGCTTGTGGCAAATCCTCGGGCAGGTCGATGAAGCTTTCTGCCAAGAGCGCGCGTAGCGCCTCAAGGGGGGGGGCTTGAACTGCTATAAACGCCTCATCATCGAAGCGCGCATCCCGATTGATAAAACTTTCGTTGCCTTGGCATTTCCAGATCAGATCCGGCTTCATACCAATGATGGAATAACGCCCGCGCACTTCTCCGCCGGTTACAGATTCCAGCATGAACGCATTCTTTTGATCACCTGCGAGCTTCATCTTTAAAGACACGGGCGTGTCTAAGTCAGCCGCCAATCGGGTGAATAGAACCTGGCTTTTCTCAAGCGCGTATTGCCGCGAAAAATTATCAAGATCGGGCGTTATCATAGCAACGACTTTACTGGAAATTGGCATGAACGGCATTGAGAGCCGCTTGGTTTAAAGACACATCCGCGCGTGCCTGTATTTGCCCCACATAGGCTTCAAATAAATCTTGTGACAGGCCATCGCTGAGCTGAGCTGTGATCTCTTGCGTGATGTCTTTGGCAAGCTCGGATTGGCGATCTGCGGGCATAATTTCTGTGACGAGTATAAGCGTTATCTGCCCCGCATCATCCAAAACAGTCACCGCGTCTGGCGCAAGTTCAAAGGCGCGTTCAATCACATTTGCGGTTGTTGTGGTTGGGCGCTCTTGACGGTTGAGCCCGGTTTCCTGTTGCAGTATTCCACCGATTTCCTCAATGCGCAGCGTCTTCGCCTCGAGCTGCGATTTCAAATCATCACCTTGGGCAAGCAGCGCTTTGCGCAACGCTTCGACGCGCCATGCCTTCATGACATCTTCGCGTATTTCCGGTAGAGGTTGGGGGCGCGGCGCTTGGGTTTCATTCAGCCTTAATGCGGCCAAGCCACCATTGTCCAAGCGGATAATTTCGGGAAAATCTTCGCTCTTTACTTCAAATGCCGCTTGTCGAAACGCTTGATCTGAGGCCAAGCCCTCAGCCACACCAGCGTGATAGCTCAGAGCGCTTAGCACCAGATCGGTTTCTAACGCGATATCTTCCAAAGTTGCACCGGCGGCCAGAAGATCTTCGGCTTGCGCACTTACCCCGTCTACTTCTTTCGCGGCCAATTCCAGCGCCAGTTCTTGGCGCAATTGATCTGCGACTTCTTCAAGCGGTGTAGATTGTGCAGGAATAACATCCGTTACACGAAAAATTGCAGCGCCCAAATCATCGGAAAACGGCCCGATGGCCGTGTTCATCTCTGCGCTGAAGACAGCAGCACCGCTGCCCTGTCCTAAAAAACTTTGGTCTATTGCGCCCAGGCTCACATCTGCGGCGGTTAAGCCGCGCTGCTCGAGTAGCGCATCAAAATCGCTTGTGCCGTTCTCCAGCGCTGCCGCGGCAGCATCGGCGCTTTGCGCATCCGAAAACACAAGGCGTTCAACGATCCGGCGCTCAGGCTGGTTATAATACGCGTTTTGTTTTTCATAAAAGGCAGCGATCGCCTCATCGCTTACGGTCATCTTTTCGCTAAGCTGCGCAAGATCCAAAGAGGCAATGGTGAGCTGTTTGCTTTCCGGAACGGTGAAGCGCTCAATATTTTCGTCATAATAGGCTTGCAACTGCGCCTCAGTGGCCTCTTGAAGGGGAACGGCAAGATCTGCCTCGTTCAATTGAACATGGGTGAAACTGCGGGTCTCTAACAGAAAATCAATCATTTTTTCTGTAAATACTGATGGCATCACATTGCCTGTCACCACGGCAGCTTGCACGATGTTACGCGTTGTTTCCTGGCGAATGCCATCTTCAAATTCGGCTTCGCTGAGGCGATTATTCTCCAGTGCAAACGTGTACGCTTCGCGGCTGAATTGACCATCTGAACCGCGAAAGGCACTGACTTTGACCAACTGTTCCAGAACCGCTTCATCGCCAACCGAAAAGCCAAGCCGGTCGGCTTCGACTTCAATCGCTTTTTGAAGCACCAAGCGGCTCAGCGTTTGTTGCGGAAGCCCAAATAATTGGGCCTGTTCGAAGGTAAGGGTTTGACCGAATTGTTGGCCTGTTTGCGCCAACTCTTGGCGCAAGGCCCGCGCATATTCATCGATCGAAATGTCGCGATCACCAACAGAGCCGACGCTGCGCATGGTGCCAGAAAGCCCCGACGCGCCAAATCCCCCCAGGCCAATGATGAGCAGACCCAACAGAATCCAAACTAAATATTTGGAAATGGATTTTGATTGTGACGCCATGGATCCCTCGTAGACTTGATATTTTCCCGCCTGTCTACGCCTCTGAGCTGCCGGGGGCAAGCTGGAAGGTGAGATTTGAAAGCCGTATGATCATCTCTTTCAAATTGGTTTGATCGATATTTGCTAATGCCAGCCGTAAATGCTTCGCGGCATTGGGAGTGCCTGGGGGTGCAAACATATCGCCAGGCAGGCATAAGATGCCCGCCTCTGCCACCAATTTTTGTGCCAAATCAACGCCCGAGTTGGCAAAGGGATGCTTGACATATGCAAAATATGCGCCGCAGCCCAGCAGCTCCCAGCCTTGCCTTTCAAGCGCTTCAAAATTTCGCTTTAGAAAGCTTTGGCGCTGTAAAATTTCTTTCCGCTGGCCGGCCAACCAGGGTTGAAGATGGTTAACCCCCCAGCGCGCCGCAAATTGCCCGACCCGCGAGGCACAGATTGTGGTGGTGTCGAGGTATTTTTCAACCTCGGCGAGTAAGGCTTTATGGGCAATGATGGCGCCAACGCGGTGGCCTGTCATGCGATAGGCTTTTGAAAACGAATAGAGCTGCACCAAATGCTGCTTCCAATCGGGCGCATCCAAAAGGCTGTGCGGACGCTTTGGATTGCTATGAAAATCTTTATAGGTTTCATCGATAATAAGCTTTAGGTCATGGTCTTTTGCGAGCTGATAAAATGCATTCAACACAGCGTCAGGATATTCCACGCCAGAGGGATTATTCGGGCTGACCAGACAAATGGCTTTGGTTTTTTTTGTGATCAATTGGTGGGCCAGAGATGCATCGGGCAGCAAATTGGCCCCCGTCGGCAAAGGCGTTGCCTCTACCCCCATCACATCGAGCCACATTTTATGGTTGAAATACCAAGGCACGGGCAAAAGCACATTATCCCCAGCCGAGCAAAGCGCCGTGATCACCGCGCAAAACGCTTGGTTGCACCCCGAGGTAATGGCAACTTGGCTGGCGCTTACCTGCGCATCATAGGCATTTGACCAATGCGCGGCAAAATCTGCGCGTAACCCAGCATCCCCCAAAATTGCGCCATAAAGATGCGCCTCAGGATCATGGCGCACAAAATCTGCAATCGCATCGCGCATATTTTGAGGGGGTGGGTCGCTTGGCGCGGCTTGCGAGACGTCTAATACCGGTCTGCCGCGCTCCGGATCATGGCTTTCCAGCCAGGCTTTTGCGGCTTTAATCGGAGCGGGTGCCGTGCGCGCGGTTGCACCGGCCAAAACCGGCTTTGATGGTGGGGTAGGTGCCACCATTCGCGGCTAATCCGTTCCGCGAAACGGCTCAACATATTGCAGGGCCATATCCCATGGAAAAAAGATCCAAGTGTCTTGGCTGACTTCCGTTATAAACGTGTCTACCTGAGACCGCCCCAGCGGCTTTGCATAAACGGTTGCCACATGCGCTTTGGGCATATGCTGACGCACGACTTCGAGAGTTTTGCCGGTATCCACGAGATCATCGATCACCAACACGCCGGTGCCATCCCCGACATGGTCCATATCCGGAGCTTTGATTACCCTTGGTTCGCTTTGGCTTTGGTGATTATAAGATTTAACGCTGATTGTATCAACAACGCGAATGTCCAATTCACGCGCAACGATCATTGCAGGTGCCATGCCACCACGGGTAATCGCAACAACCGCGCGCCAGCCGTTTTCGGTTAGTTTTGGATCATCAAGCCGCCAGGCCAATGCCCGCGAGTCGCGATGCAACTGGTCCCAGCTGACATGGAAACCTTTTTCATGGGGGAGACGTTCAGACATGGTTATTTCCTTCCCGTTACGGCATCTATATCCGGCGCATCTACAGCTTTCATTCCCACGACATGGTAGCCGGCATCTACGTGTAGCGTTTCTCCGGTAACCCCTGACCCTAAATCTGACAGCAAATATAGCGCTGATTTGCCGACATCTTCTGTGGTTACGTTTCTGCGCAGAGGTGAGTTTAACTCATTCCATTTCATAATATATCTAAAATCACCGATACCCGAGGCTGCAAGCGTTTTAATGGGGCCGGCTGAGATGGCGTTGACGCGAATATTATCTTTACCCAGATCTTCGGCCAAATACATTACAGAGGCCTCAAGGGCCGCTTTGGCCACCCCCATAACGTTATAATGCGGCATCACTTGCTCAGCGCCGTAATAGGTGAGCGTGAGCATTGAACCGCCATCCGTCATCAGCTTTTCGGCCCGCTGCGCCACTGCGGTGAAGGAATAGACAGAGATATCCATGGTCATTCTGAAATTGTCTAGGCTTGTGTCGACATAGCGGCCGCGCAGCTCGCTTTTGTCGGAAAACCCGATCGCATGCACAATAAAATCAAGCTTGCCCCAGCGCTGTTTAATCGCCTCAAATAAGGCATCGACGGAACTTGCATCCGCAACATCACATTCTGCCACGAAATCGCTGCCAACTTGCGCTGCCAAAGGCTCTACCCGCTTTTTTAGCGCGTCTCCTTGATACGAAAAACACATTTCCGCGCCGGCTTCAGCGCAGGCTTTTGCAATACCCCAAGCGATCGATTTGTCATTTGCCAGCCCCATGATTAAGCCGCGTTTGCCCTGCATAAGATTATGTGACATCTTGCTCCTCCGATCTATCTATGTTGCGTTGGTTTAGGCGATTGCACAGCGGTCATCAAGCCCAGAGCCCCTAAGGGGCCGTCAAGATTAAACAGGGATCGAAAAAAGGAGCAGCTGAAATGTTAGATTTGGATGAAGGGTTTACACAGGCCGACCCGTTTGAGCTGGCAAAATCCTGGCTAAAAGAAGCCGAAGCAGCGGAAATTAACGATCCAAACGCAATGGCATTGGCAAGCGTAGACCGTTTCGGCATGCCGAATGTAAGAACCGTTTTGTTGAAAGACATCCAAGCGAATAGTTTTGTTTTTTACACCAATTATGAAAGCGCCAAAGGCACCGAGCTGTTGGCCAGTGGCAAGGCGGCCTTTGTGTTGCATTGGAAAAGCCTGGCGCGGCAAATTAGAGTGCGGGGCCTGGTTGAAAAAGAAGAGGGGCCGATCGCGGATGCCTATTATAACAGTCGGGCCTTAGACAGCCGCATCGGGGCTTGGGCTTCGCAGCAGTCGCGCCCGCTCGCCTCTCGAGAGGCGCTGATTCAACGGGTAAATGAGATCCGCGATGAAAAGGGTGAAAACCCAGCGCGGCCACCGTTTTGGGGTGGATTTAGAATCACGCCGCTTGAGATCGAGTTTTGGTCAGATGGCGCGTTTCGATTGCATGATCGCGCAGTCTGGAGACGAAAAGAGGTGACTGCGCCTTGGTCGGTACAAAGATTGAACCCGTGAAGCGCTGGCCCGATCGTTTTTCGGGTCTTTCGCTTGCGCGCTGGTTTTTTTATTGTTTGCTTTTTTATCAAAAAACGGTTCCTTTATCGCGGCGCGGTAGATTTTACGGGTGGGTATGCGTGTGAGCGACGACAACGAGAATATTGAAAAACAGTCGGGCCACATAAAGTGGTTTGATCGCGTTAAAGGGTTTGGTTTTATCATATCCGATGAAACCGAAGAAGATATTTTGATTCACGCCAATGTGCTGCGCAAATTTGGACAAAGCTCTATCGCAGAAAACACCCATATTGAGTTTATGGCGCATTACACGGAGCGGGGCGTCCAGGCGGTTGAAATACTCTCGGTGGATCCGGTTTTAGATGCCTTATCAACGCTGGAAGATTTTGAAGACGTCGATATTGAAGATATCAGATCGTTGCCGCTGCAAGCCGCACGGGTCAAGTGGTTTGATGGTGGCAAGGGATTCGGCTTTGCAAATATTTTCGGAAATGATGAAGATATTTTTGTTCATATCGAAGTGTTGCGCAAATCAGGCCTGTCCAATTTACAAGCGGGCGAAGCGATCGCTTTGCGCGTTATGGAGGGTAAGCGGGGTAAAATGGCGGCAGATGTGTGTTCTTGGGAAATGGGCAGCTCTGAATAAGGCAAGATGGCTATGCGCCTTTGCAATGCTGCCTTTTGCAAATTTCGCGCAAGCCAACTGCCCTAAGACAGATTTTATAATCAGCGGCAGTTGGGGCGACGCGGCCTTTAAGGTGGCGCTGGCAAGAACTCCGGAACAACGCAACCGGGGTTTGATGTTCGTGACAGATCTGCCAGACCAATCAGGGATGCTGTTTATTTACCCAAATCCGCAATCGGTTTCGTTTTGGATGAAAAATACGCCGCTTGGCTTGGATATGCTGTTCATTGATGAAGGCGGCATCGTTCAGCGCGTCAAGCATAGTGCAACCCCGTTCTCGACAGAGTTGATTGATGGGGGATCGGATATTCAATATGTTTTGGAAGTAGCAGCCGGAAGCGCGGCAAAATATGGCATATCAAAGGGGGATCGCAGCGCGCATCCGAGCATTGGACCCGACGCCGATCCACGTTGTGACGGTTTCTAACAGTTTCTGGCCAAATTGCACGTTTGAAGCGATCTTTCCTCTTTCCAATCTTCTGAGAACTCGTTAGAAGGCACGCCAGTCGGGGCGTAGCGCAGCCTGGTAGCGCGACGGTTTTGGGTACCGTAGGTCGCAAGTTCGAATCTTGCCGTCCCGACCATTAAAAATTATGTTCGAACTTTATGAAAACGCGTTGCAGGCTTGTTGTGCACATGCTTGTCGGATCCGATTTATAGCCAGTGTAAGCTGCTAGACGGTGCAAGATGAGCGCAAATTGCACTGACGGAGCAAGGTTGAACGCAAACCCGACTGCAGCCCGTCTTTGGATATACTATACCCAAATTACGCTGTATCGAGCGTATCGTGAGAGAATGCGTTTGCTCCGCCAAGCTGGCAGAGTTTTACGCCGCCGTTGACATATAAAGTTTATTCAGAGTCTAACGCTTGGTGTGGTGGTCCGTGCGCAATATTGTGAAAGAAAATAAGTTTAATTGAAGAGTTATGCGCATCATGCGCACGTGAAAAATGCGTTGAAAAGTTTGCAACGAAATCACGTTTTTAAAAACAAAGGCCTAATCAACGCCAAGTCTCGACGCATCTTTTAAGCCCAACCCAACCTTGTTTGAAATCGGTTCTGACATAAAGCTCGTCTTCACGGCGCCCTATTTGTGGCTAGGATCACTCAGGCATTCAGACAAGGCCCGTGTATTTCAGTCTTAGTGTTTTACTAAAGCTGTTTGTCCCGCGTCACTAAGCCAGTTTTCAATTAACATTTTGACAGAAACCCCATCAATTTTTTTTGTGTAATGTTTGTTAGCGGTGATAACATGACCCCATGTCTGAGACCCATCTACTTTAAACTTTTCAGCATCAACCGAAAACCCAGCATCATAAAACTTAATATCATTTCTAATACTCTTCCGTACCTTATTCATATCTCCTTTGATGTATGGATCACCAATGTTCCAAATTGGGAAAACATGTTTTATTTTCATTGATATGAATTTAGATCTTTGTGGAAAGCATGCAGACCAATGCCCTTTGCAATGCTTAGGCATATTTCCGTAGACAAACTTATTTATTTCCACCCATGGACCCTTCGTCCAACCTTGGCGGACACGGCGAGATTCTGAATCTAACCAAAAACTATCTACGATTACCTTTGGATTTTTGTATTTTTTAATTAAGTCAGAGTTGAAGCCCAACCCGATTGCGCCTGCTGAGTAGCCAGCAAATACGAGATCATTCGCCGATCTGAAATCGGCATCCATTTGATTGAAGACATCTTCAACAATTTTGCGACCATGGAAATAGACTTTTCTGCCATCCACGATATTCGTGTGTGCGCCTTGATGTAGATCACTTGTGCAGTAAGGAATAACAACAACATTAAAGCCTTTTTTCTTGAAATCCTTCACAATTGGATAATGAAGGCCGTAGTTTCCATCTGTAATCGGCTTTTTCCACCTGCTTTGACGTTTTTTGTAGGCATCAGGTGTCGTAGCTGCACCTCCACCCTCAAAATATATGAACCAATTTCTTGACTCAGATTTTGAGACCATAAATGCAGCCTGTCGACCATCGTTACAAACAGCGGAAGGATCTGTAGTTTTTAGTAAAGTAGCCTGCGCGGTTGTTGCTGCAAAGATAGCGAAAACGATTATGCAGCTGATAAATTTATACATTAGTCAACCCCTTAGACTTTGATCGTTACCTCAAACTCTAACTTTGAAGGCGCAAATCTACAAAGAAAATTAGTTCAAAAGATTGGAATATCACATAAGCAGCTTACAAAGCTATTTGGTATGAAAATCTTTAATTATTTGTTTAATTCCGTCATCGCTATTCCATAAGAAGCTCGCACAGGGACCGTAGTCTTTTGTGTCTGTACTTGGACTATACTGATTAGCAACCGTCCAAAAAAGATAATCGGCTCCAGATACCCAAGCTTTATCTTCAAATGCAGAGTGAAAACCACTAGCCAATATTCTGCCGTATTCGTCAGATGGAGTTTTCGGCTGGTATGGGCCTTTTGTGAAGATCCAACCTCTTCGTCCCTTGTTTTTGTAATCACAACTTCCTCTAAACATCCAATTCGCTGAACCAACCCAAGTAGGAAAATGTGCTTCCGATAGAATAATTGGTTTCTTGAAACGATCAGCCAGTGACCCGGCCTCCGCCATCATGTTGCGACCATTTTTGAGTCTTGCAAGGTTTAATGCTTGTGCTACGTCCCGTGCGCTATACTCTTTTTTATTTGCCAAAATTTGGGTCGGAAAAAAGTTTAAACCCACAATATCAACCAGAGCCATGACATTGTCTTTTCCGATTTTTTTAAATCCGAATCCCCTTTAAAATTATGTGTATAAATCAACTTCCCCGTATATCTTTGTCTAATCTGGTATATCAATTTTACCCATCGCTTGTCGGCTTCAATAGCGTGGTTAAGATTGTTCAGTTCAGTTCCGATTGTTAGGTACTCAACACTATTCTCCTCAGCATAGGTGGCTAAGCGTAGAATAACGTTTGAATAACCAGACCATGCTTTATCATCACCATCAAAAAAAATATTCAACGGAACTTTGCCATACCCGGATACGTCTTTTTGTCCAAACCTTCGACCCAACTCTAAAAACATTGGTTTCAAATTAATTTTTAAATTTTCAGCTTTCGCTTCATCAATGGCAAGATCTGTAGCGTCGCGTCGATTGGATACAAAACCTTCTTCGGATGTGATTTTTTTATTTGCTATTGAACATCCAGTATGACGAGATAATGGATAGTGTTTGGGAGCAGAGGTATCAATTTTACCAGTACATCTAAAGTCTATCGTCAGAACATTGAATCCAAAGTCAGGGATGTTTTTGATAGTTTTGATCGCATCATAAACTGGTTGGTCTGCTCGATCATACCCACCGAAGGAAATACTAGTGGCTCTATAATTCCAATTTCCTGAAGCCCTTATTTCTATTCCTTGTTTTTTGTAGTTCTGTTTCTAATAACTGAAATTCATTGCGATCAAGTACACCATCGAAGCTCTGCCCTTGTTGGAGTAAAAATTTTTGCAGGGCATTTTGAGTTAGGCCTCCCCATAGACCATCGATTGCACCCGGATCATAGCCCAATATCCTCAATTGTTTCTGAAGAGTTGAGACCTCATTCGACCAAGCTTGTGTGCCAATCATCAAAAGTAACGCTAAAATTTTTATCAACATTTTCACTCTAGCTTCTCCTCAAAATGTCATATGACATCAACGTTTACCCATTTTGTATTTGATTTTAAAGCACAGCGCATCTCCCATGGAGAGACCAACGAAGGCGCCCGCGATACGGTCATGCTCAACTGAAGCTTTACAGTCCCAGTGGGGCCTTGCATCCGACATTAACTCGTAAGAAGAGTCTGCGAACGCTTTAACCTTTGCATAAAACCAGTCTGCAAGCTCCCAACTATGCAAAGGCCGTAAGCTATCAATTGCGCGGCTGACCCTGAGATGGTTGTGTTCATAGAGAGATTTCCAGTGATCGTTCCGCTTTAGAAACTCTAGAAACCGCACCGACATGTTTTCAAAAAATTTAGAAACATCTTTTCGCTCAGCAAGCCAAATCGCAGAACCTAAGTCTAGAACGGGCGCATTGAAATTATGATTGCTTTTTTCTGCCGTTGGAACGGCCCATTGAGTAAACCCGTGATTACTTTCAAACTTGTGATCTGGCATCATGAGCAAGCTGTCTCGCTTGTGGCCATTCGCAAGTGGAGCTTTGGTGTCGTGAAAGCGTTTGAGCTTCATTATTTCAGCCTAAAGCCCAGCTTCATCCATACATGCCCTGATCGATAATTTAGGCATGTATTCGTTGCACCACATTTGGATCTCCTGCTGTTCTTTTGTTTCTACGCTTTCAAAACCCAGAAACATCAAAGCAAAAAAAGCCACAGTTATACCTGTCGCCGTTAACAGTAACTTTAAACCCCACTCAATATATTCTTTTGTTTTTGTTTTGGGGGTTTCAATTTTTTGAATGTGCTGCTCTGCCCAATTCATAATCCACCTCTGATGCAAACATCGCGACTTATGCAGCAAAAATCAAATGAATTTCATTCAGAGACAACTTCTCTTAAACCTTGATCAGACAAACTCAAAAATTGATGCGGCAAGCTAGGCAAGCTGTTCATCGCTCTGGGTTTGGCTGTTTAATGCGTATGGGATCAAACCCTCAACGCCAGTGATTTTATATCGGTAGAATGTAAATTTTATCTTTGAGAAATCTTAGAATCTTGTCACAAGCTTAGGATCACCAAAAGGTTCGACCATGATTTATAAGTTTAAGAGTTCGCGCTTCTTGCGCTTAAAAAAATACAACCAACAGATTTTACGGCGGCTGCAGTTAAAAGCCTCAAAGGGCAGTAATATTACAGATACCAATCACAAATGGGCTTAGTGTGGTGAAATAACGGCTATATCATTCTGCCCAATGTCCTGTAGAAAGCCGACTCTCAAGCGCATGCTGGACCGTCGTGGATATTTCATGCGCTAGGTAAGAAGCATTATCGCCATTCGGCATCACTTTAGTAATGATACCAGTCACTGAGCCTATCAGGCGGTTAAGTAATTCTTTCAATTTGGGAGCCTTTGGTTACGATTTAAACAAGCTAAAAAGGAGAGTTGCAAATGAGCTTCAGCGAAAAAATCCAAGCCGTCATGCTAAATTGGAATGAAGAAGAATTCAAAAAGCTTCACGATCCTGTGTCTTAGCCCCCTAGAACTGTGCCAGTATATTTTGGCAAAGGGAGTAAGGAAACATGGCTCGAAAGCGTTATTCTGATGAAGATGTGTTGAAGTTATTGCGCGAGATTGATGTTCATTTGCACGATGGTTTGGACGTTGTGAGTGCGTGTCGCAAAGCTGGGATTTCAGATAAGAGTTATTATTACTGGCGCAAGAAGTTTGGAGGTCTTTCTCGTTCACAGGTTTCTGAGATGAAATTGCTCAAGAAAGAAAACGAGCGCTTGAAGAAGATCGTCGCTGACTTGCAGTTAGACAAGGTGATCCTGAAGGAGAGCCTTGATCATCTAAAGCCGCGGGCCTGACGCAGGCTCAGCTTCGTCAGGCCGTTCTTCATACGCGTCAAAAGCTGGATATTTCTGAGCGGCGTGCTTGCGCTGTT